>QFQF01000013.1 GCA_003248935.1 Sphingobium sp.
CGGATGATGAACGCACGGAATTATTGGATGGAAGCGGTTTCGGCTGAAGTCCGCTTGATGCATAGTGCCAGCAATAGCCCGACAGTCCGCTTACCACCCTTTGCGGACGTTGCGCCTGTTGAAGATAGGCAGCATCATACCGCTGATATGAACGAAATCGCCTGCATAGTCTGCTCACATGTATTTGCCGAAAAACGGCCTGTGAGACTGCTGATCCATCATAACGATGGAACGTGGCAGGCAACGTGTGGCAAGCGGGATCATGCCGAGGATTGCAACGATTTTAGCGTGGTGGGCATCAACCATATCTTCAAACGGCAAGCTAATCTGAAAGCGATCGAAAGACTTGGGCCTGATCATATCGCAGAATGGCTGAACAATCGTTGGGACGTTCGCCAGTTTAACGAAAATGGCGCAGGCTGAACGGCCGCTCTTTGCCCCTCACCCCGCCAGCCGCTTTCTGAACAGCGACCGGATCAGCCTGTCCTCCAGTATGCGGCCGACGAGGTAGAGCGTGGCAAAGATGCCTGCGAACACATAGGCGGGCGTTGGTGAGGGCGCCTTCTTGCCCTTGTCCTCATCCTCCTTCCCCTTGCCGTCCTTGCCGCCCTTTCCCTTGCCCGTCTTGTCCTTGTCGTCCGTCTTGGGCTTTTCGGGTGCGGGGGCGCCCAGGAACGCGTCGACCGGGTTCATCGGCCGCTCGGCTTTCTCCTTGTCCTTCTTCTCCTGCTCCGCCTTTTTCTTCTTCGCCGCCTCGGCTTCCTTCCCGGATTTGCCCGCGGCCTGCGCCGCCGCCTTTTCATACGCGCCGACCGCGATGGTCAGCTGCGCGAAGCCCAGGAACAGCAGCGGCGCCAGAAAGCAGAACAGCAGCGCCCGGCTGGTCAGGTGATAGCGCAGCACCGGCCCGGCCGTGCCCTGCTCGATCCGCAGGACGCCGCCGTCGAAGATCGACATCTTGTCCTGCGCCGCCTGGTTCTTCTTGCGAAAGGTCAGCGTGCCGTCCGCGCGTTCGTGGCTGGTGCCGGTCTGGCGGAACAGCGGGTCGAGCCGGTCGAAGGCGTCATCGCCCGATTGCCCGGGCGCGAGCGCCAGGCTGCCCCTGACATGCCAGATCCAGTCGATGAAACGCAGGGTCACGGGATTTCCTTTTGCGGGCGGTCTTCGGCGCCGTGCGGGACGGCAGGGCCCGTACGGCGCCGCGCAGGGCGGCCCCGGTCAGGACATCGGAAAAACGGGTGATGCCGGGTGCGCGCGGATGGCGGCCCGCGCGCGCCGTCACTCGGCCGGCACTGCCGCCGCCGCCGGACGGCGGCCGAACCGTTCCTTCAGCGTCTTCCAGCCTTCGGTGAACGGATAGTGCATCGTCTCGCGGATCGACATCTTGCGGCCGCCTTCCATGCCCAGCAGCTCCGCCTCGCCATCGACACAGGTGCCGAACATGCGGTCGATGATGATCCAGGTGCCCGAATAGTTGCTGCGGCTCGCCTCATAGTCCTGCGAGTGGTGGACGCTGTGATGCTCCGTGGTGTTGAACAGGAAACGCCACCAGCGCGGCGTGTTGAAGCGGACGTTGATGTGCTGGTAGATGCTGACCGTCGTGCCCAGGACGCCGGCGAGCAGGAAGGCGCGCGGCAGGAAGTCGAAGAAACCGCCGACGCCCAGGCCGATCAGGAACAGCTCGACCGGATTGCCGACCGCGCCCTTGTTGATGTTCAGCTGCGTGATGTAGTGGTGCGGCGCGTGGGTCAGCCACAGCGGGTACCAGTTGTGCATGCCGCGATGCATCCAGTACTGCCCGAAATCGAAGATGAACGAGATCAGGAACGCCTGAAGCAGCAGCGGCAGGCCCGTGAACCAGGCCAGCTTGTCCCAGTCGAACGATTGCTGGATCGCCTCGATCATCGCATCGTCGCCGATGTGGCTGCTGACCATGCGCAGCACGGTGTAGCCCAGCCCGACATAGAACAGGTCGACCGCGCATTCCTTCCAGGTCAGCTGCCAGCTGCGGAAGCGCGGGTTCACCCATTCGAGCCCCAGCAGCAGCAGCTTGACGCCTATGCCTATGCCGATGGCGGTCGACGGCTTGGCGATGGAATTGGGCGCGTAGTACCAGAAGGCGAGCAGCGCGAACAGCAAGGCGGGCTGGAACCAGGTGAAGACGAACTGCTTGACCGGGCCGCCCTCGACCCGGGGGACATTCTCCCAGCCGACCGTCACCGGAGCGTCTGCGCCGATCACCCTTTTGCCTACGCGAACCCCGTTCATGTCGCCTGCCCCCGCTCTGCTGGTCGCCGAACTCCAGTACTACGAATTGTGGTGATCGTAATACCGATTCGGGGGCCGTGTCCAGCCCCCGCGTGGACCGGGGGCGAACCGGGGGTGGCTGTTGTGCAGGTGCACAGGACTATCACGCTTTTTCCCGCCGCGTCTGGCCGGTTGCGCCTGTGCGCCGCCGTTCGTCCGGCCGCCGTCAAGCCCCGCCCCGCCCTCGTTCGGCGCCGCGTCCGGCCGTCCTGCGACCCGCCTTGCGGCCCGTCCCGCCCGGCCCCATATCGCGTGCGCAGCCCCTTGCCCCCACAGAACAAATCTGGAACAAGTCTCGCCCATGAGTCTGACACACATCTCCGTGCGCGGCGCGCGCGAGCACAACCTCAAGGGCGTCGACGTCGACCTGCCGCGCGACAGCCTGATCGTGATCACCGGCCTCTCCGGTTCGGGCAAGTCCAGCCTCGCCTTCGACACCATCTATGCCGAGGGGCAGCGCCGCTATGTGGAGTCGCTCTCCGCCTATGCGCGCCAGTTCCTGGAGATGACTATATGCGCCTGCTCTGGGCGCGGGTCGGCATCCCCTACTCGCCTGCCACCGGCCTCCCCATCAGCGCGCAGACGGTCAGCCAGATGGTCGACCGGGTGATGCAGCTGCCGGAGGGGACGCGCTTCTACCTGCTCGCGCCGGTCGTGCGCGGGCGGAAGGGCGAATATCGCAAGGAACTGGCCGAGTGGCAGAAGGCGGGCTTCACCCGCGTCCGCATCGACGGGGAGATGGTCGCGATCGAGGACGCCCCCGCCCTCGACAAGAAGTACAAGCACGACATCGAGGTGGTGGTCGACCGCATCGCCGTGCGCGACGACATCCAGACCCGCCTCGCCGACAGCTTCGAAACCGCGCTGAAACTCGCCGACGGCCTCGCCTATGTCGACCTGGCGGACGGCGTCGTGCCGGGCCGCGAGGGCGAGGTGGAAACCGGCGGCAACCTCAAGGGCGCCGGCATCCCCGCCAACCGCATCGTCTTCTCCGAAAAATTCGCCTGCCCGGTCAGCGGCTTCACCATAACGGAGATCGAACCGCGCCTGTTCTCGTTCAACGCGCCGCAGGGCGCCTGCCCGGCGTGCGACGGGCTTGGCGAGCGGCAGGAGTTCGACCCCGAACTGGTCGTCCCGAACGAGGCGCTGTCGCTGAAGAAGGGCGCGGTCGTCCCCTGGGCCAAGTCGAACCCGCCCAGCCCCTATTATATGCAGGTGCTCGGCTCCCTCGCGAAGGAGTTCGGCTTCTCGCTCGAGACGCCCTGGCAGGATCTGTCCGGAGAGGTGCGCCTCGTCATCCTCCACGGCACCGGGGGCAAGCCCGTCACCCTGCGTTTCGTCGACGGCAAGAAGTCCTATGAGGTCAAGAAGCCGTTCGAGGGCGTGATCGGCAACCTCAACCGCCGGATGCTCCAGACGGAGAGCGCCTGGATGCGCGAGGAACTGTCCAAGTATCAGACCGCCATGCCCTGCGAGACCTGCGGCGGCGCCCGCCTGAAGCCGGAGGCGCTGGCGGTGAAGATCGCGGGCGAGGATATTTCCCTCTCCACCCGCCGCTCGGTCGTCGACGCGCTCGCCTTCTTCTCCACCTTGCCGGAGAAGCTCAACGACCAGCAGAACCAGATCGCGAGGGCGATCCTGAAGGAAATCGTCGAGCGCCTCGGCTTCCTCAACAATGTCGGCCTCGATTATCTGAACCTGGACCGCACCTCGGGCACCCTCTCGGGCGGCGAGAGCCAGCGCATCCGCCTCGCGTCACAGATCGGCAGCGGCCTCTCGGGCGTGCTCTACGTCCTCGACGAACCGTCGATCGGCCTGCACCAGCGGGACAATGACCGCCTGCTCGTGACCCTCAAGCGCCTGCGCGACCTCGGCAACAGCGTCATCGTCGTCGAGCATGACGAGGACGCGATCCGTGCCGCCGACTATATCGTCGACATGGGGCCGGGCGCGGGCGTCCACGGCGGCAGCATCGTGGCGCAGGGCACCCTGCCCGAACTGCTGGCGCACAAGGACAGCCTGACCGCCGATTATCTGAATGGCACCCGCCGCATCGACGTGCCTGTGAAGCGCCGCAAGGGCTCCGGCAAGAAGCTGACCGTCCACAACGCCCGCGCCAACAACCTGCGCGGCGTCACCGCGTCGATCCCGCTCGGCACCTTCACCTGCATCACCGGCGTCTCGGGCTCGGGCAAGTCCAGCTTCACCATCGACACGCTCTACGCCGCGTCGGCCCGCACGCTGAACGGCGCCCGCATCGTCGCCGGCCCGCACGACAAGGTCACCGGCCTTGAGCATTGCGACAAGGTGATCGACATCGATCAGTCGCCGATCGGCCGCACCCCGCGCTCGAACCCCGCCACCTATACCGGCGCCTTCACCAACATCCGCGACTGGTTCGCGGGCCTCCCCGAAGCGCAGGCGCGCGGGTACAAGCCCGGCCGCTTCTCCTTCAACGTGAAGGGCGGCCGGTGCGAGGCGTGCCAGGGCGACGGCGTGCTGAAAATAGAGATGCACTTCCTCCCCGACGTCTACGTCACCTGCGACGTGTGCCACGGCGCGCGCTACAACCGCGAGACGCTGGAGGTGAAGTTCAAGGGGATGAGCATCGCCGACGTGCTCGACATGACGGTCGAGGACGCGGTGGAATTCTTCAAGGCCGTGCCGCCGATCCGCGACAAGATGGCGATGCTGGCCGAAGTGGGCCTGGGCTATGTCAAGGTCGGCCAGCAGGCAACGACGCTCAGCGGCGGCGAGGCCCAGCGCGTGAAACTCGCCAAGGAACTCTCCCGCCGCGCCACCGGCAACACCCTCTATATATTGGACGAACCCACCACCGGCCTGCATTTCGAGGATGTCCGCAAACTCCTCGAAGTCCTCCACGCCCTCGTCGAACAGGGCAACAGCGTGGTGGTGATCGAGCACAATCTCGACGTCATCAAGACCGCCGACTGGATCATCGACATGGGCCCGGAGGGCGGCGTCAAGGGCGGCGAAATCGTCGCCGAAGGCACACCGGAAAAGGTGGCAAAGGCCCCGCGGAGCTTCACGGGCCGCTATCTGGCGCCGCTGCTGGGGCTGGAGGCTGTGGGGGAAGCGGCGGAGTGAAATGGGAGCATAGCGATTTCATCGAAGGTGAGATCGCCATTCCCGTAAAATGCTGCGATAGCGCAGCCTGAAACTTTCTTCCTCTGTCCCATCCAAGGGATATTTATCGATAGAATATGTTTCACCGCGAATAATATCTAGTATTCGTATATCTTGAATATCCAATTCTGGGAGGGCTTGACCCATCAGCCATAGTCCTAGACGTGCAGCATTCGGTGTTAGAGACGGTTTTTCTGAGAAATAAGGATAGATGTACCTATATCGATTTTCTCCTAGTTTCAGCGATAAAAGGTTTTCGACCTTAACTATCCCTTCTATTTCATCAAAACCGAAGCTAGACTTTATCGCCTTAGGCATCGCTGAAATTGGTTCGTTTATCCAGCGGCGCCGTTCGTTCCACCAAGACAAAAAACCATTTTGGAGCATCGGGTACAACCGTTTACGCCGCCAATTTTTATCTATTAAATCCTCTATTTCATTTCGCAGATCACATTTGGAAGCAGCGTGATCTTTTGCAGCTTTCCAGAAGGGAAATTGGAAATGCCCGCCCGTGGAGCTGCCTTCTCCATCCTGTTTTCTTAACGTTTCTCGTGCGTCGCGTTTTATTATAGTGGAACGCGGCCCTTCCTTTAAAATAAACAATCGCAATAACTTATTCAGATGAACTCGGTCTAGGGCCATGCGCTCCTCCAGAGTAGATGAAGGAACATATCAGGAGGTAAAAAGGAACGAAAAGGGATTAAATGACAACCTTCACCATAGTGAATGTAATCCGCTACCAGTTTACACGTATGAAATGAGATCATCACTCCGTCCTCCGCGTCACGTTCACCCTGCCCCGCCCGGCATACCAACCGATCGCCTCCCGCGCCCACAGATAGGCGTAGGAGAGGACGTCACCCGGCGTCGGGGTCGGCCAGCCGCCTCCCGGCTTCTTTCGATCGTTCCCCCGGTTCGGCGTCGCGGATGGCGTCGAGCGTTTCGTCATCAAGGTCTTTCGTCAGAATGACCTGACGATCCCGGCGCAGGAGGCGTTCATATTCCTTGAACGACAGCATCACGACCCGCGTGACGCCATGCCGCTGGATACCCACCGGACGCAGCATCGCCTCGTCCGTGTAGTAACCGAATTTTCCGGCCACTTCCTTCGCCGAAACCGCAAGGAGCGGATCAGACATATCTGGCACTCCAAAATAAACCTGAAATCGATACAATCGCCATTCTACGTATTTTTCAATCCCGCGTCGGAAAGGACCAGAGGCGTTGCCGCATCATCGACCATAATGCAGATCGCAACCCCGCCGCCGCCGCACGGTATGCCGAACAGTTCGCACATATTGCCGTACGGCTCGCTGACCATCCCCGCACATACCGCGTCGGCTGACTGCCCGACACCCGGGAAGCCATCGTGGCGCCGGACGCCATGCCCATTTGCCGGATCACGTGCGGGGCCGTGGAGAGTATCTCCCTCATCCACACCCACCGGCAATAGCCCTAACCGCCCGCCACCCCCTGTCCTACACCGCCCGTAATCGCCTACCCTCCCGCCCTTTTCACAGTCGGCCGTGCGGGAGGGGAGAGCCATGCCGCGTCTTGTTCGCCTTGGGGATATGCTGACGCAGGAGGACAGGGCCGCGCATCGCCGCGACCTGCCCGGCGTGCCGCTGGACGAGGATCGCCTTGTCGAGGTCGTTGACGAGGATGAATATCTGAGCGCCGACGAAGCCCGCGCCGCCTACGGCCCACCGCCAACGCCCGCCGACGCCTCTCCCGGCAAGGCGTGCCCCGCACACCCCGGGGCCCCCGCGCGCCCCGGACCATCGCGCCCTGCCTCCGCCTCCCTCGCGCCGATGCCGCTCGACGCCTGCGGGGAGGAGGATGAGGCCGTCGGCGGCGCCTTCCCCCTCCCCGCGCCCCATGCGCCCGGTTCCGGAGCCGCCCTACCCGAAACCACCCTGCCCGAAACCACCCCGCCCGAAGCCAACCCGCCCGGCCCCGCGCCAGACGCTCCGCAGGCGGGCGCGGCCGCGGCTGGCCCGTCCCCCGCAGCCGGACCACCTCCCTCCGATCCGTCCCCGCCCGATCCCCCATCCTCCGCCCCTCGTCACGATGGCTGGACGCCGGACCGCCAGCGCCGCTTTCTGGAGGCGCTGGCCGAGGGGCATGGGGTGGAGGCCGCCTGCCGCATCGTCGGCATGACGCATCAGTCCGCCTACGCCCTGCGCCGCCGCGCGGCGGGCGCCGCCTTCGCGCTGGGATGGCAGGCGGCCCAGTTGCTCGCGCGGCAGAAGCTGGCCGACGCCCTTCTCGTCCGGGCGATCCATGGCCAGCGGGAAACGCTGACCCGCGCCAATGGCGACGTCATCGTCCGCCACCGCTTCGACAACCGCCTCGCCACCGCCATGCTGACCCGGCTCGACCGACTGGCGGAGGCAGGCGCGCAGCCCGGCGTCGATCAGGGCGCGGCAATCGTCGCGCAGGAATTCGAGGCCTATCTGGACGCCGTGGCGGATGAACGCGGCGAAGAGCGGGACGACCGCGGCGGCGAACCCGCCGACACGACGGACAGCGCCGCCCGCTTCCTCGCCGATCGCTGCCCGCCCGAACCCCTGCCCGATCCCGATCCGACTCCGGCACCCAACCCGATTCCGGCGCCCCTCACCCCCTCCCCGCCCGCCCAGGACGTCCCCGCCGCCCCAGCCGCCAGCACGCAGCCCGAAACCAGCGCCGAACCGGCTCCGCAAGCCGCTCCGGACGCGCATGATGACAACCCGCAACTTCCGCAACTTCGCGCCCGGCCGGACGGCGCACGCCCCCGCAGGCGCAGGCCCGCCGCGTCCCGTTCCCGCCCGCCGGAAACCGGCAATGGCGATGATAATGCCGATGATAGTGCCGATGATAATGGCGGCGACGGCAACGGGAGCACCGGTAACGGCGGAAAAGCCCCCTCAGGCCCCTGAAACGCCCCCGCGCGCCGCCCATGCCGCGATCGCGGTGCGGGTCGGCGTGGTCAGGAACGCGGGCAGCGCGTCGAGTGCGAACCATTGCGGCCCGTCATGCTTGGCCGGCTCCCGGTTCGCCGGCGTGCCGTCGAAATCGCGGACCAGATAGACCGGCGCGACCCAGTGGGTGCCGCCCGCCCGGTCGATCTGGTCGACGAGGCACAGGAGGTCGACAGGATCGATGACGATGCCCAGTTCCTCGTGCACCTCCCGCCGGGTCGCCGCCGCCGCCGTCTCGAACAGGTCGATCTTGCCGCCCGGCAGGCCCCATGCCCCGGCCTCGGGCGCGGTCTTCCGGCGCAGCAGCAGGATGCGGCCCTCGACGATGATCGCCGCGCCGCAACCGGCACGCGGCTCGCTCTGGATCATGGCGTCACCCGCGCCGGGGTGCCGGGCTCCGCCGTCATTCGCCCTTCAGCCGGGCGATGTCCTCGCCCGCGTCGCTCTTCCAGGCAAAGGCGTCGGCGCCGCCCTTCTTCAGCCGCTCCTCATACGCCTTCGCCTTCTCGAAGCTGGCGAACGGGCCGACGAGCAGGCGGTTGGTCCGCCCCCAGGACGCGGTCCACGCGTCCCGCTCGGCGAGCGAGGCATAGCTCTTGCGCAGGCCCTTCATCGTGAAGGCGAGCGCGGAAATGTCGCGGCCGGTGCCGACCTGAACCCAGCTGCGGGACGGGTTCTTGGCCAGCCGGTCCTTCTCGGCCTTGGCCTTGGCGTCCGCTTCGGCCTTCGCCTTGGCGGCGGCGTCCTTCTTCGCCTTCTCGGCCGCCGCCTGCCGGGCCGCCTGCTTCTGCGCCTGGATGGCGTTGAGTTCGGCCAGGCTGACGCCGGTCACGCTGGACCTGCGCTCGCTTTCGGGCACCTCCAGCTCACGCATGATATCGGCCAGCGTCCGCGACGCGGCGGACGTGAGCTGGGTCGGAGCACCGGCGGAAGGCGTCGGCGCCGCAGCGGCGGCGGCCGGTCCCACCGGCGTCGCCGTCGGCACGCCCTGCGCCGCCGCTGCGGCCTGTGTTGGCGGCATCTGGGGGGGATTGGCCTGCGTGGGATTGGCCTGGGCTGGCGCACCCTGTGCCGTGGCCGACCGCACCGGCGTCGGGGACGGCGACGCTGGCCGGGAACTGGGCACGGACGCTGGCGGCCCCTGCACCGGCCGGGATGCGGGCAGTGGCGTACTGGCCGCCGGGGCGGAGGCGGTCTGATGCGGGGCTGTGGACGGCGTGGACGGGGCTGGCGTCACCGGAGCCGGGCGGCTCGGCAACGGCTGCACCACCGGCTTCGGCGCGGCCTGAGCCGTCTGGACCGGTGCCGTCTGGACCGGTGCCGTCTGGACCGGTGCCGTCTGGACCGGCGCCGGTGCGCGTTCCATCAGCGCGGCTGCGGCGCGCTCGGCCTGACGGGCCTGGGCGGCGGCGGCGGCCGCGGCCTTCTGCGCTGCCTCGGCCCGCGCCCGTTCCTCGCGGCGGCTCCGCTTCGGCGGCTTCTTGGCGGTGGACGCGTCGGCGACCTGCGCCGGGGCCGCTGCGGGCGCTGCCGGGGCCGGCACCGGCGGAGCGGCGGCCCGTGTGGCGGCTTCCGCCGGGAAATTGCCGAAATGGACGGCCGCCGCCCGCTGCGGCGCGGTCAGGCCCTGCATCCGGTCCATATAGGGCTGGATCGCCGTGGCCAGGCGCGGCGGCATCGTCCGGGTCGTGACGTCCCGGGCCTGATCCCGCCGCCCGTTCATCGCAAAGATGAACGCACGGTCGCGCCACGCCGCCCTGTCGCCCTTGTAGAGCAACGGTTGCAGCACCTTGTCGGCCGCCTCGACCTGACCGGAGATGCCCAGCGATACCGCATAGCGGCGCAGGATCTCCGCGTCATTGGGCGCGGTGCGCAGGGCTGCCGCATAGTCCCGCTGCGCCCCGGCCTGATCCCCTGTCAGGTCGCGGGCAAGGCCGCGGTCGGGCAGGAAGCCGGTGTCGGGATAGCCCAGCCGCACCGCCTGGTCGAACAGGCGCAGCGCCTCGGTCGGGTTCTGCATCTTCAGCATCGCCCGGCCAAGGCCCGCCTTGATCCGGCCGTTGCCGCTGGCGATTTCATCGGCGCGCACGAAAAATCCGGTCGCGGCACGTGGATCGTCCAGCTCCAGCGCCGCCTCGCCCGCGCCGACCAGCGCATCGACGTCCCGGGGGTTCTCCGCCAGCCGCGAAAGATGGCCGTTCAGTTCGTTGACGGCCCGGGGCCGCTGGAGGTCGAGTTGGGAAATGCCGGTGCTGGCGGCCGGCTGGTCGTCGATCGAATCGTCCTGCGCCCGCGCCGCGCCGGTGGCGCAGAGCAGAAGACCGGAAAACAGCAGGGCGGCGGGTCTGGGCAGAAGGCGTGTCACGAGCGAGGCTTTAGCAATCGGCCGCCTGAATGGGAAATGGACGGTCCGCCGCCCCGCGACGAAGCGCGGGGCAGGACGGACGCGCCGTTGATCCTACTGGTTGTTCTGGCGGTTGAGGAAGCGGGGGATATCGAGATTGCCCCGCTCTTCATTGTCGTCCTCGTTCGCCTTCAGGCCGCGCGACAGGCCCGACATCCGCTCGAACAGCGTGCCACCGGCGGCGGCGACGCGCGGCGCGGAGGGGGCTGGCGGCGTCGCCTGATCGGCCTTGGCGGCTTCGGCGGCCGGCTCGGCATTCTCCTCGCCCAGCACGAGTTCATCCTCCGGATCGTCGAAGTCGGAGATGACGGCGACGGGGCGCGAGGCGGCGGGCATGGCCGGCTCGGCGGCCGCGGGCTCCTCGGCCACCGGTGCGGCGGGCGCCTCGACCACGACAGGCGCGGGCTCCGCAGCGGCGGGCGTCGCGGGCACCGGCGTCACCACGACGGGGCGCGAGGCGAAGCTGAACGGCTGGCTGACCGGCGCGGGCTTGGCCGACGCATCGCTGTCGATGCCGGTTGCGACCACGGACACGCGGATCTTGCCCTGGAGGTCGTCGTTGAACGCCGAACCCCAGATGATGTTCGCGTCGGGGTCGACCAGTTCGCGGATATGGTTGGCGGCCTCGTCGACTTCCATCAGGCGCATGTCGTCGCCGCCGGTGATCGACACGATCACGCCCTTGGCGCCGCGCATCGACACGCCGTCGAGCAGCGGGTTGGCGATCGCCTTCTCCGCCGCCTGGAGCGCGCGGCCGTCGCCTTCCGCCTCGCCGGTCCCCATCATCGCCTTGCCCATCTCGCTCATCACCGAACGGACGTCGGCGAAGTCGAGGTTGATCAGGCCCGGCATGACCATCAGGTCGGTGATGCCGCGCACGCCCTGCTGCAGCACCTCGTCGGCCATCTGGAAGGCCTCCTTGAAGGTGGTGTTCGGGTTCGCGATCAGGAACAGGTTCTGGTTCGGAATGACGATCAGGGTATCGACGTGCTTCTGCAGTTCCTCGATGCCCGCATCGGCCGAACGCGCGCGGCGGGATCCCTCGAAAGTGAACGGCTTCGTCACGACGCCGACGGTCAGGATGCCGCGATCGCGCGCGGCCTTCGCGATGACCGGGGCGGCGCCGGTACCGGTGCCGCCGCCCATGCCCGCGGCGATGAAGCACATGTGGGCGCCCTGCAGCGCTTCCTCGACATGCGCGATGGTTTCCTCGGCCGCCGCACGGCCGATCTCCGGGCGGGAGCCGGCGCCCAGCCCCTCGGTGATGTGCGGGCCAAGCTGGATGCGGCGGTCCGCCGGAGAGGCGTTCAGCGCCTGCGCATCGGTGTTGGCGACGATGAAATCGACACCCTCGACCTGCGCCGCGATCATGTTGGCGATCGCATTGCCGCCGCCGCCGCCAACGCCGATCACCGCGATGCGGGGACGAAGCTCATCCACGTGCGCAGGGCCGATTTCGATGCTCATACTAATTTGCTCCCACAGCTTCCTTGCGGCGAAGCGGAACCGTCACATTTAACTTCATGCACCAGTTGATAAGGCAATTCATCACCTTTTTTAACTTATGCACACGCCCATCAATAATTGGCCTTCAAGGCCCGCATCATGCGTTGCCACCATGCGGGCATCCCCAGCCGGTGCACCGTCTGCGCCGACGGGACCATCGATCGCAGGTCCGTCGGGTTGCTTGCACCATAAAGCGCCAGGCCGACAAGTGTTGCAAAGGCCGGGCCACTATGTGCTTCAGGCAAGGCGGACAGTCCGCGCGGCCGGCCGATGCGTACCGCCCGGCCCAGCGCGCCCTGCGCATAGTCGGCAATGCCTTTCAACTCCGCGCCCCCGCCTGTCAACACCACCTGTCGTCCGACCGGACCAGAAAAGCCCATGCCTTTCAAGGCATTGTTCACCTCGACCATCAGCTGGTTCAGCCGTTCGCAGATCACGCCGACCAGCGCCGCCCGGGTCACCCGGCCATTGTCGGTATTCTCGCCGTCGCTGGCCACCGGCGCGATCTCGATCATCTCGCGGAAGTCGCGGGGCGCCTGCATGGCCGAACCGTAGAAGCATTTCATGCGCTCGGCCTGACTGCGGCGGATGCCGAAGGCGGATGCGATGTCATCGGTGATGTCGGCGCCGCCGATCGGGATCGAATGCATGCCCACCAGCATGCCACCGGCATAGAGGGAGACGTTGGTGACCCCCGCCCCCATCTCGACCAGCGCGACGCCCAGATCCCGCTCCTCCTCCGACAGGCACGCCATGCCCGTCGCAATCGGGGAAGCGACGATCGAATTGACGTCGAGATACGCACCGCGCACGCACAGTTCCAGGTTTGCGAGCGGCGCGCCGTCGGCCAGCACGACATGGATGTCGACGCCGAAGCGGTCCGCATGCAGGCCGATCGGCCGCTTGACCCCCTCCAGCCCGTTGACGCTGAAACAGGTCGGTTGGGCGTGCAGGACGACGCGGCCGTCCGGGTCGATGCTCTGCCGCCCGGTCTGGAGCAGATCGTCGACATCGACCTGCTCGACGCGCACGCCGCCCAGGTCGCGCTCCACCGTCACCACGTCGCTGACCAGGCTGCCGCCCGAAAAGCTGACCCAGACATCCTCGATATTCGTGCCCGCGACGCGTTCGGCCTGCTCCACCGTCTCGCGCACCGCGATCTCGGTGCGCTCCATGTCGGCGATGAAGCCGCGCCGCACGCCCCGGCTTTCCCGCTGGCCGGTGCCCAGGATGACGAGTTCGCCCGCGTCGGTCTTGCCCGCGATCAACGCGGAGACCTTCCAGGAGCCGACATCGACCGCCGTGATCAGCCTTTCGACCTTCCCCTGCGGCATGGCGTCAGACCTCCCCGTCCTCGGTGACCGGCTTGATCTCGTCCTTCTTGGGCGCGTCGGCGTTGCGCGCGGCGACGCTGTCCTTGGGCAGGCGCAGCACGAAACGGTCCGGATCACGCATGTCGAAGCGCAGGATGCCCCGGCCGAGCAGGTGATTGACGCCGTCCATCCGGGCAAAATTGACGAGCGCGGTCGACGCCTGCTGGTCCCCCTCCGGCAGCGAGAGCGTCTCGCCCGACTGGAAGCGCAGATCCCAGCGGCGGTTGCCGACCCAGGTCGCGCCCGCAAGGATCGGCTTCAGCGCGGGTGCCACCTCCATCAGCTTGCCAAGGTTCGCGGTCTGCATGTTCGCCCGCGGCCCTACGACGAGCGGCAGGTCCGGCATCTGGGACAGCGAAACCTGCTGCAACACCGCACCGCCGACGTCGATCAGCGCGAGTTGCCCGTCATGCTGCCACACCGCGACCGGCTGGCGCTCGACGATGTCGACGACCAGCGTGTCGGGCAGGCGGCGGGAGACGCGCGCATCCTTGACCCAGCCCAGCTTCAGCAAATCCTCGCGCAGGCGCGGCAGGTCGACGCTGACCATCGATCGGTCGACCTGTCCCAGCGCGATATTGTAGACCTGAAGCTCGTCCATGCGCTTGACGCCGCGCACTTCGACCTTGTCGACCTCGAACCCGGCCTTCGCGGCAAGCTGCGCGAACTCCATGCGGGCCATGCCCGGCAGGCCGAAATAGCCCGCCGTGCCGATCACCGCGACGCCGACGGCGCCCAGGATCGACCAGGTGGCGATCCGCTGCATCGCCGCCTCGCTGACCGGCACGGCGGCGAGCAGCCGGTCGACGGCCGAAGACCGCTTGACCGAACGACCGTTGCCACGCCGCCGCGTCCCACTGCGCCCCGGCGAGAGGCGGCTGGTGCCGCCGCGCCTGATCCGTGCGTTGGTCATGCCCCGTTCCCCTGTCCATCGGCGCCAGCCCCCTTGCCGGCCAGCGCCTCCTCGACGATCCGTTCGACGAGCTCGGCATAGTCGATGCCCAGCTTCGCGGCCTGTTCCGGCACCAGGCTGAGCGGCGTCATGCCCGGCTGCGTGTTGACCTCCAGCAGGAACAGCCCCTCGATGCCCTGGCTGTCATCCCAGCGGAAGTCGGAGCGCGACGCCCCCTTGCACCCCAGCAGACGGTGGGCGCGCAGCGCGATCGCCCTGCACTGCTCGGCCACGTCCTGCGGAATGTCGGCCGGGCACACATGCTCGGTCATGCCGTCGGTATATTTGGCGTCGAAATCGTAGAAGCCGCTCTTGGGCCGCAGTTCCGTGACCAGCAGCGCCTCGTCACCGAGCACTGCGGTGGTCAGCTCACGCCCGCGAATATAGGGCTCGGCCAGAAGCTCGGCGAAATGCAGCCACGGTCCCTCGACATCACGGCCGATGGGATCGCCGTAATTCCCCTCCGCCGTCACGATGGCGACACCGACCGAGCTGCCCTCGTTGACGGGCTTGACCACATAGGGGCGCGGCAGCGGGTCGCGCTCGAACAGTGTCTCGCTCTCGACCACATGGCCGCCGGGCATGGGAATGCCGTGCGGCACCAGCGCCTGCTTGGTCAGTTGCTTGTCGATGGCGATGACCGAGGTGGCGAGGCCGGAATGGGTGTAGGTGAGACCCATCAGGTCCATCATGCCCTGCACCGTCCCGTCCTCCCCGGGAACGCCGTGCAGCGCGTTGAACACCACGTCCGCCTTCGCCTCGGCAAGGCGCGCGGCGACGTTGCGATCCATGTCGATCCGCGTCACCCGGTGGCCGCGGCTCTCCAGCGCCTTCGCAACGCCCTCACCGCTCATCAGCGACACCGGGCGCTCGGCCGACCAGCCGCCCATCAGGACGGCGACATGCCAGGGGCCACGGCTCACTGCGCCACCCCCACGGCTTCCTCGACGGCGTCGTCGGCGAACATGCCGACACGCTGGATTTCCCATTCAAGGGTCACGCCGCTCTTTTCCTTCACCCGACGCCGCACTTCTTCTCCCAGAGCCTCGATATCCGCACTGCTCGCACCGCCAAGGTTGAGCAGGAAATTGGTATGCTTCTCGCTGACCTGCGCATCGCCGATGGTAAGGCCACGGCACCCGGCCGCGTCCACCAGTTGCCAGGCCTTGTGCCCGTCCGGGTTCTTGAAGGTCGAACCGCCGGTCTTGCTGCGCAGGGGCTGGCTCTCCTCCCGCGCGGCGGCGATGCGGTCCATCTCCGCCTGGATCGCCGCCGGATCGGCCGGAGACCCATGAAAGGTCGCGCTCACCACCACCGCGCCTTCGGGAAGGCTGCTGTGGCGATAGGTGTATCCCAGATCGGCGTTGGAGAGCGTCACCTGCTCGCCCGAGCGCAGGACCACCGCGCACTGCGTCAGTATGTCGCAGGTTTCCCGGCCATAGGCGCCCCCGTTCATCCGCACGAACCCGCCGACCGTGCCGGGGATCGAGCGCAGGAACTCCAGCCCGCCGATACCCGCGTCACGGGCGGACGAGGACACCAGGATGCCCGACGCCCCGCCACCGCAGCGCAGGTCCATGCCCCCCAGAAGCTCGACCTTCGCGAACGGCTTGCCCAGACGGATAACCACGCCCGGCACGCCGCCGTCGCGGACGATCATGTTCGAGCCGAGGCCCAGCGCCATGACCGGCACGGCGGGATCGAGATCGCGCAGAAAATCGGAAAGGTCGGCGATATCGGCGGGCTCGAACAGCCACTGCGCCTGACCGCCGCTCTTGAACCACACCAGCGGCGCCAGCGGCGCCTGCGCCGTGATCCTGCCGCGCACCGCCGGCAGGACGATGTCGGCAACCGTCATTTGCGCGGCGTCCAGAGGGACATCCATGTTTCCCATGCGCCAAGCTGCGCACGGGCGGCGTCGACCATCGCCTCCTGCATCGCGATCGCCGCGTCGGAGCCCTTCACCATCTTGCGCGCGGCGTCGAGGCTCTTGTCGTGCGCGTCGATCACCCGCTTCTGCATGTCGACGGCAAGGTTGATGAAGTCGATCATCAGGCCGCGACCTTCGCCTTCACCGCGATCTGGCCCGCCAGACCAGCCGCCCATTTCGTGATGTCCCCGGCGCCGAGGCAGATGATCATGTCGTCCGCCTGCAGGTCAGCGACCAGCGCATCGGCGAGCGCGTCCGGCCCGTCGATGGTGGCCGCGGCACGATGGCCGCGCCGCTTGAGGCCAGCGACCAGAGCGGCGCTGTCGACACCCTCGATCGGCTGCTCACCAGCCGGATAGACGGGCGCGGCATAGACCATGTCGGCGTCGTTGAACGCCTGCTGGAACTCGTCCATCAGGTCGTGCAGGCGGCTGAACCGGTGCGGCTGGACGACGGCGATTACGCGTCCCTTCGCCCCTTCCCGGGCGGCGGCGAGCACGGCCTTGATCTCGACCGGATGGTGGCCGTAATCGTCGATCACCGTGGCGGTGCCGCCGGCGACCGGTATCTCGCCCACCTTCGTGAAGCGGCGCTTGACCCCGCCGAACTTGGCGAAGCCGGTGCGGATCACCGCATCCTCGATGTTCATCTGCAGCGCGACGCCGATCGCGGCCATCGCGTTCAGCACATTGTGCCGACCCGGCATGGGCAGCTCAATCCCCTCGATCCGGCGGACGGCGCCGTCACGCTCGCGGATCTGGACGTCGAAGCGGTTGCCGCCGGGCACCGGCTGGACATTCTCGCCCCGGATGTCGGCCTGCGCCGAAAAGCCGTAGGTGACGATCCGGCGGTCCTGCACGCGCGGCAGGATCGCCTGCACCTCCGGATGGTCGAGGCACAGCATCGCAGCGCCATAGAAGGGCACATTCTCGACGAACTCGACGAAGGCGTCCTTCACCTTGTCGAAGGAACCATAGTGGTCGAGATGCTCCGGGTCGATGTTCGTCACGACCGCGAGCGTGCCGTCGAGCCGCAGGAAGCTGCCGTCGCTCTCGTCCGCCTCGACGACCATCCAGTCGCTCTTGCCCAGCCGCGCGTTGGAGCCGTAGCTGTTGATGATGCCGCCGTTGATGACGGTCGGATCGACCCCGCCCGCGTCCAGCAGCGCCGCGACCATCGAGGTGGTCGTCGTCTTGCCGTGCGTACCGGCAACCGCGACGGTGGACTTGAGGCGCATCAGTTCCGCCAGCATTTCCGCCCGGCGGATGACCGGCACGCGCTTCTCCAGCGCCAGCTCGACCTCCGGGTTGCCGCGCTTGATCGCGGTCGAGGTGACGACGACGGCAGCGTCACCCAGATTCTCGGCCTTGTGGCCGATCATCACGGGAATGCCCTTCTTGCGCAGCCCCTCGACCACATAGCCTTCGGCCACGTCCGATCCCTGCACCTTGTAGCCCAGATTATGCATCACCTCGGCGATGCCGGACATGCCGATGCCGCCGATGCCGATGAAATGGATCGTGCCGATGTCGGTCGCGACGCCTCTCATGCCGGAACCCCCTGAAGCTTCAGGCTGGTGGGCGCAGGACTGCTGGGGACGGGATCGTTCATGATGGGGGCGTGGCCGATGCTTTCGAGGAGGTCCGCCATGTCGCGGGCGGCGTTGGGGCGGCCGCAGGCGCGCGCGCGCTTCGCCGCGTTCTGGAGCGCGCCGGGTTCCATCGCCATCTTCTGCATCTGCTTGGCGAGTTCGACCGGGGTGAAGCGCGACTGGGGGATCGAACGGGCGCCGCCCGCCTCCACCATTTCCCGCGCGTTGGCGGTCTGGTGGTCGTCCATCGCGCTGGGCAGCGGCACCAGGATCGCCGGACGCCCCGCACAGGTCAGTTCAGCAAGGGTCGAGGCCCCGGCGCGCGCGATCACCAGATGCGCCCAGGACAGCTTTTCGGGCATGTCTGAAATATAGGTCGACAGGTCGGCCGGGATCTCCATCTCGGCATAGGTCGCCCGCACCTTCTCGATATCCTCCTCGCGGCATTGCTGCGTCACCTGAAGGCGGCGGCGCAGGCTCAAGGGCAGCATCGCAAGCCCGTCCGGCACGACCCGCGACAGGATGGTCGCGCCCTGGCTGCCGCCGGTCACGAGCACGCGGAACACGCTTTCGTCGGTCAGCGCGGGAAATTCCTCGTCGCGCAACGCCAGCACTTCCTCCCGCACCGGATTACCGACGAGATGCACCTTATCGGCATGACGGTCCGACAGGCGCTCGACGATCGGATAGGCTGTGGCGATGGCGCTGACGCGGCGGGCGAGCAGGCGGTTGACCCGGCCCAGCACGGCATTCTGTTCATGCACGACCGTCGGTATCCGGTCCTTGAGCGCGCCGAGCAGGGCGGGGAGCGCCGGGTAGCCGCCAAAGCCGACGACGACGGTCGGCTGGAAGGTTTCGTACAGGCGACGGGACATGTCGCGCCCGGCGAGGATCGAACGGACGCCCTTCACCCAGCCGCGCGGATTGCCGGTCAGGCGCCCGGCGGGCAGCACATGGACCTGCGCATTCTCGAACAGTCCCGGGATTTTCGCGCCGCGCTCGTCCGTGACCAGCGCAACCCTGTGACCGCGCGCCATCAGTTCCTCCGCCACGGCATGGGCCGGGACCATGTGGCCGCCGGTCCCGCCTGCGGCGAGCACGAAATGACGGGAAATACTCATCGACCGCTCCATTTGACGACGGGATTACGGTCCATGAAGGGATTGCGCCGCGTGAACGCGAGCAACAGACCGACCCCGAAACAGAGCGCCAGCATAGAGGAGCCGCCATAGCTGATAAAGGGCAGCGTCATGCCCTTGGACGGAAATATATGCGCGTTGACCCCCATGTTGATCACCGCCTGAAGCCCGAACTCGGTTGTCAGGCCAGCCGCCGCCAGGATCGTGAAGTTGTCCTCCTCATCCAGCAGGCGCAGCAGCACGCGCACGACGATCGCCAGATAGACGCAGGCGATGGCGATACAGGCGAGCAGGCCGAACTCCTCCCCGATCACCGAGAAGATGTAATCGGTGTGCGCTTCGGGCAGATGGAACTTCGCCTGTCCGCCGCCCGGACCGACGCCCGTGAAGCCGCCATTGGTGATCGTCCGCTGGGCAAGATCCGCCTGATCCGGGCCGGTCGTCGGATCGACGCCGATGCCGAGGAAGTCGTTGATCCGCTGCCGCCCGTTCTCGTAGAACAGGTAGGTGAGGACAACGCCGAACAGGCCGCCCGCGCCCAGCAGGGCCATCCACCGCATTTCTATGCCAGACAGCAGCAACAGCGCCATCCACACCGCGCAGAACACCACCGTCTGCCCGAAATCCGGCTGGCGCATCAGCAGCAGCGCGATAAGCGCGGTCAGCACGAAGGAGAAGGAGATGACCGGCAGCGTCCGGTCCTTCGACTTCAGCGACAGCAGCCAGGCGATGGCGACGACATAGACCGGCTTCAGGAATTCGGAGGGCTGGAAGCGCATGCCGGGCAGCTCGAACCAGCGGCGCGCGCCATTCACGGTCGTGCCGAGGATCGGGACCAGAAGCAGCATCAGCATGAACAGCGCGCCCAGCCCCAGCGACAGCCGCCGGGCCTGCGTGCGGGGCAGCATCGACACGACCAGCATGACCGGCAGGCCAAGGCCGACCCACATCAGCTGGCGGTAGAAATAGACGAGCGGCGTCACGGTAACGGTACTCGTCGACCGGTCGATGGCGGCGACCGGCGAGGCGGCGGCCACGGCGACGAGGCCGATGGCGATCAGCGCGACGATCAGGGACAGGAGAACGCGGTCGATTTCCCAGAACCAGATGGCAAGCGCAGTACGCTCGCGCGGAACGGTACGTCCGCCGAAGCCCTTCGCGATCTTGCTGGGCTTGAGGTTGCCCAGTCCCTGCCACCGTCCGTGCATTGCTCCTACCCCTCCAGCGCGGCGACGGCCGCCGCGAAGGCGTCGCCCCGTGCCTCGAAATCGCGGAACTGATCGAAAGATGCGCAGGCCGGCGACAGCAGCACGACGTCCCCCGGTTCGGCGATGCGCGCGGCACGGCGCACCGCCGTCAGCAGCATTTCCGAATCGTCGACCGGCATGACCGGGCGCAGGATGTCGGCGAACATGTGCCCAGCCTCACCAATGGTGTAGGCATGCTTCACATTGCCAAACTGGCCCGCGCACTCGTCCAGATTGTCGGTCTTGGCAAGGCCACCGACGATCCAGTGGACACGGGGCTTACCCGCAACGGGCGGATAGGCAGCCAGCGCGGGCGCGGTCGACGCGGGGTTCGTTGCCTTGCTGTCGTTGACGTAGAGGACGCCGTTCACCTCGCCCACCCGCTGCATCCGGTGCGGCAGGCTGGCATAGCTGGCAAGCGCCGCCTGCGTGGTGTCGGGATCGATGCCCAGCGCCTCCGCCACGGCGATCGCGACGGCTGCGTTCTGGGCGTTATGCGGGCCCTGGAGCGATGGCCAGCCCGCCTGCGCCGTGCGGTCGACGGACGAGGAAGCGACGGCGCGCAGTTGCGCGATCGCCTGCGACGCGATCCGGAGGCTCGGCTCGTCCTCCGTCGCGATGACGGCGACGTGCCCGGGCGACTGCATCGCGAACAGCCGCGCCTTCGACGCGACATAGCCCGCGAACCCGTCATAGCGGTCCAGATGGTCGGGCGTGATGTTCAGCAGCACCGCGACATCGCAGTCGAGGCTGTGCGTCAGGTCGATCTGGTAGCTCGACAGCTCCAGCACATAGACGCCCGCCCCCTTGAGGTTGGACTCCAGCGGTTCCTGCCCCAGGATCGGCAAGCCGATATTGCCGCCCATGCGGGTGGGATAGCCCGCCTGCTCGACGATGTGGTGGATCAGCGCCGTCGTCGTCGACTTGCCGTTGGTGCCGGTGATGCCGACGACCTTGTGCGGCGGCAGCGTGGGGCGCGCCAGCGCGAACAGCTCGATATCGCCGATGACGGGAACGCCCTCTTCCCGCGCCTTCTGCGCGATCGGATGGCGGTTGAGGGGGACGCCGGGCGACACCACGATACCGTCGAAACCCGACAGGTCGATGGTCAGCGGATCGGCGACCTCCGCCCGGTCGGCAACGGCCGCCCGCGCTTCTTCCCGCGTGTCCCAGGCGATGACGCGCGCGCCGCTCGCCACCAGCGTGTCGAGCGTGGCGAGACCGGAACGGGCAAGGCCCAGCACCGCATAGGTCTTTCCGGCAAAAGCCTCCGAGACGATCATCGCCCCCTCACCGCAGCTTCAGCGTGGCGAGGCCGGCGAGCGCCAGCACGAAGGAGACGATCCAGAACCGGATGACGACCGTCGGTTCCGACCAGCCCAGCTGCTCGAAATGATGGTGGATCGGCGCCATCCGGAACACGCGCCGCCCGGTGCGCTTGTAGAAGAAGACCTGGATGATGACGGACAGCGCCTCGACCACGAACAGGCCGCCGATCACGCCCAGCACGATCTCATGATGCGCGGACACTGCAATGACGCCGATGGTGCCGCCCAGGGCAAGGCTGCCGGTGTCGCCCATGAACACGGCGGCGGGCGGCGCGTTGAACCAGAGGAAGGCCAGTCCCGCACCGATGATCGCGCCGCACAGGATGGTGAGGTCGCCCGCGCCCGGCACGTGCGGAATGCCGAGATAGGCGGCATAATCGGCGCGGCCGACCAGATAGACGATCATCATGAACGCCATGCAGGCGATGATGACGGGCATGGTCGCAAGCCCGTCGAGACCGTCGGTCAGGTTCACCGCATTGCCGAAGGCCACGATCACGAACGCGGCGAAGACGAAGTAGAACGGGCCGAGGTCGATCGCCGGGCCATTCCAGAACGGAACGTAGAGCGCCGTGCCGTTCTGGCCGACGATCAGCCAGGCCGCGACGCCCGCGATCAGGAATTCGACCGCCAGCCGGAACTTGCCCGACAGGCCCTTGTGGCTCGCCTTCGTCACCTTGTCATAGTCGTCGAGGAAGCCGATCGCGCCGAAGCCGAGCGTCACGAAGATGCAGGCCCATACGTAGATGGACGACAGGTTCATCCACAGCAGCACCGACACCACGACGGAGGTCAGGATCATCAGTCCGCCCATGGTCGGCGTACCGCGCTTGGCGAGGTGGCTCTGCGGTCCGTCGGTCCGGATCGGCTGCCCCTTGCCCTGCCGCACACGCAGCCAGCCGATGAAGCGGGGGCCGATGAACAGGCCCAGGAACAGCGCGGTCGCGATCGCCGCGCCGGTCCGGAAACTCAGATACCGGATGAGGTTCAGAATACCGTGAAAGTCCAGCGTTTGCGCCAGCCAGTAGAGCATTATGCATTATCTCCGCCGGTCACCGCCGCGACGAGCCGCGACAGGCCGACACTATTGGAACCCTTGACGAGAATGGCGTCGCCCGCCCGCATCTCCGTTTCCAGGAGATCGGTGGCCGCCGCCGCGTCGGGAACATGCGCCAGGGGGATGCCGCCCTTCAGCGCGTCCGCGAGCGGCGCCATCTCCTCGCCGACCAGGATCGCATAGTCAACATGGCCCGCGACGAGCGGAGCGGCGAGCCCCGCGTGCAGTTCCGCGCTCTTCGATCCCAGTTCCTTCATCGCGCCCAGCACCGCGATCCGGCGATCCGCCTTTTCCTTGCCGAGCTGGCCGATCGTGGCGCTCATCGACAATGGATTGGCGTTGTAGCTCTCGTCGATCAGCAACGCCTCGCCGCCCGCCACCGGCACGATCGCGCGTGCGCCCCGACCCGGCATGCCCGCCAGCTCGGCGAGCGCCAGACCGGCAGCCGCCAGATCCCCGCCCACGGCCTCCACCGCGGCCAGCACGGCCAGCGCATTCGACACCCAATGCTCGCCGGGCGAGGCGATCGTGCAGCACAGCTCGGCTGTGGGCAGGCGCGCGGTGATCAGCGTGCCGCCCTGCGAGGCAGGCACCGTCTCGACGGCGCGCACATCGGCGCCCTTGCCGAAACCGAAGGTCAGCACCTTCCCTGCGTGCCGTTCCGCCTTCTCCCGGAGCAGCGCGCAGTGCGGGCTGTCGAACGGGATGATGGCGACGCCGTCGGGCTCCAGCCCCTCGAAGATTTCGGACTTGGCCTGCGCGATCGCCGTTTCCGTACCGAAGAATTCGATATGCGCGGGCGCGATCGCCGTGACGATCGCCACGTGCGGACGCACGATCCGGGTCAGCGACGCCAGTTCGCCCGCATGGTTCATGCCCATCTCGAACACGCCATAGCGCGTGTGCCGGGGCATGCGGGCGAGGCTGAGCGGCACACCGACATGGTTGTTGTAGCTTTTCACCGACCGGTGAACGGCGCCGGGCTGCGCGCGGTCCAGCGCGGCGAACAGCGCCTCCTTGGTGCTGGTCTTGCCGACCGAGCCGGTCACGCCGATCACCTTCGCCGGCGTCCGGCTGCGCGCCACGCGGGCCATGCCCTCCAGCCCGGCGAGGCCATCCTGGACCAGCACGTGCGGATGATCGACGGGCTGAGAGACCAGCGCGCCCGCAGCGCCGGCCGCGAAGGCGCGATCGACGAACGCATGGCCGTCTGCATGTTCGCCCTTCATGGCGACGAACAGGTCGCCCGGGCCGATCTCCCGGCTGTCGAAAGCGACCCCCGCGACGTCGAAGGATGCCGACGCGGCGCCGCCCGTCGCACGCGCGATCTCTTCGGCGGTCCAGAGCGGCATCACGACGCGCACTCGCGCGCGACGGTCACATCGTCGAAAGGAAGGACGCGGTCGCCGATGATCTGTCCCTGTTCATGCCCCTTGCCGGCGAGCAGCACGATATCGTCCGCACCGGCCATGGCAACAGCCTGCGCGATCGCGGCGCGGCGGCCGCCGATTTCCTGCGCACCGGACGCGCCCGCCATGATCGCCGCGCGGATGGCCGAGGGTTCCTCCGACCGGGGATTGTCGTCGGTGACGATCACAGCATCGGACAGTTCGACGGCGACCTTGCCCATCAGCGGCCGCTTGCCCGCGTCACGGTCCCCGCCCGCGCCGAACAGAGTGATCAGCCGGCCCTTCGTATGCGGACGCAGCGCCTCGATCGCGGCACGCAGACCGTCGGGCGTATGCGCATAATCGACATAGACCGGCGCACCGGCCTTCGTGATGACGGCGCGTTCGAGCCTGCCCCGCACCGGCTGCACGCGGCCGAGCAGCGCCAGCACCTTCGCCGGGTCGCCGCCGGTCGCGATCACCAGGCCGGCGGCGGTCAGGGCGTTGGCCGCCTGATAGGCGCCGATCAGCGGCAGTGCGACCTTGTGCATGCCGCCGCCCAATGCCTCGCCGACCTCCACGGTCAGCGCCTGTCCAAGCTGGGTCGGCGTCCGGTTGACGAGGCGCAGCGCCTCTCCCCGCACGCCGACACGCAGCACGCGAAGCCCCCGCTTCGCAACGCGTTCGGAGACCTTGGCGGACCATTCGTCGTCGGCCCACAGCACGGCGGTGCCGTCGTCCGCGACAACCTCATCGAACAGCCGCATCTTGGCGTCGAAATAGCTGTCCATGTCGCCATGATAGTCGAGATGGTCGCGGCTGAGATTGGTGAACGCCCCGGCGCGGACCGGCAGCCCCTCCGTCCGGTACTGCGACAGGCCATGGCTCGACGCCTCGAACGCGGCATGGGTGATGCCCTCGCGGCGGAGGCCGGACATGTTCGACAGGAAGGTGACGATGTCGGGCGTCGTCAGGCCGGTCGAGACCTGATCGACGGAGGTCGTGACCCCCAGCGTGCCGATCGACGCCGACTTTTCGCCCATCATCCGCCAGAGCTGGCGGGTCAGTTCGGCGGTCGACGTCTTGCCGTTGGTGCCGGTGACGGCCACGGTGACCGCAGGGAACGGCGCGAAGAAGCGCGCGGCGAGCGTCGCGAACAGGCGGCGGGGATTGGCGTCGACGATGTGCAGCGCACCCTCGACCCGCGCCTCCGGCCGCGCCACGACCGCAATGGCGCCTGACGCAACCGCGTCGGCGATGAAATCCTCGCCGTTGACCTTCAGACCCTGAAAGGCGCCGAACACTGTGCCCGGCGCCACCTTGCGATTGTCGATCGCGAAACCCGTGACGGCGGCGTCGCCGCCGCCGGGTGCGAGGTCCGACAGCTTCATTCCTTGTCTCCCGGCGCTTTCCAGAGCAGGGGCATCAGTTCGGAAATGTCCACGTCCCGGTGCTCGTCCGGCATCACGCCCAGCATCGGCCCGGTCCGCTCGATCACCCGCTTGACCACGGGCGCGGCGGTCCAGGCGGCGGTGCGCAGGCCGAAGGTTTCCGCATTGCCCTTCGGCTCGTCCATCATCGCGAGAACGACATATTTGGGGTTGTCCATCGGGAAGGCCGCAGCGAAGGTTGTGACGAGTGACGTGTGGGCATAGCCGCCTTCGAAGGGCTTTTCGGCCGACCCGGTCTTTCCGCCGACGCGATACCCCTTTGCGTCGGCGCTCCTGCCTGTACCGGCAGCGACGATCATCCGCAACAGCTGGCGCATGCGGGCGCTGGTCGCGGCGGAGAAGACGCGCCGCCCCTCCGGCACCTCGTTGGGTTCCAGCCGGCGCAGGGTCGCGGGCCGCCACATGCCGCCGTTGACGAGCGCGGCATAGGCGCTGGCCAGATGGAGCGGCGTAACGGCGATGCCGTGGCCGTAGGATACGGTCATCGTCGTGATCCGGCCCCAGTTGGCGGGCCACAGCGTCCGGGCGCGTTCGCGCAGTTCGATCGACGGCCGGCTGTCGAATTCCAGCGAGCGATAGAGCTTCTTCAGCGGTTCCGGCCCCATCTCGTCCGCGATCCGCGCGGTCGCGATATTGGAGGAATGCACCAGCGTCTCGGGCACGTTCAGCCAGCGCTTGAGCGGATGGTCGTCCTTGATCCGGAAGCCCGCGACCTGAAGCGGCGCGGTCGCATCATAGCGCTTGGCCATCGAGGTGACCGTGCCCGCATCCATCGCCGCCGCGATCGACAGCGGCTTGAAGGTCGATCCGAGTTCGTAGCGCGATTGCACGACATCGTTCCGCCGCGCCTCCGGGTTGGCGTCCAGCTTATTGGGATCGAACACCGGCAGCGACGCCATGGCGATCACCTCGCCGGTATTGGCGTCGAGGATGATGCCCGCCGCGCCGCGCGCCTGCTGCGAAATCATCTGGGCGTTGAGCTCGCTTTCCAGCGCCGCCTGAACCCGGCTGTCCACGGACAGGCGGAACGGCTCGCCGCGCCTGGCAGGATCGGTCAGGCGATCGTTGAAGGCCGCCTCGACGCCCATGCCGCCGGTGCCGTCCATCGACGCGAAACCGAGGATGTGCGCGGCGAGGGTCCGCTGCGGGTAGATGCGCTCCTTCTCGCGCGGGAACTCGATGCCCGGTTCGCCGAGCGCATTCACCGCCGCGACCTGCTCCGGCAACGCACGGCGCCGCAGATAAGCCCAGCCCTTACCGGTCACCTTGCGCAGGAACGCCGCCTCGCTCTCGTCCGGAAAAATCTCGTGCAGCTTGCGGGCAAGCTCGCGCGGGTCGCTGATCAGCCGCTTGGGACGCACGGAAATGGCCCAGCCGTCCATCGTCCGGGCCAGCGGCACGTCGTTACGATCGACGATGTCGGCGCGCGGCGGCATGCCGCTGGCCGCCACGACACCACGCCCGGCGCCGGAAAAGACGCCCATCCACGTGAGGCGGCACGCGATCAGGCTGGTCGCCACCACGAACAGCACCAGCAGCAGCATCAGGCGCTGATGCGCCAGCGCCACCATGTTCACGCGCTCGCCGCTCATGCGCGGCGGATCAGACCGGATGACGATGGTCGCCATCAGCGCCCTCCCTTCCGGCGCTCGCGCGCCGCGCGGGCGCTGATGTCCCCCAGCGTGCCGTCATCGAGCAGCTTCGCGTCGAGCATGGCCATGCGCGCGACATTGCGGGAGGCGGACTTGACGGCCGGCTTTTCAACCGAAACGCTCGCCAGCCGCACTTCCTTCTCGCCCTTCGCCCTGCGGGCGGACTTGACCGCGCCGTCGGCATCATCCTTCGAAGCCCTGCCCTTGGGCGTCCGCGCGTCCGCCAGGAGAGGACTCTTGTCCGATTTGGCGGCGGAGGGGCGCGCGGCGATCTGCGCGATCGCGGCGGCGACCGGCGCGGTGCGGGCGTCGGGACCGTCGCTGCGCACCTGCGCCGGAGCGGGACTGCTGGCGTCGGTCTGGGTCGCGGACGGCAGGTCCGACGGCTTTTCGACCATCGCGACCATCACCGGCGGGGCGACATAGACCGGCCCGTTGGGCTGAAGCCCGTCCAGATGCGCGAGCGCACGCTCCCCCTCCAGATACTGGGTCGCGGTCGGTGCGGAATAACGGAAATCCTCGGCATTCCAGCGCTCGAGCTGGCGCAGGCTGGCGCGCGCGCTGAATTCCGTCTCCAGATAGCGGATGTCGTTGCGGGTGGCGGAGACCTGCGCGCGGACCTTCGCCAACTCGTTGCTTTCCGCGCCAACGCGCAGCGAGACCAGATAGGCCGACAACGCGCCCAGCGTGACGAGCAACACCCACAGGACGCTCTGAAGCCGCTTGACCGCGATCATGACCGCACCTCCGCACCTGTCCACGCCGGGGCGGCGGTCCTTACCGCGCTGCGCAGCGTCGCCGATCGCGCGCGCGGATTGGCGGCCAGTTCGGCCGCACCGGGACGCACCGCCTTGGCGGGTTTGGCAAATGTCGGCAGCGCTGCGGCCGCCTGCTCGGGCCGATGGCGCGACCCCGCGCCTTCGCCGCCGCTGCGACGGCGGAAAAACTGCTTGACGATCCGGTCCTCCAGACTGTGGAACGTGACGACGGCGAGCCGCCCACCGGCATCGAGCAGGCGCTCGGCCGCCTCCAGCCCCTGCTCCAGCTCCTCCAGTTCGCGGTTGAGATGAATGCGGATCGCCTGAAACACGCGGGTCGCCGGGTCCTTCTTGTCATGGGGCTTGTGACCAAGGGCGCGGCGGACAACCGCCGCCAGCTCGCCGGTACGCGCAAGCGGGCGTGCAGCGACGATCGCACGGGCGACACGGCGCGAGCGCGGCTCCTCGCCATAGCGATAGAGGACGTCGGCAATCTCCTCCTCCGGCGCGGCATTCAGGAACTCGGCCGCACTCGTGCCCGCCCGGCTCATCCGCATGTCGAGCGGCCCGTCCGCCTGGAACGAGAAGCCGCGCTCCGCCTGATCCAGCTGCATCGAGGACACGCCGATATCCAGCGTCACGCCATCCACCCGGGCAATGCCACGCTCGACGAGCAGCGGCTGCATACGGGAAAACTCGCCTTCGATAAGGGTGATGGAGGGCACGTCCTCGACGACCGACCGGCCGCGCGCGATCGCGTCGGGGTCGCGATCGAAGGCGAATACCCGCGCACCACGCGTCGCCATGGCGCGACTGTATCCACCCGCACCGAACGTGCCGTCGACATGCAGTTCGCCGGGGGCGATGGCGAGCGCGTCGAGTACTTCGGCGAGCAGGACCGGGACGTGAGGGGCCACGGAGGACTGGCTCATTTGCCACCCCCTTCCCGCTCGGCGAGATATTTGCGCACGCGCGCCTTGATGACCTCGCGACCGGCGGGATAGTCCAGATAGGCCTGGGGCTTCCACATCTGGATATAGCGGCCGACGCCGAGGAACATGATACTGTCGTCGATCTGGGCGAACTCACGCACTTCGGCGGGAAGGAAGAAGCGGCCGCCATCGTCGAAATTCAGCTCCTCCATTGAGGAGAAGGCAATTTCACGGGCCGTATCGGCATCATAGTCGTCACCGCGGGCGCGGGCGGCCTCGACATTCTTGACGATCTCATCCTCCAGCATCCCCTTGTAGGAGAGGCCGAAACCGACCGCACAGCCGTGCTTTTCATGGATGTCGACGCAGAGGCGATTGTCGCCGGCGCTGGCGGCCTTGACCATCTTGCGCATGTCGAGGGGCAGGACGAAGCGACCCTTGCTGTCGCAGGCGCTGAAGGCATTGCCCGAGAAGAGATTAACGCCCGACACCCTCTGAAAGTCCGCCCTTCGCCTTTCAGGGGCAAAGCCTTCCCCCACGGACAAGCGGATGCGAACCGCTGTCCGTTCAGGTGGAATCGCATGGCCTGAACTGCCCCAGTGGCATCTTCAATACCAAGGGAAGGCCTGGGAGAAAAGGGGAAATCTTGGGAATAGCTGGGAAAAACAGTTCAGACCCGGTTTTCCCGGGGTTTCCCAGCCACGATCATTTCAATGTTCCGATTGCGTTCTCCCTTCCGCATCCTCTTTCCCGGCTTTTCCCATCCGCTTCCCTGTTCCTCCCGGCCTTTCCCTGCGGCCGATCATCACCGCCCCCAGAATGACCCAGGCCATCCCGACGAGAAGGGCCGCGCGCAGACCCAGCGCGATCGCCAGCATGCTGCGCGCCCATGGCGCACCGGGCGCGACAGGAGCGGCGTCGAGCGGATCGGCCAGCCAGCGGACGAGAAGGCCGGGCGTGTCACCGGCGCGCGCGGAAAGCGCCGTGGACCGCGCCGGATCGGCCAGCCACAACCGGTCGTCGAGCAGGTCGGCGTCCGCAACCAGACGCACCGCCCCCTTGCCGATCCCGCAGAGCGCGACCAGCCCGTCCTCGCCAAGGCGGCACGGCCCGCCCCTTCGCGTGAAGCGCGAGACACCGGCGACCGGCAGAAGGGCCCCGCCGTCGAGGAAGCGGCGCGCGGGCTGGATATCCTGCGGCTGGACGGGGGCGAGGAACAGCCCCCAATGTACGAGCAGCGGATCGAGCAGGCTGGTCGACGGCGGACTGCGCCGATCGCCCGGCGGCAGGCCCGTCGGCCAGAGCAGCAGCGGATCGGCCAGGATCACCGCCTTGCCCCCGCCCCTCACCCACGCGTCGAGGGCGACAAGCTCTGCCGGGGCCAGCGGGCGCGGCTGCGCGATCAGCAGATGGTCCACGCCCGACAGGCTGTCTGCCGCGATCCGATCGACCGCCCTGACCGAGAATGCGCTGTCGAGCGCGGCCAATATAGGCGCATGTTCGCGGCGCCCCTCGCGCCAGAACAGCGGAAGCGCGGTCACGACACCCAATGCGGGACGGACGGCAGCCGGTCGCTCGCCACGTCCCATCCCGTCGGGCAAGCGCCCCGCGAGCAGGGCAAGAACAGCAAGGAGAACGAGGACAACGGCCCGTCCGGCGCCGGAAAGCGAGCGGGCGCAAAGGATGGCAAGCACCGGTGCGACCACCATGCCACCGGCCAGCCACAGGAGGCGCGCGCCCGGCACCACGTCCGCCGCCACGCCGCAAAGCGTCAGGATGGCGACGAACGTACCAAGACCCGCACACAGCAGCAGCGGAACGCGCCAGCGCGGCCGGACCGTCACGCACAGCCAGCCCAGCAGCACCATCGCCGCACCGGCAATGCCGGTCCATGCGGCGGGGTCGGCCTGCCCGTTCACCAGCCCGCCCCCGAAGGAAAGACCGGCAAGCAGCGTGCCAGCGAGCAGGAATCCGATCAGGAGGCCGCCAAGGGCAGCGGAACGGATCATCGTCTGCACGGGATCAGGCGGTCAGTTCGACGGCTGTTGCTGCGGGTCCCGATCCATGGGCTTGCGGATATTGGGATCGGGCTGAAGGTCCGGGACGACCTGGGCGGCGGGCTGCTCGGCGGACGGCGTGACGCCAAGCTCCGCCAGCGGCTCCTTGGGCGCGGCCACCGCGTTCACATCCTCGACATTGGCGATCGTCGGGACGACCGGCGGCGGCATCGTGCGCTCGTCCAGCCGCGCCTTCTCGATCACGATGTTGGCAAGACCGACGAGCAGCACCACGCCCGCCAGACCGGTAAGCCCGATCTGCACGCGTTGCAGGCCTTCCTGCTTGCGTGGACTGTCGACCATCCCTGGTCCTTCTACCTGCCGTCGCGACCCTTAACGACGTCAGCCATTCTGCTTCAGCCAGGGGAACACCGTCAAGCCCTTGGTTTCGAGCCACTCGCGGTTGTACAGCGTCGAGAGATAGCGGAAGCCGGTGTCGCACAGGATGGTGACGATACGCTTGCCCGGTCCGAGTTGCCGCGCGAGCGCGACGGCGCCCGCAACGTTGATGCCGGACGAAAGGCCAAGGCACAGCCCCTCTTCGGACAGCAGGCGGCCCACCCATTCCAGCCCTTCCTCGTCGGAAATGCGGAACTGCGTATCGATCGGCGCGCCGTCCAGATTGGCGGTGATCCGGCCCTGGCCGATACCCTCGGCGACCGAGTTGCCCTCCGCCTTCAACTCGCCATGAGCATAATATTCATACAGCGCCGCGCCATGCGGATCTGTCAGGGCGATGGTGATCGCCTCATCCTTCGCCTTCAGGCCCAGACCCACGCCCGCAATGGTGCCGCCGGTGCCCGCCGAGCAGGTGAAGCCGTCGATGCGGCCGTCCATCTGCGTCCAGATCTCCTCGGCCGTGCCGATGATATGCGCCTTGCGGTTGGCGATATTGTCGAACTGGTTGGCCCAGATCGCCCCCTCCGTCTCCTCGGCGATCCGCCGGGACGTGTGCACGAAATGGCCGGGGTTCGAATAGGGCGCGGCCGGAACCGTGACCAGTTCCGCGCCGAGCGCGCGCAGGGTGTCCATCTTTTCCCGGCTCTGCGTCTCGGGCATGACGATGATCGTCCTGTATCCCTTCGCATTTGCGACCAGGGCGAGACCGATGCCGGTATTGCCGGCCGTCCCCTCAACGATAATACCGCCGGGCTTCAGCAGCCCCTTCTCCTCCGCATCGTTGATGATGAAGAGCGCGGCCCGGTCCTTCACCGACGCGCCGGGGTTCGCGAACTCGCACTTGGCGAAGATGTCGCATCCCGTTGCTGTGGACGGTCCCGCAAGGCGGACCAGAGGCGTGTTGCCGATAAGGGCGAGTGTGTTCTGAACGACCATGCCGCTTCGAATAGGGAGTGCGCGGCGGCTTGCCAAGCAAGGGAAAGTATTGCCGCAAAAAGAGCGGGCGGTTCCATCGGTGGCAACACCGCCGGGGACATGCCGGAACGGCCGGAAGTCGGCCAGCAACACGGAAAAAGGCCGATTTTTCGGCAAGCAGCGGCCCCTTGGCCCGAAAAAATTAATCCAAGTAAAGGATCAACCATTCAAGATACTGTTTTTACTTAATTAAATTTCAGGAAATTTTTTGGGCGATCCGGGAACCACCGCGCATGTGGATGGTTCTTGGCTTCGGATAGTAAATCTTTTGCCCCCGCTCTTGCTATCCATCACAATGGGCTCGGAACGCCACCCCCCCCGACTGCGTTCCGAGCCCACATTGTATCTGGCGCCAGGCATCTGACGCCGACGGACGGCCAGACGGGCAAACTCCTCCGATCGACGCAAAAAGGTTTCGGCCCCGGAACGCACAGAACCGCGCCGGGTTGTTCCCCTGTCGCCCGCCGCGTTCGGCGTGGCCGCCAAAACGGATCAATGGTCAAGGAGACTGGAGATGTCGAAGAAGATCGTCGCCGCGCTGCTGCTGTCTGGCGCGCTGGTACTGAGCGCGTGCAACACCGTCGAGGGCGCGGGCAAGGATGTCCAGAGCGCCGGCAAGGCCGTGGAGAACGCCGCCGACTGATCGTAACGGATCGGAACCGCCTGATGCCGACCCCGCCGGGGGCCGGGATCAGGCGGCTTCCGCCGCGTCCTCGGCTTCCGTCACCTTCGCCTGCCGGCGGTCGGTAAACCAGATCGCGATGATGGTGATCTCGTAAAGCAGGATGAGCGGGATCGCGAGCATCAGCTGGGACACGACATCGGGCGGCGTCAGCACGGCCGCGACCACAAAGGCGGCAACGATCATGTAGCGACGCAGCCCGATAAGCTGGGCGCGCGAGACGATTCCCGCCTGGTTCAGCAGCATCAGCAACACCGGCATCAGGAAGCTGATGCCGAACGCCAGAATGAACTGCATGACGAGCGTCAGATACGCGTCGGTGCTGGGCAGTGCCTCCACCTGAAGGCCGCCACTATTCCCCTGAAATTGCAAGAAGAAGTGAAACGCCGTCGGCATCACGATGTAGTAAGCGAGCGACGCGCCCATCAGGAACAGCACTGGCGTCGCGATCAGGAAGGGCAGCAGCGCCTTCTTCTCCTTCGCATAGAGGCCCGGTGCGACGAACGCCCAAAGCTGGTTCGCGATGATCGGGAACGCGAGGCAGAAGGCTGCGAAGATCGCGACCTTCAACTGGACGAAGAACGCCTCGTACAGCTTGGTATAGACAAGCCGTCCGTTCCCGTCGCCGAACGCCTCGCGCAGCGGCTGCACCAGAAAGGCGAAGATTTGCTCGGAGAAATAGAAACAGACCGCGAAACAGAGGGCGAGCGCCCATACGCATTTCAGGAGGCGCCCGCGCAACTCGATCAGATGCTCCAGCAACGGGGCCTTGCTGTCGTCGATTTCCCTCATGCTGACGGCCCGTCCTTTACCGGTCCATCCTTCACCGGCTCATCGGCCCCGGGCGACGAGGCTTCCGGAAATCCGGGGAAGGCGCTCTGCGTCTCGGCGGGCGTTACGGCTTCGGGCGCCGGCAGCGCGGCGTGCGGCTCCTCCGTCGCGGTTTCCGGCGGATGCTCGGCCATGATCCGCTCGTTCTGCGCGGCCCACTTCTTCTCCAGTTCCTGGAGCTCTGCCTCGCGAATCATCGCATCGATGCCGGTACGGAAATGGCGCGCCATCGCCCGCCCCTTACCCACGACCTGCCCGACCTTGTAGAGCGCGCGCGGCAAATCCTTCGGGCCGATCACGATCACGGCAACGATGACGATCAGCAGAAATTCGGTCGAACCTATATCGAACATGCGACCCCGGCCTTGGGCACCGCGCCGCGCGGGAAGGTTCCCACGCCATCAGGGCGATGCGATGATTGCGCCCGGAGGGGCCGCCGCCACTGCGGCGGGCGCCCCCGGACCATATGGGATCAAGCCTGCTTGTGCTCTTCCTTCACGGTCGCCGCCGGCTGCTCGGGCGCGCGCTGCGCCTCGATCTTCTGCGCCGGGCGTGCGGCGGGGATGTCGTCATCGTCGTCGGCCATACCCTTCTTGAAGCTCTTGATGCCCTTGGCCACGTCCCCCATCAGGCCGGAAATGCGGCCACCGCCGAACAGCAGGACGAGCACGAGGATCACGAGGATCCAGTGCATCATTGAAAACGAACCCATCACAAATCTCCCAAGACGAAGGCCCTATCTAGTCGCCTTCAGGGTCATTTTCCAGAACGGATTGACCGTCATAGCCCGCCATCGCGAGGTCCACCGGATCGAGCAGTCCGGCGGCGCGAAGATCCTCTATCCCGGGGAGGTCACGGCGGCTGCCGAGCCCGAAATGAGTGAGGAATTCGGGCGTCGTCGCGTAGATCAGCGGACGCCCGGGCACCTCGCGCCGGCCGGCGGGCCGAATCCAGCCCGCCTCCATCAGCACATCGATCGTCCCCTTGCCCACCTGAACGCCGCGAATGGCCTCTATCTCCGCCCGGCTGACCGGCTCATGATAGGCGATGATCGCCAGCGTCTCCATGCCCGCACGCGACAGGCGGCGTGGCTCCTCCCGCTCGCGCCGCAGGATGTGCGCCAGGTCGGCCGCCGTCTGGAAGTGCCAGCGACCGCCCCGTCCGACCAGATTGATGCCCCGCCCCGCATAATCGTCCGCAAGCCGGGCAAGCGCACCCTCGACATCGCCCTCCCCCACATGGCGGATGATGTCCCGGACGCTCATCGGCTCTTCCGAAGCGAACAGCGTCGCCTCCACCACCCGCGCGAAATCGTCCGGGTCCGGGCTCATGCGGGCGGTGTCCGGGCCGAGCCGTCGCCCTGTGCCGCGCGCAGGTAAAGCGGCGCGAATATGCCGTCCTGCCGGATGTCCACCCGCCCCTGCCGCGCGAGTTCAAGCGCAGCGACGAAGCTGCTGGCAAGAGCGGAACGGCGCAGGGCCGGTCCGGCATGTTCGGGCAGGAAGGATTCGAGCGACGCCCAGTCCAGCCTTTCCCCGACAAGGGCGCTCACCCGCTCGATCGCGACGTCCAGCGTCATCACCGGCCTGCGCGACACGACATGGACGGCGGGTTGCGTGCGGGCCCGCACCTGCCCATATGCCTGAATGAGGTCGAACAGCCGCGCGTCCCACCGGACGGCGCGGATCGTACGCAACCCCTCCGGCGCCGGTCGCAGGAACACGTCGCGCCCGACGCGATCACGCGCCATCAGCCGCGCGCCCGCCTCCCGCATCGCCTGCAACCGCTGGAGACGAAGCTGGAGCCGCAGCGCCAGTTCCTCCGGCGAGGGATCCTGCTGCTCATCGCGGGGCAGCAGCAGGCTGGATTTCAGATAGGCGAGCCACGCCGCCATCACCAGATAATCGGCGGCCAACTCCAGCCGCAGTTCGCGGGCATTGTCGATGAACGAGAGATATTGCTCCACCAGTTCGAGGATGGAAATCTCCCGCAGGTCGACCTTCTGCGTTCGCGCCAGCGCCAGCAGCAGGTCAAGGGGCCCCTCCCACGCATCGAACGTCAGGGTCAGCGTTTCAGGCCCCGGCGGCGTCGGCGCGATGAAGAGGTCGTCCATTTCAGGCAAGCGCCAGCAACGCGTCGCGGCGCGCGAGCAACGCATCGAGCGGCGCGGGATCGGGCGTGCCGGAAATCGTGGCCATTGCCCGGTCGAGCCGCGCGCGCGATTCGGGGCGGATATCCGGCAGGGCGTTCGCGATACCGGTCATCTCGTCCATCCGGCCCCAGCAGTTGAGAGCCAGATCGCAACCGGCGGCCACGACCCCTGCGGCAAGGGCCGGAATGTCGCCCTTCAGCGCCTTCATGTCGAGGTCGTCGGACATCAGCAGCCCGTCGAAGCCGATCGCATCCCGGATGATCGGGCCGATCACGTCGGGCGACAGGCTGGCCGGGCGTTCTGCGTCCCAGGCAGTATAGACGATATGGGCGGTCATCCCCATCGGCGCGCCGCTGAGCGCGCGGAACGGGGCAAGATCGGTCTCCAGCGCCGCTGCGTCGGCCTCGACCGTCGGCAATTCGAGGTGACTGTCGACTGTGGCGCGGCCGTGGCCCGGCATATGCTTGACGATGCCGACGACGCCGCCGCGCTTCAGGCCGTCGAGCACGGCACGGCCGAGCGCCGCCACGCGCATCGGTTCCGCGCCCAGCGTCCGGTCGCCCATGATGTCGCTGGCGCCCGGCTGCCGCACGTCCAGCAGCGGCAGCGCGTTCACGGTGATGCCGCATTCCCGCAAGGTCACGGCGATCGCCTCCGCATTGGCCCGCGCGGCCGTAATCGCGCTCGCCGGGGCGACATCGTACAGCGCGTCGAATACCGAGCCGGGCGGGAAGGCGGGCCAGACCGGCGGCTGCATCCGCGCCACCCGCCCCCCTTCCTGATCGATCATGATCAGCAGGTCATCGCGGCCATGCAGATCGCGCAGCGCGTCGGTCAGCGCCCGCAACTGCGCCTTGTCCGTCACATTGCGGCGGAACAGGATGTATCCGGCGGGCTCGGCCTCCCGGAAGAAGGTGCTTTCCTCCCGGGTCAGCGTGTCGGCGGACAGGCCGAAGATGACGGGCTTCATGACAGGTAACCGGTACGATCGAACATGCCCCCATCCTAGGGCCAGTCAGGCCCCGGTGGAAGCATCATACGCCATGCCGGAAAGCTGTCCGGTCAGCGGACCACCAGACAGCTTTCGCCCGCGACCTTCAGCCGTCCGCACAACTGGCTCGCCTCGGTAGCGCTCGGCGCGATCGCACGCAGGCGATAATAGGTGGCGTTACCGACCGTCGCCTTCTCGATCGAGGTGCCGAGCGGCGCCAGATAGGCGAAACGCTTCGACAGGCGCGACCAGGCATCCTTCGCCACCGCCTCGCTGCCATAGGCGCCAAGCTGGATCATCGGGCCGCCCGCGGACGCCGGACCGGCGCCGTTCGCCTTGCCCGTTTCGGCCGGAGTCGCGGGGCCGACCGGCGCGGTCACGCGCTGCGACGGCTTGTTCGCACCCTTGGTGCCCTTCGAATCGGCCGGGGACGCTCCGCCGCCGGTCACCGGGACTTCAGGCAGGCGCGTCGGATCGATGCGGCCGCCGCGGTCCTGCCCCTCGCTCACGGGATAGGTGGCGTCACCCTCCCCCTGGAATGCCTTGGCGTCGGCGTCCTTCGCGGCAACCTTGTAATCGCCCGGCGGCGCCTGGATCAGCGTGCCGTCGCCACCGCCGGACCGCGCATTCTGATCCTTCACATACCAGATGCCGAGAACCGCGAGCGCAATCAGCGCGAGGCCCCCCGCCACGATCAGCAGCAGTTTCAGTGTGGAAAGTCCGTCGCCGCCTTCGTCCTCGTCGGCCGGTTCCAGCCAGGGCAGCCGGTCGTCGTCATCGAGGTCAAGGCTGTCGCGCCCATACTCTCCCATTCACTGCATCTCCGTAAGTGCGGCGACCCCCATCAGTGCCAGCCCGTTCCGGATAATCTGTCCGATTCCCCGACTCAAGAACAGTCTGGCCGACGTCGCCGGAAGGTTACCGGCGACGATCGCCCGCTGTTCCGGCCGGTCGTTGCCGAGATTCCACCATGCATGAAAATCTGCCGCCAAATCATTGAGATAGAAGGCAATACGATGCGGCTCCCGGGCCTGCGCAGCCCCCTCTACCACGCGCGGGAACTGCGCCGCGCGCTTCACCAGCTCCAGCTCTTCCGTCCCAAGTTGGGACAGGTCGGCCGGAGGCAGGACAAGACCCATTTCCTCCGCCTTCCGCTGAAGCGAGGCGATCCGGGCATGGGCGTACTGGACGTAGAAAACGGGGTTGTCCTTCGATGCCTCGACCACCTTCGCGAAGTCGAAATCCATCTGCGCGTCGGCCTTCCGCGTCAGCATGGTGAAGCGGACCACGTCCTTGCCCACCTCCTGCACGACGTCGGCCAGCGTGACGAAATTACCGGCACGCTTCGACATCTTCACCGGCTCGCCGTTGCGCAGCAGCCGCACCATCTGGATCAACTTCACGTCGAAGCGGGTCTTGCCGCCGGTCAGGGCGGCGACGGCCGCCTGGATGCGCTTCACCGTGCCCGCATGGTCGGCGCCCCAGATGTCGATCATCTGGTCGGCATGCTCGCTCTTCTGGAAGTGATAGGCGAGGTCAGCGCCGAAATAGGTCCATGCGCCGTTAGACTTGCGGATCGGCCGGTCCTGATCGTCGCCAAATTTCGTCGAGCGGAACAGGGGCAGCTCGACCGGTTCCCAGTCCTCCGGCGTCTCGCCCTTCGGTGCTTCCAGAACGCCGTCATAGACAAGATCGTTGGCGCGCAACCATGCCTCGGCCGCTTCCGGCTTGCCCGCCGCCTGCAGTGCCGCCTCGGACGAGAAGATGTCGTGATGGATGCCGAGCAGCGCCAGGTCGGCGCGGATCATCTCCATCATCGCCTTCACCGCCTCGGCACGGAACAGGGCCAGCCAATCGTCCTCGGGCGCGCCGACATAGACCGCACCGAATTCCTCGGCCAGCGCATTGCCGACGGGCACGAGATAGTCGCCCGGATACAGCCCCTCGGGAATGGAGCCGACATCCTCGCCCAGCGCCTCGCGGTAACGCAGGTGCGCGGACCGCGCGAGCACGTCCACCTGACCGCCCGCGTCGTTGATATAATATTCGCGGATCACCTTGTGCCCGACATATTCGAGCAGGGTGGCGAGCGCGTCACCGACGACCGCGCCCCGGCAATGCCCCATGTGCATCGGCCCGGTCGGGTTCGCCGACACATATTCGACGTTCACGGTGATGCCCCGCCCCAGGTCGGAACGGCCATAGTCCGCGCCCTCGGCATGGATCGCGGCGAGCTCCGCCCGCCAGGTGGCGTCGGTCAGGCGCATGTTGATGAAGCCCGGCCCGGCGATCGACACCTCGGCCACTTCCTCAAGCGCGCGTAGCCCCTCGGCGATCGCCTCGGCAAGCGCGCGCGGATTCGTCCCCGCGGGCTTCGCCAGCACCATCGCGGCGTTGGTGGCAAGGTCGCCATGGGACGGATCACGGGGCGGTTCGACCGTGACCGCCTTGCGGTCCAGACCGGCGGGCAAGCCGCCGCCCTGCACAAGCCGGTCCAGCACGCCATCCAGATAGGTCGCGAAACGGGCGTAAAGGGTCAAGGCAGTCGTCCTCAGCAATGATAATGGCCAATCGGGGCGGCCCGCCCACATGGCCGACCGCCCTAAAGGCTTTTGCGAAAAAGTGTAGTCCCGACGGCCATCGGTCCGGCCGGGACGCGCCGCGTTCAGCGCGTGGCGTTGTACTTCAGCTGGTCCGGCGTCAGGTTGAAGCCGATGAGCAGTTCGAAGCTGGTCCGCTGCAACGCCGCCTTAACGTCGGGCTGGGCCAGCGGATCGAGCGCCGCGTCCTCGTCGCCCGGCTTGCGCTTGGCGGTGATGCGCTTCTGGATGTCGGCGGGCAGCGTCGCCGCGTCCTTGTCGACATAGGAACCCGCCTTCGCCACGGCGCTCGCCCGATACTGGCCGGCCGGGAAGTCGAGGATCACCTGCCCCACGCGCTTGGCGATGACGGCGTTGCCGCCGCGCACGACGGTCGAAAAATAGGGCAGCGTCACCTGCCGCGCGGTGCTGGCGTCGCTGCGGCGGGCCTGAACCTGGAACGTCGCCTCGGTATAGAACTGCGCGCCGTCCGTGCAGGTCGAGCGCAGGTCGGTGATGTTCGCGACCACGTCGATGGCGCTCGCGTCCCGGCTCTGCTCCGGGCTGAACAGCGTCACGTCGCCGGTGAACGCCGGCACCGCCGCCGTCGGACAGGCCGAACGCAGCGTGGTGATGCCGCCGCTGGTGTCGATCTCGCCACGGCGCGAGCAGCCGGCAAGCGCCAGAAGAGTGAGACCGGCAATGACGAATCTGGAAGGGGTCACGGGCATTCCTTGTATCACCGGCCTTGTATCGCTTGCCCTGCCGTCCCCGCGCGGAAGCGGACGAAGGGTTTCGGGCTTCTTATCCATCGCCCTGCGGGGGCGCAACCGAAAGCGCGCCCTCCGCCCGACGCCAGCAGCCCAACGCCATTTGCCAGCCCGGTGATTTGACCGTAAAGCCGCCGTCATGACCGAGACTGCCAGCGACAAGTTGCCGCTCCTCCTCCTCATCGCCGCACCGCGCGGCTTCTGCGCCGGCGTCGACCGCGCGATCATCATCGTGGAACGCGCGATCGAGCGGTTCGGCGCGCCGGTCTATGTGCGCCACGAGATCGTGCACAACAAATATGTGGTCGACAGCCTGAAGGCGAAGGGCGCGATCTTCGTCGAGGAACTCGATCAGGTGCCCGACGGCGTGCCCGTGGTCTTTTCCGCCCATGGCGTGCCCAAGGTGGTTCCGGCCAAGGCCGAGGAACGCGGCCTCGCCTATCTCGACGCGACCTGCCCGCTGGTGTCGAAGGTGCACCGGCAGGCGGAACGGCAGGTCGAGGCGGGCCGGCATATCGTGTTCATCGGCCACAAGGGGCATCCGGAGGTCATCGGCACCTTCGGACAGGTGCCGGAAGGAACGATGACCCTGATCGAGACCGTCGCCGACGCAGAGGCGTTCGCACCGGCCGACCCGGAAAATCTTGCTTTCCTCACCCAGACCACCCTGTCCGTCGACGACACCGCCGCCGTGGTGAAGACGCTGCGTCGCCGTTTCCCGGCGATCATCGCGCCAAAGGGCGAGGACATCTGCTACGCCACGTCGAACCGGCAGGCGGCGGTCAAGGCGATCGCCTCATCGTGCGACGCGATCCTGGTGATCGGTGCGCCGAACAGTTCGAACTCCCTGCGCCTCGTCGAGGTTGCGGAGCGCGAGGGCACCACCGCCCGCCTGATCGAACGGGCGTCGGATATCGACTTCGACTGGCTGTGGGGTGTCGGCACGCTCGGCATCACTGCGGGCGCGTCCGCCCCGGAAGTGCTGGTACGCGAAGTCGTCGACCGCCTGTCCGAACGGTTCGAGGTCGAGGAGCGGCAGGTAGAGACGGCGCAGGAAAACATGTCGTTCAAGCTGCCCCGCGGCCTCGAAGCGGCCTGACCCGTCATGGCTGTCTATACCCACGTTCCGGCCGAGGACATGGCCGCCTTCCTGACGCGCTATGACGCGGGCGAACTGGTCTCCGCCAAGGGCATCGCCGAAGGTGTCGAGAACAGCAACTACCTGCTCGAAACCACCACCGCGCGCTATATCCTCACGCTCTACGAAAAGCGGGTGGATGAGGCCGACCTGCCTTTCTTCATGGACCTGCTCGACCATCTGGGTGCGCGCGGCTGCAAGGTGCCGCGCTTCATTTCCGACCGGTCTGGCCAGCGCCTCCAGCAACTGGGCGGCCGCCCCGCCTGCCTGATCGAATTTCTGACCGGCGTGTCCGTGACCGAGCCGACGGTGGCGCAGACCCGCGCGGCGGGCGCTGCGCTCGGGGCGCTCCACGATGCGGCGCAGGGGTTCATCGGCGAGCGGCCCAATACGCTCGACCTGCCCGGATGGCACGCGCTCGCGGCCAAGTGCGGCAGCCATTTCGACGAGATCGCGCCGGGCCTTGGCGCACGGGTCGCGGCAGAGCTCGCGTGGCTCGATGCGCACTGGCCGGCGGACCTTCCCCGCGCGGTCATCCACGCCGACCTGTTCCCCGACAACGTGCTGATGCTGGGCGACACGGTCACCGGCCTCATCGACTTCTATTTCAGCTGCACCGACATCCGCGCCTATGATCTGGCGGTGACGCACAGCGCCTGGTGCTTTTCCAGCGACGGCGGGATCTGGCACGCCGATCGCGCGGCCGCGCTGGTCGGCGGCTATGACGAGACCTTCGGCCTCACCGATGCCGAGCGCGCGGGCTTTCCGGCGCTCTGCCGCGGCGCGGCGCTGCGCTTCCTGCTGACCCGCGCCTATGACTGGATCAACACGCCCGCCGACGCGATCGTGACACGGAAGGATCCGCTGGCCTTCCTGCGCAGGCTCGACTTCTACGCATCCGCCTCCCCAGCGGAACTGCTCGGCGCATGAACGACCTCACCACTGTTGAAATCTTCACGGATGGCGCGTGCAAGGGGAATCCCGGCCCCGGCGGCTGGGGCGCGGTGATCCGTTCGGGCAGTCATGAGAAGGAAATTTCCGGCGGCGAAGCGGATACGACCAACAACCGGATGGAAATGATGGCCGCCATCGAAGCGCTGAATGCACTGAAGCGCCCGTGCCGCGTCGTCCTGTCAACCGACAGCAAATATGTGATGGACGGCATTACCAAATGGGTATTCGGCTGGCAGAAGAACGGATGGAAGACGGCGGACCGCAAACCCGTCAAGAACGCGGAGCTCTGGCAGGCATTGCTGGAGGCCACGCACCGGCATCAGATCGACTGGAAATGGGTCCGGGGCCATGCAGGCCATCCGGAGAACGAGCGCGCCGACGGCCTCGCCTGCGCCGCGGCGGAACGGTTCCGGTGACCCCATGACGCTGCCCCGCACGCGCGACGGGGGAACATATGACATGATGCGCCTTTGGCGCGAACGGCGGGACCGGGGCGAACGGCTGCTCACGCGCCGCGCGATCGCGCTGATCCTCGCCATCGCGATCCACCTGCTGATCATCCTGCTCCTGCTGAAGCAGACGTTCGTGCAGATGCAGCAGGTCGGTGACGACCGGGGGCTGGCGACCTTCAACCTGTCCGCCGAACCGTCGCAGGACAAGAAGAAGGGCGAGAAAAAGGCCGAGGAGAAGAAACAGACGGAAAAGCAGGAAACGCCGAAGACCAAGGTCACGCGCCCGCGCGAGGTCGAGCCGATACCGGTGCCCCGCGTCGCCGCGCCGTCCTTCCTGCAGATGAGCCGTGCAGACATGGCATCGGCCGATATCGGCCGCCTGCCCCAGAAGTCCGACAGCGAGAAGGCCGACGGCGGATCAGCCGGCGGCGGCGCGAGCGCGGCGGTCCAGGGCCCCGGCGAAGGACCGGGCGGCGTCGAGCTGTTCGACGCGGAATGGTATCGGCGCCCGACCCATGCGGAACTCTCCGGCTACCTGCCTGCCAACGCGCCGCGTCAGGGATGGGGCCTCGTCGCGTGCAAGACGGTCGAGAACTACCATGTCGATAATTGCCAGGTTCTGGGCGAATCGCCCGTGGGATCAGGCTTCGGGCGGGCCGTCCGCCTCGCCGCATGGCAGTTCATGGTGATGCCGCCGCGGGTCAACGGACGCCAGCAGGTCGGCGCCTGGGTGCGCATCCGCATCGATTATACGCAAAGCGTGGCGACCCAGTAGCAGGTGAGGGCCAGTAGCAGGTGAGGGCCGCCGGCCGCGGAGGGAAGGAGGACGGCGCGAAGCCAGCGGCCGCGCCGCCCCCGAACCTTCGTCAGTCTTCCTCGACGGGAGCGCCCGGCCCGTTCTTCAGGATGGATTCGATGGCATTCCGGGCGGAGGCCTTGCTGGTGTAACCCTCGGTCCAGAAAATGATCTCGCTGTTATACTTGAACTTTGCGACGAACTCGCCAGCCTTGTTCTTCTCGATCACGAACTTGTGCGCCACTCTATGGTCTCCCGTTGCTGAGGACGTTCGAGACTAGCCCGCCCCCGTAACGAATGCCAGCCCCGGCGACAGGTGCCTATTCGAACCTGCCCGGGTCGAACGGCGCGGGATCGACCGCGCCGATGGCGGCATCGGCCGCGCCACCGGTCAGCAGCGCCGCGCCGAGCAGCCCGGCTGCGGGCGCCGTCTGGATGCCGAATCCGCCCTGCCCGGCGAACCAGAAGAAGCCGCGCGCGAGCGGGTCGAAACCATAGACCGGCAACCGGTCCGGCGCGAAGCTGCGCAACCCGGCCCAGCGCCGTTCGACCGCCTCGACCCGCCAGTCGACCACCTGTTCGAAACGGTCGATCGCCTGTGCGATCGACAGTTCCTCCGGCGCGGCGTCGCACGGATCGGACGGCGTCTCGTCATGCGGCGTCAGCCATATGCGCCCGTCACCGACCGGCTTGAAATAGAACCCCTCCTCCAGGTCCATGACGAGGGGCAGGTCGACAGGCGGCCGGGGATCGGTTCTCAGCTGGACGACCGTCCGGCGAAAGGGCGTGATGCCAACGGGCCCCACTCCGCTCGCCCGCGCGACGATATCCGCCCACGCCCCGGCCGCGTTCACCAGCATGGCGCAGGAGAGCATATCCCCCCGCTGCGTTTCGATCCGCCAGCCCTGCCCGTCCCTGCGCGCAGCGGTCAGGCGGAGATCGGTCTCGATCCGGGCGCCGCGACGGCGCAGTCGCGTCAGATAGGCCTGATGCAGCGCCGCAGCGTCGATGTCCGCGCAGCTCGGTTCCGCAAGGCCGACAGTCCAGTCCTGACGCAGACCCGGGATACGGGCCCGCATCTCCGCCACATCCATGCTGTCCAGAACGACCTGACCCGAGAATGCGGTGAGCAGCGCGTCGCGCCTGCCCCGGCTCTCCTCCCGCCCGACATGGACGGCACCGCGTGGTGACAGGAACGACCGGCCGCCCATCGCATCGCCCGGCCGGGCCAGCAGCGGGCCGGAGGCGGTGGTCAGCGGCTGAACCTCCGGCCCGCCATAGCTTTCCTCCCAGAACGCGACCGACCGGCCCGTCGCGTGATAGCCCGGCTGGTCCTCCATCTCGATCAGCAGCACGTCCGCGCCAAGATCGGCGAGCTCTGCGCCGATGCTGGCCCCGGCCATGCCCGCGCCGACGATGATGACGTCCGCGCTGGTCATGCCATCGGCGCCTTTTCGTCGAGGAAGGCATCGATGCGCGCGAAGGCGTCAAGGCGCACGCCGTCCGCCTCCCGCAATATCTCATGCGCCGCTTCCGGGCCGTACATATGCAGCCGCGCATCGGGCAGACGCCCGGCCACCCGGACGATGGCATCGGGCGAAACCAGCCGGTCGGCCGTGGTGCCGATCACCAGCGTCGGCACGTCCATGCGGGACAGCCGGGGCGAACGCTCCGTCGCCAGCATCGACCGGTAGGCTTCGGCGATCCAGCGCCAGCTCGGCGCGCCGACGGCGATTTCGGGCGTCTGCGTGCGCCACCACACCTCGTCGGCATAGCGCTCCGCATCATGCGTCAGGCGCCAGCGGCGCAGCGCGGAATTCGGCATCTCCTTCCACGCGGGGCAACGGCCGAAGCCAAGCGCGCAAATCGCACGGGCGATCGAAGGGCCAGCCCATTGCGGAATGGGCGCACTGCGCAGACCGAGCATCGGCGCGATCAGCACAGCCGCGTCCGGCCGCGCGACCCCCTCGACCAGCGCGCGCAGCAGCAAGTGGCCACCCATCGAGTGACCGACCATCACGGCAGGCCCGTCGCTGTCCGCATTCCAGTCGGCAATGAGCGCCCCGAGATCGCCGATCCAGCGCCCGAAATCCTCGAAATGGCCGATGCCGTGCTGGGGCAGCAACCGGCCCGACCCGCCCTGTCCCCGCCAGTCGAACGTCGTGACGCGCCATCCGGCGGCGGCCCAGTGCACGGCCGGCTCCAGATACTTCTCGATCATGTCGCCCCGGCCGCCGAGCAGGAGCATGCGCCCGCGCGTGCCGTTGCCGATGCGCAGGCGGCGGAGCGGCCACCCATCATCGGGTACGGACCAGTGATCGAGCGTGCCGTCTGCGGGCCATGCGCGACGGTCTGGGCGGGGCGATTCCATCGGGCGCATGGTTACGGTTTGGTAAGGCATGGGGTCTAGACCCTTTCCCATGTCGGGGGAATTTTTACGCATGGTGCTGCCTGGGGTGCTGGCATGTCTGCTGGTCGCCGCGGCCGTTACCGACATGCGCTCCCGCATCATCTCCAACCGGCTCAACCTGACCGTTGCATTGCTGGCTCCCGCCTACTGGCTTGCCTGCGGGCTGCCGCTGTGGCCCGACGTCGCGCTGCAGGTCGCGCTGGGCCTCGGCATATTCGCGGTATTCGCAGGCCTGTTCGCCATCGGGATGATGGGCGGCGGCGACGTGAAGCTGCTCGGTGCCCTCGCCCTCTGGTTTCCCTGGCAGGCGATGCTGGCGATGCTGGTGCTGATGGCCCTGCTGGGCGGTGTCGTGACGCTCGTCACCGTGGTCGAGCACCGCGTCCGGAAACGCGCCGGCGCGCCGGAGGTGCCCTATGGCGTTGCCATCGCGCTCGCCGGCCTGTGGGTCGTTGGCGAACGATATTTTAACCATTTTGCCTGATGAGTGCAGGCCCGGGTTCGGGGGAACCCGGTGGAGGAGGCGAATTTCGTCATGGATGCTAAGAGAGTAGCGCTGTTGGTGGGGGCGCTGGTCATCGCGATCGCGACGGCCCTTCTGGCCCGCAACATGTTCAGCGCGTCGAGCACGCCACAGGTCGACGCCGCGGCAATGCCGGTGGCCACCGGACCGCAGGTTCTGGTCGCCGTCAAGGCGCTGCCAGTCGGCACCATCATCGATGCGGAGAGCTTCCGCTTCCAGCCGTGGCCCAAGGATCTCGTCGAGGACGCCTACTTCCTTCAGGGCAAGGTCGAGCCGACCAGCCTTGCCGGCAGCGTGGTGCGCAACGCGATCACCGCCGGCCAGCCCGTCACTCTGGGCGCGCTGATCAAGCCGGGTGATCGTGGCTTCCTGGCCGCCGCCCTTGGTCCGGGCATGCGCGCCATCACGGTGCCCGTGAACGCGCAGTCCTCCGTTTCCGGCTTCATCTTTCCCGGCGACCGCGTCGACGTGATGCTGACCCAGTCGGTCAGCGGCGGCGGCGACGGTGACCCGCTGAAGGTCTCCGAAACGATCGTGCGGAACGTCCGCGTGCTCGCCACTGACAAGCGCACGACAGCGCTCGACGAAAGCGGCAAGCCGGTAGTAAGAAGCGTTGCCAACGTGACCATCGAGGTGACGCCGAAGATCGCCGAGAAGATTCAGGTCGCCCAGACCGTCGGCGCGCTCAGCCTGTCGCTGCGCTCGATCGCCGACACCACGGCGGACCTCGACGCGGCGATCGCCAGCGGCAGCGTCAACTTGCCCGACGGCACCGATCCGAACGCCGAGAAGACCGCTCTGGCGCAGATCGCGTCGATGCCGGTCGATCGCAAGTCCACCTACGCCACAGGCGGCGACGTCTCGCGCTACCAGCGGACCAGCGTGCCGGGCAAGCCCGTGCCGGAGGGACCGAAGGGTCCGGTTGTTCACGTCGCTCGCGGCACGGATGTGTCCGACGTCGATCTGGGGAAGAAGTAAGATGAAGCGGGACATTCTTACCGGCCACCGGCGCCTGTGCGGCGTCGCGGCGCTGGCCCTGGCGCTGGGGGGCGCCATGATGCCGGCAAGCGCGCTCAACGCGGCCCCTGCCGATGGTACCGACGCGGCGAAGGCGGACGACGCCCTGCTCCTGTCGGTCGGCGGCAGCCGGGTGCTGAACCTCGCCAGCCCGATGTCCGACGTGGTCGTCGCCGATCCCAGCGTTGCCGACGTTCACGTCCGGTCGAACAAGCAACTGTTCATCGTCGCCAAGGCGCCGGGTGAAACGACGCTGTTCGTCACCAACGGCAGCAAGATCATCTATTCGGGCAAGGTCCGCGTCGGCACGAACCTGACGAGCATCGACCAGATGCTGAAGCTGGCGATGCCCGAGGCCGCGATCAACGTCGCGACGATGAACGGCATGGTCCTGCTGACCGGCACGATCAAGGCGCCCGAGGACGCGGCCGAGGCGGAACGCCTGGTCCAGGCCTTCGTCGGCGACAAGACGACCGTCGTCAGCCGCCTGCGCACCGCCACGCCGTTGCAAGTCAACCTGCAAGTCAAGATCGCCGAGGTCAGCCGCAACCTGATCCACAAGATCGGCATGAACTGGACAACGTTTGACCCGGGCGGCACGAACGGAATCTCAGGCGGGCTAGGCCGCGCCACCCGAGACTTTGGTTCATTCGATATGGACCCGACGAGCAACACGTATCGCTCGTTCACGTTCAAAAATCCTACAGACGGCTCGACCAGTATCGGCTTTCTTGCTCGCATGTTCGGTGTAGATGTCGCCGGCGCGCTCGATCTGGCAGAGACAAGCGGCCTTGCCACATTGCTCGCTCAGCCGAACCTGACTTCGCTTTCGGGTGAAACTGCCAGCTTCCTTGCGGGTGGCGAATATCCCTATCAGGTTCAGAACGGCACGTTCGGCAACAGCATCGAATTCAAGCAATATGGTGTGCAGCTTGCCTTCACGCCAACCGTGCTAGCGGACGGGCGTATCTCCCTGCGCGTGCGTCCGACAGTTTCCTCGCTCGATTTCTCGATCAACTCATCGGTGCCCGCCCTCAAGAGTCGTACGGCAGAGACCAGCGTCGAGCTGGGGTCCGGCCAGGCCTTCATGATCGCAGGTTTGTTGAGCGCCGACACAGGCAACAACATCGACAAGGTGCCCGGCCTCGGCAACATCCCGATCCTCGGCAGTCTGTTCAAGTCCCGGCAGTTCCTGCGGAACGAAACGGAACTCGTGATCGTCGTCACCCCTTATCTGGTGAAGCCAGTCAACGCCGCCGACATACACCTGCCGACCGATGGCTTCCGCAGCGCGACCGAGGCACAGGGCCTGCTCCTGCAACAAGGCGCCGACGGTGTAAGTGGCGGAAAGCGGCCGATGCCGTCCGTCGACACTGTGCCCGCCACGCCGGGGCCGCAGGCTGGAAACACCATTCCGGCACCGGCAAGCGATCCCCGCCGCAAGGCGGTAAAATCCGCCGACGCTGCGGCGCCCGGCTTCAGCTTCTGAGCGAAGGAAACAGGACATGACACGCATGACCGCTGCTCTCCGCGTTGGCCTCGTCGCTCTTCTCTCCGCGCCGGTCGCGGGCTGCGCTACCGACCAACCCCATAATCGTGGGGTGGAATCGGTACATCAACCGGTTGTCAGCTATGCCAGCTACATCTTCGACGTCAGTGTCGGCGATGACGGCAGGCTGTCCCCGGCCGAGCGCGCACGCTTTGAAGGATGGCTGGACACTATCGACATCCGCTATGGCGACCGCGTCGCCCTCGCGACGGAAAGCGGCAGTTTCGACCACGCGATGCGCGATGGCATTGCCACCGTCGTCGCCCGCCACAGTCTGATTCTGGAGGACGACGCCACGGCGCAGGCCGGGCGCGCGCCCGCCGGATCGGTCCGTGTGATCGTCCGTCGTGCCAGCGCCTCCGTGCCCGGTTGCCCCGACTGGCGGTCGAAGGCCGAGAACGACGGCATGGGCGCCGCATCCTCGAACTTCGGTTGCGCAACCAACGGCAATCTCGCGGCGATGGTCGCCAATCCGGACGATCTGGTCCGGGGCCAGACCGCCGAGAGCGACCTGCGTACCGCAACCGCCAACAAGGGGATCGCCGCGTGGCGCGACAAGACTGCGACCGGCGCAGGCGACCTCAAGAGCGCGAGCGTGGGAGGGAACTGACATGAACGCACCGTGGAAGCCCGCCGGTTCGGCACTGCGTGATCCCTTCCAGGCCTATGTCTGCGACGACCACACGCTCGATGTCGTGCGCGCGATCGCGATCGAGATGGGCTGGCCGCCCGAGAAGGTGGCCAAGGGCGGACTGCGCAACGCGGTCCAGTCCCTCTCCGTCTCGGCCAGCCCGCAGATCCTGTTCGTCGACATGTCCGAGAGCGGCGATCCGCTGAACGACATCAACGGCCTCGCCGAAGTGTGCGAGCCCGGCACGGTGGTCATCGCCTCCGGTCAAGTCAACGACGTGCGCCTGTACCGCGATCTCGTCGCGAGCGGCATTCAGGACTATCTGCTCAAGCCCTTTGGCCCGGACCAGCTCCGCGACACGGTGGCGCAGGCGCAGGCCGTGTTCCTGGCGCCCCGCGCCGATGCCGGCGCCGAGCGCCCGCATCTGTCGGTGGCCGTCATCGGCACGCGCGGCGGGGCCGGCGCCTCGACCGTCGCGACATCGCTGTCCTGGCTGATGAGCGAGAAGAGCAAGCGCCTGACCGCCCTGCTGGACCTTGACGTCCACTTCGGCACCGGCGCCCTTGCCATGGACCTGGAGCCGGGCCGCGGCCTGACCGACGCGATCGACAACCCCAGCCGCATCGACGGCCTGTTCATCGAGCGCGCCATGGTGCGCGCCAGCGACAAGCTCGCCCTGCTGTCGGCCGAGGCGCCGATCAGCCAGCCGATGATGACTGACGGCGGCGCGTTCTACCAGTTGCAGGAGGAATTCCGCAGCGCGTTCGAATGCAGCGTGATCGACCTGCCCCGGGGCATGCTGATCCAGCATCCGCACCTGATGAACGAGGTGAACGTCGCGCTGGTCGTGACCGAACTGACGCTTGCCGCCGCGCGGGATTCGATCCGCATCCTGTCCTGGCTGAAGAGCAATGCGCCGGGCACCCGCACCCTGGTCGTCGCCAACCGCGTCCATGCCTCCGCGCTGGAGATCACGCGGAAGGACTTCGAGCAGTCGATCGAGCGCAAGGTGGATGTCGTCATCCCCTTCGATGCCCGCGTCGGCGCGCAGTCCGCCAAGCTGGGCAAGACATTCGCGGAAGTCGCGAAGAGCAGCAAACCGGGTGCGGCCTATGGCGCGCTGCTCGATCAGGTGCTGGGCGCCGCCGAACAGGGCGCGGAGGCCGATCCCGCGAAGAAGTCGGGAACGTCCCTGCTGGGCAAGTTCGCCGACCTCAAGGCGATGATGCCCGCCCGCAAGGACAAGAAGGCGAAGGCCTGACGGGCATGGTCGCGGCGTACCGGCGGTCGCGCCGGATCGGGCAACGGATGGGAATGGCATGAACGTTAATCTGATCCTGATCGTGGCGCTGGTGACGAGCTTCGTCGTCCTCGTCGCCTTCGCGTTCGCCGGTCCGTCCGCCAGCAAGGCCAGCAACCGCCGCCTCGCCACCATCCGGGGCAGGCACTCCGATTCCGCCGAGGCGATGATGGAGGCGCGCATGCGTCGCGCCATCGCCCATCAGCAGACCGGCAACGACATGAAATGGCTCGTGTCGCTGGTCCCCAACCCGGAAAACCTCGCCAAGCGCCTGCGCATGACCGGCAAGAAATGGACGGTCGCGCAATATATGACCGTCTGCGCGTTCCTGGGCCTTGCGATCGTCGCGCTGCTGCTGCTGCGCGGCTTCTCGCCCGTCCTCGCACTCCTGCTCGGCATCGCCGGCGGCCTTGGCCTGCCCCACAAATATGTGAGCGGCGGCATCGCGAAGCGCACGGCGAAGTTCACGGCCAAGTTCCCGGACGCGCTCGAACTGCTGGTTCGCGGCCTGCGCTCGGGCCTGCCGATCGCCGAGACGCTGGGCGTCGTGGCGAGCGAGATTCCCGGCCCGGTGGGCGAGGAGTTCCGACTGATCACGGAGCGGATCAAGATCGGCAAGACGATGGAACAGGCCCTCCAGGAAACGGCTGAGCGCATGGGCACGGCCGAGGTGCAGTTCTTTGTCATCACGCTCGCAATCCAGCGCGAGACCGGCGGCAACCTCGCCGAAACGCTTTCCAACCTCGCGACGGTGCTTCGCCAGCGCGCGCAGATGAAGCTGAAGATCAAGGCTATGTCATCGGAATCGAAGGCGTCGGCCTACATCATCGGCGTGTTGCCTTTCCTCGTCTTCGGCCTCATCTGCTACATCAACTTCGACTATATGAAGCCCTTCTTCACGCCCGATCCCGCGGGTCTGTTCGGCCTTGGCACGATGCAGATCGTCGGCATGGGCGGCATGTGCTGGATGGGCATAGGCGCCTTCATCATGGCGCAGATGATCAACTTCGAGATCTGACATGGACCAGACCGCACTTTCCCAGGCGATCCCGTCCGGCGGCGCCACCCTCTTCGGCCTGACCGCCGCCGATGTCGGCACGCTCCTGGCGGCGGCGGCGATGCTGTCCGTCATGATCGCGCTGTACGCCGCGACGACGGTCCGCAACCCGATGGCGCGCCGGGTCAAGGCGCTGAACGAACGGCGCGAACAGTTGAAGGCCGGCATCACGGCGTCGACCGCCAAGCGCCGGGCCAAGCTGGTCCAGAAGAACCAGACGACCGACCGCATGCGGTCGTTCCTCAGCAGCCTGAAGGTGCTGCAGGACGACCAGTTGAAGGATGTCCAGATCAAACTGGCGCAGGCCGGTATCCGGTCGAAGGACTGGGCGGTCGCGGTGATCTTCGCCCGCATGATCATGCCGATCGTCATCGGCGGCGGCGCTGCGCTGTTCCTCTACGCGCTGGGCGGCATGCCGGAATGGAGCGCGTTCAAGCGCTTCGGCGTGTTCGCGGGCGCGCTGCTGCTGTCCTACAAGGCACCCGACCTCTTCATCGACAACAAGATCACGAAGCGTTCCAACGCGATCCGCAAGGGATTGCCCGATGCGCTCGACCTGCTGGTCATCTGCGCGGAGGCGGGCCTGACCGTCGACGCCGCCTTCAACCGCGTCGCGCGCGAACTCGGGCGCGGCTATCCGGAACTGGGCGACGAGTTTCAGCTGACGGCGATCGAACTCAGCTTCCTCACCGAGCGCCGCATGGCGTTCGAGAACCTCGCGACGCGCGTGAAACTGGACGCCGTGCGCGGTGTCGTCACCACGATGATCCAGACCGAGAAATACGGCACGCCGCTCGCGTCGGCGCTGCGCGTGCTGTCGGCCGAATTCCGCAACGAACGCATGATGCGCGCGGAAGAGAAAGCCGCACGCCTGCCCGCGATCATGACCGTGCCCCTGATCCTCTTCATCCTGCCGGTGCTGTTCGTCGTCATCCTCGGCCCGGCCGCCTGCTCGATCAGCGCCGCCTTCAAATAGAGCCCCCACGAAACTGACACGCAAAAGCCGGCGGACATTCATCCGCCGGCTTTTTTGTTCAACGGCGTGAGCCCGTCAGTCGGTGAGGTCGGCCGGCACTTTGCCGCCGTTCTTCGCCAGTTCGCGCATGACCGCCTTGTGAAGCCAGATGTTCATCTCCGCGCTGCCATCGAGCGCGCCGGTATAGCCCAGCTCCTTTGCCAGCTCCTTGCGGTTGTCGAGGCTGGAATCGATGTCCAGCAGCTTCATCAGGTCGACGATCGACGTCTTCCAGTTGAGCGTGCGTCCATCCTTGGCGGCCGTGTCGGTCAATATCTCGACGACGTCGACATCGCTGATCGCCACGGGTGCGGCAGGAGCTGCGGCCGGAGCAGCAGTTGGCGTGACCGGTGCCGGAGCGGCGGCAACCGTCGGTTCAGGCTCCTTCTTCTTGCCGAAAATCGCGTCCTTAATCTTGCCGAAGATGCTCATAGTCATTCCTTCCGGTCATCTGGTGGTCCCCCGACTCGCCAGCGGCACCCGATCCTATCAACAACTGCAACGGACTCCATGACGGCATCCTGATTCATGTTATGCTGGACCGCCGGTCGAACGGCCCCTTCACGGATTCGGAGGATTTCATGGATATTCAGTCGATCATCAACCAGGGCGGCGGCATCGATGCCATCGCCGGACAACTGGGCATCCCCGCCAATGTGGCGCAGTCGGGTGTCGCGGCGCTGCTGCCTGCCGTCATGGGCGGGTTCAAGCGCTCGGCCCAAGGCCAGCCGGAAGGGCTGGAAGGCCTGCTCGGCATGATCGGCGGCATGGGCGGCGGCGGCCTGTTCGACAATGTCGTGGGTGCGCAGCCGACATCGGTCGACACCGGCAACGCCCTGCTCGGCCAGATGTTCGGGTCTAAGGACGGATCGATCGCGGTCGCGCAACATGCGGCGGCGACGAGCGGGGTCGACAGTTCGATCCTCAAGAAAATGCTGCCGCTGGTCGCCATGCTGGTGGCAGGCGCCATGACGAAGGGCATTGGCGGCGGCGGTCAGGCAAGCGGGGCCGATGGCGGCCTGGGCGGCCTCCTGGGCGGCATGATGGGCGGTGGGGGCGGCGGTGGCCTGCTCGGCGGCCTTCTGGGCAGCCTGACCGGAGGCGGACAGGCTGCGAGCCCCGCAGCGGCACCGGCTGGTGGCCTTGGCAGTCTGGGCGGTCTCGCCTCGATGCTGGACCTCGACGGCGACGGCAATCCACTCGACGACATACTGGGCATGGCGGGCAAGTTCGCCGCGCGCTGAACCGCGTATATCTGATGAAGACCGGGCGGACGGCGACAGCCGCCTGCCCGGTCCGAAAGCGTCAGGCGGTGCGGCTCTTGACGATGCGATAGAGCCAGAGCAGCAGCACGGCCCCCGCCGTGGCGATCAGGATATTCAGGATATTCCCGCCGCTGCCCAAACCGATTGCGGTGCTGATGAAGCCGCCGACGACGCCACCGGCGATGCCGATCAGGATGGTGACGATAATGCCGCCCGGATCCTTGCCCGGCATGATCCACTTCGCCAGCACACCCGCGATTAGGCCGACGACAATCCAACCCAGAATTCCATATTCCATCATGTTTCTCCTGTCCTGAGCCTTCTTCCCCACTCTTCCTTCCCCGACATTCCTCAATTCATGGCGGACGCATAGCGCCGGAAGCGCCATTGACGGTTTCGGGCGCAGCCGACGAGAGGCTGCCCCGCACACGCCGCCACAATCGCCGCAACACGAGCAGCGCGGCGAGAGTCAGGACCAGGATAAGGATGGCGATCACCACGGCGGCGACCGGATTGGCGAGGGCGAGAAACAACAGCGAGCCTGTGGTCGCATCCTCGGCCAGGGAAACGGCGACGTTGCTGACGGGCTCCGGGCTCGTGTTGACGACTGCCCGCGTCCCCGCCTTCGCCCCGTGCGTGAGCAATGCGGCGCTGCCGCCCAGCAGCAGGCTCACGATCTGCCACGCCGGATCCTGCGCATCGACGATCGCCAACGCCAGCAGCGCGCCACCGACCGGCCGCACCAGCGTGTGCACACTGTCCCAGATGGAATCCAGCCACATGACCTTGTCGGCCAGAAATTCGGCGATCAGGCCCACGCCCGCCACCCCGATCACCCACGGATTGGCCAGCACCGAGAGAGCATGCAGATGTTCGGGAAGCGGCAGCCAGCCCGTCCGCATCGCCAGGCCGGTCGCGAAAACGCAGAGGTACAGCCGCCACCCGGACAGCAGACTGATGCTGCTTGCCAACCCGATCAGACCGAAGGCGTCCATGCATGCCCCCCTGACAAGGTCATGCTATCGCATCGCCGGTCACTCCGCCAGCGCAACGATGACTTTCAACCGGAGTGGGCGCGTATTTCCCCGCGCCCCGTCATTCCCGCAGGTTTTGCGTCATTCCGAGAGAATGAAATCCACACCCGCCATCGCGTGGATCGACGTACAGTCATAGATCGGCAGCACGTTCGCGCGCACGTCCACAATCATTTCCAGTTCCGTGCAAGCGAGGATGGCGGCCTGCACATCCTCCTTGGCGATGTCGGTCAGTTCCGACTTCATGTAGCGCTCGGAATCCCGCGAGATCTTGCCCACCACCAGTTCATCATAGACGATGCGGTCGATCCGCTCGGCCAGTTCCATGTCAGGCGGAATGAGCGAGATGCCGTGGCCCACCAGGCGCTGGCGATAGAATTTCTCGGTCATCACGTTGCGGGTGCCGATCAGCGCCGCGGACTTGATCCCGTCTGCCTTCATCCGCTCGCCCACGACGTCGGCGATATGGATCACCGGCACCTTCACCGCCTCCGCGACGCGATCATAGATCCGGTGCATCGAATTGGCGCCGATCAGCAGCGCCTCGGCGCCCGCCGCCTCCAGCCGCATGGCCGCGCCCAGCAGCTGGCTCGACGCGCAATCCCAGTCGTCCTGCGAGGTACAGCGCGCGACGTCGGCGAAATCGAGGCTTTCGATCAGCAAGGGCGCGCTGTGAAAGCCCCCCTTTGCCTGCGCGACGGCCCGGTTGATGATCTCGTAATAGCGGGCGGTGGACGTCCAGCTGAGACCACCAATCAAACCGATCTTCTTCATGCCTGCCCTTCAACCAAGAAAAACCCGTTCGCCCTGAACCGGTCGAGGATGCAGGACGCATCCCCCAACCGGCTCAGCCCGAACGGGCTGGATGCCCTTAGTTAAACAGAGTGGCCCCTAGTGTGCCAGCCCCTTGACGATTTCCTCGACCATCTTCTTGGCGTCGGCGAGGAGCATCATGGTGTTGTCCATGTAGAACACCTCGTTGTCGACACCGGCATAGCCGGCCCCGCCCATCGAGCGCTTCACGAACAGCACGGTCTTGGCATTGGCGACGTCGAGGATCGGCATGCCGTAGATCGGCGACGACTTGTCGGTCTTGGCCGCCGGGTTCGTCACGTCGTTGGCGCCGATGACGAAGGCGACGTCCGCCTGCGCGAACTCCGAGTTGATGTCCTCCAGCTCGAACACCTCGTCATAGGGCACGTTCGCCTCCGCCAGCAGCACGTTCATGTGCCCGGGCATGCGGCCGGCGACCGGATGGATGGCGTATTTGACCGACACGCCCTCCTTCTTGAGCAGGTCCGCCATCTCGCGCAGCGCGTGCTGCGCCTGGCTGACGGCCATGCCGTAGCCCGGCACGATGATCACGCTGTCGGCCTGCTTCATCAGGAACGCCGCGTCGTCGGCAGAGCCGCGCTTGTACGCGCGGTCGACCGCCGCACCACCGCCGCCGCCGGATGCCCCCGCATCGGCGCCGAAGCCGCCCGCAATGACGCTGAGGAAGCTGCGGTTCATCGCCTTGCACATGATGTAGCTGAGGATCGCGCCCGACGAGCCGACCAGCGCGCCGGTGATGATCATCGCGCTGTTGCCCAGCGTGAAGCCCATCGCGGCGGCGGCCCAGCCCGAATAACTGTTCAGCATCGACACGACGACCGGCATGTCCGCGCCGCCGATCGGGATGATCAGCAGGAAGCCGATGGCAAAGCTCAACGCGATGACCGTCCAGAACAGCCAGGGCGCGTCCGTCGTCGGCGCAGGCATCACATAGAGCCAGCCGATCAGGCCGACGATGGCGAGCAGCGTGCCGAGGTTGATGACATGGCGGCCGGGCAGCATGATCGGCTTGCCCGACATGTTGCCATTGAGCTTCAGGAACGCGATGACGGACCCGGAGAAGGTGATGGCGCCGATGGCGACGCCCAGCCCCATCTCGATCCGGCTGGCATTGTGGATCTGCTGCGTCACCTCGTCGAGAATGCCGAACGCGCCCGGGTTCATGTAGGCAGCGGCGCCGACCAGCACCGCGGCCAGACCGACGAGGCTGTGGAACGCGGCGACGAGCTGCGGCATCGCCGTCATCGCGATCTTGCGCGCGGTGATGAAGCCGATGACGCCGCCGATCGCGATCGCGCCGATGATCTCCGGCAGGTTGGCGATATCGTGCGTGTAGAGCGTGACGGCGATGGCGATCGCCATGCCGATCATGCCGTAGCGGTTGCCCGCGCGGCTCGTCGCGGGACTGGAAAGGCCACGCAGCGCCAGGATGAAGAGGACGCCCGAGATCAGATAGGCGAGCGCCACGAAAGGCGGGACCGAAGCGATTGCCTCATGCATCACTTGCGCTCCTTCTTCTTGTACATCGCCAGCATGCGCTCGGTCACGGCGAAGCCGCCGAAGATGTTGACCGATGCCAGCACGACGGCGGCGAGACCCAGATATTTGGCGACCGCGCTCGTCCCCGCTTCCGCCGAAGCGACGAGCGCGCCGACGATGATGACGGACGAGATGGCGTTGGTGACGGCCATCAGCGGCGTATGCAGGGCCGGCGTCACCGACCAGACGACATAATAGCCGACGAAGCATGCCAGCACGAAAATCGACAGGATGGAAATGAAGTCCATCGTTCCTACTCCCCTTTCGTCCCGCGCAAAGGCATGGGACGCCGCCGCCACGCCGGACGGCTGTCCTACCTAGCCGAGCAGCCGCTCGTTCACGACCTTGCCGCCCTGCGTCAGGCGAATGGCATTGCCGATCTCCTCATCCAGCACCGGCGCGTTCTTCTCCTTGTCCCAGAAGGCGGAGAGGAAATTGTAGAGGTTGCGCGCGAACAGGGCCGACGTATCGGCGGCAAGCCGCGAGGGCACGTTCCGGTGCCCGACGATCTTCACGCCATGCTTCTCGACGATCTCTCCGGCGACCGCGCCCTCGACATTGCCGCCCTGCTCGACCGCGAGGTCGACGATGACGCTGCCCGGCTTCATGGAGGCGATCTGCGCGTCGCTGATCAGGCGCGGCGCAGGGCGCCCGGGGATCAGCGCGGTGGTGATGACGATATCCTGCTTGGCGATGTGACTGGACACGAGCGCGGCCTGCGCCGCCTTGTACTCGTCCGACATCTCGGTGGCATAGCCGCCGCTGCCCTCGCCCTCGATGCCCTTCACGTCCTCGACGAAGACCGCCTTGGCGCCCAGCGATTCGATCTGCTCCTTCGTCGCGGAGCGGACGTCCGTTGCGGACACCTGCGCGCCCAGGCGCCGGGCGGTGGCGATCGCCTGCAATCCCGCGACGCCGACGCCCATAATGAAGACGCGCGCGGCCGACACGGTGCCCGCCGCCGTCATCATCATCGGGAACGCCTTGCCATATTCGGCGGCGGCATCAAGGACGGCCTTGTACCCCGACAGGTTGGACTGCGAGGAGAGGATGTCCATCGACTGCGCGCGCGTGATGCGCGGCATGAACTCCATCGCCAGCGCCTCAAGCCCGGCGGCGGCATAGCCGTCGACGCGTGTGCGCTCGCCGAACGGATTGAATGCGGCCGCGACCAGCGCGCCCGGCGCAGCGCCTGCCAGCGTGCTGGCATCGGGCGCCTGAATGCCCAGGACGATGGCCGCGCCCTGCACCGTTGCGGCGCGATCGCCGATCGTCGCGCCGGCGGCGGCATAATCGGCATCGGCGACGGACGCCTGAACCCCCGCCTCCGACTCGACCGCCACCTGCGCGCCGAGCGCGATGAATTTCTTCACCGTCTCCGGAGACGCGGCGACACGGCGCTCGCCAGGGGCAAGCTCCTTCACAACAGCTATTTTCATGAAATCCTCCCCCGCACGATCACGTTCAGGACGCGATCAGCAGCACCACGAGCGCTCCGAGGGCGAAGCTGGCAACCGTACCCCATTTCACGAACGCAACGAACCCGGAATAGGTCTCGTTCGCGCTTTTCATATCGGTGTGCGACGCCATGCCGTGTTTCCCCTCACATATGCAGTTGCAGCCCTCTTAGAAGCAACATCCGGTCCCCTCAAGCCCGATTGCGGCAAAGAAATGCCTTTCGATTAAGCCGGTCTTTACTCTGACCCGCTAAGCCTGTCCCCCATCGGGACTATTGGGGGTTTGATGGCACATAACGGCACGCCTATGCTGATGCTGATCGACGATGAACCGGCGCAGCGCCGTCTCGTCTCGGCTCTGGCGGCACGCGCGGGATGGCGCACGATCTTCGCGAACGACAGCGAAAGCGCTCTTTCCATCCTGGGCACGCCCGACGGAATGAAGCTGGACGCGGTGATCCTGGACCAATGGAGCCCGGATCACGAACCGACCGCCTTCATCCGGGAAATCCATGACCGGCGCCAGGCCCTGCCCGTCCTGATCCTGACCGCACACAACAACGTCGCCGTCGCTGTCGATGCGATGCGCGCGGGTGCCACCGACTATCTGTCGAAGCCGATCGCGCCCGACCGGCTGCTCGCGGCGCTGAACGCGACCCTCAACCATGGCGACGAGGATCGCGAGCTTCGGCCGCTGACCGAGAAGATCTCCGCCCCGCTGGCGTTCGAGGAAATCGTCGGCTCCGCCCCCCAGTTCCGCGCCGCGCTGGCCATTGCCGCGAAGGCGGCACGCGCCCGCATCCCGGTCCTGATCGAAGGCGAAAGCGGCGTCGGCAAGGAAGTCATCGCCCGGGCGATCCATGCCGCCTCCCCCCGTTTCCGGCAGGAGATGGTAACGGTCAATTGCGGGGCGATGCCCACCAATCTCGTTGAATCCGAACTGTTCGGCCATGAGCGGGGCGCCTTTACCGGCGCGTTCGAGCGCCAGACCGGACGCTTCGTCCATGCCGACATGGGCACGCTGTTCCTGGACGAGGTCAGCGAACTGCCGCTCGACGCGCAGGTGAAGCTGCTCCGCGTGCTGCAGGACGGCGAGGTGCAGCCGATCGGCGCACGGATGCCGATCCATGTCGATGTCCGGGTGATCGCGGCGACCAACCGTCGCCTGATCGACGAAGTCGAGGCCGGCCGCTTCCGCGAAGACCTGTATTACCGCCTGAACGTCGTCCAGCTCACCATTCCGCCACTGCGCGAGCGGATCGGCGACATTCCCGCTTTGTCCCGCCACCTGCTGGCGCGGATCGCAACGCAGCCGGGCCTGCGTTCACTCGGCATCACGGCCGAAGCGCTGGCCCTGCTGATGCAGCACGACTGGCCGGGCAATGTCCGCCAGCTTCAGAACGCGCTGTTCCGCGCGGCCGTGCTGTGCGAGGGCGACGCCCTGACGCCGCAGGACTTCCCGCAGATCGCCGCGCAGATCATCGCCCGGCAGGGCAACGGGTCGCGCTCCACCCCGGCGCAGGACGACGCCGCCGGCATCACCCTGTTCGAGCCCGACGGCCATGTGCGCCAGCTCGCCGACATCGAGGCCGACGTCATCCGCCTCGCCATCGGTCACTATCGCGGCCGCATGACGGAGGTTGCGCGGCGGCTCGGCATCGGGCGGTCGACATTGTATCGCAAGCTCGCCGAACTCGGCATCGAAAGCGCCGCCTGAGGCACAGGCCGTCCATCGCATGGCACGGCCCACCCGCGATCGGGGGCACAGACGGGCGCACCATCCCCGCTCCGGTTGAAATCGCGGAGCGGCTATGCTTTTTGCTGGCCCCATGACAATGCACGCGCGGTTCATGCCCCTGATCATCCCTGCCCTGCTTCTCGGCGGCTGCGGCCGGTCGGAGCCGGTCGGGAATATCGCCAGCGAGGAGATCGCCAACGCGGCACAGGCCGCCGCCAGCGAAGCGCGCAACGTGACCGAGGCGGAAGCCGAAACCGCCGCCCAGCGCAATTACGTCAACAGCCTGCGCGGCTTTTCGATCACCATGCCGGAGGGCTGGACGCGGACGGCCGCCTCCAGCAACGAGAACGGCACCGTCTATGAAGATGCAGGCGCGGGCGCCGACATCCGGGTCTTCTGGTCCCCCAACGAAAGCGACAAGGATCTGCAACAGATCGTCGAGGGGATGAGCCAGGGCGCCGAAGCGGTCGACGGCGATTTTTCCGGCACCAACGAATATCGCGGCACCGCCAATGACGGCGAAGGCAACAGCGTTGCTGTGCGCCTGATCCGCAAGCCTGACGGATCGCTGGTCACGGCGACCTTCGTGTTCCCGGAGATGCTGGCCGAGCAATATCTGTCGATCGGCCAGAAGACGCTCGATACGCTGAAAATCTTCGATGCCGAGGCACCGGGCGCAGCGGACAATGGCGTCACCCCTGCCGGCAACGCCGCCGACGCGGACTGACGTCCTGGGGTCAGGATCTTAGGGTTCCGACAGCGCGGCGTCGCGCAGGCCGCGCCATACCCGTGCCGCCTGCACCGTCTCCGGCACGTCATGCACGCGCAGAATATCCGCGCCGAGTTGCGCACCGCGCATCGCCAGCGCCACCGACCCGCCCAGCCGTTCATTCGCCGGGGCCTCGTTCGAAAGCGCGCCGATCATCCGCTTGCGGCTGGCCCCCAGCAGCAGCGGCACGCCCAGTCCTTGGAACAGCGCGAGGCGATTGACCAGCGCCAGATTGTCGGCGAGCGACTTGCCGAAGCCGAGACCCGGGTCGACGACGATCTTATCCCGCGCGATGCCGGCGGCGACGCAGGCGGCCACACGCCCCTCCAGCCAGTCGAACACGTCGGTCACGACCTCGGCATAGCTGCCCCGGTTCGCATGGGGATCATCCCCCGTCGACGGCGCGTGCATGAGGATGACGGGACAGCCCGCGGCGGCCACGACCTCCAGGCTGTGGGGATCGTGCAACAGGGCGCTCACATCGTTGACGATCGCTGCGCCCGCGGCCAGCGCCGCCTCCATCACCGCCGCCTTGCGCGTGTCCACCGATACGGCGACACCGGCAGCCGCCAGCCGCTCGATGACCGGGACCACGCGGGTGATCTCGTCGCCCTCCCAGACCTTTTCCGCGCCGGGACGGGTGGACTCGCCGCCGACGTCGACCAGCGCTGCCCCGGCGACACCCATGGCGAAACCCGCGTCGGCGATCGCCTCCGGCTCCATCCCGCGCTTGCCGCCATCGGAGAAGCTGTCCGGCGTGACGTTCAATATGCCCATGACCTGCGGCATGTCGAACCGGATCGTCCGCTGCGGCAGGACGAGAGGCGGCCGGGGCGCCGAAATGGCGGCGGCCAGCGCGCGGGCGCGCCGTTCCAATGGTTCGGGAAGGGTTGCGACGGCCGCGTCGAAGGCGGCGACGGGCACGACCTCCCGCCACAGGCGCCGGGCGCCCTGTCCCATGGCGGTCAGTTCATAGCCCTGAAACCAGATCAGGCTGCCGCCGATCCGCGCGGTCAGGCCATCCAGACCGATCGGCGTCTCGGCGAACCAGACCGGGCGAAGGTAAAGACGGGCGTCGGCGGGAAGTGCGGAAAGCGTCATGACAGCCCCTTAGTCTTCCCGCCCGGCCCGCGCAGCCCCTTTGTCAGGGCTGGGTTGCGAGCAGGTAGGTCTGCCGCAGCGTGTCGACCGGCTTCAAGCCATCGGGGCCGTCATGGTGCCAGAAGGTCCAGCCATTGCACGACGGGGCGCCCTGCAGTGTTGCGCCGACCTTGTGGATCGAGCCGCTGACGCCCTCGCAGACCAGCGAACCGTCGGTCCGCACCTCCGCCTTCCAGCGGCGCTTGACGTCGGTCAGCACTGCGCCCGGCGTGAGATAGCCGGTCTCGACGAGGGTGCCGAAGGCGACGCGCGGCTGCTGGCGCGGCGACTGCATGATGCCGAGCGCGCTTTCGTCGAGCGGCAGAGCCGCCGCGATCCGCTCCAGCGCGACCTCGCAATAGGTGTCGTCCCGCTCGATGCCGATCCATTTGCGGCCGAGGCGGCGGGCGACCGCGCCGGTGGTGCCGGTGCCGAAGAACGGATCGAGGACGACATCGCCCGGCTTGGTGCAGGCGAGCAGTACGCGATAGAGCAGCGCCTCGGGCTTCTGCGTCGGGTGGGCCTTCGTGCCGTTGCGCTTCAACCGCTCCTGTCCGCCGCAGATCGGCAGCACCCAGTCGGAGCGCATCTGAAGCTCATCATTCAGCGTCTTCATCGCGCGATAGTTGAAGGTATATTTGCTGTCTTCGCTCTGGCTGGCCCAGATCAGCGTCTCGTGCGCGTTGGTGAAGCGCGTGCCCCGGAAATTGGGCATCGGGTTCGCCTTGCGCCAGACGATGTCGTTGAGGATCCAGAAGCCCTGATCCTGCAGCACCACGCCGCAGCGGAAGATATTATGGTAGCTGCCGATGACCCAGATCGTGCCGTTGGGCTTCAGGATGCGGCGCGCTTCCTTCATCCAGGCGTGGGTGAAGGCGTCATAGGCGGCGAGCGTGTCGAACTTGTCCCAGTCATCGTCGACCGCGTCGACCATGCCACCCTCGGGCCGGAACAGGTCCCCGCCCAGTTGCAGGTTGTACGGGGGATCGGCGAAGATCATGTCGACGCAGGCGTCAGGCAGCTTCGCCATTTCGGCGATGCAGTCGCCCCGGATCAGGCGATCGGCCTCGACCGGCGCCGCCTGCTCCGTAACCGCCTTTGCCCGTCGCGTCGCGACGCGTTCCATAACACCCATCTGATCGTTTGCCCCCTTGTTGCCACGCAGGGATGAGTCCTCGGGAGTCTGCCGTCAAGTTCAAAAACTTAGCAGCCAAGCCTCACACAATGGTTAACAGGAATGGAACGAATGGCGAACCCGCGAGATATTGAGTCCCGACTTCACACGGAGTCTCAACATACGGTGGTGTGGCATCGAGGACTCAGTGGTTTCGGACACGAAATTTTTTGCGGGTGGAACGGCCGCAAGAGCTTCACGCCGGGTCCGGAAGCGCCTTTTCACCCGCTTCAGCGGTCAATATCGTGCCGATCGACGCCGCGACGACCAGAAGCACCGCCACCCACTGCACAACGGTCAGCCGTTCGCCCAGCAGCAGCCCTCCGGCGATCGCGCCAACCGCCGGTTCGACGCTGAGCAACACGCCGAAACTGTTGGCCGGAATGCGTTTCAACGCGACCATTTCCAGCGAATAGGGGATCGCGCTGGACAGCAGCGCAGTGACCAGACCCATGCCGATCAGCCCGGGCGCCAGCATCGCAGCGCCGGCATTGGCAACGCCGACCGGCACGACGACCATGGCCGCGGTCGCCATGCCAAGAGCCACCGCCTGTCCAGCGGGCAAGTGCGCCGTCCGCTTGCCGAAGATGATGTAGAGGCCCCAGCAGACACCCGCCCCCATGGCGAACAGCACGCCCGTCGGATCGAGCGCATGATCGGTCGCGCGGATCGGCAGCAGGAGCGCGAGACCGGCAAAGGCCAGTCCCACCATCGCGAAATGCGAGGGGCGGCGGGAGTGGATCAGCGAGACGGTGAGCGGCCCCATGAATTCTATGGCAATGGCGAGGCCGAGCGGGATCGTCCGGATCGCCATGTAGAAACAGAGGTTCATCATACCAAGCGCCGCGCCATAGCGCATGATCGCCATCAGGCTGGCGCGTGTGATCGGCAATCGCCACGGACGAAAGAACAGGAGCAGCATCAGCGCGGAGAAGCCGACGCGATAGGCGGTCGTCGCCTCGGCCCCGACCAACGGGAACAGATGCTTCGCAAACGATGTGCCGACACAGAAGGTCGCGACCGACCCGGCCAGCGCAAGATAGGGCAGTGCCCGCTCCGGCAGCGCCTGCATGCCGGGACGAGAGGAGGAAGCGAACTGCGTCATACCTCGCCTCATAACGATGCTGCACTGGCGAAAGGCGCCTAATTCTGCCATCCTGCGCCGAAAACAGGCAGCAGAATTATCCATATGACGGAAACAGTCATTCTGGATGCGTTCGACCAGAAAATTCTGGCGCGCGTCCGCCGCAACAACCTCGAACCGGCCCGGTCGATCGCGCAGGGCGTCGGACTTTCGGAAAGTGCCGTCCTGCGGCGCCTGCGCCGTCTGCGTGCCACCGGCGTGATCATGGCGGATGTCGCCATTATCGACCCGGCGCGCCTGTCGCCGTCGATCACCATCCACGTCCTTGTCGAACTGATCCAGAGCGGCCTGCGGGCGGAGCAGGCATTCGCGCGACGGATGCAGCAGTGCGAGGAGGTGATCGGCGCGTGGAACGTCACGGGCCGCACCGATTTCCTGCTGATCGTGACCGTACCCTCGATCGAGGCCTATCAGCGCTTCGCCGACGACATGCTGGCGTCCGACGACAATGTCAGGGGTTTCGAGACGCTCGTCAGCCTGCGGGAGATCGTCCGTTACGATCCGCTGCGCGCGGGTCGGCCGGAGACAGCCAGACCCGAGACTGCCAGGCCCGAGACGGGCTAGGAAACCGCCAGCCCCCTACAGCAGCACAAGCTGCGCCACCGGTGCGAAGCTGCGCCGGTGCAGGGGCGATGGTCCATGTTCCCGCAGTGCCGCGAGGTGCCGCGCGCTGCCATAGCCCTTGTTCGTTTCCCAGCCATAGTGAGGATGCTCGGCGGCGGCAGCGATCATCATGCGGTCGCGCTCCTCCTTGGCGAGGATCGATGCCGCGGCGATCGACAGGCATCGGGCGTCCCCCTCGACGATCGCGGTCGACGGCCAGCGCCAACGGGGACACCGGTTGCCGTCGACCAGCACATGCGCGCAATCACGCGACAGCGCCTCGACCGCGCGCGTCATGGCCAGCATCGTCGCCCAGAGAATATTGATCTCGTCGATTTCCTCCACGCTGGCGATGCCGATGCCCCAGCAGACCGCCCGCGCCTTTATCTCCCCCTCAAGCACGGCGCGGCGCGACGCACTGAGCTGCTTGCTGTCGTTGAGACCCTGCGGGCAGTCGTCCCGGTCCAGAATGACGGCCGCCGCGACGACCGGCCCCGCCAGAGGCCCCCGGCCCGCCTCATCGACGCCGGCGATCAGGCCGCCCGTCATCTGATGATGATGCAGTTCATGGGAGAAATCAGGCATGCGCGTGGAAGCCGTGGGGTACGCCCATCGGGCCGTGACAGCCGCCCAGCCCCGGCGCCAGCGCCAGCGCCTCCCGCACATATTTGCGGCCGCGCTCCACCGCAGACACGAGGTCCATGCCCTGCCCCAGCCCGGTCGCGACAGCGCTTGCCAGCGTGCAGCCGGTGCCGTGCGTATGGGGCGTGTCGATGCGGGCGTTGCTCCATGCCTTCACCGCCCCGTCCGGCCCGATCAGCCGATCGGTCAGCATCGGCCCGTCCGCATGGCCGCCCTTCGCCAGCACATGGGTGGAAAAGGCGGCAGCGATCCCCTCCCCGCCCCCCTTCCCGCCCAGCGCCTCCAGTTCCGGGAGGTTCGGCGTCACCAGCGTGGCGATGGCCATCAGCCGCTCGAATGCCGCGATGGTGTCCACGTCGGCCAGCATCGACCCGCTGGTCGCCACCATCACGGGATCGAAGACGATCGGTATATCCTTCAGCTGCGTGAGACTGTCGGCCACGGCCTCCGCCGTCTGCGCCGATCCGATCATGCCGATCTTCACCGCGTCGACGCCGATGTCGCCGATCACGCTCTCCATCTGCTGGACGACCATGGCGGCCGGCACCGGATGGACGCCCTGCACGCCCAGCGTGTTCTGCGCCGTGATCGCGGTAATCGCCGTCATCGGATGACCACCGAGCGTGGTCACCGTCCGGATATCCGCCTGGATACCCGCGCCGCCGCCGCTGTCGGACCCGGCGATGATCAGGATGCGGGCAATCGTCACCCCTTGTGCTTCCGCTCGGTCGAGGCAGGGTTATTTGCCAGCGCCTTGCCGACGCGGGTCGGCCGGTCCATCAGCTCGCCGCCGCAATTGGGGCAACGGTCGTCCAGCGCCTCCGCGCAGGGAACGCAGAACGTGCATTCGAACGAGCAGATGAACGCACCCGGCTCGTCGGCGGGCAGGTCGGCGCCGCAGCGTTCGCAATCGGGACGCATCTCAAGCATGGCCGCAGCCCCATAATCCGATGCTGGATGATGTCATGCCGCCGCCTTCTCCACGGCCGCGCAGATGCGGTCGACGACGTCGCGCACCTGATCCTCCCGGTCGCCTTCCGCCATCACGCGGATGACCGGCTCCGTGCCGGAGGGACGGATGACCAGCCGTCCCGCCCCGTTCAGTTCCGCCTCCGCCAGCGCGATGGTCCGCTTCACATCTTCATGCTCCAGCGGCTTGCCGCCGGCGAAGCGCACGTTCTTCAGAAGCTGCGGCACCGCATCGAACTGATGCAGCAGCTCGCTCGCGGGCTTCCCGCCACGGATCAGCGCCGCCAGCACCTGCAGGGCCGCGATCATGCCGTCGCCGGTGGTCGCATAGTCGGACAGGATCATGTGACCGGACTGCTCGCCGCCGACGTTGAACCCGCCCTCGCGCATCCGTTCCAGAACATAGCGGTCGCCGACCTTGGTCCGCTCCAGGCCGATGCCCTGGCCGGACAGGAACCGCTCCAGCCCCAGGTTCGACATGACCGTCGCGACCAGCCCGCCGCCCCGCAACGTGCCCGCCCTCGCCCAGTTCGCGGCGATCAGCGCCATGATCTGGTCGCCGTCGACGATCCGCCCGCCCTCGTCCACGACGATCAGCCGGTCGGCATCCCCGTCGAGCGCGATACCGATATCGGCGCCGGAGGACATGACCGTTTCCTGCAGCAGCAACGGCGATGTCGACCCGCATCCATCGTTGATGTTGACGCCGTTCGGATCGACGCCGACCGCAATCACCTCCGCGCCCAGTTCCCACAGGGCAGAGGGCGCGACCTGATAGGCGGCGCCGTTGGCGCAGTCGACGACGATGCGAAGACCATCGAGGCGCAGGTCCGCGGGGAAGCTGGACTTGAGCGCATGGATATAGCGCCCGCGCGCATCCTCGACACGCCGCGCACGGCCGATATCCTTCGACGCGGCGAGCGGAATGTCCGTTTCCAGCAGCGCCTCGATCTTCGCCTCGTCGGCGTCGGACAGCTTGTATCCGTCCGGCCCGAACAGCTTGATGCCGTTGTCATAATAGGGGTTGTGGCTGGCGGAGATCATCACGCCCAGATCCGCCCGCATCGAATGGGCCAGCATCGCGACGGCGGGCGTCGGGATCGGGCCGAACTGCACCACGTCCATGCCCACGGCCGTGAAACCCGCGACCAGCGCGTTTTCGACCATATAGCCCGACAGCCGGGTATCCTTCCCGATGACGACCCGGTGCCGGTGCTTGCCGCGCAGAAAATGCGTCCCCGCCGCCATCCCGACCTTCATCGCCAGCTCCGGGGTCATCGGCCATTGATTTGTCCGCCCCCGAATTCCATCTGTACCGAAATAGCTGCGCGCCATGTCCGCCCGATCCGTTTTCACCGAAGCCGCCTGATAGCGTGTAGCGGACAACCCGGCGACCCCTTTCGCATTCACGAGGCCGCTTCTCGACAGGAGATCATCATGCATTATCGCACGCTGGGCCAAGGCCTTCAGGTATCGGCGCTCGGGGTCGGCTGCATGCCGATGGCCGGGGTCGGCACCAACATGTACGGCGCCGCCACGGAGGACGAGTCGATCGCGACGATCCACCGCGCCATCGATCTGGGCGTCACCTTCTTCGACACGGCGGAGATATATGGCCCGCACCGGAACGAGGAACTGGTCGGCAAGGCGATCCGGGGCAAACGCGACGGCCTGGTCATCGCCACCAAGTTCGGCTTCACCTTCGACGAGGGCGGGATGCGCGGGGTGGATTCCTCTCCGCAGAACGTCCGCCGCGCCTGCGAAGGATCGCTGAAGCGGCTGGGCCTCGAGACGATCGACCTTTACTACCAGCATCGGGTCGATCCCAAGGTGCCGATCGAGGAGACGATGGCGGCGCTCGTCGAACTGAAGCGGGAGGGGAAGATCCTGCACATCGGATTGTCCGAGGCCGCCCCCGCCACGATCCGCCGGGCGGCCGCCATCCACCCGATCACCGCGCTCCAGTCCGAATATTCGCTGTGGGAGCGGGACATCGAGGAAGCGATATTGCCGACATGCCGCGAACTCGGCATCGGCTTCGTGCCGTACAGCCCGCTGGGCCGCGGCTTCCTGACCGGACAGATCGCCAGCCGCGCCGACCTGCCGGAGGGCGACTATCGCCGCAACGACCCGCGCTATTCGGAGGAGAATTTCGCCGCCAACATGGGCATCGTCACCACAGTGAAGGCGGTCGCGGCGAAGCACGGGATCAGCGGCGCGCAGGTGGCGCTCGCCTGGCTGATGGCGCAGGGTGGCGACATCGTTCCGATCCCCGGCTTCAAGCGCCGCGCCACGCTGGAGGACAGCATGGCTGCGGTCGACGCCGCCCTTGACGCCCACGACCTCGCTGCGCTGGACAAGGCGGCACCGCGCGGCGGCACAGCAGGACCGCGCTATGGCGAGGCGGTGCTGGCCATGACCCGGCTCTGACCGGCACGGGCGCCCGGCGCCAAGCGGCGCCGGGCGCCCTGACGTTCTATTTCCCTGCCTCGACGTTCCGGGCGACGGCGTCCAGCGTGCCACCGAGCGGATCCTTCCCGAACGACGCCTTCCCCCCGGCCGAAAGGTCGAGCATACCGTCGTCGGCACGGCTGTATCGCTCCCAGCGCGGCAGTCCGCCACCATTGGGATCGCCCTTCTTCACGAAGTTCACCAGATAGGCGCTGGCGATCCGGCCCATGTCGACGTCCCCGGCGCTCGTCGCAGCGCCATATTTGACCGCCTCCGTATGGAAGAAGAACGGGATGTCACTGGCGTGAGAGGCGCCGTCCGGCGACCGCGCACGGGCGCTCTGCGCGACGTAGGAGAAACGGTAATAATAAGCCGGAACCGCTGCGTCCGACAGCAGGGCGGCCATATGACGCGCCCCTTCGACCATCGGCCCGGTCGTCCCGCCAATGTCCGCGCTCGTCGCGCCGACCATCACGGGGACGTGGGCAAAGGCACCGCTGTCATAGGCGGCCACGCTGTCCACGGCGACGCGGCCATCGGCGACCGGCGCGGTATAGGTGCGCGGCCCGGGCTTCGGCGCGAATATGGCCATCAGGTTGAGGCCGTCCACTACCGCATCCGCCGGAAGGGCACGCAGCCTGGCAAGAGCATCGGCGCCGGTGCCGTCTATCCCCTTCCCCTGCGCGAAGCCGATGGCGGCCCGTTCGGCGGCGGCGAGCGAATTGTCCCCCATCATCCCGGCACGGCCGCCGCCGGACTGGATGACGGCCCTGCCGAACAGTCCCTTCGTCATCGGCGAGGTGACGAGCGCATGGACCGACATGCCACCAGCCGACTCGCCCACGATCGTCACATTGGCGGGATCGCCGCCGAACGCCGCGATGTTCCGCTTCACCCAGCGCAGTGCCGCGATCTGGTCCATATAGCCGTAATTGGCGACAAGCCCGCTATCGGCATCCGCCTTTAGCAAGGCTGGATGAGCGAAGGTGCCGAAGCGCCCGAGCCGGTAGTTGAAGCTGAAGACCAATATGCCCTGCTTCGCCAGTTCCGTTCCGGCATAGGTCGGCGGCGAGGCCCCGCCGTTCAGGAAGCCGCCGCCGTAAATCCAGACGAGGACCGGCAGCTTGCCCGCAGCCCGCACCGGCCGCCAGACATTGGCGTACAGGCAATCCTCCGCCGGGGGCGTGCCGATCGGCGCGGCGTCGCTGGGGAACGGCAGCTGGGCACAATCATGACCATAAGCGCTCGCGTCGCGTACGCCCGCCCATGACGCGGCGGGTTGCGGCGCACGCCAGCGCAGGTCGCCGACCGGCGGCGCGGCGAACGGAATGCCCTTGAACGCGACAACGCCGTCCGCCTCCACGCCTTTCAGCCGGCCGGTCTCGACCGCCACTTCTGTATTTGCAGCGGTCGCCTGCGCCAGCACGGACTGGGTTAAGAGCGGCGAGCCCACCGTCAGGACGAGCGAGAGTAATGCGTACCGGACCCGAGCAGACATCGTTTTCCTTTCACAACCAAGGACTCATGACACGCCGACTGCACCGGCATCCGCTGCCAAGCACATATCCATCGCCATGAAAAGGCACCGATAATCGGTGGCCCGGACGATCGGGTCTTCGTCTGCCCGCGACCATTCTCGATCAATCCGATGGACAAAGCCCGTCACCATGGCCATGCCTTGGCCATGGACAGCTTCAATCGCGCGGTCGACGCCCTTTCGGACGCCGTTTTCTTCAGGATCCCGCTGTTCGGCGTGCAGATCGAACTGATCGTGCTCTACCTCGCACTGCCGATGCTGTTCTTCACCCTGTGGCTCGGCTTCCCCAATCTGCGCGACGTCGGCCATGCCTTCCGCGTGTTGCGGACCCAGCCGGGCAAGGGAGAGGCCAGCGGCGACGTCAGCCAGTTCGCGGCGCTCGCCACCGCATTGTCCGGCACGATCGGCCTCGGCAACATCGCCGGGGTCGCGGTCGCGCTGACGATGGGCGGGCCGGGCGCGATCCTGTGGATGTTCATCATCGGCTGGTTCGCGATGACGGTGAAGATGGCCGAGGTCACGCTGGGCCTCAAATACCGCGTCACCGACAGTCGCGGGCATGTACATGGCGGCCCGATGTATGTGCTGCGCGCGGTCCTCGCCCGACGGGGCTGGCCGCGCCTGGGGATCGTTCTGGGCGGCTTCTATGCCTTCTTCGCGCTGTTCGGCGCCATCCCGATGGTGCAGGTCAACCAGAGCTTCCAGCAGGTTTCGGCCGTCACCGGGATCACCAACGGCTGGGTGTACGGCACCTTTCTCGCGGCGACCGTCGCACTGGTGACGCTGGGCGGCGCCGCCTGGCTGGGCGAGGTGTCGAAGCGGCTGACGCCGCTGAAGGTCGCGGTCTACCTGAGCGGCGTCGCCGCCATCCTCATCCTGCATGCCGGGGCGGTCCCCGATGCCATCGCGCAGATATGGCATGGCGCGTGGAGCGGATCGGCAGCGACCGGCGGCGCGGTCGGCGCCTTCGTCGCAGGCATGCGCCGCGCGGTCTTCGCCAGCGAGGCCGGCGTCGGATCGGCGGTCATGGCGCACAGCCTCGCCCGCACGCGCGAGCCGGTCTCGGAGGGGATGGTCGCCCTGCTCGAACCGATGCTGGGCACGATGATCGTGTGCGCGTTCGGCGGCCTGGCGCTGGTCGTGGCGGGCACATGGCAAGGCGGGCTTCAGGGTATCGCGATCACCTCCGCCGCGTTCGCCGCGGTTGCGCCATGGTTCCCCTATCTGCTGGCCATCGTCGTATTTCTCTTCGCCTATTCGACCCTCGTCGCCTGGGGGTTCTATGGCCTTCAGGCCTGGGGCTATCTGTTCGGCAACGGGCCGCGCGCGCAATGGGCGTATAAGCTGCTGTACGTCATCGCCCTGCCCCCGGCGGCGGTGATCGACCTTGGCCGGGTCGTTTCGATCGTCGACAGCAGCTTCTTCCTGATGGCGATCCCCAATGTCATCGCGCTTTACCTGTGCGCGGGCGAACTGCGCCGTGACGTGTCCGATTATCGCAGGCGGATGCGGGATGGAACCTCAGAGCCAGCGCCAGATGCCGGCACCGACGGCGCCATGCAGCCAGGTCGCGCCCAGCCATAGCAGCGTCCCGGCCGCCAGCACGAACGGGGACGGCACCGCATCGCTCCACGCCGCCTTGCCGGTCAGTTGCATGCCGAACGGCAGGAAGGCGGTACGCCCCTGCCACCCCTGCCAGTCGATCCCCATCGCCCTGATCTTCCGCCGGTCCTGCCCGAGTGCGCCGAAGAAGGCGAGGAACAGGATCGCGCCGGACAGGATCAGGTTCGGCGCCGTCGGCAGCACCGCGATGTGCGACACCGCCCAAAGGATGAACGACCACATCATCGGATGGCGCGTAATGGCAAACACGCCCTGCGCCGGCTGATTGGCGTGGGTAAGCGCGGCGGGATCGGGCAGCGCCGGATTACCCCGGAACGATCCGGCGAGCAGGACGCTGGCGCACCACATCCATGCGCTCGCGACGCCCCAGATTCCGTCGCCCACGCTCCACAGGAACGCTGCGGGCGCCGTCGCCCGATAGGTGACGACCACGGCCGCGAAGGTGGCCAGCGCCACAAGGGAATACAGCCCCAGAAACGGCCGCTCGCCGATCCGCCCGATAATGGACGCGCGCAGCGGGTGGGACAGCAGGAAGTGCGTCCCGACAAACGCCGCGCAGGCGATCATGAGTGCGGTGAGGTCCGTCATCCCGTCTGCGCTCTCCGTCCACCCTCCCGTTCCTCGTCCTCGCCCAGCGTGTCGAGGTGCATCAGCCGCTTGATCCACGGCGCGATCATCATCACGACGACGCCGACGGCCACGGCGATCCATCCGATCTGGCCGTAGACATCGAGTATCCGCGAAAGCCCGGCCTGCGAACTGTCGCCCGCCTCGCCCCCGGTCGCGGCGGAGATCATGCCCGCGACGAACTCGCCGCCCGCCATGGCCAGGAACCAGATGCCCATCATAAGCCCGATCATCCGCGAGGGCGAGAGCTTCGACATGGCGGAGAGGCCCACGGGCGACAGGGCAAGCTCTCCCATCGTGTGCAGCAGATAGAGCAGGAACATGAAGATGACCGGTGTCGGCGCGTTGCGCCCAAACGCCTCCGCGCCACCGACAAGGACGAGGAAACCGGCGCCGACCAGCACGATCGCTATCCCGAACTTCGCGGGCGCCGACGGTTCAAGCCCCCGCCGCCCCAGCGCCAGCCAGCCCCAGGCGAAGACCGGCCCCAGCAGCAGGATGAAGATCGCGTTGACCGACTGGAACAGGGACGCCGGAACCTCCCACCCCAGGATCACGCGATCGAGGTGCCGGTCGGTGAACAGGTTCAGCGACGATCCGGTCTGCTCGTACAGGCCCCAGAAGATCGGATTGAGCGCGAGCAGGAACAGCGCGGCGAACAGGCGATGGCGGTTCTGCGGCATTTCCCGCGCCGCCTCGTAGAGCAGGTAGACGACCACCAGCGCGAGGGAGGCGATCAGCATCCAGCCGACAACACCGCTGTTCTGGATCAGGAACCAGGTCAGCAGCACGCCAAGCATGCTGCCGACATAGATGTTCCACTCCCGGCTCAGCAGACCGCCGGGACGTTCGGCGAGCGCACGGCGGTCCGGCGGTTCGCCTGCCCCCTGAAGCAGCGGCCTGCCCCAGGCAAAGCCGATCACACCGGCCACCATGCCGACCGCCGCCGCCCCGAACCCCCAGGACCAGCCGTAGACCTCCCCCAGATAGCCGCAGATGATCGGGCCGATGGCGGAGCCCGTGTTGATGCCCATGTAGAAGATCGTATAGGCCGGGTCGCGGCGCAGGTCGTCCCGCGGATAGAGTTGCCCCACCAGCGCGGAGACGTTGGCCTTCAGGAACCCTGTTCCGACGACAACCGTCGCGAGGCCGAGCCAGAAGACGTCGAGCGCCAGGCCGCCCGCACCCTTGTCGCCCTCGATCCCGAGCAGCACATGCCCCGCGGCGATCATCACGCCGCCGAACAGCACCGCCTTGCGCTGGCCGAGATAGCGGTCGGCGAGATAGCCGCCGACCAGCGGGCTCACATAGACCAGCGCCATATAGGCACCATAGGACCGGCTGGCGTCCTGGTCGGAAAACAGAAAATGCTTGGTAAGGTAGAAGATCAGCAGCGCGCGCATGCCGTAGAAGGAGAAGCGTTCCCACATCTCGGCGAAGAACAGCAGGAAGAGGCCCCTGGGATGTCCCAGGAACGTCCCCGCTTCCGCGCGCGCGGCTTCATTATGGATTGCCATATTGGCCAGCCTTTCGGGCGGATGTCGACCGTGAACCCGTCTTGCACGCCCCGTCGGACGAGGCGCTTGACGGGCGGTTTATGCGGCGGAGCCTAGCGCCTAAATCCCATGTGTGAAGAAGCAAATTGCGCGATTGCGACCGGATGTTGCGCACCCGCATGTCCGCGGCGAACAGTGGGAACCGCTTGCAAGCGATGGAGCGCATGTCCATTTAGGCGATGATGTTCAACGACCGCTCCGACCCCCTCACCCTCCTGCGCACCCGTCGTTCCGGCAAGCCCCGCGACCTGAGCGGCCCCGGGCCCGGTCCGGAGGAGCTGCGCACCATATTGGAAGTGGCGAGCCGCACGCCGGATCACGGAAAGCTGTTCCCATGGCGGTTCGTGATCGTGCGCGACGATCAGCGCGACGCGCTCGGCGACCTGCTCGAACGCGCCTATCGCGCGGAAAACCCGGCAGCGGGCAGGCTGGAGATCGAGGCGATGCACCAGTTCGCGCATCAGGCGCCGACGCTGGTCGTGCTGCTCTCCTCCCCGCGCGCGCAGTCGAAAATCCCGGTCTGGGAACAGGAACTGTCCGCCGGTGCGGCCGCCATGAACCTGCTCCATGCCGCCCATGCCCTCGGCTTCGCGGGGGGATGGCTCACGGGCTGGCCCAGCTATAGCGAGACGGTTCGCGACGCCTTCGGCACAGCGGACGAACGGATCGCGGGCTTCATTTTCATCGGCACGCCGCAGAAGCCGCTCGAAGAGCGTCCACGGCCGGATTATGACACGATTGTTTCCACGTGGGACATATAGTTACAGCATTTGGGCGAGCTGGATAAGTTCGTTTCCCATTGACCGCATGGCTGTATTATGCCACTGATGCAGTGTGGCCGACGAATCCAAGCCTGTTTATCTCCGCCTGAGGGAGATCATTTCCGCGTCGATACTGGACGGGGAATTCGGTGATGGCGACATGCTGCCGTCCGTCCGCGCCTTCGCGGCGCAGCAGGGCGCCAATCCGCTGACCGTCGCAAAGGCCTATCAGAGTTTTCAGGACGATGGCCTCGTCACGGTCAAGCGCGGCGTCGGCATGTTCGTCGCCGATGGTGCGACCCGGCGCCTGCGCGCCCTGGAGCGGGCGCATTTCCTGAAGAACGTCTGGCCCCCCGTCGCCGCCCAGATGCGGCGCATCGGCGTGTCGCTGGCCGATCTGGACGCCAGGCAGGACGCCTGAACGATACCGGCTGTCATCGGCAGTCGAGGGGCTACCCGCCCGCCAGTTCCGCAAGCTTGCGCCGGGCCTGATCCCGCCCCGCAAATCCCGCATCGTTCGCCGCCATCTCCAGCGCGCGGCGCGCATCCTGCTTGCGTCCGGCGGCCGCATAGGCCTCGCCCAGATGCAGCCGAAGGGACGGATGGGCCGGCGCCAGCGCCACCGCCTTTTCCATGAGGTCGGTCGCCCCCCGCCCGTCCTGTCCGGCGCGCAGCAGCATATAGCCATAGGCATCGGCCGCGACCGGACTTGACGGCTGGAGGCGATAGGCATGGGCCGCATAGACGAGCGCGCGCCGTACATCCCCCTTGCCCAGCCATGCCCAGGCGAGGTCGCTCATCAACAGCGTGTCGTTGGGGCCGATCCGCCCCCGCACATCTTCCAGCAGCGTGATTGCCTTGTCCCATTGCCGGTCGTCCAGCCATGCCGTCGCCGCGATCCGCATCGCGTCAATGCTCTGCGGTGCCTGTCCCAGGAACAGCGTCAGTACCCGCGCGGCCTTGTCCGGCTCCCCGGCCAGACGCCATGCCGATACGAGGCGCAGCGCCGTCTCCTCGCTGAAACGCAGATTGGCTGCCCGCTCGTAGACTAGGGCGGCTTCGCGCGCGCGCCCTCCCGCAAGCAATGCATCGCCCAGCACGATGGCAGCGGCAGGCGCACCGGGATTGGCGGAGACGAGTATCCGTGCCCGCGTGATCGCTGCACCCGTATCTCCCCGTTTCAGCAGATCACGAATATAGGCGATGTTCTGCGGCGCGGCGGTGCCATCGGCCGGCTGCGCAGGCATTCCCGGCAGGGCGGAAGGCGAGGCGATCGCAGGAATGGCCGCCCGCGCCAGCAGCGCAGACGCGCTTTCCGGCTGCCCCAACGCTTCCTCGATCCGGGCGGCCAGCGTCAGGGCATAGCTGTCCGCGTCCGGACGCGCGATGACCGGCGCAAGCGCGCCCCATGCCTCTCGCGGGCGCCCGGCGCCCAGTTGCGCGCGCGCGAGCAGCGTGCGGGCTTCCAGATTGTCGGGCTGTGCCTGCACCAGCGCGCCGAGCGGCGCCACCGCCAGATCGGGACTGCCCTGCCGCAGCAGCACGACACCGCGCAGCAGCATGGCTCCGGGCATGGCAGCCAGTGCATTGCCCGTCCGCGACATCAGGCTCATCGCCAGACCATCCCGCCCCGCCCGCGCCGCCATCAGCGCCTGCAGATAGAAAGCGCGTGGATTGCCCGGCGAAAGCGCCAGCGCCCGGCGGGTCAGCGACAGCATCCTGCCCGCCTGCCCCAGATCCAGGCAGGTCGCTGCCTGGTCGAGAAGCGCCGGAACATGATTGGGATCGATCGCCAGCACCCGGTCGTACCAGGGCAGGGCCGCCCGCAATCCATATTGGTCACGCACCATGTTCGCGCGCAGCAACATGGCGTCCGCACTGCGCGGTGCGAGCCGGACGGCGTTGTCCGCCGCCACCAGCGCCCCGCCGCGATCCCCGCTGGCAAGGCGGTAACGGGCGATGTCGACCCAGGTCGCACCGTCACGCGGCGCGAGCGTCAGCGCGGCGCTCAGGTCACGGCCCGCCGTGCCGCTGTCCCCCATCGCCTGCCGCGCGCGCGCGGCGATGCGCAGCGCATAGGCCTGCTGGGCGGGCAGCACGTCCGCCGCCTCCGCCTCCCGAACGGCACCGTCCTCGTTCCCCTGAAGCAGATAGGCATGGGCCATCAGGTGCCGGGTCCGTCCCGGCGGCGAACCCAAAGCGCGGGCGCGTTCGATATCGGCCTGTGCGCCGACGCCATCGCCCAGCTCAAGCAGTGCGCGCGCCTGTGCGATCCGCGCATCGGCCCAGTCGGGGTCTGCCTTCAGCGCGTTCATCAGTTCGATGCGCGCGGTACGCGCGTCCCCGCGGTCCAGCGCGGCGAGCCCCCGGGTCATGGCGGGTCTCGCGCCCTCCCGATCGCCAGCCCTGACGGCGAGCGGCACCAGCCCGAGCAACAGGCCGCCGACCGCACCCGCCATGACCAACGCGCGCGCCAATCGCCGCTCAGTCATGCAGTTCATACTGTTTCATGAGGTCATAGAGCGTAGGGCGGCTGATCCCCAGCATCTTGGCCGCGCCGGAGATGTTGCCCTGCGTGCGGGCGATCGCGCGGCGGATGGTCCGCCGGTCCGCCATCTCCCGCGCGGCCTTCAGGTTGATGACCTCCGCCCCCTCGCCATCCTCTCCGTCAAGGTCGAGGTCGGCCGCCGTCACCAGCTTGCCGTCGGCCATGATCACCGCCCGCTTCATCCGGTTTTCCAGCTCGCGGACATTGCCAGGCCATGGCCATGCATCGAGGGCCGCCAGAGCGTCCGGCGCCAGCCCCTTGATGGACGGGTTCATCTCCTGCGCGAACCGCGACAGGAAGTGGCGGGCAAGCAGCACGGAATCGCCGGGCCGGTCCTTCAGCGCGGGTATGCGTACGACGATCTCTGCCAGCCGGTAATAGAGATCCTCGCGGAAGGTTTCGGACGCGATCATCGTTTCCAGATTGCGATGGGTCGCACACACGATCCGGGTATCGACCGGGATCGGGGTGCGCCCGCCCACCCGCTCGATCAGCCGCTCCTGAAGGAAACGCAGCAGCTTCGCCTGCAATGCCAGCGGGATGTCGCCCACCTCGTCGAGGAACAGCGTGCCGCCCTGCGCCTGCTCGATCTTGCCCGGCGTCGTCTTGATCGCGCCCGTGAATGCGCCCTTCTCATGACCGAACAGCTCGGATTCGAGCAGCCCTTCCGGAATCGCCGCGCAGTTGATCGCGATGAACGGCCCCTTCCGCCGGGGACTGGCGTCGTGCAGCCCTTGCGCCAGAAGCTCCTTGCCGGTGCCGCTGGCGCCGAGCAGCATCACCGACACGTCGGCGCCCGCCACGCGCTCGATGGTCCGGGCGACCCGCATCATTTCCGGCGCGGCCGTGATCAGCCGGCCGAGCACCCTGTTGTCCTCCGGCGGACGCTCGGCAAGGCGGGCGTTTTCCCGTTCCAGACCGTGCACGTGGAAGGCGCGGCCGACGATCAGGCCCAGTTCGTCGATGTCGACCGGCTTCCGGTAAAAGTCGTAGGCGCCGAGAGATATCGCCTTCAGCGCGTTCTCCCGCGCGGCGTGGCCCGACGCGACGATGATTTTGGTTTCCGGTTTGATCGTCAATATCTCGGAGAGCGTCGCGAAGCCCTCGCTCGTGCCGTCGGGGTCCGGCGGCAGGCCAAGGTCGAGAGTCACGACGTCGGGCGCCTCCGCCCGCATGATCTCGATCGCCTCCTCCCTGTCCCCGGCGATGAACAGCTGATAGCCGTCATAGGCCCAGCGCAATTGCCGTTGCAGGCCGGCGTCGTCCTCGACGATCAGCAGCTTTGGTCGCGTGTCCGCCATCAGGCCGCCCTTTCCCGCGCCCGGTCATCACCTTCGGCGACACCCGCAGCTTCCGGCGCGACCGGCAGCAATACCGTAAAGCAGCTGCCATGGCCGGGACGGCTGCGGACCTCGACCCGCCCGCCCATCGCCTGCGCGAGGCTGCGCGCCTCGAACGCGCCGATACCGAACCCCCCGGCCTTGCTGGAGGCGAAGGGCTTGAACAGTTCGTGGCGGATGAAATCAGCGCTCATCCCCTCCCCCTTGTCGACCACGTCGATGACGACGCAGCCGCCGCTGCACCCGAGCCTGACGGTCACCGGCGTGCCGGCGTGACTGGCGTCTATCGCGTTCTGCACCAGATGAAGCAGGATCTGCTCCACCCGCGCCGCATCGGCCATCGCCAGCGGCGCGTCGCCCTTCACCTCGACGGCGTGCCCGCCCGCCTTCGCGCGGACGACGCGCTCCGCCACGGGCAACAATGCGGTCGGCCTCGGTTCCTCCGCCCGCGCCTTGTTATGCTGCGACAGGCGCGCGAGCATCTCGTTCATCCGATCGACCGACTCCCGCAACGTCAGGATCATGTCCGCGCGGAAGTCCGGATTGTCGGCGTGGCGCTCCGCATTGCGGGCCAGCAACGACAACTGGCTGACCAGATTCTTGATGTCATGCATGATGAAGGCGAAGCGGCGGTTGAACTCGTCGAAACGCTGCGCATCGTCGAGGGCCCGCTGGCCCTGCGCCTCCCGGATGTAGCTGGCGACCTGCCGTCCGGCGGCCTTCAGCATATCGAAGTCCTCCCAGTCGAGCGCACGGTCGACAGGCGGCCGGGCGAGCAGGATCGCCCCCGCCATACGCCCGAAATGCATGAGGGGCACAAGCGCCCATGCCTGCCCTTCATCCATGATCCAGTCCGGGAGCGCGACCGGACCATCACCCTTGCGCGCGCAATCGACGTCGATGATCCATGCCTTCGCCTCGATCGCGGCCGCCGTGGCGGGGTCAATCGCGGGCACCTGCGCAGCATTCAGCGCATCATCCCAGTTCCATGCCGCCTGACAGGCAAGGCCGTCCCCCTCATCTCGCAGCAGCAGCACCGCGCCCGGCGATTCGGTGATGTCGGCGACCGCGTGCAGTACACGAACGTCGAGGGAGACCTCCTCCCCCGCAGGTCCGCCGATCGCCTCGGAAAAGCGTATCCATTCGACCCGGTAGTCGTAGCGGTGCTGGAAGAAATGCTTGGCGACCTGCACCCGGATCAGCGCGCGGAACCGGCGGGCCGGAAGCAGGCCAAGCACGGAGACGGCCATCAGGAATACCGTCGCGCTTTCGATCGGCCCGGCATAGGGGCCGGCGATCCGGTCGACAATCGAGAGGAATATCCCCAGGGCCACAACATACAGTCCGACCGCGACCAGCGAGAACGACCGGAAGGCGACCGTCCGCGATAGCCGCAGCCGCCCGCCGCCCGCCGCCCGGGCCGACAGCCCCATGACCGGCGCCAGCGCCGCCATCGCGACGCCGCGCAACGCGCAAAGCTCGGCCACCTTGTCGCCGGACAGATAGGCGATGGTGTAGAGATTGAGGTCATAGGTCCACATCGCGACCAGCGCAGCCATCAGCAGGCCGATACGCTCCCGCCCCGCGGGCGCCGAAATGGTGAACAGATGATGCACCAGCAGCAGCGCCCCGATGGCGACGATCATCCGCAGGAGGATGAAGGTTTCAAGCACGGCGCCGAAATCGTCGCTGCCCTGGGCCATGCCGGAAGAGACCCTGCCCAGGATCGCCTGGACCGTCAGCAATCCCGCCAGGATGCCGTAAATCGCCGTGACCGCCGTCGAATGCGCGGTCAGCCGCCCCTCGCCCCGATGCAGCAGCACGAACATGAAGGCGAGCCAGGCGGCGTTCCGCAGCGTCTCGGACAGGCCGAGCAGATAGCCGGACATGCCGGTGAAGGCCGCGCTCAACGCCCAGAAGGCCGTGACGAACAGCGCCGTCATCAACCAGCGCCGCTCCGCGCCGCCCTTGCGCCCGCGCAGTACCCACAGTGCCAGCGCGGCGAACAACGCGGCGGCGAGCGCGTGGCCCGCGTCACCGATGGTCTGAAGGATCGGCGTCATCATCGCCTCACCGCGCGCCGTCCGGCCACAGGATGACCCGGATCGTCTGCAGCAGGATCAGAAGATCAAGGAACGGCGTATAGTTCTTCGCGTAATACAGGTCGTATTCCAGCTTGTGCCGGGCATCCTCGATCGACGCCCCATAGGGATAGTTGATCTGTGCCCAGCCCGTGATGCCGGGCTTCACCATGTGCCGCTCGGCATAATAACGCAGCTGCTGCTCCAGCCCCTCGACGAACTGGCGGCGCTCGGGCCGGGGGCCGACGAAGCTCATCTCGCCCTTCAGCACGGTCCAGCTTTGCGGCAGTTCATCAATGCGCAGCTTGCGCAGCCAGCGGCCGAGGCGCGTGATGCGCGGGTCGTCGACCTCCGCCCAGACCGCCTGACCGCCCAGTTCGGCGTCCTGCCGCATCGTGCGCAGCTTCACGATCTGGAATTCCTGACCGTACAGGCCGACGCGGAGCTGACGGTAGAAGGCCGGGCCCTTGCTGTCCCACTTCACCAGTATCGCGGCGATCGCGATGATCGGCCCGGTCAGGATCAGCAGGATCGCGCTCGCCACGACGTCGAACAGGCGCTTGGCGATGCTGGACAGCCGGCGTCCGGCGGAAAAGCCGTCGGAGAAGATCAGCCAGCTCGGATTGACGCTGTCCAGGTCAACGCGCCCGGTTTCGCGCTCAAGGAAACTCGACAGCTCGTTCACATGCACGCCGGTCGTCTTGATGCGGATCAGATCCTGCATCGGCAGGGCGTTGCGCCGCTCCTCCAGCGCCAGCACGACTTCGCTGGCGCCGAGCTTCACGACGAAATCGGCGAGATTGTAGATCGCGGAGCGGTTGATCGCTTCCGCCACCGCCTGCGGGCCATCGTTCATGCCGATATAGCCGACGACCACGAAGCCCGCGCCCTTGCGCTGCTCAAGCTGCCGGATGCGGTCCGCCCGCGACCCGGCGCCCAGCACGATCAGCCGCCGCTTGAACGCCTCCCCGCCGATCATCGAGCCCAGCAGGATGCGCAGCGCCGTCAGGAACAGGAGCGCAAGCGCCATGGCATAGAGCGAATTCGACCGCCACAGCGTGACGCCCGGTATCATGAAGTAAAGCAGGGACAGGAAAATCACGCCCAGCGACACCGCGACCAGCAGGCGCGCTACCGCGAAGCGCAGAGATTGCAGCGCCTCAACGCCATAGACGCCCACCGCGATCATCGCGACCTGCAGCGAGACGGCGAAGCTGACAAGCGGCGCGATACGCTGACCGACGGGTTCGACTTCCATGCCGATCTGCTGCGCGCGCAGCACCCATCCGACTTCCGCGGCGCACAGCAGCAGGATGAAATCCAGCAGTCCGAGCAGCAGAACCGCATGCGGCACATAATGTTTGAACAGCCTGATCATGCGATGCGCGCTTCTTCTGAATGCCCGCCCCTCAGCCGGGAGCGTTTACGGACGCCTGTCAGTATTTCCGACACACGCCGCAATGTCGCGCATAAACCCCAATATTTTCTGAATCGCCGGATAACCAGCAAGTGACGGGCCGGGGAAAGCGGCGGATCAGTGCCCGCTTTCCTCCTTCATGCGGTTGGCCGCATCGCGCGCCGCGTCGCCGATCGCGGTCGCCGCGCTCTCGGCACTGGCGGCCGCACCCAGTATCTTGTCGCCGCTGCGATCATGCCCCTCGCTGCGCCCCGTCAGATAAAAGAAGCCGATCGCCAGGATCAGGGCGATTGCAATCAGCACGGGAATGAGAGGGCGCGTCCGCTGCTCGGCCAGCGGCCGGTCATCGGGCGATCCTGCCCTGTTTTCGCGGAGCGACCCGCCATTGGCTTCTTTGTTCATTGTTCGTCTCCCACGGGGAAACGTTCCGTGCGGCAATGCCGTTCCCTGCGCGATCAATCCGTTACGAAGGCAAATGGGGAAATGCCGCGTTCACGCTCGGTGAACTGCAACGTCTGGGCACGCGGCGGAGCGCTGCGTTGGCCGCAGGCGGCACGGTTGCAGGCGGGGCAGCCAAGCCCGACCGGTTGCGCATGGCCGATGTCGAGGTCAAGCCCCCGGGCATGGACGAGCGCGGACGCAAATTCCGCCTTCAGCCCCAGGCCGATGACGAACACAGCGCCACCGCCCTGCATGCCCGTGCCCTGCCCTTCGACCGTCCGCGACAGGGTGAACCAGCGCTCGCCATCCTCCAGCACCACCAGTTGCGGCACGATTTCCCCACGTCGATGAAACGCGGCATGGATGTCCCACAGCGGGCAGCGCCCCTCCGCCTCCACCAGTTGGGCCGCGCTCGCCCCGCCATAGCGCTTTGACGCCTGTCCGGCCCGGTCGATCCGCAGCATGAAAAAGGGCAGCCCGCGCGCACCCACACGCTGAAGCGTGGTCAGGCGATGCGCGACCTGCTCGAAGCTCGCGTTGAAACGCCGCTGGAGCAGGACCAGATCATAGCCGCTCCCCTCGCAGGCACGCAGGAAGCGCGCATAGGGCATCATCAGGGCGGCGGCGAAATAGCCGGTCAGGTGCCGCCGGAACAATCGTGCGGCGGTCCCGTCGGAAAAGCCCGCACCCGTGACCAGCGCCTCGATCTCGTCCCGCGCCTCCAGATCGGCGACGGTGTATGCCAGTTGAAACAGGCGCGAAGGCGCCTTCAGCATTTCCGACAGCTGGAGTTGCCGGGCATGGATATCCAGCCTGCGGACATGATTGGGCATGATGTCGGCGGGCAGGATGCGCAGGGTCAGCTGGTGGCGGATGCGCAGCCGCTCCGACAAAGCGCCGTACAGGTCGTCCGTCCCGATCCGCAGTTCGTCGGCCAGCGCTTCGGCTCTGGCGTCGAGGTCCGCAAAATGATTGCGCCAGCGCTCGATCTCCCGCCGCACAGGCCCGACCGCATTGCCCGCGCGACTGTCCACCCCGACGCCCACCTGACCGTCCTGCCCGACGGCACCGGCAAGCCGGTCGAACGCGCGCGCGAACGCCTCCGCGCCGCCCGGGGCAGCCGCAAGCCATTCCTCCACTTCCGACCTGTCGATCGACAGATCCTCGAACAGCGGGTCGGCCAGCCGCCTGCGCAATCCGTCGGCGCCCCCGGCGGGGGCCTCTCCCCCAAGCCGCCGCGGATCGAAATCGAATCGCTCTGCGAGACGCAGCAGCAGCGTGGCGGACAGCGGCCGCTGATTGCGCTCTATGAGATTGAGGTAGCTAGGCGAGATATCGAGAGCATCCGCCAGCCCCACCTGCGACAGGCCGTTCGCCCGCCGAAGGCGCCGGATCGCGTGCCCGGCAAAGAGCTTTCGGTCAGCCATGGCCGGAAATCCTCATCCATTCAGTCATGCGCATGCATCAGCCATCCAACGCATATGTGAATAATTTTACAAATTAACACATGAATGACCGGATTTCATGACTTTTTTGCGCGATAATTTTACAATGCCCGCTCGCCTTTTCACACGCCACACGGCATCTGGGTGTCAGCCGATATCGCAAACACTTCAACGAAGGACGAGCATAATGACCGAACCGACCCGCTCCCGCGCCGTCTTCTCGACGGAAGACTTCAGCCTCATGAAGGAGGCGATCGCCCATTATATCCGGGTGATCCAGGACAAGCCCGAGTCCTCGAAGTACAGCAATCTCTATCACCGGCTTGGCCGGCTGGGCTGACGCCCGGCCACGCCGAACGAGCTTCCTGGGGAGGAAGGTGAGGCCCGTCGCAGCATCCGCTGCGGCGGGTCTTCATATTTCACGGCAGGCGTTACCGGCCCCTGTCATCCCAGGCCGCGGCTATGGCATCATCCTCCGCACGGGCCTCCACCCAGGATGAACGCCCGTCCGCGAACGTCTCCTTCTTCCAGAAGGGCGCAGCGGTCTTCAGCCAGTCAATGAGGAACGCACACGCCTCCAGCGCGGCCGCGCGATGACGCGACGCAGCGCCGACGAACACGATGCGTTCCCCCGGCAGCAACTCGCCTGCGCGATGCGCGATCCGGATGCCGAGCAACGGCCAGCGGCCTGCTGCATCGACCGCGATCCGCTCCATCTGCGCGCGCGTCATCGCCGGATAGTGATCGAGCCGAAGCGACAGCAAGCCGCCCTCCCCCCGCACGATGCCGGTGAAGGTCGCGACCCCGCCACCGCCCATCGCTTCCAGTTCCGCCGTCATCGCCGCGGGATCGAACGCCTCTTCCCCGACCCAGGTCACGATGTCGGCGCCGGTCACCATGCTTACCGCCCGCCGCCCGTCACCGGAGGAAAGAGCGCCAGTTCGCGGGCATCGCCCAGCGGCGTATCGAGCGGCACGAAACGCTGATCGAGCGCAGCGCGCAGACGTGCGGGATTCGCCAGCGCCGCGGCATATCCGCCGCCCCGCGCCGCCAGCGTCGTCACCAGTTCCGCCACGGTCACGTCCGGCCCCGGATGGGCGATCGCTTCCCCGTCGCGACCAATGCCTTCGCGGACCCAGGCGAAATACAATATGTCCAGCCGCTCCATGGTGGCCGCCCTCTCAGTCCATATGTCGGATGCCGACCCGCAGATAGTCCCAGCCGGTGATCAGCGTCAGGATCGCCGCCGCCCACAGGGTCAGGATGCCGATCATGTGCAGGATCGGGAAATGCGGCAGCGCCCCGGCCAGAATCAGCGCGCCCAGACAAATCAGCTGGAACGTCGTCTTCCACTTTGCGAGCTTCGAGACCGGCACGGACACCTGAAGCCCGGCCAGAAACTCCCGCAGGCCTGAAACCGCGATCTCCCGCAGCAGGATCACCAGCGCCGCGATGATATGGATGCCGGTGATCGATGCCGCGTCATGACGCGTCCCCACCAGCATCAACACCACCGCCGCCACCATGATCTTGTCGGCGATGGGATCGAGAAAGACGCCGAGGCGCGACACCGTCCCCTTCGCCCGCGCCAGATAGCCGTCGAAATAGTCGGTGATGCCCATCAGGCAATATAATGCGAACGCAAAGGCGTAACCGGCGGTCCATTGCGGCCACCACAGAAGCCAGACGAGCAATGGCACGGCAAAGATACGCGATAGCGTCAGCAGGTTCGGCAGCGTCAGCATGGGGCATCGCCTGCCACAGCCGGGGCGCACTGACAAGGATATGCGCGTGACGAAACGGGACATATCCGCCGTCATCCGCACAATGAGTGAAACGGAGGTTGGACAGGCGATGCGCCAGCCGCTAGACCCTGCCCGCGCACTGCCCGGCAACAGCGAAAAGACGTTCCTCCATGCAGGCCTCTCTCAGGCTTCTTTCCAAGCGCCGCTTCCTGCCTATCTTCATTACCCAGCTCCTAGGCGCCTTCAACGACAACCTGTTCAAGAACGCCATGGTGCTGTTCGTGGTCTACACCGTCTATAATGACGAGCGGGCCGAGACATGGTTCAGCGCCATCGCCACGGGGCTGTTCATCCTGCCCTTCTTCCTGCTCTCCGCATTGTCGGGACAGCTGGCGGACCAGCGGGACAAGGCGATGATCATCCGGATCGTGAAGCTGGCCGAAATCTTCATCATGGCCGTCGGCGCCATGGGGCTGGCCCTCGCCTGGCTCGGCTTCGCCACCCATGCCATCGCCATCCCCCTGATGCTCGCGGCACTGTTCGCCATGGGCATCCACTCGACCTTCTTCGGGCCGATCAAATACGCGATCCTGCCACAGCACCTGAAACCCGCGGAAGTGCTGGGCGGCACCGGCCTTGTCGAGGCCGGGACCTACATCGCGATCCTCGCGGGCACGATTCTGGCCGGCGTCATTCCGGTCGAGGCCGCGGCGATCGGCGTGGTCCTGACGGCCCTCATCGGCTACATCGCCGGACGGCAGGTGCCCGCCGCGCCGCCGATGGGCACGCCCGCCAAGCTCGATTTCCACTTCGTCCGCGCGTCCATCGCCCTTGTCCGCAGCACGATGCATATCCGCCGGCTCTATCTCGCGATCATCGCCATCAGCTTCTTCTGGGCGATCGGTGCGGTGCTGTTCATCCAGTTCCCGCCACTGGTGAAGAATGTGCTGACCGCCGACAAGTCGGTCGCCAGCCTCTTCCTCGGCATATTCTCGATCGGCATCGCCATCGGCTCGGTCGCCATCAACCGGCTGCTCGGCGGACAGGTCTCGGCAAAATATGCGCCTGCGTCGGTCGTCTGCATGGGGATCTGCGTCTTCCTCTTCCACCTCGTCTGCCGGAACTGGGAAGGCGCGCCCGATGGCCACTTCCTCTCGCTCGGAGATTTTCTGAGCCATCCTGATGCATGGCCGCTCACCGGCAGCCTGCTGGGGGTTGCGATTTTCGGCGGCATGTTCGTGGTGCCGCTCTACGCATTCCTGACCACGACCGTTGAAAAGCATCAGGCCGCACGCACCGTCGCCGCCAACAACATCGTCAATTCCGGTGCGATGGTCGTCGGGTCGCTGATCGCGATCGGGCTCAGCGCCTGCGGCATGGCCGTCACCGACCAGCTGGTGCTCGTCGCCCTGCTCTGCGCGCCCTCGGCCTGGCTTGCCTGGAAACTGCACTGCGCCTGCGACTGATCCTTTCGAAGGATCAAGACAGGAAGCTGTAGAACACCGTAAAGAACGCGCTGAAGCTCAGCAGAAACAGCTTCCAGTCGTTCCGGTCAGCCCCATTCGGATCGGTATCGATCGGCGTCGTCACCTGCGCAGGCAGTCCGCGCCGAAACGGATGGCGGGCATGTTCGGTCGAAAGGACGAGGGCTCGTTTGCGCATGGTCCAAACGTTAACGCCCCGTTTACGATTCCGGCCACGCCCAATGATGGTTAAGCGCCCGTCGTTTCATTCCGGGACAGTCATGAACGTCCCGGCAACCATGATTTTTGATGATTCGCTAGGCAACGGCCCCGCATTTTGGGGCGTCGCGGTGGGACTCGGTCAAAAGCCGGGGTAACGTCTACGCAGTGGAGAGCAAAAAATGGAGCATATGGGAACGGCATCGCCGGCCCTGGTCTCCCTGGTGGATCGGATGACCGAGACCACGGAGCGGCGCAACGACAAGCGCCATATGACCGTGCTGCGGGTCGGAAAGCTGACCGGGCGCCGCGGCGAGGAATTGTGCCTGATCCGCAATATCTCGGATGGCGGCCTGATGGCGCATGTCTATGCCGAGCATCAGCCTGCGTCCTGCGTCACCATGGAAATCCGCAACGGCCATGTGCTGAGCGGAACGGTGGCCTGGGCCAGGCCGAACCGGATCGGCGTCGCGTTCGACGAGCGCATCGACGTGCTCGCTTTCCTCGCCAACGAGCAGGAGGAGATGATCGGCGGCATGATACCGCGTGCGCCGCGCATCAGTGCGCGCACGGGCGTCGTCGTCCGTCGCGGCGCCCACTATGTCCATGCCCGACTCGAGGATATCTCCCTGGGCGGTGCCAAGGTAACGGAGGGCGAGGCTTTCGACGCCGACGATGACGTCGTCCTGATGGTTCAGGGTCTTCCCCCCCGCGCCGGCACGATCAGGTGGCGTCGGGAGGGACGAGCCGGAATCGGGTTCAACGAGACCGTGCCGTTCGAGGAACTGGCGCAATGGGTCGTGCGCCATCCGGCTCCCGTCGCACCGATGGGCACGTCCTGACGGCGGCGGCACGCACACGCGTCAGCCAAAACAAGAAAGGCGGCCTTGAAGGGCCGCCTTTTCTGCATTCAACCAGTCGAAATTGGTGGAGCCGAGGGGGATCGAACCCCTGACCTCTACAATGCCATTGTAGCGCTCTCCCAGCTGAGCTACGGCCCCACGTTTCAGACGGCCCAAGGGCCATCCTGCTGGTCTCTTTCCCGACGCCACCGCACCGCTTGGCGCGTCATCGTCGTTCCGGAGGCGCCGCCTTTAGTCGAGCAGGCGCCCCTTTTGCAAGCGCTTAATTGTCGTCCTCGTCGTCGCCGTCGCCGGCATCGACGCCAAGGTCGTCGTCACCGCCCAGATCCACGTCGTTGTCGGGCGAATCCTCGTCCTCGTCGACATCGAGATCCAGATCGTCGTCCACGCTTTCCATCTCGCCGTCGGCGGTCTCAACGACCTTCTTGGGCGCCTCCTCGTAAACGAGCGGCTGCTGCTTCGACTTGAGAACCGGCTCCGGCTCCCAATGCGATTGGCAGTTGATGCAGGTGACGGGATCGTCCTTGCCCAGATCGTAAAAGCGCGTGCCGCACTTCGGGCAGGTCCGCTTCGTACCCCATTCAGGCTTCACCATGTGTCGCCTCTATCCTTCCAGACGAAAATGAGAAAATGCGCGTCCCGGTTGCCAGGGCGCGAAGTGTCGGGCGCCTTGCCATAGCGGAACGGCGCTGTCAAAAGCCGCCTCGCTTTTTTCTGTTCCCGTTTTGACGGATTTCCATTTCGATGCACACCCCCCTGCCCCAGCCGATGACCTTCACCGCCGCGCCCGCGCTTTCCGGAACCGCGTCCGTGCCGGGCGACAAGAGCATCTCCCACCGCTCGCTGATGCTGTCTGCCCTCGCCGTCGGCGACAGCCGGATCGAGGGACTGCTGGAGGGCGAGGACGTGCTCGCCACGGCGGCGGCGATGCGCGCGATGGGCGCGACGATCGAGCGGGACGCGCACGGCATCTGGCATGTCGCGGGCGTCGGCGTCGGCGGCCTGCTCCAGCCCTCGACCGCGCTGGACATGGGGAACAGCGGCACCTCCACCCGATTGCTGATGGGCCTGCTCGCCAGCCATGCGCTGACGGCGACGTTCGTGGGCGACGCCTCCCTGAGCAAGCGTCCGATGGGACGGGTGACGGAGCCGCTGGCGCTGATGGGTGCCGATTTCACCGCCAGCCCGGGCGGGCGCCTGCCCCTCACGATGCGCGGCCTGTGCCCCGCCGTGCCGATCGCATATCGCCTGCCCGTCGCTTCGGCGCAGGTAAAGTCCGCGATATTGCTCGCGGGCCTCAACACGCCGGGTATCACACGCGTCACAGAGCCGATTCCCACCCGGGATCACAGCGAACGGATGCTGAAGGGTTTCGGCGCCGACCTGTCGGTGGAGACCGAAAGCGACGGGACGCGAATCATCAGCCTGACCGGTGAGGCCGAACTGCGCCCGTGCCATATCACCGTGCCGGGCGATCCTTCCTCCGCCGCCTTCCCGATGGTCGCCGCGCTGCTGGTGCCGGGGTCGCGCGTGACGATCGCCAATGTCGGCCTCAATCCGACCCGGGCGGGCCTCGTCGACCTGCTGAAGGAGATGGGCGGCAATATAGAGATCGCCAATCCCCGCGAGGTTGGGGGCGAGCCGGTCGGCGATATCGTGGTCACGGCGTCCAGCCTGCGCGGCGTGGAGCCCGACCCGGCCCGCGCGCCTGCGATGATCGACGAGTATCCGGTCGCGTTCGTCGCCGCCGCGCTCGCCGAAGGACGCAGCATCTTCCGCGGACTCGAAGAATTGCGGGTCAAGGAGTCCGACCGGATCACCACGATGGCCGAGGGCCTGCGCACCATCGGCGCGCGCGTCGAGGAACTGGAGGACGGCCTGATCATCGAGGGCACCGGCGGCGCTCCGCTCGCCGGCGGCGGGCCGATCGCCACCCGGCTCGACCATCGCATCGCGATGAGCTTCGCCGTCGCAGGCCTCGTGTCGCGGGATGGCGTGATGATCGACGACATGCGCCCGGTCGCCACCAGCTTCCCCGGCTTCATCGACCTGCTGCACGCGCTCGGCGCACTCGGGGCCGCTTCATGACGTTCGACCTTGCCGATATCATCGGCCTGACCGGCAGCGGAATGATGGTCGTCGCCTATGCGTACAGCAATATCGCGAAGGCCATGAACTTCATCCTGTTCAACCTGCTGAACCTCGTCGGTTCCCTGCTGCTGATCTTTTCGCTGATGGTACATTTCAACGTCGCGTCGATGGCGATGGAGATCGTCTGGACGGTGATCGCCCTGTTCGGCCTGATCAAGGCGCTCCGCAACAAGGGACGAGCCGCATGATCATCGCCGTCGATGGCCCGGCCGCGTCGGGCAAGGGCACGATCGCCAAGGCACTTGGCCGCCATTACGGCCTGCCCTGCCTCGACACCGGCCTCCTCTATCGTGCCGTCGGCCTTTGCGTGCTGAAGGCGGGCGGCGATCCGGACCGGGAAACCGACGCGCTGACCGCCTGCGGGTTCGATGACGCGATCCTCGACGATCCGGCCCTGCGGTCGGAGGCGGTCGGCTCGCTCGCCTCGCGCGTGTCGATCCACCAGAGCGTCCGTCAGGCGCTGGTGAAACGCCAACGCGATTTCGCCACCCAGCCGGGCGGCGCCATTCTCGACGGACGCGACATCGCGACCGTGATCGCACCGGACGCCGACGCGAAGATTTTCGTGACGGCCGCCGTCGCTGTCCGCGCGCAGCGGCGCTTCCTCGACGCGCAGGCGCAGGGCGGCCACCCCGACCTCCCCTCCCTGATCGCCGACATCGAGGCGCGCGATATCCGCGACATGAGCCGCGACCATGCCCCTCTTCGTCAGGCCGAAGGCGCGGACTTGCTAGATACCAGCGATTTGTCTATAGACGCCGCCGTCCAGCGGGCGATTGCGCTTGTGGACGCCCAGTTGGAACGTCGGCAAATAGACTGACGCATGGAGGCGCACGGGATTCCGTCGCGCCCCTTTCGCTTTCCGGCGGGTGCCCACACACGCACGATCCTTCGCGGGATGCCCGCATGGCATGAGGCTGCGCGGGCGGTTTGGCCAAAGACCGCCGGAGACAACCGGCTGGCCAGCAATGACGAGTGAAGGACAGATATTCATGGCCTCTACGGCATTCCCCTCGCGCGACGATTTTGCCGCGCTTCTCAATGATTCCCTGGGTGGTGAAGACGGCGGCTTCGAAGGCCGCGTCGTCAAGGGCACCGTGACCGGCATCGAAAACGACATGGCGCTGATCGACGTCGGCCTGAAGTCGGAAGGCCGCGTGCCGCTGCGCGAATTCGCGATGCCGGGCCAGAAGGCCGACCTGAAGGTCGGTGACGAGGTCGAAGTCTATGTCGACCGTGTCGAGAACGCCCATGGCGAAGCGATGCTGTCGCGCGACCGCGCACGCCGCGAAGCCGCCTGGGACAAGCTGGAGGCAGAGTTCTCCGAGAACACCCGCGTCGAAGGCATCATCTTCGGCCGCGTCAAGGGCGGCTTCACCGTCGACCTCGACGGCGCCGTGGCCTTCCTGCCCGGTTCGCAGGTCGACATCCGCCCCGTCCGCGACGTCACCCCGCTGATGGACATCCCCCAGCCCTTCCAGATCCTGAAGATGGATCGCCGCCGCGGCAACATCGTCGTGTCGCGTCGCGCCATCCTGGAAGAGACCCGCGCCGAGCAGCGCAGCGGCCTCATCCAGACCCTGCACGAGGGTCAGGTGATCGAGGGCGTGGTCAAGAACATCACCGATTACGGTGCGTTCGTTGATCTGGGTGGCATCGACGGCCTGCTGCACGTCACCGACCTCAGCTACAAGCGGATCAACCACCCGAACGAGATGATCAACATCGGCGACACCGTCCGTGTCCAGATCATCCGCATCAACCGCGAGACGCAGCGCATCAGCCTGGGCATGAAGCAGCTTGAGAGCGATCCGTGGGAAGGCGCGAGCGCCAAGTACCCGATCGGCGCCAAGCTGTCGGGCCGTGTCACCAACATCACCGAATACGGCGCCTTCGTGGAGCTGGAGCCGGGCATCGAGGGACTGGTCCACGTTTCGGAAATGTCCTGGACCAAGAAGAACGTCCACCCGGGCAAGATCGTCTCGACCAGCCAGGAAGTCGAAGTGCTGGTGCTGGAAGTCGACGAAGACAAGCGCCGCATCTCGCTCGGCCTCAAGCAGGCCCAGTCGAACCCGTGGGACAGCTTCGCCGAGAAGCACCCGATCGGTTCGGTCGTCGAGGGCGAAGTCAAGAACGCCACCGAGTTCGGCCTGTTCATCGGCCTGGACGGCGACGTGGACGGCATGGTCCACATGTCCGACATCGCCTGGGGCATCTCCGGCGAGGACGCGCTGGCCCTGCACCGCAAGGGCGAGGTCGTTCAGGCTGTCGTGCTCGACATCGACACCGACAAGGAGCGCATCAGCCTTGGCATGAAGCAGCTTGAGCGTGGCGCCCCGGGCGCTGGCGTCAGCGCTTCGGCCGGCACCGGCCTCGGCAAGAACGAGATCGTCACCGTCACGGTTCTCGAAGTCCGCGACGGCGGCCTGGAGGTTCAGGCCGGCGAAGACGGCGCCACCGGCTTCATCAAGCGCAGCGACCTCGGCCGCGACCGCGACGAGCAGCGTCCGGACCGCTTCCAGGTCGGCCAGAAGCTCGACGCGATGGTCATCGGTTTCGACCGTGCGAAGAAGCCGAACTTCTCGGTCAAGGCACTGCAGATCGCCGAAGAGAAGCAGGCCGTCGCACAGTATGGCTCGTCGGACAGCGGCGCGTCGCTGGGCGACATTCTTGGCGAAGCACTCAAGGCCAAGAGCGAAGGCTGATCCTTTACTGGAACTGCTTATGTAGTTTCTGATTGTTACCTTTGCGAAACATGGAAGGCCCGCCCCGGCATATAGTCCGGGGCGGGCTTTTTCATGCGGCAATCTCTCGGCTATGGTTAACGGTAACTTGTACCGATTTAAGTCACCACGTTGATTTTTCTACAAAACTCTTCCAAAAACCTACGATTGTCATACCCGCTACTTTTAGTTAAAAAGCCACTAGGCATTTCGGCAGGGGGTTCGCCGTTGCCCGGTGGGAGGCTAGATGATCCGATCCGAACTGGTCCAGAAGTTGACCGAACAGAATGAAGGTCTGACCCTTCAGGAAGTCGAACGGATCGTCGATCTGTTCTTTCGGGAAATCATCGACCAACTGGCATCTGGCGGGCGTGTGGAGCTTCGCGGCTTCGGGGCGTTCACGACACGCGCACGTGACGCCCGTACCGGACGCAACCCCCGGACCGGCGAGGCCGTGCCCGTGTCCGCCAAGCGCGTCCCCTATTTCAAGCCCGGCAAGGAAATGCGGGAACGCCTCAACGACGATTGAGGCACACAGCCACGCGGCTTGACGTCCGCCCGGCAACCCTGCACTGGCCGCTGCACGCGGACGTGGCGAAATCGGTAGACGCAGCGGACTTAAAATCCGTTTGCCTTTGGCAGTGCGGGTTCAAGTCCCGCCGTCCGCACCAGCCGGACATTGTAGGGCATATGGGTGCACTTTCGCCTGGAGGCTGGCGGTTGTCCGCCGCCACCCTCTCCCCTATGACCGGCCCATGCCCCAGAACCACCAAGACAGGCTGACGCCATCGGATCGCCCGTTCTGGCCCGCCGCCAGGCGCAGCCTGCGCAATCGCTGCCCGGCCTGCGGCGAGGCACGGTTGTTCGAGCGCTTCCTGCGTCCCGTGCCGGAATGTCCGGCCTGTGGCCAGTCGTGGATCAGTCATCAGGCGGACGATTTCCCCGCCTATATCGTGATCCTGCTGCTCGGTCATCTCCTGGTACCGCTGATGATCGAGGTGAACGCCACCTTCGCGATTCCGCTATGGGTTCAGGGCCTGCTCTGGCCCGGCCTTGCCATCGTCCTCGCCGTCGGCATGATCCAGCCGGTGAAGGGCGCGGTCATCGCCTTCCAGTGGTCCCGGCGGATGCACGGCTTCGCCACACCCTGAAACTAGAGGCAGTCTGAAGTCGGGTGGAACAACCGACGGCTCACAGAATAGGGAAAACAAAGGATATTCAGAGCGGTGAACGATTCGATCCAATCGTTCACCGCTCTAAAGGTTCATCAGGGCCGGATCGCCGCCCTGCGCGGTGATATTGACCGACACCGCCCGCTCGGTCGCGTAACGCAGCAAGGCATGCGGCCCGCCCGCTTTCGGCCCGGTCCCCGACAGCCCTTCACCGCCGAAGGGCTGCACGCCCACAACCGCCCCGGTCATCGAGCGGTTCACATAGACATTGCCCGCGGGCACCATGGCCTGCACCTCCCGGGCGAAGCGCTCGATCCGGCTATGAACACCCAGCGTCAGGCCATAACCACGCGCGGCGAGACGATGTGCGACCTCCGGCAGTTCATCCGCGCCGTAGCGATAGATATGGAGGATCGGGCCGAACACCTCCTTCTCCAGATAATCGGGACTCGGCACCTCGGCGATGACCGGCCCGAAGAAATGCCCCCCGCTCTCCACCGCAGAGACATCGCGGCGCGCGAGAATGCGTCCCTCCCGCTCAAGCCGCACCACATGCGCATCCAGCAGCGCCTTCGCATCGGCATCGATCACCGGCCCCACATCCGTTGCAGGATCAGCCGGATCACCAATGCCCAGCGCATCGAGCGCGCCCACCAGCGTCCTTATGGTCTCATCCGCGCTTTCCTCCGGCAGATAGAGCAGGCGCAGCGCGGAACAGCGCTGGCCCGCCGAGCCGAAGGCCGAGACGACCACGTCGTCCACCACCTGCTCCCTGAGCGCGGTCGTATCGACGAACATGCCGTTTAGCCCGCCGGTCTCCGCGATGAACGGTACGATCGGCCCCGACCGGGCGGCCAGCCCCCGGTTGATGGCCCAGGCGGTTTCCGTGCCGCCGGTGAATGCCACGCCGTCGATCCCCGGATGCGACACCAGCGTGGCGCCGACGCTGGCGCCATCCCCGGGCAGCAACGCAAGCAACGCCGGATGCAGGCCTGCGCGATGATAGAGGCGGACGGCCTCCGCCGCGATCAGGCTGGTCTGCTCTGCGGGTTTGGCGAGCACGGCATTACCCGCCGCCAGCGCCGCCGCGATCTGCCCGGTGAATATGGCGAGCGGGAAGTTCCATGGCGAGATGCAGGCAAAGATGCCCCGGCCATGAAGCGATAGCTGATTGGTTTCCCCGACCGGCCCGTCCAGCACCTCCGGTGCGCCGAACTGCCGCTCGGCAAGACGCGCATAATAGCGGCAGAAGTCGGCTGCCTCCCGCACCTCGGCAACGCCGTCATTCAGGGTCTTGCCGCCTTCCAGCGCTAGGATGGCGACGAGTGCGTCCATCTCTGTTTCCAGCGCGCCCGCCATCGAGCGGAGCACCTCCGCCCGGGCAGCGCCGCCCAGCGAGTCCCAGGCCGGCTGCACGCTCCGGGCCGCCAGCACGGCGGCGTCAATGTCCTCCGCGGTCGCCGACACCACCGTGCCGATCGCCCGGCCGGTATCCGACGGACTGACCACCGCTTCGCCCGTCCGCTCGACCGCAAGCCCGTCGACGATCGGCCCGGCCCGAAGCGGCTCTCCGGAAATAGCGAGCATGGCCCGGCGCGCCATGTCGCGCGCCTCCTGAAGGCTGTAGTCGCGCCCCAGCGGATTGTCCCGTGTCGGGCCATACAGGGCGGCCGGGACCGGAATGCGCGGATGCCGTCCCGGCTGCGCCTCCACCCGCGCGATCGGGTCGGCCACTACATCCTCGGCGGGCACGCGATCGTCGAGCAGAGCGTGGACGAAACTGGAATTGGCGCCGTTCTCCAGCAGCCGGCGGACCAGATAGGGCAGCAGCTCCTCATGCCCGCCCACAGGCGCATAGGCACGCAGGATAATCCCCCCATAGCGCGTGTCAGCGGCGGCATAGAGCGCCTCGCCCATGCCGTGCAGGCGCTGATGCTCGATCGCGACGCCCGCCCGTTCGGCCATGTGGCGAACGGCCGCCAGCGTATGCGCGTTGTGAGAGGCGAATTGCGGATAGAGCGCCGGCGAGGCATCGATCAGCGCGCGGGCGCACACGAGATAGGAGAGGTCCGTCGCGGCCTTCGTGGTATAGACCGGATAGTCCGGCCGTCCCATCACCTGCGCGCGCTTCACCTCGCTATCCCAATAGGCCCCCTTGACGAGCCGGACCATGATCCGCCGCTTCGTTTCGCGTGCGAGCGCTGCGAGGCGCTCGATGACGAAGGGTGCGCGCTTCTGATAGGCCTGCACGACGACGCCAAGGCCGGTCCAGCCGCCCAGTTCCGGATCGCGCGCCAGCCGGTCGACCAGCTTCAGCGAAATGACGAGACGGTCCGCCTCCTCCGCGTCGATCGCGAAGTTGAGGTCGTGCCGCGCGGCGATCAGGGCCAGCCTGCGCACGCGCGGATAGAGTTCGTCCCAGACCCGCGCCTCCTGCACGGCTTCGTAACGGGGAGACAAGGCCGACAGCTTCACCGACACGCCGTGGCCATGCTCGGGACCGGCCCCGTTCGACGCCGCGCCCACCGCCTCGATTGCGCCAGCATAGATATGCTCGTAGCGCTCCGCGTCCGCGGCGGTCCGCGCGCCTTCGCCCAGCATGTCGAACGAGCAGAGCATTTTTTCCTTCTTCGCGCGCTTCAGCGCCGCGTCGATCGTGCGACCCAGCACGAACTGCTCGCCCATCATGCGCACGGCGGCGCCGACCGCCTGCCGGATCACCGGTTCCCCGACCCGCGTCGTAAGCCGCCTGAGGAAGCCCGGCAGGTCGGTCTGCGCCTGCTCGTCCACCTCAACGAGCCGCCCCGTCAGCATCAGGCCCCAGGTCGATGCGTTGACGAACAGGCTGTCCGACTTGCCGATGTGGCTGGCCCAGTCGGCCGAGCCGATCTTTTCCGCGATCAGCCGGTCGCGGGTTTCATCGTCGGGGATACGCAGCAGGGCCTCGGCCAGACACATGAGCGCCAGCCCCTCCCGCGTGCCCAGGGAAAATTGCTGGAGAAAGCTTTCGACCACACCCTGTTTCTTCGAGGACGCACGCGCCGCCCGCACGAGCGCCAGCGCTTCGCCGCCCACCGCGTCCCTGGCGTCCTGCTTCAGCGGGCTGGTGGCGAGCAACCAGCGCACCGCCTCATCCTCATCGCGATATTTGTGATCGTCGAGCGCATCCCAGACCGTGGCGAAATCCATCATGGCGTATCATCCTCCCGTGGAGCGGCGCTCCGACATGATGTCGTTATAATCTCGACTTTACCGAATGTGCTTCGTATCTTGCGCACTCATACAGAATTTATGGTGACCATATTGGCCCGCACCGAAGATTCGACAGTGGACGCATCCGACCGCAAGCTGCTGCGCCTGCTGCAGCAGGACGGACGGATAACCAATCAGGAACTGGCGCGCCGCTGCGGCCTGTCGCCGGCCGCCTGCTTCGAGCGGGTCAAGCGCCTGCGCGAGCGTGGCGTCATCCGGGGATATGCCGCTCTGCTCGATCCGGGCCAGCTCGGCTGCGCGTTGCTGGTGTTCGTGGAGGTCGTGCTGGATCGCACCACAGACGACGTGTTCGCCGCCTTCGCCGCCCATGTTCAGAGCATCCCGGAAATCCTCGAATGCCACATGGTCGCCGGCGGCTTCGACTATCTGATCAAGGCGCGGGTGGCGGACATGGGCGCCTATCGCAGCTTTCTGGGCGACATATTGGCAGCCGTTCCGGGCGTCCGCGAAACGCGGACATTCGCGGTCCTTGAGGAAGTAAAGTCCTCGACGGCGCTGCCGATCCGGGATTGACGGTTGGCGGCATGCCGAGGGGACTGTAAGCCTGTACTGCGCCGCACCCGGATGCAGAACCAGAAGACCGGAATATTTCCATCATGCGATCCCGCCTTCCCAAATCGGCCTGGCTGCTGGCACTTGCCGCAGTCACGCTTGGTGGCTGCAAGAAGGAACAGGTGGGACCGGTCGTCGTCAGTGTGGTGGGCACCCCGAAGGAACTGGCGGAGCCGTTCAAGACACCGCTGACGCCTGCATCGAAGCTGATCATGGAAGCGACCGCCCAGGGCCTCGTCGCGTTCAACGAATCGGGCGAGATCGTTCCGGCGCTGGCCCAGCGCTGGATCGTCGAGGATGAGGGGCGAAGCTATATCTTCCGCCTGCGCCGTACGCGGTGGCCCGACGGCGGCAGGGTCAACGCGACCCAGGTCGCCGACCTGCTGAAGGAACGCATCCGCGCCAACCTCGCCCTCGATCCGCTCGGCGACCTCGATATCGTGGAGGCCGTGCTGCCGATGACGGGCGAGGTCATCGAAATCCGGCTCGCCGCGGCGCGCCCCTATTTCCTTCAGTTGCTGGCGCAACCGCAAATGGGCCTGCTGCGGCGCGACGGCGGCAGCGGCCCCTATCGCAGCCACAAGCGCCCCGCCGCGCTCTTCCTGCGCCCCATCGGCGACCCGATGGCGCCGCAGGACGGCAGCATCGAGATTCCGTCCTGGCAGAACCGGGTATTGCGGGCCGAGCGTGGCGCAAAAGCCATCGTCCGCTTCCGTATGGGCCTGTCGCAACTGGTGCTGGGCGGCCGCTTCACCGACCTGCCCATTCTCGCCCGGTCGGGCATCGACAAGTCCGCCGTCAGGGTCGATCCCGTGCAGGGCCTGTTCGGCCTCGCGCTCGTTGGCGACAACCCCATGCTGCAGAGCGGTGCGGTTCGGGAAGCGCTCTCAATGGCGATCGAACGCGAAAAACTGCCCGCCGCCTTCGCGCTCGGCGGCTGGGGGATCACCGACAGGCTGGTGCCGCAACAGCTCGACCTGGCCGGGGAGCCGAGCTATCCGCGCTGGCACGGCCTGCCGATCGAGGAACGGCGGACGCAGGCATCGCAAACGATCGGAGCATGGCGGGCGACGAATGGCCCATTGGCCCCGCTGCGGATCGCCCTGCCCCCCGGCCCGGGCGCCGCGATCCTGTTCGGCCTCGTCGCCGGCGACCTGCGGCGCATCGGCGTTGCGGCGACACAGGTCGCGCTGGACGACGACGCCGACCTGCGCCTGATTGACGAGGTCGCCGCCTATGACAGCGCAACCTGGTATCTCGGCCGTGTCAGCTGTGCCCGCCATATCAAGTGCGACCCCAGGGCCGAGGAGACACTGGAGGAGGCAGGCCTTGCCACGTCGGCCGACGAGCGGATTGCAAAGCTGAGCGAAGCCGATGCGATGATGACCGCCTATGCCGGCTATATCCCGCTCGGCATGCCCGTCCGCTGGTCCCTGGTCACGCCGCTGCTGAACGGCTTCGGCCCGTCGCCACGGGCGCGCCATCCATTGAATCACCTGTTTCGCGCCACCAACTAAAGGAAAGGAACGGCGCGCCATGCGTTTCCGGCAGCATGGCAACCCGCGCAAGGAGGATATGGTGGTGCGTGTAACCCAGGACCAGTTCGACCGTATCGTGCGGGACATGCCCGGTTTCGGCCGTGATCCGCATTCGGTCCGTGCCCGCGTCGAGGCGATGGAGGCCATGCTGGAGGGCCTGTTCGTCATTCCCGGCACCAATCGCCGGGTCGGGCTGGACAGCCTGGTCGGCCTTGTGCCCGTGGTCGGCGACATCGTGACGGCGGCGATGGGTGCCTGGATCGTCTGGGAAGGACGCAACCTCGGCATGTCGAAATGGCAGCTGACCCGGATGGCGGCCAATGTCGGCGTCGACACGCTGCTGGGGGCGATCCCGTTCGTCGGCGATGCCTTCGACTTCTTCTACAAGTCCAACACGAAGAACCTGCGGATCATCCGCAAGCATCTCGATCGCCACCATCCCTCCACGGTGATCATCGACCAATAGGCTTGCGCCGCCGCCGTGACGCGCGCATCAGCGCGCCATGCGAACGGTCAACGACAGCGTATCGGTAAGGCTCTATCTGCTCGACGATGGTGGAGAGGGTGGCGCAGCGACCACGCTCTTCTATGGCCCGCTGGGAGAGGCGATGCGGATCGCCGCCGAACAGCCCGAGGCGGTGCAGGAGGGGCTCTATCTGGCCACCGACAACGACGTCGTCGCCTATCTGGACCTCCTCGAAGGCTGAAACCACGACAAAGGGCGCGATCCCCGTGGAAGCGCACCCTTTGCCTCTATGGACGCCCCCGATCGTCGCGATCAGTCGATGGCGTTCTTTATGCCCTTACCCGCCAGAAGACCAAGCACAAGGAAAACGGTGAATATTGCGAGAGCAACGAAGAACAGGATTTTCGCAATCCCGACGAACGTGCCCGCCGCGCCGCCAAAGCCCAGAAGGGCAAGAACGGCAGCAATGACGAGCGAAATAATAGCAAGGCGGATCATCTGTGCCTCTCCTTCAAAAGGGATGAGGCATTAACCGTTACGGGCGACGGGAAGTTCCCGCCGCCCGTGCAGGCGTGCGAATGACCGTTCGCTCAGGCGGCGACCGCCTCCTCCTCCACGGCCGGGAGGCGGATCATGTAGTCAAAGGCCGAGAGCGCTGCCGTGGAGCCTGCGCCCATGGCGATGACGATCTGCTTGTAGGGCACCGTTGTGCAATCCCCGGCGGCAAAGATGCCGGGCTGCGACGTTTCGCCGCGCGCATCGATCTCGATCTCTCCGCGCGGCGACAGCGCCACCGTGTCCTTCAGCCATTCGGTGTTGGGGACGAGGCCGATCTGGACGAAGATGCCCTCCAGTTCGATCTCGTGCACCGCGCCGCTGTTGCGGTCCTTATAGGCAAGACCGACGACCTTCTCGCCATTGCCCTTCACTTCGGTGGTCAGCGCCGAGGTGATGATCTTCACGTTCGGCAGGCTGGCCAGCTTGCGCTGCAGCACCGCGTCGGCGCGCAATTCGCTGTCGAACTCGATCAGGGTGACGTGCGCCACGATACCGGCCAGGTCGATCGCCGCCTCGACACCGCTGTTGCCGCCGCCGATCACCGCCACGCGCTTGCCCTTGAACAACGGACCGTCGCAGTGCGGGCAGTAGGCAACGCCCTTGTTCCTGTACTCGTCCTCCCCGGGCACGCCCATCTGCCGCCAGCGGGCACCGGTGGAGAGGATGATGGTGCGCGCCTTCAGGCTCGCCCCGTTCTCCAGCACCACTTCGTGCAGGCCGCCTTCCGCACGCGCCGGGATCAGCTTCTGCGCCTTCTGCAGGTTCATGATGTCGACATCATAGTCCTTGACGTGCTGCTCCAGATGCGCGGCGAGCTTGGGCCCTTCGGTGTGCGGCACGGAGATGAAGTTCTCGATCGCCATGGTATCGAGCACCTGCCCGCCGAAGCGCTCCGCCGCGATGCCGGTGCGGATGCCCTTGCGCGCGGTATAGATCGCCGCCGCCGCGCCTGCGGGACCGCCGCCCACCACCAGAACGTCGAACGGGTCCTTCGCCGCGATCTTCTCGGCCGCCCTGGCGGACGCGCCGCTGTCGATCTTGGCGACGATCTGCTCCAGCTCCATCCGGCCCTGGCCGAACGGCTCGCCATTGAGGAAGATGGTCGGCACGGCCATGACCTTGCGCTCGTTGACTTCCGCCTGGAACAGGCCGCCGTCGATCGCGACATGGCTGATGCGCGGGTTCAAGACGCTCATCAGGTTCAATGCCTGCACCACGTCCGGGCAATTCTGGCAGGACAGCGAGAAATAGGTCTCGAAGGCGAAATCGCCGTCCAGATCCTTGACCTGCTGGATCACGTCCTGCGCCGCCTTCGACGGATGACCGCCGACCTGCAGCAGGGCGAGTACCAGAGAGGTGAACTCATGGCCCATCGGGATGCCGGCGAAGCGGACACCGATGTCGGTGCCGATGCGGCGAATCATGAAGCTGGGAACCCGCTTGTCGTCATCCTTGCGGACGAAGGAGACCGTGTCCGAAAGCGCCGCGATATCCTCCAGCAGGCCGCGCAGCTCCACCGACTTGGCGCCGTCGTCGAGCGAGGCGACCAGTTCGATCGGCTGGGTGATGTTGGCGAGATAGCCCTTGAGCTGCTGCTTCAGGTTGGCGTCGAGCATGACGGGGGTTCCTTGTGAATGGGGATTAAAAAAGGCGCGCCAAAGGCCGCGCCGAAACACGGGACGATGCCGGGCACCGCCCGAGGCCTGCCCGGGACCGGCCGAAACCGGCCCCGGACATGCTGCAACCCCGAAGGGATACGCTTAGATCTTGCCGACCAGATCGAGCGAGGGAGCAAGGGTGGCTTCACCCTCTTCCCACTTCGCCGGGCAGACTTCGCCGGGGTGGCTGACCCAGTACTGCAGCGCCTTGATCTTGCGGAGCAGTTCGGTGGCGTTGCGGCCAACGCCCTCCGGCGTGATCTCGACCAGCTGGATCGTGCCTTCCGGATCGACGACGAAGGTGCCGCGATCGGCCAGACCGACGCCCGGACGCAGAACCTCGAAGTTGTTCGAGATCGTGTGGTTCTGGTCGCCCAGCATGTAATAGTTGATCTTGCCGATCGCCGGCGAGGTGTCATGCCATGCCTTGTGGCAGAAATGCGTGTCGGTCGAGACCGAGTACACCTCGACGCCCATGCCCTGGAGCGTGGGATAGATGTCGGCCAGATCCTCGAGCTCGGTCGGGCAGACGAAGGTGAAATCGGCGGGATAGAAGAAGAAGACGGCCCACTTGCCCTTGACGTCGGCCTCGGTCACGTCAACGAACTTGCCTTCCTTGAAGGCGGTCGCTGTGAACGGTTTGATCGGGGTATTGAGTACGGACATGAGTGCTCCATTTCCTTGTTGGACGATGCGGGCACCGATGTAGGTGATCATTCACGAACGGTGAAATTGTTTTTTCCAAGCCTAAAGATGGAAAAAATCGATCAAACGACACATTGCGCCACGCGTTATGTGCACTTCGGGAGGATATCGGATGACGAAATGGCGATACGGCATACCCGCCTTGCTGCTGGCCATGGCGGCCTGCAAGCCCGCCCCGGTCGATGAAACGGCGGCCAGCAATGCCCCCGCGAACGCAACCGCAGACGCCGTCGTGAACGATATGACGGCACAGGAAAATGGCGCTGCGGGAAATCTGGCGGGCGCGGAAGCGACGGCGGGATGGTCAGGCCGGTGGCTTGGCCCCGAAGGGCTGTTCCTCGACATTGCCCCCGCGAAAGACAAGGAGCCGGTTGCCTTTGATCTGCGCCTGAAGGACACGCTGGACCGTGAGGAAAGCTATATCGCCACGCTGAAGGACGGCGCGCTCATGTTCACGCGTGACGGGAAAGTCGAACAGATCCGTCCCGGCGCGGGCCCCGAGACCGGCTTCAAATATCTCGCCGACAAGCAGGATTGCCTGATCATCCAGCCCGGCAAGGAAGGCTATTGCCGGTAGCGGGGACGGCCCGCGACAACGCCGTTCCGACCGTCAGCCCGGCGACCAGCCGGGCGGCGCGAGGGTGAAGCCGACGAACTCGAACCCGGGCGTCACCGTGCAGCTTACCAATGCCCAGCCCTCGCCCGCATTCGCGGCTTGCCACGCATTGGCGGGGACAAGGCCCTGCGGCATCTGGCCGGCGAGGATGTCTGGCCCAAGCGCCAGATCGCGCACAGGCCCGGCATCGTCTTCCGCGATCGAAAGCGTCACGGGATGACCGGCATGCCAGAACCATATCTCCGTACCGTCCACGCGATGCCAGTGCGACCTTTGCCCGCGCTCGAGCAGGAACAGAATCGCCGTGCCCTCTGCCCGCTCGCCCGGTCCGGCGGGCGCACGCCACATTTCCCGGTACCAGCCGCCCTCCGGATGCGGGGCGAGCCCGAGCGTCTCGATGATCGCGCGCGTATCGCTCAATGGCTGGTCAGCCATGCGCGCGCCTCCTCCGCCTGATCCAGAGCGAATGTCCTGAGGGTGACCGGGAGCGCGATGGCCGCAGTCGTCGCCATCGTCGCGATCCAGCCCGTATCGGTGACAAGCGCGATCCGGGAGAAGGAACCCATGTGACGGGACGACCAGAACAGATCCTCAAGCCACACTTCCGGGCTGATCCAGCCGATCGAACGAACCGTCTCCAGCACGGCGACCTTGCCCGCGCGACCAACCGCGGTTTCCAGATCTCGGACCAGCGCACGATAGCTTTCGGCATCGATGGTCCCATCGACGTCGATCTCGAATATCCCGCTTTTCTCGTCCATGCCGTGATTAAGCACGCATCACCTCCGCCACGCTGGTGGCATTAGCGCTAACTGGCCGATTTTGCACGTTCGCGACAGTGCCGAAAAGTCACGCAAACGGGAAAAATTCCCGTTTTGTAACAGCAGATTGGGTTGTTGCCTCAGGTTCATGCAACCTGCGCCATCATGCGAAAGTTGATTGCGCAAGATCAATTTCAGTAAGGAGCCCCACTCATGCGCACGCTCATTTTTTCGCTGGTTGCGGCCGGCCTCGTCGTTCCGGTCACGATGGCCCTGCCCACCGACAAGGCCGAGGCCCGTCGCCGTCATCATGACGACAATCGCTATCGCGAATGGCGCGGCAGGGATGGTCGCATGTACTGCCGCAAGTCCGACGGCACCACCGGCCTGATCATCGGCGGTGTCGGCGGCGCGCTGGCCGGCCGTGCGATCGATACCGATGGCAGCCGGACCACCGGCACCGTGCTCGGCGCAGCGGCAGGCGCGTTGCTCGGCAAGGAAATCGACAGCAAGCGCCGCTGTCGCTGACCCGTACCGCCGCTCACGACATGGGCGGCGAACGGCTCAAGAAACAAATGGGGCGGCCCGTATGCACGGACCGCCCCATTTCATTCAACTGCCGAATCTCGAAATCCGGCCGTTATCTCAGTTGGCCTTGGCACCCGTGGCCGCGCCGCGCGCGTCGTCGACGTTGAAGGCAACGTTCTGGCCGCCCGACACGCCCGACACCTTGCCGTTGCGCACAGTCAGGTTGAACGCCTCGGCGCCCGGATAGCGGGTACCGGAAATGGTCTTGTTACCGGCCTGCTCCTTGACCTGGTACACATAGGTATAGCCTTCGTGCACAAAGCGCTGCTTGCCGGCTTCATCGGCAATGGCCGGAGCGGCAACGAAAGCGGTGGCGGCAGCGCCGGCGAGAACAAACTTGGACAGCATTCGCATGGGTTTACTCCTTGAGAATGCCGATCAAACACCCCGTATCTTTTTCTTCACGACCCTTGTATTGTGCAACGCAACACAACCACAATCGCAAAACGCGGCATTATGATTGCACGGCGCGCAATCGATCCGGATTTTGGCCAAATGCTCCCGCCCTACTGGTCGGAAAGCCCAAGAATGTGATGGAATTCCGCATCTGAAACGGGCGACACGGACAGTCGCGATTGCCGGATCATGACCATGCCAGCGAGGGCGGGATCGGCCTTCATCGTCTTGAGAGTGACAGGTTTTTTCAGTTTTTGATGCGGCGCAACATGGACGGCGATCCACTTGCCCGTCTCATCGGTGCTGTCCGGCGCCGCCGTTTCGACGATTTCCATCACGCCCACGGCCTCAAGGCCGATATTGCTGTGATAGAACAGGGCAAGGTCGCCCTTCTCCATCGTTTTCATGTTCAGTTGGGCGGCATGATTGCGAACGCCGTCCCACTCCGCCTTGCCTTTTTCGACGAGATCGTCCCACGAAAAGACGTCGGGTTCCGATTTCATCAGCCAGTATCGCATGCTCGCTCCTCACAGCATTTGCCGCATCGGGCCGTGGCATCCGATCCGCCCCGGCCCTGCCTTCACCCGCCGCCATAGCGATGAGCCGTGATCCTGTTCAAGGCCGGTACGGATGACAGGCCAGCCGGCGGGCGCTAAAAAGAGCCAAGAGGAGTAACTCGGTGTCCCAGACGATTTTGGCCAAAGTCCCCGTCCTGTCGCTGTCCGCGCTCGATACCCGCACCTTTGCCCGGGAGATCGGGCGATCATTCGAGCAGTTCGGCTTTGCGATGGTCAGCGACCATGGCATGGACACCGCCCTGATCGAGGATGGATGGCGCAAGGCCAAGGCGTTCTTTGCCTTGCCGGATGCGGCCAAACGCCGCCACGACGCCGCGGGCAATGGCGGACAGCGCGGCTATACGGCGTTCGGCACCGAAATCGCGAAGAATGCGACGGAGAACGACCTGAAGGAATTCTGGCATGTGGGCCGCGACCTGTCGCCGGACAATCCGCTCGCCCGGACGATGCCGCCCAATGTCTGGCCAGAGGAGATCGCCGGCTTTCGCGAAACGTTCACGCGCCTCTATGCCGAATTCGACCGTGCGGGCGGCGCGGTCCTCTCGGCGATCGCCCTGCATCTAGGCCTGGACGCCGACTGGTTCGATGATCCGGTGCGGGACGGAAACAGCATCCTGCGGCTGCTGCACTATCCGCCTGTCTCCCCCGAAGCCCCGGGCATCCGCGCGGGCGCGCACGAGGACATCAATCTGATCACCCTGCTGCTGGGTGCGGAGGAAGGCGGCCTCCAACTGCTCGACCGGGACGGCAACTGGCTGGACGTGACGCCGCCGCCCGGCGCTCTCGTCATCAATGTCGGTGATATGCTGCAGCGGCTGACCAACCATGTCCTGCCGTCGACCAGCCACCGCGTCGTCAATCCGCCGCCGGAACGCAGAGGATATTCGCGTTATTCGATGCCGTTCTTCCTGCATCTGCGCCCAGATTTCCTGATCGATGCGCTGCCACAATGCGTGACCCCCGGCAATCCGCACCGCGAACCGCCGATCACGGCGAACGACTATCTGCGGGAGCGGCTGATCGAGATCGGCCTGATCAAGCCATAGGGCGGATCACCCCGGCCGCCGCGTGCGTCCCATGGTGATGCCGATCGATTCGCTCCGCTCGCTGAGCGCCAGTTTCACGATCTTCACCTCGACATGCAGGACCTTCTCATCCTGCAGGAACACCGTCTCGATGATGTGATCGGCGACGCTTTCGATCAGGGTGAAGTGCCGGTCAGCGGGGATTGCGGTGGTCGCCGCATGCTTGAGGTCCATGTAATTCTTGGACTCGCGCAGAGGCGTGTCAGGCTCGTAGCGATCGTGCATGCGCAGCCGGGCGCGAACCGATATGCGGAGCGGCTGAGGAAGATGGGTTTCCTCCGAGTAGATGCCGGTCAGCACGTTCACGTCGAGATCGTCGACCTCGAGCACCAGATAGTCTTCGTTATGCAATGTCATGCCGCCATGCCGCAGAAAAGGACGGGATTGTTTTTAGCTTTTCATTTGGACGCGAGGCGCTAAAGCCCCGCGCTCCGGGGCGCTCATGCCCCTTTGCACGCGGAACGGCAAGACGTGGCGATAATTCTTCCCCTGCTGACCCAGTCACCGGCGGCGATCGAGCAATTGCTCGACGCGGCTTTCGGGACGGACAGGCACGGGCGAACCGCCTATACCATCCGGCAGGGCACGACATGGCTGCCCACGCTCTCCTATGCCGCAGTCGATGCCGACGGCACGCTCCTCGGCACGCTGCAGAGCTGGCCGGTCGCACTCTGCAAAGAGGATGGCACGGCCGCCCCCCTGGTGATGGTCGGTCCCGTGGCCGTGCTCCCGGCGCTCCAGCGTGGCGGCCTTGGCCGCACGCTGATGGACCGTGTGGTGGCGGATGCCCGCGCGATGGCCAGCGATCCGCTGATGATGATCGGCGATCCGGAATATTATGAGCGGTTCTGGGGTTTTTCCGCCGTGGCGACCGGTGAATGGGGCGTGCCTGGCCCGGTGGAGCGGCGCCGTCTGCTGGCGCTGTCCGTCGACGGTCGCGCGATCCCGACGCACGGCATGCTCGGCCCCCGACAGTCCGTCACCGCCTGACGGCCATTCAGCCGCACATCACGCGCAACGCAATTTGCGTTCGCGCGAGGGGCATCCTATCTCCGGTGCCATGCCGATGACCGCCCCGCCCGACCTGTCCGAACTGTCGCTGAGCGACATCGTGCGTCTGACGGCTGAAAATAAGCTGCCGCCGGTCGAGCAGTGGAACCCCGATCATTGCGGCCACAGCGACATGCGCATCGCCAGCGACGGCACCTGGTTCCATCAGGGATCGCCGATCGGACGGCCGGAGATGGTCCGCCTGTTCTCCCGCATCCTGCGGCGTGAACCGGACGGATCGTTCGTGCTGGTGACGCCGGTCGAGAAACTGACCATCGATGTCGAGGATGCCCCGTTCGTCGCGGTCGAGGTGAAGAGCGAAGGCAGCGGGAAGGACCGGCGCCTCGCGTTCAGGCTCAACACGGGCGACATCGTGCCTGCGGGCCCGGCCCATCCCATCGATGTCCGCATGGGAACGGACGGCCCCCGCCCCTATCTCTCCGTGCGCACGGGCCTCGACGCGCTGGTGGGACGCAGCGTCTACTATGAACTCGCGCATATCGCCGTCGACGAGGGCGCCGATCCGCCGGGCCTGTGGAGCGACGGCAGTTTCTTCGCGCTGGACAAGGCCGCATGAGCCTGGCCGAGCGGCTCCGTGCCGCCCTGGCGGAGGGGCACGCCCGCGCCGAGGCGGTGCTGCCGGGCGACACCCGCGATCCCCGCCTTTCGGCCGACGCGATCCTGGCGCCCGCAGCCGTGCTGGTGGCGATCACCGACCGTTCCGAACCGGGGCTCATCCTGACCCAGCGTTCGGCCGCCTTGCGCAAGCACCCCGGTCAGATCGCCTTTCCGGGCGGACGGGTGGACGCGACCGATCCCGGCGAGATCGCAGCCGCGCTGCGCGAGGCGGAAGAGGAACTGGCGCTGCCGCCCGCCGCCGTCGATGTGGTCGGCATATCCGATCGCTATCATACGTTTACCGGCTTCGACATCGTGCCGGTCATCGGCGTCATCCCGCCCGGCCTGACGCTCACGCCGCAAGCGAGCGAAGTCGCGGACTGGTTCGAGCTGCCGCTGTCTTTCGCCCTCGATGCTGCGAACCGCGAACGCCGCAGCGTGGTCTATGAAGGCATCGTGCGCGAATATTACGAAATCCACTGGCAGGGGCGGCGCATATGGGGCGTCACCGCCGGGATACTGGCCAACCTGTCGAAGCGGCTGGGTCATGACCATATTGCTGCCTGATGGCGAATGGCGTCACCGCCCGGGGCTCGACCGGCTGTTCGCAACGCTTGGCGGCGGCGGGGCCGCGCGTCTTGTCGGCGGGGCGGTGCGCGACGGCCTGCTCGGCCTGCCGGTACAGGACATCGATATCGCGACGGTCCATGAACCCGATACCGTTGTCGCCCTGCTGCAGGCGGCGGGTATCAAGTCGGTACCGACCGGCATAGCGCACGGGACCGTCACCGCGGTCATCAATGGCCGCCCGGCGGAGATCACGACGCTGCGCCGCGATGTCGCGACCGACGGGCGCCGCGCGACCATCGCCTTCTCGACCGACTGGCGGGAAGATGCCGCAAGGCGCGATTTCACGATGAACGCGCTCTATGCCGAACCCGAAAGCGGCGCGGTGCACGATTACTTCGGCGGCGTGGAAGACCTGCGCTCGGGCCATGTCCGCTTCATCGGCAACGCGACCGACCGGATCGCGGAGGACCATCTGCGCATCCTGCGCTATTTCCGTTTTCTTGCACGCTTCGGCAACGGCGCGCCCGATGCGGACGCCTATGCCGCCTGCGTCGCCCAGGCCAACAGCCTGATGGCGCTGTCGCGCGAGCGGATCGCCGACGAACTGCTGAAACTGCTGGGAACGGCGGACCCGGTGCCTGCGCTGATGCTGATGATCGACGGCGGCATATTGAAGCCGGTCATGCCGGAGGTCGATGCCGATGGCGTGGCGCGGCTCAGAACCCTGATCGGCCGGGAGGCGCATTCAGGCGTTGCCCGGGCGCCGCTGCGGCGGCTGGCCGCCCTGCTGCCACCCGACGCCCGGGTGGGCGATGCGGTGTCAGCGCGCCTCAAACTGTCGAACCGGGCGCGCAAGCGGATCGCGCTGGCCCTCGAGCAGGACGACAGTCTGCATGTCCCCGCCCGTATCCTCGCCTATCATATCGGGATTGAGGGCGCCGTCGACAGGCTGCTCCTGGACGCGCGCGGCGATCCGGCACAGGTTCGGGACATCGTCGATTGGACGCCGCCCGACCTGCCGGTCGGCGGGGGCGCACTGATCGCACGCGGCATGCAGCCCGGCCCGGATATCGCCAGAGCGCTGCGAGAGGTGGAGGCTGCCTGGATCGCGGAGGGGTTTCCCGACACAGCCCGGACCGAAGCGATAGCCGATCAGATCGCCTCGAAATTCCAGCGCGCCCGCCAGTAGTCGAACGCCGCCTGGTTGGGCATGGCCGGGGCGAAATGATAGCCCTGCCCCTGCCAGCATCCCAGTTGCTGGAGCACCAGCGCCAGTTCCTGGCTTTCGATCCCCTCGGCCGTCGCATTCAGGCCGAGCGAGTCGGCCAGTGACAGGACCGTGCGGACGATGGCGTTCTTGTCGCGGTCGGTCAGCATGCCTGAGACGAAGCTGCGATCGATCTTGAGCGAGTCGATCGGAAGACTTTGCAGGCTGGCGAGGTTGGAATAGCCGGTGCCGAAATCGTCCATCGCAATCGAACAGTTGAGCGACTTGAGCGCCCCCAGCATCTGCCGCGCCTTGTCCGGATCGGCGACGATGGCGCTTTCCGTCAGTTCGATGGTCAGGCGTCGGCCATCGATGCCGCCGTAGCGCAGCGCCTCCTCGACGATCGTGGGGACGTCGTCGCGGACCATCTGAATGGGGGAGAGGTTGACGTTGACACCGACCGGCAGGCGTTGCCCGTGAAGCCGGTCCCAGCGGGCGAGGGTCTGCACCGCCTCATAGATCGCCCAGCGGCCGAGTGGCACGATCAGGCCGCATTCCTCGGCCACGGAGATGAATTCCGTCGGATGCACCTCCCCCAGTTCCGGGTCGACCCAGCGCGCCAACGCTTCGAACCCGGAAACTTCGCCCGTCCGCAGGTGCACCAGCGGCTGAAAGGCAAGATTCAGGCCGCCGTTGGTCAGCGCCTCCCGCAGGCGGCTTTCGACCGTGAAGCGGCGATGCGCCTCCTTGAGCGCGCCGACCTGATAGATTTCGAGCTTTCCGGTACGCTTGGCCACCTTCACCGCCGCCTGCGCCTGCCGGATGATGTCGTCGACATCCTCGCGCAAGGACGCGGAGAGCGCGCAGCCGATCGCGCAATCCACGCTGATCTGGAGATGGGAGAGGCGCACCGGTGCCGACAGCGTGTCGGTGATCCGCTGCAAGATATGCCGGGCATCCGCCACGCCGTTATGGAGCCGGGCGAAGATCGCGAACTCGTTACCGCCGATACGGGACAGCACATCACCCTGCCGCAACACGGACTTCAGCCGCTTGGCGGCGGTGATGATCGTTTCGTCTCCGGCCAGCGCACCGAGCGATTCGTTCACGCGGCTGAACCGGACGAGATCGACGATCAGGATCGCGAAATTCGCTTCGGGCGTCCACTGTCCATTGGCCAGCCTGTCCTCGATCTCCTCGCCGAAACCCGCGCGGTTGGGCAACGCCGTCAGGCTGTCCGACAGCAACTCGCGGCGCAGGTTGCGCTCGGTCAGCCGCTCACGCGTGCGATCGACGGCCGTGAAGAGCAGGCGCTGCGGACCGAAACGCGCCGGCAGCCGGCCCAGCGTGCAGGCGAAGTACTCGCCGCCGAGCTGACCGTCGCGCCGCATCTCGAAAGCCTCGGATTTCCGCGCCGCAGCGCAGAAGGACTGGATGCGCTCGAACGGCACCAGGTCAGTCGCATCCATGCTCGCGGGAGGACCGATGTGTTGCTGCGGGAAGGCGGTGGAGAAGGCACTGTTGGCCCGCTCGACGAAATGGCCGCCCTGTTCGACATGCAGGATCGCGGCCGGTTGCAACAGCGCGTCGAGCCAGTCGGCCGCGTCGTCGACGGCCTTCGGCGCGGGACGCCGCGACGGCGTTCCCACGTCGATGGGAACGGACACGATGTCCGCCTCTTCCCCCGTCCATTTCTGCATCGGCTGGCCGTCCATGCCTCCTAGATACGGACGGCAGGTAAATTTTTGTAAAAACAACGTTCTCCATTCCGGAATTATTCCGAAACGGCGTAAAAATCGTCCTCAGAAAGCGACCCGTCGACAGGGTCAGTCGAAGCTGTTGTCCCTAGGGAAACCTGTGGGCGGCATGCGCCCTGAGGCGCCCCGGGTGATACGCCACGGCGTCATGTCCGCCTCCGTACGGATACGCCCGGTGTCGCCGCCCATGGCCCAGCTCATCCCGTTTTCGAAGAGGAACGTGGTCGCGTCCGACAGGCCGCCGTCCCGGTAGCGCTGGAGCTGGACGCCCTGTCCCCGGGTCATTTCCGGCATTTCCGATATCCGGAAGACGAGCAGTTTGCGATTGTCGCCGATCACCGCGACGCTGTCCGCCCCTTCCGCAACCGGCCGTACGACCTTCAGCCGGGCGCCGGATCGCACGTTCACCACCTGTTTGCCCTTGCGGGTTTCGGCGATGATGTCGTCCATCGCGGCCAGGAAACCGCGCCCGTCAGACGCCGCGAGCAACAGCCTGCCACCCGCACGGGCGGGCAACAGCGTGACGATCTCCGTCGCATTGTCGAGGTCGATCATCAACCGCACCGGTTCGCCGAAGCCGCGTCCGCCCGGCAACTTGTCGGCGCCAAGCGTGTAGAAGCGCCCATCCGACCCGGCGAGCAGCAGCTTGTCGGTCGTCTGCGCGTGGAAGGCGTGAGCCGGCCCGTCGCCCTCCTTGAACTTCAGCGTCTCTGCGGCGGCAAGGTCGCCATGGCCCTTCATCGCGCGAATCCAGCCGCGCTGGGACAGGATGACGGTGATCGGCTCGCGCTCGATGAACGCCTCGATCGGGATCAGCTTGGCGGGACCGGCTTCCTCGACCAGCGTCCGGCGACGGCCACGTTCGGTTTCCGGACCATAGCGCTTGCGCAGGTCGGCGAGGTCGCGCTTCAGGCGGGTGCGCTGCCGCGCCGGGCTTTCGACCAGCTTCTGCAGTTCCTCGCGCTCCTTCAGCAGTTCGCTGTGCTCGCGGCGAAGTTCCATCTCCTCCAGACGGCGAAGGGAGCGCAGGCGCATGTTGAGGATCGCCTCGGCCTGCCGATCGGTCAGCTGGAACTCCTCCATCATCACCGCCTTGGGCTCATCCTCGGTCCGGATGATCTCGATCACCCGGTCGAGGTTCAGATAGGCGATGATGTAGCCGTCGAGCAGTTCGAGGCGCGCCGCAATCTTGTCGAGCCGGTGATTGGCGCGGCGGACAAGCACCTCGATCTGATGCGCCAGCCATTCGGTCAGCACCTGGCGCAGGCCCATGACGCGCGGCGTGTGGCTGGCATCCAGCACGTTCATGTTGAGGCCGAAGCGGGTTTCCAGATCGCTCATCCGGAACAGGCTGTCCATCAGCACATCGGGATCGACGGTGCGGGCGCGCGGCTCGATGACGATGCGGATTTCCGCGTCGGACTCGTCGCGCACATCGGCCAGGATCGGCAGCTTCTTCTCGTTGATCAGCGCCGCGATCTGTTCGATCAGCTTGGATTTCTGGACCTGGAACGGGATTTCGGTGACCACCGCGACCCAGGTGCCGCGCCCCTCATCCTCCCGATGCCATTTCGCCCGCACGCGCATCGACCCGCGCCCGGTCGCATAGGCTTCGGCGAACACCGCGGGTCCGTCCACCAGCACGCCGCCGGTCGGAAAGTCGGGCCCCTTGACGATCTCCAGCAATTGCGCGTCTTCCGCGTTCGGCTGTTCGATCAGCAATGCCGCGGCGTCGATGATCTCCGCGACATTGTGCGGCGGGATGCTGGTCGCCATGCCGACCGCGATGCCTGCGGCGCCGTTCGCCAGCAGGTTCGGGAACAGGCCGGGGAAGATCTCAGGCTCCTCGTCCTCACCATTGTAGGTGGGACGGAAATCGACCGTGCCCTCGTCCAGACCGGTCATCAGGTCGGACGCAGCCTGCGTCAGCCGCGCCTCGGTATAGCGCATCGCCGCCGCGTTATCGCCGTCGATATTGCCGAAATTGCCCTGTCCGTCGACCAGCGGCGTGCGGAGCGAGAAGTCCTGCGCGAGGCGGACCATCGCGTCGTAGACCGACGCATCGCCATGCGGGTGATATTTGCCGATCACGTCGCCGACGACGCGCGCGCATTTCTTGTAGCCGGTGGAGTTGCGCGCCGGATCGGCGGCTGCGCTGCCCGGCGCCGCATCAGAGTTGCTCGGCTCCAGCTTCAGCAGGCGCATCGCCCAGAGCAACCGGCGATGCACCGGTTTCAGGCCGTCGCGCAGGTCCGGCAGCGACCGTGCGGTGATCGTGGACAGGGCATAGACCAGATAGCGTTCGGACAGGGCGGCGTCGAAGGGCGCATCCTTGATGCTGTCGAACGGATCGCGGAAATCACTCATCCCCGGCCGGATAGCAGGTGCACGGGCCGGACTCTAGGGTCAATCAGGCGGTCAGAGGATCAGGAAACCGGCCAGCAGCCCGAGCTGAAGCACAACGATGACCTGAAGGACCGTCCGGAACGGCTCCTTGCGGGTCTTGTGGCGGAACAGTTTCTGGGCGGTCACCGCGCCGACGGACCCGCCGACCAGCGCGAGCATGAGCAGGTGAGCCTCCGGCACCCGCCAGCCGCCCTGTCGCGCCCGCGCCTTGTCATGGGCGAACAGCAGGAACGTAAGGCCGTTCACGACCAGCAGCGCGAGCGCGACAAGCAGGAGCATGTTCGTCATAGCGGCGGCAGGAAATGTCCCTGCGGATCGCGCGCGATCTCGGCCGCGAACTCGGCCACTATCCAGTCCCGGAACGCCTTCACTTTCGCCGTATTGCGCGCGTGGGTCGGATGGCACACCCAGTAGGAACGCCGCTCGACCACGTTCGAGGGCACCGCCTCGACCAGCAGCCCCGCCTCGATTTCTGCCTTCCACAGATAGGTATTGAGGATCGCGATCCCCTGCCCTGCCATCGCGGCACGCCCCTCCATCACCTGGGAATCGAGCGCGATGCCCGGCGGCGTGATGTCCCGCCCCTTCTCCACGCCCATGTCGGCGAACCATTCATGCCACCAGATGTCGTCTGGTGAGAGCAGCGGCATGGACAGCAATTCGCGCGCGTCCGCGATGGGGCCGTTGGCGGAGAGAAAGGCCGGACTGCACAAGGGAGCGAGCCGGTTGCGCGCCAATAGCCGCGCGTCTAGGCCGGGCCAGTTCCCGTGTCCGCCCCGGATCGCCATGTCGATCCCGTCGCGCGCGAAGTCGACCAGAGCGTCCGACGAATGGATGCGCACGGCAAGACCCGGCTGGCGCATCTGGAACCGGCCAATGCGCGGCGCCAGCCACAGATTGGCGAAGCTGTTGGTGCAGCTGATGGTCAGCACCGCCGCATTGGCGCCAGCCACAGCGGCAAAACCCGCCCGCATCTCGTCGAATGCCCGGGTTATGACCGGCGCGAGCGCCCGTCCCCGTTCCGTCAGTACCACCTTCCGGCCGGTGCGATGGAACAGGCTGAAGCCCAACCGGTCCTCGAGCAGCTTTACCTGATAGCTGACGGCCGCCTGGGTCATGCCCAGTTCCTGCGCCGCGCCGGTGAAATTCTCCAGCCGTGCTGCGGCTTCGAACACCCGGACGGCGGAAAGAGGCGGCAGGCTGGCCATATCGAAATCATAAGAATGCCTTATGTCTGATGTCTATGCTTTTGTTGGAATGACGTCGCGGTTTTCGGCATATCGGCTCTTGCCGGACAAGCCGGCTCCATAAAACACATCGAAAGTAACGACCATGAACGCAAACGATCGGACGATCGGGGGCAGGCTGGCGGCGGCGCTCTTCGCGCTGGCGCTGGGCGGAACGGTCCTGCTGGGGGCGCTGGCGCCCGCAGTGGCGCAGGTCCGCATCGCCCAGCCGATCGATCATCTCGCCATCCGGGCCTGACGCACGGAAGGCCTGACAAAACCGGACTGAGGAGACTTTTACATGAAGGACGAAATGGAAGGACGGATCTGGTCCGAATATCATCATGAAATCGCTGCCGGAATCGGCCGCTTTCTGGGCGCGGTCATGCACGCGTTCTGCGTGCTCAACGCAATAGAATATTCCGCGCCGTGGCGTGTCATTTCCGGCCGCATCGGCAAATGATGCAAGCTTCCGACATCATGCGACAGCGCCCCGGCGCAGACCCGGCATCCGCCCGACGGACGCCCGGCCTGCGCCGGGGCGCCAGCGTGTTTGCGTTCAGATCGCCTCGGGATATTCGGGCTGTATATCGACCGGTATCGCCTGCATCGTTGCGATCACGACCTGCGCCTCGGGATCAAGCCGGGCGTAGCGGGTATAGAACGCCTTGACGCCGTCATAGTCGCCGTCGCCCTGAAGCTTCACGATGGCGGCAACGAGCGCGCCCAGACCTGCCTCCATCTTACTGTCGTCAACGCGATAGCGCTTTGCCTGCGCGTCCCAGACGAAGGCGCCATGTTCGCGCAGGAAGCTGTATTGCACGGCCGCGCCCTGCCCGTGCGCCTCACCGAGGCCGAAACGCATCGCGCGAAACACCCCGGCGAGGTAGGTCGCGAACAGTTGCGGGCGCTCGGCGGCGGGAAGTTCGCCCTTCTTCATCATGAACAGGATGTTCCAGGCGCCCATGACGTCGGCCTTGCACTCCTCCAGCCCCGACGCCTGTTCCTTCAGTTCGGCGGTCACCGTGGTCTTGCGGCCGTTCTTCACAATCGACCCGGGGCCAAGGCTGTGGGACAGTTCGTGGAAAAGCGTCTCGTTCTCCATGTAGGTCTTCGACAGCAGCTTCGCCTGTTCGGGCACCAGCACCAGATCGCCCATAGGCTTCAGAATACGCTCGAACTTGGCGCCCAGGACGTTGGACAGGATGACCTTCTTCGCGCCCTTCGCCTCGCGCACCCGCTCGTCATTGGGCAGGTTGAACGCAACCGTCTGGATGCCCGGCACATTCTCCCCGCCGCCATGCACCTGATCGACGACGGCGATCGGCGATTCAAAGCCGCGCTGGAAATTCTTGTAGGCGTCCGGCACCGGCAGGTTCGCCTCCATGTCGCGCAGATAGTGCTTGTACTTGTCGAGTGCCGCCGATGCCTGCGGATTGCGCAACGTCACATAGGCCTCGAACGCCGTCTTCTGGCCGTACAGTTCGTCCCGATAGGTTTCGTAGGGGCCGATCGTGATCTCGATCGGCGTGTCCTTCACGTCCATCCAGGCCAGTTCGGACTCGAAATAGTCGTCGGTCCGGAACGCCTTCGCGCGCAGCGTCAGGAAGCGCTTCAGGCTCGCGTTGCTGGTGATGGCCGCTGCCTGCTCCAGCAGTTTCGCGGCAGGCTCCAGCCACTGGGCGTAATAGCGGGAATAGGGAATAGCGACGAGCTTCGCCCCTTCCTGCCGCACCACCGTATAGGGGCTGAGCAGCGCGTCCTTCTCGTCCGGATGCGCGGCGAGATAGGCGTCGAGGTCCGCCTTGGTCAGGGTCTCGGGATAATGCCCGCCGCCCGGCGGATAGGTCTGCACGCCCCAGAACGGCAGGTTTTCGTTCAGCGTGTCCCAAGGCCCGGCCATCAGGTCGAACATCTCCAGCATCAACGGCTGGTCCGCCCGGCGGCTGCGCAGGATCGCGCTGCGCACCTTCGGGTTCCCGGCATAGTTCTGGATCAGGTAGATGTCCGACATCCGGTTCGCCGCCTGGATCAGCAGATTGACGACCTTGCGCTCCTCGGCGTTCAGATAGCCGGTGTCGGGCCGCATCGCGACCTTCGCGAACTTGGCGCGCGTCGCGGCGAGTTCCTCGGGACTTTCCGTCTTTACCGGCGGATCGGTCGGCGTGGTCGCCTGAAGGACCGGTGCGGTGAGCAGGGCGGTGGCGAGCATCAGACTCGCGAGCAGTGTCTTATGCATGGGACACACCCTATCCATGCAGCCGGGCCTGTCCAGCCTTCCCCGCCGAAGCGGACGCGTTCGCTGCCTTGTTGGGGTGGACGGCTCCCAACGGCATCGCAATGTGCCAGAGTGAGTGCGTTGCAAGACTCAATCAAGGGAGCCGCCCGTGGAGCAAATTA
>QFQF01000041.1 GCA_003248935.1 Sphingobium sp.
ATGAATCAACGACAGGTCAGGCCGTCAAGCTAACCTGCTGATACCACTCAACTTAATTTCCGATCGGGCTCTTAGACTCTCATTGATGTCCTCGTCTGATAAGGAGCGGCCAACGAGGATCGATGTTCCGATCATGACTCCGTTGTGGTTCGATGGCAGCGGTCGATAGTTTCCTCTAATATGCTCCATAATAAAATCTCGGGATTGCTCTAGCCAATGAACGTTGACTGGAAGAACGTTTGCACGAAATTGTCGAATGTTCCAGAAATCGATGACATCTGCGGCGTTTAAAGGATCAAAGATAAATATCGTGTCGTCCAAATGATTGTGAAAACGTTGTTCAAGACCTCTAGTCGTGTAATAAAGCGGATATCCCGCTTCATGTCTTTCGATTGTCTGCCAAATTTCTATGGAGGGAGCGACGGTTTCGGCGCCCAGTGCATCACGGTAGCTTTGCGAGAGGTGCGCTAACCGAGCATCTTCAGGAAAAATTCCATAGCATGCTTCGAAAAAGGCTTTTGAGATACGGTCTCCGCCCTCGAACATCAGAATCCGCGGATCGACGCGCTTTCGAAACTGAAATTCTTTGGCAAACAGGTGCCAGTACGCTTCATACATTCCCAGGCCCACGGTAAAGTATGGGTCGCTTCCAGGTTCAACTGCGACAAGATCGGAGAGGAGGCGATGTCGGCCAGGATCGAACCAACTTCGCTCACGCTTCAGACCAGATTGTTCGAATTGCTCTTGGGTCGTCGAAACAAATGTGTCGGGTTCAAAAAATTCTAAATATCCGCGGGTTATCGCTGATGCCTTGGGTCTCCGGCCAAGGTCCGGCGCCCATCCTTTCGGTAGTTTTTTCATGACGGGAATGAGAGGGGACATCATCCCACCCTGTCCGTCGTCAGAACATTTGGCGCAGTTCGCGGCGTGGATTCGCGGAGTGCGGGCCTCGTCTGAGGGTTGATGTTAGGCGGCGAGCTTGCGGTGCTGCAAGCGCCGATATTCGATGGTCTGTCGTTTGATCCTTTCGCGTTGTTTGATGATGGCCGGCGCTCTGCCGAAGTAGGCGTCGGCGGGTGTCACGTTGGCCAGGCTCTCGTGGTATCGCTGGTGATTGTAGTGCTCGACGAAGGCCTCGATCTGGGCTTCAAGATCGCCGGGCAGGAAGTAGTTCTCCAGCAGGATGCGGTTTTTCAGGGTCTGGTGCCAGCGCTCGATCTTGCCCTGGGTCTGGGGATGACACGGGGCACCGCGCACATGGCTCATCTTGTTGGCTTCGATATATTCGGCCAGTTCGCCGGCGATGTAGCTAGGGCCGTTGTCGCTGAGCAACCGAGGTTTGTGCTGCACCGTGGCGGTGTCGCAGCCGGAAGCCGCAAGGGCGAGGTCCAGCGTGTCGGTGACGTCCTCGGCGCGCATGTTCGTGCACAGCTTCCAGGCGATGATGTAGCGCGAGAAGTCGTCGAGCACGGTCGACAGGTACATCCAGCCCCACCCGATGATCTTGAAGTAGGTGAAGTCGGTCTGCCACATCTCGTTCGGTCGAGTGGTCTTGGTGTGGAACTGATCGGCGGCCTTGATCACCACGAAGGCCGGGCTGGTGATCAGATCGTGGGCTTTGAGCAGACGGTAAACCGTAGATTCCGACACGAAGTAGCGCCTTTCGTCGGTGAAGCGCACGGCCAGCTCCCGGGGGCTCCACTCGGACTGTTCCAGCGCCAGCTCAATGATCTGGTCGTAGATCTCGGTCGGGATGCGGTTCCACACCCGGCTCGGCGCCGAAGGGCGGTCTTCCAACGCTTCCGGTCCGCCTTCGAGGTAGCGGTCGTACCACCGATAGAACGTCCGGCGGGCAATGCCGAGTTGGTCGAGCGTACGCTTGGCGGGCAGGTGTGACTGCTCGACGATCTTGATGATCTCGAGCTTTTCGGACGCGGGATACCTCATTCGTCGCCTTCCCCATCCGCGATCATGCTTTTTTTGAGCAGCCGGTTTTCCAGCGTCAGGTCGGCCACGCATTCCTTCAGAGCACGGGCCTCTCGGCGCAGATCCTGGACTTCGCCGGTGGTCGCGGCCCGAGCGGTGTCGCCAGCCAAGCGTCGCTTGCCCGCTTCCATGAACTCCTTCGACCAGGTGTAGTACAGGCTCTGCGCAATGCCCTCTTTGCGGCACAGCTCGGCGATGCTGTCCTCGCCGCGCAGGCCTTCGAGCACGATGCGGATCTTGTCCTCGGCCGAGAAGTGTCGACGGGTCTGCCGCCGAATGTCCTTCACCACCTGCTCTGCAGGGGCCTTCGGCGATTTTGAATAGGAGGATCTGAGCTTCATCTTCGTTCCTTCGTCACTACGACGAAGCCCAGATCCTCCTTACATCACAACCTCAAATCTGTGCCATGGGCGCTGACGGCGGACAAGTGTCTCTGTCGTTTGATGGAGGAGGAATGCCGCTTCCTTTGAAAACTCCTGATCAATGGCGTCACGTGAGAGTTTGAACTTCCTCATGCCCGCTGGAAACCATTCGTCAAAATACTCCTGAGCCATCGCGAGTGCTTGCTTTGGGGTCTTGGGTTTTGGCGCGTGAAGTTCGGTATCGTCCTCCTGATAGAGTGCGACACCATCACGGGCGACGTCCATGAAGAAGTAGCGGCCATGAGCAAGGCCATCGTTCACCTCCTGGAGGGTGTGCACGATGAAATTGACCGGGGTCTTGAGGTTCTTGGTGATCGACCGTTCGCGATTGAGCCGCTCTTCGGCTTTTTCCCAGTACGCGACGCGATCTGTCAGCTGCTTCTGGTTGACGATAACGAGCAGATCGAAATCGGATTGATATCCCTTGGCCGTATGAGGCTCATCGACCCAGCCACCTCGGGCATATGATCCATAGAGAATGATCTTCTGGATGCGGCCAAGACGGCGCTTGCCCGTCGCGCCACCATTCGCGTCCTCGAACTCCTCGAACAGGATCTGGACGACACGATCCAGCTCGCGCTGCTTGGCAGCGGGAAGATGTTCGATTCCGCTACGCACGGCGAAGATGATCTCGCGCTAATGGCGCGGCTGTGACCGATGACATGGGGGTCATTTCTTAGCCGCCGATCGATCGAAAGCCATCAATGTTTCGAGCAAACCTGGCGTATCCACCTGCTCAATCGCGTGGACCTTGCTCGTGCGATCCACAAATTCACCATCCCACGGATCGAGGACCGGAACAGCAGCTGCCGCGAAGTGCGTCACGTCACGGGTCACGACGATGAGGTCGTAATGTGCTGCGATCGCGGCGATGAACAGGTCCAGCTGCGAGAAGGTATGGCCTCGCCGCCGCCCGGCCTCGATCATTAGCCTCCAGCGCAGGATGACGTCTTCGCTGACCGGCAGCGTCCGGCCTTCGAAAAGCGGACGCAGCGAACTCGCAAGCCAGGCAGTAATCTCGGCTCGTTTCTCAGGATTGTCGAGCCTCTCAATGCCGAACCGGATTTCGGCGAAAGTAACCTCGGAAATGAATAGATTATCTTCGACCTGTGCAGAGATGAACCCAACCACGGCGGGATTCGGCCGGGGCCGCCGCAGCTCGGAAATCACATTGGTGTCGAGGAGGAAGCCGGTCAAAGATCGATCGTCCTCACTGGCCCATCGATCACTGGCCTTTCCAGATCGAGGTCGCCAATTGGCGAAGCCGCAAGCGTCTCGACTAAACGGCGGCCGCTATGCTGCTGCCGCTCGCGATCCCAGGCCTCGGCCGACACGATCACAACGGCATCTCTGCCGTGCAAGGTCACGCGCTGAGGTCCGCTCTCCCGAGCGAGGCGCACAACCTCGCTGAATTTTGCCTTCGCATCCTGGAGCCGCCAACTCCGGCGTGGCGCGCTCGGAGCGCCTTCCTGCTTCTCTCGTGCAACCACTTCAAGATCCAAACTAGTCACGGTGACCATAATATCGCTTTTGGAAGGTGATTTTGCAAGCATCGATTACCTCATTTCGGGGGTGTTGCGCGCGATCGGGAAAGGGCAGGGGGGATTTCAAGCCCCCCAGAAATCTGCTATAATTTCGTCGCGAAAGGAGCCGTCATGGGCTCGGTTGACGATGCGCCTGATGAGGTCAGTGACAACCCGGTGACGGACATGCCGCCGCCGCGTGCATCTGACTGGTTTTGGCGTCCGCGGTATGCTCGTCTCTGGTGGGTTTCGGCGGGGCTTTTCTGGATTGGGGCGGCAATTGCCTCCCTCCTAGCTCCGCAGCTTCTTCTTCAGATCGGTGGCGGCTTCTTCGTGCTGATGATGCTCTTTCATCCGTTCGTCATTCTGCCTGTCCTCGGATTTGGCTATGCCCTGGCCTGGATCAGGCAGAATGCCATCCAAGGTGATGGCGACACCGAAGGGGACTCCGACTGGGCGAGCTATCGAGAGGATATGTTTTTCGGTCGGATGAAATGGGATCCGGTTGGCTCCCTCGATCCGAAGCACATGGGAAATCCTCTCAATCCGTTCAGTCAGGCTTGGTTGGATCAACATGTCCGGCCACACAGCTAGCGTGGCCTGAACTTAGGGTCTCCATCTCCAAGGCCTTCATCGCGATCTCCTGAAAACCGCCCGCTATCCAAAATTTTGCTTTGCTCCCATGATGTGATGGGAGCGGTGGCATCAGCGGTACCACGTCCGGCTGCAGCTTGACCGAGGTAGCGATTTCGAAGTCCATCATTGCCAAGGATCTGACGACTAAGCTCGTCGGTAAACGCTATCTCAGGTTTTCTAGATCTGGACGCTACCAACTCTGCCGCTGCAATGGTCGTTCTAACATCGTAGTTCATGATATCGATACTGGCTCGAGCATCGGTCGATGCCTGGCCAATATCCGAGCTTGCCATGCCTACGCGCCCGCCCAAGCGTCCAACGGTGCGTCCACGACTGCCGGGTCGGCCACCGCCCTTATCAATCGATGCTCCAATTTCTCCATCGACAGAGATCGCCTGCGAAAGCTGGTGGCTTGAGCCTCGCGAAAGTGAGCGCTGCCATCCGGTCTGCGCGATGATGGCCTGGACGTCGCGCTGGAGCGTGTCGGCGACTTGAGGCTTGAGCCGCCAATCGCCCCTGCGATCCATTTCGAAGCCGCCTTTGAGCCAATTCTCCATGGCAGTGTGACCTTCGGCGCCGCCGCCCAGGAAATGCTCGATCGTGTCCGGCCCCGCCTGCTTGCCGGCCTCGAACCGGGTGCTCGTGTCGCTGCGGGCCGACCTGCCGAAACTGGCGCTGCTCGACACGAGCAGGTCGTTGTCGGCAAAACTGAACCGAGCAGGCGCGTCCATTGCGCCTTGAGATCGAGCAGTGGCGGGCGGTCCACATCGCGAGCCAAATCGGCCTCGCTGCCGCGACGCGGCCGTCCCCGCTGGGTGTCCGCCGCCGGTTCGGTCGGATCGGCCATGCCGGATGGCTCGCTCATTGTACGAGCCCCCTGCGGACGATGATGAGGCGGGCGCTGGCGCCGGCATCGAGCGACAGACGATCGAGCGTGACCGCGAAGATGTCGGTGCCCAGAACGCGATTGAGAAAGCTGCGCTCGTCCAGCGTGATCGCGGTTGAGGCGGTCA
>QFQF01000014.1 GCA_003248935.1 Sphingobium sp.
CGATCCGGGGATGGGATTTTTCTTGAGCCCCGCACCGGAAACATCGCTGCACGTGCTGTCGAACCTTCAAAAGCTGAAGTCGGCGTTGGGGCTTCCGCTGTAGAATATTTTACAGATCAGGAACTTGGCCTACCTCGATTGGGGCAAGCCAAGTCGGAAACTAACGCTCGTCCTGAAGCACAAATCCCAAGCGTTTCATTCAGCAGGAGACAGGGCACTTCCAACTCCTTATGATGTCCGCTGTCAAAATATGGAAGTGCGGGCTCAAGTGACCGGGATGGGGCGGGGGCAGGCATCAGGTGATCTCTGTTCACCAGCGGTCGATCGTACCGGCGGCGAGGTGGATCAGCGAGCGACACTAAAAGCTAAAAGATACCTTCGTGTTTGTCTTTCGTGGAGGCGATGTCGAACCGATCGGCTGCGTTCCATCGCATATTCTCTCAGAAGCAAAGCCTTAGAGGAATATTGGGCTATCCATGCCCGTTGGCCCATTTGGCACTTTATAACAAGGAAACAGCGATAGTACGCCATTTTTCTGGCTTTTAGAAATTGGCTCCCCGGGCCTGATTCGAACAGGCGGCCGTCCGATTAACAGTCGGATGCTCTACCGCTGAGCTACCGGGGAACACTGATCGGAGGCGCGCCTATAGCAGCGGGTTTTGAGCGATGGCAAGGCCTCATGTGACAAATTGTTCGGCCGCGATGCGATCGTCCAGCGTATGCTCGGGATCGAACAGCAGCGTCAGCGGATTCGTGCGGTCGATCTTCACTTCGACGCGCGCGACATCGCGGACTTCGCGCTGGTCGCCGACCGCGCTGACCGGCCGTTTGACCGGGTCGAGGACCGAGAATTTGACCACCGTTCCTTCGGGCAGGATGGCGCCGCGCCACCGGCGGGGGCGAAACGGGCTGATCGGCGTCAGGGCGATGAGCCCGCTGCCCAGCGGCAGGATCGGGCCGTGCGCCGACAGGTTATAGGCGGTCGATCCGGCCGGGGTAGCCACCAGCACGCCGTCGCACACCAGTTCGGGCAGGACGACGCGGCCGTCGACCTGCACCTCCAGCCAGGCGGTCTGGCGCGTCTCGCGCAGCAGGGAGACCTCGTTGATCGCGGGAATCGAGAATTGCTCGCCATCGACGGTCTCGACCGCCATGCGCAGCGGCAGCACCTTGAACGCTTTCGCCGCGGCGAGCCGCTGTTCGAGCCGTTCGAGGCGCCATTCGTTCATCAGGAAGCCGACGGTGCCCAGGTTCATGCCGAACACCGGCAGGATGCGGCGCCCCTCCAGCATCGCGTGCAGCGTCTGGAGCATGAAGCCGTCGCCGCCCAGGGCGATGACCATGTCGGCCTGCGCCAGGTCGACGAAATCATAGACCGAACGCAGCCGCTCCTCTGCGGCCCGCGCGGCTTGCGTGGGGGAGGCGACCAGCGCCCAGCGCGTTTCCGGGGTCATCCGCCGGTAACGCTCATATGGCGGCGGGTGGCCGGCGCATGCACGCCGTCGATCACGAAGTCGTGGCGGGCGGGCTTGGCGGCCAGCGCCCTGTCGAGCAGGCTGTCCACGGCTCCGGCGCCACCCTCGCGGAAGGCGGTCTTCAGGTCGACATGATCCTCATGGCCCAGGCACATATAGATGCGCCCCTGCGCAGTGAGGCGCATCCGGTTGCAATCGGCGCAGAAATTATGGCTGAGCGGCGTGATCATGCCCAGCTTCACGCGCATCCCCTCGACGCCGAAATAGCGGGCGGGGCCGCCCGTGCGATGAGGAATGGGGGACAAGGCATAAACCTGCCGCACGTCGGCGAGCGCCTCGTGCATCGGCAGGTAACGGTCCATGCGGTCCTCGTCGATCTCGCCCAGCGGCATGGTCTCGATAAGCGTGAGGTCGAGGCCCTGCGCATCGCACCAGGCAAGCATATCGGGGATTTCATGTCCGTTTACGCCGCGCAGCGCCACCATGTTGATCTTGATTGCTATCCCTGCGCGCTGGGCGGCCGCGATGCCGTCCAGCACTGCCCCCACGTCGCCGCCGCGCGTGACATGCGCGAAGGTTGCCGGGTCGCGACTGTCGAGGCTCACATTGATCCTGCGGATACCCGCGTCGTGCAGCGCCTCGGCATGCGTCGCCAGTTGCGTGCCGTTGGTGGTCAGCGTCAGTTCGTCGAGCGTGCCGGAGCCAAGGTGCCGGCCGATGCGCCGCGCCAGTTCGGGCAGGTCGCGTCGCACCAGCGGCTCTCCGCCCGACAGGCGGATGCGGCGTACACCACGTGCGATGAAGCGGTCCGCGATGATGGCGATCTCTTCCAGGGTCAACAACTCGCGGCGGGGCATGAACTGCATCTTTTCCGCCATGCAGTACCGGCAACGCAGGTCGCAGCGATCCGTCACGGAAATGCGCAGATAGTCGATCCGGCGGCCATGGCCGTCGGTCATCCCTTGCCTGCTCGTTTCCTGCGTCATCCCCATTGCCATTAGCTAGGACATGGCAGAAGGCCGCGCAAGCACCCGGGGACGACCTGCCGGCAAGCGGACCGTAACTTTCATGGTGGTACAAGCGGTGGTTGAGTCTTCTCTCGTCCTCGGACGGGGAGGCATGGGTGAGCGGGGTAAGCGGAAGTTGACGGTACGGAACGATCGGGGGGAAGACGGCGGCACGCTGTTCATCCTCTCGCCGACAGACAGGGACGGGCTGGCCGCGCTGGCGGGCGGGATCGGCTGGCGGCCGATGGCGGCGCGCCGGGTGGAGGGTGCGGAGCGGCGCTTTCTGGCAAGCGATGCGCAGGTCATGCTGGTCGATCTGCGGGAGGATGCCGTATCGGCCAAGCACATCTCACCGCTGGGTGAAGCAGTGGCGGCAAGCGGCGGCGCGCTCATCGTTCTGGTGGCGGCTGGCCGGGAAAGTGATGTCCCCGCGCTGATCGCGAGCGGCGCGACCCATTTCCTCGCCGATCCGGTTACGGCTCCGGCGCTGTCGGCGGTACTGGCGTCGGCGCGTGCGTTGATCGGGCGGATCGGCGGTGGTCTGGTCGAGGGCGGGCACAGGCATGCGATCCGCCGCAATGACGCGCTGTTCTGGCGCCTCGATCGTCATAGCGGGCTGGTCATCCCCAGCGCCGAACTGGCGCGTCTGCTCGCCGTCGAGGGAGAGGCGCACCGCCCCTCCGCGCTGTTGAGGGCGATGGCCCCCCGTGACCGCGTCTCTGCCCTGCGCGCGGTGCGGGCGGCGACGCTGCGGGGCTCTGGCGCGTTCGCGCATGATATGGCCGGGCCGCCAAGCCGCCGCGCCGCCCACCATCTGTATGTCGAGGACGATGCCGTCGTCGGCGAGGTGGAACTGATCGCGCCGGGGCAGGAGGTGTTACCGCGCTCCGCCCGCCGGGACAGCCTGACCGGGCTGGCCGACCGTACAGGCGCGGTGGAGTGGATCGGCGCGGCGCTGGAGGACGGGCGGGCACCGGCGCTCTTGTTGCTGTCGATCAGCGATCTGAGCGGCGCCAACGCTGCCTATGGCCAGATTGTCGTCGATGCGCTCATCGGCCGCCTCGCGCGGCGGATGGAGCGGCTGGTCGAGGAGCTGGGCGGCGGGGATGCACTGATCGCCCGCATCGGCGGGGCGGAGTTCCTGATCGGCCTTCCGGGCGAGCAGGACGTTCCGGTCCGGGCGGACCGCGCCACGTTCCTTGCTCGGCGGCTGGTGTCCGTCATCGGACAGCCGTTCAACGCCGGGGATCACCTGATCCGGCTGACCGGCCGCTGCGGCATAGCGGAGGGGCATGACGGGGACGATGTGGTCCGCCTGCTGCGCCGGGCCGCGTCCGCGCTGGCTGACGCGCGCCAGTCGGACGGGGAGGGTATTCGCATCTATGCCGCCCGTCACAGCCGGGAGGTCGACGCGGACCGGCTGGAGGCCGACCTGCGCCTTGCCCTCGACCGGGGCGAGATCGGCATCGTGTTCCAGCCGCAATATGACGTCGCCGACGACGCCGTTGTCGGCGTCGAGGCGCTGGCGCGGTGGGATCATCCCGATCATGGCCCGCTGGGCGCGGCGGTGCTGTTCGCCACGGCCGAGCGATCCGACTTCCTGCTGCCGCTCTCGCGCCATATCCATGCGGAGGCGCTGCGGCTCGCCGCGTCGTGGCCAGCGGCCCTCTCGGACTTACGCCTGTCCATCAACGTGACGTCGGCGGACATCGCCCAACCCGAATTCGTCGGCGATTTCCTGGGGCTGATCGCGGCCAGCGGCTTCCCTCGCGACCGCGTGACCGTCGAGATCACGGAGAGCGGCCTGATCGACGACCTCACCGCCGCCGCCGGCCTGATGGACCAGTTGCGGGTGGCGGGCCTGCGGATCGCGATCGACGACTTCGGCACCGGCTATTCCAGCCTCGCCTATCTGAAGGCGCTGCCGCTCGATTATCTGAAGATCGACAGCGGCCTTGCGCAGGACATCGCCGGTTCACCGCGCGACCGGGTTGTGGTGCAGAGCGTGATCCAGATGGCGCGCTCGCTCGGCCTGCGCGTGATCGCTGAAGGCGTGGAGACCGAGCAGCAGCGTGCGCTGCTCGCGCACGAGGGGTGCCATTATTATCAGGGCTTCCTGCGCGCGCCGCCGCTGAGCAGCGACGCGCTGGTGGAGCGGCTTACTTCAGCAGGATCCCGCTGACGGAACCGTTGCGCACGGAACAGACGAAGCCCGTCGGGCCGTCGTTGCCCGCGTCGAGGCGGCCCTCAACCTCCCAGCCGGTCGACATCGTCGCGGCCCTGGGCACGCCGATGATCTTCGCGCTGCCGCCCGCTTCCTGAAGCGCATCGCTGGCGCAGGCTTCCCGCGCCGCCTTGGCCGTGGCGATCGGGCCATAGCCGGGCGTGGCATAGGGGGCCTGCTTGGCGTCCTTGTCCGCCGCGCGGGAGCGGGAGATGTCGCTCAGGATCGCTGCGTCGACGGCGTCATGGGCGCTGACGCCGCTGCCGCCGTCACGGCCGGGGCCGCCATTGCCATATTGGGCGAAGGCAGGCGTGCCGATGGCTGCCAGCGCGGCCAGCAGGGCGAAGGTCTTGGTCATGTCGGTATCCCCATAAGTCTGACGTGGTGTGCGACCCTCAGAACATCTGGCCGGAATAGGCTATGGCACCCAGCAGCATCACGATGGCAGAGCCATAGCCGAACGATGAGACCAGCAGGCGCCGGAGCGAATGCCCGGTATACGCGTCGTCGATCCGGGGTTCGCTTTCCATCCATGCGATCGCGCGGTCGAGATACTCGCTCCACGGCTCGCCCGGTTCCAGGGGCACGCCGTCGACCAGTATGACCGGACGATCGGCCGGCTCGACGAGATCGGGAAAAGTCATGGACACGGCAGTCGCACCCTCTTGTGACGACGGGATTTCATCATTGTAGCACGGTCGGGCCGGACGACGCCAACCGTTCCCGTCCTGTTATCCTGCTACTTTTGCCAGACCTTTTGATAATTGCAATGCGCCGTTGAGCCGCGCGGCCGGATCGCTCCAGGCGCGGGTGATGACGAGCTTGCTGTCCGGCCGCAGCTTGGCGGTGCCCTCCAGCTTCTGGACATAGGCGATGAGCCCCGCCGGATTGGGGAAGCTGTCGCCCTGGAAGCTGACGAGCGCGCCGCGCGGGCCAAGGTCGATCTTGGCGATCTGCGCCTTCACGCAGTTCTGCTTGATCTCGATGAGCTTCAGCAGGTTCTGCGTCGGCGCGGGCAGCTTGCCGAAACGGTCGATCAGTTCGGCGGCGAACGCTTCGAGCGCCTGCCTGTCCTCCAGTTCGTTGATACGGCGATAAAGCGCCATGCGCAGGTCGAGGTCGGGGACATAGTCGTCCGGGATCATGATCGGCGCGTCGACGGTAATCTGCGGGGAGAAGCTCTCGCGCGGACGCTCGAGGCCGGCGCCGCCCGCCTTCGCGTCCATGATCGCCTCCTCCAGCATCGACTGGTAGAGTTCGAAGCCCACCTCCCGGATATGTCCCGACTGCTCGTCGCCGACCAGATTGCCGGCGCCGCGAATGTCGAGATCGTGGCTCGCCAGCTGGAAACCGGCCCCCAGCGTGTCGAGATCGGACAGGACCTTCAGCCGCTTCTCCGCCGTCTCCGTGATGATGCGGTCTGCGGGCGTCGTGAAATAGGCGTAGGCGCGCGCCTTCGACCGGCCGACGCGCCCGCGAAGCTGGTACAGCTGCGCGAGGCCGAAGCGGTCGGCACGATGGATGATCAGGGTGTTGGCGCTCGGGATATCAAGCCCGCTCTCGACGATCGTGGTGGAGAGCAGCACCTCGTACCTTTTGTCGTAGAAGGCCGACATGCGCTCCTCGACCTCGGTCGGGCTCATCTGGCCATGGGCGACGACCGGACGGACCTCCGGTACCTCGGTGCGCAGGAACTCCTCGATATCGGCAAGGTCGGCGATCCGCGGCACCACGAAGAAGCTCTGGCCGCCGCGATAATGCTCGCGCAGCAGCGCTTCGCGGATCACCACGCCATCCCACGGCATGACATAGGTGCGCACGGCGAGCCGGTCGACCGGCGGCGTCTGGATGACCGACAGTTCGCGCAGGCCGGACATCGCCATCTGGAGCGTGCGCGGGATCGGCGTCGCCGTCAGCGTCAGGACGTGGACGTCGGTCTTCAGGCTCTTGAGCCGTTCCTTGTGGGTAACGCCGAAACGCTGTTCCTCATCGACGATGACAAGGCCCAGCCGCTTGAACTCCAGCCCCTTGGCGAGCAGGGCGTGGGTGCCCACGACGATGTCGACCGTGCCGTCGGCCAGGCCGTCCTTCACCGCCTTCGCCTCGGCGGCGGGGACCAGGCGCGAGAGGCGGCCGATCTTCAGCGGAAAGCCGCGAAAGCGCTCCTCGAAATTGTTGAAGTGCTGGCGGGCGAGCAGGGTGGTGGGACAGATCACCACGACCTGCTGCCCGGACATCGCCGCGACGAACGCCGCGCGCAGCGCCACCTCCGTCTTGCCGAAGCCGACGTCGCCGCAGACCAGCCGGTCCATCGGCTTGCCCTGGCCCAGATCGTCGAGCACGTCGGCGATGGCGCGGTCCTGATCGTCGGTTTCCTGATAGGGGAAGCGATCGACGAATGCTGGATATCCGGCGCTGTCGGGTTCCGCGACCGGCGCGGGGCGCAGGGCGCGCTCGGCGGCCGTGCGGAGCAGTTCGCCCGCGATCTCCCGGATGCGCTCGCGCATGCGTGCCCGGCGGCGCTGCCATGCCTCACCGCCCAGCTTGTCGAGCGCGACGCCGTCCGTCTCCGATCCGAAGCGGCTGAGGACATCGAGGTTCTCGACCGGTACGTAGAGCTTGTCACCGCCCGCATAGCCGAGCGCGACGCAATCGTGCGGCGCGTTGCCGACGGGAATAGAGACCAGCCCGTCATAGCGGCCGATGCCATGATCGGTGTGGACGACAAGATCGCCGGGCGTCAGCGTCGCCAGTTCGGCGAGGAAGGCGTCGGCGCTCTTCTTCCGCTTGGCGCGGCGGACCAGCCGGTCGCCGAGCATGTCCTGCTCGGTAAGGACGGCGACATCGGGCGCGGTAAAGCCATGGTCGAGCGGCAGCACGGCCAGCGCGACATTGCCCGATGCGGCGGTGCCGAGCGCCGCCTGCCAGCTTTCCGCCTCGATCAGGCGTGTGACGCCGTGGTCGGCGAGCAGGCCGGACAGCCGCTCGCGCGCGCCGATCGAATAGCTGGCGATGACGATCTTCTTCGTGCCCAGCCGCAGTGCGCCCAGATGCTTGGCGACCGCTTCGTAGATATTGGCGTTCTGCGCGCGTTCGGGGGCGAAATCGCGGGCGCTCTCGACGCCGAAGTCGATGACCGACGGGCTCTCCGGCTCGTGGAAGGGCGAGGTGATGTGCAGACGGTGGGCGGCAACCGCCCGCGCCCATTCGTCGGCATCGAGATAGAGCATCGCGGGCGGCAGCGGGCGGTATGCGCCGGGGTCGGCGGATTTCGCCGCGATGCGGTTTGCGTGATAATCGCGGATCGCCTCGAACCGTGCCTCGGCCGCGCCGACCGTGCCATGGTCCCGGACGAACAGCGTATCCTCGCCCAGATGCTCGAACAGCGACACCAGCCGTTCCTCGAACAGGGGCAACCAGTGCTCCATGCCCGCGAGGCGGCGGCCGTCGCTCACCGCCTGATAGAGCGGATCGCCGGTTGCCGTGGCGCCGAAGGTCTCGCGATACCGGCCGCGGAACCGCTTGATGCTCTCCGCGTCCAGCAGCGCCTCTGACGCGGGTAGCAGGACGAATCCGTCGATCGCGTCCGTGGTCCGTTGTGTACCCGGATCGAAGCTGCGGACGGTCTCGATCTCGTCGCCGAAGAAATCGAGGCGCAGCGGCTGGGGCTCGCCGCCCGGGAACAGGTCGACGATGCCGCCGCGAATCGCATATTCGCCCGCGTCGTGCACGGTGTCGGTGCGGACATAGCCGTTCGCCTGAAGCATCTCGGCCAGCTTATCGATCGCGATCCGCTCGCCCGGCGCAAGCCGCGCAATCAGCTGGCGAACGCGAAACGGCGTCAGCGTCCGCTGGGTGAGAGCGTTGACGGTCGTGAGGACCAGTTGCGGTCCCTCCGGCTTGCCCTGAAGCGCGTGGAGCCCGGCCAGCCGCTCGGACGCCGCGCGCAGCGACGGCGACGCGCGGTCATAGGGCAAGCAATCCCATGCTGGCAGGCGGACAATCGTGATCTCCGGCGCGAACCAGTGGGCGGTGTCGGCGATCGCCTGCATCGCCTGCTCGTCGGGTGCGACGAACACCAGTCGTCCGGGCGCGGCGCGGGCAAGGTCGGCGAGCAGCCATGGCTGGAAACCGGCCGGGACGCCGGAGAGGGTGAGGGGCGCCTTCGCCCCGACGATCGTTTGCAGGTCAGTCACGGGTGGGGCGTCGGTTCACTTCTGGATGGTGATGAAGTCGAGCTTGCGGAAGGCGTCCATCATCGGGCCGTGGAACCGCTCGGGCACCGGCTGGGTGCCGAGCGCCCATGCCATGATGTCGACATCCTCTTCCTCCAGAAGCACCTCGAACCAGTCGATCTGTTCGGTGGTCCATCCGGCGCCGTAACGGTCGAAATAGCCGCCGATCATCAGGTCGGCTTCCTTCGTGCCGCGATGCCATGCGCGGAAATGGAGGCGGCGCAGGCGGGGATTGTCCGTCATCTTGATCCTTGCTCCCGGTCGGCCGGGCACGAAAATACGCACCGAGGGCATTTGCAGTTGGGCCACCGGCTGGGATAGTGCGGCCGAGATAGCCATGCGACCCGATATTCTCAATCCGCTGTTTGCCGAAATCGAAGCGCTCAAGGGCGTGGGGCCGGCGCTTGCCCGGCCGCTGGAGCGGCTGGGCCTCGCGCGCGCCGTCGATCTGGCGTTCCACCTGCCGGTGAACTGGGTCGAACGGCGCCTGACCGATACGCTGGACGCGGCCGATGCGGGGCGGATGATCGGCATCGTGCTGACGCCGGTCGACTACCGCGCCGGGGGCAGCATGCGCGCGCCGTTCCGTGTCCACGCCGCCGACCGGCACGGCAATATCGTCTCGCTCGTCTATTTCGGCCGCAACAGCGGCTGGCCGCGCAAGATGCTGCCGCTCGGCGAGCCACGTTTCGTTTCCGGCAAGCTGGAGCAATATGGGCAGGATCTTCAGATGATCCATCCCGACCATGTGCTGCCGGTCGAGGAGGCGGGGAGCGTGCCCGCGCGCGAGCCGGTCTATCCGTTGTCGGAGGGGCTCAGCAACAACCGGATGCGTGAACTGGTGGGGCAGGCGCTGACGCGCGCGCCGGATGTGCCCGAATGGATCGAGCCCGGCGTGCTGGCACAGCAGGAATGGCCCGGCTGGCAGGCCGCGCTGAAGGCCGTGCATGGCGACCCCGACGCGGCGGCGATGGTCCGCGACCGGCTCGCCTATGACGAGATTTTCGCGGGGCAGCTCGCGCTGATGCTGGTGCGCGCCTCGTCACGGCGGCGGCGGGGCGTTCCGATCTCCGGAGACGGGCGGCTGCGCGCGATGCTGACGCTGCCTTTCGCCCCGACCGGTGCCCAGCGGCGGGCGATGGCGGAGATAGAGGGCGACATGGCGCAGGCGACGCCGATGCTCCGTCTGCTTCAGGGTGACGTCGGCGCGGGCAAGACGCTGGTTGCGCTGATGGCGTTGCTGAACGCGGTCGAGGCGGGTGCGCAGGGGGCGATGCTGGCGCCGACCGAAATCCTCGCGCGGCAGCATTTCGCGACGCTCCAGCGGATGCTGTCGGGTCTGCCCGTCACTGTCGCAATCCTGACCGGGCGGGAAAAAGGCAAGGTGCGCGAATCGACCCTGATGGGCCTTGCCGACGGCAGCATCGACATACTGGTCGGGACGCATGCGATCTTCCAGGACGCCGTCGTCTACAGGAACCTCGCGCTGGCGGTGATCGACGAGCAGCATCGCTTCGGTGTTGCGCAGCGGATGATGCTGGCTGCGAAGGCGGAGCGGACGCCGCACCTGCTGGTCATGACGGCGACGCCGATCCCCCGCACGCTGACGCTCACTTATTATGGTGAAATGGACGTCTCCCGGCTCGACGAGATGCCTCCGGGCCGCCAGCCGATCAAGACCAGCGTCCTTTCCGCCGAACGGCTGGATGAGGTGATCGACGCGCTGGCCCGCCATGTCGCGGGGGGAGGGCAGGCCTATTGGGTATGCCCGCTGGTCGAGGAAAGTGAGACCAGCGACCAGGCGGCGGCCGAGGCACGGGCGGAAACCCTGCGGATGCGCTTCGGGCAGGGCGTCGTCGGCCTCGTTCATGGCCGGATGAAGGGCGCGGAGAAGGATGCCGTCATGGACGCCTTCGCCCGCGACGAGACGAAGGTGCTGGTGGCGACGACGGTGATCGAGGTCGGCGTCGACGTACCGAATGCCACGCTGATCATCATCGAGGGCGCCGACCGCTTCGGCCTCGCCCAACTCCACCAGCTTCGCGGACGGGTCGGACGCGGGGACAAGCCGTCGGTCTGCCTGCTGCTGCGCGGCAATGCGCTCAGCGAAACGGCGCGGGCGCGGCTGGCGCTGATGCGGGAGACCAACGACGGTTTCCGGATCGCGGAAGAGGATCTGCGCCTGCGTGGCGCGGGCGAGATCCTGGGCACGCGCCAGTCGGGCGAGGCGCAGTTCAGGCTGGCCACGCCCGAGCAGATCGCCCAGTTCGTCGACGTGGCGCGCGACGACGCCCGCCTGCTGATGGACCGCGACGGCGGGCTCGATTCAACGCGCGGGCAGGCGGCGCGCACCTGCCTCTATCTGTTCGAGCGGGATGCCGCCGTGACGTTGTTGCGGAGCGGCTGACGCCTCCGGTTCATGCTGCGTGTGCGAAACAAAGCCGGACGCGCTGCGTTGGCCGTTGCATGACTCATCCTGATATCAGCCTGACCGCCGTGTCGCCCTCCGCCGTGCTCGCGCTGGGCATTTCCGTCGCCATCGCCTTTGCCGTCCATTGGGCCATTTTCGCGGTCGCCACGCGCCTTGCCCGGAGAAACCGCAGCGAGGCCGACGACCTGCTCGTCGCGGCGGTCAAGAACCCCTCGCGCTGGCTCGTCATTCTGGGCGCGCTCGGTGCCGGGCTGCAACCGCTGACGCTGGGCCCGCGCGTCGGCACGATCTGGTCGATCGGATCGAAGATGGTCTTCGCCTTCCTTCTGGGCTGGCTGGCGCTGCGGGTGCTGCGGGCGTTCCGGTCGATCGTCGAACTGCGCAGCGACATCAGTGTCGAGGACAATCTGAAGGCGCGCAGCCGCCACACCCGGGTCCGCATCCTCTATCGCATCGCGCAGTGTGTCATCGCCTTCATCGTCATCGGCCTGATGCTGATCGCCATTCCCGGCGTGCGGACCATCGGCGTGACGCTGATGGCCTCGGCGGGGCTTGCGGGCCTGGCGGTGGGCGCGGCGGCGCAACCGGCGCTCAAGAACCTGATCGCCGGAATCCAGATGGCCTTTTCGGAGCCCATCCGCCTCGACGATGTCGTGATCGTCGAGGGGGAATGGGGCCGGATCGAGGACATCCGTCTGACCTATGTCGTCGTGCGGATCTGGGATGACCGGCGGATGGTCGTGCCGGTGTCCTATTTCCTGGAAAAGCCGTTCCAGAACTGGACCACGCAGACCAGCGACCTGCTGGGCACGGTGTTCTTCCATGTCGACCCGGCGATCGACATCGCCCGTTTCCGGGAGCGGTTCGTCGCGGTGACGAAGGCGAACCGGCTGTGGGACGGGCGCGTCGCCATCGTCCAGGTGACCGAGCACCGGCCGGAGGCGCTGGAGCTGCGCGGCCTGCTGAGCGCCCGCAACGCCGGGGTCGCGTTCGACCTGCGCTGCGAGGTGCGGGAGGCGATGATCACCTTCCTCCAGCAGGAGATGCCCGACGCCTTGCCCCGGGTCCGCCTGCTCCCGCAGCACGGCGCCCCTACCAGTCGCGTTGCCGGCGCGGCATGAAGGCCAGCATCAGCCGGTAGTCCTCGTCGCCGATGGGGCGGAGGAATTCGGTGCCGATCCGGCCATGTTCGACCCAGCGCACGATGGCATGGACGGTGCGGACGTGCGGCAGCTCGAAGATCAGGCGATCGCCCCGGCTCATGTCCGCGTCGGTGCGGGCCATCAGGCCGAGTGGGGAGATGTTGACGACGCGGACCTCGCTGAACCCCTCATGGCTGGTCGTGCGTGTGTCGAAATCGACCAGCTCCCGAGTCGCGCGGCGCTGTTCGGCCGGATCGACCGTTCGCGTGCCGAGGCCCTGACTGCGTGCCTGACCATCCATCGATGTTGTCCCGTTGCCACCCTTGCATCGAGCCTATCGGTCGAATGCTGGAGAGAAGGTAACGGGACAGGGTTAACAATAACAACAGATAAATCAGCAGGTTGATCCAAAAGGGATCGAATGGATCAGCCCGTGACCAGCCCGTGTTTCTTCGCCCCGAAGCTGACCTTGTCACCGGCGCCGAGCGCGAAGCTCGGATCGGTCACGACCTCTCCGTTCACGCGGATCGCGCCCTCGGCAAGCTTGCGGCGCACCTCCTTGTTCGAGGCGGCGAAGCCAAGCGCCACGGTCGCCGCGACGATGGCGAGGCCCTCGCCCAGCGGCACGGTCGGCAGGTTGGCGTCGCTCGCCCCCTCCTCGAACGTCCGGCGCGCGGTCTCGGCCGAGGCGGCGGCGGCATCCGCACCATGGGCCATGGCGGTCGCGGCATCGGCCAGGATCTTCTTCGCCTCGTTGATTTCCGCGCCCTCCAGCGCCTCCAGCCGCACGATCTCGTCGAGCGGCAGGTCGGTGAACAGGCGCATGAAGCGGCCGACATCGGCGTCCTGCGTGTTCCGCCAGAACTGCCAGTAGTCATAGGGCGCCAGCGCGTCGGCGTTCAGCCACACCGCGCCCTTCGCCGTCTTGCCCATCTTGCCGCCGTCGGCGGTGGTGATCAGCGGCGAGGTGAGGCCGTAGACCTGCGTGCCGTCGACGCGCCGGGACAGCTCTATACCGTTGACGATATTGCCCCACTGGTCCGACCCGCCCATCTGGAGGCGGCAGGCCGAGCGGCGCGACAGCTCCAGGAAATCATAGGCCTGAAGGATCATGTAGTTGAATTCGAGGAAGCTGAGCGACTGCTCGCGGTCGAGGCGCAGCTTGACCGAATCGAAGCTGAGCATCCGGTTGACCGAGAAATGCTGGCCGATGTCGCGCAGGAACGGGATATATTCGAGCGCGTCGAGCCAGTCGGCATTGTCCGCCATGATGGCGTCGCTCGGGCCGTCGCCGAAGGTCAGGAAGCGTTCGAACACGCGCTTGATGCTGGCGACGTTGCTGGCGATCGTATCGTGGGTGAGCAGCGAGCGGGCCTCGTCGCGCAGGCTGGGATCGCCGATCTTTCCCGTGCCGCCGCCCATCAGCACGATCGGCTTGTGCCCCGCCTGCTGCATCCGCCGCAGCATCATGATCTGCACCAGGCTGCCGACATGGAGCGAGGGCGCGGTCGGGTCGAAGCCGATATAGCCGGGCACGACCTGCTTCGCGGCGAGGGCGTCGAGGCCCTGCGCGTCGGTGAGCTGGTGGATGTAGCCGCGCGTGTCGAGCAGGCGGAGGAGTTCGGAGCGGTATTCGGTCATGACGCGGCGGCCTGTAGCAAAGCAGCGACAGCGGGGAAAGTGGGCGCTAGGGTTAAGCCGGCCGGAGGGTTAAGCCGGCCGCGACAGGAACAGGGCGGGACGACGGAACGGACATGCTGGCGATCGGATTGATGTCGGGCACATCGCGGGACGGGATCGACGCGGCGCTGCTGCGCACGGATGGCGAGACGGTGGTGGAGCCGGTCGGCTTTCACGCAATGCCCTATCATGAAGGGTTCCGCATCCGCCTGACCGAGGCGTGCACGCGGGCGATGGACATGGATGCGCCCGGGTTCGAACCACTGATCGCGTCGGTCGAGGCCGAACTGACCCAGCTGCATGTCGAGGCGGTGTCCGACCTGCTCGCGCGTACGGGGATGCAGGCGGAGGACATCGACGTCATCGGTTTCCACGGCCACACCGTCGCGCACCGGCCCGAGCGCGGCTGGACCTGGCAGATCGGCAATGGCGGCGAACTGGCCGGAGCGTTCGGCATTCCGGTCGTCGACAGCCTGCGCGTCGCCGACGTGGCGGCAGGCGGGCAGGGCGCACCGCTGCTGCCCGTGTATCACCGGGCGCTCGCGGCCGGACTGGCGCGCCCGGCGGCGGTGCTGAACCTGGGCGGCGTCGCCAACATCACCTGGATCGGCGCCGACGACCGATTGATCGCATTCGACACCGGCATGGCGAGCGGCCTGATCGACAACTGGATGCAGGCCGAGGCGAACGCCGATTTCGACGCGGGCGGGGCGACGGCGGCGACCGGCCGGGTGCATGAGGCAGTGCTGGCCCACATGCTGGCCAACCCCTGGTTCGACGAGCCGCCGCCCAAGAGCATCGACCGCGAGCATTTCACCCTCGACGCCGTGCGCGGCCTGTCCCCGGCGGACGGCGCCGCGACGCTGACCGCGTTCACGGCGCGGTCGGTGGCGCGCGGCATCGCCCTGCTGCCCGAGAAGCCCGTCGCTGTCCATGTCGCGGGCGGCGGCCGCCACAACGGCACGATGATGCGGATGCTGGCGCAGGCGACCGGTCTGGAGGTGCTGGGCGTCGACCGGCTCGGCTGGAACGGCGACGGCGTGGAGGCGGAGGGCTTTGCCTATATGGCCGTGCGGTCGCTGAAGGGCCTGCCGATCAGCTTTCCCGGCACGACAGGCTGTCCTGCTCCCATGACGGGAGGCGTCGTCCACCGGCCGGAATAGGTGCCGAAACGGCGACCGGCGCGATGCGGTTTCGGGCGAAGTTGCGGAAGTTGCGGGTTCCACGCACTTTTGCCCGGATTGCGCCTGAAAAGCGACCGGGACGCGACGGTCCGGCAGCGCACCGGCAACGCCGGCGCGCCATGCGCGCGACACGGACCTCGCCGGGGCATGGACGGGCGCGACTGCCAAGCGACCGCCGCGAGACATCGATGCAACGAACACGCGTCGCGCAGGCGACCGGGACGCGCCGTTGCCGCGACAGGCCGAACGGGCATGCCGAAGCCGCCATAAGGGCGGGATGGAGCGGGATGAGGACATGACCCGGCGATAGCGCGGAACCGATCGCGTAGGACAGGCTGACCCTATCTCTTGCGGCTGAGTTCCCGCATCGCCGCGTCGAGGCCGTCGAGCGTCAGGGGGTACATGCGGTCGGCCAGTAGTTGCCGCATCATCCGGTTCGACTGGCTGTAGTCCCATTGTTCGTGCGGCGTGGGATTGAGCCAGACGGTGGCGGGATAGGTGTTCGCCACCCGCTGCATCCAGACGGCGCCCGCCTCCTCGTTCATATGCTCCACCGAGCCGCCGGGATGAGTGATCTCATAGGGCGACATGGCGGCGTCCCCGACGAAGACGACCTTATAATCGTGCCCGTATTTGTGGAGGATGTCCCATGTCGGCGTCCGTTCGCTGAAGCGGCGGCGGTTATCCTTCCACACGCCCTCGTACAGGCAATTGTGGAAATAGAAGAATTCGAGGTTCTTGAACTCTCCGGTGGCGGCCGAGAACAGTTCCTCGCACAGGGTGACGAACGGGTCCATCGAGCCGCCCACGTCCAGGAACAGCAGCAGCTTCACCGCATTGTGCCGTTCGGGGCGCATGTGGATGTCCAGCCACCCCTGCCGCGCGGTGCCGGTGACGGTCGCGTCGAGGTCCAGCTCGTCGGCGGCGCCCTGCCGCGCGAAGCGGCGCAGGCGGCGCAGCGCCATCTTGATGTTGCGGGTGCCGAGCTCCCGGCTGCTGTCAAGGTTCCGGAAGTCGCGGCGTTCCCACACCTTGATCGCGCGCTTGTGGACGCTTTGCCCGCCGATCCGCACCCCTTCCGGATTATAGCCGCCATTGCCGAACGGGGAGGTGCCGCCGGTGCCGATCCATTTGTTGCCGCCCTGGTGCCGTTCGTGCTGTTCCTCCAGCCGTTTCTTCAGCGTCTCCATGATCTCGTCCCAGGAGCCGAGCGCCTCAATCTTCGCCATCTCCTCCGCCGACAGATAGCGTTCGGCGACGGCGCGCAGCCATTCCTCCGGTATTTCGACCGGGGCGACGCCGAAGCTGCCCTCCAGCCCCCTGAACACCTTCGAGAAGACCTGATCGAAACGGTCGATCAGCGTCTCGTCCTTCACATAGGTGGCGCGGGCAAGATAATAGAACTCCTCCGGCCTGCGGCCGATGACGTCCTGCTCCAGCGCCTCCAGCAGCACCAGATGCTCCTTGATCCCGACCGGTAAACCGGCGGTGCGCAGCGCGTCGAGGAAGTTCAGAAACATGGTGTCCTTGTCGGCCAAGGTGCGAAACGGCGCAATGACCAAACGCAGGCCGTCCCGGCACGGACAGGATCGGGAATTTTTCGATCGCTGCAACGCAACATTAATTCTTGCATTGCATCAGTTATCCGTCACAATTCAGAAAAATTAACCATGCGGGGCGCGCTTGGACAATCAGGAACTCCTGGCTGACCTAGGGGAAAGGTCGGCCGACATATCGTTGCAATGCAGCGAGACCGCCGGATTTCTGGCACAGATCGATCAACGGATTCAGGCGGACGTGTTCCGCCTGGCCGAACTGCAATCAAAGATGGAAACGCTGACCGCCAACCAGTCGGAAAGCGGGATCGCGGCGCAGGAACTGCGCGCGACGGCCCATCGCGCCGAACGAATCATCGCCGACGGAAGCCAGGTGGCGGCGCTTTCGCTGGACGAGGTCTCCGGCCTGATCGCGCATGTCACCGGGCTGGAAGGGCAGTTGCGCAGCTTCCTGACCGTGATCGAGGCGGTGGGCGGGGTATCGGACGAACTGGGCGCGATCGCGCGGCAGACCCGCCTGCTGGGCGTCAACGCGGCGATCGAGGCGGCACGGGGCGGCGAGGCGACGCAGGGCTTCACCGTCGTGGCGGAAGAGATACGCCGCCTCGCGTCGCAGGCGGGCGACTATGCGGCGTCGGTGCGGGAGAAGCTGCACCAGCTCGACAGCAACGCGCGGACGTTGATGGACGGCGTCGAGGCGAACATCGTGCGCGGGCGTGACGCGGGCGGGCATATCGACGAACTGCGCACGACGATGACCGAGATATCGGGCCTCGTCGTGCAGTTCCAGCAGCGGTCGCAGGCGATCGTCCAGTGCACCGACGAATCGGGAGAGGAGGTCGCGGGGTTGCGCGACAGCCTGTCGCAGTTCAGCCAGTCGTCGACGGAGAGCGCCAGCCGCGTGAACGTTGCGCGTGGACGGCTCGACGATCTGGAGGGCATGGCCAACGACCTGCTCAACCGGGTGGCGCATGGCGGGGTACGGACGCGCAACAGCCGCTACATCGCCTTTGCCGAGGAGGGGGCGGACACGGTGACGGCGCTGGTCGAGGCGGCGGTGCGCGAGGGGCGCCTGACCCGGGAGGCGCTGTTCGACACGAACTACAGGCCGATTCCGGGCAGCGAGCCGCGGCAGTACCGCACCGATTTCGTCGATTTCGCCGACGATCACATCCGTCCGCTATTGGACAGCGGGACGGCGCAGGACGCGGCGATCGTGGGCTGCTGCCTTGTCGACATGAACGGCTTCCTGCCCACCCATATTTCCGCGCGCAGCCAGCCGCAGCGGCCCGGCGAGCGCCTCTGGAACCTGGAAAACGCGCGCAACCGGCAGATATTCATGGACGCACAGACGCGGCGGGCGCTGGACAGCGAGGGCGACTTCTTCCTGTTCACCTATCGCCAGGATCTGGGCGAGGGGCGGTACAGGGCGCTGCGCAGCGCGTTCGTGCCGCTGGTGTTCGAGGGGCGGCGCTGGGGCCTGTACGAGGTCGGCTACCTGATCTGAGGGCTATTATTGGCCAAAGCCTGCGTCGCGGGCGATCGCGACGGCCTCCCGCGCGGCGGCCAGCAGGGCCCCGGACTTCGCCTCGCACTCGCGCTGTTCATAGGCCGGATCGCTGTCGGCGACGATGCCCGCGCCCGCCTGAACATGCATGACGCCGTCCTTCAGCACCGCGGTGCGCAGGACGATGCAGCTGTCCATGTTGCCGTCCGGGCTGAAATAGCCGACGGCGCCGGCATAGGCGCCGCGCGTCTCTGGCTCCAGTTCCGCGATGATCTCGCACGCGCGGACCTTCGGCGCGCCCGAGACGGTGCCCGCCGGGAAGCCCGCGAACAGGGCGTCGAGCGCGTCCCTGTCCGGCGCGAGGCCACCGACGACGTTCGAGACGATGTGCATCACGTGGCTGTAGAATTCGACGGTGTAGCTTTCCGTCACCTTGACCGTGCCGGGTGCGGCAACGCGGCCGACATCGTTGCGGCCAAGGTCGAGCAGCATCAGATGCTCGGCCCGTTCCTTCGGATCGGCGAGCAGGCTTTCCCGGTTGGCGGCGTCCTCCAGGGCGGTGCGGCCACGCGGACGGGTGCCCGCGATCGGGCGGATCGTCACCTCCCCGTCGCGCATCCGGACGAGGATTTCGGGGCTGGAGCCGATCAGCGCGAAGCCGGGCATGTCGAGATAATAGAGGAAGGGCGAGGGGTTGATCCGCCGCAGCGCGCGATAGAGGGCGATCGGCGGCAGCGTGAACGGGCTGGAGAAACGCTGCGCCAGCACGACCTGAAAGATGTCGCCCGCGACGATATAGTCCTTCGCCTTCGTCACCATGTCGGCATAGCGGGCGGGCGGCAGGACCGGCTCGACCGCGATATCGGCGATCGCGACGGGGGCTTCGCTGGCCGGGAGCGGCGCGGCAAGGCGAGCGGCGACGGCGTCGATCCGGTCGAGTGCCGTCTCGACCGCGCGGTCGGCGTCGACGTAGCTGCCCTGCCAGACCGGCGCGACGAGATAGAGTGCATCCGCGAGCCGGTCGAAGACGAGAATGACGGTCGGGCGGACGAACAGCATGTCCGGCACGCCGATGGGGTTGGCGGGGGGGCGGGGCAGCTTTTCGACCAGCCCGACGGTCTCGTAGCCCGCATGGCCGACGAGGCAGGCGAGGGCTGGCGGCAGGGCGGGGTCCATGTCCGCCCGGCATTCGGCGACGAGGGCGCGCAGCGCGGCGAGCGCGCCGCCCTCTATCGGACGAAAGGCGTCCCGGTCGGTCGCCCACTGCCGGTTGATCTCCGCGCTGTCGCCGGTGGCGCGAAACACGAGATCGGGCGCGAGGCCCATCAGGCTGTAGCGGCCGCGCACGGCGCCGCCCTCCACCGATTCGAGCAGGAAGTCGCCCCGGTCCCGCTCCATCAGCTTCAGCGCGGCGGAGATCGGGGTGTCGGTGTCGGCGATCTGACGCCGCCAGACGAATGCGGACTGCCCGTTCGCGAGCGCGGCCCGGGCAGAAGCCAGGGCGGCATCCATGGCGGTGTCGTCCCCCTGTCGCGCCATCATACGGCTATTCGGTGGTCGAACCGGCGCCGCCGTTGGCGCGGACCAGTTCGGCCTTCACCTGCGCGACGGCCTGCGGATAGCGCTTGACCTTCAGATCCTTCTCGATCGCCCGTTCGAGCTGATCGGCATATTCGTTGCCAAAGACGCCGTCGAGCTGCTGGCGGACCTGCTCGACGAGTTGCGGCTGCCTGGCCGCGTCGGACTGGATCACCTTGTCGAGCTGGACGAGAAAATAGCCGCGTCCGCCGTCGATCGGCAGCATCTTCACACTGCCGCGCGGCATCGAGAACAGCATCATGAGCGGCGGGGGCGCCTTCTGGTCGCCGCGCATCAGGTCGGCGCGGCGGCCGCCGACCTTCTCGACCGGGGGCAGGGTGGCACCGACCGCGGCAAGCGCCGCCTCCAGCGTCGTGCCCTTCGCGACCTTCGCCTGGATCTGCTCGGCGATGGCCTTCGCCTTCGCGTCGCCCTGCGACACGCGGTACTGCGCCACGACCGCCTCGCGCACCTTCGCCAGCGGCGGCGGGGCGGCGGCGATCACCTCGGCCACGTCGAGCAACGCATAGCGCTTGTCGGGCGTGACCGGCACGATCTGGGCATCGTCGTCGGCGTCCATCTGGAAACCGGCGGCCAGCAGTGCGCGGACGTCGGCGGGAACGGCATAGCCCTGCGTCTGGACGCTCTGTCCGGTGGACAGCAGGGCAGGCGTCGTCTCACCGGTCAGGGCATTGTCCTTCACCACCTCGTCGAAGGTCGCGCCGTTCGCCACCTGATCCTCGATCTTGGCGGTGAAGTCGGCGAGCAGCTTCTGTTCCTTCTGCGCCTTCAGCGCGGTGACGATCCCGGCCTTCGCCTGATCGAGCGTCTGTGCGGGCTTGCGGTTGATCGCGCTAACCTTCAGCAGCACCCAGCCAAGGCCACCGCGCGCGGGGCCGACGAGCGCGCCCTGTGCGGCCGAGAAGGCCGGCGCGACGAGCGCGGTCGCGGCCTGCTGCCCCAGCTTTTCCTGCGTCATGTCGGCGAGGGTCGAGACCGAGAGGCCCGCGCCCTGCGCGGCGGCGGCCAGCGTCTTGCCCTTGCCCACGTCGGCGGCGATCGCCTTCGCGGCGGCCTCCGTCGGCAGGATCAACTGTTCGAAGCTGCGGGTCTCGCTGGCGGCATAGGCCGCCTTGTTCTGGTTGAAATAGGCGGCGATCTCCGCATCGGTCGGCTGCGCGGCGGCCGAGAACCGGTCGAGATCGATCACCGCGTAGCGCAGGCGGCGCTGTTCGGGCACCGTGAAGCGCGCGGCGTTCGCCTTGTAATAATCGGCGATCTGCTTGTCGGTGGGGGTGCCGGTCGGCGCAAAGGCGACCGCCGGGATCGCGGCGATGCGCCCTTCCCGCGCCTCAAGCAGCAGCGAGGCGTAGGGCAGGACCAGACTGTCGGGCAGGCGCACACCCAGCGTGGCCGGGCCGACGACCTGTTTGCCCATCAGATCGCGGGTAATATCCTCCCGCAGAGCCTTCTCGCTGACGCCCTCCCGCGAGAGAAGCTGGCGAAAGACCGACTGGCTGAAATTGCCCGAGGCGTCCTGGAAGGCGGGAATCGCGGCGATCTGTCCGTCGACCATCCGCTTGCTGACGCCCATCCCCTCCTGCCGTCCGAATTCGGACACGGTGAGGCCCGCGACGAGCTGGTCATAGACCTGATCGACGCCGCCCTCGGCCAGGAACGCGGCGACGTCCATGCCGGGATTGGACCGCCGGGCCTGCTCGAACACGCGCTGCGTGCGGCTCTGGAGGTCGGTCACGGCCAGGCGGTGGCTGCCCGCCCTGGCCGCCACGCCGCCGTCGCCGGACAGGACATTCAGCCCCCCGCTGCCGGTGATATCGCCCGCCGCGAAGGCGAGGGCGATCAGGGCCAGAAAGCCAAGTGCAATGAAGGCGCCGACCTTCGAACCGACAAAACGGCGGAAAAAGCTGAGCATCGCGGGTCCGGAATTCGCTGTATCGTTGTGGGGCACCCACTAGGACGCTTGGAGACCGGCTTCAAGCGGTTACTGGACAAAGCCCCCCCAGCCGCTATCGCGGCCACCATCATTCAACCCTACTCGTGCAGGAGACAAAGGGCCATGAACAGGCGCAAGCTGGTGGTGGGCAACTGGAAAATGAACGGGTTGCGCGCGCAACTCCCGGAAATCGCGGCGATCGGCGAACTGGCCGCAACCTATCCCGGCGTGGAAGTCGGGCTGTGCGTGCCCGCCACGCTGATCGCGGCGGCGAGCGAGGCGGCAGGGGCTGCCTTCATCGGCGGGCAGGATTGCCACCAGAAGCCGAACGGCGCGCATACCGGCTGCCTTTCCGCCGCGATGCTGAGCGAGGCGGGCGCCCGCTGGGTGATCGTGGGCCATTCCGAGCGGCGTACCGACCAGCATGAAAGCGACGCGGACGTGGCGGCCAAGGCCGTCGCCGCGAAGGCCGAAGGGCTGAAGGTGATCCTGTGCGTGGGCGAGAGCCTGGACGTGCGGGACGCGGGCAATGCCGAAGCGGTCGTATCCGCGCAACTTCTCGCTTCCCTTCCCGAGGGCGCGGCGTCGAACTGGCTCGCCATCGCCTATGAGCCGATCTGGGCGATCGGCACCGGCCGCATCCCGACGATGGACGCGGTCGCGGCGATGCATGGCGCGCTGCGCGACGCGCTCGCCACCCGGGTCGGGCCGGACGCGCAGGCGATCCGAATCCTCTATGGCGGGTCGATGACCGGCGAGAACGCCGCCGACCTGATGGCCATCGCCGATGTCGACGGCGGCCTTGTCGGCGGTGCCAGCCTGACGGCGGAAAAATTCGCGCCGATCATCGCCGCCGCCTGATCCATCGGGTGAACAGAAGCCGGAACGGACAGTTGCCCCGGCGGGCCATCATCGCTATGTGCCCGCCAACGCATCCCGCATCGGGTCAGTAATAGGGTCTTCCCATGTTCACCTTCCTCCTCGTCGTCCAGGCGATCATCGCCGCGATGCTGGTCACCGTCATCCTCATGCAGCGGTCGGAAGGCGGCGGGCTCGGCGTGGGCGGCAGCCCGTCGGGCTTCATGTCCGCGCGCGGCGCGGCGGATTTCCTGACCCGTTCGACCACCATCCTCGCGTCGCTGTTCGTCGGCCTCTCGATCGTCCTTGCGGTGATCGCGTCGGTCCAGCACGCGCCCAGCACCATCGACACGTCGCTGGCCAAGGGCGCCGCTTCGCAGACCCCGGCCGGTGGCACGCAGCTGCCGATGGCCGGTTCCGATCCGCTCGCCGGTGCGGCCCAGGCCGTCGGTCCGGCGGCTGACAATGCCGCGGCGGCGCCTGCGCAGACCAAGGATTCGGGCAAGAACGGCGGCGTTCCGCTCGCCAACTGATCGCATTTCGCGGTCCGTTCCCGATATTTTTGCGGGCGTGCGGCAACGCGCGCTTGCCCAACACGAATGTTAGAGGCTAAGCCTTCACTCCCATGGCGCGGTATATATTCATAACCGGCGGCGTGGTCTCCTCGCTTGGCAAGGGCCTGATGGCCGCCAGCCTTGCAGCTTTGCTGCAAGCGCGGGGATATCGCGTGCGAATCCGGAAGTTCGATCCCTATCTGAACGTCGATCCGGGCACGATGTCGCCCTATCAGCACGGCGAGGTCTATGTGACCGACGACGGCGCCGAGACGGACCTCGACCTTGGCCATTACGAGCGGTTCACCGGCGTGCCCTCCCGCAAGTCGGACAATGTGACGCAAGGCCGCGTCTATCAGACGATCATCGCCCGCGAGCGGCGCGGCGACTATCTGGGCGCGACCGTGCAGGTGATCCCGCACGTCACCGACGAGATCAAGGCGTTCGCGCTCGCCGATACCGAAGACCTCGACTTCGTCCTGTGCGAGATCGGCGGCACCGTCGGCGATATCGAGAGCCTGCCGTTCATGGAGGCGATCCGCCAGCTTCACAACGACCTCGGCCGCAGCCGGTCGATCTTCGTCCACGTGACGCTGGTGCCCTATATCGCCGCCGCGGGCGAGCTGAAGACCAAGCCGACGCAGCACAGCGTGCGCGAGCTGACCTCGCTCGGCATCCAGCCCGACATCCTGCTATGCCGGTGCGAGCAGCCCTTGCCGGAGAGCGAGCGGGCGAAGATCGCCCTGTTCTGCAACGTCCGCAAGGAAGCCGTGATCCCGGCCCTCGACGCGCCGAGCATCTACTCCGTGCCCGCGCAATACCATGCCGAGGGGCTGGACGAGGAAGTGCTGCGCGCCTTCGGCATCGAGGGGGCGCCCGAGCCCAAGCTCGACCAGTGGATCGACATCATGGACCGTCACGCCAATCCCGAGGGGGAAGTGACGATCGGCGTGGTGGGCAAATATGTCGGCCTGCCCGACGCCTACAAGTCGCTGCACGAGGCGCTGGTCCACGGCGGCCTGGCCAATCGGGTCAAGGTCAACATCCGCTGGATCGACGCCGAGCTGTTCGAGGAGAAGGGCGCGGACATCGCCGCGCGGCTGGAGCCGATGCACGGCATCCTCGTTCCCGGCGGATTCGGCGTGCGCGGGTCGGAGGGGAAGATCGCCAGCGTGAAGTTCGCGCGCGAGCGGGAGGTGCCGTTCTTCGGCATCTGCCTGGGCATGCAGATGGCCTGCATCGAGGGCGCGCGCAACACGGCGGGCATCGCCAACGCGTCGACGACGGAATTCGGCGAGACCAGCGAGCCGGTCGTCGGCCTGATCACCGAATGGATGGGCGCAGAGGGGCTGGAGAAGCGCAGCGCCAATGGCGATCTGGGCGGCACGATGCGGCTGGGCGCCTATCCCGCGAAACTGGCGGGCAACAGCGTGGTCGGCGGCATCTACCAGAGCGACGACATCAGCGAACGGCACCGGCACCGCTATGAGGTGAACGTCGGCTATCGCGATGCGCTGGAGAAGGGCGGCCTGATCTTCTCGGGCATGTCGCCCGACGGCGCGCTGCCGGAAATCGTCGAGCGGCCGGATCACCCGTGGTTCGTGGGCGTGCAGTTCCACCCGGAGCTGAAGTCAAAGCCGTTCGATCCGCATCCGCTGTTCGCCAGCTTCATCGAGGCGGCGGTCAGGCAGAGCCGCCTCGTCTGAGCGCCGCAGGGCGCCGGACCCACATGCAGGAAGGGGAGCCGTATCGCTACGGCTCCCCCTTTTCATATCCGCTTATGGCCGGTGAGGCCGATCAGGCGGCGTCGCGACTGCCCGTCAGATCGACGACCTGACCGCCGTTGATGGCGATCTTCCTGGGCTTCATCGCTTCGGGCACTTCGCGTACCAGGTCGACGGTGAGCAGGCCGTCGGACAATGCGGCGGTCTCCACCCGGACGAAGTCGGCCAGCTCGAACCGGCGCTCGAAGCTGCGGTTGGCGATGCCGACGTGCAGGAACTTCGCGCGATCGGCGCTGTTGCCCTCATCCTTGCGGCCGCTGACCTGAAGCATGTTCTGCTGGGCGGTGATCTCCAGCTCATCGGCGCGGAAGCCCGCGACGGCCAGGGTCACCCGATAGCGATCCTCGCTCAGGCGCTCGATGTTGAAGGGGGGGTAATTGTCGCCCTGGGCCACGCGGCTGCTCTCGATCAGATCGAACAGGCGGTCGAAGCCGACGGTGGAGCGGCGGTAGGGGGTAAGGTCAAAACCACGCATCATCATATCTCCAGTGAGCATATCATCCGCCGGACCCGTGTGGCGCCCGGCATGGTCCTGTCCGATCCCGAATGGCGACCGGACGGCACTGATATGGTTGGACGATCTGCGCGTTCAAGAGGGGAGCGGGCAGGGAATATGCGACGGGGGAGGGCCCAAACATCAAGCGCCCGGACCGTTTCCGATCCGGGCGCCGACGGACGATTTCTCGTCTCCCCCTTGGCATCGCGTCAACCTGTCCGTCTGCCCCCATGCTCGGGACCGGGACTGCGATATCCCTGAACCACGGCCGTTTGTGCCTGTGTTCCGGGGACTATTGCTATGGCGCGGTCATGATCCTGTCACGATGAAAATGGACGAGTGATTCATTTTGGAGTCAGGCTGTGATCATTAAGCAACAATCTGCTTTACCCTGTCCCCGCAAGGGGCCGATTGTTTCGCCGGCGGGCCGAAAGCGCGAACCGCTTTCCCGCCGGACGATCAGTCTCTAGAGCAGGGCGACCTTTTTTTGACGGATGGCATCTCCCTCCCATGATTCTCCCGCGTCCATGATTCTCACGCGCTACGAACGCATGATCGCCAAGCGTTACCTGCTGCCGGGCAAGGGCGAGGGGTTCATCTTCCTCGTCGCCGGGATCAGCCTGGTGGCGGTGATGCTGGGCGTCGCCGCGCTCATCATCGTCATGAGCGTGATGAACGGCTTTCGCGCGGAGCTGTTCGACAAGATCGTCGGCCTGAACGGCCATGCGGTGGTGCAGGGCTATGGCGGGCGCCTGCCCGACTGGCAGGCGGTGCTGAAGGAGGCGAAGGCGACGCCGGGCGTCACCAGCGCCACGCCGCTGATCGAACAGCCGCTGCTCGCCACCTATCAGGGCCGGGTCGAGGCGGTGCTGGTGCGCGGCATGGCGGTGCAGGACATCCGCTCCAACGGCACGCTGGACCGCAAGGTCGTCTCCGGCGACCTGCGCGCCATCACGCCGGGCAGCGGCAAGGTGGCGATCGGCGTGCGGCTGGCGGAGAATATGGGCCTGTCGCTGGGCAGCCGCATCACCATCATCAACCCGGCGGGCCGGGCGACGCCGTTCGGCACCGTCCCGCGCGAGATCAGCTACGAGGTCGGCGCGATCTTCGAGATCGGCGTCTACGACTATGACAAGGCGTTCGTCGTCATGCCGATGGAGGACGCGCAGACCCTGCTGCTGCTGGGCGATGTCGTGGGCATGATCGAGGTCGAGACGGCCGATGCCGACAATGTGCAGAACATCCTCGCCCCGCTCGCGCAGAAGGTCGAGGGACGGGCGGTCATCCAGGACTGGCGGCAGATGAACGCGTCGCTGTTCGAGGCACTGGCGGTCGAGCGGGTGGCGATGTTCGTCGTCCTCTCGATCATCGTGCTGGTCGCGGTGTTCAACATCCTCTCCTCGCTCATCATGCTGGTGCGGGCGAAGACGCGCGACATCGCCATCCTGCGGACGATGGGCGCGTCCCGCTCCGGCCTGGTCAAGATCTTCATGACGGTGGGCGTCACCATCGGCGTGCTGGGCATGGTCGCGGGCATGGCGCTGGGCTTCACCTTCCTCTTCTTCCGGCAGGGGGTGGTGAACGTCATCCAGTTCGTGACCGGCCAGAACCTGTGGGATCCCTCGATCCGGTTCCTGACCGAACTTCCCTCCAAGCCCGATCCGGTGGAGATCACCATCATCTGCCTGATGGCCATCATCTTCAGCTTCCTCGCGACGCTCTATCCCGCGTTCAAGGCGGCCAATACCGACCCCGTGCAGGTGCTGCGCTATGAGTGACGTGCTTCAGGTAACGGGCCTTGCCCGCAGCTTCACGCAGGGCGGCGTCACCATCGACGTGCTGCGCGGCATCGACCTGTCGGTCGGTTCGGGCGAGATCGTCGCGCTGCTGGGGCCTTCGGGCTCCGGCAAGTCGACGATGCTCCAGGCCGTCGGGCTGCTGGAGGGCGGGTTCGAGGGATCGATCCGCATCGCGGGCGAGGAAGCGGCGAAGCTCGACAATGACGGGCGCACCCGCGTGCGCCGCGACGCGCTCGGCTTCGTCTATCAGTTCCACCACCTGCTGCCGGACTTCAACGCGGTGGAGAATGTGATCCTGCCGCAGATGATCCGCGACGTGGCCCCGGAGGCGGCGAGGGCGCGGGCGGAGGCGCTGCTCACCTCGCTCGGCCTTGGCCATCGCCTGACCCACCGGCCCAGCCATCTGTCGGGCGGCGAGCAGCAGCGGGTCGCGGTTGCAAGAGCGCTGGCCAACCGCCCGACGCTGGTGCTGGCCGACGAGCCGACCGGCAATCTGGACGAGCGCACCGCCGACATCGTGTTCGCCGAATTCCTGCGACTGGTCCGCGACGAAGGATCGGCGGCACTGGTCGCAACCCACAACGAGCGGCTGGCGCTGAAGATGGACCGGGTCGTGCGCCTGCATGAGGGGGTGCTGGACGCGGGGTGAGGGGAGTGGCTGAGAAGGGCGATTGGAGTATATTCCCGTCTTCGCTCAGGGCGAGCGGAGGGGAGATGCCCACACATGGCCGAAGGTCGACCCGTCACCCGAGGAACCGCACATATGACCCTCTATGACTTTTCCGTTCGCGATGCGTCGGGCGTGGTGCGGTCGCTCAACGCGTATCGCGGGCAGGTTGTGCTGGTGGTGAACGTCGCGAGCCAGTGCGGGTTCACGCCGCAATATGCGGGGCTGGAGGCGCTGTATCGCGCGTATCGGGACCGGGGGTTCGTCGTCCTTGGCTTTCCGTGCAACCAGTTCGGGGCGCAGGAGCCGGGGAGCGACGCCGATATCCAGACGTTCTGCGCGACGCGCTTCGACGTCAGCTTTCCCGTCTTCGGCAAGATCGACGTGAACGGGAAGGATACCGATCCGCTGTACCGGTGGCTGACGGCGCAGAAGCGCGGCCTGCTCGGCACGAGGGCGATCAAGTGGAACTTCACCAAGTTCGCGATCGGGCGGGACGGCATGCCGTTCGCCCGGTACGCGCCGACGGTGAAGCCGGAGGCGCTGACGAAGGACATCGCCATGCGCCTCTGACGCGTGCCGGTTTGCGGCCGGCAGGGGCCGATCGGGACGTTATTTGGCGAGGGCGGCGAGCTTTTCGGGACCGACGGCGGCGACCGCGGCCTTCAACTCGTCGATGCTGCCGGCCTGACCGCTGGCCTCGACCATGAAGCGGCTGGCGATCGTCGTGCCGAACTTGCCATCGCCGCTTTCCTTGTCCCATTCCTCGGTCACGATCTGGCCGTTGATGGTCTGGGTCTTTTCATAGCCGGTTTCGGTCTGGCGGCTGGAGTTGACGTTCATCGCCGCACCCATGCCCGCGAGTGCACCCATGGCCGCCATGTCGGTGATTTCGACGCGGAAGCTCTTGTCGCCCGCCTCATAGCGGCCCTCGGCATGCGCGCCGCCCGGGCCCATGCCCGCGCTCGACACTTCCGTCCGCCTGTAGGCGCCGATCGCCTCCGGCAGGAACGCCTGCAGCGCGGCGGGATCGACGGTGACGGACTGGCCGGTCTTGGCCGCGTCCTCCATCTTCTTCGCGGCTTCCTCCATCTTCGCGGAGGCGGCCTTCATCTTGTCGAGGTCGACCGTGCCCATGCCGGGAAGCGTGACCGTGCCCGATTCGGTGGCGACATCCGGACCGATCGCGGCGAACGGCGCGGCGAAGCGGCCGAGGATCGCGAACAGGATGACGCCCGCGACGATCGCCACCAGGATGACGACGGCGGTATAGGCGCCCGCCTTTTCCTGCGGCGCCTTCATCAGCACGGGGAGGCCGGTATACAGCAGATAGAGGCTGTACAGGCCGACGATGCCGAGGATCGAGAGCGACGGGATGAGCGAGAAGATGCCCGCCAGCCAGCCCGCCGTCGCGGAATAGACCGCCACCTTGAACGCCTGGACCCGGTTTGCCGTGCCACCGAAGCGCGGTGCCAGGAATTCGATGATGAAGGCGAGCAGGATGATACCGATCAGCGAGAACAGATATTGCTGGATCGCCATCGCGATCGACCCGCCGAGCGACGGCCGGAAGCTGAAGCCGAGCGCGCCGAAGCCGAAGATCTGGCTGCCGATGAGCAGCGACAGCGCGGGAATGGCGGCCAGGATCAGCGCGTATTTCGTGAACAGTTCGCCGATACTCGCAGGTTCCGCATCAATGACCGGCCAGGTCTCCTTCGGCTTCATCAGGATCGCCTTCACCCGCTCTACCAGCGAGCCGGGCCGCGAAATCGGATCACCACCTTCAGTCATTCCAGAAAACTCCCCACTGTTCTTCGCTCCTGATCCCATGAGTTTCGTTTGCACGCAACAGGAGAAGGCGCCGGGCGGGCGCCGATGCCATGGCGGGACAATCTTATCCCCGACTGTTTGATGCGGGATGAGGCGACGGGGGCTGACGCGGAACGTCCTCCACGCTACATTCACCATCCCATGCCGCATGCTTCGTTCGTCCCGCTCCGCGTCTTTTCCTGCTACACCATGCTCGACGGGGCGCTGGAGCCGAAGGCGATCGCCAAGCAGGCGAAGGCGCTGGGCTTTCCGGCGGTCGCACTGACCGACCGCAACGGCCTCTATGCGTCGATGGCCTTTTCCGACGCGTGCAAGGGCGAGGGGGTGCAGCCGGTTGTCGGTACGATGCTGTGCGTCGCGCGGCCCGGCACGCCGGACAATGTTTCACCGATCCTCGACTGGCTGGCGCTCTATGCCCAGGACGCGACCGGCTATGACAATCTGTGCGCGCTGGTCTCGCTCGCCCATCTCGACCGGCCGATCGAGGACGACGCGCATGTGTCGCTCTCCGACCTGGAGGGTCGGACCGACGGCCTGATCGCGCTGACCGCCGGTGGCGAGGGCGCACTCGTCCGCATGCTGGCCGAGGGACAGGCGGCCCCCGCGCAGGCCTATGTCGAGCGGCTGGAGGCGTTGTTTCCGCAGCGCCTGTATATCGAGGTGGTCCGCAGGCTGGACCCGGTGGAGGGCGCGGCGGAGCCGGCGCTGCTCGACCTCGCCTATGCCCGCGACCTGCCGCTGGTGGCGACCAACCCCACCTGCTTTGCCGAGCAGACGTTCCACGAGGCGCATGACGTGATGCTGTGCATCGCCGACGGCGCCTATGTCGACAATACCGACCGCCGCCGCAGTTCGCCCGACGCCTGGATGAAACCGGCGGCGGAGATGCGGCGCCTGTTCGACGACCTGCCCGAGGCGCTGGCCAACACGATGGTCGTCGCACAGCGCTGCGCGGTGATGGCACCCAAGCGCAAGCCCATCCTGCCGAGCCTGGCCGGTGACATCGAGGGCGAGGCGGCGATGCTGCGCGAGCAGGCCGCCGCCGGGCTGGAGGCACGGCTCGCCAAGCTGGGCATCACCGGGGACGATGAGCGCAAACCCTATTTCGACCGGCTGACGTTCGAGACCGACATCATCATCCAGATGGGCTTTCCCGGATACTTCCTGATCGTCGCCGACTTCATCAAGTGGGCGAAGGAGCAGGATATTCCGGTCGGGCCGGGGCGCGGATCGGGCGCTGGGTCGCTGGTCGCCTGGGCGCTCACCATCACCGACCTCGACCCGCTGCAACTGGGCCTGCTGTTCGAGCGCTTCCTGAACCCCGAGCGCGTGTCGATGCCCGACTTCGACATCGACTTCTGCGAAACGCGGCGTGGCGAGGTGATCCGCTACGTCCAGCAGAAATATGGTTCCGACCATGTGGCGCAGATCATCACCTTCGGTAAGCTGAAGGCGCGCGCGGTGCTGAAGGACACCGGCCGCGTGCTGCAGATGAGCTATGGCCAGGTCGACCGGCTGGCAAAGCTGGTCCCGAACCATCCGACCGACCCGTGGACGCTGGAACGCACGATGAACGGCGTCACGGAGTTCGTGCAGGAGTACAAGTCCGACGTTCAGGTGAAGCGCCTGATCGACTATGCCATGAAGCTGGAGGGCCTGCCCCGGCACAGCTCCACCCACGCGGCGGGCGTGGTGATCGGCGACCGGCCGCTGTCGCAGCTGGTGCCGCTCTATCGCGATCCCCGCTCCGACATGCCGGTGACGCAGTTCGACATGAAATATGTCGAGGGCGCGGGGCTGGTGAAGTTCGACTTCCTCGGCCTCAAGACACTGTCGGTCCTCCAGAAGGCGGTGCAGCTGCTGGCCAAGCGGGGCGTGACCGTCGACCTCTCCGTGCTCGGCTGGGATGACCCGGCGGTGTACGAGCTGCTCCAGCGCGGCGACACGGTCGGCGTGTTCCAGCTGGAATCGGAGGGCATGCGCAAGACGCTGGCCGCCGTGCGCCCGACGAACTTCGGCGACATCATCGCGCTCGTCTCGCTCTACCGCCCCGGCCCGATGGACAACATCCCGATGTTCGGCCGCCGCAAGAACGGGCAGGAGAGCATCGAATATCCGCACATGCTGCTGCAGCCGATCCTGGAAGAGACCTACGGCATCTTCGTCTATCAGGAGCAGGTGATGCAGGCCGCGCAGATCCTGGGCGGCTATTCGCTCGGCGACGCCGACCTGTTGCGCCGCGCGATGGGCAAGAAGATCAAGGCGGAGATGGACGCGCAGCGCGAGCGCTTCGTGAAGGGCTGCGCCGAGAAGAGCGACATTCCCAAGGCCAAGGCGAACGAGCTGTTCGACCTGATCGACAAGTTCGCGGGCTATGGCTTCAACAAGAGCCACGCGGCGGCCTATGCGCTGCTCGCCTATCACACCGCCTGGCTGAAGGCGCATTATCCGGCGGAATTCTATGCCGCATCGATGGCGTACGACATCCACCTGACCGACAAGCTGACGGTGTTCGTCGACGACATGCGCCGAATGGGGCTCAGTTGCCTGCCCGCCGACATCAACCTGTCGGAGGCCGATTTCTCGGTCGAGCCGGCCGAGGAGGGCGAGGGGAAGCTCGCCTTTGCGGTGCGCTATGCGCTCGGCGGCCTGAAGGGCGTGGGCGAGAAGGCGATGGAGACGCTGGTCGCAGAGCGGGAGGCGAACGGGCCGTTCAAGAGCCTCGACGACTTTGCCGACCGGGTGGAGCCGCGCCTGCTGAACCGCCGCCAGCTCGAAAGCCTGGCCGCCGCCGGGGCGTTCGAGAGCCTCCATGCCGACCGGGCGGGCGTGCATGCCGCCGCCGAGACGATCCTGTCGGTCGCCGCCAGCGCCGCCGATGCGCGGGCGAGCGGGCAGGGCGGCCTGTTCGGCGAGGCGGACGTCGCCCATGCCGACGTGCGCATTCCGCCGCATACCACCTGGTCGAATGCCGAGAAGATGGCGCAGGAAAAGGACGCCTTCGGCTTCTATTTCTCCGCCCACCCGGTCGACCGATATCGCCACATCGCCGAGGCGAAGGGCGCGCGCAGCTATGGCGCGATCTGCGCGCAGCCGGCATCAGAGGCGGGCGGCCGGTCCATGGCGATGATGGCCGCGCTGATCGAGGACATACGCTGGCGCGACACGCGGCGCGGCGGACGCTATGTCGCGGCGACCTTTTCCGACAATAGCGGCCAGTTCCAGGCGAGCTGCTTCGATGAACCGGCGTGCAAGCTGCTGGAGGAGCTGGGGCGGGAGGGGGAGTGCGTGCTGCTCTCGGTCGAGCTGGACCGGCAGCCGGGCGAGGAAACCCCGCGCGTCACCATCCGCCAGGCGCAGGCGCTGGGCGAGGTGGCGAACGCGGCGCGGATGGAGTTGCTGGTCGCGGTCGACAGTCCGGCGGCGATGCCCGCGCTGGCGGCCCTGCTGGCGAAGGGCAAGGGCGGCCGGTGCGAGGCGTTCGCGCGAATCCCCGGCGCGCAGGCGGGCGACGGGCCCGCGCACATGTTCCTGGGCGACGGCTTCGTGCTGGACGTCGAGGGCGTGGAGGCGATCAGCCAGATCCCGGGCGTGACGATCCTGCGGTTCGAGCCGATGGCCGCGAACCGGGAGGGCTATCGCGCCCGGACCCGGCATATGCGCCCCGCCCTGCGGGTCGTCGAGGGTGGCCTCCGCGCGGCGGGCTGAGCAATATTACAGCAAACGGGGCTGGTCGCCCTCGGGCGGCATGAACAGGTCGGTACGCAGGACGATCCTGTCGCGGTCCAGCCCGTGCTTGCGCCGCGCCTTGGCGAAACGCATGCGGATGAGGTCGGCCCAGACACCCTGTCCGCGCATCCGCGTGCGGAAATCGGGGTCGTTGTCCCGCCCGCCGCGCATGTCGTTGATGATGTGCATCACCTTGGCCGCGCGGTCGGGATAATGTTCGGCAAGCCAGGCGCGGAACAGCGGCGCGACCTCATGCGGCAGGCGGACGGGGATGAAGGACGCGCTGCGTGCCCCCGCCTGCGCCGCCCGCGCCATGATCGCCTCTATCTCATGATCGGTGATCGCCGGGATGACCGGCGCGATGCTGACATGGGTGGGCACCCCGGCCTCGACCAGCCGGGCGACGGCGGCGAGGCGCTTTTCGGGGTGCGGGGCACGCGGCTCCAGCGTGCGCGCGGTCGCGGGATCGAGCGAGGTAACGGAGATGCCGACGGCCACCAGCCCCTGCTCCGCCATCGGTGCCAGCAGGTCGATATCACGCACGACCCGGTCCGACTTGGTGGTGATCATCATCGGGTGACGGCACGCCGCCAGCAGCGCGATGATCGCACGGGTGATGCCCCAGTCCTTCTCGATCGGCTGATAGGGATCGGTGTTCGTGCCCATGGCGATGGGCTTCGCCACATAGCCGGGTCGCCGCAATTCCCGCTCCAGCAGCCGCGCCGCGTCCGGCTTGGCGAACAGCTTTGTCTCGAAATCCAGACCCGGCGAGAGGTCATGATAGGCATGGGTCGGCCGCGCGAAGCAGTAGATGCAGCCATGCTCGCAACCCCGATAGGCGTTGATGGACTGGTCGAAAGCGATGTCGGGCGAGCCGTTGCGGGTGATGATCGTGCGGGGATGCTCGACCGTTACCGTGGTGCGCAGCTTTGCCGGGGCGCCGTCGACCGTTTCGACCGCGTCCATCCAGTCGCCGTCGACCGCGCGTTCGGGCAGGGCGAAGCGGGTGCTGCCCTCATTGCGTGTCGCGCCTCTCCCCGCTGCTTTCGGCATGTTTAGAACATATGAAGAACATTCACGCAAGGCAAGCCGCCCGCACCTGATCGCTCACCGTTCCAGCAGGCGGGGCATCAGTTCGACGAAGTTGCAGGGGCGGAAGCGGTTGTCGAGCTGGCTGGCGAGGATGCCGTCCCAGCCGTCCTTCACCGCGCCGGTCGAGCCGGGCAGGGCGAAGATATAGGTGCCGCGCGCGACGCAGGCGCAGGCGCGCGACTGGATGGTCGAGGTGCCGATCGTCTGGAAACTGAGCCAGCGGAACAGTTCGCCGAACCCCTCGATCGCCTTGTCCTGAACGGCGGCCAGCGCCTCCGGCGTCACATCGCGGCCAGTAACGCCGGTGCCGCCGGTGGTGATGACGCAGTCGATCGCCGGATCATCGATCCACCGGTTGAGCTGGGCGACGATGAGCGCGCTGTCGTCACGGATGAGCGCGCGGTCGGCCAGCACATGGCCCGCGCCGGTGACCCGGGCGGACAGCGTGTCGCCCGAGCGGTCTTCGGCCAGCGTGCGGGTGTCTGAAACAGTGAGGACGGCGATGCGGACCGGGATGAACGGCCGCGTATCGTCAATCGGCACCGGCGGCGAACCCGCTGGAGCGCAGGCGGACGAGCTGCGTGCCCTTCGCACCCGGGAAGCGGGGCCACATGCCCTGCGCCATGCCAGTCAGGCAGTCGGCGCCGCCCTTCGTCTGCAACTGGTACATCCAGTAGTTGCGCATGACGATGTTCACATAGGCCCGGGTTTCATAATAAGGCAGCGATTCAATGAACAGCAGCGGATCGCCGCCGTCGCGCACCTCGGTATTCCAGCGCTCGACCGGGGCGGGCCCGGCATTGTAGGCGGCCATCACCTTGGGCAGAAGGCCGCCGGTCGCGCTCATGTCCCGCAGCCGCTCCAGATAGCGCTGGCCATATTCCATGTTGGTGGACGGGGTATAGAGCTGGGCCGAGGAGACCGGGGCGCCGGCCATGTCGCCCGCTGTGCCGGGCAGCACCTGCATCAGGCCCATGGCGCCCGCCGGGCTGACCACATCCGATCGGAAACCCGATTCCTGAAGCGTGTGGGCGTAGATCAGCGCGGGGTCGACGCGCCAGCCGCCATCGGGGCGCCAGTGCGGCGCGGGGAAGCGCGAGAAGCCGCCCGGCTGCTTGCCGCCCGGGCCGTTGTGGGCGAGCCAGAGCTGGGTCGCGGGCATGTCGAGCGCGCCCGCAAGCCGGATCAGCGCGGCATATTGCCGGTCCCCGCCAAGCTGCACCTGGCGGCGCAGCACCTGATCGGCGAGGGCATTCTCCCCGCTTTCGGAAAGGGCGATCGCGGCGCGCGCGCCGGGGCTGTCCTTCAGCAGTTTCCAGTCGACGTCGCTGAACTTCGCCGAGGCGGCGCCGGTCAGCGGAATGCCCAGCGTTTCGCGCGCGAGCAGGCCGTAGAAGGTCTCGTCCGCGCGGGCGGCGGTGCGCAGCAGGTTTTCGACCTTGCCCGGATCGCCGCAGACCATGTAGGCGCGCGCGGCCCAGTAGGCGCCGGCCGACCGCATGTCGGCATTGCCCGCGAGCGCCGCGACATTGGCGAAGGCTGACGCCGCCGCCCTGCAGTCGTTCTGTCGCCAGGACGCGAGGCCGACGGTCCAGAAGGACTGGACGCGCCAGTCGCCGCCGACGTTCGATTCCAGCGCCTTCGTCGCCAGACGGCGGGCGTTGGCGTCGTCATTCTCGATATAATAGGACCAGGCGACCCGCTGGCGCCATTCGAGCAGTCCCTCCGGGCTCAGCAGACCGGCGTTGGTGTCGAGCAGCGGTTCGGCCCCGGCGGGATTGTCGGCCTTGATGAGGGGCAGGATCTGCGCGCCGAGCGCCTGCGCCGCGACGTCGGTCTTGACCGTCGCCACATATTCACGGCGCGGCGCGGAGCCCATCCAGACCAGCTTCTGCACCTGCGGAATGTCGGGAAGCACCTGCGCGCCGCGCTTCTGCGCGAGCTTGGCGAGCTGGTCGGCCTCCGGCAGCCAGCTTGCGGTGTTGAGCAGGCTCAACAGGTCGAACAGCTCCGCCTTCGGCGAGCCCTTGGCAAGGAACAGTTCGGACTGGGCGACGGCGCGCAGCGGCGACTTTTCGTCCATGCCCGCGATCACCGCCTTCGCCTCGGTCCAGCGCTGGGCGCGGATGGCGGAGAAGACCGCGTTCGCCTTTGCCCGGTCGCCGTCGCTCAACTGGCGGGGCAGGGTGCCGTCGTCACGATCCTGCAGGGCCGGCAGGGGCGCCTGAACCTCGGCCGAGGCGGGCATGGCGGCGGCCAGCGCGGTGAAGGACAGGGCGGCCAGGAACAGGGAACGGATCACGAAGACATCAAACCTCAATCAGATTTTGCAGAGCCCGCCAGCAATCGGCCTTCGCGGCCGGTTGCCTGAGGAGCATGGCGGGCGGAAATATCCCGACGGCCTCGATCGTGCCGCCGTCGTGGTTAACGGACTGCAAACCGACGGGGCGCCGCGATGCGCCCGCCGTCGATAATACACGGTTCGTCCGTTCTCCCAGCAGGAGCAGCCTTTTCGGCGCGGCGAGGCTGATCTGACGGCGCATGCGCGTGGCGAGCGCGGCCTCATCCTCCGGCGACAAGATGCCCGCGGGCGGCCGGCTGACCGCCAGCGAGGCCAGATAGATGCCGTCGCGGCTGTGCCCGATGGCGCGGAGAATCGCATCGAACAGGATGCCCGCCTCGCCCGACAGGAGCGTGCCCGCATCCATGTCGGCCGGGTCCGGCAGGTCGCAGACGACCATCAGCGGCGCATGCATGTGTCCCGAAGGCATCAGCCGGGTGAAATTCCACTTCGCCTCCGGAATATCGCCATCGCCCGCCAGCCAGGCATGAAACGCATCGAGCGTGTCGGGCAGGGCGGGAGGGCGCGGCACGGCCTGCCCGGCCTTGCCTGCCGTTACGGCAGCCGGAGAAGGTGCCGCAGCGGCGGTGCGCGCACGGGGCGGCAGCGGACGCAACCAGTCCACCGGCGCCTCGCCCACGGCATCGTCGACACCCGCGAGCGACCACCAGCCCATAAGGGCCTCGACGGCTTCAATCCGCCCGTTTTCAGACAATCCCCGCATCATCTCCTCTGGGACAGAGGTTGACGGTTGCGTCAAGAATGGTCATCGCCCGATCTGTCAAGACGTTTGGGACGTGCGGCGACCGGAACCATGGGGGTCGCCATCGAGGAGGGAATGATGAGCGACCGGGAGTCGATGCCTTACGACATCGTGATCGTCGGGGGCGGTCCGGCCGGGCTGTCGGCGGCGATCCGCCTGAAGCAGCTGGCGAACGAAGCCGGCAGCGAGCTGTCCGTATGCGTGCTGGAGAAGGGGTCGGAAATCGGCGCCCACATCCTGTCGGGCGCGGTCGTCGATCCCAAGGCGCTGGACGAGCTGCTGCCCGACTGGCGCGAGCAGGGCTGCCCGCTGGCCGAGGTGCCGGTGACGGACAACCGCCACTGGATCCTGACGAAGAACAAGCAGTTTTCAATGCCGCACATCCTGACGCCGGGATGGATGCACAACAAGGGCACCTGTACCGGGTCGCTGGGCAATCTGTGCCGCTGGCTAGCGGAGCAGGCCGAGGGGCTGGGCGTCGAAATCTTCCCCGGCTTCGCCGCCGCCGAAATCCTCTACAACGAGGACGGCAGCGTGAAGGGCGTCGCCACCGGCGACATGGGCATCGACCGCGAGGGCAACCGGAAGGCCGATTACCAGCCCGGGCTGGAACTGCACGCGCGCTATACCTTCTTCGCGGAGGGCGCACGAGGGCACCTGACCAAGATATTGAAGCGCCAGTTCGCGCTCGACGCCGACTGCGAGCCGCAGGTCTATGGCCTGGGCATGAAGGAGCTGTGGGACATCGACCCCGCCAAGCACCAGCCGGGACTTGTCATCCATACGCAAGGATGGCCGCTAACCGACGCATATGGCGGCGGTTTTCTCTATCATCAGGCGAACGGACAGGTGGCGCTCGGTTTCGTGGTGGGCCTTGGCTATCGCAATCCGCACCTGTACCCGTTCGAGGAATTCCAGCGCTGGAAGCAGCACCCGGCGATCCGCCAGTATCTGGAGGGGGGGCGCCGCGTGTCCTATGGCGCGCGGGCCATCAACGAGGGCGGATGGCAGTCCGTGCCGAAGCTGGAGTTCCCCGGCGGCGCCCTGATCGGCTGTTCGGCGGGCTTCGTGAACGTGCCGCGCATCAAGGGCACGCATACGGCGATGAAGTCGGGCATATTGGCGGCGGAAGCGGCCTTCGCCGCCGTGCTCGCCAACCGGACAAGCGACGAACTGACCGCCTATGGCGAGGCCGTGCGGTCGAGCTGGATCGCCGAGGAGCTGAAGCTCGTCAAGAACGCGGAACCGGCGCTGTCGAAGTTCGGCAACACGATCGGTACGCTGATCGCCGGCATCGACATGTGGATGCGCACGCTGAAGATCGGCTTGCCCTTCACGCTGAAGCACAAGCCGGACAACACCAAGCTGTGGCGCAAGGAGCATTGCAGCAAGATCGACTATCCCAAGCCCGACGGCGTGATCAGCTTCGACCGCCTGTCGTCGGTGTTCCTGTCCAACACCAACCACGAGGAGGACCAGCCGGTCCACCTGCAACTGAAGGATCCGTCGATCCCGATCGCCTATAACCTGCCGCTTTATGACGAGCCCGCGCAGCGTTACTGCCCGGCCGGGGTCTATGAGGTCGTGGGACAGGACGAGGGTAATCCGCGTTTCCAGATCAACGCGCAGAATTGCGTTCACTGCAAGACTTGTGACATCAAGGACCCGACACAGAACATCAACTGGGTCGTGCCGGAAGGCGGCGGAGGACCGAACTATCCCAATATGTAAGCGCCTGTCACTGTTTGCTTTTCTACTGGCCGGTATCGGCGGTCCGGCGCTTGCGCGCGCCGATGTCGACGGTCCCGGCCTCAATTCCTACGCCCGCGCGCGCCTTGCCGACCAGGAGGGCGCGCTCGACATCGCGGTTGCCAGCTACCGCCAGGCGCTCTCGCTCGACCCGTCGAGCCCGGTCGTCGCGCTGCGCTCGTACCGGCAGGCGATCGAGGGCGGTGACAAGGCGCTGGCGCTGGCCTCCGCCCGGATACTCGACGCGGCGGATCTGCTGCCGCGCGACGGCACACTGCTATTGCTCGCCGACGCGCTGGAGCGGAAGGACTGGGTTGGTGCGCGCGCGTTTTCGGCGCGGATGCGCAAGGAAGAGAATTTCGGTTTCCTCGCGCCGATCGTCGACAGCTGGATATCGATGGCGAGCGGCCCCTATACTCCGCCGAAGATCGACAGCGGCAGCCGCTTCGCGCCGCTGACCCAGCGTTATGTCGACGAGCATCTGGCGTTCCAGGCACTGGCGCAGGGGCGCAAGGATATCGCGCTGCCCGCGATCGAGCGGGCGCTGACGCTGACCACGACGCCGCTGGTCGGTCTGCGGCTCGCCTTCGCGCAGCGGCTCGTTCAGATCGGCGAGCGGGACAGGGCGCTCGCGTGCCTGAAACCCGACGTACCGGTGCTGGTGCGGATGCGCGGCGATATCGCGCGTGGTGCGCGCCTGCCGTCCGCCGCTCCGCTGACCCCGGCGCAGGGCGTGGCGCGGCTGTTCGCGCGGCTGGGCGAGGACGTGTCGACCACGGATTCGCGGGCGGTCTCCGTCGTGCTCGCGCGGATCGCGACCTTTGCCGATCCGGCGAGCGCGGAACTGCGCCTGAGCCTTGCGCGCGCGTTGCAGGTACGGAACCTGTCGGACGCGGCGCTCGCGGAGACGGCGAAGGTGCCCAAGGGCAGCTGGTTCGCGCTGGCCGCCGCCGACGTGCGGGTCGACGCGCTGATGGCGCTAGACCGGAACGAGGAGGCGATGACGCTGGCCCGGGCGCTGGTCGCCGATCCGGAGGCGGGCGCGGCGGAATGGATGCGGCTGGGCAACATCCTGGCCGAGGAAAAGCAGTATGACGCGGCCGCAGACGCCTATCGGTCGGCGCACCGCTTCTATGCCGACGGCACTGTGCCCTGGACGCTGTACCTGCTGGAGGGGAGCGCGCTGGAACGCGGCAACCGCTGGGAGGATGGGCGCAAGGCGCTGGAACAGGCGGCGGCGCTGGCCCCCGACGAGCCGGTCGTCCTCAACTATCTCGGCTATGCGCAGGTGCAGCGGCGGCAGAATGTGCCCGCCGCGCTCGCCCTGCTCGAAAAGGCGAGCGCGATGAAGCCCAACGACCCGTCGATCACCGATTCGCTGGGATGGGCGCTCTACATTTCCGGCGACGCGCGCGGGGCCGTGCCGGTGCTGGAGAAGGCGGCGGCGGGCGCGCCCGACGACATGACGATAAACGAGCATCTGGGCGATGCGCTGTGGTCGGTCGGCCGCCGGTACGAGGCGCGCTATGCGTGGAGCGCGGCGAACACCGCGGCTGAAGGCGCCGACGCCGACCGGATCACGAGCAAGGTGCGCGAGGGGCTGCGTCCCGAATATGCCGCACCCTGAGGACGGGCCGGTCCTGACGGAGACGGCCCATGCGAAGATCAACCTGGCCCTGCATGTGCGGCGGCGGCGGCCCGACGGTTTCCACGAACTGGAAAGCCTGTTCGCCTTCGCCGAGGATGGCGATGTCCTGTGTGCGAAGGCCACAGCCGACGGCGCCCTGACGCTGAGCATCGACGGGCCGTTCGGCGGCGCGCTGGACGCGGGACCGGACAATCTGGTGCTGCGCGCGGCGGCCGCGTTGCAGGCGGCAGGCGGCGTGAAGCAGGGGGCCGCCCTGCGCCTCACCAAGAACCTGCCCGTCGCGTCGGGCATCGGCGGCGGATCGGCCGATGCGGCGGCTGCGCTGCGGCTGCTGCGGCGGCTGTGGCGGCTTGACGTCACCGGCGACGCCCTGCTGGCGATCGCCGATCCGCTGGGGTCGGACGTGCCTGCCTGCGTCGTCAGCCGGACTTTGATCGGCACCGGCCGCGGCGAGGCGCTGGACGTGAGGGAGATCGAGGGGCTGGCGGGATCGCCGTTGCTGCTGGTCAATCCCGGCGTACCGCTTGGCACCGGGCCGGTGTTCGCCGGGTGGGACAGGCAGGATCGTGGAGCCCTTGACGCCGCATCGCTGGACATCATCGTGACGGCGGGGCGCAACGACCTGGAACCGCCCGCCATTGCACTGGTGCCGCAGATCGCGCAGGTGCTGGCGATGCTGGGCGAGCAGGCGGGCGTGCGGCTGGCGCGGATGTCCGGATCGGGCGCGACCTGCTTCGCCCTGTTCGACAGCGTGGCGGCACGGGATACGGCGGACGCGATGCTGCGCGCGGCCCGGCCGGGCTGGTGGACGATGAGCAGCCGGATAAGGGCATGATGACCAGCGAAGCATTCGAGATCCTGTCAGGCGGGGACGCGCCGATCCTGATCGTGGGCGACCATGCGTCGAACCATGTACCTGCCGACATCGACCTGGGCATCGCGCCCGATCTGCTGCCCGGCCTGTTGAACGCGCATGTCGCCATCGATATCGGCGTGGCACAGGTTGCGCGGCGGCTGGCCGACATGCTCGGCTGCACGGCGATATTGGGCGGCGTCTCCCGCCTCGTCATCGACCTCAACCGGGAGGATGACGCGCCGGGCCTGTTGCCGGTGATGAGCGACGGTCATGCGATCGCGGGCAACCGGACCGCCGACCTTGCCGAGCGGATGATCCGTTTCCATCACCCCTATCACCATCAGGTCGGACGCCTGCTGAGCGAGATGCCGTCTCCGTTCATCCTGTCGCTGCACAGCTTCACGCCGCATCTGGCGAGCAAGCCGGACGAGAAGCGGCCCTGGGAGATCGGCATCCTCTATAACGAGGACGATCGTGGCGCGCGGATCGCCATTCCGCTGCTGGCGCAGGCGGGCCTGAAGGTCGGCGATCAGGAGCCCTATTCCGGCCGGTTGCTGAACGCGACGATGAACCGGCATGCGGAATCGAACGGCATTCCCTATCTGGGCGTCGAGATGCGGCAGGATCTGGTATCCGGCCCGGCCGGACAGGACCGTTTCGCACAAATACTGGCGCCGGTCGTGAAAGAATGCTGCGCCGCCCTTGCGTGACTCGCGCCTTTTTGGAAAGAGGCGCGCGAAAGAAGGTTTTGCCATGACACTGAAGTTCGACAAGTCCAAGCTGCCGAGCCGCTACGTTTCGGTCGGCGTCGAGAGCGCCCCCCATCGCTCCTATTATTACGCCATGGGCCTGACCGAGGAGGAGATCGCGCGTCCCTTCGTCGGGATCGCGTCGGCGGGCAACGATTCCGCGCCGTGCAACACCACGCTGGACATGCAGGCCGACTGGTGCCGCCAGGGCGTGAACGAGGCGGGCGGCATGCCGCGCCGGTTCAACACGATCACCGTGACCGACGGCATCGCCATGGGCCATCAGGGCATGAAGAGCTCTCTGGTCAGCCGCGAGGTCATCGCCGATTCCGTCGAACTGTCCGTGCGCGGCCACTGCTACGACGCGCTCGTCACGTTTGCCGGGTGTGACAAGTCGCTGCCGGGGATGATGATGGCGATGCTGCGCCTGAACGTGCCGTCGATCTTCGTCTATGGCGGTTCGATCCTTCCGGGCCGCTATCAGGACCGCGACCTGACCGTCATCGACGTGTTCGAGGTGGTCGGCCGCTATGCCGCCGGCAATTGCCCGCTGTCCGAGGTCACGGCGATCGAGAAGGCGGCGTGCCCGGGCCATGGCGCATGCGGCGGCCAGTACACCGCCAACACCATGGCATGCGTCGGTGAGGCGATCGGTTTGTCCTTGCCTAACAGCAACATGGCGCCCGCTCCTTACAAGTCACGTGAGGAAGTGGCGGTCGCCGCCGGGCGGCAGGTCATGGAACTGATCGCGAAGAATATCCGTCCGCGCGACATCTGTACCCGCGAGGCGTTCGAGAACGCGGCGCGGATCGTGGCGGCGACCGGCGGATCGACGAACGGCGCCCTGCACCTGCCCGCGATGGCGAGTGAGTGCGGCATCGACTTCGACCTGTTCGACGTCGCCGAGATCTTCAAGACGACCCCCTATATCGCCGACCTGAAGCCGGGCGGCCGCTATGTCGCCAAGGACATGTACGAGGCAGGCGGCATCTACATGCTGATGAAGACCATGCATGAGAACGGCCTGCTGCACGGCGAGTGCATGACCGTGACCGGCAAGACGCTGGCCGAGAATATCGACGAGGTCACGTGGAACCCCGACCAGAAGGTGATCTATGACGTGAAGACGCCGATCACCCCGACCGGCGGCGTCGTCGGCCTGAAGGGGTCGCTGGCGCCCAACGGCGCGATCGTGAAGGTCGCGGGGATGAAGCGGTTGCAGTTCACCGGCACGGCCGTCGTCTTCGAGCGGGAGGAGGATGCCTTCGCCGCCGTCGAGGCGAACGCGATCAAGGAAGGGTCGGTCGTCGTCATCCGTTATGAAGGGCCGAAGGGCGGTCCGGGCATGCGCGAGATGCTGTCGACCACCGCCGCGCTATATGGCCAGGGCCTGGGCGAGAAGGTCGCGCTGATCACCGACGGGCGCTTTTCCGGCGGCACGCGCGGCTTCTGCATCGGCCATGTCGGTCCGGAAGCGGCCGAGGGCGGCCCGATCGCGCTGGTCGAGAATGGCGACGAGATCGCCATCGACGCCGAGGCGGGCACCATCGACCTGCTGGTCGACGAGGCGGTGCTGGCCGAGCGGCGCAAGGCATGGACGCCGCGCACGAACGACTATCAGTCGGGTGCACTGTGGCGCTATGCGCAGAATGTCGGCCCGGCCTATAAGGGGGCGGTGACGCACCCCGGGGCCAAGGCCGAAACCCATGTATTCGCGGATATCTGACAGGACGACCGCCGCTTTCCCGATGCTGCTCCTGCTCGGCGCCTGCTCCTCCGGGGCGGACGCCGGGCAGGAGCATGTCGCCTGCGCGACCGGCGGCGGCACGGCCCTGCGCAATGATTGCGTGGTCGAGAGGTCACGGGACGGCAACGGCGTCATCCTGACCGTCCGGGACGGGCAGGGCGGTTTCCGGCGGCTGCGGATCGTCGATGACGGGCGTGGCGTCATTGCGGCGGACGGGGCCGACGCGGTTGCCGTATCCCTGTCGCAGCCCGGCATGATCGACGTGACGGTCGGCGAGGATCGCTATCGCCTGCCCGCACACGAACGGCAGGAGGGCAAGGGCCGATGACGGGCGACGACATCATCCTCACGGCGGCCGGGATGAAGGCGGCCGAACAGGCGGTGTTCGACAGCGGCGTGCCGGAATATGCGCTGATGGAACGGGCTGGCGAAGCGGCGGCCGATATCATCTGGCGCGCCGGTCATCTGCGCCCCGTGCTGGTCCTGTGCGGACCGGGCAACAATGGTGGCGACGGCTTCGTGATCGCGCGCCTGCTGCGCGCGCGGGGCGTGCCGGTGCGGGTCGCGGCAACCGGCGAGAGCCGTACCTCCTCCGCCATTCGGGCGCGGGAGGCGTGGGGCGGGCCGGTGGAGAGCATCGAGACGGCTGAGCCCGCCGCCCAACTCGTGGACGCGCTGTTCGGCACCGGCCTGACGCGCGGGCTGGACGGCGGGCTTGCCGCGCGGCTGGACGCTCTGGTCGCGCGGGCGCAGATCAGCTACGCCGTCGACCTGCCGAGCGGCGTCGACACCGACCATGGCACGATCCTGTCGCCGGTGCCGCGCTTCGATATCTGCATTGCGCTTGGCGCCCTGAAACCCGCGCATGTCCTGGAGCCGTCGGCGGGCCGCTTTGGCCGGTTGATCAGGGCCGACATCGGCACGGGCTCGGGCACGGGCACCACAAAAGCCGACGCCGCGCTGCTGGCCCCCCCGTTGCTGTCAGCGCCGGCCGCCGACGCACACAAATATCGCCGGGGGCTGGTCGCGGTCGTCGGCGGGGAGATGGACGGCGCCGCCGGCCTTGCCGCGCGGGCGGCGGCCCGTGGCGGGGCGGGCTATGTCCGGCATCTGGCCATGGATGCGGTGCGGCCGATCGGGCTGGATGCGATCGTATCGCTGGATTCGGGCGACGAAGCGGTGTTGCGTGAGAGCCTGTCCGACGCGCGGATCGCCGCGGTGCTGGTGGGGCCCGGCCTCGGCCGGAGCGCCGGGGGGCGGGCGCGGCTGGAGGCCGCGCTTTCCGCCGGACATCGGCTGGTGCTCGATGCCGACGCGCTGATGCTGCTGGAGGGGGCCGAGGCCGTGCCGGAGGGCGCGATCCTGACGCCGCACGAGGGCGAGTTCGCGGCGCTGTTCGGCGCGATCGACGGCAGCAAGATCGAACGGACACGCACCGCCGCCGCCCGGTGCCGCAGCGTCGTCGTGCTGAAGGGCCCCGATACGGTGATCGCGGCGCCTGACGGCCGGGTACGGGTGGCGCGGGGGCTTTCCTCCTGGCTGTCGACGGCGGGAACCGGCGATGTTCTGGCGGGGCTGACGGCCGCGCGGCTTGCCGTCACGCATGACCCCTTCCGTGCGGCGTGCGAGGCTGTATGGCTGCACGGCGACGCGGCACGCAGGGCGGGCGCGGCCTTCGCCGCCGACGACCTGTTGCCGCATGTGCCGAGCGCCATTGCCGCGCGTATCCGTTGAGCCGATCCCAGACCATGACCGACGCACCCGACATCATCCAGCGCCTGGCCGCCAAGGGCGACGGCGTGACCGGCGACGGCCGGTACTTCGCGATGACCGCGCCGGGGGACCGGATCGCGGACGACGGCATGGTCGTTCCGGGGCCGCACCATGCCGATCCCGCCTGCCGCCATTACCCCGCTTGCGGCGGGTGCCAGATGCAGCACGTCGACGAGGCGAGCTTCGCCGGTTTCGTGCGCGACCGGGTGGCGGGCGCGATCGCCGGGCAGGGCCTTACCGCCGGGACCGTCCTGCCGCCGCACATATCGCCGCCCGGCAGCCGCCGCCGCGCGTCCCTGCGCGCGATCAGGACGGGAGGGGGCGTACGCATCGGCTTTTCCACCGAGCAGAGCCATCATGTCGTCGACATGACGATGTGCGCGATCCTGCATCCGGCGCTGTTCGCGCTGGTGGCGCCGCTGCGCGAACTGCTGCCGGACATGATCGCCGACCGGCAGGGCGCGCATGTGAAGATGACGCTGACGGATCAGGGCGTCGACCTGCTGATCGAAGGGGTGACGGCCGACAGCCTTGCGCAGGCGGAGGCGCTGATCGCCTTCGCGCAGGCGCATGGCCTCGCCCGCCTGTCGGTCGACGACGGCTATGGCCCGCAGACGCGCTGGGAGCCCGAGCCGGTGACGGTGACGTTCGGCGGCGTTCCGGTCGCGTTTCCGCCCTATGCGTTCCTGCAGGCGACGCAGGACGGCGAGACGACGCTGCTGGACGCGGCGCGGCCGGCGATCGCGGATGCGCGGGTCTTTGCCGACCTGTTCACCGGCCTCGGCACGTTCGCGCTCGGCCTGGGGAACGGACGGGGCGCCTATGCGGCGGAGGCGGCGCGCGATCACATCCTTGCGCTGAAGGCTGCGGGCGCGCGGGCCGGACGCAAGCTGGCCGCCGACCATCGCGACCTGTTCCGCCGCCCGCTGACGGCGCAGGAACTCGACCGTTTCGACGCGATCCTGCTCGACCCGCCGCGCGCGGGTGCGCGGGAACAGGCGGCGCAACTGGCGCAGAGCAGGGTACCCGCCATCGCCTATGTCTCCTGCAACCCGGGCAGCTTCGCCCGCGACGCGAAGATGCTGGTCGAAGGCGGCTATACGCTGGAGAGCGTCAAGCCGGTCGGGCAGTTCCGCTGGTCGACGCATGTCGAACTGGCGGCGGTGTTCCGGCGGTAGGGCGGCGCGCGCGATTCTTTAATCGGACGGATGATTCTGGATCATCCGGCGCACGGCCTTCGCCTCATCGGTCGCGCTTTCAAACAGGAACGGGCTTGAGCATGGTGCTTGCAGAAGAACAAACGAGTCTGTCCTGGGATCGCGCTGGGCAGTCGCGTTTGCACCTGACCTTCGCAACGCTATGAGGAATGGGCCGCTGGCCATCGTCCCAGGCTCTTCAAATGTGGAGTTGTCCCAGGTAACGCTTACCTTCCTTGGAACACGACCTTTCAACGTTTTCTCGACCCTGATTTCGAAGCGAGCATGATCGGTCACAAGGCCCGTGTTCTTATCCTCATAAAATTTCCGGTCGGCTTCAGATAGTTTGGGGTTGGAAAGAATTCTCCGTCGAGACGCTTCGTCACGAACGATGGTATAATTGAATACATGTCCGATCACTACAACGTCGGCATACTGAATATGATCGAGCTTGCGAGGTATAAATGCCGCGCATGCATGGGCGCCTTCGCCGAACATTACCGAAAAAATGATCGAAGCAAGAACCCTCATTCATGCATACCGATCTGTCGTTCGCGTCCGCATCTTACGCTCACTGTGCTAATTTATCAGATGGCCCGCTTCAACGAAAAAGGGCGGCATCGCTGCCGCCCTTTCCATATCCTTGTCCGGTGTCTGCGGCGCCTTACTGGCCCAGCTTCACCACGTTCGCACGGCGCGGCGCGGCTGCGTCGTCGCGATAGAGGCTGGCCATCGGCTCATCGTCGAGCGTGATCACCGTTTCCGACGAGAAGCCGTTGAAGCCGGTGCGCATCGCACAGCCATAGGCGCCGAGCATGCCGATCTCGATATAATCGCCCGCCTTCACGTCCGCCGGTAGCATGAAGGGACCGACCATATGGTCCATGTCGTCGCAGGTCGGGCCGTAGAAGGAGAAGCCCTTCAGCTCCGCCTCGCTCTCTTCCCCACGCAGCAGCGAGACCGGGAAGCGCCAGCCGATGTGCGCCGCGTCGAACAACGCGCCATAGGCGCCGTCGTTGATGTACAGTTCGTCGCCGCGACGGCGCTCGACCCGCACGATCAGCGAGGAATATTCCGCCGACAGCGCGCGACCGGGCTCGCACCACAGTTCCGAGGAGTAGCTGACCGGCAGGCTTTCGAAGCCGCGATGGATGGCGTCGAAATACAGCTCCAGCGCCGGCGGCTCCATGCCCGGATAGATCGACGGGAAGCCGCCGCCGACATCGATGATGTCGACCGTGACCGCCGCGTCGACGATCGCGGCGCGCACGCGCTCGATCGCCTGGGTGTAGGCATGGGGGCTCATCGCCTGGCTGCCGACATGGAAGCAGATGCCGAGCGCGTCGGCCGCCTGGCGGGTGGCCATCAGCAGCTCGCGGGTCTCGCCAAGCTCCGCACCGAACTTCGACGCGAGGCTCAGTTCCGAATAGTCGGACGAGACGCGGACACGCACGCACAGTTCGAGATCGGTCGCATCGCCGGTGGCGCGCATGATCTTTTCAAGCTCGTCCATGGTGTCGAGCGAGAAGGTGCGCACGCCATGCGTGTGATACGCCTCGGCAATCGCCTCCTCCGCCTTCACCGGGTGCATGAAGCACAGCTTCGCCTCCGGCACGGTGCGGGCGACGAGGCGGACCTCGGCGATCGACGCGACGTCGTAATGCGTGATGCCGCTGTCCCACAGGGTCCGGATCAGATCCGGCGATGGGTTCGCCTTCACGGCATAGAGCGAGCGCCCCGGGAACTTCTCGACGAAGAACCGGGCGGCGCGGGCGGCTGCCTGCGGACGAATAAGCGTTACCGGTGCTGCCGGTTTGAGGGCGGTTGCTACCCCCAGCGCGCTATGGTGCTCGTACAACTCAAGGGACCTCCAGTGTAATCAAGGACAATCAAGCTGCCTTGCGGTGGAAGTCCCATGGGGCAGCGGAAGGGCGATATATGTCCAAGGGGGGGGTCTGTAAAGCGGTTGTGTGAAATTTCCCGTAACGGGACTTTTATGACAATCGCTGCTTGAAATCCGCATAGCCGAACTGGCGGATTTCCTTGAGTTCGTCGGTTTCCCCGTTCCACAGCCAGATGGAGGGAAGCGGTACGCCGTTGAAAGTGTTGGTCTTTACCATCGAGTAGTGCGCCTGATCGAGGAAGGCGATTCGTCCGCCGGGAAACGCTCCTCCCGGAATGCGGTAGTCGCCGATGATATCCCCCGCGAGGCAGGAAGGCCCGCCGAGCCGTGTCAGCGGTCCGACGTCCGGTTCGCCGAGCAAGGCGGGGCGGTACGGCGCCTCGATCACGTCGGGCATGTGGCAGGTGGCAGAGATGTCGGTGATGGCGACGGCCATGCCGTTGTCGATCACGTCGAGGATCTCGCCCACCAGTATGCCGGCGTCGAGCGCCATCGCCTCGCCCGGCTCGATATAGAGCTGCAGGCCGGTTTCCGCGCCCACGCGGCGGAGGAAATCGACGAGTTCGTCCCGTTGGTAGTCGGCGCGGGTGATGTGATGGCCGCCGCCGAAATTGAGCCAGGAGAGTTGCCCCAGGAACGGCGCGATCTGTGGTCCGAGCGCATTCCAGGTGCGCTGGAGCGGCAGGAAATCCTGTTCGCACAGCGAATGGAAATGGAGGCCGGAGACCCCCTCAAGATGTTCGGCACGCAACTGGTCGACCGGAAAGCCGAGGCGACTGTGCGGCTGGCACGGATCATATTTCGCGACCTCGCCCTCGGCATGGAGCGGGTTGATCCGCAGGCCGATGTCGAAGCTGTGCCCGGCGGCGCGGGCGGCGTCGATCTGCGGCCGGAAACGGGCGATCTGGCCGGGGCTGTTGAAGATCACATGATCCGACATGCGCAGGATTTCCGGCAGGTCATCCGCCTTATAGCCCGCGCAATAGGTCGCGATCTCGCCACGATATTCCTCATGGGCGAGGCGCGCCTCGTAGATGCCGGACGCGCAGACGCCGTCCAGGTACTCACCGACCACGCCGCCCAGCGACCACATGGAAAAGGCCTTGAGCGCGCCCAGCACCTTCGCGCCGGACCGGTCCCCCACATCCTTCAGCACGGCAAGGTTGCGGCGTATCGCCGCCTCATCCACCACGAAGGCGGGCGAGGGCACGCGGGACAGGTCAAAGCGCACAAACGCGCCGGGATCGCCGGCTCTGGTTTCCATAACACTGTACTCCGTCACCCCGGCGACGGCCGGGGTCTCAGGCGAAAGGACACGACATGGCCGCGCAAGACCCCTACTTTCGCGGGGATGACGGCCGTCAGAACGCCAGCGGGCCGTCCAGTTCCTTCACTTCCCACGGCAGGCCGTGCTTGTTCAGCATGTCCATGAACGGATCGGGATCGAACTGCTCCATGTTGAACACGCCTTCCCCGGACCATGCACCGGTCAGGACCATGGCGGCGCCGATCATCGCGGGCACGCCGGTGGTGTAGCTGACCGCCTGATTGCCGGTCTCGGCATAGGCGTCCTCATGGTCGCACACGTTCCAGACATAGACGGTCTTGTCCTTGCCGTCCTTCACGCCCGTGGCGATGTCGCCGATGTTCGTCTTCCCCTTGGTCGTGACCCCGAGCGACGCGGGCTCGGGCAGCACGGCTTTCAGGAACTGGAGCGGGATGATCTCCCGCCCTTCGTACATCACCGGGTCGATGCGGGTCATACCGACGTTCTGGAGCACCTCCAGATGCTTGAGATAGGCGTCGCCGAAGGTCATCCAAAAACGGATACGCTTGATTTCCGGATAAAATTTCGCGAGCGATTCCAGTTCCTCATGGTACATGAGGTACATGTTCTTCTCACCGACCTGCTCGAAGAAGAAGGGCTGCTTGTGGCTGAGCGCCGGTCCCTCGACCCATTCGCCGCCTTCCCAGTGCCGCGACGGCGCGGTCACTTCACGGATGTTGATCTCCGGATTGAAGTTGGTGGCGAAATGCTGGCCATGGTCGCCGCCGTTGCAGTCCAGGATGTCGAGCGTATCGATCCGGTCGAGCAAGTGCTTTTTGATGTAGGTCGCAAAGACGCTGGTGACGCCGGGGTCGAAGCCCGAACCGAGCAGCGCCATCAGGCCCGCTTCCCTGAAACGGTCGTGATAGGCCCACTGCCAGCCATATTCGAACTTCGCCTCGTCGCGCGGCTCGTAGTTGGCGGTGTCGAGATAGTGCGCGCCGGACTTGAGGCACGCCTCCATGATCGACAGGTCCTGATAGGGCAGGGCGAGGTTGACGACCAGCTTCGGCCCGACCTGTGCGATCAGGGCAGCGGTCGCCTCGACATCGTCGGCGTCAACCTGCGCCGTCTTGATGACGACGCCGGTGCGTTCCTTCACCGATTGGGCGATGGCGTCGCACTTTGCGACGCGGCGGCTCGCCAGCGTGATGTCGGTGAAGATATCGGCGTTCATCGCCATCTTGTGGACGGCGACCGAACCGACGCCGCCTGCGCCGATGACAAGGACCTTGCTCAATTCATGTGCTCCATGGCTATGCCGCGCCGACGACGCGAAAGCGCCCATATAGGGGCGCCGCGTGACAGAGCAAAGTCATTCGCATCGGCTGTCCCGGGCGGGAACGGATGCGCTCGCCGGCCGGCCTATTCCCCGCTGTCGTTCCGTGGCGGCGGCGGGGGCAGCTCATCGGCGGACAGCATGCCGTCATGGTTGGCGTCCATCGTGTCGAACATGGCGAGGGCAGGCGCCGCGAACTCCGCGGCGTCGATCATGCCGTCGTCATTGCCATCCTCGAAACGGGGCATGCCCGCCGGGCCGTCGACCGGCTGCATCGCGGGCGGGCGGTCGCCACTATTGCCGCCGAAGCCGCTGCCTGAGCCGCGGCGGGCAGGCGGCGGGCCGTTGCCCGGACCTCCGCCGCCCATGCGCGGCGGTTCGCCCTCGCCCTGTGGCGGTCCCTTCGGCCGGTCAGCCTGTCCGCCCTGCGGCGCGGCCTGAAGCAACTGGCGGACCGGGATCATGCCGTCCCCGTTCTGGTCCTTCGCGGCGAATTCCGAATCCAGCCATGCCTGCAACTCGGCGCGGCTGATACAGCCGTCATGATCGGCATCGGCGGCCGAGAAGGGGCCGCCCCCGGGTGGCGGCGGGGGCGGTGATTCGGGTCCGGCGGCCTGGGACGCGGACGCAAGGAGGAGGGCGAGGGACAGTATCATGGCGCGTTCCCGGCAAAGAGAAGGGGTGGAACGGCGCCTTTGGCGGGAGGAGTTTGCCCCGGTATGTCAGCCATGTGTCAGCGGGCTCGCGGTCCCGATCAGGCGATCATCCGCCGCAACGTCTCGATCGCGTCGGCCTCCCCCGCGGGTTTGTCGCGGCGGATGCGGGCGATGCGCGGGAAGCGCATGGCGAGACCGGACTTGTGCCGCTTGCTTTCGTGGATGGAATCGAAGGCGACCTCGAGCACGAGCGTCTTCTCCACCTCCCGCACGGGGCCGAAGCTGGCGACGGTATGGGAGCGCACGAAGCGGTCGAGCCATTTCAGCTCCTCGTCGGTGAAGCCGGAATAGGCCTTTCCCACCGGCAGCAACTGCCCATCGCCGGTCCAGCAGCCGAACGTGTAGTCGGAATAGAAGGACGAGCGCTTTCCATGGCCGCGCTGCGCGTACATCATCACACAGTCGGCGGTCAGCGGATCGCGCTTCCACTTGTACCAGAGGCCGGTGCGGCGGCCCGCCACATAGGGGCTGTCGCGGCGCTTCAGCATCACCCCCTCGATCGCGGCATCGCGCGCGCCGCTCCGGATGTCCGCGAGGGCCGTGAAATCGGGCGCCGCGATCAGTTGCGACAGGTCGAAGCGGGCCGGGTCGAGCCCGGGAAAGAACGCCTCCAGCCGCGCGCGCCGTTCTGTCCAGGGGCGTTCGCGCAGGTCGTCATCGCCGTCCATCAACATGTCGTAGAGCCGGACGAAGGCGGGAAAGTCGGCCTGCATCCGGGCCGTCACGCTTTTTCGCCCCAGCCGCTGCTGAAGCGCGTTGAAGCTGGCGGCCGATCCGCCATGCGCGTCGGCGCCCTGCGTCTCGCCCCGCACCAGCAGTTCGCCGTCCAGCACGGCACGGCCGGAAAAGGCACCCGCGACATCGGGGAAGCTGCCGGTGATGTCGTCGCCCGCGCGGCTGTAGAGGCGCGTGTCCAGCCCCGTGCCGACGATCTGCACGCGGATGCCGTCCCATTTCCACTCGGCAGCATATTCGGCGAGATCGACGGTCCCGTCCTCCAGCGGATGAGCGAGCATGAACGGGCGGAAGAACGGCGTTCCTTTCGGGTCGGGACGACCGCCGCGCCCCTCGGCCCAGTCGAACAGGGCGGTATAGGGCGGCGCGAGCGCGTGCCAGCATTCCTCGACATCGTCGACCGACAGGTCGAAGGCGGCGGCGAAAGCCGTCTTGGCAAGGCGGGCGGAGATGCCGACGCGCAGGCCGCCTGTCGCCAGCTTCAGGAGGGCGAAGCGGCCGCCGGCGTCCAGATGGTCCATCATCGCCGCCAGTGCCGCCGGGGCCGCCGCGCGGGACACGGCGGACAGCCGGTCCACGACGGCGCCGAGCGTCAGGGAGCCGTCGTCGACCTCCGCCGGACGATCGGCGGGCGGCGGCCAGAGCAGGGCCACGGTCTCGGCCAGATCGCCGACATAGTCCCGGCTCATTTCGAACAGGACCGGATCGACCCGCTCCCGGATCATGTCGCCGATCGCCGAAGCCTTGACCGCCTTCAGGTCCAGCGCGCCGGTCAGCGCCGCAAGCGCCCAGCCCCGGTCGGGATCGGGCGTCGTGCGCAGATAGTCGGCGATCAGCGCCAGCTTGCCATTGCGCGACCGGGTGTAGACGAGACCGTCGAGAAGGCGGGAGAAGGCGCGCATCAGCGATCCCCTGAACGAATGACGGCGGGCCTCATCCCTCTTCCTCATCCTCCCGCCCGACGAGCGCCAGCGCCTTCGCGCGCATCTGGCGCGTCGTGCACCAGTGGACGAGGGCATCCTCCCGCCCGTGGGTCACCCAGATATCTGCGGGGGCGAGTTCGGTGATGGTGGCGGTCAGCTCGTCCCAGTCGGCATGGTCGGAAATCACCAGCGGCAGCTCGACATTGCGCTGCCGGGCGCGCTGACGCACGCGCATCCAGCCTGACGCCATGGCGGTGACGGGGTCGGGCAGGCGGCGGCTCCAGCGGTCGTTGAGGGCCGAGGGCGGCGCGACGACGATATGGCCGCGCAGATCGGCGGCCGCGACGCCCGTCACCGGGCGCAGTTCGCCCATCTCGACCCCGAAATCGGCATAGAGCGCACACATCCGTTCGAGCGCGCCGTGGATGTAGACCGGGTCATGGTGGCCGCGCGCGCGCAGTTCACAGATCACCCGCTGCGCCTTGCCCAGCGCATAGGCGCCGACCAGCACGCAGCGATCCGGGCTGGCGTGGAGGGCGCCCAGCAGCCGGTCGATCTCCCCCGCCGTCGCCGGATGACGGAAGACCGGCAGGCCGAACGTCGCCTCCGTCACGAAGATGTCGCAGGGCTCCGGCGCGAACGGCACGCAGGTGGGGTCTGGGCGCCGCTTGTAGTCGCCGGTGACGACGACCTTTTCCCCGCCATGTTCCAGCACGATCTGCGCCGAGCCCAGCACATGCCCGGCGGGAATGTAGCGGATGGCGACGCCGCCCATCCGCATCTCCTCGCCATAGGCAAGCGGCGTCCCTTCGTCGGTGCCATAGCGCAGGGCCATGATCGCCAGCGTCTCGCGTGTCGCCCAGACATGGCCGTGGCCGCCACGCGCATGGTCGGCATGGCCGTGCGTCACCAGCGCCCGCTCGCGCGGCGTCGAAGGGTCGATCCAGGCGTCGGCCGGGCGGACGTAGATGCCGGTCGGATGCGGCTCGATCCAGTGGGAGGCGGGCATAGGCCGATAGAATGTGGGAGCAAGTGCCCCGGTTCCGCAAGCCCGGCGGTAAAGAGCGCGGCGTCGCCCGCCACCGCACGAGAACTAGCAGATTGTTAAGGCCCGTTCCGTATCGTTACGGGTGCGAACAGGGAGCGCGGGCGTGCTGAAGAAGCTTGAGCAACTGCATGACGAGGTCGAGGCGTTCATTACGGCGCAGGAGGCGCTGCTGAGCGGTGGCGAGCCGCCGACGACCGACGAGATCGCGCGCGCCCGCTGGAAGCTGATGGCGGCCAGCCGCCGCCGCCGCGACTATGTCGACGAGGCGATCTATCCCGCACTGTCGCCGATCCTGTCCGGCGACACGGCCGGTATGCTGGCGGCGTTGCGGGAACGGGACGTCGCGCAGCGCCATTGGGCCAGCGCGCATCTGGCGGACTGGCCGATCGAGCGGATAGAGGCGGAGTTCGGAACCTATCAGCCCGCCGCGCTGGAAGTGTTCCGGCGGATGCGCGCGCATCTGCGCGACGAGCGCAACGTGCTCATGACCCTGCTGTCGATGAATCCGATCGAGGAAGGCCGCTGACCGGCGGTCAGGCGGCGCGCCGAAGCTCCAGTTCCAGACGGTCCCAGATTTCCACGAGCGCGCTCACCAGATCGCGCATCATCGCCTCGTCATGGGCGGGCCCGGGGGTGAAGCGCAGCCGCTCCGTACCGCGCGGCACCGTCGGATAATTGATCGGCTGGACGTAGACGCCATATTCGGCGAGCAGGATGTCGCTGATCCGCTTCGCCTTCACCGGATCGCCGACCATCAGCGGCACGATATGGGTGGTCGACGGCATCACCGGCAGCCCGGCATCCGCCATCATCGCCTTCAGCCGCGCGGCCGAGGCCTGCTGCCCGTCGCGCTCGACACTGGAACTCTTCAGGTGCCGGACGCTCGCCAGCACGCCCGCGACCAGCACGGGGGAGAGCGAGGTCGTGAAGATGAACCCCGGAGCGTAGGACCGGATGACGTCGATGATCATCTGGTCGGCGGCGATGTAGCCACCCATGACGCCGAATGCCTTGCCCAGCGTCCCCTCGATGATCGTCAGGCGGTGCGCGACGCTGTCGCGATCCGAAATGCCGCCGCCGCGCGGGCCGTACATGCCGACCGCATGCACCTCGTCCAGATAGGTGAGGGCGTTGAATTCGTCGGCAAGGTCGCAGATCTCCCCGATCGGCGCGACGTCGCCGTCCATCGAATAGACGCTCTCGAACGCGATCAGCTTCGGCGCGGCCGGGTCCGTCTCCGCCAGCAACTCGCGCAGGTGCGCCAGATCGTTGTGGCGGAACACCTTCTTCTCGCAGCCCGAATTGCGGATGCCCGCGATCATCGAGGCATGGTTCAGTTCATCGGAAAAGATGATGCAGCCGGGCAGCAGCTTGGCGAGCGTCGAAAGCGTCGCCTCGTTCGAGACATAGCCCGAGGTGAAGAGCAGCGCCCCTTCCTTGCCGTGCAGGTCGGCCAGCTCATGCTCAAGGTCGACGTGATAATGCGTGTTGCCGCCGATATTGCGCGTGCCGCCGGACCCGGCGCCGACATCGTGCAGCGCCTCTTCCATCGCGGCGATCACCTTGGGATGCTGGCCCATGGCGAGATAGTCGTTGGAGCACCAGACCGTGATCGGCTTCGGCCCGTTATGGCCGTGGAAGCAGCGCGCGTTGGGAAAGGCGCCCTTGTTGCGGAGAATGTCGATGAAGACCCGATAGCGGCCTTCGTCATGGAGCCGTTCGATCGCCTGACTGAAGATATGCTTGTAATTCACGCCTATATCCCGACTGCCGCATCCCCTCTTTGTCAGCGCATCTATACGCTACGGGGGCTGTTTTCCAGCGCTAACCGCTCGCAAGATGGCGAGGAATATCGATCATGACCATTGGACATTTGGTCCAAGCGCGGGACTACGGCCCGATGCAGCGCTCTCAGAGCCCCTCGATCCGGTCGAGGCCGTAACGCGCCAGAGCGGGGGCGAGCGCGGGCACGTCCGGGTCGAGCCGGGTGAAGACCGCAATGCCTTCGCCCGGCACCGCCGGCCATGCCTGCCCCTGCGTCAGATAGGCGATCCGGCGCGCAATCCCGTCGCCACCGTGCAGGAAGGACAGCGGGCGCGGGCTGGCAGCCTCCAGCTCCGCCTGAACCAGCGGGAAATGGGTGCAGGCCAGCACCACCATGTCCATCCGGTCGCCGCCCGGCTGGTCGAGGAGCCCGGCAAGCGCATCCCGCGCCACGGCCGGATCGAGCGGCTCACCCCGCAGCTTCGCCTCGGCCAGCGCGACGAGCGCCGCCGATCCGTGCCGCAGGACCGTGCAATCCGCACCATGCTCGGCGGCCAGCCGGTCGACATAGGGCTGGCGCACGGTCGCGTCGGTGCCGAGTACCCCGATCACGCGGCTTTTCGACCGGAGCGCGGCGGGCTTGATCGCGGGGACCGTGCCGACCACCGGGATATCGAGCGCCGAGCGGACATGCGCCAACGCGATCGTCGAGGCGGTGTTGCAGGCGATGACCGCGAGGCGGGGGCGATAGCGCTCCACCAGGCGACCGAGCAGGGCAGGCACGCGGGCGGCGATCTCCGCCTCGCTCTTCGTGCCGTAGGGGAAGCCCGCGCGGTCAGCCGCATAGACGACCGGCGCGCGGGGCAAGGCCAGCCGGGCCGGAGCGAGGATAGAGAGACCGCCGACGCCGGAATCGAAGAAGAGGATGGGCGCTTCTGCGGCGACTGTCGTGGGCGCTGGCGTCATGGGCGCGGGTGTCGGGCCGGCGCGATGGCAAGTCAACCGGGAAACGTGATATATTTTACCCGGATATATATTGTACAATTATTTATCCGGGTATAAATAGCCGCATCCATCGATCAAGGGGATGCAAAGCAATGGAAGGTTCTGTCACAGCGTTTCTGGGCGACGAGCGCGTCGCCGCAGGCGGACGGGAGGCGGTGACGCGCCTGCTCGAAGACCGATATCCGGGCGACCATGGCGTCATCCGGGTCTTCGACGATTCGACCGGCAGGATCACCGACCTCGATTACTGGGACGCGCTGCAATCCGCGCCGCCGGTCGAGGGCCAGCGCGGTCGCGGGCGGCCGAGCATGGGCGTGAAAGCCCGTGAGGTCACATTGTTACCCCGGCAATGGGAATGGTTGGCGGCGCAACCCGGCGGCGCATCGTCGACGCTGCGGCGGCTGGTCGAGGAGGCGCGGAAGGAGGAACCGGGACGGCGCGCGCGACAGGATGCCGCCTATGCGTTCATGCAGGCGACCTGCGGCGACCGGCCCGGTTACGAAGAGGCGCTGCGGGACCTGTACCGCGACGACGCAACCGCGTTCACGGCGCGGATCGCGGACTGGCCGGGGGACGTCCGGGGCTATATCGTCCGGCTCTACCGGGGCTGACCTCGAATGGGGGAGGCGGACAGGGCGCGCGCCGGTACAGTTTCGCGTTGCTCCGCCCGCAGCGGCCCGTATGATCCGTGGCCGCGTGCTATGCGCGCCTGATCCCGGGCATGACCTTTGGCCCGGGCATGATCTTTGGAAAGAACGACAATGCAGTACCTCTGGCTGGCACCCGCCGCCGCCCTGACTCTGGGCTATCTGCTGGGGTCCGTACCCTTCGGCCTGCTGCTGACGCGGATCGCGGGCGCGGGCGACCTGCGGCAGATCGGCTCGGGCAATATCGGCGCGACCAACGTGTTACGGACGGGCCGCAAGGGGCTGGCAGCCGCGACGTTGCTGCTCGACGGCGCGAAGGGCGCGCTGGCGGTCGCGATCGGCGTGGCGATCGTCGCAGGTGGTGGGCCGCTGGCCGGTGTCATGGCGTTCATCGGCCATTGCTATCCGGTCTGGCTGCGCTTTGCGGGCGGCAAGGGCGTGGCAACGATGCTGGGCGTCACGCTGGCGCTGCACTGGCCGAGCGGCCTTGTGTTCGCGGCTGTGTGGATCGGCGCGCTGGCGCTGACGCGGATTTCATCCGTCGGCGGCATGTCGGCGGCGGTGAGCGCGCCGGTCGCCGCCGTCGCCATGGGGCGCGTCGACCTGCTCCCGCCACTGCTGGCGATGACGCTGCTGGTGCTGTGGCGGCACCGGGCGAATATCGGCCGCCTGCTGTCGGGTACCGAACCCCGGGTTGGCAAGAACAAGGGCAAGGACGGGACCGGGCCGGAGCAGGGAGCGGCTTGAGTCGTCCGGCGGGAATGGAGGGCGAGCGGTTCGACCGGCTGCGCCTGATCCGATCTGCGCGGATCGGCCCCGTCACCTATATGCAGTTGCTCCGGCGGTTCGGATCGGCACGGGCCGCGATCGAGGCGCTGCCCGATCTGGCCGCGCGTGGCGGTGGAAAACCGCCGGCTCTGGCGAAGCGGGAAGACATTGAGCAGGAGATCGCGTCCGTCGCGGTTCTGGGTGCCCGTTATCTTCTGCTGGGCGATCCCGACTATCCGGCATTGCTTGCCGAAATCGAGAATCCGCCGCCCGCGCTGACGATGCGGGGCGACACAGCGCTGCTGGCCCGCCGCTGCATCGGGATGGTCGGCGCCCGCAATGCGTCGGCCGCCGCGTGCCGCTTTGCCCGGATGCTGGGGCAGGGGCTGGCGGCGGAGGGGGTGAGCGTCGTCTCCGGCCTTGCCCGCGGCATCGACACCGCCGCGCATCAGGGATCGCTGGAGGGCGGCACGGTGGCGGTGATCGCCGGGGGCATCGACGTCATATTCCCGCCCGAGAACGCCGTGCTTCAGGAAGAGATCGCCGCGCGCGGCCTGCTGATCGCGGAAATGCCGCCGGGGACGCGGCCGCTGGCGCGACATTTCCCGTGGCGCAACCGGATCATCGCGGGCCTGTCGCTGGGCACCGTCGTGGTGGAGGCGGCGCCGCGCTCCGGATCGCTGATCACCGCACGGCTGGCGGGCGAGGCCGGGCGGGAGGTGATGGCGGTGCCGGGATCGCCGCTCGACCCGCGCGCGCAGGGGTGTAACCAGTTGATCCGCGAAGGCGCGACGTTGGTGCAGGGCGTCGCCGACATCCTGGAGGCGGTCGGGCCGATCGACGCGCGGATGGTGCGGCAGGACGCCCGCGGCTATGACGGCCACCCCGCCGGGACCGACGTGGCGGAGCGGGAGCGGCGCGCGATCGTCGCGCTGCTCGGCCCCGTGCCGGTGCCCGTGGACGAGATCATCCGCCAGTCCGGCCTGCCGCCCGCAGCCGTGCAGACCGTCCTCCTCGAACTCGAATTGGCGGGGCGCCTCGACCGCCATGCGGGCGGCCGTGTCAGCATTTCGATGCTTTCCGATTGACGGGCGGCTTGACGGAGGGGAAAGGGCCCCGCCAGACTCGCGCGTACACGTAAGGAGCCTTCAGAGACCCCATGCAGCTAGTCATCGTCGAATCGCCGGCAAAGGCGAAGACCATCGAGAAATATCTGGGCGGCGACTTCCACGTTCTGGCGTCGTACGGCCACATCCGCGACCTGCCGCCCAAGGACGGGTCGGTCGACCCCGACAACGGCTTCGCGATGGAGTGGGAGAATTACGGCGACAAGGGCCGCCAGCTCAAGGCGATCACCGACGAGGCCAAGAAGGCCGACCGCCTGATCTTGGCCACTGACCCCGATCGCGAGGGAGAGGCGATCAGCTGGCATGTGCAGGAGGTGCTGCGCGCCAAGAAGGCGCTGCCCGCGAAGGTCGACCGGGTCACGTTCAATGCGATCACCAAGGCGGCGGTGACCGAGGCGATGGCGCATCCCCGCGCCCTCGACGAGGATCTGATCGACGCATACCGCACCCGCCGCGCGCTCGATTATCTGGTCGGCTTCACCCTGTCGCCGGTGCTGTGGCGCAAGCTGCCCGGCGCGAAGTCGGCAGGGCGCGTGCAGTCCGTCGCGCTGCGCCTGGTCGTCGAGCGCGAGCGCGAGATCGAGGCGTTCGTGCCGCAGGAATACTGGTCCGTTTCGGCCGAGATGGAGCAGGGCGGGCAGGGCTTCACCGCGCGCCTCACCCGCTGGAAGGGCGAAAAGATCGAGCGGCTGACCATCGGCAAGGAGGGCGACGCGCTCGCCGCCAAGGCCGATGTCGAGGCCGGACGGTTCACGGTCGAGAAGGTCGAGACCCGGCCGATCACCCGTAACCCGCCGCCGCCCTTCACCACCTCGACGCTCCAGCAGGAGGCCGCGCGCAAGCTCGGCTTTTCCGCCAGCCACACGATGCGAATCGCGCAGCAACTCTACGAGGACGGCGCGATCACCTATATGCGGACCGACGGCGTGCAGATGGACGGCAGCGCCATCTCCGCCGCGCGCAAGGCGATCGCGGAGCGCTATGACGGCGGATACCTGCCCGACCAGCCGCGCCAGTACCAGACCAAGGCGAAGAACGCGCAGGAGGCCCACGAGGCGATCCGGCCGACCGAGTTCTCCCGCGATAAGGTGGGATCGGGCGACCATGCCCGCCTTTACGAGCTGGTGTTCAAGCGCGCGCTGGCGAGCCAGATGGCATCGGCCCGCATGGAACGCACGACCGTCGACATGGTCGACGCGACCGGTCAGCATGCGCTGCGCGCCACCGGCCAGGTGGTGATCTTCCCCGGCTTCCTTGCGCTGTACGAGGAAGGGCGGGACGATTCCGACGATGAGGACGGCAAGCTGCTGCCCCGCATGAAGGAAGGCGACGTGCCCGCCAAGAAGGCGGTCAATGCCGAGCAGCACTTCACCCAGCCGCCGCCCCGCTACAGCGAGGCGAGCCTGGTCAAGCGGCTGGAGGAACTGGGCATCGGCCGTCCGTCGACCTATGCCTCGACGCTCCAGACGCTGAAGGACCGCAGCTATGTCCGGATCGAGAAGAACCGCTTCTTCGCCGAGGAGAGCGGGCGGCTGGTGACGGCGTTCCTCGAGCGCTTCTTCGAGCGCTACGTCTCCTACGATTTCACCGCCGGGATGGAGGACGAACTGGACGACGTGTCCGGCGGCCGGGCGCAGTGGCAGACTGTGCTGGAAGCGTTCTGGCGCGACTTCAAGCCGAAGACCGAGGAGGTGATGGCGCAGAAGCCGTCGGACATCACCGCCGCGCTCGACCAGTTCCTGGAACCGATGCTGTTCCCGCCCAAGGCCGACGGCAGCGATCCGCGCGCCTGTCCGCTGTGCGGCGACGGCAAGCTGTCGCTGCGCGGCGGCCGCTTCGGCGCGTTCATCGCCTGCTCGAACTATCCCGAGTGCAAGTTCACCCGCAAGTTCGGCCAGCCGGGCAGCGAGGGCGGACAGGGCGACAGTGGTCCCGAGGTGCTGGGCCAGCACCCGGAGACCGGGCAGGACATCGTCAAGAAGTCCGGCCGCTTCGGCCCCTATATCGAGATGGGCGAGGGCAAGGAGGCGAAGCGCGGCTCCATCCCCAAGGACCTGCCGGACGGCGAGATGACCCTCGACTGGGCGGTGAAGCTGCTGAGCCTGCCGCGCGAAATCGGCAATCACCCGGAAACGGGCAAGCCGATCGTCGCCAATATCGGCCGCTTTGGTCCCTATCTGCTGCATGACGGCAAATATGGGCGGCTGTCGAGCACGGCGGAAATCTTCGACATCGGCATGAACCATGCGGTGGTGAAGCTCGCCGAGGCTGCGGCCAAGGGACCGGGGGCGCGGGGATCGCGCGAACCGCTGAAGGTGCTGGGCAAGCATCCGCGCACCGAGGTCGAGATCAAGCTGATGGCCGGGCGCTTTGGCCCCTATGTCACGGACGGGGAGACCAACGCGACCCTGCCCAAGACGATCGAGCCCGACGCCCTGACGCTGGAGGAGGCCGCGCAGCTGATCGACGCCCGCGCCGCCGCCGCGCCCGCCAAGAAGGGCAAGAAGAAAGCCGCGCCGAAGAAGGCGCCGGCCAAGAAGGCGGCAGCCAAGAAAACGACGTCCGCAAAGCCGAAGAAGGCAAAGGCGGCCGCGGAGTAGGCCCGCAACACTCCCCGGCCGTTTTGCGCGGGCATGTCCGCGCGTGACGGGTGGTGAACCGATCGTTCAAAACCATGTGCAGAACCAGGTGAAGGCCAATCCCGGGACAGTCCGGGGTTGGCCTTTTCCATTTCATTTGCCACAAGAGACCCACAAGGGGTTGTGTTCGAGCAGCCCCACGCATCGCTTCTGCCAACATCTTGTGGGGAACCATTGGAAACCGTCACGATCGTCCTGTTCCTGCTGCTCGCCGTGATCCTGAGCGGTATCCTGTCGCGCATGGTGCCGTTGCCGCTGCCTCGCCCGGTGTTCCAGATCGCGCTGGGCGCCGCCATCGGCTTTGCCGCCGACTGGCGCGTGACGCTGGACCCGGAGATTTTCTTCCTGCTGTTCCTGCCGCCATTGCTGTTCCTCGACGGCTGGCGGATACCCCGGGAAGACCTGCTGAAGGATGCGAAGACGATCATCGAGCTGGCCCTGGGGCTGGTCGTCGTGACGGTGGTCGGCATGGGTTTCTTCATCCACTGGATGATCCCGGCGATGCCGTTGGCGGTCGCGTTCGCGCTGGCGGCGGTTATCTCCCCGACGGATCCGATCGCGGTGTCCGCCATCGCCCAGCGCGTGCCGATCCCCAAGCGGATGATGCACATACTGGAGGGAGAATCGCTGCTGAACGACGCGTCGGGCCTCGTCTGCCTGCGCTTCGCGGTCGCGGCGGCGCTGACCGGCACCTTCTCCGCGCAGGCGGCCGCGCTCAATTTCCTGTGGGTGGCGCTGGGCGGTATCGCGATCGGCGCGGGCGTGACCTTTGCCATTGCGAAGGCGAAGAGCTGGATTTCCCGCCGCTATGGCGAGGAAGGCGGCGCGCAAATTCTCGTCAGCCTGCTCATTCCCTTCGCCGCCTATCTGACGGCGGAGCATCTGCATTGCTCGGGCATTCTGGCGGCGGTGGCCGCGGGCCTGTGCATGGGCTTCGTCGAGATCGGCGGCGAGATCGACGCGGGCACACGGATGCGGCGCACGACGGTGTGGGACATGATCCAGTTCACGGCCAACGGCGTGATCTTCGTGCTGCTGGGCGAACAGCTCCCAGCCATTCTCCAGAGCGCGGCCGAGACCGTGCGCACGACGGGCCACCACCAGTCATGGTGGCTCGCCATCTACGTACTGGTGATCACCGCCGGGCTGGCGGCGCTGCGTTTCGCATGGGTGTGGATGTCGCTGAAGCTCACCCTGTTCCGCAAGGGACAGGCGATGGCGTCGGGCAGCGCGCGGATCGTTGCGGCGACATCGCTGGCCGGGGCGCGGGGCGCGATAACGCTGGCCGGTGTGCTGACGCTGCCGCTGACCCTTCAGGACGGCACGCCGTTTCCGGCCCGTGACCTCGCCATCTTTCTGGCGATGGGCGTGATCATCACGTCGCTGCTGGCGGCGAGCATCGGATTGCCGTGGGTGCTGAGCGGCCTGACCATGCCGGCCGAGCATGAACATGCCGACGAGGAGAACGAGGCCCGTGTGAAAGCGGCGGAAGCGGCGATCGCGGCGGTGGAGAAGGCGCAGCACGACCTGGCGGAGGGGCGGGGCGACGCGGACCTCTATGTCGCCGTCGCCTCCCGCATCATGGACAGCTATCGCGGACGCATCGAGGTGCGGCAGGGATCGGACAGCGACAATGCCCGTGGACGGGAAACCGAGCGGGTCGAGCGCGAACTCCGCCTGGCGGCGCTGAGAGCGGAACGGACGGAAATCTTCCGCATGGTCCGCCGCAGGAACCTGGGAAGCGCGCTGGCCCGCAAGCTGATCGGCGAACTGGACCTGACCGAGACCCGCCTGAGCGCCTGAACCGGGCATTCGAATATCGTCCGATCCGGCGCGACGATAATTCAGAATTAATGGGAGCGTCACCATTCCGTTCTTCGCAGAACTGGAAGGGACCGATTTTGCAGGCAGATCAGCTAGTTTTGCGGCAGCCCACCGCCGGGACAGGGGCAGGCCACAAGCCGCGCGAGCCCCGGCACGCGGTGCTGATCGAGGCGCGGATGCGCGTGGGCGGCGCGTGGATGACGATATGCATCCGGAACATCTCGTCCCGCGGGCTGATGGCGCAGAGCGCGTCGTCGCCCGCTGCCGGCACCTATGTGGAAATCCGCCGGGGACCGCATGTCATCGTCGGACGGATCGCATGGTCGCGCGGCCGCAAGTTCGGACTGCACACGCAGGACAGGATGAACGTGGAGGCGGTGATCCGCGATCCGCTGTCGTCCGCTGCGGGAACGGGGACGGTCAGGCTGCCCAACGGCACGACCATCGCCGACCGTCGCGGCGCCGTCCGTGCGCCATCGATCGCCGAGCAACACGAGCGCAGCCGCCGGTGGGCGCAATCGGGGCAAAGCTGGTTCTTCATCGCGGTCGCCATCCTTTGCGCCGCGATGGTGGCGCAGGCGGCCTACCGCGCCGTTTCAACGCCGTTTCAGACGGCGGCCCGGAGCCTCGCCAGCGGCGGGTGAGGTTCAGTCCACCCAGTCGAGGCCGATGTCGCGATAGATGGAGCGGTCGTCCTCCCAGTTCTCCTTCACCTTCACATGAAGGTAGAGGTGGACCGGAACGCCGAGCAGGGACGACAACTCTCCACGCGCCTTCGACCCGATTTCCTTCAGTCGCTGGCCGTTCTTGCCCAGCACGATCGCGCGCTGGCTGGAGCGGGCGACCAGGATCTGCTGGTGGATTTCGACCGACCCGTCGGGGCGCTCCGAATATTTCTCCGTGTCGACGGCGGCGGCATAGGGCAGCTCGGCATGCAACTGGTGATAGAGCTGCTCCCGGGTGATTTCCGCCGCCAGCATCCGGTCCGTGGCGTCGGAGACCTGATCCTCCGGGAAATGCCAGGGGCCCTCCGGCATCGCGCCCGCCAGCGCGGTCTTCAGCTCGGGCAGGCCGTCGCCGGTCGCCGCACTCACGAAGAAAATCTCCTCGAAGCCGACGGCATCGTTCAGCCGCTGGGCGTGGACGAGAAGCCTCTCCTTGGCAGAAATGTCGACCTTGTTGACGACCAGCCACTTGCGCTCGCGCCGTTCCTTCAGCCCTTCGAGCGCGCGTTCGAGCTTCGGGCCGAGCCCGGCCTTGCCGTCGATGACGAGGACGATCAGGTCCGCGTTCTGGGCGCCGCCCCAGGCGGCCTGCACCATCGCGCGGTCGAGGCGACGGCGCGGCTCGAAGATGCCCGGGGTGTCGACGAGGACCAGTTGCGCCTCGCCCTCCATCGCGATGCCCATGACGCGGGTGCGGGTCGTCTGCGCCTTCGGACTGGTGATCGCCACCTTCTGCCCGACGAGCGCGTTGACGAGGGTGGACTTGCCGGCGTTGGGGGCGCCGACGACCGCGACGATGCCGCAGTGTTCGGTCATGACAGTTTCTCCAGAAGGGCACGGGCGGCGGCGGTTTCCGCCTCCTGCTTCGATCCGCCCTGTGCCGATGCCTCGCCCGCGCCCCTGATCGACACGGTCACCGTGAAGCGGGGCGCATGATGCGGGCCGCTGCGATCGGCAAGGACATATTCGGGCGGCTTGCGCCGGTTGGCCGCGGCCCATTCCTGAAGCGCGGACTTGGGATGGCGGGGCGCGGTCGCCTGGGTCTTTACCCGGTCACCCCACAGGCGGCGGATGAGCGCGCGGGATTCGTCGATGCCGCGCTCGCCACCATCGAGCAGCAGCGCGCCGATCAGCCCCTCGACCACGTCGCCCAGCACATTGTCGCTTTCGATCGCGCCGTCATCGCGCGCCTGCTTGCCGAGCAGCAGGTGCGGCTGCGCGCCAATGGCCCGGGCAATCTCCGCGCAGGTCTCGCCGGAGACGAGCGCGTTCAGGCGCCGGGACAGGCTGCCCTCCGGCTCGTCGGGGAACAGGGCGAACAGCCATTCGGCCATCACCATGCCCAGAACCCGGTCGCCGAGAAATTCGAGCCGCTGATAATCGGCGGCGCCGGTGCTGCCATGGGTCAGCGCCTGGGTGAAGAGTGTCAGGTCGTTGGGGGCGCGGCCGATGAGGCCGGCAATCCAGTCAGCGCTGTCCGTCCGGCTCAAAAGCCTTCCCCGATGCGGCTCCAGCGCGTGGCGGTGAACCACGTCCAGGGCAGGAACCAGTTGGCCGAGCCGTCCGTCGAGAAGACCGAGACCAGCGCCTTGCCAACCAGATTCTCCTCCGGCACCAGCCCGATGCCGCCGCCTTCCTCGGCCGGGAAGCGGCTGTCGGCGCTACGGTCGCGATTGTCGCCCATCAGGAACAGGTGCCCCTCCGGCACGACTACCGTATCGCGGTCATCGGCGGCGCCGTCCGGCTCCAGGTCGAGGACGTTGTAGCTGCGGCCGCCGGGCAGGGTCTCGCGATACTGGGGATAGCGGCACTGGCGGGCGCCGTCGGCCCCGCGCTCCTCAAACTTCGGGCGGAAGCAGGGGGAAGGATTGCCCTCCTTCTCGGCCGCAGCGACCATATTGTCCGCCGCCGGGATCACCAGATCGGCGATCCGTTGCTTGGGCACCGCCACGCCGTTCAGGATCACCTGCCCCTTGCGGATCGCGACGAGATCGCCCGGCAGGCCGATCACCCGCTTGATATAATCGTTCTTCTGCGTCGGCGGCGCCTTGAACACGACGACGTCGCCACGCTTGGGTGTCGCGGCGAAAACGCGGCCCTCGAACAGCGGCGCGGAGAAGGGCAGGCTGTAGCGGGAATAGCCGTAGGGCCATTTCGCGACGAGCAGATAGTCGCCGATCAGCAGCCGGGGCTGCATCGATTCGGACGGGATGTTGAACGGCGACACGATGAAACTGCGCAGGACGAATACGAAGATGGCAAGTCGCGCGAGGAACCAGATGAAGTCCAGCGTCTCGTTCTTCTGCTTTTCCTTGGCCATTATCCGCCCGTGATCCCTTGAAGGTCCATTCCCTCGCGCCTTTGCGTCCCGGATCGGCGCAGGTCAAGGGAAACGGCGCGCCGATCCGCCCCCGATGCCCGATTGGCCGCCGTCAAATCCCCATGCAAAGCGCCGCATCATTGGCTAAGGAAAGGGGGAATCGTCCGCACGAAACCTTTCAAAAGCCGGGCGACCTCACCCATCCTTCCTCCCAAGGAGCCTCATTTCATGCCCAGTTCCGCATGGACCGCGATCGCAGCCGAGCCCGTTCCGACGCTCAAGACGATATTCGAGGCCGACCCGGCACGCCTTTCCAAGCTGACGTTGACGCACGGCCCCCTGCGTTTCGACTGGTCGAAGACGCATATGACGGACGGCCTGATGGACCGCTTCGTGGCGCTGGCCGAGGACGTGGATTTCGCCGGACGCCGCGACGCGCTGTTCGCCGGAGAGAAGATCAACAACACCGAGGGCCGCGCCGCCGAGCATCCGGCCGAGCGTGGTGAGGGGCGCGCCGAGAGCGTGGCGCAGGCGAAGGTGCTGCATGCCCGCATGCGCGCTCTGATCGACGCGATCGAGGCGGAGGCGCTGGGGCCGATCCGGCACATCCTGCACATTGGCATCGGCGGCTCGGCGCTTGGCCCGGACCTGATCGTCGACGCGCTGGGACGCGGGGCGGACCGTTATGACGTCGCCATCATCTCCAATGTCGACGGCACCGCGCTGGAAGCGGCGATGGCGCGCTTCGACCCGCATGCGACGGTCATCGCGGTCGCGTCCAAGACGTTCACCACGACGGAGACGATGCTGAACGCGGCGAGCGCGATGTCGTGGATGGTGGAGGCCGGAGTCGACGACCCCTATGGCCGCATCGTCGCCCTGACCGCCGCGCCGGACAAGGCGATGGAATGGGGCGTCGACGAGACCCGGGTGCTGCCGTTCAGCGAGACCGTGGGTGGCCGCTATTCGCTCTGGTCCTCGATCGGCTTTCCCGCCGCGCTGGCGCTGGGCTGGGACGCGTTCGAGAGCCTGCTGGAAGGCGCAGCGAGCATGGACCGGCATTTCCGCCTGGCCGCGCCCCGGGAGAACGCGCCGCTGATCTCCGCCTTCGTCGACCAGTTCTATGCCCGTGTCATGCAGTGCCAGACCCGGGCCGTCTTCGCCTATGACGAGCGGCTGCGACTGCTGCCCTCCTACCTCCAGCAACTGGAGATGGAGAGCAACGGCAAGAGCGTGACGGCCGCGGGCGCGCCGGTCGACGGGCCGACATCCGCCATCACCTGGGGCGGCGTCGGCACGGACGCGCAGCATGCGGTGTTCCAGCTGCTGCATCAGGGCACGCATGTCGTGCCGGTCGAGTTCATCGCGTCGAAGGAACCCGGTCACAGCCTGGACCCGGCCCATCATCGCACGCTGCTGGTCAACTGCTTCGCGCAGGGCGCGGCGCTGATGCAGGGGCGCGACAATCCGGCCGATCCGGCCCGCGCCTATCCGGGGAACCGCCCGTCGAGCACGATCCTGCTCGACGACGTCACGCCGGAGGCGCTGGGCGCCCTGATCGCCTTCTACGAGCATCGCACCTTCGCCAACGCGATGCTGATGGAAATCAACCCGTTCGACCAGTTCGGCGTCGAACTGGGCAAGGAGATCGCGAAGTCGATCGAGAAGGACGGGCCAAAGGGTTTCGATCCGTCTACGATGGCGCTGATCGACCTGGCGCTGGGCTGACGCGCGCACGGCCGGTCGCATATGGGCGACCGGCCGGTTGCCGGGCCATGTTCGGGAGGGTTTCGCCCATGCGTGGCGATTTCCCGTTTGTAACCCGCCACCACGCACGCCATATCCGCGCGCAAGCGGAGGATGTGCATGAGCGATTATGACTATGACCTGTTCGTCATCGGAGCGGGATCGGGTGGCGTGCGGGCGGCGCGGGTCTCATCCGCTCACGGCGCGAAGGTCGCGGTGGCGGAGGAGTACCGGGTCGGCGGCACATGCGTGATCCGGGGCTGCGTGCCCAAGAAGCTGCTGGTGTACGGCGCGCATTTCGCCGAGGATCTGAAGGACGCGCGCCGGTTCGGCTGGAACGTGCCGGATTGCGGCTTCGACTGGAAGACGCTGCGCGACAATGTGCTGGCGGACGTCGACCGGCTGAACGGCCTGTACGAGAACACGCTCAACAACCACAAGGTCGAGATCGTCCACGAACGCGCGTCGATTGCCGGGCCGCACACGGTGAAGCTGGAATCCGGCAAAGAGGTGACGGCGAAGGTGATCCTGGTCGCGACCGGCGCATGGCCGCTGGTGCCCGAGGTCGAGGGCGCCGAACACGGCATCACGTCGAATGAGGTGTTCCATCTGGAGGACTGTCCCCGGCGGGTCGTGATCGTCGGCGGTGGCTACATCGCCAATGAGTTCGCGGGCATATTCCACGAGTTCGGCGCGCATGTGACGCTGCTCAACCGGTCGGACCAGATGCTGCGCAGCTATGACGCGCAGATCCGGGACAGGCTGCTCCAGATCAGCATGGGGAAGGGGATCAATTTCCGTTTCAATGCGGAGATGGAGCGGATCGAGAAGAACGAGGACGGCACGCTATGCGTGCGCATCAAGGGCGGCGACCCGCTCGCCTGCGACCTGCTGCTGTTCGCGACCGGGCGGCGGCCAAAGAGCGACGGGCTCGGCCTGGAGGCTGTGGGCGTGGAACTGGACGGGCAGGGCGCGATCAAGGTCGACGAATATAACCGCACCAGCGTCGAGAGCATCTATGCCGTGGGCGACGTCACCAACCGCGTCCAGCTGACCCCCGTCGCGATCCGGGAGGGGCACGCGTTCGCCGACACGGTGTTCGGCGGAAACCCGCGCACGGTCGATTACAGCTGCATTCCATCGGCCGTGTTCAGCCATCCGCCGATGGCGGGCGTGGGCCTGACCGAGGCGCAGGCGCGCAACACCTTCGGCACGATCAAGGTCTACACGTCCGATTTCCGGGCGATGAAGAACGTTCTCGCCAACCGCAACGAGCGGGCGCTGTACAAGATGATCGTGGACGCGACGACGGACCGGGTGATCGGTCTGCACATGATCGGGCCGGATGCGCCGGAAATCCTCCAGGCGGCCGCCGTCGCGGTGAAGGCGGGTCTTACCAAGCAGGATTTCGACGACACCGTCGCCCTGCACCCGAGCATGGCCGAGGAACTGGTGCTGCTGAAATAAGGGGAGGCGCGCCGGTCAGGCGGCCCTGGCCGCCGCGTTCGCCTCGCTGCGCGTGGGCAGGGTGACGGTATCGCCGCGATAGGCGGCGCGCACGAAATCGCCGGTCGCCGCCTCCTTCAGCAGGCGCCGCATCTGCGCGCCGTTGGCGATCAGGCGCGACTTGTCGAAACAGGCCGCCGCGCCGTGCGCGAACGCTTCGGTGCACACCTCCGACTTGTGGACGGCGGCGGACGAGACGATCACCACCGCCATCTTGTGCCAGTGCCCCTTGATCTGGTCGAGGAAGGCGATGCCGCCCAGGCCCGGCATATGCAGGTCGAGCGCGATGACGTCGGCGACCCCGTGCGAGAGCATGTCGAGCGCTTCCTCCGCGCTGCCGGCGGCACCGATCAGGTCGATCTCCGGATCGGACAGCAGCATCTCCTCGAACATCGCGCGGATCGTGAGGGAGTCATCGACGATAAGGACACGTGTTCGCTGCATGCGTGGCTTCAAAATCCGTGGCGGGTGGGGGGAAGCCGCCTTCCTCCGGAACATGCGCGAGAGACGCTAAGGGCCGGTCAAGGATCATGGTTAACGGGCTGCCTTGTGCTTGATCGGCAACACAAATTCCGGTCAGTCGATCCAGTATGGCACGACCTGGCGATGGTCCGGATCGACGCGGATCGGCCGGTCTGCGGGCGGGAATGCACGCTGGTCGCAGCTCTGGCGCGGGCACAGGCGGCAGGTGACGCCGATCGGCGTCGCGCCACCCTCGTCATGCAGGCGCAACCCGTCGGCATAGACGAAGTTCGCGGCATGCTCGATTTCGCAGCCCAGCACCACGGCATAGCGGCGCGGCGAGCGGGCATAGCTGCCCGAGGGCTTCACCAGGCCCTTCGCCATCGACACGTAGCGGACGCCATCCGGCGTCTCTCCGAGCTGGACGTTGATGCGGTCGGGGATGGCCACCGCCTCATGCACGTTCCACAACGGGCAGGCGCCGCCGAACCGGGCGAATTGCAGGCGGGTGGCGCTGTGCCGCTTCGTAATGTTGCCCGCCATGTCGACACGGCAGAAGAAGAAGGGGATGCCGCGCGTGCCGGGACGCTGAAGCGTCGACAGGCGGTGACAGGCCTGCTCAAAGCTGATGCCGAACATGCGGGACAGGCGATCGATATCGTGCCGATAGGCGCGGGCCGCTTCCCGGAAGCGGACATAGGGCATCAGCAGCGCGCCCGCGGCATAGTTCGCAAGGCCGATGGCGAGCAGCCGGTCGGCGCCCGGTATCTCCAGCGTCGCGCGGGACACGACGTCGGCGATCAGCGCCGACCCCTCCGTCATCATCAACTGGTGCGAGAGCATGAACTTGCGGCTTTCGACCGGCAATGCCGCGTTGATGAACAGCCGCCGCCGCGTTCCTTCAAAATTGCGCAGGGACGAATCCGGCGTATCGGCGATCACCGTCTCTATACCGTGGCGGCGGGCCAGCGCCTCCACCAGCATGCCCTCGTCCAGCGGCTGCCCGGCGGTCAGCTTGCCCGCCATATCCTCGGCCAGGCAGTCGATGACATGCACATAGTTGCCGGAATCATGGAACCAGTCCCGCACCGCCTCCCATGGCATGCGCGCGGCGGCGGCGTCGCTCGCAATCGCCTCCTCGATCATGTTCAGTCGTTCGTTCGACTGGCGATAGGCCCGGTGCAAGTCGACATAGCGCGCGGCGAACTCGGGAAACTGAAGGTGCAGCTTCTCTATCCGTTCCGGCTCCATCGGCGGACCCGCGACATCAGGCTGGGCAAGCGCGTAGGTGAAGGCGCCCAGCAGCATCTCCTCCTCACGCGGGTCGAAGGCGGCCCAGTCGAGCGGGAACGCCTCCGCCAGCGCGGCCTTCACCTTGGCGGTCAGCGGCCGGTCGTCATTCTCAAGCTGGCTGAGATAGGATACGGATATGCCAAGGACCCCGGCCATCGCCGCCTGGTCCATCCGTTGGTCGAGACGAAGCTGGCGCAGCTTCTGTCCCGCAAAAATTCGTGCGCCCCGGGCCATTTTGGTGGTTTAATTTGCAAAATGGACTTTTGCAATTCTGCAAATTCGCAGTTGCGAAGGCCGTTGACGCATGGAAAGGGGAGTGCGTGCCGTACAGCGCGTGTATCGGAGAGAGATGCCCATGACCAAGCTTGCCGTCCTTGAACAGCTTGAAGCCAAGCGCGAAGCCGCGCGTCTGGGCGGCGGCGAGAAGCGCATCGCAGCGCAGCACGCCAAGGGCAGGCTGACGGCGCGCGAGCGGCTCGACGTGCTGCTGGACGAGGACAGCTTCGAGGAGCTCGACATGTATGTCGAGCACAACTGCACCGACTTCGGCATGGACGCGCAGCACATTCCGGGCGACGGCGTCGTCACCGGCTCGGGCACGATCAACGGCCGGCTGGTCTTCGTCTTCAGCCAGGACTTCACGGTGTTCGGCGGTTCGCTGAGCGAGCGGCACGCGCAAAAGATCTGCAAGATCATGGACATGGCGATGAAGGTTGGCGCGCCCGTCATCGGCCTTAACGATTCAGGCGGTGCCCGCATCCAGGAGGGCGTCGCATCGCTGGGCGGCTATGCCGAGGTGTTCCAGCGCAACGTGACCGCCAGCGGCGTGGTTCCGCAGATCAGCGTCATCATGGGGCCGTGCGCGGGCGGCGCGGTCTATTCGCCGGCAATGACCGACTTCATCTTCATGGTGAAGGACAGCAGCTACATGTTCGTCACCGGGCCCGACGTGGTGAAGACGGTGACGAACGAGATCGTCACGCAGGAGGAGCTGGGCGGCGCCGTCACCCATACGACCAAGTCGGGTGTCGCCGACGTGGCGTTCGAGAACGACATCGAGGCGCTGCTGTCGGTCCGCGATTTCGTCGACTTCCTGCCCGCATCCAACCGCGAGAGCGTGCCGGAGCGGCCGACCGCCGACGACTGGGACCGGATCGAGGAGAGCCTCGACACGCTGATCCCCGCCAACGCCAACCAGCCCTATGACATGCACGAACTGATCCGGAAGGTCGTCGACGAAGGCGATTTCTTCGAGGTGCAGCCCGCCCATGCCGCCAACATCATCTGCGGCTTCGGCCGGATCGAGGGGCGCACGATCGGCATCGTCGCGAACCAGCCGATGGTGCTGGCCGGCTGCCTCGACATCGGCGCGTCGAAGAAGGCGGGACGGTTCGTCCGCTTCTGCGACGCGTTCGACATCCCGATCATCACCTTCGTCGACGTGCCCGGCTTCCTGCCCGGCGTCGGCCAGGAGCATAACGGCATCATCAAGCACGGCGCGAAGCTGCTGTTCGCCTATGCCGAGGCGACGGTGCCGAAGATTACCGTGATCACGCGCAAGGCCTATGGCGGCGCCTATGACGTGATGGCGTCGAAGCATCTGCGCGGCGACCTGAACTACGCCTGGCCGACCGCCGAGATCGCGGTGATGGGCGCGAAGGGGGCGGTGGAGATCATCTTCCGCGGCAAGACTCCGGAAGAGATCGCCGAGCGCACCGCCGAATATGAGGCGCGCTTCGCCAACCCGTTCGTGGCGGCCAGCAAGGGCTTCATCGATGAGGTGATACAGCCGCATTCGACCCGCAAGCGGATCGCGCTGGGCCTGCGCAAGCTGCGCAACAAGTCGCTCGAGAACCCCTGGAAGAAGCACGACAACATCCCGCTGTGATCCGCCGGCCTTTGAACCGGACGACCCGCGATGAGAGGAATACATAAGCACATGCCCCATTCGGAAGAGGTGTTCATCGTCAGTGCGGTCAGGACCGCGATCGGCGATTTCGGCGGTGCGCTGAAGGACGTCAGTCCCGCGGAACTCGGCCGCACGGTCGCGGTCGAGGCGATCGCGCGGGCGGGCGTGGACGCCGGAGACGTGCAGCATGTGGTGATGGGGCAGGTCATCCAGAGCGAACCGGCCGACGCCTATCTGGCCCGCGTCGTCGGGGTGAACGCCGGTATTCCCGTCGAGGCGCCTGCGCTGACCCTGAACCGCCTGTGCGGATCGGGCGTGCAGGCGATCATCTCGGCGGCGCAGACGCTCGCGCTGGGAGAGGCCGATATCGCCCTGGCGGGGGGCGCGGAGAGCATGAGCCGATCGCCCCATGTCGCGAAGACTGCGCGCTGGGGCAACAAGATGGGCGGGATGGAGCTGATCGACGCCATGCTCGCTACCCTGTCGGACCCGTTCGAGGGTTTTCATATGGGGGTCACGGCGGAGAATGTCGCCGACGCCTATCAGGTGACGCGGGAGGCGCAGGATGCGCTCGCGGTCCAGGGGCATAAGCGGGCGGCCGCGGCCATCGCGGAGGGGCGCTTCAAGGACCAGATCGTTCCGGTGGAAATCAAGAGCCGCAAGGGTGTCGTCAGCTTCGACACCGACGAGCATGTCCGCGCCGACGCCAGCCTGGAGGACATGGGCAAGCTGCGGCCCGCGTTCCGGAAGGACGGGGGTACGGTCACGGCGGGCAATGCGTCCGGCATCAATGACGGAGCGGCCGCGCTGGTCCTGGCGAGCGGCAAGGCCGTCGCCGCAAAGGGCCTGAAGCCGCTGGCGAAGATATTGGGCTGGGGCCATGCGGGCGTCGATCCGAAGATCATGGGCATCGGCCCGATCAAGGCGGTTCCGATCGCGCTGGAGCGGGCCGGTCTGACGCTCGACCAGATCGACGTGATCGAGGCGAACGAGGCGTTCGCCGCGCAGGCATGTGCGGTGGCGAACGAGCTGGGTTTCGACCCGGAGAAGCTGAACCCCAACGGCAGCGGCATCGCGCTCGGCCATCCCGTCGGTGCCACCGGCGCAATCCTGACGGTGAAGGCGGCCTATGAGCTGAAGCGCACCGGCGGGCGATATGCGCTGATCACCATGTGCATCGGCGGCGGGCAGGGGATCGCCATGGTCATCGAGAGTGTGGCGGCATGAAACTCGGCCGCCTGAATCATGTCGGCATCGCGACGCCGTCGATCGAGAAGAGCGTCGCCTATTATCGCGACGTGATGGGCGCGACCTTGACCCACGAACCGTTCGACCTGCCCGCGCAGGGGGTGAAGGTGTGCTTCGTCGATACGCCGGGCGAGAACGGCACCAGCGGCACGCAGATCGAACTGATCGAGCCGCTGGGCGAGACATCCCCGATCCACGGCTTCCTTGCCAAGAATCCGGCGGGCGGGCAGCACCATATGTGCTATGAAGTGCCGGACATCCACGCGGCGAAGGCGTGGTTCGAGGGCAAGGGCGCCAAGGTGCTGGGCGAGCCCCGCATCGGCGCGCACGGGACACTGATCTTCTTCGTGCATCCCAGGGACATGAACGGCGTGCTGACCGAGATCATGGAAACACCGAAGGATGGTGGCCATTGACCTACGAGACGGTCCGGATGGAGGTCGCCGACAAGGTGGCCACGCTGACGTTCAACCGGCCGGACCGCTTGAATGCGCTGACGCCGACCCTGTTCCGGGAGGCGATGGCGGCGATCGACGCGGCGGTGGCCGGGGGCGCCCGCGCGCTGATCATAACGGGCGAGGGGCGTGCGTTCAGTTCCGGCGCGGACCTCAGCGGTGACGGCAAGGATGCGTTGAGCGATGATCTGGGCGAGGAGATCGACAGGTCGTACAACCCCTTCTCACGCAAGCTTGCCGAACTCGACATCCCCGTCATCGTGGCGATCAACGGACCGGCGGTGGGAGCGGGTTGCGGATTCGCGCTGTCGGGCGACATCATATTGATGGCCCGTTCCGCCTATCTGCTGCTCGCCTTCGTCAATATCGGGCTGGTGCCCGACGCGGGCGCCACATGGATGGTGGCCCAGAGCGCAGGCCGCGTCCGCGCGCTGGAAATGGCGCTGCTGGGCGAGAAGATGTCCGCCGATGAAGCGCTGGCGGTCGGACTCGTCACCCGGGTGACCGATGACGAGGCCCTGATGGACGAGGCGATGGCGATCGCCCGCAAGCTTGCCGACGGTCCGACCGTCGCGATCGGCATGATTCGCAAGCAGATGGCCGCCGCGCTGACAGCGGCGCTGCCCGAATCGTTGATGATCGAGCGCGAGAATCAGCGGCTGGCCGGACGCACGGCCGATTTCCGTGAAGCGGTCGCCGCCTTCGGCGAGAAGCGCAAACCCAGGTTCGAGGGACGATAGCATGAGCGACACGCCGACACCGGACCAGTGGGCCGCCGCCGCCGCCAAGGAGGTGAAGGGCAAGAACCTCGACTGGCAAACGCCCGAGGGTATCACGGTGAAGCCGCTGTACACGGCGGACGATGTGACGGCCGACCCGGGCCTTCCCGGCTTCGCGCCGTTCACACGCGGCGTGCGCGCGTCGATGTATGCGGGCCGCCCCTGGACGATCCGGCAATATGCCGGCTTCTCGACCGCAGAGGAATCCAACGCATTCTATCGCCGCAATCTGGCGGCCGGGCAGAAGGGGCTCTCCGTGGCCTTCGACCTCGCCACGCACAGGGGCTATGACAGCGACCATCCGCGCGTCGTCGGCGATGTCGGCAAGGCGGGCGTCGCGATCGACAGCGTCGAGGACATGAAGATCCTGTTCGACGGCATTCCGCTCGACCAGATGTCGGTTTCCATGACGATGAACGGCGCGGTGATCCCGATCCTGTCCTTCTTCATCGTCGCGGGCGAAGAGCAGGGCGTCGACAGGAAGCTGCTCGACGGAACCATCCAGAACGACATCCTCAAGGAGTTCATGGTCCGCAACACATACATCTACCCGCCTGAACCGAGCATGCGGATCATTTCCGACATTTTCGGCTATACCTCGCGGGAGATGCCGAAGTTCAACAGCATCTCGATTTCCGGCTATCACATGCAGGAAGCCGGTGCGACGCAGGTGCAGGAACTGGCCTTCACCATCGCCGACGGCGCGGAATATGTGCGCTACGGCGTCGCCTCCGGCCTCGACATCGACAGGTTCGCCGGGCGGCTGAGCTTCTTCTTCGCCATCGGCATGAACTTCTTCATGGAGATCGCGAAGCTGCGCGCCGCACGCGTGCTGTGGCACCGGGTGATGACCAACCTTGGCGCGAAGGACGAGCGCAGCAAGATGCTGCGCACCCATTGCCAGACGTCCGGTGTGTCGCTGACCGAGCAGGACCCGTACAACAACGTCATGCGCACGACGATCGAGGCGATGGCGGCGATGCTGGGCGGCACCCAGTCGCTGCACACCAACGCCCTCGACGAGGCGATCGCGCTGCCCACCGACTTCTCCGCCCGAATCGCGCGCAACACGCAGATCGTCATCCAGGAAGAGACGGGGATGACCAGGGTCGTCGATCCGCTGGGCGGCTCCTATTATGTCGAGGCGCTGACCCAGGAACTGGTCGACAAGGCATGGGAGATCATCGAGCGGGTCGAGAAGGAAGGCGGCATGGCGAAGGCCGTTGCCGCAGGCTGGCCCAAGGCGATGATCGAGGAAGCCGCCGCCGCGCGGCAGGCCCGGGTCGACCGGGGCGACGACGTGATCGTCGGCGTCAACAAATATCGCCTCGCCAGCGAAGACCTTCTGGAAACGCTGGAGGTCGATAACACCAAGGTGCGCGAGGCGCAGATCGCGCGCATCGACAAGGTGAAGGCGGAGCGCGACGAGGCCAGGTGCCAGGCGGCGCTCGACGCGCTGCGCGCGGGCGCAGCGACACCCGCCAGCCTGGAGAACAACCTCCTCGCCCTCGCGGTCGAAGCGGCGCGCGCGCGCGCGACGCTGGGCGAGATTTCCTCGGCCATGGAGGAGAGCTTCGACCGCTATGGCACGGTGCCGACGCCGGTGAAGGGCGTCTATGCCGCGCCCTATGCCGGTGACAGCCGCTGGCAGCAGGTTCTCGACGGAGTGCAGGCCGTCGAACGGCGCCTCGGGCGTAAGCCGAAACTTCTCGTCGCCAAGATGGGACAGGACGGACACGACCGGGGCGCCAACATCATCGCGTCGGCCTTTGGGGACATGGGCTTCGACGTGGTCTCCGGGCCGCTGTTCCAGACTCCGGAGGAGACGGTGGTGCTGGCGCTCGACAGCGGCGTCGACGTGGTGGGCGCATCCAGCCTCGCCGCCGGGCACAAGACGCTGATCCCCGACCTCATCCGGCAGTTGCGGGAGAAGGGGCGCAACGACATCAAGGTGATCGCCGGCGGCGTCATTCCGCCGCAGGATTATGACTTCCTCCGTGACGCGGGGGTTCAGGGCATTTATGGACCGGGTTCCAATGTCGTGGAATGCGCCGCCGACGTGCTGCGCCTCCTCGGCCACAACATGCCCCCGGCGGGGCTAGAGGAAGCCGCATGACCACCACGCCCACCCCGAATACCGGCGCCCGCACCGACTGGACCCGCGACGAGATCGCCGCGCTGTTCGACATGCCGTTCAACGACCTGATGTTCGAGGCGCAGTCGATCCATCGCGCGAATTTCCCGCGCAACGAGGTGCAACTGTCCACGCTGCTGTCAATCAAGACCGGCGGCTGTCCGGAGGATTGCGGCTACTGCTCGCAGTCGACCGAGGCGGAGAGCGGCCTGAAGGCCACCAAGCTGATGGACGTGCAGGCGGTGCTGCAGGCGGCGGCGCAGGCGAAGGACCATGGGTCGGGCCGCTTCTGCATGGGCGCGGCATGGCGCAACCCCAAGGATCGCGACATGCCCGCCCTGGTCGAGATGGTGAAGGGTGTGCGCCAGATGGGCATGGAAACCTGCATGACGCTGGGCATGCTGTCGGCCGATCAGGCGAAGCAGCTCGCCGACGCGGGCCTCGATTACTACAACCACAACATCGATACCTCGCCGGAAAACTACGCGAACGTCATCACCACGCGGACCTTCGCGGACCGGATCGGGACGCTGGAAAATGTCCGCGACGCGGGGATCAACGTGTGCTGCGGCGGCATCGTCGGCATGGGCGAGACGCGGTCGGATCGCATCGGCTTCCTCCATGCGCTCGCCACCATGCCGCACCCGGAGAGCGTACCGATCAATGCATTGGTGCCAGTAGAGGGCACGGTGCTGGGCGACATGCTGAAGGACACGCCGCTCGCGAAGATCGACGAGGTGGAGTTCGTCCGTACCGTCGCAGTCGCGCGGATCGTGATGCCGCAATCGATGGTGCGCCTCTCGGCCGGGCGCGAGAGCATGTCTGAGGCCTGCCAGGCGCTCTGTTTCATGGCGGGAGCGAACAGCATCTTCACCGGCGACAAGCTGCTGACGGCGGCCAATGCCGGCGACGATAAGGACGCGGCGCTGCTCGGCAAGCTCGGCCTGACGCCGATGATGGCCCAGCCGCATGGGCATCTGGAGGCGGTAGCCGCCGAATAGAATGTAATCGTCATGCCGGGCCCGATCCGGCATCCAGTGTCCCAAGCGTGATGCCTGTGGCCCTAGACCCCGGATCAAGTCCGGGGTGACGGAATTGGAACTGGATAGGGACTGGGCAAGGGACAAAGATGGCAATCACCAAGATCCTGATCGCGAACCGTGGCGAGATCGCCTGCCGGGTCATTCGTACCGCGCGCAAGATGGGCATCAAGACGGTGGCCGTCTATTCCGATGCCGATGCGCGCGCGCCGCATGTGCTGATGGCCGACGAGGCCGTGCATATCGGGCCGCCGCCCGCCGCCCAGTCCTATCTGATCGCCGACAAGATCATCGCGGCGTGCAAGGCGACCGGGGCTGACGCCGTCCATCCCGGCTATGGCTTTCTCTCCGAGCGGGAGAGCTTCCGCAAGGCGCTGGACGCGGAGGGCATTATCTTCGTCGGCCCGCCCGCGAACGCCATCGCCGCCATGGGCGACAAGATCGAGTCGAAGAAGCTGGCCAAGGCAGCGGGCGTCAATGTCGTCCCCGGCTATGTCGGCGTGATCGACGACACCGAGCATGCGGTGAAGATCTCCAACGAGATCGGCTATCCGGTGATGATGAAGGCCTCGGCCGGCGGCGGCGGCAAGGGCCTACAGCGAGCAGGACGTCCGCGAAGGCTTCGAGGCGACGAAGCGCGAGGGGCTGAACAGCTTCGGCGACGACCGCGTCTTCATCGAGAAGTTCATCGAAAGCCCGCGCCATATCGAAATCCAGATCCTGGGCGACCAGCACGGCAACATCGTCTACCTGAACGAGCGCGAATGCTCGATCCAGCGGCGCCACCAGAAGGTGGTCGAGGAAGCGCCGTCGCCGTTCGTCAGCCCGGAGATGCGCAGGAAGATGGGCGAGCAGTGCGTCGCTCTGGCCCGCGCGGTCGGCTATTTCAGCGCCGGTACGGTCGAACTGATCGTATCGGGCGCGGACAAGACGGGCGACGGCTTCTACTTCCTGGAGATGAACACCCGCCTTCAGGTCGAGCATCCGGTGACGGAGGAGATCACCGGCGTCGATCTGGTCGAGCAGATGATCCGTGTCGCCAACGGCGAAAAGCTGGCCTTCGGGCAGGCGGACGTGAAGATCAACGGCTGGGCGATCGAGAACCGCGTCTATGCAGAGGACCCCTATCGCGGTTTCCTGCCGTCCACCGGCCGCCTGTCGCGCTACAATCCGCCGGAGACCGGCGCCGACGAGACCGGCGCGCTGATCCGCGTCGACGACGGCGTGACCGAGGGCGGCGAGGTCAGCATGTTCTATGACCCGATGATCGCGAAGCTGATCACCTGGGCGCCGACCCGGATCGAGGCGATCGACAAGCAGATCGGCGCGCTCGACCGCTTCGAGATCGAGGGGCCGGGCCACAATATCGATTTCCTGTCCGCCCTGATGCAGCATGCGCGTTTCCGGTCGGGCAACATCACCACCGGCTTCATCGCCGAGGAGTATCCCGAAGGGTTCACGGGTGCGCCAGCCTCGCCCGAACTGCTCCGCCGTCTGGCCGCGATCGGCGCATTCGCGGCGACCGCCTATGCCGACCGGGCGCGGCGGATCGAGGGACAACTCGGCAAGCGGCTGCGTCCGCCCTCGGCATGGCAGGTCAAGATCGGCGATGCGCTGCACGACGTCGCGATCGACATGGACGAGGTGACGGTGGACGGAACACCCATCGACATCGCGCTTGAATATACGCCGGGCGATCGCCTGATCGAGGCGGAGTTCACGACCGATGCCGGCGCCGAACTGCTGGCGGTAAGGATCGCGCCGGTGCGCGGCGGTTTCCGCCTGACCGCGCATGGCGCCAGCCATGTGCTGCGCATCCTGCCCGGCCATGTCGCGCCGCTCGCCGCGCACATGATCGAGAAGATTCCGCCCGACCTTTCGAAGTTCCTCATCTGCCCGATGCCCGGGCTGTTGGTGTCGCTGAACGTCAAGGAAGGCGACAAGGTCGAGGCCGGCCAGCCGCTCGCCGTCATCGAGGCGATGAAGATGGAGAACATCCTGCGCGCGCAAAAGGCTGGGACGGTCAAGAGCGTATCGGCCGCGCAAGGCGAGAGCCTGCCCGTCGACGCGGTGATCCTGGAACTGGCGTAGGCATATCCCCCGGAGCGGGGAAGCGCGCCTCTGGACGCAGCGATGCGTTTGAGGCACGCCCGCTCCGTCGCGTTTCGCGCGATACCTCCCCATTTCCGGCCCGGTGTCGGGGAGGATAGGAGTCCGCCATGCACATCAATCACGCCGTCGACGCGCCTGCTGCCGAAACCATCGGCTTCGACGAATTCCTGCGGGTCGACATCCGCATCGGCACGGTGGTCTTGGCAGAACCGTTTCCCGAGGCGCGCAAGCCCGCGTTCAAGCTGCTGATCGATTTCGGCCCGGCGATCGGGCGGAAGAAGAGCAGCGCGCAGATCACGGAGAACCATGCGCTCGAAAGCCTGCCTGGGCGGCAGGTGGCGGCCGTCGTCAACTTTCCGCCGCGGCAGATCGGCAAGTTCATGTCCGAGGTGCTGACGCTGGGCTTCGCCGACGAGGCGGGGGCCGTCACCCTGTTCGCGCCGGACAAGCGCGTGCCGGATGGTTCACGGCTGTTCTGAGCCTTAGGTTCGTTTCGGCTTCAGATGATCATTGTTGCTCCTCCGTTAAGGGTATAGCCTGATCTGCATCAAGCTTCGGTCGGAGGCTGGTCCCGGAAAAGGAGGCGGCGATGCTGCGGAAATTGGTGGCGGAATTCATCGGAACGGCGTGGCTGGTGCTGGGCGGGTGCGGATCGGCCGTGCTGGCGGCGGCATTCCCCGAACTGGGCATCGGTTTCGCCGGTGTGGCGCTGGCGTTCGGCCTGACGGTGGTGACGATGGCCTATGCAATCGGCCATGTGTCCGGATGCCACCTCAATCCGGCGGTATCCGTCGGACTGTGGGCCGGTGGCCGGTTCAGCGCGCGCGAACTGCCACCCTATATCGTCGCGCAGACCCTGGGCGCGATCGCCGGGGCAGCAGTGCTGTACCTGATCGCCAGCGGCCAGCCGGACTTCAGCCTGGCGGGCGGGTTCGCCAGCAACGGCTATGGCGCGCATTCGCCGGGCGGTTACGCCATCGGCGCAGCGTTCATCTGCGAGGTGGTGATGACCTTCGCGTTCCTGTTCATCATCATGGGCGCGACCCATGGATCGGCCCCGGCGGGCTTCGCGCCGCTGGCCATCGGCCTCGCGCTGACGCTGATCCACCTGATCAGCATTCCGGTAACCAACACGTCGGTCAATCCGGCGCGCAGCACCGGCCCGGCACTGTTCGCCGGTGGCTGGGCGATCCAGCAACTCTGGCTGTTCTGGTTCGCGCCGATCGTCGGCGGCGCGCTGGGCGGGGCCACCTATCGCTGGCTGAGCCCCGCAACGCCGGCCCCGGTCGATATCGCGGGCGACTGAACCGGCCCGAGACCTTACGCTTCCGGCGGGGATCGCCATGCGGTCCCCGCCAACGCGCATTGACCCCGCGCCCGACTTGATCTCCAACGTCTGCAACGGGGCAGCGAGTCTCCGGGCACGACAGGGCGACAGGGGCAGGGCATGAGCGAAGCGGGCGCGGGCGACTATGTGATGGATGCCCGGCGCGACCGGCTGGTCATCGCAGCGTCGGCAATCGGCACCGTCTTCGAATGGTATGACTTCTTCATCTACGGCACGCTTGCGGCGATCATCGGGCGGACGTTCTTCCCGACCGACAATCCGACGGTCGAGCTTCTATATTCGCTGGCCGGGTTCGCGGTGGGCTTCGGTTTCCGGCCGCTGGGCGCCATCCTGTTCGGCTATCTGGGCGACAGGCTGGGCCGGAAATACACTTTCCTGGCCACCATCATCCTTATGGGCCTTGCGACCGCGTGCGTCGGCCTGCTCCCGTCGGCCGCGACGATCGGTGCGGCGGCGCCCATCATCCTGATCCTGCTGCGGATCATGCAGGGACTGGCACTGGGCGGCGAATATGGGGGCGCGGCGATCTATGTCGCCGAACATGCGCCGCCGGGGAAGCGCGGTTTCTATACCAGCTTCATCCAGGCGGGCGTGATCGGCGGCTTCATCCTCTCGCTCCTCGTCGTGCTGGGCACGCAATGGCTGGTCGGAAAGGCCGTCTGGGACGCGTGGGGATGGCGCCTGCCTTTCCTCTTCTCGCTCGCGCTGCTGGCGATTTCGCTCTGGATGCGCCTGAAGCTGAAGGAAAGCCCCGTTTTCATGGCGATGAAGCGGGCGGGGACGCAGTCGCGCAATCCGCTGAAGGAAACATTCTCCTACCCCGGCAATCGCAGGCGGATCATCGTGGCGCTGTTCGGCGTGGCCGCCGGGCTCACCGTCATTTCCTACACGCTGATGTTCCAGGTGATGTATTTCCTCCAGAACGCCCTGCGGGTCGACAGCGTGCCGACGCAGATGATCGTCGGCGCGGGCACGTTCATGGGCCTGTTCTTCTTCATCTTCTTCGGCTGGCTGTCCGACCGGATCGGACGCAGGACGCCGGTGATCCTGGGCTACGTCGCTACCCTGTTGCTGCTGTTCCCGCTGTTCCACCTGATCGGCAACGCCGCCAATCCGGGGATGGCGGAACTGGCGCGGAGCGCGCCCGTGGTCGTCAGCGGTCCCGATTGCAGCTATGATCCCTTCGCGAAGGTGCAGCGGACGCAGTGCGGCCGCCTGCTCGACTATTTCTCGAAAAAGGGCGTGCATTACAGCAAGGTCGACTCCCCCGTCACACAGGTGCGCATAGCGGGCCTGGCGCAGTCCGACACACGGCCGGAGGTGCTGGACCGGATGCTGGCCGCGAAGGGCTATGACTTTACGCGCGTGACGCCCGGCCCCGGCGCGATTGCCGTCATCGTCGGCTGCATCCTGCTGATCGCGATCCTTTCCGGCGCCACCTATGGCCCGGTGGCGGCGATGCTGTGCGAACTGTTCCCGGCACGCATCCGCTACAGCTCGATGTCGATCCCCTATCATTTCGGGACCGGCTATTTCGGCGGCTTCCTGCCGCTGGTCAGCCAGTATATCGTCGCGCGGACCGGCGATCCCTATGCGGGCTTGTGGTACACGATCGTGGTCGTCGCCTTCGCCCTTGCCGTCTGCCTGTGGGGCCTGCCGGAAACGCGCGGTGCCTCTCTCCATGCAACGGACCTCGACGCCGCGACCTGACGCGGCTATCGGCGGGGCATGAGCGAATTCCAACCGCCGTTGCGCCTGCGCCTCGACAGCGATGCGCTGGTTTCCAACTGGCGCTGGCTCGACCGGCAGAGCGGGGCCGCTGCATGCGGCGCGGCGATCAAGGCGAACGGATACGGCCTGGGCGCGGCGGGTGTGATGCAGCGGCTGGCGCAAGCGGGCTGCCGGGATTTCTTCGTCGCCAGCTGGGCCGAGGCGCAGGCGCTGATGCCGATCGCCGACGGCCTGTCGCTGTCCGTTCTGCATGGCGTCCGGGAAGAGGACATGCCCGTGGCGCTCGGCAGCCGGGCACGGCCGGTGCTCGCCAGCCCCGGGCAGATCGCACGCTGGCGGGCAGCCGGCGGCGGCACCTGCGACGTGATGGTCGATACCGGGATAAACCGGCTGGGCCTCGACTGGCGCGGCGACGTGCCGGGCCTCATCGCGGGACTGCGCGTCGAGACGCTGATGAGCCATCTTGCCTGCGGCGACGAGGACCATCCGCTGAATACACAGCAGGCCGGGCGGTTCGCGGCGCTTGCGGGCAGGACCGGCGCGCGGCGGATGAGCCTGTCGAACAGCGCGGGCATCTGCCTGGGGCAGGATTATGCGTTCGACCTGACGCGCCCCGGCCTTGCCTTGTATGGCGGTGTGCCGCGTGCACAGGCGCGTGGCGCGATCCGGCAGGTCGTGTTTCCGGAGGCGCAGGTGCTGCAACGGCGGTGCGTCGCGGCGGGTGACACCGTGGGCTATAATGCCACCTTCACGGCCCCCGCGGACATGGAGGCGGCGATCCTGAACCTGGGCTATGCCGACGGCTATCTGAGAGGATTTTCGGGCACGGGCGCGGCACTCGCGGGGGACACGCTGCTGCCGGTGCTGGGCCGGGTGTCGATGGATCTGCTGATCGTCGACGTCAGCGCCCGGCCGGAGGTCAGGGAAGGGGACTGGCTGGGTATCGCCTATGCGCCCGAGGATGCAGCAGCGCGATCCGGCCTGTCGCAATATGAACTGCTGACCGGGCTTGGTCAGCGGTACGAGCGCCGCTGGACATGAAAAAGGGCGGCAGGATCGACCCGCCGCCCCGAAATTTGCGACCGCGCCCGATCAGCGTTCGATGCGATCAGCGCTCGATGCACATGGCGATGCCCATGCCGCCGCCGATGCAGAGGGTGACCAGCCCCTTCTTCGCATCGCGCTTGCCCATCTCGTAGAGCAGGGTGGTCAGCACGCGCGCGCCCGATGCGCCGATCGGGTGGCCGATGGCGATGGCGCCGCCGTTGACGTTCACCTTCTCCGCATCCCAGCCAAGCTCCTTGCCGACGGCAAGCGCCTGGGCGGCGAACGCCTCGTTCGCTTCGATGAGGTCGAGGTCGGCGACGGTCCATCCCGCCTTGTCCAGCGCCTTGCGGCTGGCCGGGGCGGGGCCGATGCCCATGATCGAGGGATCGACGCCGCAGGTGCCCCAGGAGGCGATGCGGCCAAGAACGGTCGCGCCACGCTTCGCCGCCTCCGCCTGCGTCATCAGCACCAGCGCGGCGGCGCCGTCATTAATGCCGCTGGCATTGCCCGCCGTGACCGTGCCTTCCTTCTTGAAGGCGGGTTTCAGGCTCTGCATCGCCTCGAACGTCGCACCGGCGCGGATATACTCGTCCTGATCGACGATGGTGTCGCCCTTGCGGCCCTTGATCGTGACCGGGCAAATCTCGTCGGCGAAGCGGCCGGCGGCGCGCGCGGCCTCCGCCTTGTTCTGGCTCGCGACCGAGAACTGGTCCTGCTCCTCGCGGGTGATCTGGTACTTCTCGGCCAGATTTTCGGCGGTGATGCCCATGTGATAGGCGTTGAACGCGTCGGTGAGACCGTCGAGGATCATCGTGTCGACCAGGCTGACATTGCCCATCTTCGTGCCCGCGCGCATCGCCTGCGCATGGGGGGAGAGGGACATGCTTTCCTGTCCGCCGGCGATCATGATCGCGGCGTCGCCATTCCGGATCGCCTGCGCGGCGAGCGCGACCGAGCGGAGGCCGGAACCGCAGACCTGATTGATGCCGAACGCGGTGCGCTCGACCGGGATGCCCGCCTTTACCGCCGCCTGACGCGCGGGGTTCTGCCCCTGCGCAGCGGTCAGCACCTGTCCCAGTATGACCTCATCGACCTCCGCCGCGGCGACACCCGCCTGTGCCAGCGCCGCCTCGATCGCGATCCTGCCCAGTTCGTGCGCCGGCGTCGTGCCGAATGCGCCCATGAAACTGCCGACGGCGGTGCGCTTGGCGGCGGTGATGACGATATCGGTCATGCTGGGAATCCTCTTCTCGTCCTGTGAAAGTGGGCGCGACTTAGCATCAGCCTTCATGCTTTGATAGCCATTGGGACAGCGGATGCCACAGCATGTCCGATGCCCGGCCGCCGACGACCATGCCGACATGGCCAAGGTCGAGCAGCCATTGCTCCGCGAGCGCAGGCGCGGTCGCCGCCGGTACGATCCGGTCGGACGACGAGCGGATCGACAGGGTGGGGCATGCCATCTCGCTCGCGTTGATGGCGATGTCGCCTACCGTCCACGATCCGGCGCCGGTCTTGTTGGCGGCGTAGAGATCCTCGAACAGTTCCCGGCCCGCCGCGAAGGTGAGGGGCGGGCCCGCATTCGCCCAGTCCTCCAGCGCGAGGAAGGCGCGGGCGCGGTCCGAATCCGGGTCGACTTCTCCGAAACCCGCATATTTGCGGATGGTGCGGGCCGGGTCCATCGACCAGAAGCCGGATTGCAGCACTTCCATGGGTACATAGCCAAGGCGCGTGCAGACGGCCTTCGATGCACCCCACATCCGCGACACCTCCGCCCGCGCCGCATCGGGAAAGCCGCCGAAGTCCCAGGGCGTGGCGATCGTGACCAGCCCGGCGATCGCGGGCATCAGGCCCGCGGCGGCCATCGCCAGCGTGCCGCCGAGGCAGTAGCCGATCAGGATGGGCGGCCGGTCGAGCGCTTCAAGAAGGGGCAGCAGCCGGTGCAGCACATGACCGGCAAGATCGAGCCCCCCGTCGCCCGGCCCCGGCGTGCCCCAGTCGACCAGCCAGGGATCATGCCCCGCACGGGCGAGGCCGCGCAGCACCGACTGGCTTTCCGACAGGTCGAGTACCGTCGGCGGGTTGATCAGCGAGGGTATGAAGACCAGGGGAGCACGGCTTTCGCCCTTATTGTGCGCACCATAATGGAACAGGCGCGCCGGTCCGGCCTGCGCCATCACGGGCATGGCGGCCGGCGAGGGCGGGCGAACGGCCTGCTGATAGCGCGACAGGCCGACGAACGCACGGCGGCGCAGTTCGGGATCATGCTGCGTCTCCCGCCATAAAATGTCGAGAAACAGCGGCAACGGACGCGGTCCATGTTGCGGCGCGGCATCCTTTGGTGCTATCGCAGCATTAAACAGTAGGGGAGCTTCACTCATGGCCAAGTCCAAGACGACGGGCGATTCGGAACCCGTGGTCATCAAGAAGTACGCTAACCGGCGCCTCTACAACACGGAAACATCAAGTTACATCACCCTTGACCTGCTTTCGCAGATGACCCGCGAGGGGCGGGAATTCGTCGTCGTGGATGCGAAGACGAGCGAGGATATCACGCACAATGTGCTGACCCAGATCATCATGGAAGAGGAGCAGCGCGGCAAGAACATGCTGCCGGTCAACTTCCTGCGCCAGCTGATCTCCATGTACGGCGATTCCATGCAATCGATGGTACCGCAATATCTGGAAGCGTCGATGGAAGCCTTCCGCAAGAACCAGAAGCAGTTCCAGGACGCCATGGAGGGCGCATTCGCGGGCGGACCGCTCGCCGAGATCGCCAAGCGCAACATGAAGCTGTTCGAGGCCGCGACCAGCGCGTTCCAGAACAAGGAAGCGGCCGAAGAGCCTGCCGTCGCGGGCGCGGAGAAGGACGACGAGATCGCGCAGTTGAAGGCGCAGCTCGCGAACCTGAACGCCAAGATCGAGAAACTGGTCAAGTAAGGCGCCCATGGCGTCTCGCGCGGGCGGTGGGCCGTAGAGCTCGCCGCCGGTGCATGCACTCGACACGGGCCGTCCATCTGGCCTATGGCGCGCCTTTGCGCGGTTGCGCCCCACTCTTCATACGAAAAAGCAGGCCATGGCCCAGATCAAGCACGCCCTTCCCGTCACCCGCGCGCAGGATTTTGCCGCCTGGTATCAGTCTGTCGTGTCGGAGGCCGACATGGCGGAGGAATCCGGCGTGCGCGGATGCATGGTCATCCGTCCCTGGGGCTATGGCATCTGGGAACGGATGCAGAAGCTGCTCGACGCGGAGATCAAGGCGACGGGGCATGAAAACTGCTATTTTCCGCTGTTCATCCCGCTTTCCTACTTCGAGAAGGAAGCCGAGCATGTCGACGGCTTCGCGAAGGAAATGGCGGTCGTCACCCATCACCGGCTGATCCAGAAGGACGGCAAGATGGCGCCCGATCCCGAGGCGAAGCTGGAGGAGCCGCTGGTCGTCCGCCCGACGTCGGAGACGGTGATCGGCGCGGCCTTCTCCCGCTGGGTGCAGAGCTGGCGCGACCTTCCCGTCCTCATCAACCAGTGGGCGAACGTCGTCCGCTGGGAAATGCGCACCCGGATGTTCCTGCGCACCGCCGAATTCCTCTGGCAGGAGGGCCACACGGCCCATGCCACGACGGAGGAAGCGCTCGAGGAAACGATGAAGATGCTGGAGGTCTATCGCCGTTTCGCAGAGGAATGCGTCGCGCTGCCGGTGGTGGCTGGCGAGAAGCCGGAGAACGAGCGCTTCCCCGGCGCCGTCTCGACCTTCTCGATCGAGGCGATGATGCAGGACGGCAAGGCGCTGCAGGCGGGCACGTCGCACTTCCTGGGCACGACCTTCTCCAGCGCGCAGACCATCCGCTTCCAGAACAGCGAGGGTCAGCAGGAACTGGCGCAGACGACCAGCTGGGGTGTTTCCACCCGGATGATTGGCGGCCTGATCATGACGCATGGCGACGATGACGGGCTGCGCTGCCCGCCGCGCGTTGCGCCGTACCAGATCGTCATCGTGCCGATGCTGCGCGACACGCCGGAGGACGAGGCGATCCTGTCCTACTGCACAGAGATCGCCGCCGAGCTGAATGCGCTCGACGCCTTCCGGGAACCGGTGCGCGCGCATCTCGACCGCAAGGCCGCGAAGGCCGCCAACAAGCGATGGGGCTGGGTGAAGAAGGGCGCGCCCGTCATCGTCGAGGTCGGCGGCCGCGATCTGGCCGCAGGCAATGTCTCCGTGCTGCGCCGCGACCGGTTGTACCGCGAGGACGGCAAGCTCGACAGCGCGATCATGGCGCGCGGCGATTTCGTCGCCGGCGCCGTGCAGATGCTGGTCGATATCCAGGCGTCGCTGCATGGCGAGGCGCGGGCGTTCCTGGAGAGCAACATCGACCGGTCCGTCACCGACATGGCCGGGCTCAACGCCTTCTTCGGCGTGGAGAAGCCGGGCTGGCTGGAGGTGCAGTGGAGCAAGCCGACCGGCGCCGCGCTCGACAGGGTGGTGGAGACGCTGAAGGGCCTGAAGCTGACGCTGCGCAACGTGCCGATGGATGCAGCACCCGCCGATGGCACCTGCATCTTCACGGGCGACAAGGCGGTGGAACGCGTGCTGGTCGGCCGCGCCTACTGAGCGCGCCGCCCGTTATTCGACAGCGCGTGCCTCGACCCGGTCACTGTGGCTGTCGGGGCTGGAAATGACCAGTATGTCGAGCGGCTGGCTGCCGGGATTGGTGGCCTGATGGATCTTGCCGGGGGCGATCTCTATGCCCTGTCCAGCCTTCACCACATTGTCGTAGCCGTCGGCGCGCAAATGGAGTTCGCCCGAAAGGACATAGAAGAACTGCCGCGCCTTCCGGTGATAGTGGCTGATCTCCTCTCCGCCGGGAACGACCCGCTCCTGAATGACGGTCAGGTTCGCGTTCTTCGCGAGATACCAGCCTTCGTTGGCGCCACCCCAGACGTAATGTTCGGCGCCGTGCGTATCGATCGCGTCAGCAGGGTGTGAACGATCAAGGGTGTCGGCGCAGGCCGGCATGGGGATGAGAACGAGGGCAGGGAGCAACCAGCGCGAGATCGGCATGCGGGATTTTTCCTCCTACGCCTCTCCCAACGAACGACCCTCCGTTTCCCACCATGCAGCAAATCGATCCCGCTCCGCATCGGTCATCGCGAGGCCAAGCTTGCTGCGCCGCATCAGACAGTCCTCTGGCGTCTTTGCCCATTCCCGCCGCGCCATCCAGCGGGCCTCGACCTCCGTAAGGCCCGCGCCCAGCGGCGCGCCCATATCGATCTCCTCACGGACGCCTGACAGCATTTCGCGCAGCATCGTGCCATAGGCGCGAGCCATGCGCAGCGATCGTGCGTCGCCCAGGAACGGCCAGTCCCGCCGGACTGCGGCCAGGAACGCATCGAACGATCCCATGAACGATCCCATGTCGCCGCCGGGAAACGGCCGTTCACGGGAATTGCCGGTCGGGGTCCAGCCCGCCGCACGGCAGATACGGCCAAACGCATCCTCGGCCAGATGCCGCGCGGTCGTGATCTTCCCCCCGAATACCGTCAGGGCGGGCGGCCCCTTCAGGTCGGCTTCCAGCATATAGTCCCGGGTCACGGCACGGCTCTCATCGGCGCCGTCATCGTGCAGTGGCCGAATGCCGGCGAAGGTGGACAGGACATCCGCAGGCCCGATCTGCCGCCCGAGATAGCGGTTGGCGGCGGCGCAGAGATAGAGGATTTCATCCTCGCTGATCGCTGCATCCTCCGGCCGCGCCACAGGCACATCGGTGGTGCCGATCAGGGTGAATGCGTCGAGATAGGGAATGGCAAAGACGATGCGGCGGTCTGGCTGCTGCAGCATATAGGCGTGGTCGCCCTCGTACAGGCGGGGGACGACGATATGGCTGCCCTTCACCAGCCGCACCCGGGTATGCGTGGCGACGCCCGTCGCGGCAAGCGCGTCCATCACCCATGGCCCGGCCGCATTGACGAGGACGCGGGCCGATACAGAGCTGCCGTCGCTCAGCTCCGCCCGCCAGACGGCGCCGTCGCGGCATGCGGACGCAAGGCGGGTGCGGGTACGGATGTCGGCGCCCGAAACGGCGGCGTCGACCGCATTAAGCAGTGTGAGCCGCGCATCGTCGACCCAGCAGTCGGAATAGACGAAGCCTTTCCCCTTGCGCCGCAGCGGCGCGAGCAGGGTGGTGTCGTCGGAACGCAGGCCGCGCGAACGCGGAAGGCTGATCCGTCCGCCGAGGCGATCGTAGAGCAGCAGGCCGAGGCGCACCATCCACCACGGCCGCACGGCGCCCTCATGCGGGAGCACGAAGCGCAGCGGCCGGATCAGGTGCGGCGCGGCCCTCAGCAGCCGTTCGCGTTCCTGCAACGCCTCCCGCACGAGGCGGAATTCATAATATTCCAGATAGCGCAGGCCGCCGTGGATCAGCTTCGTCGAGGCGGACGAGGTGTGCGCGGCCAGATCATCCCTCTCCACAAGCAGGACTGAGCGGCCGTTGATCGCCGCCTCCCGCGCGATGGCGCAGCCGTTGATGCCGCCGCCGATGATGAGAAGGTCGTGGATCACGCCATCCGTTGTGGCCAAGGGCGCGGAGGCTGGCAAGCGGGACGCAGGGCCCCTATAGCCATCGGATGAGCCAGCCCCCCCGGAAGAAGCCCGTCCAGCAAAAGCCAGCGAAGGTCAGGCCAGCTGGCTTTCCCACGCGTGACCAGATCATGGCATTCATCGGCGAGAGCGATACGCCTGCCGGTAAGCGGGAGATAGCCCGCGCCTTCGGGCTGAAGGGGCAGGAGAAGATCGCGCTGAAGGCGTTGCTGAAGGACATGGCCGACGAGGGGCTGATCGACATCGGGCCTGCGCGTGCGTTCCACAAGATGGGCGGCGTGCCCAAGGTCACGGTGTTGCGGATCGTCGATGTCGACGGCAGCCAGCTCCTCGCCGTGCCGGAACGGTGGGAGGCCGAGGGCACGCCGCCACCGCGCCTGCGGGTCATCGAACGGAGCAAGAGCAGCGCGCTGACGGTCGGCGACCGCATCCTGGCGCGGACGGAGGAGGCGGGACAAGGCTATGTCGCGCATCCGATGAAGAAGCTCGCCAAGGGCGCGGAGCTACTGCTCGGCGTGATCGAGGTGAAGGACGGTGGCAAATTGTGGCTGCGCCCCGTCGACAAGCGCATCCGCAACGCAACGCCGGTGTCGGACGCTGGCGAAGCGAAGCCGGGCGACCTGGTGCTGGCGGAGGCGGCGGGACGGCCGCCCCGCATCACCGCGCGCGTGACCGATATATTGGGCGACCCGTTCGCCCCCCGCAGCTTCAGCCTGATCGCCATTCACAAGCACGGCATCCCCTTCACCTTCCCCGACAGCGTCGAGGAGGAGGCAGTGAAGGTCGCCGCGCTGCCGCTCCATGCCGAAAAGCGCGAGGATCTGCGCGACCTGCCGATCGTCGCCATCGACCCGGTCGACGCGCGCGACTTCGATGATGCGGTCTGGGCGGCGCCCGACACGGACGAAGGCAATCCGGGCGGATTTCGCGCGATCGTCGCCATCGCCGACGTTTCCTATTACGTCCGGCCCGGTGGTGCGCTGGACCGAGAAGCGCGCAAGCGCGGCAACAGTGTCTATTTTCCCGACCGCGTCGTGCCGATGCTGCCGCACCAGCTGTCGTCAGACATGTGCTCGCTGCGGGCCGAAGAGGACCGGGCGGCGATGGCCTGCCACCTCGTCATCGATGCGAGGGGCAAGGTCACGGCCTGGCGCTTTTCCCGCGCGATCATCCGCGTGGCGGCGAACATCCCCTATGAGGTCGCGCAGGCGGCGATCGACGGGGAGGCGGTGCATCCGATGCTGGAACCAGCATTGAAGCCCCTGTGGGCCTGCTGGGCGCTGCTGAAGAAGGCGCGGGACGCGCGCGAGCCGCTGGCGCTCGACCTGCCCGAGCGGCGCGTGGTGCTGGACGAGAAGGGCCGGATCGTCAGCGTGGCGCTGCGCGCGCATCTCGATGCCCATCAGGTGATCGAGGACTTCATGATCGCCGCCAACGTCGCCGCAGCCAAGGCGCTGGAAGCGAAGAAGGCGCCGGTCATGTACCGCATCCACGAGCCGCCGAGCCGGGAAAAGCTCGTCGCGCTGAAGGAATATCTGAAAACCCTGGATATCGAGTTCGCACTTGGACAGGTGATCAAGCCCGCCACGTTCAACCGCCTGCTCGCACGGATCGTGGAGGACGACGCCGTGCGTCCGCAGGTGATGGAACAGGTGCTGCGCAGCCAGACGCAGGCCTATTACGGGCCGCAGAATGCCGGGCACTTCGGCCTTGCCCTGGGCAGCTACGCCCATTTCACATCACCGATCCGGCGTTACGCCGACCTGCTCGTCCACCGCGCGCTCGTCGGCGCCTATGGCTTCGAACTGCCCGCGCCGAAGGACAGGGCCATACCGGAGCGGACGGCATTGAGCGGCGAGGATATGGCCAATATGGGCCGGGTGGGCGAGATCATCAGCCAGCACGAGCGGCGGGCGATGGAGGCCGAACGGGAGACGATCGACCGCTATGTCGCCGCCTTCCTCGCGACACGGGTCGGCGAGGTCGTCGACTGCCGGATCACGGGCGTCCAGAATTTCGGTTTCTTCGCCACGGTTGACGGACTGGGCGGCGACGGCCTTGTCCCGGTTTCCACCCTCGGCGCGGAGCGGTTCTTCTTCGACGAGGCGGGACGGGCGCTGGAGGGCGTGGACAGCGGCGATCGCTATACGGTCGGCCAGCACCTGCCGTTGCGACTGGTCGAGGCCGATCCGATCAACGGGGCGCTGCGGTTCGAACTGCCCGAGGGAGCGAACCATCTGGCCATGCACGGCGACCGGCGGCGTCCGCGTTCGATCCAGCGGCGCGGCAGGCCCGCGAACATCCGCCACAGCAACAACCCGCGCGGCCGGCACAAGCGATAGGGCCGGGCGTCAGCTCAGCCGGTCGAGCGCTTCGGGATCGAGCGATCCGGGGATCACCATGATCGGGCAAGGAAGGCGCCCCGCATCCGCGCCCGCGAAATGGCTGACCAGCGGGCCCGGCGGGCCGACGGCCGCCGCCCCCAGGACCAGCGCCGCGATGTCGGGATTGTCGGCCAGCATGTTGCGCACCGACACGACCGGATCACCCTGCCGTACGGTGATCACGGGGCGAATGCCCGATTCGTCGAACAGCGCACCGGCGGCGCCGGTGACCAGCGCCTCTGCACGCTGGCGCGCCTCCTCCTCGATGGTCGCCTGCACGCCGCCCCACTGGACGAACTCGGTCGGAGGGACCACCGCGAGGATCTGCACGGAACCGCCGGTCTTCGCCGCGCGCCGGGCGGCGAAGCGGAGTGCGACCTCCGCTTCCTTCGTTTCGTCGACCACGACGAGATAGATCCGCATCGCCAAAAGCCCCGATGATTGAGCACGGAATCTGGGGCATTGTGCGGCGGAACACAAGGCGGACCCTTGACCCTAGGCGGCAAAGCGTCGAAACGGCCAGTTCCTCCCCGGGATTCATCAAAAAAGGGCTTCAACCCATGCCAATCAACATCCAGATGCCGGCGCTTTCCCCCACCATGGAGGAGGGAACGCTGGCGAAATGGCTGGTCAAGGAAGGCGACACCGTCAAATCCGGCGACCTGCTCGCCGAAATCGAAACCGACAAGGCGACGATGGAATTCGAAGCCGTCGACGAAGGTACGATCGGCAAGATCCTCGTCGCGGAAGGCAGTGAAGGCGTGAAGGTCGGCACGGTCATCGCGGTTCTGGCCGAAGACGGCGAAGATGCGGGCGCGATCGCTGCGCCGAAAGCCGAAGCGCCCAGGGCTGAGGCGAAGCCGGCCGAGAGCGCGCCTGCTCCCGCCAAGGCGGAAAGCGCCCCGGCACCGGCTGCTCCGGCGGCCGTCGTCGCCGCTCCTGCATCCGGCGATCGTGTGAAGGCGAGCCCGCTGGCGCGACGGATCGCCGAGGCCAAGGGCGTCGACATTGCGTCCGTGACCGGCAGTGGCCCCAACGGCCGCGTGGTGAAGGCCGACCTGGAAGGCGCTTCGGCGAAGCCTGCGGCCGCTGCGCCCGCCGCTTCGGCGACGGCTGCACCTGTGGCCGCGCCGGTTGCAGCACCTGCCCCCGAAGGCATCCCGGCCGAGACGGTCAAGCTGTCGGGCATGCGCAAGACGATCGCGCGCCGCCTGACGGAATCGAAGCAGACGGTGCCGCACTTCTACCTGACGCTCGACTGCAACCTCGACAAGCTGCTGAAGCTGCGGGCCGACCTCAACAAGGGGCTGGAGGGCCGGGGCGTCAAGCTGTCGGTCAACGACCTGCTGATCAAGGCGCTGGGAGTCGCGCTGGAACAGGTGCCGGACGCGAACGTCCAGTTCGCGGGCGACAATCTGATCAAGTTCAAGCGCGCGGACATCTCCATGGCGGTCGCCATTCCCGGCGGCCTGATCACGCCGGTCATCACCGACGTCGGCGGCAAGGCGCTGTCGAAGATCGCGACGGAGGCCAAGGACCTCGCCGCCCGCGCCCGCGACGGCAAGCTCCAGCCGCAGGAATATCAGGGCGGCACCGCCTCGATCTCCAACCTGGGCATGTTCGGCATCAAGCAGTTCGATGCCGTCATCAACCCGCCGCAGGGCATGATCCTGGCAGTCGGTGCCGGTGACAAGCGGCCGCATGTGGTCAACGACGCGCTGGCCATCGCCACGGTGATGACGGCGACGGGCAGCTTCGACCATCGCGCGATCGACGGGGCCGTGGGCGCGCAACTGATGCAGGCGTTCCAGGCACTGGTCGAGAACCCGCTGGGCATGCTCGCCTGATGCGCAAGGCCGAGGACGAGGTGCCGCCGGCCGGCGAGCCGGCGGTCCGCGTCATCGCCATGCCCGCCGACACCAATCCCAATGGGGACATATTCGGCGGGTGGCTGATGAGCCTGATGGACTCTGCGGCCGGATCGGTCGCGGCGCGCCATTCGAAGGGGCGCGCCGTCACCATCGCCGTTGACGGCATGGCGTTCCTGCGGCCGGTGGTCGTCGGGGACGAGGTGTCGGTCTTCGCCCAGTTGATCGACGTCGGCCGGACCTCGATGAAGATCGCGGTTGAGGCATGGCGCCGCACACGGCACGACGACCGCAGCTATCGCGTCACCCAGGCGACCTTCACCTTCGTGGCGATCGGCGAGGACCGCCAGCCACGGACCGTTCCGCCGATCGCACCGGCGGCCAGCTGAATTCCTTCCCAATTCTATTCAGAGAGTTTCGACATGGCAGACACATTCGATCTCATCATCCTTGGTTCCGGCCCCGGCGGCTATGTCGGCGCGATCCGCGCCGCGCAGCTTGGCATGAAGGTGGCGATCGTCGAGCGCGAACGGCTCGGCGGCATCTGCCTCAACTGGGGCTGCATCCCGACCAAGGCGCTGCTGCGCTCCTCCGAAATCTATCACTACATGACCCATGCGGCGGCCTATGGCCTGTCGACGGAGAAGCCCGCGTTCGACCTCGCAAAGGTCGTCGATCGCTCGCGCAAGGTCGCCGATCAGCTGAACGGCGGCGTCAAGGGCCTGATGAAGAAGCACAAGATTGCCGTATATGAGGGCGTCGGCACGCTGACCGGCAAGGGCAAGCTGTCCGTCGAGAAAGACGGCAAGGCGACCGTGCTGGAGGCGCCGAAGATCATCGTCGCGACCGGCGCCCGTGCCCGCGACCTGCCCTTCGCCAAGGCCGACGGCAAGAAGATCTGGACCTATCGCCATGCGCTCGTGCCCGCCGAAATGCCCGAGAAGCTGCTGGTCATCGGCTCGGGCGCGATCGGCATGGAATTCGCCAGCTTCTACAGCGACCTCGGTTCCAAGGTGACGGTCGTCGAGATGCTCGACCGCCTGCTGCCGGTGGAGGACGCGGAGATCAGCGCCTTCATGGAAAAGCAGATGAAGAAGGCGGGGCTGGACATCCGCACCAGCACCGGCGTCACCAAGATCGACACCGCCGGCAAGGGCGTGAAGGCCACGATCAAGGACAAGGACGGCAAGGAGACGGTCGAGGACTTCACCCATGTCATCGTCGCCGTCGGCATCGTCCCCAATGTCGAGAATATCGGGCTGGAGACGCTGGGCATCGAGCGCGACCAGCGCGGCCATATCAAGGCGGACGGCTATGGCCGCACGAATGTCGAGGGCATCTACGCCATTGGCGACGTGGTCGCCGGGCCGTGGCTGGCGCACAAGGCGATGCATGAGGCGGTGATCTGCGTCGAGGCGATGGCCGGTCAGCATCCGCACGAGATGGACGTGCGCAACATTCCGGGCTGCACCTATTCCCGTCCACAGGTCGCCTCCGTCGGCCTGACCGAGGCGAAGGCGAAGGAAGCCGGGTACAAGGTGAAGGTCGGCAAGTTCCCCTTCATCGGCAACGGCAAGGCGATCGCGCTGGGTGAGACCGAAGGCTTCGTGAAGACCGTGTTCGACGAGGCGACCGGCGAACTGCTGGGCGCGCACATGATCGGCGCGGAAGTGACCGAGATGATCCAGGGCTATGTCATCGGCAAGACGCTGGAGACGACCGAGGTCGAGCTGATGGGCACGATCTTCCCGCACCCGACCATTTCGGAAGTCATGCATGAGGGCGTGCTGAGCGCCTATGGGCGGCCGCTCCATATCTGAGCCGGTACCAACGCGCGCAGGGCGATGGGGCAGGGGCGTTGCGGCCCTGCTGATCGCCCTGCTGCTCGTCATCGGCATCGCCCTTGCGCAGCGGGCCGGATGGCTGACGGAGGCGAACCGGTCGATCATGGCCGGGCTGGGGACCGGACGCGACACGGCGGCCGGTCCCGCGATCACGGCGATCATGCAGGGGCTGAGCGCACTGGGCGGCACGCTGGCACGTATCGTTCTGGTCGTCCTGCTGATGTCCGTTCTCTGGAAGCGCGGCCGGGTGGGCGACGCCCGCTGGTTGCTGCTCGCCGTCGTCGGCGGGACATTGCTCAATCTTGGCCTGAAACAGGTTTTCGCCGCCCCGCGTCCGGACCTGCTGCCGCATCTCGACATCGTCCGCAGCTACAGCTTTCCCAGCGGCCATGCATCGGGCAACCTGATCTTTCTGGGGGCACTGGCGATGATCGCCGGACGGCGCGGGGTCTGGGCCTGCTCCGGCGTCCTCATCTTCCTGATCGGGTTCAGCCGGGTCTGGCTCGGCGTCCACTGGCCAAGTGACGTGCTTGCCGGATGGACGATCGGCGTCGGGTGGCTGCTCTTCTGCACCGCCTTGCCCGGCGCTCCGAGGGATCAGATGCGGGCGACGTAGCCCGACAATGGCGGAAGCGGGGCGGCGGGATCGTCCAGCCCGACCGCAGCCAGCATGTCGCCGAGCGGTTCGTCAGCAACCCATGCGAGTGGCTCGTCCGTCAGGTTGAACACGCACAATAGGCGCTCATTCCCCTGCAGGCGTTCGAAGGCGAGAACCGGCGCCGGGGTTTCCACGACGGAGATCGCCCCGGACCGGATCGCCGGATGCGCCCGCCGCAGGGCGATCAGCGTGCGTGTCCAGGCGAGCATGGACCCCGCATCGCCCTCCTGCACGGCCACGGACAGCGGCAGATGCGCCGGATCGACGGGCAGCCAGGGTTCGACCGTCGAGAAGGACGCCCATGGCGCATCGGCGGTCCAGGGCATCGGTGTGCGCGCGCCGTCGCGGCCCAGCGTCTGCGGCCAGTTGGCGATCGCTTCCGGATCGACGAGCCGGTCATAGGGCACATGTGCCTGCGGCAGGCCCAGTTCCTCCCCCTGATAGACGAAGATGTTGCCGCGCAGGCTGACGAGCAGCAGCATGGTGAGGCGCGCGATCCTGTCGCGGTCGCGTCCTTCGCCCCAGCGCGTCACATGGCGCGGCGCATCATGGTTTGAGAAGGCCCAGCTCGGCCAGCCCTCGGTCGTGTCGACGCCGGGCCATTCGGCGATCGCGGCGCGGACCACCGGCGCGGACAGTTCCGGTGCGTAGAGATACGTGAAGCCATAGGCGCTGTTGAGCCCGTCGGGCAGGCGCGTGAACAGCTTCATTTCCCGGTCGGCATCCTCGCCGCCGACTTCCGCGACGGTGAAATGATCGCCGGCCGCGGCGATCTCCGCCTGCAGGCGGATGATGAAGCCGGGAATGTCGGCATGCCCCTGATTATAGAGGCGCCGCTGGAAATCGAACGGGCGGGTGCGCGGTCCCGGCTTGGTCTCCGGCGGATTATCCCGGAGCAGGGGATCGTGCATGAAGAAATTGAGCGCATCGAGCCGGAAGCCGTCGGCGCCGCGCTCCAGCCAGAAGCGGGCGGTGGCCAGCATCGCCGCCTGAACGTCCGGATTGTGGCCGTTCACCTGCGGCTGTTCGGCAAGGAAGTTGTGGAGATAATATTGTCCGCGCCGGCCGTCCCACTTCCATGCCGGACCACCGAACACCGACTGCCAGTTCGATGGCGGCGACCCCTCCGGCTTCGGGTCGGCCCAGACGTACCAGTCGGCCTTCGGATTGTCCCGGCTGGAGCGGCTCTCGACGAACCAGGGATGCTGGTCCGACGTGTGCGCATACACCTGATCGATGATGACCTTCAGCCCCAGCGTGTGCGCCCGGGCGATCAGCGCGTCGAAGTCCGCAAGCGTGCCGAAGATCGGATCGACATCGCAATAATCCGATACGTCATAGCCGAAGTCGCGCATCGGCGACTTGAAGAACGGCGACAGCCAGATCGCATCGACGCCCAGAGCCGAAACATGGTCGAGGCGGGCGGTGATGCCGGGGAGATCGCCGATGCCGTCGCCGTTCGAATCGGCGAAGCTGCGCGGGTAGATCTGGTAGATGACCGCGCCGCGCCACCACGGCGTTTCCGTTTCTCCGCTCATCCGGTCACCGTCACGGACGATTGCACGGGAAGGCGTCGTTCAGCGCGACGCTCACCACCAGAGAGGCGGGAAAGCTGCGCTGGTCCGCATAGGTTTCCAGATATTTGACCACGATGTTGCGCACCTGCACCGCGCCGAGCCTGTCGGGCCAGCAGGTCGTCGGCGCGCGGCCGAGATAGATGTCCTTCTTGATGCCGTCGACCACGCCGACGACATAGGCGGTACAGGCCAGCGCATATTCCGGCGCCTTGTTCCGGCATTTGTCGAGCAGGGTCTGCCCCGTCTCGAACATGAACACCGCCGTCGACTGGGGCGCCGGCTGGGGCGGCGGTGCGGGCACGGCCGCGTGTCCCTGGGCAAGCAGCAACAGCGGAAGGAGCGATATCGGCATCAGGTGTGCACACCAGCCGAAAATCGATCGTTCCGCAACTGCAATTTCGGCCGGTCAGCGACGGCTCGTCGCACCCGATAGAGCGGGATGCGGCGCAGCGCCCGTGCGGCGCGGCCGGCCGATCGCCTGCGCGGGCTTTTCGACGGTCACATAGGCAATACCGGCGACGATGATGCAGATGGCGGTCGACACGATGTAGAAGGCCGACGGCGCCGCGGTCTCGAACAGGCCAAGCCGCTTCCATACCTGCGCGAAGGCGGAGAGCACCAGCGCGTGCGTGAGGTACAGCGAGTAGGAAACGTTGCCCAGCCATTCGAGCGGACGCGACTTGATCTGCGTGCCGAACAGCGCGCCGCCGACGACCATCAACGCCGGCAGGCCGGTCGCGACATAGATCGGCATATAGGGGTTGTCGTAGCCGTTATAGCCCATGAGGAAGAAGCCCGCAGCCGCCATCGCAAGACCCACGAAACCCAGATGGATCGGACGGGCGAGGTAGATCCAGCCTAGGATGATCCCGAACAGGAACTCGACGATGATCGGCTGAAGATAGAAGGTGATGGCGCCGGGCAGGCCAGGCACAAGCATCGGCAGGACCGCCGCGCCGCCGATCAGCAGGGTGACCGTCGCCAGCCGGATCGTCCGGTTCCCGCGCGCGACGGCGATCGCGATCGAGAACAGCACGTAGAAGAACATCTCCAGGTTCAGCGTCCAGCCCGGCACCAGCAGCGGCTGATACTCGTGCGTCCCCTGATTATAGGCGGCGATGAAGAACAGCGACTTGAGGATGTGCGGCACGTCGAGCACGGCCGACTGGAGCATGCGGGGGGCAACGACCAGCAGAGCGGTCATCGCGAAGGTGATCAGCCAGTAGAGCGGCGCGATGCGCTGGACCCGGTTCAGGAAGAACTGTCCCGCGGTGCGATCCGGCGCCTTCTCCGTCGTCACCCACATGATGAAGCCGCTGATGACGAAGAAGATGTCGACGCCGGCCTGCATCCATTTGAACGCATCGGCGTCATAGCCGGTACGCTGAAGCTGGATGCTGCCGTGAAAGAGCACGACCAGGAGCGCGGCGATACCGCGCAGCATCTGGATCGAGCGAATGTCCTTGCGATGATCGCCGGTCGCCATGAAACGCCTTCTTTGTCTGCCATGGTCCGCGCGCGGACCCTCATGACGACACGATCTATCGGGAATTGCTGAAAAACCCTTTAAGCTAGAGCAGTTGCCTCCCCTTGCTCTTTCACTCGCAGCCAAAGTGAACGGCCTTAACCGGGCATTAGGGTGAATATGGATAGATGCGCGGACGTTACGGATCGGGGGGCAAGGGCATGGCCTCGTCCGACGATCCGGCTTCTTGGCGGCCGCCCCGGTGCGGATGTCGTTCCCCGGGGAGGGTATCAACGTGTTGCATCAATCCATCGGCACAGCCGATATCGCCACGCGGACACGCAAGATCGTCATCCTTTCCTCCCACGTCTTCCTGCCCGGCTATCGCAAGGCATCGGTCCATTTCGTCGCGCAGGGATGGGCGCGGGAGGGGCATGAGGTACGCTTCCTGACGATCGGCCACAGCTGGCTGACATGGGCGAAGGACAAGCCGCGCTTTCGCGCGCTGTCGGCACAACAGGGAAACCGGTTCGAGATGGTCGGGCCAAACCTCTACGCCGGTGCCTATATCCCGCCGCTGCATGCGTTCAGCTCCGGCAACGGGATGATCAACCGACTGAACAACCACGCCTTTCAATGGTATGGTAGCCACCTGCCGTCATTTGCCAGCGAAGCCGTCGCGGATGCCGACCTGATCGTCATCGAATCGGGTTCGGCCCTGTGCTTCTTCAATCTCGCGCGGCGGCTCAACCCCGGCGCGCGCCTGCTCTATTTCTGCCGCGACCTGTTGCGCAGCGTCGGTGCATCGCCCGCGCTGGAAGCGATAGAGGCGCAGGCGGTGCCGCGCTTCGACAGCATCTGCGTCCCGTCGCGCAGGCTGGGCGCACGCCTGCCCGAGGGCGGGCATGTCCACTATATCCCGCAGGGTGTCGACACGACCCTGTTCGATCGCACCTACCTCTCGCCCTATCCGCATGGCACCCGCAACGCGGTGTCGGTGGGCGACATGCTGTTCGACGAGGCCCGGGTGGCCGAAATGGCGCGCGGGGTACCGGACGTGCACTTCCACCTGTTCGGCACGCCCTGGCGCGGCCCTGCACTCGGCAACGTCATGGTCTATGGCGAGCGGGATTTCGAGACGATCGTGCCCTACATCGTCCATGCAGACGTTGGGCTGGCCCCCTATCGCATCGGAGCGGGGGAACTGTACCTTTCGGAATCGAGCCTCAAGCTGCCGCAATACAGCTATTGCAGGCTGCCCGTGCTGCTGCCCGACCTCATTCCGTTCACCGGCGGCAATGCGGTCACCTACAGCCTCGACCGGCCCAACGACTGGCGCGCGATCTTCGACAGGGCGCTGGCGCTGCCCCACAGCGAGGCGTTCCGGAACGGCATCCTGACATGGCATGACGTCGCGCGCCTGACGCTGGACGCGGCGTTCGCGCAGGACACCGGGGCTTAGGCGCTCAACGCGGGGCGATGAAGCCCAGCACGCCAGCGAACAGCGGACGGGCGGGGCGGGGCAACCGGTCCTCCAGCGCCTCCAGCAGCAGCTCCGTCTCTTCCGAACCGACCACGCCCAGCAGCCGCAACGCCAGCAGATAGACCAGCGCGCCCCCTGTGACGCCGAGCGCCAGACCCGGCAGCGGCGGCAGTGCGTGTACGGCACATCCGGCCGTCGCCGCGCAGGCGGCCGCAGCCAGCGCAACACGGGCAATCGCGGCCCAGGGGAGGGTGAGGCCGACCCGCTGGCGCGCGATCCAGAGCAGCAGGGCGAGCGTGCCGACACCGACGCCCGCGCGTGACCAGGCGGCGCCCTCCAGACCGCCCCAGGGGACGATCGCCAGCAGCAACAGGATCGTGATGACCCCGCTCGCCACCTGTACCCGCAATATCTGCCCGCTATAGCCCGCCGCGCCGATCAGGCCCCAGGGGATTACGCACAGGGCGGCGGGCGCGACCGACGCCATCAGGATGACGGCGGCTGGAACCGCGGGTTCGAACAGCGGACCGAAGGCGAAGGGAAGCAGCGCGGGAATGATCGCCGCTCCGCCCAGGCTGACCGGCAGGATGATCAGCCCGACCATCTTCACGACGCGATGATAGGCGAGCGCCAGCGTCTCCCGGTCGTCACGCGCATGCGCCTCCGCGAAGCCGACGACGAGCGCGGGCGAAATCTGAAGCGTGACCTGTTCGATCAGCCCGGCGAGAGTGAGGCCGGCGGCGAAATAGCCGATCTGCGCGGTCGAGAAGAACAGGCCGAGGAAGAGGAATTCGATCCGCGACAGGACCATGATCTCGATGAGATCGCTCAGCCACATGTTCCGGCCATAGGCGCGCATGTCGCGATCGAGCGGACGGATCGGACTGCGGACATAGGGGCGGGTACGTGCCGCCTGCGGCAGGTAGCGCGCGACGTGGCCGATCAGGGCGCCTGCGGGCCCCCATAACCATGCGCCCAGGAACACCAGCGGAATCTGGAACATGCCGCCGATGACGGTGTTCGTCGCCGTCTCGCCAAAGCGGCCGCGTCCGCGCGCCACCGCCGTCGAGAAGGTGGAAAAGGCGTAGGCGATGAACAGCGCGCCCGTCACGAGCCAGACCAGCCCATGTTCCATATCCAGCCGCCCGAGCCAGAGAGCGTAGGTGAGGATCACCGTACCGACGATCCCGACCGAACGCGCGAAGCTGCGAAAGGCGGCGTGGACGAGCCCCTTCCATGCCTCCCCGGAGCCCGACGCCGCGCCGGTGTTGCGCAACAGGGTCTGCGGCAAGCCAAGATCGGCCACTGCTGAAGCCGAGGTCGCGATCCAGATCGCGAAGGCGACGGTGCCGGAACCGGCGGGGCCGAGCAGGCGGCCCGCGATGATGTTGCACGTAAAGCCCGCAGCCAGCGACACGATGGTCGCGGCGACGCTGATCAATGATGACTTCAATATCCCCGGCATGGCCGCTCCTATGCCACGCAGACCATAACCAGCCATTAAACCCATCCTGCTAAAGCCGGATTTCCTCGAAACAGCGGCAAGGACGAGTGTGGCGGCGGCGGACGACAGCGAAGAATTTCACAACACCGGCATCGTACGCCGGGGGTGGAAGGATGTGGCGCGCAGCATGGTATTCCGCCTGATCGCGCCGCTGCCCGACCGTGTGTTCTGCGTTATCAAATATCTCGCTCTGCGGGGACGCTGGCCGAACTTCGGCCGTCCACAGACCTTCACGGACAAGGTTCAGGCGCGCAAGCTCTATGACCGCAATCCGCTGTTCCCCACGATGGTCGACAAGGCCGACGTGAAGGCGCTGATCACCGAGCGGGTGGGGCCGCGCTATGCGGTGCCGACGCAATGGGTGGGCAAGCACCTGCGCGACGTCGACTGGTCGAAAATCCGCCTGCCCGCCGTGGTGAAGCCGACTCATGCGAGCGGTGTCGGGCGGATGCTGCGCAACGGGGCGGATGTCGACGCGTTACTGGCGCGCGACCCGAGCGACGCGTGGCTGGCCATCGACCACGCGGCCTACAATCGCGAATGGGCGTACAGCCAGCTCGATCCGCGCATCATAATCGAGCCGATGCTGCTGGTCGACGGACATGTCCCGCCGGACTATCGCCTGTTCACCTTCAACGGGCGAGTGTCGCACATCGAGGTCGACTTCAAGGCGGACGGCGAGACGTTCTACTGCAACTACACACCGGAATGGGAAAAGCTGCCGTTCCATGACCCCGCCTATCACGGCTATTTCGACGGAGAGGTGCCGGTCCCCTCACGCCTTGCCGAGATGATCATGATCGCGCAGGTGATCGGCGCGGGCTTCGATTTCCTGCGTGTCGATCTCTACGCGTGTGACGACTGGGTGCGCGTGGGCGAACTGACGCTCTATCCGGGCGGCGGGTTCGATGCGTTCGATCCCCCCGAATATGACCTGTTGCTGGGCCGCAAGTGGCGGCTGGGCTTCAACCTGCCCGGCCAGCGCGCGGAAGAGCGGGCGCTGGAGCGTGCCTAGCGGCACTTGCGCGCATGCTGGAGGCCGCGCAGGAAGCCCCGGCGCGCGTAGCCGGCATCGATCGCTGCCGCGAGCCGTCGTTCGGCAGGCGCCGCACCGCTGATTTCCCGCACCAGCCCGCGGAAAGGGATCAGCGCGTTGACCACCGTCTTGCCGCCTGCCTCGGCCAGCTTGCCCGCGCGATTTTCCTTGGCCTTTTCCTGCTCCAGCGAGAAATCGGGGCCCAGCACCTCATTGAGGTCGGCGACGGCGTCCTTGATCTGGCGGCACCCCTTCAATCCGGCGGTGGAGTAGGGATCCTCGCTGGCAATGGCCAGTACGGGCGGTATTTCCGACTTGCTGATACCGACATCCTTTGCCGGCTGTGAGGCAATGTCACCCGCCTTGCGGACCGTCCCGCCGACGGCGGAGGGCTTCTCTTCCTTTTTGTCCTGCGTTTGCCCTTCCTGCGCGCCGACAGGAGAAGCGGCCAGGATATTCAGCACCAGGGCGCAGGCAACGACAGGTCCACGAACACGCATGACAGTATAATCTCCGGCCACATGCCACTGGAAGACGGCACGCAGTTAAAAGTCATTTCGGAAGCAATTCGTTCCTTGTGGATCGGTATATTGGGATGGTCGATCCATAATGGACATAACTGCGCCAATGGTCATGCGGCGTGGCGGGAATGGGGCGCGAAACGACTCGCCGCTCGATCAGCGCATAGTTGATGGCATGATCCCCATCATTACGTTTTCGCAACATCGCAATTTCGTGGCGTTTCCGTACCGATTTCGTCCGACTCTTTGAAGTTGGCCGATTTTTCCAGGCAAGTGAAGATGAACAAATATTCATGAATCCATTTGGATCAGTGTTCGGACAGGATTATATTAAGCACAAGTTTCCAATTCGGGCGCGCACCGGCTCCAAATGGCCGGAACATGGCACAGGGAAATAATCCTGCTGTCGTGAACAATAGTGCGCGCTTTTTGCGTGCGTGGCCAGAATGGAGGGGGACGTGCGTAGGAGAGATGTCTCGACACCGGTGTACGAAAACCACCCGGCAGGTGCCGGTTCCTCGTACCGCTTCCGGCGACTTCTTGCGGGCCTACCGCTCATTATTGGGGCCGCCCTGCTGTTTCCGGCTGCGGTGTCCGCCTCTGAACTGGTCTACACGCCGGTCAACCCGTCGTTCGGCGGCAATCCGTTCAACTCCAGCCATCTGCTCGGCACCGCCAATGCGCAGGACAAGTACAAGGATCCCAGCACCGCGAACAGCAATGATCCGGCCGCCCAATTCCTGAGAACCCTGCAAAGCCGCCTGCTGTCGGCTCTGGCGACGCAGATCACCGATATCATCTTCGGTGAGAATGCGCAGGACAGCGGCCTCATCCGCTTCGGGGATCAGGAGGTGTCGTTCGTGCGCGGCATCGATTCCGTGCAACTGACGATTTCCAATCTCGCCGACGGGTCGGTTACCGACATTGTGGTGCCGCTGCTGTCCACCGGCGCTGGAGGCCTGTGATGCGCAAACCGTCGGCAACCATCACCCTTATTGCGCTCGCCAGCCCGGTGGTGAGCAGTTGCGCGACGCAGCACGGGGCCGCATGGGCCCCGGCCACGCCGGTCAAGGCGACGCCGGGGACGCTGAAGCTCCAGAACCTGCCGCCGACGGGACAGCGGATCGCCGTCGCGGTCTACAACTTCTCCGACCAGACCGGGCAGTTCAAGCCGACCGATGGCGTACAGACGCTGTCCCGCGCGGTGACGCAGGGCGCGACGTCCATTCTGGTCAAGGCGTTGCAGGAGGCGGGCGGCCACAACTGGTTCACCGTCATCGAACGGGAACGGCTGGACAATATCCTGCGCGAGCGGGCCGTCATCCGCGAAATGCGCTCCGCCTATCTGGGTGAGAAGAAGATCAATCCGCAGGCATTACCGCCGCTGCTGTTCGCCGGACTGCTGCTGGAGGGCGGCATCATCGGTTATGACAGCAATACCAAGACCGGCGGTCTGGGCGCGCGCTTTCTGGGCATCGGCGGCGACACCAAATATCGCGAGGATACGGTCACCATCTATCTGCGCGCGGTCAGCGTGAAGACCGGCGAGGTGCTGACGAATGTCAGCGTGCGCAAGTCGATTGCGTCCGTCGGCCTTGGCGCCAGCGCGTTCCGGTATGTCGCGTTCAAGGAACTGCTGGAGATCGAGGCGGGCGTCACGTTCAATGAACCGGATGCACTCGCCATGCAGCAGGCGATCGAGGAAGCGGTGTACGGCCTGATCCTGGAGGGCACGATACAGGGCCTCTGGTGCTTTTCCACCACGGAGGATGCGAGCGCGGGGATATTGCGCCGCTATCTGGCGCAGCGGGACGGCATGAAGGAAGCGGAGGTACGGATGCCGCTCGATGCGCGCGGAACCCCGGTCAACGGCTCGTGCGCCGCGCGTCAGGCGACCACGGCACTGCAACCGGCCGGCGTGCCGGTCGTGAAGGAACAGGGCCGCGACGCCCCGATGCGGTCGGCCCCGGCAACCGTGAAACCGCAGGCATTCCTGCGCGGCGATACGGCGCCCGCGATCGACCGGATGATGGCGGCCCTGCCGCTGCAACCGGCCAATGCGGACCGGAGATCGACCGCCGCGCCCCGGCTGTATGCCCGGATCGCCGGAACGGCGCCGGGTGCCCCGCAGGCGCCCGCCATCATCGAGCGGATGAAATTCACGCCTGCGCCCCTGCGGGAAACCGACCGGCGCTGGACCGGCGCCGGTGTCGGCAGGCTGACCGTCGCCATTCCGCCGCCCGCCTTTGCCGAGCGTTCCGCCGGCATCGACTGGAACACCCCGGATTTCTGCGGTCGAACCGAATTGATCGCCACGAGCAGACAGGAGAACAGACGAGATTCCCGCACCTGACAGGGGTGCTGGAGGGGCCCATCAGCAAACAGGTTTGGGTCCAGGATGCTGATGGGCTCCGGTCGGGCGGGTTGCGAGAACCCGTCCGGGTTGTGAGTAGCCTCACGATCGGAACAATGCCGCCGTTTCCGGCTCCGTGCAAGGGATCACCCCCTGAAACGGGACGAAGGCGCGCGTCCTTCCGACAGGCGGCTTCGGGCAACCTCAATGCCTCTCGCCGGTCGCGCCGTCGCCGGTGCGCGCGGCCGCCATCCCGCCGGCAAGTGGGGTCGGGCGATTGCCCGGTCGTTTCCTGCGGACGCGCAAGCCGTGACCGCGCCAAGACATGGAGAAGTGCGATGAGAAAACTACTTCTTGCTGCCGTTTCGGCCTCGGCCATGATGGTCGCCGTTCCGGCACTGGCCGAAAATTCGACCAGCACGATCAACCAGTCGAACCTGGGCAATGTCGCCAATATCGACCAGATCAATGCCCTGAGCGGCGGCGCGTCGACCGTGACGCAATCCGGCCAGTACAACACGGCCAACGTCACCCAGGGTGACGACGGCACGGCCGGCGGCATCATCAACACGTCGGAGGTCACGCAGTCCGGCAACAACAACACCGCCGACGTCACGCAATATACCAGCACCTTCCCGCTATCGACCTTTTCCCAGGTCAACCAGTCGGGCAGCGACAACAGCGCGACCGTCGACCAGCTTGATGACGGCCAGACATCTTATGTCACCCAGTCGAGCGACAACAACACGGCGGTCGTGACGCAGGGCGACGCGACACTCGCCCTTACCGACGAAAGCTGGGGCAATTATTCGTCGATCAACCAGGGTGGCGACGGCAGCCATTATGCCAGCGTCTATCAGGTCGGCGTCGGCAACAGCAGCACGGTGGATCAGGGCGGCTATTCGAACGAGGCCTATGTCTATCAGACCGGTGACGGCAACGGCGCCTCCGTCACCCAGACGGGCAGCGACAATGCCGGTGAGATCTACCAATATGGTGACGGCGGCACGTCGAGCATCACCCAGCAGGGCACGCTCAATTATGCCGTCAACGAGCAGACCGGCGACAATGACAGCTCGTCGATCAGCCAGACCGGTTACGGCAGTTATGCCGGTGTCGGCCAATATGGCGACAACGACAGCTCGACCGTCACCCAGTCCGGCCTCAGCCAATATGCGCTGGTGCTGCAATATGGCAGCGACAACGGCTCCACCGTCGATCAGTCGGGCGTAGGCAATCAGGCCTTCGTCACGCAATATTCGAACGGCAACAGCTCGGCCGTGACACAGTCGGGTGCGTACAACATCGCGAACGTCGCCCAGTGACGGCGCGGGCGTAACGGCGCGGGACGCGGGAGGAAGGCAATCAGGGCCGTCCTCCCGCGCTCCCCGGATCATTGGGATGTGCCATGTGGAACAGTGTCCTTCGTGCCTTGCCGGCGATGGTGCTGGCGGGCTTCGCCTCACCGGCGCAGGCGCAGGCCGGGCTCGACCCCCGACTGTCCGTGCTTCAGGTGGGCACGGGCAACCTTGCCGACCTGCGGCAGGATGGCGCCGGGCATCATGCGGCTCTGGAGCAGAGCGGCGACGGCAATGAGGCACGGCTGACGCAATCGGGCGGCGGTGCCAGCGACATTGCCGCCATCGTGACCGGCAGCCTCAACCGGCTGACGGCAACGCAGCGCGGCAACGGGGGTGGGAGCAACCTTGCGGCCGTGCTCCAGACCGGCGCCGGCAATGACGCAACCCTCGCGCAGGAAAGCGTCGCAGGCGGCTTTAACGAGATCAGCCTGACGCAGAACGGCAACGGGAACAGCGCCGACCTCAGCCAATATGGCGACGACAACCGGATGGCCCTGACCCAGAACGGGGACGGCAACGGCGCCGTGCTGAGCCAGACAGGAACCGCGCTCGACATCGACGTGACGCAAAGCGGCGGCGGCGCGGTCGTCATTTCCCAGACGCGGCCATGACGGGGCGGGTGCGATGGCCGCCCGATGGCATCGGACGCGCGATCATTGGCGCGGCGCTGCTGATCGGCGTGTTGCTGACCGGTACCATCCTGTCGCGCGCATCGGCACAGACCGCAACCGACAAACCGCGGGCCGACACCTCGTCGGGCATCGACCAGATCGGCACCCGGGAGGGTGGCCTCGACGCAGGCGCGCAGGAGCAGATCGATGCCGGCCGTCGCGGCGCGGATGCCCATGAGACCGGCATCGAACAATTGCCCCGCAATGCGCGCCTGACCGACGATGACGCCAATCCGGAACAGGAGATAGGCGTCGTCGACAGCGCCGACGGGCGGCGCGCGCTGTACGACGAGGTTGCGGGCGTGTGGCAGACGATCCGGCAACGGGGTCAGCAGCCCACGCCGGAACTGATCGCGCGCGAGATAGGGCCGGAGGCGCTGTCGCAATTCCTGAACAGCTTTCCCGGCGCCAACACGATCTTCGGCATAGACAGCGACATCATGCCGCTGAAACCGCCCGAGGGGGCCGACGCCCTGGCCGCCAGAGGCGGGGATGGCACCAGCATGCCGAAGGTGGATCAGCCATGACGCCGCCGGGAGGCGCATGGGCGCTGGCGGTTCTACTGAGCCAGCCGGCCGGCGAGGGCCAGACGGGCGCAACCAGACAGGAGCATGGCCCCATGTCCGTACAGTCCAAGGACGCCACCCCGGTGCATGAAGGGCATGCGGTCCGGCTGGAAACGACGACCGGCGAAGACGGTCAGGTGCGCCTGTCCGTGATCGGCCTCGCCAGCGCGCGCACAGCCATATCCTACGTGCTGGACGTGACCGGCGGATCGCGCCTGCGCCAGAGCGGCCACGCGCTGCTGGAACCGGGCAGGCAGGCGACGCTCTGCACGATAACGATCGACGGCGACCGGCCATGGACGGCAGAGATCGAGGTACGGCAGGACGGGCAGGGAAGCTATCGCATTACGCAGGCCGGGTGACGCCGTCGTTCGCGATCCGGCGGACAGGGTGGGATTCGAACCCACGGTGAGCTTGCACCCACGGCGGTTTTCAAGACCGCTGCCTTAAACCACTCGGCCACCTGTCCGGTGGCGCCGTCTTATCGTCCCGGCGCGCGTTGCCAAGGTAAAACTTGCGACGGCATGAGAACGAAAGGGGATTCACCTTCTGCCGGGTCTGTGCGACAACGGGTGCGAAAGGGAGATTTGCATGCGTTCCGCCATTCTCGCCGTCCTGCTGGCGGCGACCCCGGCCGCCAGCCAGGAGATGCCGCCGCAGGGCGCTGCATCCCCCACGACGGTCCAGCCCGTGCCGGTCGATGCCGGGTTCCAGGCCTATCTGAACGGCCTTCGCCCCAAGGCGCGGGCGATGGGGATTTCGGATGCGACGCTGAACGGCGTGTTCCCGGCACTGACGCCCAACCCGCGCGTAGTGGCGCTCGACCAGTCGCAGCCGGGCGGCAGTTTCGATTCACCGATCCCCGATTTCGAACCCTACCGCCAGCGGCACGTCGACGCGGCGCGGATCAACCGGGGGCGGATCGCCTATGCCGCCAATCGCGCGAAACTCTCGCAGATCGAAGCGCAGACCGGCGTGCCGGAGGCGATCATGGTCGCGATCTATGGCCATGAGACCAACTATGGCGCGTTCACCGGCGACTTCGACCTTATCCGCTCCCTCGCGACGCTCGCCTATGAAGGGCGTCGGCGTACCCTGTTCGAGCCCGAACTGCTCGCGACCCTGAAGATGCTCGACAGCGGCGTGCCGCGATCCCGGCTGGTCGGAAGCTGGGCCGGGGCCACCGGCTATCCCCAGTTCCTGCCGAGCGTCTACCTGAAGATGGCGCGGGACGGCGATGGCGACGGAAAAGCCGACATCTGGACCAGCGAGGCTGACGCGCTGGCGTCCATCGCCAATTATTTCGTCAGCGCAGGCTGGCGGCGCGGACAGCCCTGGGGCATCGCGGTCACGGTTCCCGCGACCCTTGACCGTGCGTCGGTTGCCACCCGTACCAACGCGCCGCGTTGTCCCCGGGTGATGCAACGCCACAGCCGCTGGCTCACCATGGCGGAGTGGCGTCAGCGCGGCGTCGTGCCGCAGGGCGTGGCCTGGCCGGGCGACTCCGTGCTGGCGACACTGCTCGAACCCGACGGGCCGGGGAAGACCGCCTATCTGCTGACCGGCAATTATCGCGTGATCCTCGATTATAACTGCTCGAACTTCTACGCGTTGTCCGTAGGGCTGCTCGCCAATGCCGTGCAGCAATAGGATGCGCGGCGCGGGCACGGCCCTGCTGCTGGCGCTGACGCTGTCCGCCTGCGGCACGGTGGGCGGCGGGACACGCTACCGGCCGGTCGCCGACACACCGGTACGGGTGGGCAAGCCCTACACGATCAAGGGCATCACTTATGCTCCGGCCGACACGGCCGACTATGACGCGCTCGGCTACGCCTCCTGGTACGGCTCCGAATCCGGCAACATGACCGCCAATGGCGAGCGTTTCGAGCCGGGCGGGGTGACGGCCGCGCACAAGACGCTGCCCTTGCCCTGTTATGTCGAGGTGACGGCACTCGACACCGGACGCACGATACTGGTGCGGATCAACGACCGGGGCCCGTTCGCGCGCGGCCGGGTGATCGACCTGTCGCGCGGGGCGGCGGAGCAACTGGGAATCCGGCAGAGCGGCGTTGCGGCCGTGCGCGTGCGCCGCGTCAATCCGCCCGAAGCGGACCGGGCGAAGCTGCGAAAGGGCAAGCGCGCGCCGGAGCGGGCACAGGCCAGTGCCACGCTGCTGGAGGCCCTGCGCGGGCAGCTGGCCGGTGGTCCGGTCAATGCGGTGGCGAGTGACGCCATGATCCCCGGCGGCGGGGGCAGGGGCGGGCAACCGTGACCGCAGGCTGACGGGACGCGCCGGAAGGGCTTTCCACAATGGCCCCAATATGGCTAATGGGCATCGATAACGACGCAGGGCCGTCGCAAGACCAACGACACCCCAGAACAGGGCACGATCCGGGATCATCATGAAGAAAGCCTTCGCAGCAGCGTTCCTCCTCGCTCTCGCCGCACAGCCGCTCGTCGCGGCGGCGCCGCCCTACACCAGCGCGGCGCCCATCGCCTACATGAAGGATCTGTCGTCGGGCGCGGTGCTGTACGACAAGGGCGGCGAGAAGCGGATGCCGCCCGCGTCCATGGCGAAGATGATGACCGCCCATGTCGCGTTCCGCCTGATCCAGAAGGGTGAGCTGAAGCTCGACACGAAATTCACCGTGCGCCCCGAAACATGGCAGAGGTGGCATGGACCGCAGGCGGGCTCCACCATGTTCCTCTCGCCCGGCGAGCAGGTGTCGGTGAGCGACCTGCTTCATGGCATCATCACCTTGTCCGGGAACGACGCCTGCGTTGTCCTGGCCGAAGGCATCGCCGGAACGGAGGAGGCGTTCGTCGCCCAGATGAATCAGGAGGGGCAGCGCCTCGGCCTGACCGACAGCCATTTCGGCACCAGCAACGGCTGGCCCGATGAGGGCGTCACCTATGTGACCGCGCGCGACCTGGCGAAGCTCGCCGAGGCGACGATCCTGGAGACGCCGGACCTCTACAAGAATTTCTATGCGACCCGCTCGTTCACCTGGGGCAAGACCATGGGCGGCGCCGACATCGAGCAGGCGAACCGCAATCCCCTGCTGGGCAAGGTCGAGGGCGCCGATGGCCTGAAGACCGGCCATACCGAAGAGGCCGGGTTCGGCTTCACCGGGTCCGCCATCCAGAATGGGCGGCGGCTGGTGATGGTCGTCGCCGGGCTCGACACTTTCAACGGCCGGATCGCCGAATCCGTATCGTTCATGGACTGGGGCTTCCGCGCGTGGAAGGCGCAGCCACTGTTCAAGCAGGGCGCGCAGGTCGAAACCGCCGAGGTCCAGATGGGCAGCGCCCGTTCGGTGGCGCTGGTCGCACCCCGCGATCTGGGCGTCACCTTGCCGCGGTCGGCATCGGGCAACATCACGGTGAAGGTCATCTATAACGGCCCGATCAAGGCACCGATCAGCAAGGGGCAGGAGATCGCCCAACTGGTCGTGTCGACGCCGGACACGCCAGCGCAGATCATGCCGCTCGTCGCCGCGCAGGACGTGGCCGCGGCGGGCATCTTCGGCCGGTTGTGGAACGGCCTCCTGTCCTTCTTCGGATGACCGGCCGCTTCATCAGCCTGGAGGGCGGTGAAGGGGCAGGCAAGTCGACCCAGATGCGGGCGCTGGCCCAGGCCCTGCGGAAACGCGGGCTGGACGTGGTCGAGACCCGGGAACCCGGCGGCAGCGCGGGTGCCGAGGCGATTCGGGGCCTGCTGCTGACCGGCGATGCCGACCGATGGGGCGCCCGCGCCGAAGCGCTGCTGTTCGCGGCGGCGCGCGCCGACCATGTGGAGCGGACCATCCGCCCGGCACTGGCCGCCGGGCAATGGGTCGTTTCCGACCGCTTCCTCGACAGCAGCCGCGCCTATCAGGGCGAAACCGGCGGCATGGGCGACGATGATATCGTGACGCTGCACCGGATCGGCAGCGAGGGGCTGTTGCCCGACCGGACGCTCGTCCTGACCCTGCCCGAAGCCGAGGCCGCCGCACGCGCCCATGCGCGGGACGGGGGCGAGGGCGACCGCATAGGGGGACGCGATGCGGCCTTCCATCGCAAGGTCGCCGGGCGTTTCGCCGCCATCGCCGCGCACGAGCCCGAACGTGTCCGCCTGATCGACGCGAGCGGAACCGCCGATGACGTGACCGGACGCCTGATGGCCGCCCTGGCGGACCTGTTGCCATGACGTCAGCATGGCCGGCCTATCTGGGGCAGGACGCGCAGGAGCAGGTGATCCTGAACGCAGCGGCTGGGCCGCGCATGCACCATGGCTGGATACTGGCCGGGCCGCGCGGCATCGGAAAGGCGCATTTCGCCCGGACGGCGGCAAGGCGGCTGCTGGCGGATGCCGCGGGACCGCCCATCGACCTGCCGGGGCTTGCCGTTCCGGACGATCATCCCGTGGCGCGGCTGTTCCAGTCAGGTGCGCATCCCGACTATGCCGAACTGGAACGGCTCGAAACCGATACGGGGGATCGCAAGCGCAACATCAGCATCGATCAGGTGCGCCAGCTCCAGCGGATGTTCGCGACGGTCCCGTCCCTGTCGCAGCGCCGGGTCGTGGTGATCGACAGCGCCGACGATCTGGAACGCAATGCCGCCAATGCCCTGCTGAAGAATCTGGAGGAGCCGCCGCTCGGCACGATCTTCTTCCTGGTCAGCCATGCGCCCGCGCGCCTGCTGCCCACCATCCGCTCCCGCTGCCGCATATTGCGTTTTCCCGCACTGCCCGACGCGCTGGTGCGGCGGATCGTTCAGGAGAAGATGGCCGATACCCCGGCGGAGGAGATCGATGCGCTCGTGACATTGGGCAAGGGCAGTCCGGGCCGGGCGCTGACCTTCGGCAACAGTGGCGCAGCGGACGTGGAAAAGGCGCTGCGCGCGATCCTGTCTGACGGCGACCCCGGCAATATAGCGCGGCTGGCGCTGGCCCGCTCGATGGCGACGAAGGCCGGGCGTCCGCGCTATGAAGCGATGCTGGAGCGCGCGCCCTCCTTCATCGCCGATGTCGCCCGGTCACGCGCGGGCGGCCCGATGCGCGATGCGCTCGATGCGTGGGAGCAGGCGCGGCAGCTTGCCTCCGGCGCGATGCTCCTGTCGCTCGATCCGGCAAGCGTCGCGTTCGAACTGGGAAGTCTCGTCGCGGGACTGGCGGAGGAAGGCGCGAGGTAGCCGGTTCAGGCGGTGACGTCCGGGCGGCTTCATTTCCGCACGGTGGAATGTTCCCTTCCGCCGGAAATCACTCTAGAGCCTCCGGCATGGCCCGACCCTACACCATCACCACCGCCATCAGCTATCCCAATGGCCGCCCGCATATCGGCCATGCCTATGAGGCGATCGCGACCGATGCCTTCGCCCGCTTCCAGCGGATGAACGGACGGGACGTATTCTTTCAGACCGGCACGGACGAGCACGGCCTGAAGATGGACCAGACTGCCCGTGCGCGCGGCATTACCCCGCGCGAACTCGCGGACGAGATGTCATCTTATTTCAAAGAGATGGCGAACAAACTTGCGATCAGCTATGATCGCTTCATCCGCACCAGCGAGCCGGATCATATCCGTGCCAGCCAGGCGATCTGGCAGGCGATGGAGAAGAAGGGCGACCTGTATCTGGGCCGTTACGAGGGCTGGTATTCGGTCCGTGACGAAGCCTTCTACGACGAGAAGGAGCTGGTCGACGGGGAGGGGGAGGAGAAGCTGTCCCCGCAGGGAACGCCGGTCACCTGGACCGTCGAGGAAAGCTGGTTCTTCCGCCTGTCTGCCTATCAGCAGAAGCTGCTGGACCTCTACGCTGCCAATCCGGATTTCATCCGGCCGGAAAGCCGGCGCAACGAGATCATGCGCTTCGTCGAGGGCGGCCTTGCCGACCTCAGCGTATCGCGCACCAGCTTCGACTGGGGCGTGCCGGTGCCCGGCGCGCAGGGGCATGTGATGTATGTGTGGGTAGACGCGCTCACCAACTATCTGACCGGCTGCGGCTATCCCGACGATGCGGAGCGCATGGCACGCTACTGGGCCGAGGGCGGGGACATCACCCATATCATCGGCAAGGACATCGTCCGGTTCCACACCGTTTACTGGCCCGCATTCCTGATGAGCGCCGACCTGCCCTTGCCCAAGCAGGTGTTCGGCCACGGCTTCCTGCTCAATCGCGGGCAGAAGATGTCGAAATCGCTCGGCAACGTCGCCGATCCGCTCGAACTGGCCGATCGCTTCGGTGTCGATCAACTTCGTTATTTCCTGCTGTCCGAAGTCACCTTCGGCAATGACGGCAGCTATAGTGCCGAGGCGATCGTCGGCCGCGCGAACAGCGACCTCGCCAACAGCTTCGGCAATCTGGCGCAGCGCACGCTAAGCTTCATCGCCAAGAACCTCGCCGGGGCGCTGCCGTCGGGTGGCGGCGTGGCGGAGGTCGACGCGGCGCTGCTCGCGCAGGTCCGCACCGCAGGAACCGAGTTCGCGGCTGCGATGGAGGACCTTGCCCCGTCGCAAGCCATCGAGGCATGGATGCGGGCGGTCTTTGCCTGCAACGCCTATATCGACGCGCAGGCGCCCTGGGCGCTCCGCAAGACCGACCCGGAGCGCATGGAGGCTGTGCTCGCCACCCTCTACGAAGCGATCGGCACGCTGGCCGCGATGATCCAGCCGGTGATTCCCGCCAGCGCCGCCGCGCTGCTCGACGCGATGGGCGTACCGGCCGACGCGCGCGGATATGCCGCCATGACGCAGGGCGGCTGGTATGCCGGACTGCGCGCATCGGGCTTCGTCCTGCCGCCGCCGACGCCGCTGTTCCCGCGCCTGGAACTCCCGGCGGAGACGGAGTAAGGGGCGGAAGGCGGGCGGGAGACAAGACGTGCCGGCCTTCACCATCCTTTCGCTGACCACCGCGGCCGTCGGGCTGATCATCGTGATGGCGATTGCCGAATGGCTGGACATACGGCCGGGCCGGTTGATCCTGCGATCCGTGCTGTTCTTCGCCCTGCCGATCGTGCTGGCGAACCTGTTGCTGCCCGCCATGCCCGCGCTGCTCCTGCGCTATGCCGTGATCCCGTTCGAGGAGGCGCTGAAGTGGCGGGTGGCGGAGGGCCGGCCAAGGCGCGCCGAGGGCCTTCTGCTCGTCTCGACGTTCGGCCTGTGGGAACTGGCCATTACCAAGGCGATGCTGCCGACCGCCTTGCCCGGCCTCGTCTGGCTGGAACCGGGCGCCGACCTGACCTTCGCCTTTGCCGTGACGCTGATCCCGGTCGTGATGCACCTGCTGACCGCCGAGATTTATGCGCTGGGGAGGGGGAAGGGGTGGCGCCACACGCTGCTGCCCGCATGCATCGTGCACCTCGCCCTCAACTCAACGCGTTTCCTGTATGGCGACGGCATGGTCGCAACGCCGGAACTGGTCCGCATCCTGATGATGGAATGGGGCATGTGGATACTTGCCGTCCCGGCGGTGGCGTTGCAGATGCGGAGCGGGAAGGCGGATGCGCGACATCCATCGTAACCGAATGTTTCGACCTTATCCGATAGGACTCCTCCCGTGATGTTGACCGACAGCCACTGCCATCTGAACTACAAGGGGCTGATCGAGGAGCAGCAGGCCGTTCTGGCGCGCGCGCGCGACGCCGGGGTCGGCACCATGCTGAACATCGCGACGCGCGAAAGCGAGTGGGACGCCGTTCTGGGCACCGCGGAGCGTGAGCCGGACGTCTGGGCGACCGTCGGCAGCCATCCGCATGAGGCGGACGAGCATCCCCATATCGATACGGCCAAGCTGGTCGAGAGGGCGCGCCATCCCCGGGTGATCGGCATCGGCGAGACCGGCCTCGATTATTATTACGACCACAGCGATCGCGACCGGCAGAAGGCGTCCTTCCGCGCGCATATCGCGGCATCGCGGGACACCGGCCTGCCGCTCGTCGTCCACACCCGCGAGGCGGAGGAGGACACGATCGCGATCCTGCGGGAGGAGATGGGGAAGGGGGTCTTCCCCGGCGTCATCCACTGCTTCACCGCCAGCGACGCCTTTGCCGACATGGCGATGGAGATCGGCTTCTACATCAGCATTTCCGGCATCGTGACGTTCAAGAGCGCGCGCGACCTCCAGGAAACGGCCGCACGGCTGCCCGCCGACCGGCTGCTGATCGAGACCGACTCGCCCTTTCTCGCGCCCGTCCCGCATCGCGGGAAGCCGTGCGAACCGGCGTTCGTGTCCGACACCGCCCGCTTTCTAGCCGGACTGCGGGGTGAAGACGCCGAAGACCTTGCCGATTATACCTCCGCCAATTTCCGCACGCTGTTCGCGAAGGTCGTTGCGTGACGCTGACGGTCACGGTCCTTGGCAGCGGTACGTCGTCCGGGGTGCCCCGGATCGGCAACGACTGGGGCGCCTGCGATCCCGGCGAACGGAAGAACCGGCGCACCCGTCCCTCGATACTGGTCGAAACGGCGTCGACCCGCCTGCTCGTCGACAGTTCGCCGGACATGCGGGAGCAACTGCTCGCCGCCCGTGTCATCGACATCGACGCCGTCCTGTGGACGCACGACCACGCCGACCACAGCCACGGCATCGACGATATTCGCCAGCTGGCGCATCACCGGCGGGGGCCGATGCCCGGCTATGCAAGAGCGCAAACCCTCGCGCTGCTCCAAAGGCGCTTCAGTTATGCCTTTGCCGGGCACAGCAATTATCCCCCGATCATCGCCCCGAACCCCCTGCCGGACGCGCTGACCATCGGGGACATAGCCATCCGCTGCGTCGATCAGCCGCATGGCGATATCTTCTCGACAGGGTTCCGGTTCGAGGCGGGCGGACGCTCCATCGGTTATGCGACCGATTTCCATGTCGTGACGCCGGACATGGCCGCTCTGTTCGCCGGGGTCGACATCTGGGTCGTCGATGGATTGCGCCACAAGCCGCATCCGACCCACCCGCATCTGGCGCTGACGCTCGCCGCGATCGAGGCTGCACGGCCGGGCCGCGCCATCCTGACCCACATGGACCAGAGCATGGATTATGCGACGCTGCGCCAGGCACTCCCGGCGGGCGTCGAACCGGGCTATGACGGGCAGGTGATCACGATCGCGTGAAAAGGAGGGGGCGTCATGAGCGGTGATCAGCTTGCCCGGACGATCTGGTACATACTGGCGCTGGTCCTCGTGGTGTCCGCGCTCGCATCCCGCAGGATGAGCCTGCGCGGCACGCTGGGCATGATCCTCGCCTGGGCCGCGATATTCGCCGTCGTGCTGGGCCTGTTCAGCTTCCGGCGCGAGATCGGCCTCGTCACGGGCAGGATGCTGACCGAGCTGACCGGCGCGCCGCGGCAAAGCGTCAGCGGCGGGGCCATCCGCGTCGCAGCGTCACAGGACGGCCATTACTGGCTGGACGGCACCGTGGACGGCAAGCCCGCCCGTTTCCTGATTGACAGCGGCGCGACGGTCACGGCCCTGTCGGAAAGCACCGCCACAACGGCGGGCCTCGATATCGACCGCCAACGGATCGCGTTTGTCGACACCGCCAACGGCCAAGCCACGGCCAGCCATGCGACCGTCAGAGAGCTGAGGGTAGGGGCCATCCATGCGTCCGACCTGCCCGTGCTCGTTTCCCCTGCCTTCGGTGAGGTGAACGTGCTGGGCATGAACTTCCTGTCCCAGCTTCGCAGCTGGCGCGTGGAAGACGACCAGATGGTGCTGCAACCGCGCGCGGAATAAGCGCAGTTCCAGCGGTTCAGGCCGGTGTCGTCATCACATGGCCGGCCTTACGCCAGCGGGCGAATGCGATGACCTGGCTCGCGAGCATTTCGAGCTGTCCGCGCACAGCCGCATCGACGGGAATGCCATCCGGGTCGAGGCATTGCCCCGCCGTATTGATCGCGACGCCCAGCGGCGTGGGCCAGCCGCGCAGGGCGTGAGTGATCGACCGCAGCGCATTCAGGGTCGAACCCGTGGCCTGCCAGCCATAGGCGCAGGCGATCAGGCCGACGCCCTTGCCGTCCAGATAGACATTCTCGTCCTTCGCCATGTCCTCGACATAATCGAGCGCGTTCTTGATCAGGCCGGAGATGGAACCATGATAGCCCGGCGAAGCGATCATCACGCCATCCGCCTGACGGAGCGCCTCCACCAATGCCACAGCGCCGTCGGCTCGGCTCAGATCTTCCGGCGCGTAAAGCGGCAAATTGAGGCTGGGGCCGTCAAACAGCTGAACACGCGCACCCTGTTTTTCAGCGGCAGACAGCGCATAACGCAGCAATCGCTCCGATGAGGAGCCCGGACGCGTGGTACCACCCAGACCAACGATGAAAGGCGAAAATTCGGACATGCGATTCCCCCAAACGGCTTGCCGATCCGATTGGCCAATAAGGCGCACCATGACAAATGAAAATCGCTGATGAACCTATCGTGCGGTCCGATCATCATCCGAACGACGATCGGCCCTAGGGTTTCGTGATCATCCGTGTACAACCATTCGACTTCAAAGTGAGAATTTGAAGGCACGAGGAGAGAGCTGTCAGGTGGCTTGCAGTCCATCCGGCCCGTCTCGTATTTAACATAATATATATTATCGAACTTATCGACAGGTGAATGTCTTGAGCCAACAGCCAGCCTCCAACGCGTCCTCCCCAGCCGAACCGCTTTCGATTCCCGATGGTCAGGAACAAGCCAGCTATGCCGACATCATGCCTCTGGCGCGGATCATGGCGCGGTTGCGTGACCCGGCGCATGGGTGCCCGTGGGACATCGCACAGAACTTCGCCACGATCGCACCGTATACGATCGAGGAAGCCTATGAGGTCGCGGACGCCATCGAGCGTGCCGATATGGCAGCACTCTGCGACGAGCTAGGCGACCTGCTGCTCCAGGTCGTCTTTCACGCCCGTATCGCCGAACAGGCCGGTCACTTCCGGCTGGCCGATATCATAGACGGCATCTGCGCAAAGATGATCCGCCGGCATCCGCATGTCTTCGTGGATGAAGGCACGCGGACCGACGGGCACGCGCAATGGGAAACGATCAAAGCGGCCGAGCGTGCGGCGAATGCCGATCCGGATGATAGTGCGCTCGCAGGCGTGGCGGTCGCCCTGCCTGCCTTGCTCCGCGCCGAAAAACTCCAGAAGCGCGCGGCGCGCGTCGGCTTCGACTGGCCGGATTCTGAAGGATCGAAGGAAAAGATATTTGAAGAAATTGAAGAGGTTGTTAATGCAACTTCAGAAGATGAGCGAGAAGAAGAGATTGGCGACCTGTTGTTCGCGGTGGTCAATTATGCCCGTCATTGGCGCGCCGACCCGGAAGCCGCCCTGCGACGGGCCAATACCAAATTCGAGCGTCGTTTCCGCCTGATGGAGGATATCGCCGGGGAGAGCTTTCCGGGCCTGCCGCTCGATCAGAAGGAAGCGCTCTGGCAGGTGGCCAAGCGAAAATGACCCCCCTCCTCATTCGCCCCACGGTCGTTGCCGATCACGCCGCGATCTGGGCGATACTGGAACCGCTGATCCGGGATGGCGAGGTGTTCGCACTGCCCCGTGACATGTCTCGCGAGGAGGTGCTCGCGTACTGGACAGCCGGCGACCGCGTTCCCTTCGTGGCCTGTCGCGACGGGACTATCGCCGGTCTGTATTATCTGCGCCCGAACCAAATGGGCGGCGGCGCCCATGTCGCCAATGCCGGATATGCGACGGCGCGCGAAGCGTCGGGACGCGGGGTCGCCCGCGCGATGTGTGCGCATTCGATGGACGAAGCGCGCAGGCGGGGCTTTCGTGCAATGCAGTTCAACTTCGTGGTGAGCACGAACGCGCGCGCCGTCATGCTGTGGACGGACATGGGTTTCACTACGGTTGGCCGCCTGCCCGAGGCGTTTCACCATCCGGGACAGGGCTATGTCGATGCTCTGGTGATGGCGCGCCCGCTTTAAGCGCCCTGCCAGCGTGACCTGAACCGGGCTGCGGCCGCATCGCTCAGTCGCGCTTCCACGGACAGGGTGCCCCCCTCCTCCGCCTGCGTGCCCAGCACCTCGCCATGCTCGTGCAGCCAGGCGAGCGCAGCGCCGTTCGCGGCGTCGAGGACAAAATGATGGACGCTGGCCCCCGCCGTCAGCAGATCGCTGATCCGGCGCTGGAGATCGGCCACCCCTTCCCCGCTCATCGCGGACAGCAGCACCACATGCTCGTTGCGTGCCGCGAGTGTGTGCACGTGAACGGCTTCTTCACCGTGGAGGAGGTCGGCCTTGTTCCATGCCTCGATGATCGGCGGCGCATGTTCCACCGCCTCCCCGATGACGCCCAGTTCCTCCAGCACGTCCAGCACATCGGCCCGCTGCGCCTCCGTGTCGGGATGCGCGATGTCGCGGACATGGACGATGAGATCGGCGGACAGCACTTCCTCCAGCGTCGCGCGGAAGGCCGCGATCAACTGGGTCGGCAGATCGGACACGAAACCGACCGTATCGCTGAGGATCGCCTTGTCGAGGCCGGGCAACGCGATCTGCCGCATGGTCGGGTCCAGCGTCGCGAACAGCAGATCCTCCGCCATGACGTCAGCGCCCGTCAAGCGGTTGAAAAGTGTGGATTTTCCGGCGTTCGTATAGCCGACGAGTGCGATCACCGGCCAGGGCGCCTTTTGCCGCCGGGCACGATGGAGGCTGCGGGTCCGCGTCACCTGATCGAGTTCGCGCCGGATCTTCGCCATCCGGTCCCGGATCATCCGGCGGTCAGCCTCGATCTGGGTTTCGCCGGGTCCGCCGAGGAAGCCGAAGCCGCCCCGCTGCCGCTCGAGGTGGGTCCAGCTGCGGACCAGACGGCCCGCCTGATAATCGAGATGGGCCAGTTCGACCTGAAGTCGCCCCTCGTTGGTCGCTGCCCGTTCACCGAATATCTCGAGGATCAGGCCGGTGCGGTCGATGACCTTGGCGCTGGTCGCCTTTTCCAGATTGCTTTGCTGGACCGACGTCAGCGGATTGTCGACGATGACCAGCTCCGCCTCATTGTCCGCGACGAGGGCGGTTATGGCGTCAACCTGACCGCTGCCGAACAGGGTCGCCGGGCGACGTTCCCGCACGCGAAAGCCCTGCGCCGCGCGCACGTCGATGCCGATGGCTAGAGCAAGGCCCTTCGCCTCGTCCAGCCGGGCATCGACGTCGCGCCGGTCGCCCGCACGCAGGTCGGCATGGACCACGACGGCGCGGGCGCCGCGCGTGACCTCATCCCCGCTGTCGCGGTCGAAAACGCTCATGGAAGGCTAGACCTCAGTCCTCGTCGTCCTCGCCTTCGCCCGACAGGTCGAGCGGATGCGCGGGCTGCACGGTCGAAATGGCGTGCTTGTAGACGAGCTGTACCATGCCGTCGCGCGCGAGCAGCATGCAGAACAGGTCATAGGCCGCGATTTCACCCTGAAGCATGACGCCGTTCACGAGGAACATCGTGACCGAATCGCCCGACTTCCGCACGGCGTTCAGGAATATCTCCTGAAGCAGGCGCGGCTTACGGTCGTTCGCCTCCACGCTCTTGCGGACATCGGTGAGGTCCATCGGCGAGGCAGGCATGACGGTCGAGATCGCATGCTTGTAGACGAGCTGCGACTGGCCATCGCGCCGCAGCAGAACCGAGAAGTTATCGAACCAGGTGATGATGCCCTGAAGCTTCACGCCCTTGACCAGGAACATGGTCACCGGCGTCTTGCTCTTGCGCAGGCTGTTTAGGAAAATATCCTGAAGGTTGTTGACTTTGTCCGGCATAATTCAGCCTTCCATTATTGGCGGGACGTTGCCCGCTCGAGTGCCCTTGCAGGGCATCGTGCCTGCCCTCCGCACATCGAAGGACCGATGGCGGTCTTACCGCAGTTGCGAAGAAAGGTCTACCTCGGAAGAACAGGATTGCGGATTTCCGTCCTGCGAACGGGTCAGCCGCCGTCCTTCCCGTCCGTGATTCCCAGCAGTTTCAGCTTCCGGTGAAGCGCCGAACGTTCCATGCCGATGAACGTTGCCGTACGGGAAATATTGCCCGAAAAACGCCGGATCTGGACGCGCAGATATTCGCGCTCGAAGCTCTCACGCGCCTCGCGCAACGGCGCCCCCATGATCGCGCCCGGACCAAAGCCGTCATTCCCCGCCCCGCCGGTGGTTTCCGGCGGCAGCATGTCCAGCTCTATCCGGCCGATCCGATCACCTGGCGCCAAAATCATCGTCCGTTCGATGACATTGCGAAGCTGACGGACGTTGCCGGGCCACTCGCCGGCCTGCAACGCGGCCATGGCGTCTGTCGCCACGTCGGGCGACGGCGCGCGCCGTTCGGCTGCAAAGCGGGCCAGAAAATGATCGACCAGCGGAGGGATGTCATCGCGCCGCTCCGCCAGCGCCGGAATGACCAGCGGGACGACGTTCAGACGGTAGAACAGGTCTTCCCGGAAGCGCTTCTCCTCAATCTCCTTGGCGAGGTCGAGTACAGTCGAGGAGATCACGCGCACGTCAACCTTCACCACGCGCTGACCGCCAACGCGGGTAAAGCTCTGCTCAGTCAGCACGCGCAGGATCTTTCCCTGCGTCGTGATCGGCATGTCGCCGATCTCGTCGAGGTAAAGCGTGCCGCCATGCGCCTGTTCCAGATAGCCGGGACGGACGAGACCGCCGCTGTCCTCGACCCCGAACAATTCCTCCTCCACCCGTTCCGGGTCCATGCGCGCGGCGGAGACGATGACGAACGGCGCATCGGCCCGCCCGCTCCAGGCGTGGAGCATGCGGGCGGCAACCTCCTTGCCGACGCCGGAAGGGCCGGAAATCAGTACCCGGCTGCCCGTTGCCGCCACCTTCTTGATCGTCGCGCGCACCCCGTTGATCGCGCTCGAATTGCCGGTCAGTTCGTCATCCTGCCCGATCCGGGCACGCAGCGCCTGATTCTCGCGCCGTAGCCGCTCCGTCTCGGTCGCGCGGGCGACGAGGTGCAGGAGCCGGTCGGCCTCGAACGGCTTTTCGATGAAATCGGCAGCGCCCCGCCGGATCGCGGCGACGGCGGTGTCGATATTGCCATGGCCGGAAATCATCAGGACCGGGATCGAGGGATCGCGTTTCTTGATCTCGTCGAGCAGTTCCAGGCCGTCCATACTGGACCCCTGAAGCCACACGTCGAGCAGCACCAGCGCCGGACGGCGCGCGTCCAGCGCCTCGATCGCAGCTTCGCTCGTGGCGGCGGTGCGAGGGTCGTACCCCTCGTCCTCCAGCACGCCCGCGACGAGGTCACGAATATCCTCCTCGTCGTCGACAATCAGAACATCAAGCGCCATGGGCCGTCATCATTCCTTCCACAGGCGCGGCTTCGCGCCCTTCCTCCAATCGCTCCAGCGTCGCGGTGTCGAGGCAGACGGCCACACTGGCCCCTCCCCCTTCCGCGTCCCGCAGCGTCAACTCGCCGAAATGCTCCTCGACGATCTTCTTCACGATCGCGAGGCCCAGGCCCGTGCCCTTGGCCCGCGTCGTCATATAGGGTTCCAGAATGCGCTCGCGTTCCGGCGGCAGGCCGATGCCGTTGTCGGTCACGGTGATCAGCATCCGCTCGTCCCGCACCGCCAGCGTCATGCGCACGCGGCCGCGCTGACCGTTATCCGCTTCCGAAAGCTTGGGCTCGATCGCCTCGACCGCGTTCTTCACGATGTTCGTCAGCGCCTGGCCGATCTGGCGGCGATCGCAGACGATCTCGGCGCTGCCGACATCTGAAACGAACTCAAAGGCGATGTCGGGATGCGCAACCTCATGCAGGAAAAGCGCGTGGCGGGCGATGTCGGCAATCGCCTCCCGCCGGAAGATCGGCTTGGGCATCCGCGCGAAGGACGAGAATTCGTCGACGATCCGGCGCAGGTCGCCCACCTGCCGGACGATCGTGCCCGTCAGGCGCGAGAATGTGCTCTTGTCGCTGGTCACCTCATCGGCATAGCGGCGCTGCAGGCGCTCGGCGGCAAGCTGGATCGGCGTCAGCGGGTTCTTGATCTCATGCGCGATGCGGCGGGCGACGTCGGCCCATGCCGCGCGGCGCTGATCGGACAGCTGCTGCGTGATGTCGTCGAAGGTCAGGACATGGCCGGTCGCATCCTGCGACACCTTGACCGCCAGCGTCCGCAATTCGCCATGCGCCCGCACCTGAACGACGCCCGCATTGTCCTTCGACTCGACCAGTTCGGACAGTTCGGTGGCAATCGCCGAGAGCGGCTGGCCGACCGGGTCGGCCCCGCCCTCGTCGACCAGGATCGCCAGTGCGGAACTGTTCATCAGCCTGACCGTGCCCGCGTGATCGATCGAGAGAACGCCAGCGGTCACGCCGGACAGGATCGCCTCTATCAGCGCGCGGCGGTTGTCGAGTTGGCTGTTCGCAGACACCAGCGCGCTCGTCTGGGCCTCCAGCCGCTGCGTCATCCGGTTGAACGCGCTGGCGAGCGTGCCGATCTCGTCGCGTGCATGCGGGCCAGACACGCGCGCCGAAAGGTCGCCCGCCGTGATCCGCCGCGCCGCATCGACCAGTTCGTTGACCGGTCGCACCAGCCAGTCAGCGACCTTCAGCGCGATCCAGACCGCGATGCCGACCAGCAGCAGCGAGCCCACGAACAAGGCGATGTTGAAGCGCAACTGCAGTTGCCGGGACTGGGCGGCGAAATCGTCATAATCCGCGAGCACGGCCTGCGCCCGCTCCACCTGGCTGAACCCGAGCGTACCTGCGTCACGCGTCGCGTACAGATAAGTGCGGGTATCGGGGTAGAGCAGCGTGACAGCCTCGATCTGGTTCGCCCGGACCTTCACCACCACGCTTTCGCCGCGCGACAGCCGTTCCATCACGTCCTTCGACAATATCTCCCGGGCCGGTCGCTGCTCGGGCTCCACGGTCGCCGCCGTCCGCGCAACACCGTCCTTCCCCACTTCGATGATCGCGGAGCGGTTCAGCTTCCGCCCGACCACCTGATAGATATAGCCCTCAACGAACTTGGGGCTCGATACGCTGGATTCGTTCAGATAATCGCGCAGGTCGCCCGCCATGGTCAGCGTTTCCTCGCCGACCTCCCGGACGTTCTGCTCGTAATAACCGCGTGCGAAATCGCTCGCGTTCTGGAGCATGCCGCGCGCACTGTCGGAGAACCAGAACTGCACGCCGTACTGGAACAGCAGCGAGGCGAAGATCACCACCAGCAGCATCGGCACGCTGGCGATGATGGAGAAGATAGCGACCAGGCGGACGTGAAGCTGGCCGTCGCTGCCCACCGGCGAACGGGCCGCGCGATTTTTTGCGACGCGGCGGCCGATCAGCACCAGAATGGCGATCGCCGGGACCAGATTCGCGACCAGCAGCAGCGCCACGATCGGCGGCGTCAGCAGCGTGTAGGACTGCCCCTGACGCGAGACCAGCATGTAGGTAATGAGCGCGGTACAGCCGAGCGCGAGCAACGTCGCGACCTCCGCGACCACAGCCAGATCGCGGGAACGCAGTGCAGCGGGAAGATATTGCCGCCAGCGGCTGATCGTCTCGGCATCCGTATCGGGCATGTTCGCCATTAGTTGCATCATTACAACAACGGCGTGCCCGATCAAACACAGTATTTTGTATTACTCCGCTACCCGGCGGAGCTGCGCCTCACCTGATCGCGAATCTTGCGTGTGGCGGGTTCAGTCGCCCTGACGCAGGCTGAGCGGATCGAGCCCGTGGTCGGTCAGTTTCTTGCGCAAGGTATTCCGGTTGATGCCGAGCAGGCTCGCCGCGCGGATCTGGTTGCCGTCAACGCTGCGCAGAACCTCGCTCAGGAGGACGGGCTCCGCGATCTCCAGCAGGTCGTTATACAGCATTTCACGCGCGGCGAGTCCGCCTATGCCCAACTGATCGCGTGCCCACAGGCGAACCGCCTCCGCCAGCGTGTCGGCGGTGACCGTCGCAGGACCGCTGACACTGCCCCCGAGCGGCAGGTTCTGCCGGATGATGTCCGGTGTGATCACATTCTCACGCGAGAGGACCGCGAGTCGCTGCATCAGGTTCTGTAGTTCGCGGACGTTGCCCGGCCAGTGATAGCTGCCCAGAAGCGCCGCTGCATCATCAGCCAGCGTCTTGCGGGGCAGCCCCTCATTCGCCGCCGCCTCAAGAAAATGGCGGGCGAGAAGGGTGACGTCATCCCGCCGGTCGCGCAGCGCGGGCAGATGGATGGGAACCACGTTCAGACGGTAATAGAGATCCTCGCGGAAACGGCTCTCCGCTATCAGGCTGGGCAAATGCTGGTTTGTCGCCGCGATGATCCGCACGTTCACCTTGACCGAACTGGAGCCGCCGACGGTCGTCACCTCGCCGGACTGAAGCACGCGCAGCAGCCGCGTCTGCGCCTCCATCGGCATGTCGCCGATCTCGTCGAGGAACAGCGTGCCGCCCTGCGCCTGCTCGAACTTGCCGGCCGTGCGGCTATGGGCGCCCGTGAACGCACCCTTTTCATAGCCGAACAGTTCCGCCTCGATCAGTTCGCGGGGAATGGCGGCCATGTTGATCGGCACGAACGGCTTGGTCCGGCGGCGGCCAAGGCCGTGGATCGCCTCCGCCACCAGTTCCTTGCCCGTGCCGGATTCGCCGAGCACCAGGATCGTGAGGTCATTGGAGATCACGCGCGCGATCGTCCTGTACACCTCCTGCATCGCCGGAGACCGGCCGATCAGCGGCATGCCGTCACTGACGACCCCATCCACCGCCACTTCACCGCCCTCCGCCTCCTGACGGCGGATGGCGAGCGCATCGCTGACAGCGCGGGTCAGCTCATTGAGATCGAAGGGCTTGGGCAGATATTCGAACGCCCCCTTCTCGGTCGCGCGGACGGCCGTATTGAGCGTGTTCTGCGCCGAGAAGATGATGACGCTGAGCGCAGGGTCCGCCTCGCACAGCGCGTCGATCCCTTCCAGTCCGTCGCCGTCGGGCAGCATGACGTCGGTGACCAGCACCTCCGGCACGAAGCTCGCCATCATCGCGCCCCGCTCCCGGATGGACGCGGCGGTCTTCACCTTGTGCCCCTGACGCCGCAGCGCCTCCCCCACCACGATGCAGATCGCGGGATCGTCGTCGACGACCAGAACCCTGCCCGGCATGCGCGCCATCACCCCATGCCCATGGGAAGGAGGACGCGGAAGGTGGTCTCGTGTGTCCCGGGCTCGCGCACGAACTGGACGAAGCCGTTCATGTCCCGCACCAGCTTGTCGACGAGCGCAAGGCCAAGCCCCTGCCCGTCCCGCTTCCCGCTGATGAACGGATTGAACAGGTGATCACGGATGCTTTCGGGCACGCCGGGGCCATTGTCGATCACCAGTATCTCGATCGGCAGCACCGCGTTCCCCTGCCCCTTGCCCATCATCACCGAAACGCCGTGGCGAAAGGCGGTGACGATGCGGATTTCCGGGTTCTCAACACCCTCAAGGGCTTCCGCGGCATTCTTGATCAGGTTCAGCATCACCTGAACCAGCGCGTCGCCGTTTACCAGCGCGAACGGGAGCGACGGGTCGTATCGCTTGGTCAACCTGATCTTGCGCGCGAAACCGGCCTGAGCGAGGCCCGCGGCACGATCGATCAGTGGATAGATGTTCTCCGGCCGGCAGATCAGTGGCTGATCCGTGGTGAAATCCTGCATCCGGTCGATCAGCGCGGCGATCCGGTCCACCTCGTTACAGATCAGCTGGGTCAGCGCGGAGTTGCCGTCGTCCGCACCGTTGTCGAGCAGTTGCGCGGCACCCCGGATCCCCGACAGCGGGTTCTTGATTTCGTGCGCCAGAATGGCGGCAGCTCCCATGGCCGAGCGGGTGCCGCCGGCAGTGCGGCGCTGGGCAATGCGCTGCGCCTCCGACTGGGCATGGATCGACACCACACGCCAGCCTTCGTGATCCGGAATCGGCGCGATCATCAGGTCGACTTCCATCGCCGCCGTCCGTCCGGCGTGAACCTGTATGTCATAGGCAGCGATCGGCTTGTCCGTCTGCCAGATGTCGAAGCGGCCCTGGATATCGGCCATCCGGATCGTCCGGGCGATATCGGCGCCAATGATCGCCGACCGCGCCATGTTGAGCAGCGTTTCGGCCCGGACATTGGCGTTGGCGATGCGGTTATCCGGCCCGACGACCAAGGTCGCGACCGGATAAGCGGTCACGATATCCGCCAGAGACGGCTGATCCTGCCCCTGCCGGCTGGGAGGAGGCGGCGCAAGCGCCACTGTCACGCCGCCGCGCGGGCCAGGAACGGGTCGTAGAAGCGGGCCAGCATGTCGAGCACCTTGTCCGCGTCCGGCACCTGGTTGACCGCATTGCGGAACTCGGCCGATCCGGTCAGCCCCTTCGTGTACCAGCCGATATGCTTGCGCGCCATGTTCACGCCGGTCTCGCGCCCGTAATGGGACAGCATCGCGCGATAGTGGCCGGTGATCGCCGCGTATTGCTCGTCGATCGACGGGTCGGCGCGGCGCTGGCCGGTGGCGAACCAGTGCATGACCTGCCCCAGAAGCCACGGCCTGCCATAGGCACCCCGGCCGATCATCACGCCATCCGCCCCGCTCTGGTCGAGTGCCGTATCGGCATCCTCGATCGTGCAGATGTCGCCGTTGACGATGACCGGCAGGCTGACGGCATCCTTGACCCGGCGCACGAAACCCCAGTCCGCCGTGCCCTTGTACATCTGGTTGCGGGTACGGCCGTGCACAGTGATCATCTTCGCGCCGAGATCCTCGGCAATGCGGGCGAGTTCGGGCGCGTTCAGGCTGTCATGGTCCCAGCCCATGCGCATCTTGACCGTGACAGGCACCTTCACGGCCTTCACGCAGGCCTCGATCAGCGAACCGGCGAGCTTCAGGTCGCGCATCAGCGCCGACCCCGCGTCACCGTTCGTCACCTTGCGGACCGGGCATCCCATGTTGATGTCGATGATCGCTGCGCCCCGGTCCTCGTTGAGCTTCGCCACTTCACCCATCTCATAGGGGGTGCAGCCGACAAGCTGCATCGACACCGGTTCCTCGATCGGGTCCCAGGCCGCTTTCTGCACCGACTGGCGCGTTTCGCGGATCGCGGCCTGACTTGCGATCATCTCCGTCACGTTGAGCCCGCAGCCGTAACGCCGCACCAGCGTCCGGAACGGCATGTCGGTGACGCCGGTCATCGGCGCCAGAATGACGGGGGACGCGATGGTGACATCGCCGACGGAGATGGGACGAAGACGCTGCATTCTGCCTGCCTAAAAAACAGGCACCCCTTAGCGCCAAAGGGCGCGCCGGACAAGGGATGGGACAAGACGGTGGCGGGCGCCCCTCCCCTCGTCTATGCGCGCTGCATGTCTTCCAACGCTCCCGACGCCATCGCACCCGGCCGGACTGTCGCGGTGATCGTCGCTGCCGGCAAGGGTCTGCGCGCTGGCGGCGGCCTCCCGAAGCAGTATCGCGCCGTCGGTGGGCGCAGCGTGCTGGCCCATGCGTTCGATTCGCTCGACCGGCACCCGGATATCGCCGGCACCCTCGTGATCGTGGCGCCGGGGGACGAAGGAGCCGCGCGGAATGCACTCGCCGGCCGCACGCCGATGGCGATCATCAATGGTGGCGAGACCCGGCGCCTTTCGGTACGGGCCGCGCTGGAACATCTGGCGACGATCGGGCGTCCGGACCGGATATTGATCCATGACGCCGCCCGCCCGTTCCTGCCCCCGGCCGTCATCGACCGGTTGCTGACGGCACTCGATCACGGGCCGGGGGCTGTACCGGTACTGCCGGTCGCGGACACGCTCGTTCGGGGCGACGGGAATTATCTGGGCGATGTGGTCGACCGCACTGGCCTGAACCGGGTGCAGACTCCGCAGGCATTCCGCTTCGACGCCATTCTCGCCGCTCACCGCGCATGGGCCACGGATATGGACGCGACGGACGATGCGCAGGTGCTGCGCGCATCGGGCCATGACGTCATTCTCGTCGAGGGAAACAGGATGCTGGAAAAGCTGACCGTGCCGCAGGACTTCGCCGCGGCCGAGACGATGCTGGCGTCGACGCGCTCCGTACGGACCGGCATGGGCTACGACGTCCACCGGCTTGTCGCGAAGGAGGAGTTGTGGCTCTGCGGCATTCGCGTGCCGCACGACAAGGGCCTGTCCGGACACAGCGATGCCGACGTTGCGCTCCATGCCCTCGTCGATGCAATCCTTGGCGCGCTGGCCGAAGGGGACATCGGCAGCCATTTCCCGCCATCAGACCCCCAGTGGCGCGGGGCGGCCTCCTGGCGATTCGTCGCGTTCGCCCGGGAACGGGTGGCGGCGCGTGGCGGCGTGATCCAGCATGTCGACCTGACCATCATCTGCGAGGCGCCGAAAATCGGCCCGCACCGGGATACGATGCGCGCGCGCGTGTCCGAACTGCTGGGCATCCTGCCGGACCGGGTCAGCGTGAAAGCCACCACGACCGAACGGCTGGGCTTTGCCGGACGCGGGGAAGGCATCGCGACGCAGGCGGTCGCGACCCTGTCCCTTCCCGACCCGCTCGGCTGATCGCGCGGCACTTCCCCAAGCCGTGAACAGGTTCTAGGAACGACAGATGCCCGATTTCACCCTTCCCAAGGAACTGGTCGACAAGGCGCAGGCCGTCGTCGACGCCAATCGCCGCGCAGGCCGGACCGTAGCGGTTGCCGAAAGCTGCACCGGCGGCCTCGTGTCCGCGGCACTGACCGAAATCCCGGGATCATCGGAGGTATTCGAGGCAGGTTTCATCACATATTCCAATGAGATGAAGACCGAACTTCTCAAAGTGTCTCATGATGTCCTCGAAACCTTCGGCGCAGTATCCATCGCGGTCGCGTGGGGCATGGCACAGGGCGCACTGGAAAAATCGCACGCGCATGTCGCCGTCGCGATCACCGGCGTCGCGGGCCCGGGCGGCGGATCAGAGCAGAAGCCGGTCGGAACCGTGGTGTTCGCCCGCGCCATCAAGGGCGGCAATCCCGACGATATCGTCGCCGACATGCGCCATTTCGAGGATAATGGGCGGGGCGGCGTCCGCCTTCAGGCGGCGCTGTGCGCGCTCGATCTGCTGCTGCCCGACTCGGCGGCGCCATAGAGGGCGGCTGCCCGCGCCTCGAACGCCCCGATCATCTTGCGCAGGGCGCTGTCGAACACCTGCCCGGCCAGCATTTCGAACAGGCGGTTCTTGAACTCGAACGCAACCTCGAAATCCACCAGCACACCGCCCCCGTCCGCCGGACGAAAGCGCCAGTGATTGTGGAGATGCTTCAGCGGCCCGTCGAGATAGTCGACATGGATTTCGTCGGGACGGTGCTTGTTCACCTTCGACGTGAAGCTTTCCCGCAGCCCCTTGAAGCCGACGATCAGGTCCGCGACCATTTCCGTCTCGCTGTCCGAGCGAATACGGACGGCGCTGACCCAGGGCAGGAAATCTCCGTAGCGGGCGACATCCGCCACCAGATCGAACATCTGCTCCGGCGTGTAGGGAAGCTGCCTGGTCTCGCTATGCCGGTGCATGGCCCGCCTTGGCCAGCTTCGCCTGCCGCGCGTCCCGCATCTCCGCGAAATCCTTGCCCGCATGGTAGCTGGAACGGGTCAGCGGGCTGGACGCGACCTGCAGGAAACCCTTGGCCCGCGCGATCGCGGCATAGGCATTGAACGCCTGCGGCGTCACGAACTCCATGACCTTCGCATGCTTCGGCGTCGGCTGGAGATACTGGCCCATGGTCAGGAAATCGATATCGGCCGAACGCATGTCGTCCATCACCTGATGAACCTCCAGCCGCTCCTCGCCCAGGCCCAGCATGACGCCGGACTTCGTGAAGATCGACGGATCAAGCCGCTTCACCATCTCCAGCAGGCGCAGCGACGCGTAATAGCGCGCGCCGGGCCGGATGGTCGGATAGAGCCGGGGCACGGTTTCAAGGTTGTGATTATAGACGTCGGGCCGCGCGGCGACGATCGCCTCCACCGCCCGCTCATGCTTGTTGCGGAAATCGGGGGTCAGAATCTCGATCGTCGTGTCCGGCGTCGTCTTGCGAAGCTGCTCGATCACCTTGACGAACTGGGACGCACCGCCGTCGGGCAGGTCATCCCGGTCCACCGAGGTGATGACGATATGCTCAAGGCCCATCTCGGCGGCCGCCTCGGCCAGATGCAGCGGCTCAAGCGGATCGACCTTGCGCGGCATGCCGGTCTTGACGTTGCAGAAGGCGCAGGCTCGCGTACAGGTGTCGCCCAGGATCATGACGGTGGCGTGCTTCTTGCTCCAGCACTCGCCGATATTGGGGCAGGCCGCTTCCTCACAGACCGTCGCCAACCCCTTTTCGCGCATCAGCGACTTCGTCTGCTGATAGGCGACGCTGGTCGGTGCCTTCACACGTATCCAGTCGGGCTTGCGCTGACGCGCAGGCTGCTCAGCGGGAGAGGCCGGGTCGATGCGGGAGATTTCGTTCATAGCCCGCACATAGCGATCCCGCTTCCATCTTGCCAGCCCCGCGCCCGCATCCTAACCCGCTCCCGGACGGGCGGCATGGTTGAGGAGGAACGAATGACCGATTTCGCGGACATGCTGGCAGGATACAGGCGTTTCCGGGATACAGGCTGGGCCGGACAGCGCGAGCGCTGGGACGAACTGGCCGAAGGGCAGAGCCCGCGGGTCATGGTGATCGCCTGTTCCGACAGCCGCGTCGATCCCGCACAGATATTCGACACGAGTCCCGGTGAGATTTTCGTCGTGCGCAACGTCGCGGCGCTGGTGCCCCCGTTCGAGACCAATCCCGGTCATCATGGCGTTTCGGCCGCGCTCGAATTCGCCGTTCAGGTGCTGGGCGTGGGCGAGGTCGTGGTGATGGGCCATGGCAAATGCGGCGGGTGCAAGGCCGCGCTCAGCCAGGAACTGAAGGATGCGCCGCCGGGCGAAGGCGGCTTCATCGCCAACTGGATCGACATGCTGGACGACGCGCGGGATACCGTCATCGCGCGCTATGGCGACGATCTGGGCCATGACGCGCATCGAGCCATGGAGCAGGAGGGCGTCAAGGTGAGCATCACCAACCTGCGCACCTTCCCCTGCGTCCGGTCGAAAGAGCGGAAAGGCGAGCTGAAACTGATCGGCGCGTTTTTCGCGATTGCCGACGGCGTGCTCCACGTCCTTGACGAGTCAAACGGAACATTCGCCCCGGCCTGACGCTCGGTCTCATGCGAAGAACAGAAAAAGAGGAAGCCTCATGTCCGAAAACGGCCGTCCCACGGGAAACATCGCACTGCTTATCGATGCCGACAACGCTTCAGCCGCGCATTTCGATTCAGTGATGACGGTCCTCGCTGAACTCGGCACCGTGAACATCCGCCGGGCCTATGGCAGTTGGAGCAAGGGCACGCTCAAGACCTGGGCCGCGCTCTCCGTCGCACAGGCAATCGAGCCGCAGCAGCAGTTCGACCTGACCAAGGGCAAAAACGCGACCGACATGAAGATGACGATCGACGCCATGGATTTGATGGCAAGCGGACGGGTCGACGGCTTTGGCCTGATGTCGAGCGACAGCGATTTCACTCCGCTGGTCACGCGCATTCGGCAACAAGGCATCGCGGTTTACGGCTTCGGCACCGCGAACACGCCCACAGGCTTCCGCAGCGCCTGTACCCGATTCATCGACGTCGCGGCATTGAAGCCGGCGGAACTGCCTGCACCAACGCCACCCGGCAGGGTAGCCGGCTCGCGCAGCAAGACCGTGCCCACGCCCCCTCCAGCCGCTACGGACAGGAACAGCAAGGGCGTCGACCCGGAGGTCTCCCGCCTGCTCAGCGACGCCTATGATGAGGCCAAGCGGGACGAACGGGGTTTCGCGGCACTGGGCCCGGTGGGCCAACGGGTGGGCAACCGCTCAAGTTTCGACGTCCGCAATTACGGCTTCAAACGCCTGTCGGACCTTGTTGCTGCACTACCCAACTTCATCACAGAGGTGCGTGAAGGCGGCCAGACGTGGATCAAGCGCATCAACTGAGCGGATAGTTTTCATGCCTGTCGTCGCACGCCATCTTTCGATTTGTGGAAAAGTTCAGGGCGTGTCCTATCGTGACTGGACGCTGGACACGGCGACGGAGCTGGGTCTGGCCGGATGGGTGCGCAACCGCATGGACGGATCGGTCGAGGCGTTTGTCCAGGGTGAACCGGCCGTAATCGACGCGTTCGTCATGCATGCCCACGAAGGACCGCCTGCGGCCCGCGTGGCACGGATCGAGACGGAAGATGCCGCATTCGATGCGGATATAACCGGTTTCGACCGGCGCACGACCGTTTAGGATCGAGGCCGTCGGGCCGGAGGCAGCACGCCTCCGGCCCGGCCGCGAAGCTCAGCGCGTCAGCTTCTTGTAGGCAAGCCGGGTGGGACGATCGGCGGCATCGCCCAGACGACGGCGCTTGTCTTCCTCATAGGCCTCGAAATTGCCCTCGAACCATTCGACATGGCTGTCGCCCTCGAACGCGAGGATGTGGGTGGCGAGACGGTCGAGGAAGAATCGGTCGTGGCTGATGACCACGGCGCAGCCCGCGAAATTCTCGATTGCTTCTTCCAGCGCCGCCAGCGTCTCGACGTCAAGGTCGTTGGTCGGTTCGTCGAGCAGCAGGACGTTGCCGCCCTTTTTCAGCATCTTCGCGATGTGAACGCGATTGCGCTCACCGCCGGAGAGCTTGCCGACATTCTTCTGCTGGTCCTGCCCCTTGAAGTTGAACGCGCCGACATAGGCGCGGGTCGACATGTCGTGGCCATTGACCTTCACATAATCGAGACCGTCCGAGACTTCCTCCCAGACGTTCTTCTTGTCGTCGAGATGATCGCGGCTCTGGTCGACAAAGCCCAGACGCACGGTCGAACCGATGTCGATCTCACCCGAATCGGGCTTCTCCTGACCGGTGATCAGCTTGAACAGGGTCGATTTGCCCGCGCCGTTCGGCCCGATCACGCCAACGATGCCGCCGGGCGGCAGCATGAAGGACAGATCCTCGAACAGCAGCTTGTCGCCGAACGCCTTGGAAATGCCCTTGGCCTCAATCACCTTCCCGCCCAGACGCTCCGGCACCTGAATGACGATCTGCGCCTTGCCGGGCGCGCGATTTTCCTGTGACGCGACGAGCTGCTCGAACTTGGCGATACGCGCCTTGGACTTGGTCTGGCGGCCCTTGGGCCCCTGCCTGATCCACTCCAACTCGTCGTTGATCGCCTTCTGCCGGCCGGTGGCCTCGCGGTCCTCCTGCTCCAGACGCTTGGCCTTCTTCTCCAGATAGGTGGAGTAGTTGCCCTCGTACGGGAAATACTTGCCGCGATCGAGCTCAAGGATCCAGCCGACGACATTGTCGAGGAAGTAGCGGTCGTGGGTGATCATCAGCACCGCGCCCGCATATTCCTTCAGGTGGTTTTCCAGCCAGGTGACGCTTTCGGCGTCGAGGTGGTTGGTCGGCTCGTCGAGCAGCAGGATGTCCGGCTTCTGGATCAGCAGGCGGGTCAGAGCAATGCGGCGCTTCTCACCGCCCGAAAGGCTGTCGACCGGCCAGTCCGACGGCGGGCAGCGCAGCGCCTCCATCGCGATTTCGAGCTGGTTGTCGAGCGTCCAGCCGTCGACCGCGTCGATCTGCTCCTGAAGCGTGCCCATTTCCTCCATCAGCGCGTCGAAATCGACGTCCTCGGGCGGATCGGCCATGATCATGCTGATCTCGTTGAACCGGTCAAGCTTGTCCGCGATGTCGCGAGCGCCGTCCTTGACGTTCTCCAGCACCGTCTTGTTCGGGTCGAGTTGCGGCTCCTGCGGCAGATAGCCGACGGTGATGTTCTCGCCCGGCCATGCCTCGCCGCTGAAATCGGTGTCGATGCCGGCCATGATCTTCATCAGGGTCGACTTGCCGGCGCCGTTCGGGCCGACGATGCCGATCTTCGCGCCGCGATAGAATTGCAGGCTGATATTGCTCAGCACCGGCTTGGGCGCGCCGGGGAAGCTCTTGGTCATGCTCTTCATGACGTAGGCGTATTGCGAGGAGGCGGACATGGGTTCAGCAGCTCCGGAAAAGGATTAACTGGGGGAAGTTGCCGCGGAGTTAGCGAAGGCGACGCGCATTGGCAAATGACGAAATGCGCGGTAGCGTCCGGCATATGCCCATCAAAGCCTCGTTTCGCCCCGCCCTGTTCCTGGCCGGGATATCTCTCACCCTTCCCTTCTCCGCCGTGGCCCAGACCGCAAGCCCCGACGTGGCGGCGCTGCGCGACGCCGCGCTGAAGGACGACTATGCACTCGATATCAGCGAGGGGCTGACCACCGAGGTCGGCCCGCGACCGGCGGCCACGGAGCGCGAGGCCGCCGCACGGACATGGGCCGTTGCCAAGCTGAAGGCGCTGGGCTTCAGCAACGTCCGGATCGAGACATATGCGATGCCCGCCTGGGTCCGGGGCGAGGAGCAGGCGAGCGTTATCGCCCCCTATCCGCAGAAGCTGGTCATCGCCGCCCTGGGCAACAGCGGCTCCACCGGAAAGAACGGGCTGGAGGCGGAGGTCGTCTATTTCCCGTCCTATGCCGATCTGGAGGCCGCGCCCGACGGCAGCCTGAAAGGCAAGATCGCCTTTGTCAGCCACGCCATGACCCGGACGCAGGACGGCTCCAGCTATGGAGCCTATGGTGTGGTGCGTTTCAACGGCCCTGCGGTCGCCGCACGGAAAGGCGCCGCCGCCATGCTGATCAAATCGGTCGGCACCGACGATCACCGGATGCCGCATACCGGCGTTACGGAATTCCCCGAGGGCGTCACGCCGATACCCGCCGCAGCCCTGTCCGTACCCGACGCCCAGCAACTGGAGCGGATGGCGCGGCGCGGCCAGCCCATCAAACTGCGCCTCCTGCTCACGCCCCGCTTCAATGGCGAGCAGCAGTCGGGCAATGTCATCGCGGAAGTGCCGGGCAGCGATCCGGCGGCGGGCATCGTCATGGTGACGGGACATCTCGACAGCTGGGATCTTGGCACAGGCGCGATCGACGATGCAGCCGGCGTCGCGATCATGACGGCAGCCGCGAAGCGCGTGATGGAGGCCGGGAAACCCCGGCGGACCATTCGCGTGATGCTGGCGGGTGCCGAGGAGGTCGGCTCATTCGGCGGCAACGCCTATTACGCCGCGCACAAGCATGAACTGCATGTCCTGACCGGGGAATCCGATACGGGCGCCGACAGGGTGTGGCGCGTGGACTTCGCCGGACTGGAAGGCGCTGGCACCCCTGTCGCCGATCGCATCGCCGCTGCGCTCGCGCCGCTTGGCATCGGCCGGGGCAAGGAGCCTGCCGGCGGAGGCGCCGACAATGAGGGGTTCGTGAAGGCAGGAATCGGTACCGTCGATCTTCAGCAGGACGCGTCCCGTTACTTCGACCTTCATCACACGGCGGATGACACGTTCGACAAGATCGATCCGGAGCAAATCAGGCAGAATGTCGCAGCATGGACCACCGTGCTCGCCATCGCCGCCAACGCGCCGGAAAACTTCGGTCAAAAGTGAAGCTTTTCGATAGACTAACGTGTCATCGCGGGTTTCCTTCGCCTCGACGTCCTAAAAAAACGTTGATTTGTGCACCGCACTCGGTAATGCCGATGGCTCGCGTACGGGCTCACTTGCCTTGACGCGGCAAATGCTATGGGAGCCATACCAAGATGAAGAAGATCGCCATTGTTTTCGCTTCGGCCGGCCTGATGGCGCTCGCCGCTTGCGGCGAGAAGCCCGCCAACGAAACGGCGAACGCCTCCAACGAGGTCGTCGAGAACGTGATCGACAACGCTGCCGCAGTTGCCGAGAACGCCGCTGCCGTCGCTTCGAACGCTGCCAACGTTGCTGAGAACGCGGCGAACGCGAACTAATCTCGCGACTGTCAGCGATGACGAAAAGGGCGGTGCGCGAAAGCGTGCCGCCCTTTTCATTGTGCCCGACACCGTGCGCGATCGTCCCATTTCGGGACAGTCGAATTCGGCTTTGGACAGAACGACTTTGCGGCGCCGACGCCATCGTCGAAGCATTCCGCGTCGCAAAATATTAACCATGATCGGGCCGGACCGGATAATCGCAGCATGACGGCATCCGCGCATTCGACAGCGCCCTGAAAGCATATATTTCGTGCGCCGTTTCCCAGAACGACCGCTTGCCGCTAATGGTCCGAGGCGGACCAAATGGGCGGGTTTGAGGGGGCCGGGTTTAGCCGCGGTTAACCGTTTCCGATCACCCTGTTCGCATGGGAAACAGGGTTCGAGCCGAAGCATCACGACCGACGGATGCACGGACCGCAAGCCCCGCCCAAAGGCAGGAGCATTGCATTATGAGATCGGTTCTTTTGCGGCGAATTACGCTCGGCACTGCGCTTATGGCGGGCGCGGCGCTGTGCCCGACCGCATCGGGCGCACAGACGGTGACCGGCACGGTCGGATCGACGATCACCCTTACCGCCGCATGCCAGGTGAACGGCAGCACAGCGACCAGCGGCGTCAATTTCGGCACGCTCGACTTCGGCTCCCGCAGCACGCTGTTCAACACGGCCACGGGCGTGGTCGACGGCAATGGTGCGGGCGCGATCGCCATCCAGTGCACGCCGGGATCGGGCGCGACATTGACGGTCGTCGGCGGCGCCCATGATGCGGCGATCACCGGCGGCAACCGGGCGCTGAGCAACGGCACGAAATTCGTCCCCTACGACATCTATCGCGACGCGGGTTACGCGAACGTGCTCGCCAACGGCGCGACGATCTCCGTCACGACGGACGGAACGGTCCAGACCATACCGATCTACGGACGGGCGGTCGGGACATCGGCACTGGTGGCGGGCACCTATACCGACACCATCTCGCTGACGCTGACGTTCTGACGATGCGTGCCGGGCGGTTCAACCGGCCGGGACGATCAGGTGGAAAGACCAGGTTCCGCTTCGCGGCGACCTGCATGTGCGTCCTCACCGGCGCGCCTGCGGGAGCGGCGACGAGCGCCTCCTTTCAGGCCACCGCGACGATCGTCTCGGGCTGCGAGATCAACGGAGACATTCCTGCGTCCGGGCAAGCCGTGGGCCAGTTCGGCACGCTCAGCTTCGGTTTGCATTCCGGGGTCGCGACCGGCACGATCAACAGCAGCATGGTGTCGAACGCAAGCGTGGTGCTCAGTTGCACGCCCGGCGTCACCCTAACGATGACGACGGACAGCGGCCAGCATGCGGGCACCACCCGCAACATGCAGGCCGGCACGGTGACGCAGCGTGTGTCCTATCGCCTCTATCGCGATGCCGCCTTTGCCCAGGAACTGATCGCGAACCAGGCCGTCGCGGTCAGCTTTTCCGACCCGACGAACATCAAACTGCCCATCTACGGTCGCGCCACCCTGCCGGGAAACGGGGCGCCCGGCACCTACACCGACACGGTCGTCGTTACATTGAACTGGTGATGCCCATGAAATCCCGCTTTTCCGCTTCCCACATCCCCGCCTTGCTCACGCTGGCGGCCGTCCCCCACGCGGCGCAGGCCGGAACTGTTATGCTCTGGCCGATCGATCCGGTGATCGAGCCCGGCCGTGACGCGACGATACTCTGGCTGGAGAACCGGGGCGATACGGCGACGGTGATGCAGGTACGCGTTCTGGGCTGGAACCAGGACAGCGGCACCGATCAGCAGAGCCAGCAGGACAAAGTGATCGCCAGCCCGCCGATCGCCCGCATTCCGGCAGGCGGCAAGCAGGTCGTGCGCCTGATCAGCACCGGCGGGCAGCGGCCGGCGGGCGAAGATGCCTACCGCGTGATCGTCGACGAACTCCCCGTCGTCCAGCCGGACCACATGTCCGCCGATACCGGCAACGCCATACGATTCCAGATGCGCTATTCCGTGCCCCTGTTCGTATACGGCGGCGAAGCGCGCAACGCACGACAGTCCACCTCCATATCCCTGCGCTGCGCGGTAACCGACGCGAACGGACGCAAGCAGCTGCAACTGATCAACACCGGCACGATGCACGCACGGCTGACCGACGTCCGCTTTGGCGGAGAGGGTGAACGGACCGTACCGCTCGGGTCCGGGCTGCTCGGCTATGTGCTTCCGGGCAGCAAGGTGCGCTGGCCCCTCCCCGATGGCGTCAGCGGCCGGGAAAGCGTCAGCATGACGGTGAACGGCAGCGCGTCGCGCGTGACCATTCCCGGTTGCGCGCCGGGGTAATGGCTCCATGCCGCGTCGTCGCCGTCGATCGGCTCGGGCACTGCTCGCCTCCGTGGCGGTGGCGGCGGTGATGCCGCAGTTCGCATGCGCGCGCGCGCCGCTCGCCAATCCGGTCGACCATGCGACATTGTCCGGGCTGGAGGGCGATATGGCGCTCCGCCTGGAACTGGTCGTCAATGGCGTGCCGAGCGGGCGCGTCGTCCCGGTCATTCGCCGTGCCGGTCACTATCTGGTCGCCGCAGCCGATCTGCGCGCGGTCCATATCACGCGCCTGCCCGCTGGCGATCCCGTCGACATCTCCGCAATTCGCGACATCCACGCCGCCTATGACGAGGCGGCCCAGCGGCTGATGATCGACGTGCCCGCAGGCTGGCTGCCAGCGCAGACGATCGCGGGTGATGACGATCGCGGCCGGATCGCCCCCGAGAGCAGCTTCGGCGGGCTCCTGAACTATGACCTCTATCTGTCATCGGCGAGCCGGGGCGAGAGCTATGGTTCCCTCTGGCATGAGGCGCGCCTGTTCGGCGGCTTCGGCATCGCCAGCAGCACCGGCACGCTGCGCTTCGGTCTGTCCGAAAATGCCGGCCCGGCGCGCTACACGCGCTACGATACCAGCTGGACCTATATCGACGAAGCGCATGTCCGCACATGGGAGGTTGGCGATTTCGTGACGCGCACCCTTGGCTGGACCGATCCGGTCCGCTTGGGCGGCGCACAGCTGTCCCGCGATTTCACCGTCCGTCCCGACATCGTCACTTATCCCCTGCCCCGCTTTTCCGGCGCGGCCGTGGTCCCGAGCGCCGTCGACCTCTTCATCAACGGCTACCGCTCGGCAGGCGGGGACGTGGCTCCCGGGCCATTCACGCTGACCGACATGCCCTATGTCAACGGCGCTGGCGAAGCGGTGATCGTCACGACCGATGTCCAGGGACGGCGGGTCAGCACCAGCGTCCCCTTCTATGTCGCCAGCACCTTATTGAGACCCGGGCTCAGCGACTATGCCCTGTCGGCCGGCACGATACGGCGCGCATATGGCGAACGGAATTTCTCCTATGGCGCGGCGGCCGCCACTGGCGCGTGGCGACGGGGCCTGACGGACAGCGTAACGGTGGAGGCAGCCGGCGAACTGTCTGACGGTCACGTGCTCGCAGGACTGGGCACCGTCGTGCGGCTCGGCACGCTGGGCGTAGCGGACCTGTCGGCCGCGATCAATCGCACCGATGACCGGACCGGACAGCAACTCACCATCGGCTATCAATATAGCGGACGAACCTTCAACCTGACGGCACGGCACGTCCGGCGCAGCGCCGCTTTCCGCAACCTGTCGAGCCAGGAATTTGCGGAAGGCGTGCTGCCGGACCGCCAGACGCAAGCGAACGGCGCCCTGCTGCTGGGCGATCGCTGGGGGACGATCGGCGCCGGATATACTGACGCACGGCGCGGCGACGACCGGTTCCGGCTGGTAAACCTCTCCTACAACCGGGTGTTCTGGGGCCGTGCCAGCCTCTATGTCTCCGCCAGTCGGGAGGTGGGTCGCGGCCAGACGACCGGCCTGCTCCAACTGGTGATGCTGCTCGGCCGGAACGCCACGACGACGGCGGGCATAGAGCGGCTTGCCGGTGGCGATCTGCGCGGACGCGTCGGGTGGAACCGTTCGGTGCCAAGCGACGGCGGCCTGGGTGCGAGTGTCGCGCTGGCCGACGGCGGCGGAACGGGACGCTACTATCAGGGAGACCTGACATGGCGCACATCCGCCCTGCAGGTTCAGGGCGGGCTCTATGGCACCGGCGGGAACCGGGTCGGCTGGGGTGAGGTCAGCGGCGCGCTGGTCGCCATGGATGGCGGAATGTTCGCCGCCAATCGCATCAATGACGGCTTCGCCCTTGTCAGCACCGACGGGGAACCCGGCATTCCGATCCTGTTCGAAAATCGCCCGGTCGGCGTCACGGATGGCAAGGGCCATCTGCTGATCACCTGGGCCACATCCTATTATCCCGCGAAATATGCGATCGATCCCGGCGAACTGCCGATCGACGTCTCGGTGCCGGTCATCGAAACCCGTGCTGCCGTCCGCCGAGGCAGCGGACGGCTGGTGAAGTTCGCCGCCCGCCGCGTGAACGCAACCAGCGTGCTGATCCACGATGCAGCGGGACGGCCGCTTCCCGCCGGCAGCACCGTGACGACGGCGGATGGCGCAATCACCTGGATCGGATGGGACGGAACCGCCTACCTTGAGAATGCGCAGTACGACAACCGGCTGACCGTGACGCGTGCGGACGGGACTACATGCCGTGTGCGCTTCGGCTACGATACCAGGCGTGCAGGGACGGCGCGGACGGGGCCGGTGCCATGCCGCTGATGCCCCGTATCCTCCGCACGCTCGCCGCGCTGGCGCTGCTCCTTGTCTGGCCTTCGCTGGCGCAAGCCGCCTGCACGGCCAGCTCCGGCGCCGTCGACCTTGGAACCCCGTCGTCTTTCAGCGTTGCGGCAAGCGCGCAGGGCGCGTCGGGTTCGACCGGCTTTTCCTGCACGGGCAGCCTGCTGTCGCTCGCTTCCACCAACACCGTAACGGCGACGATCGCGTCGGCGACCAACAGCAGCGGAACGCAGGGCCGCCTCTATAACAGCACCACCGGTGACTATATCCCCTACACCATCTGCAAGGATTCGTCCTGCAGCCCGACCTATGCCATCGGCAGCCAGGTCGTCTGGTCCAGCACGACGTTCCTGGGACTGCTCGGCCTGTTCAACGCCACGGGCGGCACCCTGCCCATCTACATCCGCACGACGCCCGGGACACAGGTTGCCGCCGGAAACTATACCAGCACCATCACGGTCAACTGGAGCTGGCACCTCTGTTCGGTCGGCCTGTTCGGCGCATGCGTATATGAGGACGGTTCGACCTCCAGCACGATAACCGTCACCTTGGCGGTCACGCAGGACTGCACGATCACCGCCCCGACGCTCAGCTTCGGCACCGCCGCGCTCGTGTCCAGCCTCGATCCGGTCAGCCAGACGATCACCATCCGCTGTACGAAGGGCTCCAGCTACAGCGTGGGCATCGACAACGGCGCGCACTACGCCTCCGGCAACCGGCGGATGACGAACGGCACCAACGGTATCGCCTATGACATCTACTTCCCCGTGGGATCGGCGAACCGTTGGGGCACGATCACAGCCGAACGGCGCAGCAGCGCGCAGGCCACTACCGGCGCCGGCACCTACACCGGCAGCACGGACCAGACATTCACCTACCGCGCGCAGATCATATCGGGTCAGTCCACGCCGCCCGCGGGCACCTACACCGACACGCTGATGGTCGACATCACGTTCTGAGGGCGAACAGGCAATGCGCGGTCAGTAGGCTGACGCGTTCCTGCGCCGGGTGACCCAGCCCTTGCGCGCCGCTGCGGAACGGGCCTCGGACGAACCCGATTTGTTGGCGCGTCCACCGCGAGAGGACGAGACATGCGTGTCCTTGCGCCCGCGCCCGGAACCGGACCTGTTGCCGCCGCCCGACTCCTTGTTCACGGTGGCCCAGGCACGGCGCTGTGCCTCGTCCTTCGGAACGCCCCTGTCCTCGTAACTTTCCTCGATATGCGCCGCCTTGCGCTTCTGCTTGTCGGTATAGGCGCTCTTGTCTCCTCGCGGCATGATGGGCTCCTCTCGTCCAGTATTATCGTCCAACGACTGAACGGCGCGAGAGGTCCGGCACTCAGCCCGGTATCGCGAGGTGATCGTCGAGGAAGGACAGGAAAGCCTTGACCCGTACCGCGTGTCGCACATGGCCGGTATAGAGCGCGTGGATATCCTCCTGGTCGCCCGGATTGAACGGTGCCAGCACCTCGACAAGGCGACCGGCCGCGATATCGGCCGCGACATGGAAATAGCCCAGGCGTGCTATGCCGCCGCCTGCCGCCGCCATCTGTCGCACGACCTCCCCCGAGTTACCAAGGAAGGGACCATCGACCGGCCGGTGAACCGTCTTGCCCTCGACCCGGAACGGCCAGCTGTCGATGGACCTGCGGAAACTGAACTGAAGGCAACGGTGCCCGGACAGGTCAGCGGGTGCCGCGGGAGTGCCGTAAGTTGCCAGATAGTCCGGGCCGGCGACAAGCGCCATGCGGCTGCGGCCGAGCTTCTTGGCGCGCAGCCGCGTGTCGCGCAGCGGGCCGATCCGGATCGCGATGTCCGCCCGTTCCTCAACCAGATCGACAACGGTGTCCGACAGCGACAGATCGAGAGCCACGGCCGGATATCGCTCAAGGAAGCGGGGCAGGATCGGGATCAGGCAATGGACGCCGAACGGCACTGACGCGTTAACCCGCAGAGGGCCGCGTGGCTCCTGCTCCTCCTGCCCGAGGCCGCGCTCGACCGCTTCGATCTCGGCGAGCAATATGGAAATCCGCTCCCGATAGGCCTGCCCTTCGGCCGTCAGGGTAAGCGAACGCGTCGTCCGCTGGATCAGCACCGTGCCGAGCCGTGCCTCAAGCCGGGCGATAGACCGGCTGACGGCGGACGGGGTCAGCCGCAACGCCTTGGCCGCGCTCGCGAAACTGCCGCCACCCGCCACGGCCAGAAATGTTTCCATGTCGGCGATGCGATTATCCATACGGCCCACTCATGAACTGGATTCACTTCTGAAGTGTTGATGGTCAGTCTAATCATCAATAGCAAGCCCGACTACATCTCGACGCATCATCGCATTGAGGAGCTTTCCCATGGACCTTAAACTTTCCGGCAAAACCGCCCTCGTCACCGGCTCAACCGCCGGCATCGGCCTTGCCATTGCCCGCCGGCTCGCGGCCGAGGGCGTCGAAGTCGTCATCGCCGGACGCAATCAGGCCAAGCTGGATGCGGCAGCCGAGGATATCCGGGCCGTGGGCAAAGTGATCCCGGTCCTCGCCGACCCTGCCACGGCGGAGGGCGCGGAGGCCCTGATCGCGGCTGCGCCGCACGTCGATATCCTCGTCAACAATCTCGGCATCTACGAGGCCAAGCCGTTTACCGACATCACCGATGCGGACTGGCATCATTATTTCGAGGTGAACGTCGTCAGCGGCGCGCGCCTCGCGCGGCATTACTTCCCGCGGATGCTGGCGAACGACTGGGGCAGGATCATCTTCATCGCCAGCGAGAGCGCACTCGTGATCCCGGGCGAGATGATCCACTACGGCATGACGAAGACGGCGCAGCTCAGCATCGCGCGCGGCCTGGCGGAGAAAACCCGCGGGACCGGCGTCACCGTCAATTCCGTCATGCCGGGCCCGACGCGGTCGGAGGGCATCGTCGATTTCATCCGGTCGGTGGTAGAGAACAAGGATGCGCCGGCCGAGGAGCAGGAAGCCGAGTTCTTCGAGAAGCTGCGCCCCCTCTCCCTGATCCGGCGACTGATCGAGGCTGACGAGATCGCCTCCATGGTCGCCTTTCTGGCGAGCCCGCTGGCGGCCGTTACCAACGGTGCCGCAATCCGGGCGGAGGGCGGTATCGTTCCGACCATCGCCTGACGGCGGTTGTTCCGATCCGGGCCCCTGCCCATATTCCGTGCGGTGAAGGACAAGACGTCGCGGGCGGCCCCGGCAAAGGGTCGCCCGTATCCTTACAGGCAATCGCAACGGGAGTAGCAGCATGGCAGACAGCATCCAGAAGATCGCGATCCTGGGCCTGGGGGTGATGGGCAACGGCATGGCCGGTCAGCTTCTGTCCCACGGGTTCGCACTCAGCATCTGGAACCGTACGCCGGCGAAGGCCCAGCTGTTCGCCGAAAGCGGCGCACGGATTGCAGCCAGCCCTGCGGACGCTGCGGAGGGGGCCGATCTGGTCATCGCCATGGTCGCGGATGACGATGCCTCACGATCCGTCTGGCTTGGCGAAGAGGGCGCGCTTTCGACGCTGCCCTCCGGCGCGATCGGTATCGAGTCGAGTACATTATCGGTCGGCTGGGTTCGCGAACTGGCGGCGGTTGCCAATGAGCGCGGGGTCGCTTTCCTGGACGCCCCGGTATCCGGCAGCAAGAACGAAGCCGAGTCGGGCAACCTGCGCTTCCTTGTCGGTGGCGAGGCGGAGACGGTCGCGCGAGCAGCGCCGGTGCTCGATGCGCTGGGACGCGAAACGGTGCCCTGCGGACCGGCGGGCAGCGGCGCGCTCATCAAGCTGATCAACAATTTCCTGTGCGGCACGCAGATTGCGGCCTTCGCCGAGGCGCTGGTGATGGCGGAGCGCGGGGGTATGGACCCGGCGCTCGCGGGCAGCATCCTGATGGACGGCGCGCCCGGCAGCCCGATCGTGAAGACGGTCGGTCAGCGGATGATCGACGACGCCTTCGCACCGAATTTCTTCGCGTCGTTGATGACGAAGGATCTGCGCTATGCGATCAGCACGGCGCAGGACAGCGGCCTCCCGCTCCAGACCGCACACGGTCCCCTTGCCCTGTTCGAGAAGGCACTCGCCCAGGGCCATGGACAGGAAGACATGGCGGCGGTGTTCAAGGCGGTGGTCTAACCGCCTTCACCGTCTGGTCAGGGACGCCGTTTCGCGTAAAGCAGCGCCGCGACGATCGCGGCGGAGCCGATACCGACCGCGGTTCCCATCCAGATCTTGCCGTTTCCGGGCTTGCCGCTCTTGTCCTGACCCTTGGTGGCCGAGGCGGCGGGAGGCGGAGTGCTGCCCGCAGCGGGGCCTGTCTTGTCTTCTGCCATAATGCGCCGGTTTATGAACCAAAGCGGATAGGTAGAAAAGGCCAAAGGCGGTGCCGACTGCGTCATTCGTCGCATCATCTTCCGCATTGGTGGAAAAGCGGCGCCGGAGATGGCGGGTCGCACGATGCAAAGTCTTTCGGCATCGGGCGCAAAGTCCGTCGCAAGGGCTTGAGCTAGTCTTCCAGACGTTCAAAACGCAAAAGGCCGGTTATATGACTATGCTGACGACCGTTCCTCCCGTCACGACATCGGCCGCCTGGCGGGGAGACCGGCTCGCGGAAACCGGAGAGTGGATTTATCTGCTTTCGCCCGAACAGGTCGCCGAACTGGAGGCGCTCGGCACCCGTTTCGTCGCCGAAAACCCCGACCTGCGCACCGTCAGCAAGGGGGAGTATCCGCTCGTCGCCTGTGCCGGGGCCGTTGCCGAATGGGGCAAGGATGTCGACTATGGGCGCGGCTTCGTGCTGGTCCGGGGGCTGCGCACCGACCTCTATTCGGACAAGCTGTCGGCCGCGATCTACTATATTCTGGGCCTGCACATGGGCGACCCCATCCGGCAGAACGAGATGGGCGACCTGATCGACCATGTCTATGCGACGTCCGACAAGACCATGGACGATCCCACTGCCATGTCGTCCAAGGTACGCGACAAGCTGGTGTACCATTCCGACAGTTCGGACATCGTCGCCCTGATGTGCTTGCGTCCCGCGAAGGAAGGCGGGCTGTCCTGCCTGGTGTCGGGCGCCGAAATCTACAATGAGATATTGCGGCGGCGGCCGGATCTGGCGCCACTCTTGCTGGAGCCGTTCCACTGGGACTGGCGGCGGCAGGACCATAACGCACCGGCCAACACCTACACTTCCCCCATCGTCAGCATGGTCGACGGGGTGTTCAGTATGTACGCGGGATCGCTCTACATCCTCACCGCGCAGGACTATCCGGGCGTGCCGAAGCTGTCCGACGACCAGATCGAGGTGCTGCGCCTGTTCGACGAGATCACCTACGAGCCCGGCATGGCGATCGCGATGGATTTTCGCCCCGGCGACATTCAGTGGCTGTCCAACTATGCCGCGCTGCATGCACGCACGACCTTCTGGGACTTCCCCGAGCCGCAGCGGCGGCGCCATCTGCTGCGCCTCTGGCTCAGCCGCGACAGCGGACGGCCGGTCGTCGCGGACTTCGGGAAGAACGGCGTCGTCCAGCACCGCGTCGCGCCCCGTGACGGCAAGCCCGAGCATCCCGACGCGCACATGGATATCGGTTCGGTCTCCGTGCCCCGCCTGCTGTCCTGATCGTCAGGCGGACGGCAGGAGCGAGCAAACTCCGACAGTCGTTCGTATGTCGGCGAAGTTCAGCCGCACGTTCAGCAGCGCCGCATTATGCTCCTCGTCGGTCACCGCCGCCGTCGCATCCGACACCATGATCACCTGATAGCCGATCATGTTGCCGTCCCGCACGGCACTCTCGCAACAGACGTTGGTGAGCGTGCCCGCAATCACCAGCATCGCGATATCGCGGGCGACCAGTTCAGTGCGCAGCGCGTTCGCGGGGCAGAGAAACGGGCTGTAGCGATATTTGTCGAGGACGGTATCGCCCGGCTCCACCGCCATCGCCGGATGCAGCGCATGCGATGCGGTTCCGGGACGCATGGTATCGACTGCGCGCCGGACATGCGGGATCGAAAGGTCATATTGCCATGACGGCATTGCGAGCGGCGGCGCATCGCTGACCGTCTGACGTGTCCAGATCACGGCGCCCCCTGCCCCGCGCATCGCCCCGGCCAGACGATTGACCGGCGCGATGATATCCATGGCATGCGGATTGGCGAAAGCTTCGCCGGGCGCCATGAACACGGTCTGCATGTCGATCACGACCAGCGCCGTCCGTCGCGGATCGATCGCCGTGAAGCGGTTGCTGTGGCTCCCCCTTTCGACGGCCCAGTCGGGCAATGCGATCCTGTGCACGTCCTATTCCGTATGCGCCGTCGACAGGGACAGGCCCTCCCACTTCCGCATCTCCGCCTCCAGCATCTCGAAATGCTCACGGGCATGGCGCAGGGCATCCTCGCCCAGGAACAGGTGCGCGGGCGGCTCCGGCGCATCGAGCGCGTCCAGGATGGCAGCGGCCGCCTTCGCCGGATCGCCATGTTCCTTGCCGCGTCCGGCCATCAGGCTGAGTTTCGACTGGCGGGCGCCTTCGTCATAATCCGCGATATGCCTGTCCGCCTCGACCAGTGCGGCGCCCGCAAAGCCCGTACGAAACCCGCCCGGAGCAACATTCGTGACGCGGATGCCCAGCGGCTTCACCTCCTGCGCCAATGTCTGGCCGATGCATTCAAATGCATATTTGCTGGCCCCGTAGATACCCGTTCCCCACCACGGCGCAAAGCCGCTGAGCGAGGTGATGTTGACGATGTGCCCGGCCCGGCGTGCACGCATCGCGGGCAGTACCGCCTGGATCATCGCCATCGCGCCGAACAGGTTCACCTCGAACAGGGCACGCGCCTGATCGAGGCCGGTTTCCTCGATAGCGCCGACCATGCCGTACCCCGCATTGTTGACGAGACGGTCGATCTGACCCAGTTCATCCTCCGCCTCCGTCACCACGCGCTCGGCTCCACCGGGCTCCGAGACGTCGAGCAGCACGCCGATCGCCCGTCCCGGCGCCAGCGCCGCGAACCGGGCACGGTCGCTCTCGCGCCTGCAGGTGCCGACGACTGTATCCCCCCGATCCAGTGCAGCCCTGGCCAGCGCCTGCCCCAACCCGCCGCTGACACCCGTGATGAGCCAATTGGTCACAGACACCCTCCGATCATGAAAGACGGCCGCAGGATAGGAGGCGAATCCGCATCCGCTCTTGCTGGCGGCCGCCACAAATGTTGGCGGATCGCGTATCCCGGCGCACCATGCTTGCATCCCTGGTGGCCCGGTGCTGCGATATCCATGCGAACGAACGGAGAGGTTGCCCATGGCGGTCGAAATATTGGGGTCACTCAATGTCGACATCATATTGGAGGTCGACGCGCTGCCCCGCGCGGGCGAGACGGTGCTGGCAGGCGGCACCGCAAGAATGCCCGGCGGCAAGGGCGCGAACCAGGCTGTCGCGGCGGCGCGCATGGGCGCGCGCACGGCCATGGCAGGTGCCGTCGGCGTGGATGAACACGGGCAGTGGATGATCGGACTGCTGGCGCAAGACGGCATAGATGCGTCCGCGATTCGGCAACTGCCCGGTGTGCCCACGGGGACGGCGTATATCGCCGTCGACCGGTCGGGCGAGAACCAGATCATCGTGTCCCTGGGCGCCAATGCCGCGTTCGACAGGACGATGCTGGCGCCCCCTGCCCCCGACATCCGTGTGATCCTCGCTCAACTGGAAACGCCGGTTCCGACGCTCCTCGCCCGCTTCGCCTCTGCCAGCTGCGTGCGCATCCTCAATACCGCGCCGGCGGTGCCGGATATCGACGCGCTGCTTGCGCTGACGGACGTGATCATCCTCAACGAACATGAATTGCAGAGCTATCGCTCCGGTGGTCCGGGCGGACGGATAGGGGCGGCCCGCGCGCTCCTGTCCCGCGAGGATCAGGTGGCGATCGTCACGCTCGGCGGGGACGGATCGCTGGCCGTCTGGCCCGATCGTCATCTGCGCGTACCAGCCTTTCCGGTATCGCCGATCGACACCATCGGCGCGGGCGACTGCTTCTGCGGCGCGCTGGCAGCGATGCTCGACGATGGCGCGTCGATCGAGACAGCGCTGCCGGTCGCCAGCGCTGCGGCAGCCATATGCACGCTCTCGCGCGGAGCAGCGCCCGCCATGCCGGACCGCGCTGCGGTCGAGGCCTTCATGCACGCCCGGCCGGCCGTGTCCCCAACAGAACATGCGCAGGCAATCAAGACCCCCGCTTCGGCAGGCATAGAGTCCGGGGTGAGTGAAGGGGATCGATAGAATGACGGACAGCATAACGCCCACGGCCTTTGGCCTTCCCTCCGACACCGGCGGAAAGGATCTGGGCGTGTTCATGCCGATGGCCAATGGCGGCTGGATCCTGTCGAAGAACGCGCCGCCGCTGGACGGTTCCTATGCCTATAACCGGCAGGTCGCACTACTCGCCGAAGAGGCTGGGCTCGACTTCGTCATGGCGATGGCGAAATACCGGGGATATGGCGGCGACATCCGCCAGTGGGAGTACACGCTGGACTCCGTCGTGATGATGGCTGCGCTGGCCGAGGCGACCAGTCGGGTGAAGGTGTGGGCGACGATCCACACGATCCTCCAGAACCCCGGCGTCGCGGCGAAGATGATCGCCACCCTCGATCAGGTCAGCGACGGAAGGGCGGGCCTGAACCTCGTCACCGGCTCCTATCGCGGCGAGTTCGCACAGATGGGGGCATGGCCCGAGGGCGTCGACCATGATGGCCGCTACGACCTCGCCTATGAATGGATCCGCGCGATCAAGCGGCTGTGGACCGAGGATTCGGTCACCATGGACGGCACCTATTTTCATCTGGAGGATTGCCAGTCCTGGCCCAAGCCCAAGGCCGAACCGTTCAAGGTGTGCGCAGGCACATCCGGCAAGGGCATGCAGTTCACCGCCGACGAAATGGACGCCATCTTCCTGTCCGGCGGCGATCCGGTCGAGCTGTCGAGGGCAAGCGATGCGGCCAAAGCCGCCGCGGCCGAGAAGGGCCGGTTCATGCGGACATATTCGATGATGACCATCGTGTTCGGCGACACCGACGCAGAGGCGGAGCGAACGGCCGCACACTTCAGGGAGGGGCTGGACGAGGGCGCGCTTCAGGGCATGCTGAAGGCCTATGGCTTCTTCGACACGGAACAGGGCGGCAAGGAAAACGCGTTCGTTCAGAAGGCCCGCTCCACGTTCATGGCGCCCGCCGTCCTGGGAACGCCCGCGACCGTCATCGACAGGCTCAGCGAACTGTTCGAGGTTTCGGGCACCGACGGGCTGATGCTGATATTCCCCGATTACCTGAAGAGCATTCCCGTGTTCGGGCGCGACGTCCTGCCTGTGCTGCGCGAGCGGTTCCCGGGCAGGGTTCGGGCATCGGTCGATGGTTGAGGCCGCCGACCTCCCGCACGTCGCGGCCGAAGAGCTGCCCGGGATGATCACGCCCTCGCGCACCGCCCTGGTGGTGATCGATATCCAGACCGATTTCGCGGCACCCTTCGGCTTGCTGGGGAAATATGGCGTCGATCTGTCACCGGTAGAGACAGCGATCGACCGGATAGAGCCGCTGATCGCTTGTGCGCGATCGGCAGGAGCGACCGTCGCCTTCATGCGTGTCGTCACCCGGCCGGAAACGGACTCCGTCGCGTTGCGGACCCTGATGGAACGGCGCGGCACCCCCGGCGGCGAGGCGATCTGCCGGATCGAGGATGGAGGCGCGGACTATTACCGGCTGCTTCCCGAAGAGGGCGACATCGAGATCGAGAAGCTGATGTACAACAGCTTCCACGGCACGGACCTCGACGCGCAGCTGCGCGCGCGCGGGATCGACACTCTGGTCGTCACCGGGGTTTCCACCGACTGCTGCGTGGATGCGACGGTGCGCGATGCCTTCCATCGCGACTATCATGTGTTCGTCGTGTCCGACGCCTGCGCCGCCTATGAGCCGGACCTGCATTCCGGGACGCTGAACGTGCTTCAGAAGAACTGCGCGTTGCTGGTAACGGCGGACGCGGTGGCGGCCGGCTGGGCATGAGCGGCCGTCGCGCGGCCATCCGATGAAGCTCGGGACCGTCACTTTTTTCGCGCGGGACGTGGATGCGCTCGCCGGTTTCTATACCGCAGCGCTTGGCCTTTCCCCGACCGTCGATGATCCGCCGCGTTATCGCGAGGTCGGCGCAGGGGGTGCGAATATCGGTTTCGCCGCGCAGGCGGCCTATCAAACCCTTTGCCTGGAGGATGAGGCGAATCCCACCGGCCTTCGCAACATTCTGACCTTCGCGCTGCCGGATGCGAATGGCATGACGGATGCCGTGCTGCGCGCGGTCGGCTGCGGCGCGGCGGTCGTACGATCACCCTACTCCACCCATTTCGGCAGCATGATGGCCGTGCTGCGCGACCCGGAGGGAAACGTCTTCCGCCTGAACGCGCCGCTCAACGCGGATCGCCCCGCATGATCCCCTACACCCCGGCACGCGCCGCCACCCACATTCCGGTCGTCGATCTTTCCGGCAGCACGTCCGATGCAACCGTGCGGCTTGGGGTCGCCCGCGCCATCCACCGTGCCTGCCGGGACACCGGCTTCTTCTACGTATCCGGGCACGGTGTCGATCCCGCCGTGATCGAAAGGCAGATTGACGCCGCCCATCGCTTCTTCGCGATGAGCGAAGCGCGCAAGCGGGCGATCTGGCTCGGCAACTCCCCCTGCTGGCGGGGATATGAAGGGCCGGGCGCACAGACGCTGGATGAGGGGTCGGCACCGGATCACAAGGAAAGCTTCGGCATAGCCGTCGACCTGCCGCCCGATCATCCGCTGGTGATTGCCGGCATTCCCGGACAGGGGGCGAACCAGTGGCCGCGGGGACTGGAGGGCTTTCGCGAGCAGATGCTCGCCTATCAGACGGAGATGATCCGGCTGGGACGGCACCTGATGGGTTGCCTCGCGCTGTCAGTCGACCTTCCCTACGATCATTTCGCCGATGGCCTTGCCGAGCCGCAATGCGGGGTGCGCCTGCTGCGCTATCCTCCCCAACCTGAAAACGCACAGGCCAATCTGCTGGGGGCGGGCGCGCACACCGACTGGGGTTCGATCACCATCCTGCTCCAGGACGAACGCGCCGGACTGGAGGTGCGCAATGCCGACGGGGACTGGATATCGGCGACGCCGATCCCGGGTTCATTCGTCATCAACATCGGCCAGATGATGGAGCGTTTCACGGCGGGGATCTATCGCGCGAACCTGCATCGCGTCCGCAACGGCGCCAGCGACGCCGCGCGCTATTCGGTGGCAACCTTCTTCGAACTGGAGCCCCTGTATCGCATGGGCCGGGCACCCACCTGCCCGCCCGACCCGGCGTTCGAGGGCATCGGCAACCTGACCGTGGGCGAACATATCGAACAGATGGCACGCGCGTCCTACGCCCCGGCAGCGGCCTGAATGCCAGGGACAGCGCGATCCGGCCGTTACCGGGTGCTGGCCGGATGCACATTGGGCAACGCGGTCGGCACCACCGCCTGCGTCCACGCGATATTCGGCGTATTCCTGATGCCGCTGGCCGCGAGCTTCGGATGGCCGCGCGCCTCCATTTCCGCTGCGCTGGGGATCGTCGCGCTTGCGGGGGCCATCATCTATCCGCTGGCGGGGCGCTTTGCCGACCGGCACGGCGCCCGCAGGATGGTGGTCGTGAGCAACATCCTCTTCGCCTTCTCCATCGCCGCCCTGGCCTTCTCGAACGGAAGCCTGCCGCGCTTCTATCTGACCTTCGCCGCGATCGGCATATTCGGCGCGGCCGCAGGAACGCCGATCTTCTCCAAGGTGGTCGCAGACTGGTTCGGCGAGCAGCGTGGAACGGCGATGGGCATCAGCGCCGGGGTCGGGACGGCATTGGGATCGATCATCATGCCGGTCCTCGCCGCCTGGCTGGTTTCATCCCAGGGATGGCGGACGGGCTATATCGGGATTGCGGCCGCAACGCTCGCGATCGGTTTTCCCGCGCTCTTTCTCCTCGTCCGCGACGCGCCGCGCTATGCTGCGGCAGCGACCGCGGACGACGGGGAGGACGAAGGCGGCATGGGCCTGCGGCAGGCGACGAGCACCCTGCCCTTCTGGCTGACGATCATCGCCTTAGCCTCCGGCGCCGGATGTACCACCGCGCTGTTCAGTCATGTCGTGCCGATCCTGGCCGAACGCGGCATTGGCATTGCAACCGGCACGGCAGTCGTCGGCATTTTCGCGCTGGTGGGATCTTTGTGGCAGATCGCGACCGGGCGCCTTCTCGACATGATCGATCGTCCGTCCATCGTCATCCCCATGTACCTGACAGCCGTCGCCGGCCTTGCGCTTCTCGCCACCGGCGAAACTACGGTGACGCTCGCCCTGGCCGGAATGCTTCTGGGGATCGGGCTGGGCAGCCAGTACGGCGCCCTGCCCTATTTCATCGCGCGCTATTTCGGCCTGCGCGCGTTCGGAGCGATCATTGGCGTGATGTACTCCGCCATCATCGCGGCGCAGGGCATCACGCCGATCCTGCTCGACGCCTCGTTCGACGCGCGGGGCAACTATGCCGTCGCTTTGTTCACGACCGGCGTCTGCCTGATTGCGGGAGCCGCGTTGATGCTGGTCCTGCCCCGTTTCCCCGCGGCGCGAGAAAAATCCGGCGCAATCTTGGCTGTGAGCGCACACTAGCGGCATCGGAAGCAAAAAAGTGCGCGCAGGATCAAGACCGTGCGCCTGCGCTCCCGCAATCTGACCCCCATATCGCTTTCCGGAGAGAGCCGCATGGCCGACAGCCTCGCCCCTTCTGTACCTGCCACGATCGCCGATCCGGCGAGAGCGCCATATCGGGTCACGGCGGAGGAACGGGATGCCATCGCCGCCGCGATCGACACCGACGAGCTTGTCACGCTCGCCCTGACGCTCGGCAATATCCCGAGCCCTTCGCGCAGCGAGGCCGCCTCCGCCGCCTTCGTTCATGACTGGATGGACCGGGAGGGGTTCAGGCCGCGGCGCGTCGGCGCGACGCCGGATCGGCCGAACATCATCGGCGAATATGGCGGGACGGGCACCGGCGCGAACCTGCTGTTCACGGCCCATCTCGACACCGAAAGCCCCTCCGGCATCAAGGAGCAGGACGCTTTCCGCTATCGTCCCTCCACCCTCGCCGACCCGGAATGGACGCAATGCTGGCTGGAGGACGGGCAACTGCGCGGCTACCCGATCTCCAACGACCGGGGGCCGATGTCCTGCTTCCTGATCGCCGCGAAGGCGCTCAGGAAAGCGAGGATCGGGCTGGCCGGGAAGACGTGGCTGACCGCCTGTCCCGGCGAGATCGGCCCGGAACCGATCGAGGAGTTCTCCGGCATCGCCTATATGGGCAAGGATATCGGCGCCCATTATCTGTTCCATCACGGCGGCGTCGCGCCGGATTACGCCATCGCGGCGGAGGGCACCGACTTCGGCCTGACCTGGCAGGGCTGCGGCTATGCGCTGATGCGTATCCGCATTTACGGCCGGGGCATGTTCACGCCGATCCTGGAAGCGCCGACAGAACCGGCCGAGCACCCGAACCCCATCTACCGCCTCGGCCCCGTTATCGACGCGATCCACAGGTGGAGCCTCGCCTGGGAAAAGGATGGCGTGTACGAGGGCCCCGGCGGCGTCTCCATCCCCAAAGTCCAGCTCTCGTCGGTGCGCGGCGGCATGCCGATCGACTTCGGCGCAGGAACGGAAATCTGCGCGCTGTACCTCGATGTGTCACTGACCCCGCGCCAGAGCGTGGCCCAAGCCTATCACGGCATCGTCGCGGCCATGCGGACGGTGAACGTGGAGGATTTCGACGTCGAGCCGGTTGTCGTGCGCCATGGCTTCGAGGCGGAGGCACAGGCCGTCGCACCGCTGGCAGGCGCGGTCGATGCCGCCACGCAACTGGTGCGCGGCGGCCCCGTCGAACGCGCGCATCCGGTCTATTCCAGCATGTGGCGCGATCACAACGTCTTCAACATGCATCGCATCCCGGCGCTGACCACCGGCATGCCACGCTGGCGCCCGACGCCGGAGGACATGCGGCAGAGCGCGCTGATCTATGCCCTGACGATGCTGGCCGTGTGCGGGCGCGGCATCGCGGACGACGGTGCCGGGCCGACGACAGTGTACGGGGATGTGACACCTTTCTGATCCGGATTGATCCGGTTTGACAAGTTTCCAGCCGAGGGCTTAGCCTCCCGGTCATGTCGGCGGCAGACCGGCAGGCGGAGGGTGCCTTCATTTAAAAAAAAGCAGGTCGCCGGTTTGCGCTTTACGACGAACGCCTATCCGAAGGAACAGCGCCACGACGCATGGCGCTTCGCGCTTCAGCGGCTTTCAATCACCCTCGATAATGTCGGGGACGGCCTTTACGGCGAACTCTTTCATTTCAAGAGCAGCCTGGGCATCGATTTCGTCCGCCTGACGGGCACGCCGCAGGCATGGTCGGTGGACTTTTCCGATCAGCCCGGCGCGGTCTGGCTCGCCATGCTGCTGGACGGCACCAGCCATTTCTCGGGCGGGGGGCAGACGATGCACCTTGCCGACGGCGAAATCGTCTGCGCCCTTGCCGACGCCCGCGGGCACTTCGTCTTCCCGGGCGACAACCGTACGCTTCTGGTGCGCGTGCCGCAGACCATGCTAAACCTCCGCCTGAAGGCACCGCTCCCGGCCCAGCCGCGCAAGCTGGCCGTCGACGGAGGCGCCGCCCGGGTATTCTGCGGCCTGCTGCGGTCGCTGGCCGACGCCATCGGTGAGATCACGACCGATCAGGCCCGCCCCGTGGAACTCGCCTTCCCCGAATTCCTGCTGACCAGCCTGCTCGATAACGCACCGCCAAAGGCGCTGGGCGGCGCGGCCGGCATGCGCGCCGCCTTGCTGGAGCGGATATTCCAGACGATCGAAATTCGCCTGTCCGATCCGAACCTCAATTATCAGCAGGTGGCGAGCGAGCACGGCATATCGCCGCGCTACCTCCAGAAACTGTTCGAATCGATCGACGACAGCTTCGGGCATTATGTGAAGGTCCGCCGCCTCGAACGCTGCCGCCTCGACCTGCGCAGCCCCCTGCATGTGCAGAAGTCGATCTCAGACATCCTGTTCCAGTGGGGGTTCAACGATTCCGCTTCGTTCAGCCGCGCGTTCCGCGAGCAATATGGCGTGTCGCCGCGCGAATATCGCAAGGCGCCGCCGAGCGAGGACAGCCCGGACCATGCCCTGCGCCGCGGCCGCCCAACCCAGCGGCAGCGGCAGGCGGAGGAAGAGGAGCGACTGCGCGCGGAGGCCGGGGAAGCCGACGCGTCGGAGCCCGTCTTCGTTGACGAAACGCCGCCCCCCTCACCCGGCACGCCGGTTCGGCACCATCACCTGCCGGTCAGTCCGGAAACGATCCACTGGGGCTATTTCAGCCGATCGCTGAAGCCCGCCCTTACGGTGCGATCGGGCGATTTCGTCACCGTCGAAACCCTGACGCATCATGCCAATGACGATCCGGAACGGATGGTCGAGGGCGATGACGGCGCAGAGAGCGTCTATCACTGGACTGCCGAGGGGAAGGCTGTCGACCGCAGAGGCGCGGGCCCCATGAATGCCAGCGCCTTCGGGCGCGGCGCCGGGGAAGGGTTCGGCGTCCATATCTGTACCGGCCCCATTGCCGTCCATGGCGCCGTGCCGGGCGACGTGATCGAGGTGCGCATCCTCGACCTGAAGCCACGGATGAGCGGCAATCCCCGCTTTTCCGGCAAGGCCTTCGGCAGCAATGCCGCGACCTACTGGGGCTATCATTTCAGCGACCTGCTGACCGAACCGAAGCAGCGGGAAGTCATCACCATCTATGAAGTGGAATCGGGTGGCGGACGCCCCCCCACGGCCCATGCCGTGTACAGCTATCGCTGGACGCCGCAGACCGATCCGTTCGGGACGGTGCATGAGCGCTACGACTATCCCGGCGTGCCGGTCGATCCGGCGACGATCGAGCGCAATTACGATATCCTGCGCAACGTTGAGATTCCGATCCGCCCGCATTTCGGCGTGATCGCCGTGGCGCCTGCCCATTCCGGCCTGGTCGATTCCGTGCCGCCCGCGTCATTCGGCGGCAATCTCGACAACTGGCGCACCGGCCCCGGATCGCGCGTGTTCCTGCCCGTTCAGGTACCGGGTGCCCTGCTGTCGCTGGGCGACCCCCACGCCTCCCAGGGAGATTCGGAGCTGTGCGGGACGGCCATCGAATGCTCGATGACGGCGCTGATCCAGATCATCCACCATCCGGCGAGCGAATTGCGCGATCATCTGCGCGATCTCGACTATCCGATGATCGAAACGGAAACCGAATGGGTGGTCATCGGCTTCAGCCATCCCGACTATCTGCAGGAACTGGGCGATGACGCGCAAAGCGAGGTCTACAAGAAATCCTCGCTGGATGCCGCGATGCGCGACGCGTTCCGCAAGGCCCGGCGGTTCCTGATGACGACCAAGGAACTGAGCGAGGATGAGGCCATCTCGCTGCTCTCCGTCGGTGTCGATTTCGGCGTATCTCAGGTCGTCAACGGTAACTGGGGCGTCCACGCGGTCATCCGCAAATCCCTGTTCACCGCTTGACCCCTCCCCCATTCAAAAGGGGCGTTCCCCCGCAATGGTCACGCGATAGCCCGAGCGCACGTCGGGGAAATAGTCCCACACCGCGAAATGCTGCGTGCAGCGATTGTCCCAGAAGGCGACCGAGTGCGGCTGCCATCGAAAGCGGACCTGAAAATTCGGATCCTTCACATGATCGAACAGGAAGCGCAGCACGGCATCGCTCTCCCCCTTCGCCAGTTCGTTGATCCGGATCGTCTTCGACTGGCTGACGAACAGGCATTTGCGCTTCGTCACGGGATGCGTGCGGATGACCGGATGGGTGTTGCGCGGATACTTCTTCTCCACATCCGGGAAGAGTTCGCGGTAGATGTGGTTGGAATCATGCACCGCCGTCAGCGGGTCCAGAAAGGCCTTCATCGCAGGCGACAGCGCGTCATAGGCCGCGTACATGCTAGAAAAGAGCGTATCGCCCCCCTCCGGCGGCAGGGTGTGCATGTAGAGGATGCTGCCCATCGGCGGCTCTGCGTCCTCGCTCAGGTCCGAGTGCCAGTTCTCTCCGGCGACAAACGTGCTCTTCTCGTCCGCGTGGATCGCGACGATCTCCGGATGATCGGGCAGGCCCGCGACGCCGGAATGATAGGCAAGATCACCGAAGCACCGGCCGAGCCGCTTGTGGCTGTCATGATCGAGGTGCTGGTCACGGAAGAAGATGACCTGATGCTCCATCAGGGCATCGTGCAATTCGCTCACTTCCCTGTTGCCCAGCGGCTTGGCGAGATCGATGCCGAATATCTCCGCACCGATACGCTTGGTCATCGGTCGAACGTCGAGCACCTCATAGGACATCGCATTTCCTCAGGAATACAAACGCGTTTCGTTCATGCCGGAAAGTGAACCTAGCGGGCAACCGGGTCTTGACCCGCCGTGCCCGTTCGCTTGTCGATGCGCGTCATGCGCCACGCCCTTAGCGGACGTCGCGCACCACGCCCTTGTCGGGGAAAATATCCCGATCGATCCGCACATGGATGCCCTGCGTACCATCGACCACCTGTGTCACCCCGAAATCGGCGGCCACGCTCATCAGGGAATAACCGTCCACTTTCGACAGGCCCTGATGCTCTGTCAGGAAGTGGAGCATGTCGAGCGAGGCACTCTTCATCGCCTGGTCCAGATCATCGCCGAAGCCATGGACGATCCAGCAATCGTTCGTTTCCAGCAAGGGCGAGGGGAACTGGAAATCCTTGCGCAGGATGATCTGGAACAGGACATCGAGCGACGCCTCGATCGCGGTTCCGCTGATCTCCCCGTCACCCTGGCTCACATGCGGATCGCCGATCGAGAACAGGCCGCCCTTCACCTGTACCGGATAGTACATCCGCGCACCGGCACCGATGCGCCAGTTGTCGATATTGCCGCCATGCAGGCCCGGCGGAATGGTGCTGACCGGCGCATTCACCGCCGGCGCCACCCCGGCCGTGCCGAGGTGCGGGCGCGCGGGAATCGTGATGCCCGGCAGCGCAGGCTGGCGATCGCAGTCGGGACAATGCGTGATCCGGCCCGGCAAACCATAATCGCCCTTGATATCATAGGCATAAAGAGCGCTCGCCGTATTCGCGTTCGGATCGAGCCGGTAGATCGTCACCCGCTCGGTCTCACCGAACTCCTTGTACAGATGCCCCCAGCTCGCCTGAAGGTTGGAGCCATAGTTGAAGCGCGGGACCATCTGGAAATAGCGCACCTCCAGCATGTCGCCGGGCTCGGCGCCCTCGACATGGATCGGCCCCGTCATGATGTGGCAGCCCGGCGCCCGCGTCGCGGGGTCGATCTCCGAGAAGATGCGCTGGATATTGTCGTCGAACATCAGCGTGGGATCGTCACCGGCATGATGCGTCACGGCCTGCGCCTGGATGAGGTCGCCGCTCTGAACCGTCAGCGCGGGCTTTATCTCGGGCGAGAAATAACCCCAATGCACGGTCTCCGGCGTCGCCTGCAAATGATGGAGCGCCTTTGGCTGAACATCTTCGCGGACGGCGCCATGCTTGCAGATCAAGGCCATATTATACCCCCTATGGTAACCGGGAACCCGTCGGCGCTCAGGCCGCGTCGATCAGCACGCTGGTCATGCTGAGCGATTTGTGATGAATGAAATTCGGTGCCAGTTCCGCCCGCTCGCCGGGATGGCGGGCACCCAGCACGTACAGCAGCGGCCAGAAGTGATCCGGCGTCGGCACCGACAGCTTCGCGTCCTCCCCCATCGCCTCGAAGTCGATCACCGTTTCGGGCCGGTCGGCGACGATCGCATCAAGCATGGTGTCGTTGAAGCGCTTCGCCCATGGATAAGGTGGCGCGGTCGGATTGCCCCAGTCCATCGCGGGCAGATTATGGACGATATTGCCGGTTCCCATGATCAGCACGCCCTCGTCGCGGAGCGGCCGCAGCGCCTGGCCGATGGCCCAGTGCTCGGCCGGCGACTTGGCGACATCCATGCCCAGCTGGACGACCGGCACGTCCGCTTCCGGAAAGGCGTGGACCAGCACCGACCATGTGCCGTGATCGAGACCCCAGGACTGGTCCACGGACACCGGCATCGGCGCCAGCAGATCGCGGATGCGCAACGCCAGTTCCGGGTCGCCCGGTGCGGGATACTGCACATCGAACAGCGCCTGCGGGAACGCGCCGAAATCATGGATGGTCGGTGGCTGGCGCATCGCCGTCACCGCCGTCCCGCGGGTTAGCCAGTGGGCGGAGACGCACAATATGGCGCGCGGCTTGCCGATCCGCGCCGCGATGTCCGCCCATGCCCGCGTCGTATCGCTCTTTTCCAGCGCGACCATCGGGCTGCCGTGGCCAAAGAAAACGACGGGTAGGCGGCTCATCGGGCGGTCTTCTCGTTCATGTCTGTCATCTGTCTGCTGGAGCTAGGAGGCGCAGTGGCGAAACTCTTGCATTGCCGCGCACAAGATGTTGCTGCGGCGCACGTCCGGGCGCATCACTCGCGGGTAAAACCGGCCGGGATCTGCGGGCTTTCGCCAGCCTTGCCCCACAGAACGATCTCATTGCCCCATGGGTCGGCGAACGCATGGTTGTAACCGTTGAATTCCTTCCAGTAATGGTTGCGCCACAGGATGGTCGCCCCGAGCGCCTCCGCCGTGCCAAGGATGCGGTCGGCCGAGTCATCGTCGCTGATCAGCACCCAGATACGCGGCTTGCGTCCGGCCGTTGCGGTTGCGCGCGGTTCGACACCGGCCGGTTCGGGGTGCGGCCGCGCATTGGCCGCATCGAAGATGCCCAGATGCAGATTGCCGATCTGGCTGTCGCTGCCATCCTTGTTCTTGAAGAAGCCGCCCGGCACCATCCGGTGATAGATACCCTCCGGCCGCGCATCATTCTCCCAACCGAAGACCTCCGCGTAGAAGCGCCCGGCCGCTGCCGGATCGTCCGAGGCGAGGTCCACGAAAATCAACGTGTTGGTCATGGGAATGATCGTCCTTCTTCATGATATAGTTCTCCCGTCCGGCGCGAACGGTGATCGTTGCCGGTCGGGACTTTCCGTGTGATGTGGGTTAGGTCAGACTGCGCTTTTCAGCCGTGTGACCGGCGCCGACGGCCCCCTCCTCCGGTTCCACTCGCCCCAATAGCGGTCGACGAGCCACAGGTTGAACTGGCGCTGCGCGTCCTCCTGCCAGCTGTAGCGGCCGCGCGGCGCAAACTTCGACCCCAGCCCCTGCTGCACCAGCAGGTCGACGTGCAGGTCCTGCGCCACGATGTGGGCCGTATATTCGTCGTTGAGCGTGCGCTTCTCCTCGAACCCCGGGTCTCTCAGCGCTTCGGGAAGATAGAGGCTGCCGAAGGTCAGGCCGTGGCGGTCGGCCGAGCGCGCGTCCATGATCAGGTAGATCACCACGTCGTTCAGCACGACGAGCGAAAGGGTCGGCGGCAGGTTGACGAACAGCAGCCGGTTCTGCTCCTCCTCCGTCAGATTCGGGAAGACCGGGAAGAGCGCCTTTTCAGTCGGATTGAAGCTGGCATTGGCGTGGGTCGAGCCATTCAGCCGGTAATAGCCGGCCGTGTCCGCAGGCACCGGCGGAAAGCTCGCGAGCGAACTCGGGATATAGTCGTGCAGCCCGTGGTGCAGGCGATTGGCGTGATATCCGTCATTGTTGTTCTCGAACTGTACCTTCCAGTTCCAGGCGAACTCGTGCCTTGCAGGTTCAGGCCCGCGCAGTCGTGCGAATTCATAGTTGGCGACGATGGGCTCGATGGCCCCCAGCCGGGCGGCGAGCGGAGCCGCGTCCGGATCGAAATTCACGAAGATGAAGCCGTGCCACAGTTCGACCTTCAGCTTGGGAAGCCCGTATTGCGCCTTGTCGAAATTGCAGGTCTTGTTCATCGCGGGCGCGCCGACCAGCGTCCCGTCGAGATCATATGTCCAGTGGTGATAGGGGCAGACGAACGAACGGGTATTGCCCTGCCCCTCCGCCACCAGCATGGCGCGATGCTGGCACACCGACGACATGGCCTGCAACGCGCCGCTCCGGTCCCGGGCCACCACGATGGGTTCGTTGGCATGGGTGCAGGTGAAATAATCGCCCGCCTTATCGACCCACTCCTCGCGCCCTACGCACAGCCATTCGCGATAGAACAGCGCGTCCTTTTCGAAACGGAAGAACTCCTCGTCCGTGTAGCAGGCCGGCGGCAACGTCTCCGCCTGTTCGGTCGCAGTGATCGAACTCGCGAAGCTGTCGAAGAACTGGTCGGTCAGCAAAGTCATCGTCTGTCCTTGTTACAGCCCCTGTGCGTGGGCCGGTCCGCCGCTTCTACGGCTGGCTCTCATTCCGCCGGTTCCAGCACGACGCCACCCAGCCCTTCGTCGAGCGGCCGTGTGCGGGGAGCGGCGCCCGGAGCCCGCAGGAAGATGGCGCTGGTGAACGTGACGATACCGAGCAGCACCGCAATCACCGCGAACATCGGCACGAAGCTGCCGGTAGTGTCGGCCGCCCACCCGGCCGAAAGCGGGCCGAGGACGGCGAACGTCGTCGCCATGGTCGCCACGGCCACCATCTCGCCCGCGATCGCCGCACCGAAGTAGCGCAACAGAAGGATGTGGGCCGACAGCCAGCTCAGCCCCCATCCCGCGCCGAACAGCAGGGCAAAGGCATAGACCCAGCCCGGCGTCGCGGTGAGACACAGCAGCGCGACCGCAGCGCATTGCAGGCCCAGGCCAAGGACGAGGACCAGCTTCGCATCGACGCGCTCCGTCAGCGCACCGGTCACGCCCTTCGCCGCCGTGCCGGTGAGCGCCAGCAGGCTCATCGCCATCGCGCCGGCCGCGCTGGTGCCCGAGCCAAGGCTGGCGACATGCGTCACCAGTACCGAATGCATGGTGGTGACGATGGTCTGGACGACCATCATGGCCAGCGCCAGCAACAGGAACGACGGCATCCGGATCGCCTGGGACACCGTCCACAGCGCGGGCAAAGGTGCATCTGCATCGGACCGGTGAGCACCGGCGTTCCTGACCTGATCGGTGGTCTCGACTTTCACCGCATCGCGGATGCAGGCGAACAGCACGGCGCTCAGCGCCAGCGCGCTCACCGCCATGGCGAGCCAGTGCATCCGCCAGCTGCCCGTCGAGGTCACGATCATGTTGACGATCAGCGGCCCGACGACGCCGCCAAGCGCACCGGCCATGAAATAGAAACCGATCATCCGGGCCGAGCGATCCGGAAACCAGGTCGCCAGCAGATAGACCGCAGGTGACGGCGCGACGATCGAAAAGCCGATGCCCATCAGCGTCGTGGCGAGGAAGAACACGCCGATACCGTGGACGATCGAGGCGAGAAAGAAGCCTGCCGCCAGCACAAGCCCGCCGATCGCCATCGTCAGCCGGGTGCCCATTGCCCGCATCATCAGCGGCGGCAGCGGGCTGCTGAGCCCACAGGCGAGGCCAAGGAGTGAGAAGCTCATGCCCGCCAGCGTCTGCGACCAGCCTAGGTCCGCCACCATCGTGTAGAGCACATAGCCAAGCGAGGTGAATGTCGTCGCGGTCGCAAAGAAAAAGCCCAGCGAAGCGGCGAACATGACCAGCATTTTCCGTGACATCGCAATGCTCCCCGGCGAAAGGCGGAAGGAAACTCCCAGGATCAAGATGCTATGCCGCCTCGCAAAGCGCTTGATCCCCGGCGCACTAAGAGTTGATGCAAGGGCCCTGTCTGGAAAGTCGTGCCGCCGGTCCGGCCGGCGGCACGCTCTCCGCGCCCCCGCTCGGAGCCCCTAGAACTTGTACCCGACCGACGCGATGAACTGACGCGGCGGGATATAGGTGTCCATCGTCTGCGCGCTGCCGTACGGATCGGAGAAGCGCGAGTTGATGCCGTCCTTGTTGAACAGGTTGGTGAGCGAGAGCGACACGCTGAAATTCGTGTCGGTCGGCTCGTATTTCGCGAACAGGTTCACCTGGCTGTAGGACGGCGTGGTGTCCGTTTCCGAATAGTTGAACAGCCGGTACTGGTACTTCCCGCGATAGATATACTGAGCCTTGGCGGTCAGCAGGCCCGGCCCGATCTCGCCGCTATATCCAACCGTGAACGTCCCCTGCACCTTCGGCATTTTCGGCACGCGATTGCCGTTGATGTTTTCACGCGCGGCGTCGCGCGCCAGGGCGGCTGCGTAGAAGTTCGACCAGAACAGGAAACCGGGATAGCCGGCCGCGATCTGCGCGGCGCTCGCGTTCACCGGATCGAGGGCATAATAGTCCTTGTTGAACTCGCCGTGGAGGAAGGACACCGTCCCCTCCACGCTCCAGTGCTTGTCGAGCAGCCAGTTGCCCTCGAACTCGACGCCATAGATGCGCGCGCTCGGCGCATTGCTCGTTCCCTCGCCGTACAGGATCGGGTCTTCCTCAAGGAACTGCATATTCTTGTAATTATAGAGGAAAGCCGAGGCGTTCAGCTGAACCGTATCGTTCATGAAACGGTTCTTCGATCCGACCTCGAATGAGTCCACCGTTTCCGGCTTGTAGGTCGGCTTGATGCCCGTGTCCCATCCCAGCGCGGTGTAGGCGCTGCCGCCGTTCGACGCAGAACTGTTGATACCGCCGGGCTTGAAGCCACGGGTATAGCTCGCATAAACCATGTTGGAAGGGCTGAACTTGTACTGGACCGCCAGCTTGCCCGTCACCTCATGCGTCTTGAGACCGTCGGTCGGCTCGGGCTGGAGGTAGACGCCGCTTGTCGCCGATCCGTTGCTGGCGGACACGCCGGTGTATTTGTCGTGATTGTACCGGATACCAGCGATCAGGCTCAGTTGATCGGTCAGATCGTAGGTGCCCTGGAAGTAGGCCGCCCACGCCTTGCGGGTAATGGCCGACAGTTCGGCATAGGTGAGCGTGTCGACCAGCGGATCGTCCCACGCCGTGTCGAGCGGCAGAGCGGGCTGCACGATATTGTCGTTGTTCGCCCTGAACTCATTGATATACTGTGAGTTCTTCGACCACAGATAGACGCCGCCGACGATCCACTGGAACGGTCCGGTATCGCCGGAGGCGATGTTGACCTCCTGCGTGTAGGACTTCGTGTTGCTCTCCCACAGCGACACATGGTCGTATTTGACGCCGCCGAATGTCAGCGGACTGTAGGTCAGGTCATAGAACAGGTCGGCGGTCAGACCGTCGGCGTCCCACGCCTGCTTGCTGTGCAACTTCTGATAGCTGCTGATCGAGGTGACCACGACGGAGTCGAGGTTGAGCTTCGCGACGGCCGAATAGAGCTGCGTATCGACCAGCGAGCGACCCGGATAGTCCTGCGTCAGGATGCGGGGATCGGGCTCGGGATCCAGAATGTTCTTCTGCGCCGGACCGTTCGTGTCGCTGTGATACTGGATGGTGCTGAGCGTCAGCGAGAAGATGTCGCTCGGCTTCCAGAGCGCAGCGACGTGCACGCCGGATTCGTCGGCCTGATCAAGCTCGTACTTGTCATGGCCCGCAACGCCGGTGGCATAGGCATAGCCGTCATGCTCGTAATGCTGGCCATAGGCCCTGATCGCGAAGGTATTGCCGATCGGCAGGTTCACGCCGATGTCGCCCTTCAGCAGGCCATAATTGCCCGCGCCTGCGTTCAGGCTGCCGCTCACGGCTTCGGTGGACGGCTGGTTGGTGACGACGTTGATCGTGCCGCCTGTCGACCCCTGACCGAACATCGTGCCCTGCGGCCCGCGCAGCACTTCCACCTGCGCCACGTCGATGAAGGCAGCGCTCGCGGCGATCGAGTTGAAGATATAGACGCCGTCGACATGGTAGGAGACGCCGGGTTGCGTATTCGTGTTCTCGGGCGTTTCCGATCCGATGCCGCGAATGGTCAGCATCCGCTCGCCGCCGCCGCTGCGGGCAACCAGCAGCCCGGGAACGGTGCCGTTGAGGCCGGTAATGTCGGTGATGTTCTGTTCGGCCAGCTTGTCCGCCGTCACGGCGGAAACGGATAGCGGCGCGCTCTGCAGCGTCATCGGCTTCTTTTCCGACGTCACCACGATATCGGCGAAACCGGTTTCGGCGTCGGCAACGGGTGCCTGCGCCAATGCGTTCGAGGAAAGTGTGGCCAGCACCGATGTGCCGACCAGCAGCGAGAATGTCTTGAGAGGCGTGCGCTTGACCATTGTGGATCCCCCTTCTTTATCGCTCTGTCCCCTCCGATCCCCATCTGCGTGGGCGCTTCCCTTAGGACCATATTGGGCCATTCGAACGGCGCGCGGTCTTGTATCACGGCGAAAAACTCGTTGACCGTGGCGCATGGTCAAACGGCACGGACGCGCAAAATGCGGCGCGCAAATGATCGTCAGATGGGCGGATTCGCGGCGCGCGCCACGAATTGATCCCCCGCGCCCCGGGGCATGACGCCATTGCGTCTGCGCGACGCGGAAAAAACAGGATAGCGGGCGTCGCGCCCCGCAGGTTCACCCGGCCGAAGGTTCGTTGATCAGGCCACTGCCTTGGAATGAGGGCGTTTCACGCAGAAGTTCGGCAAGGTCGGCCAGGCTCGGCAAGACATGCGCGACGGCCAGTGTCAGTTCTTCGGTGGGCGGCAACAGGTCGGGCACCATCACGGTGGCGATACCCGCAGCCGTCGCCGATCGTACGCCGACATGGCTGTCCTCCACGGCAATCGCTTCGCCGGGATTGACGCCCAGGAGAGCGGCAGCGCGCAGATAGGGTTCCGGATCGGGCTTCGGGCGCACGACATCGTCCCGCGTGACCACGACGTCGAAATAATCGCGTATCCCGGCAGCGGCCAGCCGCTGCTGCGCGAACGGCGCATGCGTGGAGGTCGCGACCGCCATCGGTATGTTCGCGCGGGCGATGTGCTCCAGCACCAGTTCCGTGCCCGGACGCAAGGCTATCCCCGCCTCGAGCGCAGCCTCGAACAATGCATCGCTTTCCGCGTAGAACTGCTCCAGCGGGAAGTGCGGACCGAAGTGGGCAGCGAGCATCCGGCTGTTTTCTTCCCGATGGATGCCCACCATCGCGAGCAGCACCTCGTCGGTGACGTGATGGCCCAATATGCTTCCCGCCTGTGCCATCGCGCGACGGTGAACCGCCTCGGTGTCCAGCAGGGTGCCGTCCATGTCGAATATGACGCCCCTGATGGGGTCAGGGAAAACCTGTCGGGATGTACGCGCGGATGCAGTCATGCCTTCCCATGTGGTGAATGATCAACCGTTTGGCCATTGCAACTACTGCATCCGCATGGGCGCACCGGACATCCGCGCCCCAGATCAGACCTGTTGGTCGACGAGCGTCCGGAACGGGCGGCAACCGAGGCTGAGGATGATCGCCGCCAACAGCGAGGCGAAGGCGGTGACGAGACCGAGCGAGACGCCGACGCCCGCGGCCGTCGGGAAAAAGCGGTCATTGAGGAAGCCGACCAGCAACGAACCGACGGTCAGGCCGATCAGCGAGTTGCTGCACAGGAACAGCGCCGACACACGCGAACGCATCCGCTGCGGCGCCGCGATCTGCATCACCGCCGTCGACGGGGGCATTGGGAAGGAGGCGAAGAAGAGCGTCACGGCCAGCAGCGCCGCACCGATCGGCAGCGTGGGCGCCATGGGCAGCAGGATGGCGGGGATGACGGCCCCGGTCGCACCGACGATACCGGTCCGGAAGGGTGCATCGCTATGCCCGTTGCGCGTCATCCAGTCCATCAGCCAGCCGCTCGCCATCACCCCGCCGCCACCCGCGACGATCGCGATGACGCCCAGCCATACGCCGCTGGTCGCGGGCGTGAGACCGAAGGTACGCATCAGGTAGGCGGGCGACCAGCCGAGCACCGCGAACAGCGCCATGGCAGCGAAAGTGTAACCGATGATGTGCGGCGCAAAGATCGCGCGATGCTTGCCGAGATAGGCAAGGACGGCGCCGAAGCTCGGCGAATCGACATTGGGACGCTTGCCCGACGGATACGGCTCCTTGACGGTCAGCCACAGGATCAGCGCGAGCAGGACGCCGGGCGCCCCGACGATCAGGAACACGATCTGCCAGGGACGCAGATTGAGTCCGGCGAAGGTCGTCAGTTGCTCGCCACCGACCAGCGCGATGATCGATCCGCCGACGAGAAACGCGATCCCCGCACCGAGGAACGAACCGATGGAATAGACCGCCATCGCCCGCCCCAGCCTCTCGCGCGGGAACAGGTCGCTGATCAGCGAATAGGCCGCCGGGGACAGCGCCGCTTCACCCGCGCCCACGAAGATGCGGGCAAGGAAAAGCTGTCCAAAGCTGCGTGTGACGCCGCACAGGACGGTCGCGACGCTCCACACCGCTATGCCCACCGAGATGACCAGCGGGCGCGACTTCCGATCGGCCAGGCCCGCGACGGGAATGCCAAGGGTTGCGTAGAAGATCGAGAAGGCCAGCCCGTGCAGCAGGCCGAACTGCGTATCGGTGATCTTCAGGTCCGCCTTGATCGGGCCGATCAGCAGCGCCAGGATCTGCCGGTCGATGAACGACAAGATATAGGCGAGCATGCAGATCGCGACGACATACCATGCCCGCCTGCCTGCGGCTTCATCGAACGAAGAAAGTGCCATAACCCGAAGACCCCCGATCGCACCGCCACCGGCGGCCCGTTTTGATTTCCCGTGAAATCGACCTCAAATTACTTGAATTGTCAACTGCCTCGCATCATGCTGGCTTTCACGATCGACGCGCGCCAATGGTGCCCGCGAACCCGAACCCTTTTTGGAAGTGGTCATCATGGACATTGTGACACCGGCCCGGACATTCATCGAGAAGCGCCGTGCAGCCGATGGTTTTGCCGATTTCCCCGGACCGCTGCCCACCGATCTGGAAGAAGCCTACGCAATCCAGACGGAGGCGATCGGCGGCTGGACGGACGCGATTGCGGGCTGGAAAGTCGGCCGCCTCAGCCCCGATCTCGCTGCCCGGTTCGGCGCAGAGCGCTTCATCGGCCCGATCTTTGCCCGGACAGTAGATGTGATCGACGGTGTCGCCGACTTTCCCGTGTGCACCGGCGGCTTCGGAGCGTTCGAGGCTGAAATACTGATCCGTCTCGCAAAGGATGTGACGCCCGAGGCCAGGTCGTGGAGCGTTGCGGACGCCCTGCCCTTTGTCGGCCCCGCACACATCGGCATCGAGGTCGCGGGCAGCCCGCTGGCATCGATCAACGATCTGGGATCACTCGCCAGCATCGCCGGATTCGGCAACAATGCCGCGCTTCTGGTCGGCCCGGCGATTGCGGATTGGACCACGCTCTCCGCCGACCAGATCAGCTGCCGCACGACCATCGACGGCGTGATGATACGAGAAGCGCTCGCGTCCGCCCTGCCCGGCGGGCCGATGGCGGGCTTCGCCTTCGCGCTTCAGCAGGCAGGCGCGCTGGGCATCCCGCTCAAGGCCGGGCAGTGGATATCGACCGGAGCCGTCACCGGCGTTCATCCCGTCACCATCGGACAGGATTGCGAGGCCGATTTCGGCGCGCTTGGCATGGTGCGATGCCGCACCGTCGCGGCGCGTCCCGATCTCGCCTGATCCGGTCAGCCTGCATCCGCCGCCGCCAGTTCCCTACATATCCGCACGAGCAGGGCGATTGCGGACGAGCCATCCTTCGCCCGCCAGTTCAGGATGATCGGAGACTGCGCCCCGGCCTCGGCGATCGGCAGATATACGACATCGTCGCGCTTCAGGCGCTGGACAGACGCCGGCACCAGAGCAACGCCGGACTGTGCCGCGACGAGGCCAAGGGCAGTCTGCAACTCGCGAACCTCACGCACGGCGGCTGGATGGACGTCATAGTCGCGGAAGACCGCCAGCACCTGATCCGCATAGCTCGGGCGCGGCTCGTTCGGATACAGGATCAGCGTGTCGCACGCGATATCCGCCAGGGTCACTGCCCCGTTCCCCTCCGCCAGCGGATGATCGACGGGCACGGCTGCGACCAGCCGCTCATGCTCGATCACGTGGCGGCTGATGGCGGGATCATCGAAGGTCAACCGGCCGATGCCCGCATCGATCCGGCCATCCTTCAGCGCGGCCATCTGCGCCACGGTATTCATCTCGAGAAGGTCGACGTCCAGCGCCGGAGCCGCGTCCCGAAAGCGCCGCAGGAGTGCTGGAACCGGCCCATAGATGGCTGATCCCACGAAGCCGATCACGAAGCGTTTGCGTTCCCCCTCCCGCAGCCGCGCCATCGCGTCCTGCATCTGCGCGATCGCCCCCAGCACCCGGTTCGCATGCTCAAGGAGCAGGCGCCCCGCATCGGTCAGCGTGACCGGCCGACTGTCGCGATCGAACAGCGGCAGGCCGATCTCGTCCTCCAGTTCCCTGATCTGCCTGCTGAGCGGAGGTTGCGCGATCCCCACCCTGTCAGCCGCGCGCGTGAAATTGCGTTCCTCGGCAACAGCCTGGAAGTAGCGAAGGTGACGAAACTCCAAATCATACCTCTCAGGTATCATGGGGGACCATATCGGTCTTTTACGGCTGGTTTCGCGGGAGATATAGGGAAAGTCATACGAAATACCTATGGTGAGACGGATGATCCCGATTGTGCGTGTGGAAACATTTCTGGTCGATGTGCCGACCATTCGTCCGCACGTGCTGGCGATGGCGACCATGCACCGCCAGACCCTGTGCATCGTTCGCATTCATTGTGGCGACGGCATGACCGGGATCGGGGAGGCGACGACGATCGGCGGCCTCGCTTACGGTCCCGAGAGCCCGGAAGGCATCAAGGTCGCCATCGACACCTATTTCGCGCCGATTCTGGAAACCTGCGACGCGGCGCGCCCGGCCGCAGCCATGGCCGCGCTGTCCCGTCACATCGTCGGCAATCACTTCGCCAAATGCGCGGTCGAAACGGCGCTGCTTGACGCGATGGGCAAGCGCTCGGGCCTGCCGGTCAGCGAACTTCTGGGCGGGCGGGTTCGCGAAAAGCTGCCCGTATTGTGGACGCTCGCAAGCGGCGACACGGCCAAGGACATCGCCGAGGCGGAGGAGATGATCGACCGCAGGCGGCACAATGCGTTCAAGCTGAAGATCGGCAAGCGCCCCGTTGCCGACGATGTCGCGCATGTCGGTGCCATCAAGAAGGCGCTGGGCGACCGCGCATCGATCCGCGTCGACGTGAACATGGCATGGGACGAACCCAGCGCGCGCACCGGCATCGACATGCTGGCCGATGTCGGCTGCGATCTGGTCGAGCAACCGATCATCCGTCATAACCGGGCAGGCATGGCCCGTCTGGCCGCGCGAGCCCGTATCCCGATCATGGCGGACGAGGCGTTGCAGGGTCCGGCCGATGCCTACGGCTTTGCGACACATGCCGCCGCGGACGTGTTCGCGGTCAAGATCGAACAGTCCGGCGGGCTCGTCGCGGCCAAGCAGGTACAGGCGATCGCGGATGCCGCCGGCGTCGCCCTGTATGGCGGCACGATGCTGGAGGCGGGTATCGGCACGATCGCATCCGCCCATGTCTTCGCAACCTTCCCCACGCTGGCGTTCGGCACGGAGCTTTTCGGTCCCCTGCTTCTGACCGAGGAGATACTGGAGCAGCCGCTGGCCTATGGAGATTTCTCGCTCGTGGTGCCGGACGGTCCCGGCCTTGGCATCGCCATCGACGAGGATCGGATCGGCTTTTTCCGCCGGGACGCCGCCCGCCCCACCATCAGCATTGCCGCTGCACAGAAGGCCTGACCTATGCTCTTCCAAGTCGAAATGGATGTGAACGTGCCGCTGGATTACGATCCGGTGCGGTTCGATGCGCTCAAGGTGGCCGAAAAGGCCCGTTTCCAGGAACTCCAGAGGGCGGGCACCTGGCGGCATATCTGGCGCGTGGTCGGCCAGTACAGCAATCTCAGCATCTTCGACGTCGCCAGCAACACGGAGTTGCACGACATTCTGATGAGCCTTCCGCTCTATCCCTTCATGGACGTGCGGGTCACGGCGCTGTGCCGTCACCCGTCATCCATTCACGACGACGATCGCTGAACGCGATCCCCCAACGATCCCGAGGAGAGGAATGATGACCAGCATAGTTAAAGGCCCAGAGGTTCAGGCACTGCTCGACCGCGCCAGCGGCGTCGGCGAGGAAGGCGGCAGTCCGCGCCTGAAGGCGATCATGCGCGACCTTCTGGAAGGGATCATGACCGTCATCGAGACGCATGACGTCAGCGAATCCGAATTCTGGCAGGCGGTGAAGTATCTTCAGGATGCCGGTCCGGAATATGGCCTGATTGCGCCGGGCATCGGCCTCGAACATTTCCTGGACCTGTTCATGGACGCCAAGGACGCGGAAGCCGGCCGCACCGGCGGCACGCCCCGCACGATCGAGGGCCCGCTCTATGTCGCTGGTGCGCCGCTGGTCGAGGGTGACGTCAATCTGAGCGACGATCACGACGACACCGACACCCTCTACATGACCGGCACCATCACGGGGCCGGACGGCGAGGCGGTGGAGAACGCGATCCTGCACGTATGGCATGCGAATTCGAAGGGCTTCTATTCGCACTTCGACCCGACCGGCGAGCAGACTCCGTTCAACAACCGCCGTCGCATCAAGCTGGGCAGCGACGGGCGCTATTCGTTCCATTCGAAGATGCCGAACGGCTATGCGGTGCCCCCGGGCGGCTCGACCGAGACGCTGATGTTCGCGCTTGGTCGCCACGGCAACCGTCCCGCCCATGTGCACTTCTTCGTCGAGGCGCCGGGCTATCGGACGCTCACGACCCAGATCAACTTCGGCGACGACCCGTTTGCCGCCGACGACTTCGCGTTCGGCACGCGGGAGGGCCTGCTGCCCGTCCCCAACCGGCAGGGTGAGAGCGCCTATATCGCCTTCGACTTCGTGCTGCAGAAGGCAGCCGAAGAAGGCGACGGGCAATTTTCCGCGCGTACCCGCGCCCACGCCTGACCGGACCATCGATCGGAATGTCGCGACAAGACCAGGGGAGCCTTCGGGTCGCACTGAACGGGCTTCCTGTCCGCTGCAAACGAAACGGACACGGAGAAAAAGCATGACGGTCGCGACATTCACCACCGGGGACGGCTGCCCCATCGCCTACCGGTTCGACGGGCCCGCCGATGCGCCCGTCCTCCTGCTGTCGAACTCGCTCGGCACGACGATGGCGATGTGGGAGCCGCAGATGGCGGCTTTCACCTCGCGCTTCCGCGTGCTGCGCTACGACAGCCGGGGGCACGGGGCGTCCGCGGTGCCCGCCGGCGCCTATTCGATGGACCGGCTGGGCCGTGACGCCGTGGAACTGCTCGACGGGCTGGGTCTCGATCGGGTCGATTTCTGCGGCCTTTCGAAGGGCGGAATGGTCGGGCAATGGCTCGGTATTCGCGCGGGCGACCGGGTTCGCCGCCTGATCCTTGCAAACACGTCCAGCTTCATGGGGCCTGCCAGGGCGTGGGACGACAGGATCGGGCTGGTGCTTTCGGAAGGCATGGCGCCGCTGGCGCAGGCATCCGTCGCGCGCTGGTTCACGCAGGCATTCCAGGACAATGCGCCCGATGCGATCACGCCGATCTCGGCGATGCTGGGGAGCATCGATCCCATAGGCTATGCCGGATGCTGCGCCGCCATCCGCGACATGGACATGCGCCGGGTCGTCACGCTGGTCGAACGCCCGGTGCTGGTGATCGGCGGTGCGCTGGACCCGTCGACGCCGCCGCCGCACAGCGAAGCGCTCGTCCGCGCGATATCCGGCTCTGAACTGACGATGCTGGACGCGGCCCACCTCTCGAACGTCGAGCAGCCAGATGTGTTCGCGAAGGCCTGCCTCGATTTCCTCGGAAAAGCCTGACGCAGGATCAGTGGTTCAGCCGCCGCCGAGGCGATCGAACACGCCCTGAAGCGTCGCGTTCAGCCGGTCACGCTCCGGATTTTCCATGCCGGAAAAAGCGACTTCGTAGAGCTTGCCTGCGATCGCAAGCGTGCGCTCGCGGGCCTGCTTTCCGGCCGCCGTCAGCGACACGTCGGTGAACCGGCCGTCGGTTTGCCGCGCCTCGCAACGGACGAACCCCTCGGCCTCCATCCGCTGCACGATCTTCATCATGGTCGGCAGCTTGACGATGGCGAGTTCGGCGAGTTCGCTGACCCCGACCGTCTGATCGCCAACCGCCATCAGGACGCGCCAACGGGAAACGTCGAGCCCGTCGCCCTTCAACTCACGCTCAAGCCGTTGCAGGTAACGGCCGACGGTCTGCGTCATCCAGTAGAATGGCCAGTCCTTCGGATCGAAGCCGTCCACGCCATGTGCCGCCGAGTTCGTCATAGCCATAGTCCCCTGCCCGCCTTTGACGCCGAGTCCGGCGAAAAGCAAGCGAGCTGCTCAGGCGGCCTGCCGGGTCGGAAGGCGATGATAGCAGCGGTCGAAATAGACGAGGCCATCGGACGGTGCGCCCAGATGCATCGCCACCACTTCGCAGAACAGCACGCTGTGCGATCCCACCTCGCTGATCGTCGCGATCCGGCAATCGAGCGCCACGGCCGCGTCGGGCAGAACGGGGCTGCCCGTGGCCAGCTTCAGCCAGCCGTCATCGGCCCGAAAGCGATCCTGCGGGTCCGTGCCCCTGCCCGCGAACCGGCCGGACAATTCCTCGTGATGGCCGGCCAGCACGTTCACGCACAGCACGCCGTTCGCCTTCAACTGCGCGTTCGAGCGCGCCGTCCGGTTGACGCAGACAAGCAATGTCGGCGGGCTGTCGCTGACGCTGCATACCGCCGACACGGTCAGGCCATGACGACCCGCCGGGCCATCGGTCGTGATGACGTTCACCGCCGCACCCAGCCGGGCCATCGCTTCGCGGAACGCGCCCGCCTCGACATTTGTCTCGCTCATCGCATGTACAACCCGCCGTTGATGTCGATCGTCGCCCCGGTCATGAAGCTCGCGTCACGGGCGCACAGGCGTGCGACCATCGAGGCGATGAATGCCGGATCGCCGAGCTCGCCGACCGGAATATTGGTCAGGAACTGTGCCATCCGGTCCTCCGGAATGGTCCGGCGAACCATCGGCGTGTCGAGCGGGCCGGGAGCGATGGCATTCGCCGTCACGCCGAACGGCGCCAGATCGCGCGCGAACACCTTCGTCATGGTCATGATCCCGCCCTTCGACGTCGCATAATGCGCGCCAGTGGCGGTGCCGCCATTCTGTCCCGCGAGCGACGCCAGGTTCACGATCCGGCCGTAGCCGCCCTCCTTGAACAACCGTCCGAAGATCTGGCTGCCGATGAAGGTGCCGCGCAGGTTGACCGCCATGACCGCATCGAACTCGTCGGCGGTAATGTCCAGCACCGGCTTGGCCGCCGTCGCAGCCGCATTGTTGACCAGAGCCTCGACCGATCCCCACTTGCCGATCAGCATATCGCGCGCCGCCGTGAAGTCGGCCTCGCTGCGCACGTCGAGCGAAACGGCAATGGCCGTTTCTCCCGAAGGATCGAGCGCATCGGCGAGCGCACCGGCCTCGCCCGCGTCAATGTCACCGATACCGACATTGAAGCCGGCATCGTGCATCGCCCGTACGATCGCGGCACCGAGGCCGCCGGCTCCGCCGGTTACGAGAACGGTGTCGCGGCTCACAGCAGGTAACCGATGCCGAACAGATCCTCGTCCGAATTGAGGAGAAGGATGGTCTTGCGCATCAGCTTCAGCCCGTCGCCGTCGCGGACCAGCACATAGGTGAGGTCGGCACCAAGCGTACGCGTCCGGCCATATTTGAACTCGATCAGCATCTGCGCGCAGCGGATCGTGATCGAGTTCCCGTCGCTTTCCTCGACGACGAAGCGCGAAGTCGTGCGGACCGTGCGGGCGGGCGGCGCCGACGACATGGAGAAACCGGACAGCAGGCGCTTGACGCGAGCCTCGCGCATCTCCTGCCCGTCATAGGCGACGTTGAGCCTTTCCGCCGGATCGGCGGCGTCCCGGTCGATCGGGATGATATAAAGACCGGCGGGATCCCACAGCTTGAGCCACGGCTTGTAGGACAGCTGGTCGAGCAGCTCGGTCTCCGCCCAGATGAAGGCCGCAGCCTCCTCCAGGGTGACGGCGCCGGTTACGGGAGTGTCCACGAGCGTGCTCATGCGGTCATCATCCTCTTCCACATCTGATAGGCGGCACGCATGCCGGTCTCGGCGCTCACGTCGCCCGCATTATGGCCCGGTTCCGGACGCCCCTCGGGCGCTGCAACACCGCGGTTGAGCATGATCCAGAGGTCTTCGCCCGCATGGGCGCCGCGCTGGACGCGCTCCCACCCTTCCGCGTCATCAGGCGTACCGAAGCCCATCGGGCCCTGGAAATGCTCGTGGAGGCGCAGGCGCATCCGGTTGCCAGCCGACGGGCCGCCATCCATGCCCAGCGCGATATGCTGGATTTCCGTCTCTTCGACCGAAACCGGACGAAGCACGCGGAAGAACGCCATCGAACAGGCGATGTTCGGGAACATGTTGAGGTTGAAGCCCGAGCCGCCGACGGCGCGCACGATCCGCCGCACCTGATCGTCGGGATAGCCCTCCGCCGCGAGTTCCGCCGCCAGGTCCACGAAGCGTTCCGGGATCGGCGCGTCGAGATTGTCCTCAAGGTCGATCAGGTCGGGGATCATCACCATGACGCTGTGGCCATTACCCAGGTCCTCGACCCAGCCGCCCTGCCCCAGCACATCCATCAGGTTTTCCGTCTCCTCGTCGAGCGAAGTCAGGAAGGTCTTGTGGACGATCGGGAAGTGATAGGCGTCGGTCGTGTTCTCAAGCTGGATCTTCCAGTTGCCGGGGAAGCGGAATTTGTGCTCGCCCAGCGCCTTGACGCCGAAACCGGCCCCCTGCTTCATGAACAGGTCGATCCACTTGCGCGCCGGACCGAGATATTCCTCCAGCGGCATCATGTCGTCACGGAAGGTCGCGAAGATCATGCCGTTATAGGTTTCGGTACGCAGCGAGATCAGCGGGAACTCGCTCTTGTCGAAATCGGCCGGATAGCCATCGGCATAGGGCACCTTGCGCAGCGCGCCGTTCACCTCATAGCTCCACCCGTGATACGGGCAGACGAAGACCGAGGCCTTGCCCTTCTTCTTCTCGCAAATGCTGGCGGCACGGTGACGGCAACGGTTGAGGAGCACATGCACCTCCCCCCCCTTGTCCCGCGTCACGATCACCGGCTCCAGGCCGACATGCGCGGTCTTGTAGGTATTGGGGCCGGGCAGCTCACTATCGTGGCCCACCCATACCCAGGTGTTCTTGTAGATCCGCTCCATCTCCTCCTCGAAGATCTTCGGATCGGTATAGAGCGCTGTGTGCACACGATCCTCGCGGACCAGTTCGGCGTAGCAGGGCCTTTCGGCCAGAGCGGCTGTATCAGTCATCATTCTGCTCCTTGCGGGGCGTCGGATTGGGAGGGAACCGGGACCGCCGCGGGATCATCCCAACGCGATACCGGACGGCTGAACAGGTTGGTGGTGCGGAAGTGGCTGATGCGCCACACCCCGTCCTCCACCAGGAAATCGATCGACAGCTCGGCGCTGCGCAGGTCGGACGCGCCCGTCGCATAGGTCGACGCCTGCAACATCATCCAGCGGCCGGTCGCCCGGTCGCCGATCACCTCGATCGTTTCCGACGCGAGATAATGGGCGTTGAAGGCGAAATGCGGCGGATCGCAGTAGCGCGCGAGCATCGCAACGATCGCCTCGCGCCCCTCATGCCGCCCGAAAGCGGAGGCGTAGCGGGAGCCGCGCCCTTCCCACAATGCCTGCCGCGTGAACAGCGCGCCGAGCTGTTCGAGCGGCGTCTGCGGATCGAGCCGGTCGCACAACGCCATGTAATCGGCCATAACCCGGCGAATGGCGTTCTCCGCCTCCAGCCGCTCGATCCGGGCGAGCAGGATGCCGAGCTCGCCGTCGCTCATGCCGGTATGACGAGTTCGCGACCGATGCGCGCCTCGACCCGCATATACTTCCACAGGCGATACTCCCCGACCTCGATGGTGCGGAACAGGTTGCAGGCGGCGACCGCCGTCTCCCGGTCGGGCACCTCGGCGAGGATGTAGAAGGTCCAGGGCCAGCCGGTCGGCGATGTGCCGACCATGGTCTGGTCGTCGTCGATCGTGCCGAGGATCTCGACGCCGGGCAGGTCACGGATGCCCTTGAGCATTTCCCCGGTCGCCTGCCAGACCAGTCCGATGTCGGACGCGGGAAGGTCGAAGAAGTTCTGCAGCACGGCGCCGCAGAAGAGGACGCGAAGACGCTGGGATGTTTCGGCCATGAGGATGTCCTTTCGGGATCAGGGAAAACCGGGGGCGGATTCGAGACCGAGCAGCACCTTGCCGGCATTCTGCCAGGTACCGTCGGACAGGAAGGCGTGCTGCGGAACGATCATCGCGTCCTGCATATGGCGGGCGATCGCATGGTTGGTCGCGATGCCGGTGGTGCCGCTGAGGCGGTAGACCGCCTGGGTGACGTCCGCTCCGACCCGTGCCGCATGCGTGGAGGCAAGGCGAAGCAGCGCCCTCGTCTCGACCGTCAGGTCGTCACCGGCCACCAGCGTGGCATAGGCCTGCTCGGTCACGTCATAGAAGAATGCGCGGGCGGACCGCAGTTCCGCCTCCGCCTTGGCGATATCGGTCTGGACATAGGCACGATCGGCCAGCGTCGGCGCGCCGGTGATCGAGGTGCGCCCGCCCGCCATCTCGATCATCAGGTCGAGCGAAGCACGCGCGACGCCCAGGCCGACGACCGACAGAACCTGCGCCGCCAGCGGCATCGAGGGATAGCGGTAAAGCGGCGTATCGAGGCTGGAGGGGCCGCCGCGGACGAACGTCCATTCCTGCGGCACCACAACCTTGTCGACGACCATGTCGTGGCTGCCCGTGCCCTTCAGGCCGATCACGTCCCAGTTGGGAACGATCGTCACCTTGTCGGCGGGCATCACGGCGATCAGCGGCAGGCCGCCGCCCGGCATGCCTGCGCCGCCCTCCACCTTGATGCCGACACCGATGACCTCTGCCCCGGTCGATCCGCTGCCCCAGGACCAGCGGCCGGAAACCTCCAGCCCGCCCGGTACCGGCACAGCCTTCTGCGGCGGATAGATGCCGCCCGCGAACACGACGTCCGGTCCGTTGCCGTACATCGCCTCCAGCGTGGGAAGCGGGAGCGACGACAGATAGACGGCAGAGAAGCCGAAGCTCGCGACCCAGCCCGCCGAGCCATCGGCCTGACTGATCGTCTCGATCATCCGCAGGAAATCGGCCGGTGACATTTCCTCCCCGCCGAACCGCTTTGCGACCATCGCGCGATAGACGCCGGCCTCCTTCATCAGGGCGACGACATCCGCGCTCACCTGCTGGTCGCGCGAGAAATCCTCCCGGCGCGCACGCACGGCGGAGAGCAATCGGTCGAACGCCCCTTCATCGGTTCGAACGCATTCGGCAACGGTCATGCGGATTGCTCCTGTACTGCAAGCGGCTTGATGGTTTCGATATGGGCGGCCAGCGCACGCCCGACGGCACATAGCTTCTCGTCCTCTCCCGATGCACCCACCAGCTGGATGCCGACCGGCAGCCCCTCGGGCGCCATCACCGGAATGGTCAGGGCGGGATGGCCGGAAAGGTTGAACTGACGGACCAGCGCCGTCAGCCTGAGCGATGCAGCCGCGTCGGCGGCGTCCGCGAGAGTGAGCGGGAACAGCGGCAATGTCGGCAGTACCAGGGCATCGACCTGCGTCAGCGCGGCATTCACCTCTTCACGGAACCTGTCCCTGACAACCTCGGCGTCCGCGATCTGGGCGGGCGTCACCTTGCTGGCGTTCAGCAGGCGGGCCTTCACATCCGCGCCCATGCCGTCCTTTTCCACCAGATGGCCGAAACCCGCCCAGGTCTCTGCGCCGATCACGGCGATATTGGCTGCGAATGCATCCGCGAAACTGGGAAGCGACACAGGAACGATCTCGGCACCGCTGACTGCCAGCGCGGCATCAAAGGCGGCAACGACACCGGCATCGCTGTCGCACGCGACGCGACCGAGGCGAATGGCCGCGGGAGCGGACACGGGCACGAACGTAGGATCAATGATCGCCATCGCCTGCTCGATCATCTCCACACTGCCGGCGAAGGGGCCGACGCAATCGAGTGTCGTTTCGGCCGGATGGGCGCCCCTGCGGCTCACCCGCCCGAAGCTCGGCTTCAGGCCGAAAACGCCGCAACAGGCCGCCGGTGTCCGGATTGACCCGCCGGTGTCGCTGCCAAGCGCAAAATCGCACAGTCCCGCGGCGACCGCTGCGGCCGACCCGCTCGAAGAACCACCCGGAACACGTCCGGGGAACAGGGGATTGAGCGGCGTGCCCGTCCAGCCGTTGATGCCGGTCACGCCATAGGCCAGCTCATGCATGTTGACCTTGCCGACGATCCGGCAGCCCGCATCCAGCACGGCCTGCACCACATCGGCATGACGCGTGGCGGGCGGCGCGTCCGCCAGCGTGGCGCTCCCACCACGGGTCGCGTGACCGGCGATGTCGATCGAATCCTTGACCGCCACCCGCAGACCATCGCCGCCCAGAGAAAATGCCTCGATGAAAATGGCGTCAGACACGCGTGAACTCCCTTTGCAGCACCAGATTATGCCGATTACTTGAAATGTCAACTATTGAACCAGAACCCGGAAAACCGGGACATTTGGAGCAAATCCACTGCGGCGAATCGGACAAAATGCGCAGTTGACGATGCCGCCTTTGCCGTCGATGGCGTTCCACAAAGGAGCTTGGCATGAGCGATATGCATGAAGACAGGCCGACACGGGGCGAGGTCAGCGGCACTGCAATGGCGAAGGAGCCGTCCTCGATCCTGCGCACCGGGCTGCTCGGGCTATGCCCCCGCTGTCACAAGGGACACATGTTCCGTGGTTTCCTGAAGATGCGGGATCATTGCGAATATTGCGGCCTGTCCTACGATTTCGCCGACCCCGCAGATGGCCCGGCCGTGTTCGTCCAGCTGTTCGCCTGCGTCCCCGGCGTCATCTTCATCCTGATGCTGGAAATCCTCGCCCGCCCCCCGCTCTGGGTCCACCTCGCCGTCGGGCTTCCCGTGCTGGTGCTGACGACGTTGCTACCGATGCGCCCGATCAAGGGCTGGCTGATCGCCGCTCAATATGTGAACCGTGCGCAGGAAGCGGGCACGGGCAAGCTCTGGGACAAGCTGCACGGGCGTGAAACGGACGGCGGGCCGGACTGACGATCAAACGAGAATGGTCGGGGAGACAGGATTCGAACCTGCGACCCTCTGCTCCCAAAGCAGATGCGCTACCAGGCTGCGCTACTCCCCGGCCCGGATCGCCATTAGCTTCCGTGCCGACGGCATGGCAAGCGGAAAGCACATCCGGTCGCCTGACCGCCCTGTGGCGTTTAGCGGGCCACGCTCAGCCGACCGGCCATGTCGAGCAGGGCCGGAAGGATATGATCCCGGATATCCTCCTGCGAAACACGCAGGACGGACGTGCCCACATTCAGTGCGGCCACCACCTTGCCGCGTTCCATGACAGGGACGGCCACCGAACGGAGGCCCATTTCCAGTTCCTGATCGACAATGGCGTAACCGTCGCGCGCGACGGACTGGAATATCTGCATCAGGCGCACGCGATCCGTCACCGTGCCCGGCGTCAGTTGCGCGATCTCCACCCGGTCGAGATACGCCTCCCGCTCCTCCACGCTTCGCCCAGCCAGAAGGACGCGTCCCATGGAGGTGGGATATAATGGCAGGCGACTGCCGACCCGCAGGCCGACGGACATGATGCGGACGGCCTCCGCACGGGCAACATAATAAACTCCGTCATCCTCCAGCACGCCGAGCGAGCAGGATTCGCCCAGATGGTCACGCAACTGGTCGAGAAGCGGTTGCGCGCGCACGGCCAGCGCCGTCAGCGAAAGATACGGATGCCCGAGCGACAAGGCCTTGCGCCGTACGGCATAGCCACGCTCGTCATGGCCGACATAGCCCAGCGTCGTCAGCGTATAGAGACAGCGGCGGACAGCGGCCCGGCTGAGGCCGGTGCGCCTGCTGGCGTCCGCGATCGTCACAGGCCTGTCGGCCTCCGCCACGCAGCGCATCACGGCGAGGCCCCGCGCCAGCGACGTCATGAACTCCGGATCACCCGGCCTCTCCAGCATGTCCGCGTCCATAGCACCCCATATCGAATTGTGACCGATTATCGAATGATAAACCGATAATCGGTTGACACAAGGCCAGTCGCATTCGACCAACGCGGCATTGTGAGACAGGAGATGAGCGTATGATCGACAAGGGCATTGGGTCACCGCAGCAGGCGGTCGCCGATATCCGCGACGGCGCATCGGTGATGATCGGCGGCTTCGGCACCGCAGGCATGCCGGATCAACTCATCGACGCCCTGATCGACAGGGGCGTGGGCGACCTCACGATCATCAACAACAATGCCGGAAACGGCGAGGCGGGCGTCGCCGCGCTCATCAAGGCGGGGCGTGTGCGCAAGATCATCTGCTCGTTCCCGCGCCAGTCGGACTCGCATCATTTCGACGCTGCCTATCGCGCCGGACAGATCGAGCTTGAGCTGGTGCCACAGGGCAATCTGGCCGCCCGCATTCAGGCAGCCGGTGCTGGCCTCGGCGCGATCTTCACACCCACGGGCTATGGCACGCTGTTGGCCGAGGGCAAGGAAAGCCGGGAAATAGACGGCAAGCACTATGTGCTCGAATATCCGATCCGCGCCGACTTCGCCCTCATCAAGGCGCACAGGGGCGATCGCTGGGGTAACCTCGTCTATCGCAAGACGGCGCGGAATTTCGGCCCGATCATGGCGATGGCCGCCCGCACGACCATTGCCCAGGTCAGCGAGATCGTACCACTCGGCGCACTGGATCCGGAAAGTGTCATCACCCCCGGTATCTTCGTCCAGCGCGTGGTCGAACTGCCGTCCGTTACCATCCACGCCGACGCCGCCTGATCCGGGAGAGAAGAGACATGAACCGCCTCAATCGTGACCAGATGGCCGCCCGCGTCGCCCGTGACATTCCGGAGGGCGCCTATGTCAACCTTGGCATCGGCCTGCCCACCAAGGTGGCCAATTACCTGCCGCAGGAACGCGAGATATTCCTTCAGAGCGAAAACGGCCTGCTGGGCATGGGCCCCGCCCCTGCGGCCGGTGAGGAAGACTGGGAACTGATCAACGCGGGCAAGCAGGCGGTGACCCTGCTGACCGGCGGCTGCTTCTTCCACCATGCTGACAGCTTTGCCATGATGCGCGGCGGCCACATCGACATCTGCGTCCTTGGGGCGTTCCAGGTCGCCGTGAACGGCGATCTCGCCAACTGGCACACCGGGGAGCCGGACGCCATTCCGGCCGTCGGCGGCGCCATGGACCTTGCCATCGGTGCCAAGCAGACGTTCGTCATGATGGAACTGCTGACCAAGCAGGGCCAGTCCAAGCTGGTCGAAAATTGCACCTATCCGTTGACCGGCCTTGGCTGCGTCTCGCGGGTCTACACCGACCTTGGCGTCTTCTCGGTCGGGGCGGAAGGCGCGCGCGTGGTCGAGCTCGTCGACGGCCTGTCGCTTGGCGAGGTGCGCAGTCTGACCGGCCTGCCGCTGGACATGGCAGCCTGATCGATAACGCGAGGACACAGAACAATGACCGACGCCTTCATCTGTGACGCCGTTCGTACCCCCATCGGCCGCTATGCCGGTATTCTCGCCAAGGTTCGCGCCGACGATCTCGGCGCGTTGCCGATGAAGGCCTTGCTGGCCCGCAATCCCGGCCTGGACCCTTCGGTGATTGAGGAAGTGTTCTACGGTTGCGCGAACCAGTCGGGCGAGGATAATCGCAACGTCGCACGCATGAGCCTGCTGCTCGCGGGCGTACCGCATACCGTTCCGGGCGTGACGCTCAATCGCCTCTGCGCCTCCGGGCTTGAGGCCGTGGGCGCGGCCGCGCGGGCGATCCGGTCGGACGAGATGGGCCTAGCGATCGCAGGCGGCGTGGAAAGCATGACCCGTGCCCCGTTCGTGATGGGCAAGTCCGACGCCGCGTTCGGCCGTAACCAGAAGATCGAGGACACGACCATGGGCTGGCGCTTCGTCAACCCGGCGCTCGACACCCTGTACGGCACGGAGACGATGCCGCGCACGGGTGAGAATGTGGCGCAGGATCACGGCATCAGCCGGGCGGATCAGGACGCCTTCGCCCTGCGCAGCCAGCAGCGCGCCGTTGCCGCGCAGCAGAGCGGCTTCTTCGCCGAGGAGATCGTCCCCGTCGCCGTAGCAGGCAAGAAGAAGGGTGAAACGATCGACGTCGACACGGACGAGCATCCGCGCGCGGATTCGAGCATCGAAGGCCTTCAGAAGCTGAAGCCGCTGTTCGGTCCAGACGGTACGGTCACGGCCGGCAACGCGTCGGGCATCAATGACGGCGCGGCGGCCATGCTGATCGCCAGCGAGGCTGCTGCGAAGGCCAACGGGCTTACGCCCCGCGCACGCATACTGGGTATGGCGTCCGTCGGCGTCGAACCCCGGGTGATGGGTATCGGCCCCCTCCCCGCCACGCAGAAGCTGATGGCGCGGCTCGGCCTCTCGATCGGTGATTTCGATGCGATCGAACTGAACGAGGCGTTCGCCAGTCAGGCGCTTGCCGTCACGCGCGGCCTTGGCCTTCCAGACGATGCACCGCATGTGAACCCCAATGGCGGCGCGATCGCGCTCGGCCATCCGCTGGGAATGTCCGGCGCGCGGATCGCCATGACGCTGGTGCATCAGCTTGAGAAAACCGGCGGCAGACGCGGCATCGCCACGCTGTGCATCGGCGTCGGCATGGGCCTTGCGCTGGCGGTCGAGCGCGTCTGAAGCCTGGGGCCGTTGGGTCAGTCGCTGGCGTCAGCGCTGACCTGGGCAGTCCAGTCGGCAAGGTTATAGTGGTTGCTGACGCGACCGATCCTGCCGTCCCGCACCTCGAAGAAGGCACCGACGCGGAGGCGGTAACGCTGCCCGTTTGCGGGCGGCAGGTCGCCGTCCGTCACCCGATACGCGCCGGTCAGATGGAACTCCGCCGCCAACCGGGCGCCGTCCGGCGACGACAGGAATACCGGGTCGATCACGGTCTCGCTGTAACAGCGGTCCATATGCGCGAGGAAATCGCGAAAGGCCGCCTTGCCGAGGCGCGGTTCACCCTGGCTCGGCTCATGGACGACATCCTCCGCCAGCAACGCGAGCATCGCATCATGGTCACCGGCGTTGAAGGCGTCGTAATAGGCTTCGAGTATCGCGACACTCATCCTGCGCTCCTCATTCTGGTGTCTGTGGGTTTTCAGCGCAGCCGGTCAGCGTGCCAGCGCAGATGATCACCCATGAAGGTCGAGATGAAATAATAGCTGTGGTCGTAACCCGGCTGCAGGCGAAGGGTCAAAGGGATGCCCGCCGCCGCGCACGCAACCTCCAGCAGTTCCGGCCTCAACTGTTCGGCAAGGAAGGAGTCCGCCGCCCCCTGATCGATCAGCAATCCGGGCAAGCGGGCGCCGTCCTCGATCAGCGCCACGGCATCGTGCGCGCGCCATGCGGCCGTGTCGGAGCCCAGATAGCCGCCCAACGCCTTGTGCCCCCAGGGAACCTGGGAAGGTGCGACGATCGGCGCGAAGGCCGAGACGGCACGAAAACGGTCCGGGAAGGAGAGCCCGATCGTGAGCGCGCCATGGCCGCCCATCGAGTGGCCCATGATCGATTGCCGGTCCATGTCCGCCGGGAAATGCGCCGCGATCATCTCCGGCAACTCCGCCGTCACATAGCGCCACATCCGATAGTGCCGGTCGAACGGCGCCTGCGTCGCATCGACGTAAAAGCCAGCGCCCAGCCCGAAATCATAGGCACTGTCAGGATCGTCGGGCACGCCTTCCCCGCGCGGCGAGGTATCGGGCGCAACGAAGATCAGGCCAAGCTCCGCGCACAGGCGGCGAAACTCGCCCTTCTCCGTCACATTCGCATGCGTGCAGGTAAGGCCGGACAGATACCAGACGACGGGCAGCGTCGCGCCTTGCGCATGCGGCGGAACATAGACCGAAAAGGTCATGTCCGTGCCGGTGGCGACGGAGGGGTGTCTGTACACCCCCTGCACGCCGCCGAAGCTCAGGTTCTCCGAAACGGTTTCCAGTGCCATCGGACCTTATGCCGCCGGGAAATTGTAGGCGCACACCTTGTTGCCCGCCGGATCGCGCAGATATGCGGCATAGGCGCCGGGCAAATGTCCCCGCGGGCCAGCCGCGCCTTCACAGGTTCCGCCGGCCGCCAGACCTGCGGCATGGAAGGCATCGACGTCGGCCTGGCTTTTCGCGGCGAACCCGATCGTCACGCCGTTACCCGAAGGCGCGTCGCCATTGCCCGGACGAAGCACCAGAAAGGCCGGCCTATCCTTGCCATACAGCACGATATTATCGCCGAAGGGGCCAAGGTTGCTGATGCCCAGCGGGCTCAGGGCGGCATCGTAGAATGTGGTCGACGCGGACAGGTCGCTCGCGCCAACGCAGGCGTGAGAAAACACGCCGTCACCCGAAATCACTGCCATAGTCCGTCTCCTTCGTTGAAGATTGTCAGAACAGCACGACCGAGCGGATGCTCTCGCCCGCATGCATCAGATCGAAGCCCTTGTTGATATCCTCCAGACCCATGACATGCGTGATCATAGGATCGATCTCGATCTTGCCGGTCATGTACATGTCGATGATCTTGGGAACGTCGGTCCGCCCCTTGGCGCCGCCGAACGCGGTGCCGCGCCAGTTGCGGCCGGTGACCAACTGGAACGGGCGCGTGGATATCTCCTTGCCCGCCTCCGCAACGCCGATGATGATGCTGGTGCCCCAGCCGCGATGACATGCCTCCAGCGCCGTGCGCATCACCTCCGTATTGCCCGTCGCGTCGAACGTGTAGTCGGCCCCGCCGTCCGTCATCATCACGATCTTCGCAACGACGTCCTCACGGCTCATCCCCTTCGAGTTGAGGAAATCGGTCATGCCGAAACGGCGCCCCCATTCCTCACGGTCCGGATTGATGTCCACGCCGATGATCTTGCCCGCGCCTGCAAGCCGCGCACCCTGGATCACGTTGAGGCCAATGCCGCCGAGCCCGAAGACCACGACATTGTCACCCACCTGCACCTTGGCGGTGTTGACGACCGCGCCGACACCGGTGGTGACGCCGCAGCCGACATAGCAGCTGGTCTTGAACGGCGCGTCCTCGCGGATCTTCGCGACCGCGATCTCGGGCAGCACGGTGAAATTGGAGAAGGTGGAGCAGCCCATATAGTGGAAGATCGGCTGCCCCTTGTAGGAGAAGCGCGTCGTGCCGTCCGGCATCAGCCCCTTGCCCTGCGTCGCCCGGATCGCGGTGCACAGGTTGGTCTTGCCCGACAGGCAGCTTTTGCACTGGCGGCATTCGGGAGTGTAAAGCGGGATCACATGGTCGCCCGGCACGACGGACGTCACGCCCGCGCCGACCTCGCGCACGACGCCCGCGCCCTCATGGCCCAGGATCGAGGGGAATATGCCCTCGCTGTCGAAGCCATCGAGCGTATAGGCATCGGTATGGCAGATGCCCGTCGCCATGATCTCGACCAGCACCTCGCCCGCCTTGGGGCCTTCAAGGTCCACCTCGACAATTTCGAGCGGCTTCTTGGCTTCAAAGGCGACGGCGGCGCGGGTCTTCATCGGGCAACTCCAACTGTTCGGAAAAAACCCTTACCCCCTCTGCCCATTCGCGATAAAGCCCCCTTCAGGCAATTCATTATAACATAAGCGGGATAATCAGGATGTCGGGCTGGGACGGTATCGACGAGTTTGTGGCGGTCGCCACCGCGGGAACATTCGTTGCCGGCGCCAAGATCCTCGACGTCTCGACGACCCATATGAGCCGCGCGATCGCCGCTCTTGAAAACCGCATTCACGCGCAGCTTTTCCACCGCACCACACGGACGGTCCGCCTCACCGACGCGGGGCTGCTGTTCCTCGACCATTGCCGCCGGATGATCGCCGAGCGGGAGGAGGCCGTTGCCATGCTTGGCACCGGGGGCGAGCCGAGGGGTGATCTGCGTATCACCTGCTCGACGGCGATGGGCGAGCGCTTCGTCGCACCGATCGTGCGCCGCTATGCCGAGCGCTTCGAAGGACTGAATATCACGATCGAACTCACCAACCGGCTGGTCGACCTGATCGCCGAGGGTTTCGACCTGGCGATCAGGACCGGACATCTGGCCGACTCCCGCCTGATCGCGACTCGCATCGCCTCCCGCACGCTGCATACCTGCGCGTCACCGGCCTATCTCGACCGGTGCGGCCGTCCGAAGAGGATATCCGATCTCAACGGCCACCAATGCCTCGCCGGTACGGCGGCAAACTGGCACTTCCGGAACGGCAAGCGTGAGGAACTGCACCGTCCCGCAGGCAGGTGGCGCTGCAACAGCGGCGCGGTGGCCGCGGAAAGCGCGCTGGCGGGCATGGGCATCTGCCAGTTACCGGATTTCTACGTGCTGAGTCAGCTCTCGGCGGGGACGCTTGAGGAAGTCCTGGGCGAGATGCGGGCGGAGGCGCAGCCGATCTGGGCCGTATATCCGCAGCGCCGGCACCTTCAGCCGAAGATCACCGAACTGGTCGCCACGCTCCGGAACGAACTGCCTGCCGCTCTGGGCAACGTGAGAACAGCCTAGCGTCGCATGAAACCCATCCGGCGCAAAAGCCAGTAAGTAATTCCCGCGGCGCCCCCTGCGATCAGCGTCGCCACCAGAGTGCCGTGCCCGCCCTGAGCCAGAGGCATCCCGCCGGTGTTCATGCCGAAGATGCCGGTCACCAGTGTCGCCGGCAGCATCAGCGCGGTCACGATCGACAGGATATAGAGGTTCTGGTTCGTGCGCTGCGCAGCCTGGATGTCGACCTCTTCCCTGAGCAGCCGCAACTGGCCCTGAACACCCAATATGTCGGCGTCGAGCGACTGGAGCCGTTGCACCAGCTTCTCGACGGCTGGGAGCAGCGGATCGGGCAGCTCCTCGTCCTCCTCAAGCCGCTGGAACACGCCCCGCATGCCCGCGAGCAGCCGGTGAAGCTGGGCAAGGCGGCGGCGGATATGGATGAGGCTGCGCGCATCAGGCGGATGGTGCCCCTCCAGAAATGCGTCCTCCGCGTGCTGCACGTCGGCGCTCAGGGTGCGGCCGATAGCGGTGATATTTTCCGCGATCGCACCGACGAGCAGATCGAGCGCCTGCGCCGGGCCGGTCGTACCCGCGCTGCGCTCCAGCCGCCCGCGCGCGATATCGGCCGATCGCAGCGGGTGCAGCCGCATGGTCAGCATCAATGCCGGTGTCAGCGCGATCCGCAGCGCGCCCACACGCTCGGTATCGGCCACGTCAAAATCCCGCTCGAAGTCGTGCAGGACACAGCCGACGCAACCCTCCTCCACCACTGCCCGCTGGTGCGTGTCCGCCGACAGCAGGAGGTCGCATATCTGCGGCGGCAGTTGCGGGGACTGCGCGACCCAGGTTCGCGTACCGTGATCGGCGAGGTTCAGGTGCAGCCAGCGGAAGGTACCCGCCGGGCGGCTGTCGCATTCGGCAACCGTCGCGGCGCCATCTCCCGAAAAGTCGAGCCCCCAGATCAGGCCCGGGCCGATGCCCTGACCCGCGATGTCGATCCGGACGATGGGTTCGCGCGCCTGTCCCGTAACGCCGCTCCTCAGCCGAAGATGGTTGAGAAGAGCATGTAGAGCCCCCCGGCGAGCAGGATCGATACCGGAAGCGTCAGCACCCATGCCATCAGCAGGTTCCGGATCGTCGCCATCTGGAGGCCCGACCGGTTCGCCGCCATCGTACCCGCGACGCCGGACGACAGGATGTGCGTCGTCGACACCGGCAGGCCCAGATGATCCGCGCCGAAGATGGTGGCCATGGCCACCAGTTCGGCCGAAGCGCCCTGCGCATAAGTGAGATGGGACTTGCCGATCTTCTCACCCACGGTGACGACGATGCGTTTCCAGCCAACCATGGTGCCCAGACCCAGGGCGAAGGCGACGGCGACCTTCACCCAGGTCGGGATGAAGCGCGTACCGGCATCGAGCGCACTCTTGTAGGTGCCGAGCGTCTTCATGCTGGCTTCGGGCAATGCGGCGTCCTTGTCCTTGCCCAGACGCTTGATCGCCTCCGAAGCGAGATACATGTCGTTGCGGATGTTGCTGACGGCGGCGGAGGGCACCTGCGCCAGCGATCCATATTCGCTCACCTGCCGGTCCACGTCGCCGATCAGCACTGACAGGGCGGGGATGGTGGCGGGCGAATAGCGCTTGTCGGCGATATAGCTGGTGACCTGCCGGCGCGCCTCCACCGGGGACGCCGCCGGCTGCCTGCCCTGCGGCGTCAGCACGGCGATGGCGGCGGCCGAACTCTGATGGAACTCGGCGGCGTAGCGCTCGGGAACGGCGCGATTGAGGGCATAGGCAGTGGGCACCGTGCCGATCAGGATCAGCATGATCAGGCCCATGCCCTTCTGCCCGTCGTTCGACCCGTGGGCGAAGCTGACGCCGGTGCAGGTGAAGATCGTTCCTGATACAGCGCCTTGTTGCGGATCAGCACCTTCATCGCGAGGAACAGCAGCGCCGCGACGCCGAAACCGATGAGCGGGGAATAGAGCAGCGACTGGCCAATCTCCGTCGCCTTGCTCCAGTCGACACCCGACGTGCCGCTCTTCCCGTGGATCATCGCGTTGGCGACGCCGACGCCGATGATCGATCCGATCAGCGTATGGGAACTGGACGACGGGATACCGAGCCACCAGGTCGCAAGGTTCCACAGGATTGCCGCCAGCAGCAGCGCGAACACCATGGCGAAACCGGCGCTCGATCCCACCTGCAGGATCAGTTCGACCGGCAGCAGGGAAACGATGCCGAACGCGACCGCGCCCGTGGAAAGCAGGACGCCGAGAAAATTGAAGAAGCCCGACCACACCACCGCGACATTGGCGGGCATCGCATTGGTGTAGATCACCGTGGCGACGGCATTGGCGGTGTCATGGAAGCCGTTCACGAACTCGAAGCCGAGCGCGATCAGCAGCGCGATGAACAGCAGGATGAAGGGCAGATAGGTCGTCGCCTGCACGCCCGCCGAACTGGCATCGGCATAGATGCTGTAGGCGACGTAGACCAAAGCTGCGAGGATGGCGGCGCCAAAACCGATGGTCCCGATGGCGCCGAGTCCCTTGTCCAGATCCGGCCGTGCGCCCGCGCTGTCCATTGCGATCGTTGCGTTCATCCGGATCGAACCCTTCATTGCCGACTATGTCCGGTCTCTGACTAGGCCGCTTGCATGACAACTTGATTGCGCTTTGGCGGAACAGACGCGACGGGCCGTGACCAATTGTTAATCCGGCCGGGATCGGCCGCGGTGCAACGCAAGCCTTGCGCCAGCGGGCGCCTGCTCCGGCCCGATATCCTTGAAAACCGCCGTTAATCGGGGAGGGCAACCGATGTCGGCATTATTCCGGTCCACGCTCCGGCATGCCCGATGGTAACCGGCCCATGACCAATGCTTAACATGACCGGACGCGCCGCCGGGTCCATTATGCGCGGGCGAGGCGATCTCCCCGATCTGCTTCGCCGGACAGCGAAAGGAAACGACCATGATGAAGATGCTTGTGCTCGCCTCGACTCTGGCCCTGACGGGAGTCGGAACGGCGAATGCGGCGGATATGTCCGGGGCGGACGTCCCGCTCTGCTCCAGGACGGTGACCGACAGTTGCATGAACCCGTCGCAGGCGCCGCATGCGCGCACGCACGTCCGGAATACCGCTCATCGTCCGAAAGCCGCCGCACATCATGCCGCGCCTGCCGCAGCAGCCAGGCGCTAGAATCCAATCGTCCAGCCATATTGACGAGCCGAACCCGGCGGTGCCCCGCGCCGCCGGGATGGCTTCATGTCACCGTTGCTTCATGTTGGTGTGGCGCAAGCCCGCAGGCGGCCGGAAGCATCGGCGGCCTCAGAACGTAAATTCGACGCCCACCGCCCCGCTCCACTGATTGGCATCCCCGGCCAGGGACACGACCGGCGAGCGGCGATAGGGGCCCATGATCCGCTGATACCCGCCGGTGACGAACAGGCCGAGGCCGTGGGTCAACGTCCCGGTCAGCGAATGGGCCGTCATCATGCCAAGGTTCCAGTCCTTCCACCCGCCTCGGTTCGCCGCCGCATAAGCGGGCAATCCGCTGGCGGCGCTCCCTGCATCATCGATATCGTAATAATAGTCGCCGAACCGCCGCCCGACATAATCGGCCGACAGGGACAGGCCGACCAGCATGTGGGTTGAGAGCGGCGTGTCATAGTCGATCTCGGGGCTCATCACATAGCTTCGGTGGGCGTTGGCGACGTCATGCTGGTAAGAGAGCCCGAAGGACAATGTGTCATAGGGGCTGGTCACCACGCCGGTCCGCTGGATGCCCAGCGATGCGCCGGGTTCGATGGCGACCCGGCGTTTGCCCAGGCTGGAAACGTCGGCATCGTTGATCCTGCCGTGACGGTCGAGACGAACGGTGAGCAGCGGTCCTGCCTGCACCTTCCACCCGGGCTTCCCGTTACCGGGCACCGCGTCGACATACAGCGCGGTCCCTGAACTGTTGAAGCCTATGCCCGCGACCTGTCCCTGAACCGCCGCGGTCGGCATGATCACCGAACGATCGGAACCGATGTAGCTGGGCGTCGATGACAGCCCGACGCCGATCGATATCCTGTCACCGCCCGGATCGATGCCGGACGGCACGTCCGATGACCGAGAAGGAACGCTGTCGGGTGCCGCATCCTGCGCTATCGCCGGCGTCGCGATGCTGATTGCCAGCAGTGACGCCGCGAAGCACAGGCCGCATGACACCATCGGGCGCCGATCAGAACCGGCGGGCATAAGCGTCCATCCCTGTCGTCAACGCCATATAAAGAGCATCGACATCCCGCCGCAGCGGATGTCCGCCCGGCAAGGCGACCCGGTGAACATTGGCGGCATCAAGACGTGGGCAGAGACTGTCGGTTTCCTCCCGTCCATGGACGCACAGCACCGGCACCCAGTTCAGCCTCCGGGCGGTCGTTAGCGCATCCGCGTCGGGCCTCGCCAGATCGAGCAGTTCCGCCGGGGACGCCTGATAATCGACGGTGTTGGTCGGCACGACCAGCGCCACCATCGCGATCCGCCGCCGCAACGCAGGAGGCAGACCGGTCAGGCCGACATGCACCATGTCCGCGCCGAACGACTGGCCGATGAGGATCAACCTTCGCGCATGTCCCTGCGCAAGGCCACGCCGCACGGCATCAGTGATCAGCACCCGTATCTCTTCAGGCGTACGGCGCTGACGGAAATAGACGAGCGAATTGACGCCAAGCACCGGAATCCCGTCGGCGGACAGCCGCCGGGCAACGCGCGGCCCCATGCCTATCGAGAATCCCATGTCGCCGGAAACGATCACGGCCGCCATGTCCGCGCGTCCGGGGACCGGCCGCCCCGTCGCCGGTATTGCGACGAACCGCTCGCCACCGAAATAAGCGAGATAGCCCCAATAGCCGACCAACCCCGCGCCGATCGCGAGGAGAAAGAGAGCTGCGCACAGTATCGCCTTCAAGGCGCGGCCCGTTCCCGTCCGCGCGGCCGAACGCATGCGCGCTGCGCCGTCGGCAGACGACGCCCGCAGGGTAAATGGCGGAACAGGCTCGGACATCATGGCACCTTTCGGCGCCTCTATCGTCCCCGCGACTTGGCCGCCGCGTGGGCGAGAGGTGACTAATCCGTCATGATGCGGCCGAAACCGGCCATGGGCGTCCCGCCGGATTACCGATCCTTAACATCGGGCTCATGCCCCGGTGCGACGGATCGGATAGGGTGCGCGCAGAAGGAAGCATCCCATGCGCATATCCATCCTGACGACATTGACACTGACTGGCATCATCACCGGCGCGCTGACGCTTGGCAGCGTAGCTGAGGCCACCCGACCAAAGGCCGATCCAGCGGCGCGGCTGGCGAAACTGACCGACGGGCGCACTGCCGGAACGCCCGTCGACTGCCTGCCCCTCCGCAACATTCGTTCGTCCCAGATCATCAGCCGGACCGCGATCGTCTATGAAGGGATGAACGGCACCCTCTACGTCAACCGGCCACGATCGGGCGCCAGTTTCCTGCACGATGGGCAGATATTGGTCACGGACACGCACAGTCCGGACCTGTGCAGCATCGATATCGTCCGCCTGGTCGATTCCGCCTCACGCATGCCCAGCGGATCGATCGGCCTAGGCCCGTTCGTGCCGTATCCCCGCGTGCCTCGCCCCGCCGGTCGATAATCCGGGCCACCCTGTTCCGAGGAACCAAGCGCCATATGCCGATCCTCAGCTCCAATGCCCGGCTCGACGAGCGGACATGCCGCCTCATATGCCCCATTGCGGCGGCCATGGTCGGCGTCTGCCTGACCGGCATCGGCATATTGCGCGTGGTGATCAGCGTGGAGCGGCACCCGACCCTTGCCGACGACATGCTTTCGGTCGATGCGCTGCTCTTCCTGATCGCCCTGCTCTCATCCTATTTCGCGCTGCGGCTGGATTCCGAAAAGCGGCTTCATCGCCTGGAACAGATCGCCGACGCGACCTTCATCGCCGCAATGGTCCTGATGACGGCCGCCTGCTTCGTCATCACCTACGCGCTGAACAACGCGTTCTGACTCGACCCTTCAGAAAAGTCGAACGTTTTGCCTGACATTATCAGCCTGATCCGAAAGAATGGAACGGCGTACATCCGCCTTCACAGTTTCCGACGACGTGGGGGCCATCATGCTGAACATCGCAACGCCAAAGCTCAACGACACCGAATGGCGTGATGTCCGCCGCGCCCTGATCGCCGTGGAGGATTGCGGCTGCAACCAGTCGCCCGTCGCCGGATCGCTGCGGGCGCGCCTCGGACGGATGGTCGACACCGTGCTCGGCCCCGCATCCCGGGCAGCCACGCTCCCGGCCGACCTTCAACTGGTCCGCGACTTCCTGTGCGAAAGCCGCCGCGGACGCCGGATTGCCGAACGCCTTGTTCCCGCTCTGGCCAGCCAGGGTTTCAACCGGGCGCAGATTGAAGCCATGGCGCTCCTGGGCGCCTGATCCCGCCTCCTTCCATCCCGAAAGGTTCCAATCCCATGACCGTGCGCTCCAGCGACATCGACGCCGTCGACCTCGTCATCCTGCCTCCCGTCCGCGACCTGGGCCACGGATTCGCCGTTCGCAGGGCCCTGCCCTCCGCCCATCGCCGGATGGTCGGTCCCTTCATATTCTTCGATCAGATGGGGCCTGCCGCCTTCGACAGCGGCGAGGGGCTGGACGTCCGTCCCCATCCCCATATCGGCCTCGCCACGGTCACCTATCTGCTGGAGGGCGAAATCCTCCACAGGGACTCTCTGGGTTCCATCCAGCCGATCCGGCCCGGGGAGGTCAACTGGATGACCGCGGGCAAGGGCATCGTCCATTCCGAACGCACGGGTCCGCAGACACGGCAGGCTGGCGGCAGGCTGTTCGGTCTCCAGACATGGGTTGCGCTGCCCCGCGCGGCGGAAGAAACCGATCCCGGCTTTGTCCACCACAAGGCCGGGGATATCCCGTTCGCCGAAGACGCAGGCACACGCATCACCCTCATCGCCGGGACGTCAGACGGCCTTGTCTCACCGGTCAGAACATTTTCCGATATGGTCTACGCCGATATCGCGATGGCCGACGGCGCGCGTTATCAAGTGAGGTCAGAGCATGTCGAACGCGCCGTTTATGTCGTCGCCGGAGAGGTTGAGGCCATCGGGCAGACCGGCGGCTTCGCCACCGGCGAACTGGTGATCTTCAAACCCGGCGCGGAGGTCGTGTTGAAGGCAAAGGGAGGAGCAAGGCTGATGCTGCTGGGCGGCGAACCACTGCCCGAAAAGCGCCATATCTTCTGGAACTTCGTATCCTCGTCGCCGGAGCGGATCGAGCAGGCCAAGGCCGACTGGCAGGCCCGACGTTTCGCGCCAGTACCCGACGAACATGAGTTCATTCCCCTGCCCGCCTGATTTTTTCTCGTTCCAGTTACTGTCAAACTTGGAGGACAACCCATGGCACATGGAACCGCCCATATCGGCCGCGACCGTTATCGCACGCAGATCGAGGTCGGTGGCCACCCGATCACGGCCGACGAACCGGAAGCGCTCGGCGGTGCAAACGCCGGCCCCGCGCCCTATGATCTGATCCTCGCCGGCCTCGGCGCCTGCACCGCGATTACCTTGCGCATGTATGCTGACCGCAAGGCGTGGCCGCTTGAAACGCTCGACGTAGATCTGCGCCTGCTGGGTGGCCCGGATGACCGCCGGATCGCGCGAACCCTCACGATGACCGGCCTCGACGATGCACAGCAGATGCGCATGGCGGAGGTCGCGGAGAAGACGCCCGTCACCTTGACATTGAAGGGCGGCATCCCGATCCATACCCGCCTTACCTGAACCGGAGCGGTCACCGATGACGACACAAGCCTTTGATTTCACGGGATCGGATGGACACAGGATCGCCGGCAGGCTGGAAATGCCGGAAGGACGCATCCGTGGCTGGGCATTGTTCGCGCACTGCTTCACCTGCGGCAAGGACAGTCTTGCCGCGGTGCGCGTCGCGCGTGCGCTTGCGGAACAGGGAATAGGGGTCCTGCGCTTCGACTTCGCCGGCCTTGGCGAGAGCGAGGGCGCGTTCGGCGACACGTCGTTCGCTGGCAACGTCCGCGACCTCAAGGCGGCTGCGCAGGCCATGGCCGAACAGGACATGCCGCTTTCCCTGCTGGTCGGGCACAGCCTCGGCGGCGCGGCCGTACTTGCCGCCGCGGGCGACCTGCCGTCCGCTCGCGCGGTCGTCGTCATCGGCGCGCCATTCGACGTGTCGAACACGCTCAAGCAGTTCGATCCTGCCGCCCTTGCGGAGATCGAACTCAAGGGTGTGGCGGATGTCCGTCTGGCGGGGCGCCCGTTCCGCGTCGGCAAGGGCCTGATCGAGGATCTGCGTGCCCATGACCTGGGCGCTGCAATAGCCACCTTGCACCGGCCCCTGCTGATCATGCACGCGCCGCTGGACGACACCGTCGCACTTGACAACGCGACCCGGATATTCGTCGCCGCGCGTCACCCGAAGAGTTTCGTCTCCCTGGACGGCGCCAATCATCTGCTGACGCGGAAGGCCGATGCCGATTATGCCGCGGGGGTCATCGCGACCTGGGCGAACCGGTACCTGCCGCCGCTGCCCGAACAGCCAGCCTTGCCCGCCGATGTCGAGGCGGAGGAAACCGGCAACGGTCGCTTCCAGCTGTCGATACGGGCGGGTGGTGCACGCTTCCTTGCGGACGAACCGGAAAGCGTCGGCGGCCTGGGGTCCGGGCCTTCGCCCTATGACCTGCTATGTGCAGCGCTCGCCGCCTGCACGACCATGACGCTGCGCCTCTATGCCGATGGCAAGGGCTTGCCCGTCACCCGGATCGGCACGGCCGTCGGTCATCGCCGCGAGGCCGGGGAAGCGTTGCCCGACGTTTTCTCCCGAAAGATCGCGATCGAGGGCCCGCTCGACGCCGCGCAGCGCCAGCGCCTGCTCGAGATCGCCGATCGCTGTCCGGTACACCGCACGCTGGAACGCGGCAGCCGCTTCGATACGGTTCTTGGCACACCGCCCGCAGACGCTGAGCCGGTTGAGGCACATGCGCAGGCGATGGACTCTGTTCTGGAGGAATGAGCCCGTCATCTGCGGCTTGTTTTGTGCCTGGTTGGTATTGTGGGGTTGGTTAGAGCGGTTTCTGTTCATTCTGGTTCGTATCCGCATGAGCTGAAGTAGTTGGCACACTCGGCTGGTTTGAAGATATCGACGAGCCTGCCGATGAGATCCCACAGGCCAGAGACGGTTCGCTCGCCTGCTTTTCGTAGCATGGCCTTGAGGCGGGCGAAGGCTTTCTCGATCGGGTTGAAGTCGGGGCTGTAGGGCGGGAGGAAGCGCAGGGTTGCACCTGCGGTCTCAATGAGCAGCTGCACAGATGCGCGCTTGTGGCTCGACAGATTGTCCATGATGACGACGTCGCCGGGCCGCAATTCCGGGACGAGGATCTGGGCGACGTAGGCTTCGAACCAGTCGCCGTTGATCGGCCCATCGAGCACCATGGGCGCGACCATGCCGGTCATGCGCAGGCCAGCGACCAAGGTGGTGGTCTTGCGGTGGCCGTGCGGGAATCCCATCCGCAGCGGGACTGTCAGGATTTCCGTGTGTGGCCGGGCATAATGGGCAACAAGGAGTCCCACTATGTCACGACGCAAAGAACCTGCCATACCGAATGAGCT
>QFQF01000026.1 GCA_003248935.1 Sphingobium sp.
GCCCTCGGGCTACGCCCTCACGCCACTCCCCCCGGCATGTAACACGATGGCCTGGTTTTACGCCGCCGCCTGGCCGACTTTTGCTCCGCCGTTGACACCCTCACGCCACTCCCCCCGGCATGTAACACGATGGCCTGGTTTTACGCCGCCGCCTGGCCGACTTTTGCTCCGCCGTTGACAGAGCGGACCGTTGCGAATCGGCAAGCATGAGCCAAATAGCGGGAAACTGTAGCTTTTCTGCAACATGGGAGGCAATTGAAGTCTTGCCATGCAACTTTCGAGCGGATAGAGGGTTTGGGCAGTCCTTCGTGACCACTTTGAAAGGGGAAATATATGCGGAAGCTTGCCCTCGCAGCAGCGCTCGCAACCACGGCACTGGCCGCCCCGGCCTCTGCCCGTGAAAAGGCCTGGTACATCGGCGTTGATGCCGGTGCCATGATTGTCGAAGACACCGATCTTCGCGTTATCAACACCATCGCCACGGCCGACTACAACACCGGCTACGACGTCGACGGCGTCATCGGTTACGACTTCGGCGGCTTCCGCCTCGAGTCCGAGGTCGGCTACCGCCGCGCCTACACCGACAATGTTGCCTACACCAACGGCATCGACAGCACCCGCGGCAACATCCGCTCGCTGAGCTTCATGCTGAACGGCTTGCTGGACTTCGGTCCGGACGACGGCATCCAGGGCTTCGTCGGCGGTGGTGTCGGCGTTGCGCGCACCTATGTCTACACGCTCAACACCGATGATTCGGACACGGGCTTTGCGTGGCAGGCTCTGGCCGGCGTTCGCTTCCCGCTGAGCGACAAGCTCGACGCGTCGCTGAAGTATCGCTACTTCAACCACCCGGGCATCGACCTGGTGACGAGCACCGGCCTTGGCGGCGTTCCGGCCGGTTCGGACCTCGACACCAAGATGCGGTCGCACAGCCTGCTGGTGGGTCTGACCTACAACTTCGGCGAGCCGCCGGCACCGCCGCCCCCGCCGCCCCCGCCGCCTCCGCCGCCGCCTCCCCCGCCGCCGCCTCCGCCGCCGGCCGTGGAGTGCACGCCTGGACCGTACATCGTGTTCTTCGAATGGGATAAGTCGGACATCACCCCTGATGCCGCCACGATCCTGGACAACGCGATCTCGGCCTACAGCAACTGCGGCAACGCGCAGGTCATGCTTGCCGGTCACGCCGACAAGTCGGGTTCGGCTTCGTACAACGTGGGCCTGTCCCAGCGTCGTGCGGACTCGGTCAAGGCCTACCTGTCGTCGAAGGGCATCCCCGACGGCGTCATTTCGACCGAAGCGTTCGGCGAGAGCCGCCCGCGCGTCGAGACCGCCGATGGCGTTCGCGAACTCCAGAACCGTCGTGTGGAAATCACCTACGGTCCGGGTTCGGGTCAGTAATCAGCTTCGATCCTTCGGGATTGAAACGAGAATGGGGGCCGGTCGCAAGACCGGCCCCTTTTTCTTTGCGCGGAACACAGGTTTGCACGGGCGCGCAGGCGGATTTATCCGTGGCCGGATCGCACCGTGCAAGTTTGCTATTGATAGGCGTTCTCAATATTAGTACCGCACCCCCGTTTCAGGAAAAAGGGGAATGACGTGGTACGCTTGAAAACTGTGGCGCTGGCCAGTGTCGCGCTGATCGGCATGTGGAGCCCGGCAGCATTTGCCGACGATGCGGCTGACGCGGCAACCGCCGCCGACGGCGAGGACACGATCGTCGTCACCGCCGCCAGTGCGGGCACGAAGACGGAGACGCCGCTGGTCGAACTGCCGCAGCCGATCAAGGTCATCACGTCCGAACAATATCTGTCGCAGGGCGCGATCAGCATCAGCGACACGGTGAAATATGCCGCCGGTGTCCTCGCCAACCCCTATGGCCGCGATACCCGCGTCGACGGCTTCAACGTGCGCGGCCTCGACGCGCTCCAGTTCCGCGACGGGATGCGGGACATCTTCTCTTATTATGCCAGCATCACGTCGGACCCCTACAACTTCTCCCGCGTGGAGATCGTGCGCGGTCCGGCGTCGGTGCTGTTCGGTCAGGGGTCGATCGGCGGTATCGTCAACCTCGTTTCCAAGACCCCGGATTTCGACACGCGCGGCGAGATCAATCTCGTCTACGGTAGCTATGACCGCAAGGAAGCCATGGGCGACGTCAATCTGGCGCTGGCCGACAATCTGGCGGTGCGCTTCGTCGGCCGGGCGCGCGACGCCGACACCTATGTCGACCATGTGCCCGACGACCGGGTGATGTTCGCGCCGTCGATCCGCTGGCAGCCGACGCCCGACACCGACATCGTGCTGACCGGCCTCTATCAGGAAGACGACACCGGATCGACGTCGCAGTTCCTGCCGATCGTCGGCACCTTCCTCCCGAACACGGCCAATCCTGGCGAGGCGCTCGACCGCTACACCTTCGTCGGCAAGCCGGGCTGGGATCGCTACAACGGCCGTTCGCTCCAGGGCGGGGGTTCGATCACCCACAGCTTCTCGGATCACATCAAGCTGAGCGTGAAGGCGCGCTATATCGACAGCGACCTCGAATATTTCACGCACTACGCCAACAGCTACAGCAATCCCGAAAATCCGTTCGCGGCGGACGGCCGCACCATCGGCCTCTACGCCAGTGCCAGCGATGCGCGCATGAACGTGTTCTCGACCGACAATAATCTGCAGTTCAACTTCAACACCGGTGCCAATATCGAGCACAAGCTGCTGGTCGGGCTGGACTATAGCTGGAACAAGGTGCGCAAGCGCACGGTCTATGGCTACGAGATCATCGACCTCTATGACATCGATACCGATGCGCTGCAGACCTATGATCCCAGCGGACCTTATACCACCGAAACGCAGAAGCAGCTGGGCGTCTATGTCCAGGACCAGATACGCCTTTACGATCGCATCTCGGTGGTTCTGGGCGCCCGCCGCGACCGCGTGACGGGCTCCTCGGGGCAGACGGACAATGCCACCACCTTCCGCGCCGGAATCATCGGCGAGATCGGTGCAGGCTTCTCGCCCTTCTTCAGCTACACCGAGAGCTTTCTGCCGGTGGCCGGTTCCATTGAAAATGCCGACGGCACCTTCGGCGCGCCCTACAAGCCGCAGACCGGCACCCAGTATGAAGCGGGCTTCAAATGGCAACCGGACGCCGATACGCTGGTCACCGCCACCGTCTTCAAGATCAAGGAACGCAACCGCGTCCTCTATCTGGCCGCTGGCGGAACCGCCCAGTCGGGCGTGCTGAACACCAAGGGCTTCGAGATCGAGGCGAGCCATACGTTGCCCGGCAATTTCGAACTGCTGGCCAACTATGGCTATGCGAAGCTGAAGTCCGAGACCAACACCAGCCTTGATTACATGCCGCGTCACACGGCGTCGCTCTGGTCGACCAAGACCTTCGGCATCGATGACGGCGCGAAGCTGCGTCTGGGCGCCGGTGTCGTCTATAACGGCAAGAGCGTGTCGACCAGCTCGCTCTGGTCGATCGTCACGCCGTCGCGCACCACGGTCGACGCGCTGGCGGAGATCGACTGGAACGCCTGGCGCTTCTCGATCAACGCGACCAACCTGCTGAACAAGCAGTTCTACGCGTCCTGCCTGGCACGCGGCGACTGCTTCATGGGTGCGCCGCGCAACGTGATGGGGACGATCGGCTATCGCTTCTGATATCCGGCGCTCCTGACACCCGGCGCTTCTGGCGGTGCTGACGGGGAGGTGGCCGGGGCAGGCTGCCTCCCCCTTCCGTGTCCTGCCTCCCGTCGCCTGTCAGCGAAAACAGGTGACAGGACGATGCCCGTTCGCAACAAAGGCGTTCCTGCCGCGTTCGCTGCTCATTCCTTTCGCCCGTCAATGGAGTACTCCCCATGAAAGCCACCGCCAAAGCGACCCGTGCCCTGCCGATGATGACCGCGATCGTGGCGCTGGGCCTGTCCGCCACCTCCATCGCGCATGCGGGCGCGAAGAAGCATGCGGGCATGCCGGTGGCGAAGGCCGCGCTGCTGGCGGGCGACGGCAGCGCCAAGGGCGAGGCCAAGGTCGTGGAAACGCCCAAGGGCCTGGAGGTCATGATCCACGTCACGGGCCTGCCCGCCGGAACCCATGCGGCGCATATCCACACCACGGGTGCCTGCACGGCGCCCGACTTCACCAGCGCCGGTGGCCACTGGAACCCGACCAAGCACCAGCATGGCAAGGACAACCCGCAGGGCATGCACATGGGCGACATGCCCAACATCGTCCTGAACGAGAAGGGCGAGGGGCATCTGAAGTTCACCATTCCCGGCGGCAAGCTGACGGGCGGCGACACGCCGCTGCTGGACACGGACGGTGCGGCGGTGGTCATCCACGCGGCGGCCGACGACATGAAGACCGACCCCACCGGCAACGCGGGCGGCCGTCTCGCCTGCGGCGTCCTGACGGCAGCCTGACGCGGGTGGCCGCGGAGGACGGGAGCGAGCCGGTCGCACGCATATTGTTCGTGTGCCTTGGCAATATCTGCCGTTCGCCGCTGGCCGAAGGCGCGCTGCGGGCGCAGGCGGCAGCGCGCAACCTGTCGCTGACCACCGATTCGGCGGGGACAGGAAGCTGGCATGTCGGCGATCCGCCAGACCGGCGTGCGATCGCCACGGCGCGCGCGCATGGCGTCGACATTTCCGGCCTGCGCGCGCGGCAGGTAGACCCCGACGACTTCCACCTGTTCACGCATGTCGTGGCGATGGACCTCGACAACTTCCGCGATCTGGAAAGCATCCGCCCCGCCGGTGCCCCCGCCCAATTGCTGCTGATGCTGGATCACCTGCCCGGGCGGGAAGGGCAGGGCGTCACCGACCCCTATTATGGCGGGGAGGACGGGTTCGAGGCGGTCTGGCAGGACATAGACGGCGCGGCGGCGGGACTGCTCGACCGGATCGCGCGCCTGCGAACCTGAACCGGGGCCTGAACCGGGGCCTGAACCGGGGCCTGAACTGTGCCCCTCACTCAGTTGCTCAGGGGGTAGCGCTCGGCCAGATGATAGACCGCGCCGCCATGGCCGAGGGTGCTTTCATAAAGGCCGAATTCCGGCAGGGTGAAGGGCGGGCTGGCAAGCCCGGCGTTGCGCGCGAGGAAATCGTCGAGCGTTCCGGCCGAGCGGTTGAGGCGCGCCAGGGTGATATGCGGCAGATAGGCGCGCCCCTCCGGCGCGAGCCCCGCAGAAATACAGGCCCGGTCGATCCGTGCGTGGAGCGCCGTCAGCGCATCATGTGGCGACACCCCCGCCCATAGCGCATCCACCCGGCCGCGCCGGTCGAACGTGCCGATGCCGTCCAGCGCCAGTTCGACCGGTGGCGCGCTGACCCGCGCAAGCGCCAGCGCGACATCCTCCGCCATGTGGCGGTCGACCTCTCCGATGAAGCGCAGCGTCAGGTGCAACTGGCCGTCGTCCTGCCATCGGGCGCCATCCACCCCGTGCATCAGATCGAGCAGGCGGCCCCGGATCGTGGCCGGGGGGCGAAGGGCGACGAAAAGGCGATGCATGGCAGCAAGATAGGGGGCATGGCGCGCGGAATCGAGCGCCGGTTGCGTGTTGCCCTTGAACGTCGGGCAAATTCAGCCGATATTAAGTGCCGATCCGGCAGAAACGGCCGGGTAACGATCCCCTAGGGAGATGATTGTCCATGGCTAACTGGTCTGACCCTCGCACGACGCCGACGGGCTTTGGCGGCGCTGCCGCCGGCACGCGGGATGTCGCGTTCGACGCGGGGCTGCGGTCCCACATGCTGTCGATCTATAACTATATGGCGAGCGGCGTGCTGCTCACCGGCATCGTCGCGCTGCTGTTCTCGCGCGGCGGCACCGAATCGATGGCGTATCAGGTGCTCGTCAACGGCGGCGCGCTGCGCTACGTCGTGATGTTCGCGCCGCTGCTGTTCGTGATGGTGCTGAGCTTCGGCATCAACCGGCTGTCCACCGCGGCGGCGCAGGGTCTGTTCTGGGCCTATGCGGTCGCGATGGGCCTCAGCCTCTCGTCGATCTTCCTGCTCTATACGAACACGTCGATCGCGCAGACCTTCTTCGCGACGGCGGCGGCCTTCGCCGGTCTCAGCCTGTTCGGCTACACCACGAAGAAGGATCTGTCGGGCCTCGGCACGTTCTTCATCATGGGCGTGGTCGGCCTGTTCGTGGCGATGCTGGTGAACCTGTTCATGAAGTCGACCGCGCTCGATCTGGCGATCAGCGCCATCGGTGTGCTGCTGTTCGCGGGCCTCACCGCGTACGACACGCAGAAGATCAAGAGCATGTATGCCTATGTCGCCGGTACGGACATGGTGGGCAAGTCGGTGGTGATGGGGGCGCTGACCCTCTATCTCGACTTCATCAACATGTTCCTGTTCCTGCTGCGCTTCATGGGCAACCGCGACTGACGCGACCGGAAACGGATGAAACAGGAAGGGCCCGGAGGAGCGATCCTCCGGGCCCTTTTCCTTGCGGCATGCCGGACATTTATTGCGGTTTGGCCTCGGCCGCTTTCTTCTTCTCGTCCTCGGCCTTCTTCCACGCCTGATAGGCGTCGATCTCGTCATTCTGGCGCAGCAGTTTCGAGGCCGGATCGATGCGGACATGCGCGCCGGCGGGAACGCGGACGCTGCCCGTGCCGTTCGCCATCGGGAGCGTCTGGACCGGCGCATCGCCGACCTGCACGTCGACCGGCATCGGGAACGGCAAATCCTTCGGCGTCTTCCATCGCAGCAGCAACTGGTCCCCCTCCCGCAACGTCACAAGCTCCGGCAACGCGGGCTGGCGCAGATAGACGTTGAAGAACCAGCGATAGTCCGTCCCCGTCACGTCGCGGACGATCCGCTCATATTCGGCCGTGTCGGCGAAGCGCGGGGCGAAGTTGCCGGGCGCCGGATCCGGCCGGCCGTAGACGACGCGGCGGGTGATCGCGAAGAATGCGCGGTCGCCGACGAGCGCGCGGAAGCTATGCAGGACCAGTGCCGCCTTGTAATAGATGTCGTGGCCCGGGCCGACGGCGTCGTCATAGACCTGTTCCTCGGTCTTCGACGAGCCCGAGACGATCGGGAAGCGATTGTTGAGCTGGCCGCGCATCTTCCAGAGCTGGGCCATGTACGGCATGTCGCCGTCGCGCCACTGCGAGTAGAGCGGCTGCATGTAGCTGCCATATCCTTCGTGCAGCCACATATGGTCCCAGTCGCTGTTGGTCAGCTGGTTGCCGAACCATTCGTGCGCGAACTCGTGCTGGAACAGCCAGTCGAAACCCTCCGGCGCCTTCTTGTACTCATTGCCATAGGCATTGATCGTCTGGTGCTCCATGCCCAGATGCGGCGTCTCCACGACGCCGAGCTTCTCGTCGCCGAACGGGTAGGGGCCGATCATATCCTCGAAGAAGGACAGGGTTGGCGCGAACTCCGCGAACAGGCCCTTCGCCTGCTCCTCCTCACCGGGCAGATACCAGTAGCGCATCGGGACGACATTGCCGAAGCGGCTGCGATAGTCCCCCTCGATCACCTGGTAAGGCGCGATGTTGAGCGCGATGGCATAGCTGTTGGGACGCTTGGCGCTCCAGTTCCAGCGCTTGCGGCCGTCGGGCAGCGTGTCGACGCCGACCAAGCGGCCGTTGGATGGCGCGACGAGGTCGCCCGGCACCGTGATGTGCAGGTCGACCGAGCCGATCTCCACCGTCGGATTGTCGAAACAGGGCCAGAACAGGTCGCAACCCTCGCCCTGAACGGCAGTGGCGATCCAGGGCTTGCCGTCCTTCGTCTTTGCCCAGACGAAGCCGCCGTCCCACGGCGCCTTTACCGCGACATGGGGGGTGCCGGCATAGTGGACGGCGAGTGCGAAACTGTCGCCCTTGCCGACCGCGCGGGGCAGGCGCACCCGGACCATTCCGTCCGCATTGCTCCACGCGGATGCGGGCAGCGCCGTACCGTCGAGCGCGATCGCGCTGATCGGCAGATTGCGGTCCAGGTCGAACACCACCGCCTTGGTCCGTGCCCTGGCGGTGAAGGACAAGGTGGCGACGCCGGCGATGGCGTAGCGGTCCGGGAACACTTCGATCGCCAGGTCGGCATGCGTGAAATCGAGCGCCTTCTGCTCGGCGGTGAGCGGCAGTCCGGACGAGCGCGTATGTGCGGTGAGCACCGGTTTCCCCTTTTCCGGCGCGGCGGCCGGAGCGATCTGCGCATTCGCCGTCGTGCACGCGGCCATGAGGACGAGCGCGCACGCCGTCCCGATCATCTTCGTCATTCTGCCATTGTCCCTGTGCATCGGCCGCGTCCTCCGGCCTTTCGTCATGGGCGCATCATACTCCGCCCTGCTGCGTGGACAAGAAACGATCGATCCGGTCAGGGCGCGGGCGGCACGGCGTCTCCGGATGCGCCACCGTCGATCGGCAGGCAGCAATCGGGCCGCTCGGGCGGCAGCGGCGGCACGTCCTCACCGGCCAGAAAGCGCGCCTTCCAGTCCTGCATCTCCATCTCCGACCGGAAAACCGCGCGGGTCAGCCGTTTGAACTCGGGGAAATTGCCATCTTCGCCGGTGAGGAATGCGCATTGCTGCATCCCCTGCGTTGGGCTCCCGCCCACACCCTTCGCGCGCCAGGCGATCAGCACCGATCGCGGCGCGCCGGGAAGGCCGGTGGCAGGCTGGATCGCGAGGCTCACCATCTCCAGCCCCGGCTCTGGCGGCAGCTTGTAACGAATATGAAGCTGGCATGCCCTGGCAGCGCCCGCATCCCGCTTCGCCGCCACCGGGATATTGTTCCATACGGTCACGGCCATCAGCAGCATCACGACGATCGTGCCGAACAGGGCATAGGTCAGCGGCCTCCAGTCGATCGTGGCGGCATCCGGCGCCCGGTCGGCGGGACGCAGGACCAGAACCTCCGGATGGGGATGGCGACGGGTCATATCCGTCCTTGCGCCGGGCATGGCCGTGCGATCAACCCTCTATCCGCGTCCGTCAGGATGCCTTCTGCATTTGTGCGATCAGGGCGTTGTCGATCTCCTTCTGCCGCCTGTAGGCGGGGCGTTCGCGCAGGCGGGTGGCATAGGCCTCAAAAGCGGGGCGCGAGGGGATGGTGCCGAACTGGAGGCCCCAGTCGACCTGCGCACCGGCATAGACGTCGGCGGCGGTGAAACTCTCCCCGCAGATGAAGGGGCCGTTTGCGACCGCGCTTTCCAGCGCCGCGACCGTATCGTCGAACGTGCCGTAGCCGGCCGTGCGCTCGCGTCCGTCGGGCACGACGAAGCCGAGCGCCCGGTTGGTGACGGCAGCCTCCACCGGGCCGGCGGCGAAGAACAGCCAGCGGTAATAGGTGGCGCGGTCGGCCGGAGCCGGAGCGAGAGCGGCGGCCGGGAAGGCGTCCGCCAGATAGGCGCAGATGGCGGCGCATTCCGTCACCACCTTCCCGTCATGGACGACCGTGGGCACTTTCCCCATCGGATTGATCGCTAGATAATCCCTGCTCTTCATCCCGCCCGCATAATCGAGGATCACGGTTTCATAGGGTTCGCCCACCTCCTCCAGCATCCAGCGGGCGATCTGTCCGCGCGACATGGGGTTGGTGTAGAGTGTCAGGGTGCCGGTCATGCTGTCCTCCCACATGGAATCGGGGTGTGGAACATATCAGGAACTATCTGACGCCGGAACCCCACGCCTATCGTTCGAACTCGCCCGTCCGCAGGAAATGGATAATCTGGTTCGCGACCGGCCGGGAATAGATCAGGGTCGCGTGCTGAACCGGCATGACAAGGTGATCGGTCTGTCCCGGGACATGCGTGGCCGCGACACTGACCATCCCGTCATTGGGCGCATGGAAGATGATATTCGCCAGCGGATTGGGAGATCTGTCACCCGCGATGACCCCCAGCGGGTAGTCGACCGTGCCAAGGCATGTATCGACCGACGTCGGGCGGCGCGTGCGCAGGCAGGGTCCGGCCCGGTTCAGTATCGGGCCATGAAGACCCAGGTCGTGGACCAGGTCAGCCAGCTCGCTGCCGCTATTGGGCGTACCGAGCATGACAGCTCTGCCAAGGCGCGCGGGCTTGTATCTGGTAAGATAGGCGCGAAGGATCAGGCCGCCCATCGAGTGCCCGACGAAATGCAGCCGCCTTTCATCGCCGGCGAGCTGGAGGTGAACATGGTCTGCGATACGGTCGAGCGGCCAGCTCCACGATGGGTAGCCGATCACGCGAACGTCGAAATTCGCGTTCTTCAGGCGTCGCGCAAGCAAGCGGGTTTGAAACGGATGTCCGCCGAATCCATGAAGAAGGACGACACTTTCCAGTGCCGTCCTTCCCTGAATCCCATCTGCGGGTGGCCCAGCGGATGACAAATGTCAGCGCCCGATATTCGCCCGGTTACTTGGCTTCGGGTTCCGGTGCCTTCGCCTTGCCGCCCTTCTTGCCTTTCTTGGGCGCGGCGGGCGTGATCTCGAAGGCGAGGGCGTCGTCCTTCAGCCGGACATGGACCTCGCCGCCGTGGACGAGCTTGCCGAACAGCAGTTCCTCGGCCAGCGGCTGCTTGATCTTCTCCTGCATCAGGCGGCCCATCGGGCGCGCACCGTACAGCTTGTCATAGCCGCGCTCGGTCAGCCACGCCTTCGCGTCGTCCTCCAGCGTGATGTGCACGTCGCGGTCGGCCAGCTGCAGTTCGAGCTGCAGGATGAACTTGTCGACGACGCGGGCGACGACCTCCGTCGGCAGGTAGCCGAACGGCACGATCGCATCGAGGCGATTGCGGAATTCCGGGGTGAAGAGCTTCTTCACCGCGTCCTCCTGCACATCGTCGCGGGCGATGTTGCCAAAGCCGATGCCTTCCTTCTCCATGTCCGACGCACCGGCATTGGTGGTCATGATCAGGATGACGTTGCGGAAGTCGACCGTTTTGCCGTGGTGGTCGGTCAGGCGGCCGTTGTCCATCACCTGAAGCAGGATGTTGAACAGGTCCGGATGCGCCTTCTCGATCTCGTCGAGCAGCAGCACGCAATGCGGTTGCTGGTCGATGGCATCGGTCAGCAGGCCGCCCTGATCATAGCCGACATAGCCCGGAGGCGCGCCGATCAGGCGGCTGACCGAGTGCCGTTCCATATATTCCGACATGTCGAACCGCTGGAGCGGGATGCCGAGCAGGCTGGCGAGCTGACGCGCGACCTCCGTCTTGCCGACGCCGGTGGGGCCGGAGAACAGATAGTTGCCGATCGGCTTGTCCGGATCGCGCAGGCCCGCGCGCGACAGCTTGATCGCGGAGCTGAGCACCTCGATTGCCTTGTCCTGACCGAAGACCACGCGCCGCAGGTCGGTGGAGAGCGTCTCCAGCACCGTCTTGTCGTCGCTCGACACGGTTTTCGGAGGAATACGCGCCATGGTGGCGATCACCGCCTCGATCTCCCTGGGAGTGATCGTCTTCTTGCGCTTGTTCGGCGCCACCAGCATCTGCATCGCGCCGACCTCGTCGATCACGTCGATCGCCTTGTCGGGCAGCTTGCGGTCGTTGATGTAGCGGGCGCTGAGTTCCACCGCCGCCTTGATCGCGTCGGGCGTGTACTTGACGTGATGATGATCCTCGAACGCCGAGCGCAGACCGGCAAGGATCTTGATCGTATCCTCGACCGTCGGTTCGTTGACGTCGATCTTCTGGAAGCGCCGGAGCAGCGCCCGGTCCTTCTCGAAGTGGTTGCGGAACTCCTTGTAGGTCGTGGAGCCGATGCAACGGATCGTGCCGCCCGACAAAGCGGGTTTCAGCAGGTTCGACGCATCCATCGCGCCGCCGCTGGTCGCGCCCGCGCCGATGACGGTGTGGATCTCGTCGATGAAGAGGACCGCGTGCGGCATCTTCTCCAGTTCGTTCACGACCGCCTTCAGCCGCTCCTCGAAATCGCCGCGATAGCGGGTGCCTGCGAGCAGCGCCCCCATGTCGAGCGAGTAGATGACGGCTTCCTTCAGCACGTCGGGCACTTCGCCCTCGATGATCTTGCGTGCCAGCCCTTCGGCAATCGCGGTCTTGCCGACGCCCGGATCGCCCACATAGAGCGGGTTGTTCTTCGAGCGGCGGCACAGGATCTGAATGGTCCGGTCGACTTCCGCCGACCGTCCGATCAGCGGATCGACTTTCCCCCGCTCGGCCTTTTCATTGAGGTTGACCGTGAACTGGTCGAGGGCGCTGTCCTTCTTGCCCTTGCTGTCCTGCGACTTCTTTTCGTCTTCCACGGCGCCCTTGACCTCGCGTTGCTCAGGGGCGGCGGTGCCTTTGCCGACGCCATGGCTGAGATAGGAGACTGCATCCAGCCGGCTCATGTCCTGCTGCTGCAGGAAGTAGACGGCATAGCTTTCCCGTTCGGAGAAGAGTGCGACCAGCACGTTGGCGCCGGTCACCTCATCCTTCCCCGAGGACTGCACGTGGAGGATCGCGCGCTGGACGACGCGCTGGAAGCCGCTGGTGGGGGAGGGGTCGGTCTCTCCCTCCACCTTCAGGCTGTCGAGTTCGGTGTCGAGATACTGGGTGACCGCATCACCCAGCTCGCCCATGTCCACGCCACAGGCCTGCATCACCTTCGACGCATGCTCGTCGTCGATGAGTGCGAGCAGGAGGTGCTCCAGCGTCGCATATTCGTGGCGCCGCTCGGAAGCGTGCGTCAGCGCGTTGTGCAGCGTGGTTTCAAGAGCGGCGGCAAAGGACGGCATCAGTTCGTACTCCAAGTCCCCCGGGAAGGGGGCACCGTGGACCCTATGTCGGCATTGCCGCCGGTCCAATCAAGGCAAAGGCCCCGACCGTTCCAAAGCAGCAACCCGTCATGCACCCCCGTCGTTCCTGAATGGCTGGGAAGGGAGCTGGGCCGCATCATTTTCTGAAAAGCGCCTCGGCACTGGCACGTTGGGTCGTGGCGTGGCCGATCTTGGCGCGGGTGCGGGCGATCTCGCCCTCCAGCGCCGCGATGCGCGCGTTCAGTTCGGCAATGGACAGGGGATCAAGGTCCTGCTTCTGAAGCTGAACCAGGGTATCGTCCGCTTTGCGCGGCAGATAGTCCTCCATGTCCATAACGGCAATGTTGACCCGAAAGCGCAGTCTGTCAATAACGGCGCCGCTCGACGCGTCGATTTTATGACGCGTTGCAGCATGGCGGCGGCGCGCTTTCACACGCCGCTGCGTGGACGGCGGGCGTGGGGGCCAGACATGAGCGAAGAGACGGCTGTGCCGGCGGACATGACGGCGATCGCGATCGAGACGCCGGGCGGTCCGGAGGCGCTTGTTCCCGTGCGGCTCCCGGTGCCCTCGCCGGGGCCGGGCGAGGTGCTGATCCGCGTTGCCGCCGCGGGCGTCAACCGCCCGGACGTGCTCCAGCGCATGGGCAAATATCCGCCGCCGCCTGGGGCGCCCGATACGCCGGGCCTGGAAGTGTCGGGCACTGTCGTCGCGCTGGGCGAGGGCGCCGAGGGGCGTTTGCTGGGCCGCCGGGTCTGCGCGCTGATCGCCGGGGGCGGCTATGCCGAATATGCGGTCGCGCCCGCCGGACAGTGCCTGTCGGTCCCCGACGGCTATGATCTGGTGGAGGCCGCCGCGCTGCCAGAGACGCTGTTCACCGTATGGACGAACCTGTTCGAGCGCGCCTATGTCCAGGCGGGCGACACCGTCCTGATCCATGGCGGCACCAGCGGCATCGGCACGATGGCGATCAGCCTGTGCCGCCTGTTCGGCGTCACCACCATCGTCACCTGCGGGTCGGCCGGGAAATGCGCGGCGGCGCTGGAATGGGGCGCAAGCCACGCGATCGACTACAGGACCGCCGATTTCGTCGAAGAGGTCGCCCGGATCACCGGCGGGGCAGGGTGCCAGGCGGTGCTGGACATGGTCGGCGGAGACTATCTGCCCCGTAACCTCAAGTGCCTGGCGGAGGACGGCCGGCATGTGTCGATCGCCGTGCTGGGCGGGCCGAAGGCGTCGCTGTTCATTCCCGAAATCATGGCCAGGCGCCTGACCGTTACGGGATCGACGCTGCGCGCCCGGCCGGTGGCGTTCAAGGCGCTGGTCGCCGAGGAACTGCGGCGGGTCGTCTGGCCGTTCGTCGAATCCGGCGCGCTGCGCCCGGCGATGGACCAGCGCTTCCCCCTGACCGACGCGGCGAAGGCGCATGCGCGGATGGATGCGGGCGCGCATTTCGGGAAGATCGTGCTGGTGGTTTGACCTGCGCAACCGGCAAGATCGCCGGATGATGCGATGTCGATTGATGCACGGAAAACCCTGAAATCTGTAGCATTTCCGTCATACTCCGCATCAAAATGTAACATGGTACGACTATAGGCCGGGTCCCGAGAGCACTAAATCGGGGTCTGTTCATGGATGCCATCACCCGACTGCCGTTCGGCGCCGATGTCGATGACGCGAATACTGTCGTGCTGCGTCATCCCGAGCGTCCCGTCGATGGTCGCCGCAAGTATCGCACGATCTGGATTTCGGATATTCATCTGGGCACGCGCGGCTGCAATGCCCGGATGCTGATCGACTTCCTCGACAGCGTCGACAGCGAGACCATGTATCTGGTCGGCGATATCATCGACGGCTGGCGGCTGAAGAAGCGTTTCTACTGGCCCGCCGCCCACAACGACATCGTCTGGCGGATCATGAAGCGCGCCAAGCGCGGCACCCGCGTCGTCTACATTCCCGGCAATCACGACGAGATGTTCCGACAGTTCACCGGCCTCAATTTCGGCGGCGTCGAAATCCGGCGCAAGGCGATCCACGAGACCGCCGACGGCCGCAAGCTGCTGGTGTTGCACGGCGACGAGTTCGACACGATCATGCTGGCGCACCGCTGGCTCGCCTTCGTCGGCGACGCCGCCTATTCGCTGATGATGCGCCTGAACATCGCGGTCAACTTCATCCGCCAGCGTATGGGCCTGCCCTACTGGTCGCTCTCGAAGATGGCCAAGCACAAGGTCAAGAACGCCATCGAGTTCATCTCCAAGTTCGAGGAGGTGGTCGCTCACGAGGCGGGCGTGCGCGGCGTCGACGGCGTGGTGTGCGGCCATATCCACAATGCCGAGATCCGGGAGATATCCGGCGTCGCTTATTATAATGACGGCGACTGGGTGGAGGGCTGCACCGCGCTGGTCGAGCATTTCGACGGCCGGATGGAGGTGCTGCACTGGGCCGAGGAGATGGCGCGCCGGGATGCAGACGAAACGGCGGCGGCCGAGAAGCGGCTGGCGGCCTGACACAGGGAGGGCGAGCGATGCGTATCGTCATCGTCAGCGATGCCTGGGAACCGCAGGTCAACGGCGTCGTGCGGACGCTGCGGTCGGTACGGGCGGAACTGGAAAAGGGCGGGCATGCCGTGCGCATCCTTTCCCCCGATCTCTACGGCTCCCTGCCGTGCCCGACCTATCCCGAAATCCGGCTGGCGATGGCGCGCGCGCGCACGATCGGCCGCGACATCGCCGCCTTCCGTCCCGATGCGGTCCACCTGGCGACGGAGGGGCCGCTGTGCCTGGCCGCGCGCCGCTGGTGCCTGCGCAGCGGCGTGCCGTTCACCACGGCCTATCACACCCATTTCCCTGATTATGTGGCGCAGCGCACCGGTCTGCCCGCCGAATGGGTGTGGCATTATATCCGCTGGTTCCACGGTCCTGCGCGTGCCGTGCTGGCCTCTACCCGGTCGGTGCGCGAGCAGTTGCGTGCCCATGGCGTCGCCCATGTGCGGCCATGGGGCAGGGGTGTCGACCTTGCCAACTTCTCGCCCGACGCGCCGCCGCCTGCCCTGTTCGCCGACCTGCCCCGGCCGATCCAGCTGTATGTCGGCCGCGTCGCGATGGAGAAGAATATCGAGGCGTTCCTGGCATCGACCCATCCGGGATCGAAGGTGATCGTCGGCGACGGCCCGGCGCGCGCGATGCTGGAGCGGGCATGGCCCGACGCGCATTTCATGGGGGCGCTGTCGGGACGCGATCTGGCGGGCGCCTATGCCGGGGCGGACGTGTTCGTGTTTCCCAGCCGCACCGATACGTTCGGCCTCGTCATGATCGAGGCGCTGGCCTGCGGCACGCCGGTCGCCGCCTATCCGGTCACCGGCCCGGTCGATGTGGTGACGCCCGCCACCGGCGCGCTCGCCGATACGCTCGATGCGGCGATCGCGCAGGCGCTGACGCGGGACAGGGGCGCCTGTGCCGCCTATGGGCGCGGCTTCACCTGGGAAGCGAGCGCCGCGCAGTTCCTGGACGGCCTCCATCCCTTCTCGCCGGAGGCGGCGCTCATGGCTGCCTGACTATGGTACGCAGGCATCATGCGGTTTTTCTTGCCGCAGGTGCGGGATTACACTAGGATCAGCCCATGCTCAGGCCGCTCCGCGAGGGGCGGCCGCAATTTTTTGTAGTTCCGGAGAGTACCCGTGTCCCAGCCTCTCATGCCTCACGCCACCGCAAGCTGGCTCGTCGACAATACGGCGCTCAGCTTCGACCAGATCGCCGAATTCTGCGGTCTCCACATCCTTGAGGTGCAGGCGATCGCCGACGATACCGCCGCGACGAAATATACCGGCCGCGACCCCGTCCGCGCGCACGAACTGACCATGGACGAGATCCATCTGGGCGAGAAGAACCCGCAGCACCGCCTGCGCATCCAGAAGGGGCCGGAGCCGGTGCGCCGCACGAAGGGGCCGCGCTACACCCCGGTCAGCAAGCGTCAGGACAAGCCGGACGGCATCGCGTGGATCCTGCGCAACCATCCCGAGATTTCGGACGGCGCGATCAGCAAGCTGATCGGCACCACCCGCACGACCATCCAGGCGCTGCGCGACCGCAGCCACTGGAACATCGCGAACATCGTGCCGAAGGACCCGGTGACGCTGGGCCTGTGCTCGCAGCGCGAACTCGACGGTCTGGTCGCCAAGGCGGCGAAGAAGGCGGGCATCGAGGCGCCGACCGACGAGCGTCTGGACGGCGACCGTGCCGCCCTGATCGAGGAGCTGCGCAAGGAGCGTGACGACGCGGCCCGCCGCGCCGAGCAAGCGCTGCACGCCGAGGCGCAGGCGATTGCCGGCGTCGCGACGATCATCGATCCGTTCAGCAGCAACAAGGGCGAGGTCTGATCCCCGCCGCCGTGCCGCTCCGCCATTGTGCGGGTGGCGCGGCATGAACGACACGCGCCGCGCGTGATTTGCGCGGCGCGGCGCTGCTTTCTATAGCACGCGCGTGACCGAATCCGCTCTGACCGCTCCGCTTGTGTCCCATCTTGCTGCGCTGGAAGCGCGGGGGAAGCTGCGGCGGCTGATCCCGCGCCAGGGGCGCGACTTCGCATCCAACGATTATCTGGGCCTCGCCGGGGACGGCGCCATCGCACAGGCGGTGACCGACGCGATCGCGCGCGGCGTGCCGGTGGGGTCGGGCGGATCGCGGCTGCTGCGCGGCAACGCGCCCGAGCATGAGGCGCTGGAGGCGAAGGCCGCCGCCTTCTTCGGGGCGGAGGCCGCGCTCTACATGGCCAATGGCTTCGCGGCCAATATGGGCCTGCTCGCCGCGCTGCCCGGGCGCGGCGACCTGATCGTCGCCGACGCGCTGATCCACGCGAGCGCGCATGACGGCATCCGCCTGTCGCGCGCAGCCGCCCTGTTCGCCCATCACAATGACGCGCAGTCGTTCGAGGACATCATCGCCGGGTGGCGGCGCGAGGGCGGCACGGGGCGGGTCTGGATCGTCGTCGAGACGCTGTACAGCATGGATGGAGACCGCGCGCCGGTCGACGCGCTGGCGCAGGTCGCGGCGCGGCACGGCGCGATGCTGATCCTGGACGAGGCGCATGCGACCGGCGTCTACGGTCCCGGCGGCCGGGGCCTCACCGCGCATCTGGAGGGACGGGAGAATGTCGTCGTGCTGCACACCTGCGGCAAGGCGCTGGGCGCGGAGGGGGCGATCGTATGTGGCCCGCGTGTCGTGATCGACACGCTGGTCAACCGGGCGCGCCCCTTCATCTTCTCGACCGCGCCGTCGCCGCTGATGGCGGTCGCGGTTGGCGCGGCGCTCGACCGGGTGGCGCAGGATGACGACCTGCGCATGCGCCTGTCGGAATTGCGGGAGGAAGCGGACGGGGCGATCTGCGCGCGCCTAGGCCTGCCGTCCTCCCGCAGCCAGATCATCCCGGTGACGATCGGGGAGGAGAAGCGGACGATGAGGGTCGCGGCCGCGCTTCAGTCGGCGGGATTCGACGTGCGCGGGATCCGTCCGCCCACGGTGCCCGCCGGAACATCGCGCCTGCGCATCTCCCTGACGCTGAACGTCGGCAAGCCCGACATATGGGCGCTGGGCGATGCGCTGGAGACGGTGCTTTCGGAGGAAAAGCCATGATGCGGCCCGTCGTCGTCACCGGGACCGACACCGGCATCGGCAAGACGGTGTTCGCCGCTGGTCTCGCCGGCGCGCTTGGCGGCCATTACTGGAAGCCGGTGCAGGCCGGTATAGAGCCGGAGGGCGACAGCGAGACGACGGCGCGCCTGTCCGGCCTGTCCCCCGACCGCATCCTGGTCGAGGGCTATCGCCTGACGACCCCGGCCTCGCCCCACCTGGCCGCGCGGATGGATGGCGTGACGATCGATCCCGACCGGCTGGTGCTGCCGACGGTGCCGGGGCCGCTGGTGGTCGAGGGGGCGGGGGGCGTGCTCGTGCCGCTGTCGGAAACGCTGACCATGGCCGACCTGTTCGCGCGCTGGGGCGTGCCGGTAATCCTGTGCGCACGCACAGGCCTCGGCACGATCAACCACAGCCTGTTGAGCATCGAGGCGCTGCGCGCACGCGGCGTGCCCGTCCTCGGCATCGCCTTCATCGGTGAGCCGCATGGGGAAAATGAGCGGATCGTGCCGCTGATGGGCGGTGTCCGTTCGCTCGGGCGGTTGCCGGTGCTCGATCCGCTGGATGCGGGCACGCTCGCTCAGGCGATGGCGGCGCATGTCGACCTGCCCGCGGTCCGGGCGGCGCTCGCATGACCTCGCCCGTCTGGCACCCGTTCACCCAGCACGGCCTGGAGGAGGCGATCCCCCGGATCGTCCGGGCGGAGGGGGCGCTGCTCCACACCGACGACGGCCGCGCGCTGGTCGACGGCATATCGAGCTGGTGGGTGACGACCCACGGTCATTGCGAACCGCGTATCGCTGCTGCGATCGCGGCGCAGGCCGGGCAACTCGATCAGATGATCTTCGCCGGGTACACCCACGACCCGGCGGAGGCGGTGGCCCGCGGGCTGGTCGACCTCGCGCCGCGTGGCGCGGACAGTGATCGCCGCCTGACGCACGTCTTCTTTTCCGACAGCGGATCGACGGCGGTCGAGGTCGCGCTGAAGATGGCGATCGGCTACTGGCACAACAGCGGCGCTCCCCGGCATCGCATCCTGGTGCTCGATCACAGCTATCATGGCGACACCATCGGCGCGATGTCGGTGGGGGAACGCGGCGTGTTCACTCGCGCCTATACCCCGCTGCTGTTCGACGTCGGCGTCATTCCCTGTCCCGGGCCGGGAACGGAGCAGGCGACGCTCGACGCGCTGGAGGTCGCGTGCCGCGCGGAGGGGGACGAGGCGCCCGCCGCCTTCATCGTCGAGCCGCTGGTGCTGGGGTCCGGCGGCATGCTGATGTACGGGGCCGACACGCTGCGGGCGATGGCGGACATCTGCGCGCGGCATGGCGTCCTGTTCATCGCCGACGAGGTGATGACCGGTTGGGGGCGCACCGGCACCGTCTTCGCCTGCGAACAGGCCGATGTCGTTCCCGACATCCTGTGCGTGGCGAAGGGGATCACCGGCGGTTCCCTGCCGCTGGCGGCGACACTGGCCACCGCGCCGATATTCGACGCGCATTATGCGACCGACCGCTCGCGCATGTTCTTCCATTCGAGCAGCTACACCGCGAACCCGATCGCCTGTGCGGCGGCGGTCGCGAACCTCGCCATCTGGCAGGAAGAGGATGTGACGGGCCGGATCGCCCGCCTGTCCGCCGCGATGGCCGAACGTCTGACGGAGGTTGCGCGCCATCCCGCGCTGGAAAATCCGCGCCAGACGGGCGTGATCGCCGCCGTCGACCTCAGGGCGCGGGACGCGGGATATATGTCCGACCTTGCGCCGCGCCTGCGCGCCTTCTTTCTGGAGCGCGACCTCTTGCTGCGTCCGCTGGGCAACACCATTTATGTGATGCCGCCCTATTGCACCGATACGGCGCAGCTTTCCCGCATCTTCGCGGCGATCGGCGAGGCCGCCGAAGCGTTCGCCTGACGGCGGGGCACGGCACAGCTTTTCATTTGCACCTTTTGGCGCTATGGCGGCGCGATTTTATCCGGTTTGTCAGGACATATGGCCAAAGAAGAACTCCTCGAAATGCGTGGATCCGTTGTGGAACTGCTCCCCAACGCGATGTTCCGTGTGAAGCTTGAAAACGATCATGAAATCCTTGGCCACACCGCGGGCAAGATGCGCAAGAACCGCATCCGCGTGCTGGTGGGTGACGAAGTGCTGGTCGAATTGACCCCGTACGACCTGACCAAGGGTCGGATCACCTATCGCTTCAAGTGACGGGCGCGCGCCCATGCGCCTGATACTCGCGTCCGCGTCTCCGCGCCGCCTCGACCTGCTGGCCCAGATCGGCGTCGTGCCCGATGCGGTAGACCCGGCGGACATCGACGAAACCCCGCTGAAGGGCGAGCTGCCCGCCCGCTATGCCGCGCGCGTCGCGGCGGAGAAGGGGGCGAGCGTGGCTGCGCGGCATCCCGATGCGCTGGTCCTGTCCGGCGATACGGTCGTCGCGGCCGGTCGCCGCATCCTGCCCAAGGCGGAGACGGTGGAGGACGCGCGCGCCTGCCTGTCGCTGCTGTCGGGGCGGCGCCACCGGGTGTTGAGCGCCGTCACCCTGATCGACGCCAAGGGGCGTGCCCATCATCGCCTTTCGGAAAGCATCGTGACCTTCAAGCGCCTGCATGATGACGAGATCGCCGCCTATGTCGCCAGTGGCGAGTGGGAAGGAAAAGCCGGTGGCTATGCGATCCAGGGACGTGCCGCTGGCCTGATCCGCGCGATCCAGGGCAGCCAGTCGGGCATCGTCGGCCTGCCCCTCTATGAAGTGCGCGCTATGCTGCGCGCAGCGGGCTGTCCCCTTGGCTGAGTGGCTGTACGAGGAAGGCGTGGGGGAGGCGCGCGCCGCCCTGATCGAACGCGGTCGTCTGGTCGAGGCGCATGTCGAGCGCGACGGCGAACAGGTGCGCGCCGGGGCGCTGGCGCACGGCCGGCTCGTCCGCACGATCATCCCCCGCAAGCGCGGTATCGTCCGCCTCGACAGTGGCGAGGAGGTTCTGGTCGAGCCGCTGCCGCCCAAGGTGGCGGAGGGCGGCCTCGTCCTCGTCGACATCCTGCGCGAGCGGATCGGGGAGGAGGGGCGCGACAAGCTGGCCAAGGGACGCATCGCCCTGCCCGGCGGCAAGCCGCATCCGGGCGCGAGCCTGCTCCAGCGCATCCGTGCCACCGGCGTTCCTGTCATCCCCTGTCCCGCGCATGAGGAAGACCGGCTGGAGGCACATGGCTGGTCCGAGGTGCTGGAGGAGGCGATGAGCGGCGATGTCGGTGCGCAGGACGCAGCGCTGCGCATCTTCCTGACCCCCGCCATGACGCTGATCGACGTCGACGGCAGCCTGCCCCCCGCGCAGCTTGGCCCCAAGGGCGCGAAGCTGGCGGCGCAGGCGATCCGGCGCATGGGGATCACCGGCTCGGTCGGCATCGACCTGCCGACGATGAACAACAAGGACGAGCGGACCGTCGCCGCCGCCCAGATTGACAAGTATCTGCCCCAGCCGTTCGAACGGACGGCGGTCAACGGCTTCGGCTTCGTCCAGGTGATCCGCCGCCGCGAGCGGCCGAGCCTGATGGAGACCGTGCGGGAGGACCCGGTGCTGACGGCCGCGCTCGCGTTGCTGCGCCGGGCGGAGCGGCACGGTGGGAGCGGCGGCGGGGTTACGCTGGTGGCGGACCGCGCGGTCATCGAGCGTCTGCGCCGCGCGCCGCAGTGGATCGCGCTGCTCGAACGGCGGCGCGGCGGCCAGATCGCCTTGCGGGCGGACGACAGCCTCTCCATATCGGCCGGGTATGTCGAATAAATCCGCCTCCGCTTGTCCGGTCTGCGGCCGTCCGCAGGTCGCGGAAAACCGGCCGTTCTGCTCGACCGCGTGCCGCGATCGCGACCTCCTTCAATGGCTTGGAGAAGGCTATCGCGTGCCCGGTCCGCCGCAGGAACAGGCGGGCGAAAATCTCGACGATTAAGGGGTGGACATCAGCCCCGTGCCGCGCCTATAGGCTGCGCTCCCAAGCCGCCGGGTTCACCGGCACGGCACGCCCGGGTAGCTCAGTTGGTAGAGCATGCGACTGAAAATCGCAGTGTCGGCGGTTCGACTCCGTCCCCGGGCACCATTATTTCCCAGCAAAAAAAGTAACTTACAAACACTCTCGCTCTGCTTCTGAGCTGGCGCTAAGCTAGCACAGTGCTAGGCTCAGGACTCACTGATCAAAGCCAGAAGATGCCGGTGGTAGCGAGGGCGATGGCGGAGAAGAAGGCATTGGGGCACCGGTCGTAGCGTGTCGCG
>QFQF01000015.1 GCA_003248935.1 Sphingobium sp.
CGGCGCGTGGGAGTTCGGCTACTGGTTCTCGACCGACGACTGCGCCACCTGGCGCCGGATCGCGACGGGCACGGACTTCTTTGCCGAAGGGTCGATCGACAATCCGGGCACGATCGCCGGTGATCTCAACGTCCAGGGCCGCTTCTATGTCGGCTTCCAGGGCTCCGCCTTCAAGTATTTCGGCGGGTGAGCTATGGGTCGCTGAGAGGGCGTTCAGGCAGCGCTTACCGCCTTCTCAGTGATCGCACAGGACAGCGCGCATCCGCGATTTGAGTGCTACAAAAGCTCTTGTCTAATTCATCAAAAGCTCTTGCCCCGCTACATCGGAAAGACCCGGCTTTCCGGCCTTTTCCACCCCCGCTGCGAACGTGCGTGCAACCCGCAACTTCCGCAACTTCGCTCCCCGCATCAATGCTTGCCGGGCTTGTCCGACTTGGGAATGTCCGCCGCGTTGATCGGTACGGCGCCGGGGGGCAGGGCGGTACGACCCATGTCGGCCTTGATCGCCTCCCGCTTCAGGCGGCTTTGCGGATCGTCGCGTTCGCGGATCGCGGCCTGCGTCTCGGGGTCGATCGCCGGAGCGTCCTCGACGCCGCCCGACGTGTCAGCCGCGTTCTGGCTCCAGGCGAGCACGATCGACATGCGCCGGTTGCGCGGGTCGTAGACGTCCTTGGCGACATAGGGTTCGCGGTCGGCCACGCCCTCGATCTTGACGAAGCGCTGTCCGCCGACGCCCGCATCCGCCAGCGCCCTGCGCGTCGCCTCGGCGCGGGCGGAGGACAGCAGCCAGTTGTTCATCGTCCGTCCCGCCGCATAGGGCAGGCCGTCGGTATGGCCGCGCACGATCACGTCGTTGGGCATCGTCTCGATGACCTTCGCGACCTCGCCCACCAGCGCGCGGGCCTGCGGCAGCAGCCGGTCGGTCGCCAGCGCGAACATGGAGAAGTCCGCCTCGTCGATCAGGTCGATGCGCAGCCCCTCGCGGGTTTCGGTGAAGCGGACGTTCTTGCGCAGCTTGGCAAGGCCCTGGTTGGTCTCCATCCGCTTTTCGAGATCCTTCTTGATCTCCTCGAACTTCTGGCGGTCGCGGCTCTTGCGGTCCTTGCCGCCGTCGTCGCGCACGCCCGTCGCATCGCGCGGGATGGTGATGGCGAGGTTCCCCTGCCCGCCGGTGGTCGGATAATTGTCCTTGCCCGTGATGCTGTCGCCGCCGAGCAGGCCGGTCGAACCGGCGCTCGCCATCTTCAGCTCGACCAGCGTCGGGGTGAAATAGTCGGCCAGCGCCTTGCGCTGCTTCTCGGTCGTCGCGCCGAGCAGCCACATCAGCAGGAAGAACGCCATCATCGCCGTCACGAAGTCGGCATAGGCGACCTTCCACGCACCGCCGTGATGGCCGCCATGGCCATCGACGATGATCTTCTTGACGATGATCGGGCGTGGCTCGGGCTCGTTCGCCCCGCGCTTGCCCTTGCTGTCCCCCGCCATGGCTTACTTGCTCCGCATGCCGTCGAACACCTCGGCGAAGCCGGGCTGGTTAGCGTGCGTCAGGCTGGAGCGCGCGGCCTCGATCACCAGCGGCTGCGGATGGCCGTGGAGCGAGGCGATGATGATCTGCTTGACGACATGATACATCGCGCCGTCCGCCTCGATCACCGCGCGGCAGCGGTTGGCGAAGGGGTTGACCATGCCATAGGCGAGCAGAACGCCCAGGAAGGTGCCGACCAGCGCCGAGCCGATCATGCCGCCCAGGATTTCCGGCGGCTTGTCGATCGATCCCATCGTCTTCACGACGCCCAGAACGGCCGCGACGATGCCGAGCGCGGGCAGCGCGTCGGCGAGGCCCTGAAGGTTGTCGGCCGGGCGGATCGCTTCGTGGTGGTGCGTCTTCAGGCTGTTGTCCATCACCTCCTCCACGGCATGCGGGTCAAGCGTGCCGGAGGAGACGACGACCAGCCGCAGCGTGTCGCAGATCAGGTGGACGAGGGTCGAGTCGGTCAGCAGGCGCGGATATTCGGCGAAGACGGCGGAGGACTTGGGATCCTCGATATGCGGCTCCAGCGCCACCGGGCCCTCGACGCGCAGCATCTTCATCAGCTTGCTGACAAGGAAGATGCAGTCGAGGAAATCCTGCTTCTTGTACTTGGGGCCTTTGAAGACCTTGCCCAGGCCGCCGCCCAGCGCCTTCAGGTCGGCGCCCGAATTGCCGATGATCAGCGCGCCGACGGCCGCGCCGCCGATGATGATCATCTCGTGGGGAAGGGCATGGAGCACGGGCTCGATGTCGCCGCCCGTAAAGATGAACCCGCCGAAAACCATGGCGAGCAGGACGACAAGGCCAATAACTGCGAACATGCTGATCCCCGAGTATCTGGTCCGGGAGGCTCCCCGGAGCGGCTCCCATCCCTTCTAACAACGGCTTGGTTAGCGTCGGGTTTAGCGCGTTTGGGAAATTTGCCGCGGCGCGGAACGCGCCCGGGCCGTTATTTCAGCAGGTCGAACAGAGACTGCTGGTTGATGCGTGCGAACGCCGCCTGCGCCGCCTGGAGCGAGAGCAGCTTCTGCTGCAACCCGGCCAGCGTTTCGGTGAGGTCGGTGCTCTCCAGCGTCGAGCGGCGCTCGGACAGGTTGAGGTCGGTTTCCGTCAGCCGGTCCTTGGCCGCGTCGAGGCGATTGCCGCGGATGCCCTGCAGCGATTGCTGGACGTTGATATGATCGATGCCCGCCTTCACCGCGACCAGCGCCGTCTGCCGGGTGGCATCGTCGCCCGTCTCGATCGAGGAGATCGCGGTCGCCAGCATGTCGTCGAGCGACATCGCCGTGCCATTGACGTCGATGCCCTCCGACACCTGCTGCCGGGTGCCCACGACATCGATGCTGATGCCGCGCGACACGGGAACCTGGACGGAGGATGTGTCGTCGAACACCGGCAGGCCCTGATAATCCGTCTCGTTCAGCAGTTCGCTCACGCTCGCGCGAAGGCCCTGAAGTTCGGTGATGACCGCCTTCTTGCCGGCATCGTCGAGGGCGGACGTCGAGCCGCTGATCAACAGTTCCTGGGCGCGCGCCATCAGGTTGTTGAGCTGGTCGAGATTGGATTCGGCCTTTGCCGCGCGGGTCTGGCCATAGGACACGTTGGCCGTCCATGCGGCCTGCTGCGCCTGCGCGCGACCGATCTCGGATACCTGTACCCAGGATTGCGGGTCCTGCGACGGCGTCAGCAGCTTGATGCCGGTGGAGATCGCGGCCTGGTCGGCGGCGATGCTCTTCGACAGCTTCTGCTGGCGGCGGATTTCATCGGTCAGGGACTGGTAGGTGATGGCGACCATGGCTCTGCGTCCCTCACATGATGTTCAATATGGCGTCGACGGTTTCCCGCGCCACCTGGATGATCTTCGCGCAGCCCGAATAGGCCTGCTGGATACGCAGCAGGTCCGCCGCCTCCGAATCGAGGTCGACGCCGCTCACGTCCTGCCGCGCCTGCTGCGCCTGGGTGTTGCGGTTCTCGGCCGCTGTCTGTTCGGACTTGGTCGCGCTCAGCGTGTTGGCGTTGGCCATCACCAGCGCGGTCCAGCCCTGCTCGACACCGCCGGTGCCCCGGATGCTGGAGATATTGTTGAGGTTGCCGTTCAGCGTCCCGTCGCTCGACTTGGCGGCGATGTCGGTGACGTTGGTGATCGCCTGCGTCAGTGTCGCGGCGGTCGTGCCGGTGACCAGCGCGCCGCCGGCGGTGCCCGCGTCGGTCAGGCCCTGCGCATGCCAGTTGTTGAGGTCGGTCGCGAATTGCGCGGCGAGCGCGTCGAGGCTGGCGAGCCGGTCCCGCGCGGTGGTCGCGCTGGAAAACAGGCCGCCCAGTTCCCCGTTCGCGGGATTGGCCGTTGCCGTGCCGTCGAGGCTGAGCGCGAGGGTGCCGTCCGTATTCGTGGAAACGGCAAAGGTGGAGGCGGTGTTGCCGTCGACGATGGCCGTGCCGTTGTAGCTGACCTGCGCCTGGCCCCGCACACCGAAGGTGATGGTGACATCAAGCCCCTCGGACAGCTTGGAGAGTGCCGCGTCGCGCGAATCGAGCAGTTGCGCCTCGTTCGACGTGCCGGGCGACGAACGCAGCAGGCTTTCGTTGATACGCGCCAGTTCGGTCATCGCGTCGTTGATCGACGTGACCTCGTTCTGTGCCGTGGTCGAAATGCTCTGCTGGGTCGTCTGGAGCGCCTGGCCGCTGGCGTTGAAGGCGTTCACCGCTTGCTCGATGCCGAACAGCATGTTGGTGCGCAGCGACGGGTCCGACGGATTGGCGGCGAGCTGCGTTACATAGCCGTACATGTTCGACAGCTGGGAGCCGATGCCGGACGTCGAGTCGTTGAGGCCGGTCTCGATATCCGTCTGCCACCGCAGCCGCTGGTTGGCGCTGGCGAGGGAGGAGGCGGTGAGACGTGCGGTCGCATCCAGATAGGGGTCGTTGGCGCGCTGGACGCCCGCGACCTCCGTACCGCCGAACGACACGCCGGAGCGGTAGAACACCATCGATGCACCCGACACCGCCGATTCGCGGGTCACGACCGTCCGGCGGCTGTAGTTCGCGGTGTTCGCGTTGGTGATGTTCTCCGACACGGCGGCCATCGCCGCGCGATAGGCCTTGGTGCCGGATGCGCCGATGATGAAAAGGTCGGAACTCACGTCGCGCTATCCCCTGTGCCGGTGGCTGCCGCGGCCCCGGTCGCTCCGGCGGCGGAAGCGGGCAGGCGGCCCTCGAACTGCTTGAGCAGCAGCGCGGCGATGCCGAAGCCGTGGCCGCTGTCGGCCATCGCGTCGGCGGTGCGCGCGTCGGCCATGTCGCGGAATTGCCCTGTTGCGCTGGAATCGCCCAGCCCCTCGTCCAGGCTGGCCGATCGCATGGCGCCGATCATCTGGCGCATGAAGATCGCCTCGAACGCCTTGGCGGCTTTTTCAAGGTCGGCCTTCGTCTGGCCGCCGGCCTGTTGCCCGGTCGCGGGCGAGGAGAGGGACGTTATCTGCATCAGAGCACCACCAGTTCCGCCTTCATCGCGCCCGCCTGCTTCATCGCCTCGAGGATCGCGACCAGATCGGCCGGCGACGCCCCGATGGCGTTGATCGCCTTCACTATATCGGCAAGGGACGCCCCACCTTTAAAATTGATGACCGGTTTTTTCTCCTGATCGACCGTGATCGAGCTGGAAGGCTCGATCGCCGTCTGCCCGTTCGAGAAGGGCGCGGGCTGCACGACGCGGGGCGCTTCGTTCACGGTCACGGTCAGTTTTCCGTGCGCGATGGCGGCTGGTGCGATGCGGACCGCGCCGTTGATGACGACGGTGCCGGTGCGGGCATTGACGATCACCTTCGCGGCGGCGTCGGCGGGCTGGATCTCGATATTCTCGATAAGGCCCATCATCACGATGCGCTCTTCCGCGCCGGGCTGCGCGTCGATGGCGACCGACACGGCGTCGAGGGCGCGGGCGCGGCGGTCGCCGAAGGCGCGGTTGATGCCGTCGGCCACGCGCAGCGCGGTGGTGAGGTCCGCCTCGGCCAGGTTGAAGGTCAGCGTCGGCGCGGTGTCGAAGCCGGTGGCGACCGCATGCTCGACCGTGGCGCCGCCCGGGATGCGCCCGGCCGACGGCACGTTGACCGAGACCTGGCTGCCGTCGGCGCCGGAGACACCGAGGCCGCCGACGGCGAGGTTGCCCTGCGCCATCGCATAGATCTGGTTATCCGCGCCGCGCATCGGCGTCATGATCAGGGTGCCGCCGCGCAGGCTCTTGGCCTTGCCCAGCGCCGAAACGGTGACGTCGAGAAGCTGGCCCGGCTTCGAGAAAGCGGGCAGGTCGGCGGTCACGAGCACGGCCGCCGCGTTCTTGAGCGCGGGGTTCACGCCCTGCGGCAGCGTAAGGCCGAAGCGCGAGACGACGCCCTTCATGCCCTGCGTCGAATAATCGAGGCTGTCGTCGCCCGTGCCCGCGAGGCCGACGACGATGCCATAGCCGATCAGCTGGTTCGGACGCACGCCCTGGAACGCGCCCAGATCCTTGATGCGTTCCGCCCGCGCGTCGGTGGTGATCGCCACCGACACGAGCAGCAGGCCGACGAGGCCGGTCAGGAACCGGGCGACGGGGGCGGAGGGACGAAGAAGGGACAACATGGGACCTCGTTCGATCAGAAGGGGCTGATGCGGGAGAAGAAGCGTTGCAGCCAGCCCTGGCTGCTCGCCCGGGCGATCTCGCCCTTTCCGGAATAGATGATCTTGGCGTCGGCCACGCGGGTCGACGGGATGCGGTTGTCCGGGCCGATGTCGGCCTGACGGACGATGCCGCTGATCTGGATGAATTCGTCGCCGCGGTTGAGCGTCAGCGCCTTCTGGCCGCGCACCATCATCGTGCCGTTCGGGAAGACCTGCGCGATGGTCACGGTGATCTCGCCGGTCAGTGCATTGGACTGGCTGGCGGCGCCCTTGCCGGTGAAGGCGTTGGTGCCGCTCGCGCCCACGTCGCTGGGCTGGAAGAAATTGAACGGGCCGGTCGTCGGCGGGGTCAGGCCGATGGAGCCGTCCCGCGCGGTGTTGGCGCTGTTGCTCTTCGTCGCCTGCGTGCGCTCGACCAGCGTGATGGTGATGACGTCGCCGACCATCGAGGCGCGCGCGCCGCTGGTCAGCGGCGTGAAGCCGGTCGCCGCCTGGAAGATCGCGCCGTTCGGCTGCGCCTGCACGGCGGGCGGGGGCGCATAGGTCGGGGCGTACAGCGCCGGATCTTCCTTCTTGCGCGCCTGCGCTTCGGGTGCGGCCAGCGCGCCGGCGGCGAGGGCGAACAGCACCGTCGAGACGGCCAGCACGGACGTGGGGGCGGAAGAGGAGCAGAGGCGTGTCATGGAACGGTCGCGGCCTTTTCTGTTCATGCCGGTCAGAGCTGCTGGTTCACGTACTGGAGCATCTCGTCGGTCGCCTTGATCATCTTGCTGTTGACCTCATAGGCGCGCTGGGTCTCGATCATGTCGACCAGTTCCTCGACGACGTTGACGTTCGACCCTTCCAGATTGCCCTGGCGGATCGACCCGCGGCCATCGAGGCCCGCGACGCCGGTCTGTGCCGGGCCGGAGGCGGCGGTCTCGATCAGCTGGTTGCTGCCGACGGCCTGAAGACCGGCGGGATTGATGAAGCGGGCGATCTCGATCTGGCCAAGCTGCGTCGGCTCGCTCTGTCCGGCCAGCGTCGCCGACACGGTGCCGTCATTGCCGATGGTGACGCCGGTCGCGCCCTCGGGAATCTGGAGCTGCGGGATCATCTGAAGGCCGTCGGAACTGACCACCGTGCCTTCGGCCGTCATGCTGAAATTGCCGGCGCGGGTGTAGGCGATGGTGCCGTCGGGACGCTGGAGCTGGAAATAGCCCGCACCCTCGATCGCGAGGTCGAGCGAATTGCCCGTGCTGGTCAGCGTGCCCTGCGTGTCGGTGCGGCTGGTGCCCTGGAGCGAGACACCCGAGCCGAGCGCGAGGCCGGTCGCATATTTGTTCTCGCTGTCCGACGCCGAACCCGCCGCCACCATCTGCTGATAGGCCAGCGTCTCGAAATCGGCCCGGTCCTTCTTGAAGCCGGTGGTGTTCACGTTCGCGAGGTTGTTGGCGATCACGCGCATCTTCGTGTTCTGCGCGTCGAGGCCGGTGCGGGCGACGTGGAGGGCTGCGTTGCTCATCGGGTCAATCCTTCACTCGTGTCAGCGGTCGAGGCGCATCAGGCTGGCGCCGCTGTCGTCGATGTCCTTGGCGGTGTTGATCATCTTGATCTGGGTCTCCCACGACCGGCTGGCCTCGATCATCTGGACGAGGGCGGCGGTGGCGTTGACGTTCGACCCTTCTAGGGAACCGGCGGTCACCGTTGCGACCGGATCATCGGGCAACACGCCGCCGTTGGTTTCCCGGAACAGGTTGTCGGTGCCCTTGGCGATCGACGATCCCTTGGCATTGACCAGCTTCAGCTTGTCGACCTGCTGCGGCAGGGCGGGGTCGCCGCCCTGGGGCACGATCCAGATGCCGCCGTCCTTGGCGATCGACAGGCTGTCATAGGCGGGCAGGGTGATGGGGCCGCCCTCGCCCAGGACGGCATAGCCATCCCCGGTGGTCAGCAGGCCGCTGTCAGTGGTGCGCAGGTCGCCGCGCCGCGTATAGGCCTCCGACCCGTCGTTGGACTGGACGCCGAGCAGAGCGTCGCCGTCCAGTGCCACGTCGAGCGGATTCCCCGTCGCCTTGACCGCGCCGCCGGACATGTCGGCGCCCAGTACCTGTTCGGCCTGCTGCGCCCGCGTGTCGAACGTCTCGCCGTTCAGCCACTGCGTCGTCGCATTGGCGATCTCGGCGCGAAAGCCGGTGGTGTCGGCGTTCGCGAGGTTGTTCGCGATCGCCGACTGCCGGGCCATCGCCCCGCGCATCGCCGTGAGTGCCGTGTTGACCAGACGGTCCATCGGTTGGTCCTGCCCTTGCCTTTACGCCGCGATCAGGTGCGGATGTTGACGATCGACTGGGTGATGTTCGACGCGGTCTCGATCGCCTTCGCGTTCGCCTGGAAGTTGCGCTGCGCATTGATCAGCGCGACCAGTTCCTCGGTGATGTCGACGTTCGACCGCTCCAGCGCGCCGGAACGCACCGAACCGAAGGCACCCTCGTTGCCCGGGCCGTAATTGGCGTTGCCGCTCTGCAGGGTCGACTGCCAGTGGGCGTCGCCCTTCTGCCGCAGGCCGTCCTGGCTGGCGAAGGTCGCCATGGCGAGGTTGCCCAGCGGCTCGGTCGTGCCGTCGGCGTAGGTGGCGGAGATGAGGCCCGCTTCCGACACGGACACGCTCGAAAGCTGAACCGTGGGATCGGACGGCTTCGTCAGGGGAATGACGAGATCGCTGAGATCGGCGGCGGTGTTGCCCGTGATCGTGCCGGTGGCGTCGACCGGCAGGATCTGCAGGTTGGCTCCGGTCGTGTCGACGACGTTGCGCGCTTCGGTGATGCTGAACGCGCCGTTGCGGGTGTAGCTGACCTGGCCGCCGGTCCCCGTGCCCTTGACGGTGAAGAAGCCCTCACCGGTGATCGCGAGGTCGAGCGTCTTGTCGGTCGTCTCGATCGTGCCCTGCGTATACTGCTGCTGGATGCCGATGACGCGCGTGCCCTGGCCGGACACCTGCGTCGTGGTCTGCATCGGCGCGGCTGAGAAGATGTCGCCGAAGTTCGTGCGGCTCTTCTTGAACGCCGTGGAGTTCACGTTCGCCACGTTGTTGGCGATGGTGGACAGGTCGGTCTGCGCGCCCTTGAGGCCGGAAAGCGAGATGTAGAAGGACATGGGTTAGGCTCCTGGGTGAAAGGGTGGTTAGCTGAGCTGAATGGCGTCGGAGGGGCTGTAGGCCCCGAGCGCCGTGATGAGTTTCGCGCTGCTGCCGTCGGCGGGCGACTGGACCGCCGCGATCGTGGCCCAGGTGGCGATGCCGGTCGGCGTCGCACCGGTCACCTTGACCTGCAGGCTGTCGGTGGAGACCACGTTGCCGGCCTCGTCCTTGCCGTCCCACGAGAAGCCGTAGCTGCCGGCTTCAAGCGCGCCCATGTCGATCGTCCTGACGACATTGCCGGACCCATCGACCAGCTGGACGCTGACATTGTCGGCGGCGGCGCCCAGCGCGATCGCGCCCGAATACTGGCCCGAGGCATTGGGGGCGACGATGTTGCTTTCGACCAGCATCGACTTGCCGATCCAGCTCGCTGCGTCGTTGATCCGTGAGCCGGACATCTGCTCCTTGATGGAGGACAGCGTCTGGTTCATCTCCGCGATGCCGGTCGAATTGGTGATCGTCGCCATCTGCGTGACCATCTGGGTGTTATCCATCGGCTCGAACGGATCCTGCGTCTGCAACTGCGTGGTCAGCAGGCGCAGGAAATCGGACTGGCCCATTTCGGACTTGCCGACGCCGGTCGTCTGGACGGTCGACGAGTCATAGGTCGTCAGCCCGGCGGTATCGATCGTACTGCTCATTTGCCCATCCTTATCGTGTCGAGCATCAGGGATTTGGCGGTCTGGAGGACCTGCACATTGTTCTGGTACATCCGGGCGGTCTCCAGCATGTCGACAAGCTCGGCGGAGTTATCGACGGCGGCTTCCCACACATCGCCGTTCTGGTCGGCGAGCGGATGGTTGGGGTCGTGGCGCTTCACCGGCTTGGCGTCGGTCGTGACGACCTGCTCGACCTTCACGGTCGCAACGCCGGGCTTTTCGGTGACCGTGCGGAACACCGGCTTGATCGCGCGATAGGCGTCCTTCTCGGTGCCGGTAACGTTGCCCGCGTTCGCCATGTTGGACGCCGTGGCGTTCAGACGGACGAGCTGGGCGGACATCGCGCGTCCGGCGATGTCGAAGATGTTCATGGGGCCGCTTTCACTACCAGCCATGCTCATTCTCCTTTCAGCGCGCGCGTGAGCGTGTTGATCCGCCCTTCCAGGAAGGAAAGGGTGGTCTGATACTTCACGGCGTTTTCGGCGAAGAGGGTCTGCTCGGTCGAAAGCTCGACCGTGTTGCCGTCGAGGCTGGGCTGCAGCGGGATGCGGTACCCCATGCTGTCCTTGACGGCCTGCGTCGTGTCGTTCTTCTCGGACGCTTCCTTCAGCGCCGCGTCGAAGTCGATGTCGCGCGCCTTGTATCCGGGCGTGGAAGCGTTCGCGATGTTGGAGGCAAGCAGGTTCAGCCGCTGCGACCGCAGCGCCAGCGCCTTTCCGTGCACTCCGAACAGGCTGTCTTCCACCGACATGTTTTTTGTCCCGAACCCTCTAAATTGTTCCTGTCGCCTGCCGTTATTGACCTTGTGGGCCACCACGGCGGGCCATCCGCCCGTATATCAGCAAGTACCGTGCCAATTCGTGCGGACGCTTGCCGTGTGTGGCTGGAAAGCGCTGTTTGCCTGGCTTTTCGCGCAGGCGGCGGCAGGGGCGGCAATTTTTTGCCGGTCGGCGGCAGGCTTTTGCCGCCTGCCCGGCAAAAGGCGAGATTGGGGCGGCAATGCTGGGTTTTCTGGGCCATCTGATCGATCCCGTGACGCTGGCCGCCATGGCCGGTGCTGCCCTGCTCCTCGCGCTTGTGCAGAACGGCGGCCGGGCGTTCGGATACGCCATCGCCGCGCTCCGCCCCCTCGCCGCCGCCCGTCCGGACCGTGACCGCGATGCCGCGCGCGCGCTCGTCCTTCAGGTCGATCACCTCGCGGCCCTGCGCGGACTGGCCTGTACCGACCGGGTGAAGACCGCCGATCCCTTCCTGGCTTCGGCCGCGCGTCACCTTGCCAATTGCGACCGCATCGACCAGTTCGAAAGCTGGGCCGAACGGGAGATTTCCGACCGCGCGGCGCGCCATGCCGCCGCCCGCGCGGTGTGGGTATCGGTGGCCGACGCCGCGCCCGCGTTGGGCATGGCCGGTACGATCATCGGTCTGATCGGCATGTTCGCGGCGATGGCGGACCCTGCCGCGATCGGGCCGTCCATGGCGCTCGCGCTGCTCACAACCCTCTATGGCGTGGTCATCGCGAACCTGATCGCCGCGCCGATCGCCGCGCGGCTGGGTGACCTTTCCGCTCGGGAAATCGCCTGGCAGCGCGAGCTGGCGCACGGCATGATGGTGATCGCTCGCCGCGAAACGGCGCCCGTGCGCCGTGCCGCGATCCGCGAGGTCGCATGAGCACGGAGCGCCGTGCGCGCCTCGCCATCAGCTTCGCCGATCTCGCACTTCTCCTCCTCGGTTTCTTCGTCCTCCTGCAGGCGAGCGGTTCGCAGCGCCGTGCGGTGCTGGAGGGGGTAGGCTCGCAGTTCGGCGGCAAGGCTGCGGCCGCTGCGCCGGATATCGCGCAATGGCCCGCGAGCGACCTGTTCGTCGCTGGTGAGGCGATGCTGTCCCCGGCCGGAAACGCCCGGATTTCCGCCTATGTCCGCTCGTTCGCAGCGCATGGCGAGGGTGTCGAGTTGCGTTCCGTCGGGCAGGACCGCGCGAATGGACGTTACGACGCCTGGGATCTCGCCGCAGCCCGGACCGGCGCCGTGGCACGGGCGCTGGAGGCGGCCGGCCTGCGCCGCGACCGCATCTTGATCCGCGGTCTCGACGAAGGGGACGGAACGGCGAAGGGGCAGGCCATCCGCCTTGCGCCGACGCAGCCGAAAGCGGGCTGAAAACGCCATTTGGCACGGTAATTGCTTATCTCACGGAATGACAGTCATGCCATTCCTGTGGAGATTTGCCGTGCGTTTGACCCTTCCGTTCCTGCTGCCGACGCTCGCCGTCCTGTCAGCGACGCCGGCGCTCGCCCAGCAGAAATTCGAGAATCTCGACCGTATCGACAGCCTGGTGGCGATGGCCGTCGGCGCGAATATCGGCCAGCCGGGTGGCCCGGCCGGTCCCGTCGACCGCCGCCTCCATCTGGCCGCCTGTCCGCAGACGCCGACCGTCGAGGGGCCGGTTTTCGGCGCCGCGATGGTGAAGTGCGAGGCGCTGGGTTGGCGGATTCGCGTGCCTTTGACGGCAGGAATGGCTGCGGGAGCGGCGCCAGGCTTCGGTGCCCGTGGCGCTGTAACCGCCCAGCGCGCGCCCGCTGCCGTGAAGAAGGGCGATCCGGTGCAGCTCATTGCCGGAGGCGCGGCCTTCAGCATTTCGCGCACGATGGTGGCGGATGAGGACGGTGCCATCGGCGAAATGATCCGCGTGCGCGAGGACAGGAAATCCGCGCCGGTGATCGCTCAGGTCGCCGATATGGGGATTGTGCGCGTGCCAGGATTTAAGGAAAACTGAATCGGTCCGTTATACGATGCGCGGGACACGAGAAGGAATGAGACGATGATCAATTCTATCGGCCAGTCGGTCAGCTCCGCCGTTGAGGCGTCGAAGCTGCGCGCGGCGGGAAAGAGCGGCGCGACGGCGTCGACCGCCTCCGTCGACGCGGGTGATGCGACCGAGACCGTTTCGAGCCCCGCCGCCCGCATGGCGGCCGAAGGCGCGCCGGTCGATCTGGACCGGATCGCGGCGATCAAGGCCGCCATCGCATCCGGCAATTATCCGGTCGATCCCCAACGGATCGCCGATCGCATGGTCGATCTCGACCTGCCGGTCCGGGACTGACGTCGCCATGAGCGCCGCGTTGGTCGACGCCCTTACAGAGGCCTTCGCCGATCTCGGCGCGGCGCTCGACAGCGACGAGGTGGCGGCGATCGACGCCGCGACCACGCGCGTCAACGGTGCCGTCGCTGCGCTGAAGGGTGTCGGCGCCTGGCGTGAGGATGCCGCGCTCAAGGAAAAGCTGAAGGCGCTGCTCCCCGTCATGGAAGCGGCGCGGATCCGCACCAGCCTGCTCGCCGACCACACGCGCCAACGTATCACGCTGCTGGCTGATCGCGGCGTGTCCCACGCGCCGCTCACCTACGGGCGCTGATCCGGCGTCTTCCGGCACAATCGGACAGAAAACAGGACAGGGCCGCCCGCGCGGCCCTTTTTCTTTTCTGGCTGTCCGTCAATGTCCAATCTTGGCACGGCTTTTGCTTAATTTGTCCCCGGTACCAAATGGGGAATTTCGATGTCCGCCTTCGCAGGCATGACAGTGTCAGGGACTACGCGACAGGATCGCGTGACCAATGCCATAGCCATGGCCAGCCGGCGCACGGGCGTCGACTTCGGCTATCTGCTGGGGCAGGCGAAGATCGAGAGCAGCCTCAATCCCAACGCGCGCGCCGCGACCTCGTCGGCCACCGGCCTCTACCAGTTCATCGACCAGAGTTGGCTCGCCGTCGTCAACCAGCATGGCAATGAATATGGTCTCGGCTGGGCCGCCGACGCGATCCAGCAGGGCGCCAACGGCCGCTATTACGTATCCGACCCGGAACTGCGGCAGCAGATCCTGGACCTGCGCAGCCATCCGGAAACGGCCTCCGTCATGGCGGCCGAGCATGCGGCCGACAACAAGGCCTATCTGGAGCAGCGCTTGGGCCGGTCGGCGCAGCCCGCCGACCTCTATCTCGCGCACTTCCTGGGCGTCGGCGGCGCGGCCAAGTTCCTTCAGGCGCACGACCAGTCGCCGAACGCCACCGCCGCTTCGCTGTTTCCGGCGGCCGCGCGCGCCAACCGTTCCATTTTCTACGACCGGCAGGGCAATGCCCGCAGCTTCGCCGACATCCGCGAGAACTTCGCGGACAAGCTGGCACGCGGGTCCGGCGGCGTCAGCACCGCCGCCGTGCCCATGGCGGGCGACTGGTCGTTGCCCGACGGCGCGAAGACCGTGCAGCCCGCCGACTATGTCCGGATCGAGACCCAGCGTCTCACCCAGTCGACCGACATCGACACCATCGCGCCGAACGCCGACACGGCCCGGCTCGCCTATCTCATGCTCGCCACCTTCGGAAGGTAACAGGTTCAATGACGCGCACTCAGGTCAACGGCAAGCTGTGGATGAGCGCGGCGCGGGGGGCGATCCTGCCGCTCGCGACGCTGATGGTCGTGCTGTTCATGATGGTGCCGGTGCCGGCGCTGATGCTGGACGTCGGTTTCATCACCAACATCGTCATCAGCCTTGCGGTGCTGATGGTGGCGCTGAACGCCGCCCGTCCGCTGGACTTCTCCAGCTTTCCGACGGTGCTGCTGTTCGCGACCCTGCTGCGCCTCGCGCTCAACGTCGCCTCGACCCGCGTCGTGCTGGTCAACGGGCATGAAGGCTCTGCGTCGGCCGGTCATGTGATCGAGGCGTTCGGCAGCTTCCTGATCGGCGGCGATTATGTCGTCGGCATCTTCGTCTTCGCGATCCTGATGATCATCAACCTCGTCGTCATCACCAAGGGCGCGGGACGCGTGTCGGAAGTGTCCGCGCGCTTCACCCTGGACGCGATGCCCGGCAAGCAGATGGCGATCGACGCCGACCTCAACGCCGGTCTGCTGACCCCCGAGGAGGCGAAGGTCCGCCGCCAGGAAGTCGCGACGGAGGCGGATTTCTATGGATCGATGGACGGTGCGTCGAAGTTCGTGAAGGGCGATGCGATCGCCGGCATCCTGATCCTGGTCATCAACATCGTCGGCGGCATCGTGCTGGGCGTTGCCAGCCACGGCCTCGACATGGGGCAGGCCGCACACACCTATATCCTGCTTGCGATCGGCGACGCGCTGGTTGCGCAGATCCCCGCCCTGCTGCTCTCGATCGCAGCGGCCTCCATCGTTACCCGCGTCAATTCCGAACATGATCTCGCGGGCCAGATTTCCAGCCAGTTCGGGTCGGGCAAGGCATGGGTGCCGGTCGCAGCGATCCTGGGCGTGCTGGGCGTGCTGCCCGGCATGCCGCATCTGATCATCCTGCCCGCCGCGGCCGTCGCGGGCATGCTCGCCTGGCGGCTGCGCAAGTCGGACGCGAACAAGGCGGCACCGGTCGAGGCGCCGCCGCCGCCCGCCAATCCGGCGCAGATCGAATGGAACGACGTGTCCGACGGCGCCGTGCTGGGGCTGGAGATCGGCTATGGCCTGATCGGCATGGTCGACGAGCGCAAGGGCGCGCCGCTGATGGCCCGCATCACCGGCATTCGCCGCCAGCTGTCCAAGGAACTGGGCTTCGTGGTGCCGATGGTCCGCGTGAAGGACAATCTGGCGCTTGAACCCAACAGCTACCGCATCACCATCGGCGGCGTCATCGTCGGAGAGGATCAGGCTTGGCCCGAGGATCTCCTCGCCCTCGACAGCGGCGCGCTGGAGGGCGAAGTGCAGGGCCGTGCGTGCAAGGATCCGACCTTCGGTCTCGAAGCGGTCTGGATTTCACCCGACAAGCGCAGCGAGGCGGTGGTCGCAGGCTATACCGTGGTCGACCCCTCGACGGTTGTCGCGACGCACCTGAACCAGCTGATCATCATGAACGCGGCGGAGATGTTCGGCCTCGACGAGGCGCGCAAGCTGCTCGACGCGCTGAAGGAAGTGGCGCCGCAACTGGTCGACGGCCTGACGCCCGCGATGCTGAACCTTGCCCAGATTTCGGCGGTGTGCCGCGCGCTGCTCGCCGAGGGCGTGCCGCTCAAGGATTTCCGCCGCATCTGCGAGGCGATGGTCGATGCCGCCAAGCCCGAATATACGCACGAGCAGCTGGTGGAGGCGGTGCGCCAGCGGATCGGTTCGCTGATCATCCAGTCGCTGGTGCCGGTGAAGATGCCGCTGCCGGTCATCACCCTCGACGGCGAACTGGAGGGGCTGCTGGCCCAGGCCATGCGCGTGGCCGGGGATGCCCGCCATCCGATCGAGCCAGCGCTTGGCAACCGGATCGTCGAAGCGGTGACGAAGGCCGCCCGACCGCTGATGGCCGAGGCCCGTTCGTTTGCCATCGTTACATCGCCCGTCGCCCGCCGCGCGCTGATGCGCCTGTTCAAGCCGCATCTGCCCGAAACGCCGGTCCTGTCCTTCCTGGAGATCCCGGACGGCAAGCCGGTCGAGGTCGCGGCGGTCGTGGGCGGTTCGGAACCGGTACGTGCCGTTCCGCGTCATGATCCCATGCCCACGCCGCGCGAGCGGATGGCCTGAGGGAGATCACAGCCATGCACATGAGCAAGATCACCGCAGCAGGTGCAGATACATACGGACGCGGCGGACAGCAGCGGCCCGAGCAGCTTGCCCGCAAATATATGCCGCTGGTGCGCAAGATCGCCTGGCACGTCCACGGCCGCGTCTCCAGCGCCATCGAGATCGAGGACCTGCTCCAGATCGGCATGGTCGCTCTCGTCGAGGCGGCCAACGCGTTCGAGGACCGGGGCCTGGGTTTCGCCAGCTATGCGCAGATGCGCATCCGGGGGGCGATGATCGATCATCTGCGCCGTCACGCGACGCTCTGCCGCTCCGCGATGGCGCGGCGGCGTGAACTGATGTCGGTTCGCGACACGCTGGAACAGCGCCTGGGCCGGGCACCCACCGAGGCCGAGATGTCGGAGCAGATGGGGATTGCGCCCGCCGATTACCGCCAGTTCGCCGACAGCGCGGAGATGGTCCAGACCACCAGCATCGATGAGGTCTATTCGGACCAGTCGATGTGGTTCGCCGATCAGGAGGATCGCGCCGACGATGTGCTGGAGCGCGAATCGCTGAAGGCGGTGCTGGCGAAATGCATCGGCGACTTGCCGCAGCGGGAGGCGCTCGTCCTCCAGCTCTATTTCGTCGAGGAACTGAACCTTGAGGAAATCGGCCAGACGCTGGACATCGGCGCGGCGCGGGTCTGCCAGATCAAGAAGGCGGCGCTCGACAAGCTGCGCGACCGGCTGAGCGACTGGAACTGAAAACGGGGCAGGGCGCTGTCGCGCCTGCCCCGCTTGTCATCGGATAAAGAAGTGGCGCGGGGATCAGCCGCGCCTGAAGCTGCCGTCGATCAGCTGCGCGCTCATCTTGTCCCAGTTGTCGAACGACCAGTTGGACGGCAGTTCGCGCATGGCGATCTGGTCCTGGCCGTAGCAGTTGGACAGGTCGATTTCCTCGACCGGCACCAGCTTTCCAAGATCAACGGAGTAGAAGACCCGCACCTGCGGCAGGGTGAGGTCGTCCTGCCCCTGTGCGATGACGATGGCCAGGCGGTTGCTGCGCAGGCGGACCAGCGATCCGATCGGATAGATGCCGATGCTGCGGATCAGGGCGTCGAAGATCACCGGATCGTAGCGGCCATCCTCGCCCAGCCGGACGAGCGCGTCGGACGGGTCCGCCCCGACCTTCTGGGGCCGGTTGGACGTCATCGCATCATAGGCGTCGCACACCGCCGCCATGCGCGCGAACAGGCCGATCTGTTTGCCGGTGAGGCCGTGCGGATAGCCGCTGCCGTCAAGCCGCTCATGATGGTGCAGGCAGACGTCGAGAACCGCCTCGGGAATGTCGCCGCCAGCCGCCAGCAGATCGTAGGCGACCGTGGTGTGGGTCTTGACGATCGCCATCTCCGTCTCGGTCAGCGGCCCGTCCTTGTCATAGATCTCCTGCGGGATATGCGACATGCCGATGTCCATCAGCATGCCCGCGAGTCCCGCCTGGCGCACCTCTTCCGGTGACAGGTTCAACTGGCGCGCGAGGTTGATCATCAGCGCACACACGGCGATCGCGTGCATGTAGAGATATTCGTTGTCCTTCTTCATCCGGGCGATGCCGGTGAAGGCGTGGGGGTTGCGCTGCACGGAGCTGGAAATCTCGTCGATCATCGTGTCGAGCTTGATCAGCTTCACAGCCTTGCCGAGGCGTGCCTGCTGAAAGATCTTGCGCACCGCCTGCGTCGAGCGGCGGGCGAGCGCCATCGCCGTGGGCATCTCTTCCTGGGTTGCGCGGGGCAGCTTGGATAACGGATCGAAGGGTTGCGTGCCGAGCGCATCGGCCCGGGCGCGCGGCTGGGCAATGACGGGACTGCGGGTTGCGCGGCCGAACTGTGCGGGCGACAGGGGCGTGGTCGTCGGCCGTTCGATGCGGCTGGGCGCGGGCCGGGCGGCGACGTCGGCGCCCCGGTCGGTGTCGATCAGTATGCCGGGAACGGCGCTGTCCTTGAGCTCGGCCAGCTGATCGGGATCGGTCAGGAGGAATTTCGATTTCCAGAACGGATGGGACAGCCACGACCCCTCCAGCTTGTGCACGAACATTCCCAGTTGAACGTCCTCGATCGCAACCCGCTTCAGCATTTTCAGCCCCATAGAACCTGTGATGGGCTGGAACGGATGCTCACCTTCCGCCGCCGACGCCCGACACGTCACGTTGACATTTCGGAGCGCGCAGCGTCATCGCGATCAGGCGAAGGCTTAATATCGATTGCGCTGTGCACTCACCCCATCGAGCGGTGTCGCAGGGCATCGTTGCGAAACCGTAAAGGGCGGAAAAATTTTCCATCCAAAACAGGGATATATCGACGGTCGGGGCATGACGAAAATGGGGGCGGTCCGCTGATCCGCGAACCGGCTTCTGTATTCCGTTACGCCTGACGGTTCAGGCGTCGTTGGCTGCGAGAGCGGCCGCCTGCTGCGGCGCGTGGGCCAGAGTGGCACCCCGTGCCACAGGCAGCGCCGCTTCGCGCAGGATGGCCTTCTGCGTCTTCCACCACGGCTCGGGTACCCGGAACAGACCGCGCTCGTCCGCCCTGCGGCCCAGATCCTTGCGCGCCGTGAGCGCCGCCAGCGCCGGAGCACAGAACAGACCCGCGATCACCGGCGACATCCAGCCGAGCGACATGCCGCCGTAGACGGCAAGGGCGACGAAGGCCGCGCCGAGCGCGATATGATATTTGAAGATCCATACCGCCTGACCCATCGACATGCCGTCGCGGTCGCGGGTCTGGCCGTTCCACGCGCTCTTGCGGCCGATCAGGATACCGAACAGGTTGATGGTCTGGGTCAGCATCGCCACCGGCGCAAGCATGATCGACAGTGCGCATTCGGCCAGCACGCTCCATGTCGCCGCCTTCGCGCCGCCGAACGCCTCGCGCCGCGCGGGGTTCGACAGGGCCCAGAACAGCGCCAGGAACTTGGGACCGAACAGCAGGGCCACGGTCAGCGCAAGCAGGTCGCCCGAGGGCAGGACCTGCGTGGCCGTCCACGCTCCCTGCGCCTGACCCACCAGCACGACCAGCATCAGCGCCAGCCACATCGGCGAGGTGAGATAGGCCGACGCACCGACCAGCAACTGGAAGCGATTGACGAGGTGCAGGCCGGTGGTACGCAGCATCAGCGGCACATGCTGGATATTGCCCTGACACCAGCGGCGGTCACGCACGGCGAGATCGGGGATCGAAGGCGGAAACTCCTCGTAGCTGTCCTCCGCCATCACCATGTGCACGGCCCAGCCGCGACGGCGCAGCAGCGACGCCTCGACCATGTCATGGCTCATGATGTGTCCGCCGAACGGCGCTGGCCCACGCAGCGTGGGCAGGCCGCAGCTCTCTGCGAATGCCTTCACCCGGATGATGGCGTTGTGACCCCAGAATGTGCCTTCGGACCGCGCCCACCAGATCATGCCGGCGGCGCCGATCGGGCCATAGAGGCGGTTGGCGAACTGCTGCCAGCGCGCGAACAGGGTCGAGGCGCCGACGACCGACGGCACGGTCTGGATCAGGCCAAGATGCGGGTGGCATTCCATGTCGACGGCAAGGCGCGCCATCGTCTGGCCACCCATGACGCTATCGGCGTCAAGGACGATCATGTAATCGTAGGCGCCGCCGAAGCGCGTCACCCAGTCGGCGATGTTGCCGGGCTTGCGATGCAGGTTCACGGCGCGACGGCGGTAGTAGACGGGCCGGGTAAAGCCCGCATGCATCTGGCGATAGGTCTCCGCCTCGATCTCGCCGTTTTCCGGGTTGGAATCCGACAGGATGAAAAAGTCGAACCGGTCTCCGCCCATCACGCGCGAGAGCGAGCGTTCCATGATCGACAGGCGGCCCATCACCGCCAGGAAATCCTCGTTGCATACCGGGAGCAGCACGGCGGTCCGACCGGCGACCGGACGGGGGCGGGCGGGGCGGTAGGGTTGCACGCGCGATCCGTCGCCCGACATGATCAGGAAGCCGATGACGCTGGTCGCGCAGCCGAAGGCGATCCACGCGAAGAGTGGCACGAACAGCGCGAGATAGGCGATTTCCCAGCCGGAAAAGCCATCGAGACCGATGGTCCGCTTCATCTCGTGCGCGGCCAGCAGCGCGGGCAGCAGGGCGAGTGCCAGCACCAGCACGCGCTTGGCGATCGCGTCGATATTGCTGCCCAGGTCGCTGCGAGGCGCCTCAATCCGCTCCGGTGCGGCACGGAAATCCTGTTCCGGCATGGCGATCGGCTGTTCGGGGGGAAGGCTGGAAAATGCCTGCGGGGTTCCCGACGGCCGCTGGGGCCCGATCCCAGGCAATGCGGTCACATTCTCGTCCTTCCACATCCCTCAGACGGCCTTTCCCTGCGATGGCGGTCCCGGACGACCGCTTGCAACCGGGCTGAAACAACCGCCTTGCCGTCCCGGTTCCGAATATCAGGGCAACAGCGGATAGTGAAATGTCTCGGTAACCATTGCATTCGCCTGCATGAGCGAAAGCTGAACATCCACCGGTGCCCCCTCCGGGCCCGTCGGCGCGATATCCAGGACGGCGCGCCACGATCCTGGGTGCGCCAATATAGGATATGTCGCCTTTTTCAAGAGGTTGCCGCCACTCACCGTGGCTTCCGGGACAAGGCCCTGCCGTCCGGTGAGACCACTGAAATCCACGACCAGCCGCAGTGCGCCGGGGGCATCGCCCTTGCCGCGCAGGATGTTTTCGACCCGCCCGGGCGCACTGCCCGCCTTCGGTTCGTCCGACTGCCAGTCCAGCCTGTAGGACAGGTCGATTCGCTGCCCCTCCGTCACCGGCCTGGCGGGCGTCCAATAGGCGGCGACGTTGTCGGTATATTCGCTGTCGGTCGGGAAGGTGTAGAGCCTGACCTCCCCGGCGCCGACCGGCTTCGTCGGGGTTGCCCAGAGCGAAGGACGGCGGTCGTAGAAGACGCCGTCATCCTGATAATGGTCGAAATCGCGGTCGCGCTGGAGCAAGCCGAAACCGGCGGGATTGCGTTCCGGAAACCGGCTCGTGCTGGGTGCCTTCGGGTTGAGGAGGCCACGGAAATGCGCCTGCCCGCCGCTCTCGACGATCAACAGGCCGTCGGAATCGTGGATTTCGGGGCGCCAGTCGGTGGCGATCTGTCGGTGCGCCTGATCGTACCAGAACATGCTGGTCATCGGCATCAGCCCGAGTTCCCCGATCGCCTTGCGCGGGAACAGGGCGGCTTCGATGTCCTGATGCACGCCGTTGCCGTCGATCCGGTTGATGAACCTATATGCTCCGGTGATGCTGGGGCCGTCCAGCAGGGCATGGACGGTAACCGCACTGTTGCCCGCACGCTCCAGCCAGAAGGTGGTGAAACGCGGAAACTCCTCATTGCCCCGGCTGGTGTCGATCGTGATCGCGCGCGCCGACAGCCCGTATTGCTTCTGCGCCCCCGCCGCCCGGAAATAGCTGGCGCCCATGAACACCAGCCAGTCGGCGTCCCGCGCCGCGTTCATGATCCGGAACCCGGAGAATCCGGCGTCCGGCCCGAGTGCCGCGACCGGATTGTCGCTGCCCATGTCGAAATAGGCGGGGTCATAGGAGACGGGCCGTGCCCGCCCACCCTCCACCAGATGAATCGCCACCGGCTGGCTGGCGTTGCGGTGCACGGGAAAGAAACGGACGCCGGTGTCGCCGCCCAGATCGTTCCACAGCGTCCTTTCATCGCGGAAGCGCGCATTATGCAGGGCGTCGTAATCGACCCGTTCGGCGCCGGGATTGGCCGGGGTCGGCTTGTAGGGCGTCCGGGACAGCGCCTGCGCGCGCGCCACGAGCCCCTTCCAGCTGAAGGCTTCGCTGCCCGGGGTGGCTGATTGGGCGCGCGCCGCCACCGGCAGGATCATCGCGGCACTCGAAAGCGCGATGAGGTCGCGCCGGGTCAGGTCGGTCATGCCCCCATCATGGGACGACATGACGCCAATGCAAGAGCGCAGGCGCGGCAAAAAGGATGAAGCCCCCGTCCGGGGGGACGAGGGCTTCGTGGTCCTGATCGAAAAGGAGGACCCCCGGCACGTGGGGACTGTTGATGTGCCGGGGGTCTCATGGCCGCCCGGGGTGGACCAGTACCCCGATCGGCCATGTTCTTTGGTCCTTAGCGGATGAGGCTGAGGACGTTCTGCGAGGACTGGTTGGCCTGGGCCAGCATCGCGGTCGAAGCCTGAGCCAGGATCTGGCTCTTGGCGAGCGAGGTCGTCTCCGCCGAGAAATCGGCGTCTTCGATCCGCGAGCGGGCTTCGGTCAGGTTCGTGATGGTCGAGTCGAGGTTCGAGATCGTTGCCTCGAAGCGGCTCTGCACCGCACCCAGGTCAGCCTGCGACTTGGAAAGCAGGCCGATCACGCCGGCGCCCGCCAGGATGTCGGCATCGTCCGTCGGATCCGTGACAGTGCCGGTACCGTTGATGATCTCAAGATTGGCCTGAGCCGCGGCAGCGTCCGTCCAGTCAAGGCCGTCGAGGCCGAGATCGGTGGAGCTCATCGCGCCGACGGTGAAGGAGACCTGATCGGTCGTGCCGGTGCCGGTCTGGATGGCGAGCGTGCTGCCGGCCAGCGAAACACCGTTGAACTTCGTCGTGGTGGCGATGTTGTCGATCTGCGCGACCAGCTGATCGGCTTCCGCCTTGATGCTGACGCGGTCGGTGTCGCTGATCGTGCCGGTGGAGGCCTGAACCGACAGTTCGCCGAGACGCTGAACGATGTTGGCGATTTCCTTCATCGCGCCTTCAGCGGTCTGCGCTGCGGAAATGCCGTCGCTGGCATTGCGCGACGCCTGGGTCAGGCCGCGGATTTCGGCGGTCATCTTCGACGAGACGGCGAGGCCGGCGGCGTCGTCCTTGGCGCTGTTGATGCGCTTGCCGGTCGACAGGCGCTCGAGAGCCGTCTGCAGGCTGGAGTCGGCCTTGGCCGACGCATTGGCCGAACGCATGGCGGCGACGTTGGTGGCGATAACAGTCATGGGTATTCCTTTCCCGCTTCAATGTCAGGTCGCCCGCTCATGCGGCACTGCGGCCTCGTTGGGGAATAACGGCGGGTGGTCCGCCGGCTTTATGGAATGCCATGAAATTTTTTTCGGCCGCCTCGCGCGCGCGCGCGAATCAGATTCTCTATAAGGGGGCGGGGCACGGCGTCCCGGAACACCGGAAAACCTCACGCCCGGGATGCGCCGTCATGTGATGCGGCACGCTATGGCAGCGCTTTGCCGGTGGGGCGGAAAACAATTGCCGGTTTGGCGGCAATTCCTTCCGCGCGTTAACTATATGATAAGCATGTTCACGCACATTGCCCCTATCGAAAGGGCCGGGGGGATACGGGGGTATCAAACCGGCATCGAACTGGGGACTGACGTTCATGCCACGACTGGACATGAGCACGGGTGCGTGCGGCCTTATTCCGGGCCTGATGCACTGGCTCGACAACGCGCTGCTGGAGGTTGGCAGTGTCGATGCGACTGCGCCGCGTGAGCGGGGCGACATCCGCATCCTGTTGGCCGGCGAGATCGCCCATGCCACGCATCGCGACATCCTGATCGACTATCGCGAAGGCGCGCCGACTTATCAGCCCGCAGCCAACGGCATGCCCGCCCGCATTGCCTTCGGTCTTGACGACGCCGCGCTCGGCATGGCGCTGGTGACGGAGCTTGCGCGTCCCGCCGGCATGCCCGCCGTCGGCGACGAAGGCAGCGCCCGCCTGATGCGCCTTGCGGCCCGGATCGCCCAGAGCGATGCCACCGTCCTGGTCCAGGGTGACACCGGCACCGGCAAGGAGGGCATGGCCCGTTTCCTGCACAGCCGCAGCCCGCGTGCCGACAAGGATTTCATCGCCGTCAATTGCGCGGCCCTTCCCGAAACCATGATGGAAGCGATGCTGTTCGGCCATCGCAAGGGCAGCTTCACCGGCGCGTCCGCCGCTTCGGACGGTCTGTTCCTGGCGGCCGACGGCGGCACGCTGTTCCTCGACGAGATCGCCGAACTGCCGCTCTCGCTACAGGCGAAACTGCTGCGCGCGCTGCAGGAAGGGGAAATCCTTCCGGTCGGCGCCACCCATCCGGTGCCGGTCAACGTCCGCGTCATCGCGGCGTGCAACCGCGACCTTGCCGCCGAGTGCGAGGCCGGCCGGTTCCGGTCCGACCTGTACTGGCGCCTCAACGTCATGCCGCTGGAGCTGCGTCCGCTGGTCGAGCGCCGCCGCGACGTGACCGCGATCGCCGCCGCCATGCTGCTGCGCCACCATCAGCGCGCGACAGCCGATGAGATATTCCCCTGGCCGACGGCCGAGGCGATGGACGTGCTGGTCGCTCACAGCTGGCCGGGCAACGCCCGCGAACTGGGCAATGTGCTCCAGCGCGCCATCGTCCTGCGCGAAGGGGCGCGGATCGAGGCGGTGGACCTCAACATCACCCGCAGCGCGATCGCGCCCGTTGCGTCGGACGCTGCGCCGCTGGCGATGTCGCGCGGCACCGTGCGCCTTGCCGACGTCGCGCGCATGTCGAAGCTCGACGCCATCCGCCACGCTCTGCGCGAGACCGATGGCCATCGCGCCATGGCCGCCCGCAAGCTGGGCATTTCCGAACGGACGCTGCGCTACCGGCTTGCCGAGATGCGCGAGCTGGCCGCCGCCTGATCACGAATGGGGGGCTGAACGATGAGCGGGATCTCGACCGACAGCATCATGGCGATCCGCAGCGCCATCCTGCAGAAGAACGCTGCCCTGCGCGACGTCGCCCAGACCGGTGCGTCGGGCGGGGTCACGGGCGCGGGCGATGCGGGCGGCAGTGCCAATGCGGTCAAGCCGGGTGACTTTACCTCCGCCCTCAAGTCCGCCCTCAACCAGGTCAACGACCTTCAGTCCAGCGCCAACGACGCCGCCACCGCCTTCGAGCGCGGCGAGACCACCGACATCGCGTCGGTGATGCTCGCCAAGCAGCAGGCGTCGATCGGTTTCGAGGCGACGCTGCAGGTCCGAAACAAACTCCTGTCCGCCTACAAGGACATCATGAGCATGCCGGTATAATCCATGAGCGACGCTAACCTCACGATCGACGGCGGCGCACCCGCCACGGGCGGACTGCCCAGCCTCGTCACCGCGCGCGGCGGCGTCGACGCGTTCCGGGAACGGATCACCGGCTTCATGCGCCAGCCGGCTGTGTCGCGCAGCCTGCCGATGCTCGGCCTGCTGGGTGTGGTCGCGGCCGCCGGGCTCGCCTGGATGGCTCTGCGCGAACCGCCGCAGCGCGATCTGTTCCGGGGTCTGCCTGAATCCGATCAGGCTGCCGTGGCCGAAGTGCTGGACAAGAACGCGATCGGCTACAACTTCTCGTCCGCCGGCGCGATCACCGTGTCGGAGGACGATTATTTCAAGGCGAAGATGATGCTCGCCAGCCAGGGCCTGCCCAAGAGCGCCCCCGACGGCAACAGCATGATCGACAGCCTGCCGATGGGCGCCAGCCGCGCGGTCGAGGGCGAAAAGCTCCGCTCCGCCCGCGAGATGGACCTTGCCCGCACGATCGAGGCGATCGACTCCGTCGAAAGCGCCCGCGTTCACCTCGCGGTCGAGCCGCCCAGCATCTTCCTGCGCGACCGGGCCAAGCCCTCCGCGTCGGTCATGTTGCGCCTCGCGTCCGGCCGGTCGCTGTCCGATGCGCAGGTGCAGGCGATCGTCCACCTCGTCGCCTCGTCGATCCCCGAGCTGACGCCGGAGCAGGTGTCGGTCGTCGACCAGAACGGCCAGCTGCTGTCCGACAATGCCGGAGACGCGGCATCCGATCGCCAGATCCAGGTGCAGTCGCGGATCGAGGAACGCTATCGCCAGGCGGTAATTGCGCTGCTGACCCCGATCCTGGGCGCCGGCAAGTTTTCCACCGAGGTGCACGCCGAACTGAACTTCGCCGAGCGCCAGTCGACCCGCGAGACCTACCCGCAGGACGAATCGCGTCTGCGTGCCGAACAGGGCAGCTGGGTTGCCGATCCCAACGCGCCGAAGGGCGAGCCCGGCGGCATCCCCGGCGCGCTGTCCAATCAGGCGCCGGTGCCGCCGATCGCACAGGGACAGAACCCGAACCCGCAGGCGGCCCCCGGTACGCCGGGCGCACCCGGCGCCGCGAACCCGGCGGCTTCGGCCACGGCAGCCGCCGCCGGCAGCACGGCTGCGGACCCCGCGAAGACGCAGGAAAGCTACAACCGCACCTATGACCTTGGCCGCGAGGTTTCGGTCACCCGTGACGCAGTGGGCACGGTCCGCCGCCTGTCGGTCGCCGTCGCGCTCGACACCGGACCGGACGGCAAGCCCCGGTCGAAGGAAGAGGTCGCGGCACTCGAGGCGCTGGTGAAGGGCGCGGTCGGCTTCGACCAGACCCGTGGCGACACGGTCGCGCTGTCTGCCCGCAGCTTCGTGACGCAGCCGGAAGACAGCACGCCCTGGTATCAGGCGAGCTGGGTATCGCTGCTGGCCCGCAACCTTTCGGCCCTTGCCGTGGTCCTCGTCCTCATCTTCGGCATCGGCCGTCCGCTGCTCAAGCGCCGCGCCGCCGCGAAGGAGGAGGCCGAGGCCGAAGCGGTCGTGCAGCACCAGAAGATCGGTCGCGAAATTTCCGAAGAAATCACGCGCAATGCGAGCGCCGACCCGGCCCGGCCGGTGACGCTCGACATGATCTCGGCGACGCCGGACTATGCCCAGCGCGCCAGCCTCATCAAGAATTTCGTCAAGCAGGATCCCGACAGGGCCGCCCTCGTCGTCCGCGACCTCCTGAAGGAAGGGAAGGCGAAGGAAAATGCCTGAGGGTGATATCCAGCCCATCGCCGGACTGCACGGCAGCGCCGCCGCCGCCGTCCTGCTGATGCTGTTCGATGAGGACGAGGCCGCGCAGATCCTCTCGCGGCTGGAGCCGGAAGAGGTGCGTCAGCTCGGCTATGCGATGTACGACGTCGCCGATGTCGAGATCGACGAGGTGAACCAGGCGCTCGACAAGTTCGTGAACAAGGCGAAGCGCCGCACCACCATCGGCTATGGCGCCAGCCGCCATATCCGGGGCGCGATGCACAAGGCGCTGGGCCCGGAGCGGGCCGATAACATGCTGGCGCGGATTACGCCGCCGACCCGGTCGACGACGCTCGAGATGCTGAAGTGGATGGAGGCGAAGGAGATCGCCGCCCTGATCGAGGCGGAGCATCCGCAGATCATGGCGATCGTGCTTGCCCACCTCGACCCGCCGATCGCCGCCGACGTCCTGCAATTGCTGCCGTCCGAGCATCAGGAGGAAGTCGTCTATCGCATCGCGACCCTTGGCCCCGTCAGCAACGAAGCGCTGGAAGATCTGGAGCAGCTGCTCTCGCGCGGATCGCCCGCCAAGAAGCTGGGCACCGCGTCGCAGCGCGGCGGCACCAGCGAAGCGGCCGCGATCATGAACAACGTCCGCAAGGAAAACGAGCAGCGGATCATCAAGGCGCTCGCCAAGCGCGATCGCATCGTCGCCCAGACGATCGAGGAGGAGATGTTCGTCTTCGACAACCTCATTGACCTCGACGACAAGAATATGGGCACGCTGCTGCGCGCGGTCGAGAACGACGTGCTGGTCGTGGCGCTGAAGGGCGCCAACGAGATGCTGAAGGGCAAGATCTTCAACTCCATGTCCAGCCGCGCGGCGCAGGCCGTGCAGGACGAGCTGGAGGAGCGCGGGCCGATCCGCCTGGCAGAGGTCATCGAGGCGCAGAAGGCGATCATCGCCACGGCGCGCCGCATGGCCGACGCAGGCACGCTGATGCTGGGCGGCAAGGGGAACGACTTTGTCTAGATTCTGGTCCGCCGCCGACGCAGGCGATGCGCGCACCGTCGCGCTCACCGGATATTCCGCAGCGGCGGCATCCGCGACCGGCGGGTTTCGCGCCCTGTTCGCCGACGGCACCGCCGCCGCGTTCCATGCGCAGGGGAGCCGGGCGACCGAACCCGAGCAGGAGCCCGAGCCCGTCGATCCGATCGATCAGGCCCATGCCGAAGGGTTCGCCATGGGCTTTCAGGAAGGGACGCGCATCGCGCAGGAGGCCGCAGCCGACGACCACAGCGCGCGCGACCGCATCGCCCAGGCGCTGGAGCAACTCTCCCCCGCGTCGAGCGGCACGCTCGCGACCATGCTGTCCGCCGCCGTCGTTCGTCTGGTCGAGCAGATCGTCGGACAGGTCGAGGTGGACACCAGCCTGCTGCGCGAGCGGTGCGAGGCGGTTGCCGCCTTCATCGACGGCGGCGAGTCTGCAGGTGCGCTCCACGTTCATCCGTCCGACCTTGCCTATATCCAGCATGTCGACATCGCCGTGCCGGTGGTGCCGGACGCGCAGATGCGGCGCGGTTGCGTGCGGCTCGACACCGCCGAGGGGTGGATCGAGGATGGCCCGGACGTGCGCCTCTCCCGCCTGAAGGCGATGCTCGACGACATGGAGGGCCGCTCGTGATCCGCGCCGCCCTCAACCAAGCCGAAACGCTGTTCGAGCATATCGGCATCAACAACAACACGCCCCGCCATGTCGGGCGCTTGGTCAGCCATGATGCCGGGATGATGGAAGTCACCGGTTTCACGCGGCCGATCGGCGCGGGTGCGCGCGTCATCGCCGTCGACGGCAGCACCGCACGCGCGGAGGTCGTCGGCTTTCGTGGCAACCGGACCCTGCTCGTCCCCCTCGATGCCGATGCGCCGCTGGAAAAGGGCGCGCGGGTCGAGCCGGACAGCGCCGCCAACATGGTGCAGGTGGGCGAAGGGCTGATCGGCCGCGTCATCGACGCGATGGGCCAGCCGCTCGACCGCAAGGGGCCGATCATCGCCGGAGGCATCTGGCCGCTGAACGGCGTCAAGGGCAACGTCCTCGACCGGGGACGCGTGACCCAGCCGTTCGATCTGGGCGTCCGCGCGGTCAATGCGCTCCTCACCGCCGGCTGCGGCCAGCGTATCGCGATCATCGCCGGTTCGGGCGTCGGCAAATCGGTGTTGATGGGCCAGATGATCGCCGGTGCAGACGCCGACATCATCGTCGCGGGCCTGATCGGCGAGCGCGGGCGCGAGGTCAGCGACTTTCTGGAGACGAAGCTGTCGGGCGGCGTGATGAACAAGAGCGTCGTCGTCGCCGTGCCCGCCGACCATCCGCCGGTGCTGCGCCTGCGCGCCGCCGCGCGGGCGACCGCGATCGCCGAATATTTCCGGGCGCGGGGCAAGAAGGTGCTGCTGCTGATCGACAGCCTGACCCGTTGTGCCCACGCCCAACGCGAGATCGGCCTAGCCCTCGGCGAGCCGCCCGCGATGAAGGGCTACCCGCCGTCGGCCCTGTCGCTGATCCCGCGCCTCGTCGAGCGGGCCGGTGTCGACGCGCGTTCGGGCGGATCGATCACGGCGCTCTACACGGTGCTGGCCGACGGCGACGACACCGACGACCCCATCGTTGACGCCGCCCGCGCGATTGTCGACGGGCATTTCGTACTGTCGCGGCATCTGTCGGAACAGGCGATCTTCCCGGCGATCGACATCGGCAAGTCGCTGAGCCGCGTCATGGCCGATATCGTCGATGACGAGCATCTGGCGACGGCTGCGGCGTACCGGCGCCTCTGGGCGGCCTATGAGGAAAATCGCGACCTCATCCTGATGGGTGCCTATCGCCCGGGCAACGACCCTGTGATCGATGAGGCCGTCGCGCGACGGCAGGAGGTTCTCGACTTCCTGCGGCAGGACCAGCGCAGCCGCATCGACATCAATTCCAGCATCGCCGCCCTGGTCGCGGAGTTCGGTGCATGAGCCGCCTGCTCGCCCGTCGCCAGCGCCTGGTGCGGGTGCGCCACGTCCAGCATGCGCTGGCCGTCGCAGAGACGATGCGCGCGCAGGAGGAGGCGAATGCGATCGCGAACAACGCCGCGCGTCTCAGCCGCGTGCGCTCGGAGCTTTTCCAGAACGAGAACGTCACGCTGGGCGGCTCCTTCGCATCCTATCGTGAGCTTGCCGGGCGGCTTGAGCAGGCCGGGCGCCAGCTCGACGGCGCGCTCTACGACGCCCGCCGCCGCGTGGACGAGAAACAGGGCCTGCGGGTCGAGGCGAACCGCGAGCGCGAGATCGCCGAACGGCTGAAGGATCGGGCGCGCGTCGCCCTTGAGGAACAGAACGAGGCGCGACTGGCTGCGCTGCCCCGTTATCGCAGGATCAGGACGAAGGAAGAGGCATGACCGTGACCATCCTTTCCACCCCAAAAACCGCCAAGGCACCCGCCAAGAGTGGCACATCCGCCCTCCCGCCCGGCACAGCCTCGGACGGCCCGAGCTTTTCAAGCGTGCTTGACCGCACCGTCGCGAAGGCGACGGCGAAGCGCGCGCCTGCGAATGCCGGGTCCGGCCCGGTCATTCGTCGGGGAGAGGCGAGGAAAACGGAAACGCTGCCGCAAGGCACGGATGGCAAGGCGGATGCAGCAGCGCCGGGGCAGGAGGCTGCGATCGTGCCTGCGGCCGCGGGCGAGGCGCACGAGCCGACCGACACGGTACCGGTCGCGCAGGCGACCGCCGACATGCCGATGCCCGAAGCGACTGATCCGGCCATGACCGATCCGCCCGCTTTGCCGGTCGAGACGCCGATCAAGTCCTCGCCGGGCAAAGCCGGGAGTCGGCCGATGGTCGGGGCGACGGGGCAGGATGATGCACCGGAAACCGGCCAAGGATCGGACGCCGATGGCGAAACATCGGGTGGTGCATCGCCGGTAGAGGGGCCGGTAGAGGGGGCAGTTGAAGGTTCCGCGCCCGTAGCGGTTGCGCCGGTGATCATGGCACCGGCAATTCCTGTCGCGACCCAAATGCCGGTTCCGGTTGCGCCGCTGCCGGTGGCCGCGGATACGATCAGGACGACAACGGCGGTGTCGATGAACGGCGACGGGCGCGCCGCGCGCGCGGTCCCGGCCGAAACGGCCCTGACGCCCGCACCGACGCCGGGTGGCGAAGCCGTGACCGTGCCGGTCGCTCCCGATGCAGCTGGCGATGTACCGGCGCTGCGTGCTCTCGCAGGTCAGGGGGGCACGGTGCAGCAGCAAACCGCCGGCAACGCGACCGAAACAGCGCCGCCGCTTGCCATGTCCAGGCCCGACGCAGCGCAGTCCGCCGCGAGGCCACTACCCATGCCACCCGGCGCGGTGCAGGTTGAGGCCGTTGTGGCCGACGCGGCGCCCGTCACGGCACAGGCCGTCACTTTGCCGATCACCGGGAACGCCAGGGCGCGTACCGGCGTCGCATCGGTATCGGCCTTCGCCTCGCGCCTGTCGGCCGTCGACCCGTCCGCTGCGGCATCATCGGCCGCGCGGCCGATGCCGACGCCCGTGGGCGAAGCCACCGCTCTTCTGGGCATGGTTGCGAACGGGATCGACGATACGCGTCCGCTTTCCGCCGTCGATGCGTCCGCGGCCGCGTTGGCCGCGCCGTTGCCGGTCGCCATGCGTGGCGACGCCGGTGCGCAACTTGCCGGAGCCCCCGTCGACATTGCCGCCAGCCTTGGCCAGCAGGTGATCGACATGAGTTCCGGCGGCCAGTGGATCGACGGTCTCGCGAAGGAAATCGCCACGCTGGCGGCGGGCACGGGACAGGGCAGTTTTCGCCTGTCGCCCGAAAATCTTGGTCCGATGCGGGTCGAGATCCGTGGCGGCGACACCGGATCTGAGGTCCGCCTGATGGTCGAGACGGAAGCGGCCGAAGCTGCGCTCAGCAAGGATAGCGACCGCTTGAAGGCCGATGCCCGCCTGTCGTCGATCCGCATCAGCGATGTGACGGTCGAGCGGCTGCCGCGCCTTTCGGAAAGCGCGCGGAGCGAGAGCTCGGCCGGGCAGCAGCAGGGACAGGGCCAGAATCACGGGCATGGATCGACCTCTTCCCAGAGCAACGGGGCGGGCCAGTCCGGCACGCAGGCCGGCCTTGGACAGGGCGGTCAGACGTCGGGCCAGAATGCCCAGGGGCAGCAGGCCGGAGGACAGGCGTCTGGTCGTAAAGTTTCCGGCGATGCGGCCGTTCTAAGCAGCGCCGAACCTGTGGACCAGGCCGTCGCCGACGGCACCTCAGCGCTTCGGCGGGCGCGTTACGCCTGAAGCCGGGGAGATTGAACGTGAGCGATGAAGCGGGGGGCAAGGCCAAGAAAGGCAAGGGCGGCAAGGGCAAGAAGATGATCTTGCTCGGCGCGCTTGTCGTCGGTGTGGGTGGCGCAGGTGCCGCCGGAGGCCTGTTCGCCGCGGGTGCGTTCAATCATGCGCCCGGCCCCAAGGAGGACTTCAACAAGCCGCAGCTCGTGCTCGCGGGCGAGAATCCCGAGGAGATCGGCAACGCTCTCGCTGTCAAGGCGAAGGAAGCCGAGGGCGAGGCGGGGGGCCATGAGCCGGGTCACGGCAAGGGCATTGACCTGCCCGCGCCCAGCAATCCGTCCAAATATCAGGCCACCTATTTCCAGGTGCAGGCGCCCTTCACGACCAACATGTCGGACACGGATGCCTTCGCGCAGCTGTCGATCGCGGTTGCGACCTATTACGACAATCGCGTCATCCAGGCGATGACGACGCACGAGATGGCGATTCGCTCGGCGATCCTGATGCTGCTGGCGCAGGAAACCGACGCCGACCTCTCCACCCCCAAGGGCAAGGAAGCCCTCCAGGCGAAGCTTAAGACGGTCATCAACGACATTCTGAAGCAAAAGACCGGCTACGGGGGCATTGATAACGTTTATTTTACCAATTTCGTTATTCAATAGCACCGCGTTCGACACCGGGTCAGTCCCTTGGGTGCCGGACGGGGGACTGACTGAGATGGACGACGTTCAACCTTTCGCATTGGGGCGCGGCGAGGCGCAGGCGCCCGTCATGCTGTCCGGGCTCGACAGGCTCGGGGAGCGGCTCGGCCGTCGCGTGCGCGAGATCGTGGAGCCGTTCGTCGGCGTGAAGCCGGTCGTCACCGCCCGTCCTGTCGAACTGATCGATTATGGCGCATGGGCCGTCCAGGTACAGCCGCTTGCCGCCATTGGCCTCTATCGCCTGATGCCGCTGAAGGGGCAGGTCATGCTGCACCTGAGCGCGGCGATGATCTCGACCTTCGTCGAGCGCTTCTATGGCGGCGCGGGTGGCCGTCCGTCGCCGGCGCGATCCGAATTCACACCGACCGAGGAACGGCTGATCGCCCGCATTTCCGACGCCGTGATGGCGGCGCTGGCGGTGAGCTGGTCGGACATGCTGGCCGTGGAGCCGGTCCTTGCAAGCCGCGAGGCCGGGCTTGGCTTTGCGAGCGGCCTGCAGGCCAGCGACCAGATGGCGTTGCAGCGCTTTACCGTCGCCATTTCCGCGTCCGAGCAGTGGCCGGTCGATATCTTGCTGCCGGTGTCCGCGCTGCGCTCCATCGAACCCCTGATGGATACCTCCGTCAAGGAGGAGAAGGCGGAGCCCGATCCCGTCTGGCAGGCACGCGTCGCGCGGCAGATGGCGCACGTCCGCCTGCCCGCGCGTACCGTCCTCGCCCGGCCCAACCTGACCCTCGCGGAACTGATGGCGCTCCAGCCCGGTGACGTCATTCCCGTCCATATTTCCCGCAGCCTTCCCCTGATCGTCGGTGACCGCATCTTCGCGCACGGCACCATCGGTGAGCAGGACGGCCGCGCCGCCTTCATGATCGAAAAGCTACAGGACCAGAGCCGATGAGTGACATGACCGAAGCCCCGAAGATGGACGGGCTCAAGACCGACGCCCTGCTCGGCGACACGCTGGGCAAGATGACGGGCAGCCGCCAGTTCGGACTGCTGTCCAACATCCCGGTCCGCCTGTCCGTGGAGGTCGGGTCGACCTCTCTGCGCCTGTCCGAAGTGATGGACCTGGCCGAGGGCAGCATCGTCGAACTCGATCGTCAGGCTGACGATCTGCTTGACATCATGGTTAACGGAGCGCTCATCGCGAAGGGGGAAGTCGTGACCGTCAACGGTCGCTACGGTATCCGCGTCGTCGATGTCGCCGCCGCCGAAACGCGGATGGCGGGGATGGAACGGCGCGGCTGATCCATTCGAAAGGGCGGCGTGTAGATGTTCTGGTATTTCGTGAAGCTGGCCATCCTCCTGCCGCTGGTGGGGGGCATGGCCTTCGCCGCGTTGTGGCTGTGGCGGAAATATCAGCCCGGCATGCTCGGCGGACAGGGAGACCGTGTCCTGAAGATCGTCGAAGCGCTGCCGATGGGCACGTTCGGCAAGCTCGCCGTCGTCGAGTTCGAGGGGCAGCGCCTGCTCATCTCCGTGACGCGCGGCCGGATCGAGAAGATTGCCGAGGGGCAGGGGCCTCAGCCGCCCGCGCCCCCCGCACCGCTGGCCTCGCGCGATTTCGCCCGGGATCTCGATCGTGTCCGCTGACCGTGCGTTTGCGCCCTTCGGGGCGGCTGTCGCGCGCCTCCTGATTGCCCTGTCCATCGTCGCGGTGGCGTTGCTCGCCGCCCACCCGGCCTTTGCCCAGGCGACGGCGCCTGCAGGCCCCGTCCAGTCCTCCGGCGCGCTGACCCGCGCGCTTTCCGACGTATCGGGCGATGGCCGCTCGCTGTCGCTGAGCCTCCAGATCCTGATCCTCATGAGCCTGCTGACGGTATTGCCGTCGCTGGTGCTGATGATGACCAGCTTCACCCGCATCATCATCGTGCTCTCGCTGTTGCGCCAGGCGCTCGGCCTTCAGCAGACGCCGCCGAACCAGGTGCTGGTCGGCCTGGCCCTGTTCCTGTCGCTGTTCGTGATGAGGCCCGCTATCGACCAGATCAACAACCAGGCCTTCTCGCCCTATGGCAGCGGCCAGATCTCGATCGAGGAAGCGGTCGGCCGCTCGGCAAAGGTATTGCACGGCTTCATGAGCAAGCAGACGCGGGAGTCGGACCTCAAGCTGTTCGCCGGCCTTGCCGAGGCTCCCGCATTCCGCAACGCCGCCGATATTCCGTTCACCATCCTGTTGCCCGCCTTCGTCACCAGCGAACTCAAGACGGCGTTCCAGATCGGTTTCATGATCTTCCTGCCGTTCCTCATCATCGATCTTGTCGTCGCATCCACGTTGATGGCGCTGGGCATGATGATGCTGTCGCCGACGATCATCTCGATGCCGTTCAAGCTGCTGCTGTTCGTGCTGGTGGATGGCTGGGCGCTCACCATGGGGTCGCTCGCCGGCTCCTTCGCGACCTGAGGGCGGAGACAGGCGTATGGAGAACAGCGACTTCTTCATGGGCATCGCGCAGCAGGCGCTGTGGATCACGGCGCTCGCCGCCGCGCCCATCCTCATCCCCGCACTGATCGCGGGCCTGCTGCTCGGCATGATCCAGGCGGCGACGTCGATCAACGAACAGACGCTGAGCTTCGTGCCGAAGCTGATCGTCGTGGGCGTGATGCTGGCCCTGTTCGGCGGATCGATCATGATGCTGGTCGCGGATTTCACCCGCGAGATATTCGACCGCATCCCGGACCTGTTGCAGTAGGATGATCGCACCCGGCTTCATCGGCGTCGAGGCGCAACTCTGGGTGCTGCTGGTGGCGATGATCCGTCCCGGCGCGGCGTTCCTCGCAGCCCCCATCTTCGGCGCGCCGACGGTGCCGGTCCAGCTCCGCCTGATCCTTGCCGCCGCGTTTGGCATGGCCGCGCTCAACAGCGTGCGGATCGTCCTGCCCGATGCCGGTATCGTCAGCTTTGCGGGCGTGATGCTGGCGATGGGCGAGGTGCTGGCCGGGCTCGCCATGGGGTTCGCCGTGCAGATCGGCTATGGCGCCGCGTTCGTCGCGGGCGAGACGATCGCCAACGCCATGGGTCTGGGCTTTGCGTCCATGGTCGACCCGCAGTCGGGCCAGTCGACCCAGGTCGTCGGCCAGTTCCTCTCGATCCTCGCCACCTTTCTGCTGCTCGGTATGGACGGGCACCTGCTGCTCGTCAGCCTGGTGGTCAAAAGTTATCAGGCGATGCCGCCGGGCGGCCCGATGATGGCGAACGATGTCGTCTGGCACCTTGTCGAGTTCGGCGGCACGCTGCTGGGGGCTGGCGTGACGATCGCGCTGCCGGTCGGGTTCGCCCTTGTGCTGATCCAGCTCGTCATGGGCATGCTGGCGCGTTCGGCGCCTTCGCTGAACCTGTTCGCCGTCGGTATGCCGGTCGCCCTGATTTCCGGCCTCGTCCTGCTGGCCGTCGCCGCGCCGGTCATGGCGGAGGGGATCACCAACGCGCTGAAGGCGGGCCTTGACGAAGCCGAGGCGATCGCGGGCGGGGAGGGCTAGGGCATGGCCGGTTCACCCAGCGGCGGCGGCGAGAAGACCGAGAAACCGACAGCCAAGCGGCTGAGGGAGGCCGCGAAGAAAGGCGATATCCTTCAATCGCGTGATCTCGCCACCGCGCTCGTCGTGATGGCGGGCGTCGCCTGGCTGGCGATCACCGGCCCGGCCGTGATGGAGGCGCTGGCCCGCATGCTGGTCGCCGGGCTCCGCTTCGACAATCGCGACATCGTCGATTTCGCGCCGGGCACCCGCATCTACGGGCTGCTTTCCGGCCTCGCCCTGCCGATCGGCGGCATATTGTTCGCCACGGTGCTGGCGGCGGTCGCGGCGCCCGCGCTGCTCGGTTCGCTGGGGTTCCGGGCCGGTGCCTTTTCGGTGAAGCCGGAAAAGCTCAACCCGATGAACGGCCTGAAGCGCATCTTCGGACTGCAGGGCCTTATCGAACTGGCCAAGTCGATCGCGAAGGTTGGCCTGCTCGGATGCATCGGCTTCTGGCTCATCTGGGACCGGCTTACCGTCATCGTGTCGATGGGACGCACCGGGGTCGAGCCTGCGCTCGTCGAACTGGGCAGCCTGTTCATTTTCGCCTGCCTGGCGATGGCGGGCGCGCTGTTCGTGATCGCGGGCATCGACGTGCCTGCGCAGATGATGCAGCGGTCCAAGCGCCTCAACATGACGAAGCAGGAAGTCAGGGACGAGAACAAGGAGACGGAGGGCTCCCCCGAACTGAAGGGCGCGATCCGCCGCCGCCAGTATGAGACGTTGCATGGGTCGGCGCGCAAGGCGGTGGCGGAGGCGACCGTTGTGATCACCAACCCGACCCATTTCGCCGTGGCGCTGCGTTACCAGCCGGGCAAGGACTTCGCACCGGTCGTGGTTGCGCGCGGGCGTGATGCGATCGCCGCCGCGATCCGCGAGCTGGCCGACGATAAGGCCGTGCCGGTGCTGCAGTATCCCGAACTTGCCCGCGCCGTCTACTTCACCTCGCGCGTCGGGCAGGTGGTGGACGAGGCGCTGTACATGGCGGTCGCGACGGTCATCGCGTTCGTCTTCCGGGTGGAGAACAAGCTGGCGGGCGAGATGGACCGCCCGTTCATCACCGTGCCGGATCATATGCGTTTCGATGCCGAAGGACGTCCGTCGGCCTGACGGTTTCGCGTGATCGGCGCCGTCTGACCAGTAGTGGGACAGTCGGGCGGCCGATCGGACCGACATCGTCTTGCCGGGTTGCCCCGCGCGGGCCTAAAAGAAATCGATCCGGTAAATCCGGACCGGGACGCACCTATGGACAGACAATTTCATTTCTACATGCACCTCCTGACGCCGGTCGGGGAAGATCATGACGATCTGGGGGCGATGTTCGCCGATATTGGCGCCGCCTATCTGGACGTGGCCGCCGCGATGCCGGACACGGCGGCGGAGCTGCTGCGCCGGGGGATCGATCCGATGGCCTGCGCCTATCGCATATGCGACGAACATGGCCGGCGCCTGATGGATGTGCCCTTCGCGGAGCTCGTCCGGCGTGAGGGACGTGGCGACATGGCCGTCATGGAGCCTGTCGGCTACGCAAAACGGGGTCTCTGACGTCTTCTTCCGGAAATCCTGAGATTGATCGTTCGGAAATTAGGGCGTGATAACAATGGAATACCCGAAAAACACAGGGTTGCTGATCTGGTGAATTAAACATTAGGCGCAGCCGTCCGTAATCTATTCACGGGGACGTATGATTATGGTGCGTCATGAACGAGTATCTGTCTCGCCGCGACATCGTTCCCGTTGATCGCCTCTCGCGCCCGGCAGCCGTGCTGTCGAATGCGCAGGCCTCGACGCGTTTCGGCGCGGAGGCGCAGGTGACGCCACAGGGCGGCAGCGGGGTAGCCACGTCCGGTGCCGATCTGGCCGAGGGCAGTGAGGCCCAACTGGCCAGTGCCGCCGAATATGCGCGTGTTCATGCACGGATCGCGGACATCCTCGCCAACCTGCGCGCCGGTGCGCCCAAGGCGTCCACTGCGGACAGCGAGGCGGAGATCGTATCCCTTCTGCCTGAGCCGGTGATCATCGTGCCGCTCCCGCCCGCAAGCCGGGAAATGGTCGAATATGCCGAAATGCTGGCGCGGGAGATGGCGAGCCGGGCCGTCGTTGCCCGGTCGGCGCAGGCGCACATTCAGTCGGGTACTGCCGATCAGGTGCTCGCGGCGTCCTGATGGACGTATCGGAAGCATTTTCTTAAGCATGTTTCTCTAGGCGCCGGATGGGGAAAACCTGTCCGGCGCTAAATCATTGTCGGCGTCGGCCGTTCTATGCCCTTGAAAGGTATGGCTATGACGTCAGTCGGCAGCAGCATTGTCAGCGCACTTAACGCAGGATCGGGCATCGACGTATCGTCGCTCGTCTCCAGCCTGGTGAGCGCGGCGCGGGAGCCCAAGGCAACCGCGATCAGCAACAAGCAGACACTGAACAATGCCCGGATATCCGCGCTGGCCTCTGCATCCAGTTCGCTCGACACCTTCCAGACGGCACTGACCAGCCTGCTGTCCGGCACGGGCTTCTCGGGTCAGCCGGTTTCCAACGACACCAGCATCGTCAGCGTTTCGGCGATCGCGGGCGGTGTCCCCTCCGGCCTGCCCGCGCAGATCGAGGTGAAGCAGCTGGCCGCCGCGCAGACGCTCGTTTCGACCTCTCTTTCGGCGAGTACTGCGACGGTCGGTCTCGGCACGCTGACGCTCACGACGGCTTCGGGCAGCACACCGATCACCATCAATTCGACGAACAACACGCTCGACGGCCTTGCCGCGGCGATCAACGATGCCAATGCCGGGGTCACGGCCTCTGTCGTCATCGACAGCAGCGGCGCGCGACTGGTGATGAAGGGGCAGACCGGCTCCGCCAACGGCTTCACCCTGACCCCCGGCACGGCGGACGCCGACCTTCAGCGCTTTACCTTCGACGGCACCAGCGGCGGCATGACCAAGAAGCAGGACGCGGCCGACGCCATCATCTCGATCGACAATGTCGAGATGACCTATGACAGCAACGTCATCAAGACGGCGCTCCCCTACGTCCGGATCGACCTGAACAAGGCGGCGCCAGGCACGGTCGTGACCCTCGCCAGCGACGAGCCGACGACGACGATGCGTGATCTCGTGACCGACTTCGTCACCGCCTACAATACGCTGCGCACGGCGCTGAACGACGCGACTGCGGGTGGCGATTCGTCTTCGTCGGGTGCGCTCGCGGGGGATGCCGGTGCGCGGGACATGATGCGGCAGCTCGCGCGGATGACCTCCACGCCGCTCGCCGCCGCCGGTAGCACCTACCGCTATCTCTCTGACATCGGCGTCAGCACCAACCGCGACGGCACGCTGAAGGTCGACACGGACAAGCTGGACGCGGCGATCGCCGCAAATCCGTCGGCGGTGTCCCAGATGCTGAACCCGGCGGTGAGCAGCACGGATAATCCCGGCCTCGCGGGCGCTTTGGAGACGATCACCACCTCGATCAAGAGCGATACCGGTGCGCTCGCCGCGTCGCAGAAGAAATATGCGGCGATGAAGACCTCGCTCACCGAGGAGCTTGAGAAGCTCGACACGCAGATGTCGAACTATCAGGAGCGCCTGACCGCGACCTACGCGAAAATGGAAACGCAGTTGACCGCGTTCAAGGCGACGCAGACCTATCTCGAACAGCAGATCGCCATCTGGAACGGCGACAGCAACAGCTAAACATCAAGCACTGAAGGGCACGGGGCATCATGTATTACGGTCAGGGTTTTGCGGGTTCGGCGACACGGCGCTATGCGGCCGTCCACGCGGGCAGTCGCATCGAGGGCGCGACGCCCCATGGCCTGGTCAAGATCCTGTTCGACGAACTGCTGTTCGCGCTCGATGCGGCCGTTCTTGCCGAGCAGCAGCAGGACCGGGCCAAGGCGTCGGACAAGCTGTCCCGTTCGATCGCGATCCTCCATGCGCTCGAATCAAGCCTGGACTTCGATCGTGGCGGGGACATCGCCACCGGCCTGGCGCTCATCTACCGCGAGGCGCGACGCCTGATCCTGGCCGGCGCGCGCGCGCATTCGACGGATGAGGTGGCGCGGGCGCGGACCATGCTGGCCGAGATCGCCGACGCCTGGAACCAGATCGGCTGAAAGAAGGGCGCAGGCCCCCATTCTTGACGGAAAGGGCGCGGCGCCTGTATAGGCGGCGCTCGCAAAGGGCGGCCCGGCGGGGGCCGCCTTTTTGCGTTTCTGCCCGGCCGCATGGCCGCACACGCGAACGAAGGGAAGGTACGATGTCGATTACGCCGCTCATGCCCGTTTACCCCCGGTGCGATGTGCGTCCGGTGCGAGGCGAGGGCTGCTACCTGATCGGGGAGCGCGGCGAGCGCTATCTGGACTTCGCGAGCGGCATTGCGGTCAACCTGCTGGGCCATGGCCACCCGACGGTGGTGAAGGCGATCAGCGAGCAGGCCGCGACGCTGATGCATGTGTCGAACCTTTACGGCAGCCCGCAGGGCGAGGCGTTCGCGCAGCGGCTGGTCGACAGCACGTTCGCGGACACCGTGTTCTTCACAAACTCCGGTGCGGAGGCTGTGGAGTGCGCGATCAAGACCGCGCGCCGCTACCACTATGCGAACGGCAATCCGCACAGGCACAGGATCATCAGCTTCGACAACGCCTTCCACGGCCGGACGCTGGGCACGATCTCTGCCACCAGCCAGCCGAAGATGCGCGACGGGTTCGAGCCGCTCCTGCCCGGCTTCACGGTGGTGCCGTTCAACGATCTGGAGGCCGCGCTGGCGGCCGTCGACGACAACACGGCCGGTTTCCTGCTCGAGCCGGTTCAGGGCGAGGGCGGCGTCACACCGGCGAGCGCCGCGTTCCTTGAAGGACTGCGCGCCGCCTGTGACGAGAAGGGCCTGCTGCTGATCCTCGATGAAGTGCAGTGCGGCTATGCCCGCACCGGCACTTTCTTCGCGCATGAACAATATGGCATCGCGCCTGACATCATGGCGGTGGCGAAGGGCATCGGCGCGGGCTTCCCCCTGGGTGCCTGCCTCGCGACGGAAGAAGCGGCCAAGGGCATGGTGTTCGGCACGCACGGCTCCACCTATGGCGGCAATCCGCTGGCGATGGCCGTGGGCAGCGCCGTGCTGGACGAGGTGCTGGCGCCCGGTTTCCTCGACAATGTGAAGGCGAAGGGCGCACGCCTGCGTTCCGCGCTGGAGCAGTTGATCCCCAATCATGACGGCCTGTTCGAGGATGTGCGCGGCATGGGCCTGATGCTGGGCGTCAAGCTCAAGGACGCCGCCGATGCGCGCAGTTTCGTGGCGCATCTGCGCGACAATCACGGGCTGCTGACGGTGTCGGCTGGCCAGAACGTCGTGCGGATCCTGCCGCCGCTCGTCATCGACGACAGCCATATCGGCGAGTGCATCGAGAAGCTGTCGGCGGGCGCGCGCGATTTCGTGGCAAAGGCCGCCTGAGGACAATTTCTCCGTTCGCCCTGAGCTTGTCGAAGGGCAACGCCGAGCATAGCGAAGTGCCTTCGCTGCGCTCAGGCGAGCGCTTCGACAGGCTCGGCCCGAACGGGGCGGGGAGACGCTTTCAATGACCAGACATTTCCTGAATCTGTCGGATGCGGGCGGTGACGCGATCGCCGCGATGATCGCCGACGCCATCGATCGCAAGGCGGCGCGGGCCGGATGGACCAAGGGGCGCGTCGACGCTGATGCGCCCCTTGCCGGCCATACGCTGGCGATGATCTTCGAGAAGAATTCGACGCGTACCCGTGTCAGCTTCGACATGGCGGTCCGTCAGCTTGGCGGCACATCGCTGATCCTGGACGGTGCGACGAGCCAGCTCGGCCGGGGAGAGACGATCGCCGACACTGCCCGGGTGCTGAGCCGGATGGCGGACGCGATCATGATCCGCACGGACGATCATGCGAAGATCGAGGAGATGGCGCACTATGCCACCGTTCCGGTCGTCAACGGCCTCACCGACCTCTCGCATCCCTGCCAGATCGTCGCCGACCTGTTGACTGTGGTCGAGCACGGCCTTGCGCTGCCGGGCAGCCAGTGGGCATGGCTCGGCGATGGCAACAATGTCCTGCACTCGATCATCGAGGCGGCGGGCCTGATGAAGTTCGACGTACGCATCGCCGTGCCGGAGGGATACGATCCCGACCCGCGTTTTGCGGTCGAGGCGGAGGGGCGCGGCGCGCGGATTACCCTGTCGCGCGACGCGGTGGCCGCCGTGGCAGGTGCCGATGTCGTCGTGACCGACACTTGGATATCGATGGGACAGTCCCATGCGGAGGAGAAGCTCGCCGCGATGATGCCCTATCAGGTGACGCAGGCGCTGATGGCGCATGCCGCACCGGGCGCGAAGTTCCTCCACTGCCTGCCCGCGCATCGCGGCGAGGAAGTCGTGGATGCGGTGATCGACGGCCCGCAGTCGCTGATCTGGGATGAGGCCGAAAACCGCATTCATGCGCAGAAGTCGGTCCTGCTCTGGGCATTCGGCACGCTCGGTTGAGTTTGCCGGTCTGCGCCCTATCTACAGGACCGGAGTGCCCCTGTTGACCCAATCCCCGCTTCTCGCCCCTGATTTCGACCGGGCCATCGGCTTCACTATCCCGTCCCGCCATGCGCGCGGGCGGGTCGTCCGGCTGGGCCCCGCGCTCGACGACGTGCTGTCCGCCCATGCCTATCCGCCGCCGATCGAGCGGGTACTGGCCGAGGCGCTGGTTCTTGCAGCACTGCTGGGCAGCACCCTGAAGGATGCGGGCGGGCAGCTGACGATGCAGGCGCAGACGGAAAACGGGATCGTCAGCCTGCTGGTTGCCGACTATCGCGCAGGCGAATTGCGCGGTTATGCGAAGTTCGACGCAGATCGACTTGCGGAACTGGGGACCGACCCCAGCCTGTTCGGGCTGTTCGGCAAGGGGTATCTGGCCATCACCTTCGACCAGGCGGCGACGGGTGAGCGCTATCAGGGCATCGTGCCGCTGGAGGGCAGCTCACTGGGCAAGGCGGCCGAGCATTATTTCTTCCAGTCGGAGCAGATACCCAGCTTCGTCCAGATCGCCACGCGGCACGATCCGGGGCAGGGCTGCGTTGCCGCGGGCATGCTGCTGCAGCATCTGCCCGAGGGCGAAGTGGGCCGCGAGCGGCTGCATGCACGTCATGATCATCCGGAATGGGAGCATGTGCAGGTGCTGGCCGAAACGCTGGCCGATGGCGAGCTGACCGATCGCGACCTGCCATTGTCCGACATCGTCTGGCGGCTGTTCCATGACGAGGGCGAGGTGCGTGTGACGGAACCGGTCGGGCTGAGCAAGGGCTGCCGCTGCAACCTGACGCATATCCGCGACGTCATTGGCCGTTTTCCGTCCGACGAGCAGGCCGAGATGGCTGACACGGACGGTAACATCAACGTCGATTGCGCGTTCTGCTCGCGCATCTTTCCGGTGTCCCTCGCCAGCCTGAACAACTGAGCGGCAGCTATCCGGCCGGAGCTCGGACGCCGGAGAGGAACGATACGATCCTGCAACAAAGGGGTTACATTGCGGCAGGCCGCGCCCATATTGCTATGAAATTGCCTTATTCGCCCAATATGGAGGCAAGCGGCAATGTGCTGGGTAAGGAGCTTTCCGGGTGCAGTGGTTGGCTGGAACAGGATTGCGGGTCGGCATGGCTGCTGGCCTGATGATGGGCGCGACCTGCGCCATCGCCGCCGTCGCGCATCCGCTGGCGGCGCTTGACGGCCTTGAAACCGGCGAGTGGGAATTGCGTGTGCGCGGCCAGGACGGTCCTGTGCGGCGGCTGTGCCTCGGCGACCGGCGCCAGTTGCTTCAGCCCCAGCATCCGGGCCGCGAATGCGGACGCTTCGTCGTTGCGGACAAGGCCAATCAGCTCGTCGTCACATATGATTGCGCGGGGGCCGGCAATGGCCGGACCGACCTGCGCGTCGAAACGCCGCGCCTCGCGCAGATACAGTCGCAGGGTATTTCCGGCGGCGCTCCCTTTTCCTACGCGATAGAGGCCCGCCGCGTGGGCGAATGCCAGCGCCCCCGCTGATTCTATCGACGCATGCGCCGGTATCGGGCGTTCGTCGAATGTCCAAAACGGATGGACCCAATCCCGGTTGCACTGCGGGAAAAGCTGGAGCGATAGATTGACGCTTCGCCGCGATCTTCTCGTGGAGCAGGCCCGGAAAGGGGACGTGCGGGGCTGCGATCGGTGAAGACATTCGGTGCCATTCCTTTTGATCGGGCGATCACGCCGCACAATCAGGTCGCAAATGGGACAGGTGAGCCGCCCACTCCTGTCCAGCCTGTCCCGAATGGGGGCGGAACGCTTTTCCCGCCGATGCTTTCGGGTTGGCGATGGCAACTGATTCTGGCAAGCAGGCGACATTGGGATCGCAACCGCAGGACGCGCTGTTAACAAGGGATATCGTGTCGCTCACGGATACGCTGATGGTGGGTGGCATTGCGACGTCGCGGGCCACGCGTGCCGAACTTGCCGAATTGATGGTCGAGGATGCACGCAGGGCGCGCCAAGGCGAGTTGCGCGTTCCGCGCATGGTGGTGTCTTCCAACGGATCGGTGATCGCGGCCTTTCATCGAGACGCGCATTTCCGGTCGATGGTGCTGCAGGCCGATCTGGTCGATGTAGACGGCATGCCGCTCGTCCTGGCGACGCGCCTGCTCAGTCGCCGTCCCTTGCGCGAACGGGTTGCGACGACCGATTTTGTCCTGGATGCGTGCGCCGCTGCCGCACGTGAGGGGCTGCGCTTCTTCTTCCTTGGTGCCCGTCCGGGCGTGGCGGAAGCTGCGGCCGAAAATCTGCGCTGCCTGTTTCCCGGACTCCAGATCGTCGGCATCCATCACGGCTATATCGGCCAGGAGGACGAAGCCGCCCTGTGCGAGCAGATAAAGGCGGCGAAGACTGACGTGCTGTGGGTCGGCATGGGCAGTCCGCGGCAGGAGGAGTTCGTGATCGCCAACCGGCATCGGCTGGGCGGCGTGGCGTGGCTGCGGACCTGCGGCGGCCTGTTCGACCATTACTCGGGCAATGTACGCCGCGCGCCGCTCTGGATGCAGCGTATCGGGCTGGAATGGCTTCATCGCGCGATTCAGGAGCCGGCGCGGCTGGGCAGCCGCTATCTCACGACCAATCCATCCGCGCTCTATCACCTGATCACCAAGACCCACCGCTGACGCACCGTCGCGGGACGAACATCGCGCGGGATGCTCTCGCCCACGCGCATGCATTACGCTATGCGGGACAACAGTTCATCGCGGCATGCTTTCGGGGGGTCGGCAATCGCTACCGCATTATCTCAGGCGAAGGGGCTTGCCGCCGCCTATGGCAGTTCGACGACCACTGCCGTTCTTGCTGCCCTCTCGCTGACGATCGGGATTGTCTGCAACGGCTTTGACAACGGCTTCGGCAATCCGATCGGCTTGATCGTCAACGCGCTGCTGCTGCTGTATCTGCTCTCGCTGTCCGCGCCGGCGATGTCGTTCTGGATATGGACGGGACCGGTCATCGCGACGACGCTCGCGGGCGTGATCTGGCTGGCCCTGCCGCTGACGTCTGCCGGTCGGCAGATGGGGGCGCTGCCGCTGGCGCCGGACCTCGCGCTGTCCCAGTTTCTGGGTCTTGCCGCCGCGCTGATCGCCCTGCTCTCCGGATGCCTGTTCGGTATCCGGCACGGTCGCGCGGCGGTGATCGACTGGCTGCTTGCATTCATGGCCGCCGACTTCCTGGTCGGCCTGTTTATCTGGCACGGTGACTTCGAAGGGGCGTCGGAACTCTGGTCGATGGGGCGGCACGGGCGCTTCGCGGCAACGCTCGGCAATTCCAACGTGGCTGCCGCCGTGTCGGGATCGGTCGCTGTGCTTGCGCTGGCACGGGCACTCTCGACCGATCGTGACAGGAAGCGACGCACGAACCCCAGGCGGGCGGTGGCGTGGAGGGTGTTTCACTGGCTGGTCCTGCTGCTGGCGCTTGGGGCCTGTGCGGCGACGGCCTCTCGCGCCGCCATGGCGCTGACGCTGGCGGCGATGCTGGTACTCGGTGGGCGTACAGTCCTGTTTTCCCGCGTGCGGGGGCGGGCGATGCTTGTTTTCGCAGCGACGGCGATCGTGGTCGCGACCATCCTGCTTGCGGGCTATTCCGACCAGTTGATGGAGCGATCCCGTGCGCTGTCGGCCGATTCGCTGGATCGTCTGGCGATGTGGACGCATGCCGCCGATCTGGTCTGGGCGTCGCCGCTGTTCGGCTATGGCACCGGCAGTTTTCCCGCGCTCAACCTCTACGCGCTTGCCGACCCCCGCATGGCGGGGGCGATGTGGACGATCAACTCGCCGCATTGCATCCTGCTGCGCCTCGCGCTCGACGGCGGGCTGCCCTATCTGGTCCTCGTCCTTTGCGGCGTTGCGTGGGTCGGTGTGTCCTGCCTGCTGGCCTTTGGCCCGCGCCGGTGGGATACGCTGTCCATCGGTCTGGCCCTTGCGGTCGGCGTCATCATCGGCTGCGCGATGGTCGATATCGCGCTCGACGTTCCGGCTGTCAGTACGCTGATGCTGTTTCTCGTCGGCCTTATCTGGGGCCGGGCGCGATCATTCTCTCTCTCGCTCTGACACCCCAAGGCTTTCACTCCCTGCGATAGGCGATATCGGCGTCCCTGAGGCGCATGGCCCGCCAGCGGAGCAGGAAGCGCTCATAGGCGGGGGTGGGACGGAACATGTCGAATATCGCCTTGCGGGAGCGAGGCTCGATGCGCGCGATCCAGATGCCTTCGTCGATCACCCGCGCGCGCGTCTCCCCGGACAGGAGATCCTCGGTCGCAAGGGCAAAGCCGACCCGCCACTGTGCGGAGTACCGAAGGAACGGTGTGCCGGCATAGCTGCGTGCAAGGGCGCTTTGTGTCCGCGCCGCCCGCGGGCCGTCATGCAGGGCATATATGAAGGTCGCGACCGTCCATGCTTCACCCCAGCGCGGTCGCGCGGCGGTGGCACGGCCGATCGTCGATACGGCGTCATTGAGCATCCGGGCACGATCGCCGGGCGACCGGGCGAACTGGGCGGCCCGCCCCTCGTATAGCGCACGATGCACTTGCGCCCGGGGCGGCAGGTTTGGGGGAATTGGGTCGAAACGCGGGGCAGGCATGCGGTCGTGCCGCATCATCGCCGTGGTCTGCGCCTCCAGCGCGGTTTCCGACTGCCGGACCTGCCATTCCTGCCGCAGGCTGACCGTCGCCAGACCTATGGCCCCGCACAGAAGCAGGGCGGCGGCAAAAGCGATGCCCGTCGCGCGTGGTTCACGCGCGACGGGCCTGTAGGGAGCACCGCTGTGCAAGGCCTATGGCCTAGCTGTGGCGATAGTAGCCGGACGACTTCTGGAAATAATAGAAGCCGCCGATTGCCTGTGATTTCGGATCGACCATTGTGTAGATCGCACCGACCAGATTGGCGTTGTCCGAGCGCAGCCAGGCAAGCGAACTCTCGATCGCGGACACCGGCGTGCTGTTCCACTTGACCACGAACGCGACGGCGTCGGCCATGGCGGAGAGGAAGCGCGCGTCAGCGACACCCATCAGCGGCGGCAGGTCGAGGACGATGAAGTCGTAGCGATGCTTCATCTGCTCGACCAGATCGGCCATGCGGTCGCCGCCGAACAGGTCCTCGCCGCTGAAATGCGGGGCGTTGACCATCATCAGGTCGAGGCCCGGTTGCAGGTCGGACAGGATCGCCTCGGCCGGCTGTGCGCGGTGCTGGAGAACCTCGACCAGGCCCTTGGATGCGCGCTGGTCAATGAGGGACTGGAGCGTTGCCTTGCGCACGTCGCAGTCGATGAGCAGCGTCTTGGTGCCGTTCATCGCCAGGATGCGGGCGAAGGACAAGGCCGTCGTCGTCTTGCCTTCCGAGGGGAGGGCGGAGGTAATCGCGATCACCCGGGGCGGGGACGCGGTACGGACCCCCAGGATCGAGGCGCGGGCATTGCGCAGTGCCTCGGCGAAGACCGTCGTCGGTTCCCGCAGCAGGTCGTCGGCCGGCCGGGCGACCTTCTTCATCGCCGGGATGGAGGCGACGACGGGAATGCCGAACTGCGATTCGATGTCGGAGATGGTGGTGAGGCCGCCCGAGAGCAGTTCCTGCGTCACGATCGTTCCGACGCCGAGCGCCAGAGCGACAACCAGACCAAGCCCGGCGAGCAGCGGCCGGTTGGGCGAGGTCGGGCGGTTCGGCGGCGATGCACGGTCGACGATCACCGCCTGGGCGATCGAGTTCTGTGCCGCCTGGTCGCTTTCCAGCGACATCTGCGTCATCCGGTCGAATGCCGCCCGCTTGTTGGCCGCGTCCTGCTCCAGGCTCTTGGCGTTCACGGTGGCGCGGGTGTTGCTCGCCTGCTTCGATTCAAGCGCGCCGAGCGAGCCCCGCAGGCTGGCTGCGGCGGTGGCGCGGGCGGAGGCGTCGGACTGGAGGGAGTTGACGACGCGATGCGCCTCGTCGTTGATCTGCTGGTCGATCTGCGAAAGCTGTTCGCGCACCCGGATCATCTCGGGGTGGTTGACGCCGTCGCGTGACTGGATCTCGGCCAGATTGCGGAGAACCTCCGCTTTCTGGCGGCGCAGGTCACCAATAACGGCCGAGCTGCGCACTTCGGCGACGGAGTCGATGCCGCCACGGGAAATCTGTGCCTGCGCGGCGCGATAGGTGGACTGTGCGGCGGCAGCGTCGGCCTCGGCCGTGGCGAGCTGCGAGGACAGCGGCGCGACCTGCTGGTCGGTGACAGTGCCTGCGGAGCCGCCTTCGACGATGTTGTGCGCCGCGCGATACTGCGCGACCGCGGCATCCGCCACGCGGACCTGCTGGCCCAGTTCGGCGAGTTGCTGCTTCAGCCACTTCGCCTGGCGGCCAGCGGCGCCCATGTTGGAGCCGGTGCGCATGTCGAGATAGGTCTCGGCGAAGCTGTTGGAGATGCGGGCCGCCTTGATCGGATCGCGCGAGCGGAACTTGACCGACAGGATGTAGGTCAGCTTCTCGCGGCCGACGGACAGGTTGCGCATGACCTGCTGCACGACGGCGTTGGAGCGCTCCGTCTCGGTCATCGGCGTGCTGCCGTCCAGACCCTTGGTGAACTCGGGGTCATCCTCGAGGCGCAGGCGCTTCACCACCTCGCGGGCGAGGTCGACGGAACTCAACAGGCTGACCTCGGTCTCGATCGCCTCGGAATTAAGGCTCTGAATCTGGGTTTCGCTGGACGAAAGCGGGCTGCGGCTCGGATCGATGCGGACCAGCGTCACCGCGTCATATTTCGGGCTCATCAGCAGGATGAGGACGATGGCGGCGGCAAAGGCGGCGGCGGCGACAAGGAGCATCGTCAGATAACGGCGGCGGAGCAGGCCGACCGCCGAGCCGAGCAGATCGGCAAGGCGCGCCTCATAGCCGGGGCCACCTTCCATCGCATGGTCCATGTCAATTTCCGTTTTCTTGAGCATTGCCGAGGGCCACCTTCATCACTGCACGACGTCGCAAATTCCGCGACACTATCATCAGCAGGCTCTTCCGGTCCGGTTTCCGGACAGGGTCCGCGCATCCCGTCAGGGTGCGCGGATGAACGATGCCTTCAAATGGTTCGTGTCGTCTCGTGCCGACTGTTTCGCGAACAGACCTACTTCAGGTTCATGCTGCGATGCAACCAGCCTGCTCGAACAGCTAGCATGATCTTGAAAAAACAGGGCTATGGCTGCCGGGCTTTGAGCGGGGTGGTCAGGGCCGGGCGTGCAATAATCGCGGTCTGCCGTGGGGATTCGATACATTCCGTTATCCCGGGGCGCAGGATGTTGGCCATAAAGCCTCCGCCGTTCCCGCAAATGCAGCCGGCGTGAATCATGTCGCGGCGCAAAAGCGCCGCGATCCGATCAGTGATTCATGATTGTCCGGAAGCCGCTGAGGGCGTTACGAGCTGTAGTTAGCAGACCCGCCGCCGACGCTGACGATCGGTGTCGAGTAGAAGCGGATGCCCGATCCGCCGCTGCCGACGGAACCCGACCCGGTGCCGATCGCGCCGGTGCCGACGCGAAGCTTTTTCTTCTTCAGCAACGCGAGGCGGATGTTGGCGATCGCCTGTTTCAGGTTCGGCGTTGCCTGATCGCTCGCGGACACGGATGAGAGGGCGCTGTTGATCACCTCGCCGCTCGCGTCTTCCTGGCTGAGGACGAACATGACCGACGCCTCAAGATCCTCGGTGGAGGCGGTCTGGGGCAGTGCGCCGACTTCGCCCCAGATCCGGTTTGCCAGCGCCTCGATGGCCTTGGCCGGGTCGTTCGCGTCGGTGAGGGCCGGTACGCCAGGGCTGGTCGAGCCCAGCGCGATAACCGGAGCGCCGAGCGCGACGGCCGCCGCGATGCCAATGGCGATCGGCTTGCGATAGACCGTGCGGCCGAACGCCGAAACGTTAATGAGCTTCACTGATATAGCCCCCGAAACCACCTAAAAGCTGCAAAAGTCCTAAACGAGAACAGTTAATAATTCTCTAACAAAAGCATAGCGATAGCGCGTTTGCGGGGCAACTATGACATATTTGCATCATGTGCCGTTTTGGGGATGGGGCATACACGACCGCTATGTTGGTCAGGATCGCGCGACGCGATACCAGATGTGGGGATCGCCGGGCTTTTGCACGCGCAGCCAGCTATACGGCGCCTCTTGCCAGGGGGCGAGGCGGCCGGTCAGGCTGTCCAGCACGTAGTCACCGCGATCCGTGCGCGCCACAAGGACGGTATGCAGGCCGAATTCCCGCCGGTAGACGACGGCGAAGAACAGATCGGACGGCGGAAAACCCCTTTCGATCAGCCGTTCGCGCTTCTCCAGCGCCAGATCTTCGCAGTCACCCGCCGCCCCGGCGCGCTTGCCGGGGCGCTGCCACCGCTCGTCGGTGCCGAACAGGTCATAGTCGGTCCGTTGAAGTACGGAGCCGTTCACATCGCCGTTAACAAAGGCGAGCATGTGCCGCTGCTTCTTTTCGGGTGTTGCCACATCGGGCGGTGCGGATGTGCTGCACAGGGTGGGTTCGCGCTGGCACATCTGGACGAAGCCGGTCGGCGCGTCGGCCTCCTCTCCCATCGGAATGTAAGGAGCGGGCGGCGCGGCAAGCGCCGTACCAGGCAAAGAAAGGATGGATAGAGCGAGGAAGGCCAATTCCCCGCACAGGCGCAAGCGTCCCACAGCGGTCTCCGTCATCCCCGGAGACGTTCTGCACCAATCGGTTTAGTGTGAGGTGCACATGCGTGCCTAGCGCGATCTTAACCATGCGATCATGTTTCGCGTCTATACATGGCGGCATGAGTGAAGAATGCGCCGAAATGAAGGCCGGAGCCGTCGTTAATGCGCTTCCATTTGTCGCTTTCTTCTGCCACGAAACCTTATGAATGCACACGCGCGGCGCCTCCGATAATCCCAGACCGATACTGTCGGGAATTCAATTACTTCGCGGGCTATCGGCTGTGCTGGTGGTTGCGGCGCACGCGAACCTGATGATGGGCAACCCGAAAAATTTCGGGGTCAGCCCTTTCCCCTTGCGGGACGCTGGCATGTTCGGGGTTGCTGTCTTCTTCGTCATCAGCGGTTTCATCATCGGCATGGTGTCGCTCGACACAGAATGGCGTCCGCGCCTGTCGAAGGGTGATTATGCCTGGCGCCGCTTCGTGCGGATCGTGCCGTTCCTGTGGCTGAGCGTGATCGGCTATAATATTCTGAGTTCCGTCGGCACCGGTGAGGTTGAATGGCTTCCGTTTCTGCGGGCCATGACGCTCTGGCCGATCGGCGAGTTGAAACCCAATGTGGTCTGGTCCCTCCAGCACGAGATGATCTTCTACATCCTGTTTGCGCTGGCGATGCTGGGCACGCGCATCCGGCTGTGGATACTGGCGCTCTGGTTCGTCGCGCCGCTCGTATATGGCGGTGCGATCGCGCTGTTCGGTCACGCGGCGATCCCCGCCAATACGGCGGTGGCGGAGCTCTTCCGCGTGGTCCTGCTGGGCGGGTTCAGTGGAGCGAACGTGCAGTTCGGCGCCGGCTTCATCCTGGGACTGGTCTGGCTTCGCTCGCCTGCTTTGTCGCGCATGCGTTTGCCGGGCGGGCTCGTGATCGCGACGATCCTGATCGCTCTGGCCACGGTGATAGTCGAGATCATGGCGTTCCCGATCGCCGGCTTCGGACGCATGATCGTCTGGTCGGCGATGGCGATGGTCATCGTCGCCGTCGGGATGCTGGTACGTGACGAGAAGGGGCCGCTCCAGACGATCGGCATGGTCCTGGGGAATGCCTCGTTCTCGATCTATCTGGTGCACAATGCGGTGCTGCTGATCCTCTTCAAGGCGGCATTGTGGATGCCGGATGCCCTGCCGCTATCCTTGCTGTTCTTCTTTTTCTTCGGCGTCGCGACGCTGGCCGGTGTCGTCGTCCACTATCTGGTGGAAGCGCCGTTGATCAGCCTGCTGTCTCACGGACAGCCCTTGTTTCCCTGGCAGAGGCGGACGGCCTGAGCCGCCGCCTGCCGAGCAGGCTGTTGATCTGTGCCTCGACCAGGCGATAGACGAGCAGGCCGATCGCCACGCCGGCGACCGCCGACAGCGCCATCATCGGAAACAGCATGAATGCCGGCAGCTTGCGGGCGAGCGCCGTGACGATGCCGACAGCGAACATGTGGAACAGATATATCGAGTAGCTGGCGTCGCCGATCAGGATGGCGAAACGCGGCGGTGTGCGGCCGCGCCCGTCGACATAGGCGATCAGTGCGTCGAGATGCACGGCGCAGGCGGCGATCAGCGCGATCTGGGTCAGCGGGTTCTGCTGTACCGCGCGATAATGATAGCCGATGAAGCCGATGACGATCAGGCTGGCCAGCAGCAGTGCCGGGCGCATCATGGCCGGCATGCGGAGCGGCCCCGACAGGGCGCGCGTCCCCATCCACATGCCCGCGATGAAGCCGAGGATATCGACCTGGGTATAGAATCGGGGGATGGCGGCGGTGAACGGCACCAGCAAGCCGACGCCGAACAGGCCGACGAACAGCACGGTCAGAACGGTCGCACGCTGCCGGACCTGCAAGGCGAAGCAGGCCGCGAACAGCAGATAGAAGAACATCTCGTAGTTGAGCGTCCAGCCCAGGCGGAAGAACGGCCAGATGAAACCGGTGCCGTTAGGCATGTAGGCCGGGATGAACAGCAGCGACTGGATGATGTGCAGCGGGTCGAACGTCGTGTTCCTGAACGCAGCGGGTGCCGCGATGGTCGCCAGCGCCAGCACAAGGTTCGCGAAATAGTAAATGGGGACGATCCGGCGAATCCGGCGATCGACGAACCGGCGCGGATCGAAGGCGCCGGGGCCTGTCGTCACCACCATGATATAGCCGCTGATCAGGAAGAAGAGCGTCACGCCATAGCGGGCGAAGAGGTGAAATCCGGCGGGCGCCCCGGCATAGGGGTGCGCGACCGCGTGTGTGATCACCACCGACAAGGCAGCCACCGCGCGGCCCAGTTGCAGGCCCAGCAGCTTGTCTCTTACAGGGGTGGCGCCGCCGGGCGCCGTCTGGGTCATCGTGCCCCGAAATGCAGCCACTGCCGCCGTGAAGGTGGCGTGCCGTCGATGAATGCACGCAGCTTGCCCGTGAATTTCTCCGGCGCCTTGTCGGAGACGGTCGACGCGCCTTCCAGCGATCCGATGTCCTCCAGCCGGGCCAGCAGTTCGGTCTCGTTCATCGCGACATAGACGCCGGGCGTGTCGAGGAAACGCTGCGCCGTGGCGAGCTGATGGCCGTTGCGGTGCTCCCCCCGTTCATGGTCGCGCGGCATGATGATGATCGGCGTGCCATATTCCATCGCCGTGACGATCGACCCCATGCCCGCATGTGCGATCATCAGCCGAGCCTCCCCCTGCAACCGGCGGAACTCGTCCGGCGAGAGGAACTGGAAGCATTTCATCCGCCGCGCGGTATATTCGGAGGGGCCGATCTGCGCGACGATGTCGGTCCTGTCCGCGCTGTCCGCCCAGTCATCGACTGTCTTGACGAGGCGGTCGAACGGAAGCTGCGTCCCAACGGACAGAAGGATCATATTACCTTACCGTAGAATTGCAGGCCCGGGTGCAGCTCGGTCAGATGCTCCCACTGCGTGAGCCACAGGTCGGAACACCGTCGCGCGAGGCGACCCGACATCGACAGATGGTCGGCATTGGCGATGCTGTCTATCCAGATCGTCCGGGCGCCCAGCAGCTTGCCGATCTGGAGCGCCATATAACCGGGGGCGGCGCCGGTCGTGATCAGCACGTCGGGCCGGAAACGCAGGATGATGAACGCCATCTGCAGGGCGGATTTCAGCAGCCGGAACGGTTCCGAACGGGATGCGTCGGCGATCCACTTCACCGGCCGCGTACCCGACGGCGCCTCGGCCCCGGGGAGCGTCGTGATATATTGCGTATCATAGGGTTCGAACGCGGGGCTCAGCCGGCGCAGTTGCACCCAATGGCCACCCGCCGAAGCGATGGCGATCAGCTTTTTGCGCGGCTTTCCGCCGGATTCTGCGCGTGTGGCACCCATTGCTATTGCATCGCACAATGCCAGCGGCGTTTCAATGACGTCTCGATACGTTCCATGTCGTTAAGCTTAATGAATTCCTTTGGTTATTCGAATCAGCTCAGACCTGGTCCGTGGGGCATGATCGCCGAAAAACCCGTGCCGTACAGTCAAACGCCGGTCGGCGCCGCCTCTATCGCACTCCATTGCAGGGGCCGCCGCAAGTCCCGCGATCACCGCGCCGTCTCGCTATGAGACAATCCGTGCCAAAGTGACGACAGGCGACAACTGTCTCAACTTGTAAGGAATTGTGCGTTGCACAAGCCATTTCTACGGGGCAGATTGCGATCTGGAAACGATCCAAGCCACAGGTCCGGGACGATTTAATGGAAGCTAGCAGTGATCTGGAGCGGCCGCCGCATGCGGCGCGATCTGCGGCGCCTCCCGCCAACGGTGCGGCGGCCCGGCGGCCGATGATCTTTCTGGTCTCGCATTCGTCGGCGGGCGGGGCGCAGCAGATCTGGTCGAACCTTGCCGAGGGTTTCCATGAACGGGGGGAGGATGTCCAGTTGATGGCGCTTTATCCGTTCCGCTCGACGGTGCGCGAAACGCCGCCTGACCTGCCCTGGACCTATGTCGTCGACAAGCGGCCGACGACGCCGTTCGCTATCATTGGGATGATCCGCGCCCTGATCACGCGACTGAAGGCCGCGGGTGACGTGACCGTATTCACCGCGATGCCGGCGGCCAATGTCCTGGCGCCGGTAGCCGCGAAGCTGGCGGGTGGGCGCGCCAGGGTGGTGATTTCCCACCACACGCCGGTCGACACCTACAATCCGGTCCTTAATCGCATCGATTCGGTCGCCGGGGCGCTTTCCACCACGACGGCGGTGGTGAGTGTGTCGGAGGCAGTATCCGATTCCTGCGCCGCAAAGCCGGCGGGCTATCGTGCGAAGCGCAAGACGATCTACAACGCCCTGCCGCCGAAGATCGAGACCCTGTTGAAGGCGCTGGCCGACCGCTATGCCCCGCGCGTCGCCCGTGGGCGGAAGGTGGTCGCGACAGGCAGGCTCGCGCCGCAGAAGAACTATGCGCTGCTGGTCGAGGCGGCCCGGCATATGCCCGATGTTACCGTCGATATCGCGGGCAACGGGCCGCTGGAGGCGGAGTTGAAGGCCTTGGCGCGGGACAAGGGCGTCGACGATCGCGTGCATTTCCTCGGCCACATGCCGCGCGAGGAGGCGATGGAGGTGCTGGCGGCGGGTGACGTGTTCGCGCAGGTCAGCCTGTTCGAGGGGCACAGCCTGGGCCTGATCGAGGCGGCGAAGCTTGGCCTGCCGCTGGTCGTGTCCGACGTGCCGGTGCAGATCGAGGGAATCACGGCGCGCGACGGCACGCGGTGCGGCATCGCGGTCGCGCCGGACGATGCGGAGGGGCTGGCCCGGGAGATTCGTCGCTTGCTCGACGACCCGGTCCATTATGCGGAGTGGGCGGGGCGCGCGAAGCGGCTGGGCGAGGAGGCCACCTATTCGGCGATGCTGGACGCCTATGCGGAGCTTGTCGCCTGATCATGGCTTCCGGCACGGCTCTGGCCGCATCGACACCGACACTTCGATCGTTGCAGGTGATGCGCGGCCTCGCGGCGGTCGCCGTTGCTTTCTATCACACCCACCTGATCCTGGGTCAGCATGACAGGTCGGCGTCCGGCCTGCTGGCGGCGGTCACGACGCGCGGCTGGCTGGGCGTCAACTTCTTCTTCGTGTTGAGCGGCTTCATCATCATGTACGCGCATGCGCGCGACATCGGGCGGCCCGCGCGCGCCGGACGCTATATCTGGCGGCGCTTCTCGCGCGTCTACCCCGTCTACTGGCTGTTCCTGTCCGCCTATATCGGTGCGGCCGCGCTGGGCCTTGGCAATCCCGATTTCGCCTGGGATCCGCTCAACCTCACCTCGGCCTATCTGCTGGTCCAGCTCAAGCCGATCGTCAGCCTGCCGTTGCAGGTCGCCTGGACGCTGTTCTGCGAGGTCAGCTTCTACATCGCGTTCCTGTTCCTGATCCTCAACCGCGCCGTCGGGATCGGCGTCATTTTGCTGTGGGTCGCAGCGATCGTGGCTGTGGGGCCGATCGGTGGCGTGCGGGAACCCGGCTGGTTCATCCACAGCTGGAACCTCTATTTCCTTGCGGGCATGGCGGCCTATGCCGGGTTCCGGCGGCTGGACGGACGGCATGGCGTGCCGCTGCTTGGCCTTGGCGTCGCGTTGCTGGTGCTGTGCCTCGGTCTCGGCCTTGTCGATCCGCGCATCGCCACGGCGATGCGGGTGCCAGGACGGTTGCTGCTGCTGGCGGTGCCTTTCACCTTCATCCTGCTGGGCGCGGCGCTGGCGGAGCAGCATCACGGCTGGCGCTATCCGCGCTGGCTGTTGCTGCTGGGCGACGCATCCTACGCGGTGTACCTCGTCCATTCCGCTGTCATCTCGCTCGTCGCCGCAAAGGCGGTCGGCGTGTTTGCCCCGCTTCCGCCGGTGCTGCTCTATCTGTTGCTGGGTGGCCTGGGCATCGTTGCAGGCGTTCTGGCGCACTTGATGGTCGAACGGCCGCTGCTCGCTTGGCTGCGGCATGTCGATTCGGTGAAGAAACGAAACGCCCCCTTGCCTGGCGGCGAGAGGACGGTGTGATGCGGGTTCAGTCCCTCACTTCGATGACGCTCAGCACGCTGCGCCAGCGTGCCTTCATGTTTGTGCTGTTCGCGCTGTTCTATATGGTCATCATCGGCCTCGAGCCGCTGTCGGAGAAGGTGAAGACCATTCCGGCAACCGGCGAAGGCGATATTTCACGGCAGTTGTGCTACAGCCTCATCTTCTTGGTGGCGCTGGTCGCGACGCAGCCGATCCCGCATTTCCGCAGGATGCTGACCCTGCCATTCGGTATCACGATGGCGCTCGCCTGGTGCTGGCTCTCCATCACCTGGTCGATCGCGCCGAGCGTGGGCATGCGCCGCCTGGTCCTTACCACCATCATTATCTTCTCCGTCTTCCGCGCGGTCGAGGAGATCGGTTACCAGCGGTCGACGGCGATCATGCGGGTCGTGCTGGGGCTGACCTTGGTCCTCAATTACGTCTCGATCTTCGTCACGCCCGCGGCGATCCACCACACGGTCGAGGTTGGCGACAATACGCTGGTCGGCGCGTGGCGCGGCGTGCTGCCGCAGAAGAATTTCGCCGGTGCGGTCTGTGCGCTCACCATCCTCGCCTTCTTCTTCGACGCGCGCCGGATCAACCTGGCGCTGCGGGCCGTGATCATCGCGGGGACTGCGTTCTTCCTCTGGAAGACCCAGTCGAAGACGTCGATCGGCATCCTGTTCGTCGGCATTGCGGTCGGCGGGGCCTATATGCGGCTGAACCCCGCCTATCGGGCGCTCGTGATCCCGGCACTGGCGATCGCCGGTTCGCTTGTCACTTTGTATGTGGAAATGAACTGGGAAACGCTGACCGCGCCGCTGCGGCAGCCCGACGCACTGACCGGCCGTATCCAGATATGGCCGCCGCTCTGGGCCTTTTCGCTGGACCACTGGTTTGGCGGCGCGGGCTACGGCTCATTCTGGAACATCGGGCCGAACAGCCCGATCTACGAATATGCCCGAGGCTGGGTCGCGGGCCTTGCGAGCGGACATAACGGCTATCTCGACATGCTGACGCAGGTCGGTTTCCCGGGCCTCATTCTCATCGTGCTGGGCGTCGTCGTCTTCCCGCTGTTCCGCCTGCTGTTCAGTGCCACGGCGCCGCGCGCGCAGGGTGGGATGCTGATTGCGATGCTGATCTTCTGCACGGGTCAGAACCTCACCGAATCCAGCCTGTTCGACCGTGACATGATCGTGCAGCTTTTCATGATGTATATCGTCGCGATGATCGGGCAGGTCGTGCGCACGCCCGCGCGACCGCCGCGTCGCCGGCCTGTGCCGCCGCGCCCTGTCCACAGGCCGCCTTTCCCCTCCCCCGGACCCTTGCCCGCCGGCGCAATGGCCATTCCCAATCGCGGAGACCGTTGATGACGAAACCACCGCCATCCTCCCGCCGAGGCATAACGGACGCAGGCGGCGAGCACGTCCCCAACGTCGATACGAACCGCTTCCGCCGCGCCCGTTTCCGCATGCTGGTCGAAGAGATCGAGGCGAAGCTGGGCGACAAGCCGCTGATCCGCGTGCTCGACATTGGTGGCACGCGCGGCTTCTGGCTCGGAGTGCGCGACCTGTGGCAGCACCTTCCGCTCGACATCACCATCGTCAATCTGGAAACTCCGGCGATCGACGAGCCGCCCTTCCGTATCCGGCAGGGCAATGCGTGCAACCTGTCCGAACATGCGGACGGCAGTTTCGACTTCGTGCATTCGAACAGCGTGATCGAACATGTCGGCCACTGGAAGGACATGCGGGCGATGGCGGACGAGATCCGCCGGCTGGCGCCGCATCACTTCATCCAGACGCCCAATTTCTGGTTCCCGCTGGAGCCGCATTACCGCACATTGTTCTTCCACTGGTATCCGGAGATCGTGCGCGCGCGGATGCTCGCCCGGAAGAAGCGCGGCTTTCGCGCGAAGGAGCCGAGCATCGGCGCTGCCGTGGAGAATGTGCAGACGGTCAACCTGCTGGCGCGGGACCAGATGCGCAGCCTGTTTCCCGACAGCCGGATCGAATCGGAGAAGGTGATGCTGCTCACCAAGTCATTGATGGCGATCCGGTAGAGGCCATGGCGGGCACCGGTCATCCATCGGTATCGCCCGGCTTCGTGCCGCAGCGGCGCGCGTTCATCGCGCCGCAGCCCTATCGGCTGGGCATGCTGTGGACGATCATCGCGGTCATATCGCTGACGATCGTCGGTCCCTATCTGTCCTACAAGCCCGCGCCGTTCACCGGCGAGGGGAGCCCCCTGCGGCAGATCGTCTATATCCTGACCTTCGGCCTTGCGATCTATACGACCCGCGCATGGCGGGCGCCGATGCGGCTGCTGGTGCTGCCGGCCAGTCTGGTGCTGGTGCTCGCCTGGTGCTGGCTCAGCCTCAGCTGGGCGCTCAACCCGGATATTGCGCTGCGACGGCTGGTGCTGACCTCCATGCTGATCTGGACGATCTTCATCCTGGTCAATAATGCGGGCTATGCGACGACGATGACCGCGATCCGCACGGTTCTGTCGGTGCTGGTCCTGATCAACTATGTGGCCGTCATCGCCTTTCCCGAGTCCGGCATTCACCAGTTCGGTGATATCGACAACGACAATGATCTGGCCGGAAGCTGGCGCGGCATCATGCTGCAGAAGAATTTCGCGGGCGCGATCTGCGCGCTGACGATCATGATCTTCCTGCTCGATGGCCGGCGTTTGAAGCCGCTGTTGCGCTGGTCGGTCATTCTTGCGACGGCCTTCTTCCTCATCCGTACCAATTCGAAGACATCGATGGGCATCGGCGCGCTGGGGATCTTCACCGCCTGGCTCTACAACCGGTACAATCCCGCCTATCGCGCGCTGCTGATCCCGGCGGTCATGATCCTGGGCGTCGGCCTCTTCATCCTGTCCCAGATATATTGGAAGGAACTGGCCGAGCCGTTCAACTCGCCCGCCGGCTTCACCGGCCGCGTGCAGATATGGCCTGCCCTGATCGCCTATGCGCATGATCATCCGCTGCTGGGCGCGGGCTACGGTTCCTTCTGGAACATCGGCCTCGGCTTCGGCCCCATCTTTACCTATGCGAAGGGGTGGGTCACGGGCCTTGGAAACGGCCACAACGGCTATCTCGACCTCCTGGTACAGATCGGCTTTCCGGGGCTCGGGCTCGTCATCCTGGCGACGATCATCATGCCGCTGGTCCGGTTGCTGTCGAGTTACAGCGCCCCGCGCCCGGCCGGAGGGTTGCTGGTCTCGATGATCGTCTTCTGCGCCGGTCACAACATGACGGAAACCTCGCTGTTCGATCGCGATGCGATCGTTCAGGTGTTCCTGATGTTCGCGATTGCCATGATTGCGCCGGTGACCGCGCCGCCGCGCCGCCCGATCCCCACAGGCGCCGAACCGCATCGTGGCTGATCCGAAGGAAGGGGGGAACCCCGTCGCCAGGCTGGTGCGCTACTCGCTGGCGGCCGTGGGGCCGATCGGGTCGGCGGGGGCGCAGTTCCTGCTTTCGCTCGTCCTGCTGCGCACGCTCGATCCGCAGGCATTCGGCAGCTTCTCCTTCCTGCTCATCGCCTCGCAACTAAGCTGGGGCCTGTGGAGCGCCCTGTTCTGCGCGCCTCTGCCAATCCTGCTGCATCAGGGGGATGAAACGGCACGGGCGCAACTGCTGCGCTGCCTGTTCTCCACCAATCTTGTCGGCGCGGCCGTTGCGGCTGTCCTGTTCTGGGCGATCGCGGCGGCGCTGGGCGTGCCGCCGCTGGCCCGGATATTGTTCGCCGTGTACGGCGCATTGGCCCTGCTGCGCTGGTTCGGCCGCGCGCATGCCTATGCGACGGGCACGCCACTGCGATCGACGGCGTCCGACCTCGTCTATTCCGGCACGTTGCTCCTGGGTGTGGCGCTGGCGATCCTGGACCACGCCGGCTCGCTTCAGCTTGCCTATGGCGCGTTGCTCGTCAGTGCCTTTCTCGGCCTCATTCCCTTCGGCCGAACCTATCTGCGGGCGCAGTTCGGGCGGTTCTCCCTGTTCGCGATCCGGGGCTACGGCGCGATCTGGCGGATGCATTCGGGCTGGTCGCTGCTCGGCGTGCTGACGACCGAGGCGACCGGCAACGCGCATGTCTATATCGTCACGCTGTTCTTCGGTCCGGCCGCGTTCGCGCCGATCGCGGCCAGTGCGCTGATGATCCGGCCGATCGGCGTCGCCATCAACGCGCTCACGGAATTCGAGCGGGCGCAAATGGCGCGGCAGATCGTCGAGCGGCGGTTGGCTGCGGTCAATGCGTCGGTCCGCATGTTCCGCACGGTGCTGGTCGGCGCCTGGATCGTGACCGCCAGCGTGGCGGCGGTGATCCTCGCTTATGCGCCCCACATCATGTTCCCGTCGCACTACCCGCTGCATTTCCTGGTGACCGGCGCGGCGCTGTGGATGCTCGTCGCGGGAATGCGTCTGGTGCGCACGCCGGAAAGCGCGCTGCTTCAGGCGGCGGGTGCGTTTCGTCAGCTTGCCTTCGCCAGCGTGGTCTCCTCTGGCGTGTCGATCGTGCTGGTCCTGCTGCTGTTGTGGACGGCGGGGCCGCTCTGGTCGATCCTCGGTATCGTGCTGGGGGAGGCGGTGTTCGCCGGATGGACGTGGATGCAGGCGCATCGCTGGCGGGATGAACAGAAAGGATTGGTGATGGCCCAGGCCGCACCGGAAATCAGGGTGGAAGCATGAAGGTCACGGTCGGCATCAAGGCGCTCAACGAGGAGAAGCACATTGCGGCCGCGCTGGCGAGCGCGGTGGCTGCGGTCGCGCCGTTCGGCGGAGAGGTGGTGCTGGCGGACAGCGGGTCGACCGACCGCACGATCGAGATCGCGCGCGGCTTCCCGGTGCGGATCGTCCAGCTTGCCGACCCTGCCGAGCGCTCCTGCGGCGCCGGCGCCCAACTGGCCTTTCAGCATGCGCGGGGAGACTATTTCTACCTGCTCGACGGCGACATGGTGCTCGATCCGGATTTCCTGCCGAAGGGGCTGGCGTTCCTGGAGGCGCATCAGGACATGGCGGCGGTCGGCGGCCGCGTCACCGAATGCAATACGGAGGCGGAGGAATTCCAGATCCGCGCCAACACCGTCGCCAATGATCCCAACTGGCTGCCCGGAGAAGTCGACCGGCTGGATTGCGGCGGCCTCTATCGCGCGGACGCCGTCCGCGCCTCGGGCTATTTTGCCGACCGCAACCTCCATGCTTTCGAGGAGTTCGAACTGGGCGCACGGTTGCAGGCGAACGGGTGGAAGCTCGCCCGCATCGATCAGGCCGCCGTCGACCATTACGGCCATTCGATGGGCGGTTATGCGCTGATCTGGAAGCGGGTGAAGTCCGGCTATTCCGGTGCGCCGGGCGAAGTGTTGCGCGGTGCGCTCGGGCAGCCGCATCTGGGCCTTGTCCTCCGGCGCCTCAGCCACGTGCGGGTGGGGGGGGCCGTCGTCCTCTGGTGGCTGATGCTCGCCGTCAGCCTGTTCCTGCCCTACGCGCCGTTGCCGACGCTGGCGTTGGTCCTCTTGCCGCTCGCATTCCTAGCCTATCGCCGCCGATCGCTGCGGCTCGGCTTCTATTCACTGGTGGTCTGGAACGTCAGTACCTGGGGCCTCATATCCGGCTTTTTTCGTCGCCGGGTGCATCCGGAAAAGCCGCTGGGCGCCAAAGAACTGGCGGCCTGACCGTCCCGCCCGCGCTCAGCGGGACCGGATGGTGCCTCCGCTCGCATCCCTGATCGCACCCATCATCAGGTCCGCAATGACGCGTGATCCGCCCGGCGCCAGATGGCCGTCGTCGAACTGCATGGGTTCGTTGGGCGCGGCCAGTGTTCGGCAGGCATAGCCTTCGCACAACGCCCCGATCACGGAGAAATACGGGACGCCCGCCCGCCGTGTGACGGCCGGGAGCAGGCGGTCGGTCTCGAACACGATCGGCAGGGTGGACGCGCGGATCAGGTCCGGGTCAGCGTTCCGTTCGGCAAAGACGAGCAGCCGCGGCAGCGACACGCGATATTGTGGCACTGGCCCCGCGACGAGGACGCGCACCCCCTCCTTCCGCAACAATGCCAGCGTCTGCGTCAGGCCCGGCATGTCCCATGGCCGCCAGTTACCGGTCAGCAGCACCAGGTCCGGCTTGTGCGCGGGCACCCACTGCGTCAGCATCCGGCGGAAGAAATGGCCGCATGGCAATGGCGTGTCCTGCGGATAAAGGATCGGCCGGCATCCGGTCATCGTCGCCTGCAGCACGTCCATATCCTGTCCGTGCGCGGACAGGCCCGGCCAGTAATGCGCGGCCATGCTGTCGCCCATGACCAGCAAGGTGGGCTTGGTCCCGCCGGGCGTCAGGCAGGCGGCCTCATCCAGCCTATCGGTCGCGCGGACGAGGAAGCAGGTGCCGCGCCGGAAGCTTTTTTCATAGTCCTGATCGGTAAAGCCGTCGATCGCCACCTGCTGCCGCGTGAAGCGGGAGGAAAGGCCATCGTCGATGGTGAGGGCGCCCGCGACGCTGAGGCTGACAGCCATCGCCGCCCCGCCGGACAGCAGCACCTTGCGCGTCGGCCAACCGCGAGAGCCCGTGCGGAACGGCGTTTCCACGAAGCGCCAGGACAGGATGGCGAGCGCGTAGGACAAGGCGATCTCTCCCGCGATGACCAGCGGTGTCGCCCCCAGAAACAGCCACAGTTCCGCGAAGACGATCACCGGCCAGTGCCACAGGTACAACGAATAGGAGATGCGGCCGGTGAATGCCATCGGCCATAGCGAAAGCAGGCGGCCGACCGTGGTATCGGGGCCCGAGAAGATCAGCAGCGCCGCACCGAGGCAGGGGACGAGCGCCGTCGGGCCGGGGAACGGGGTCGGCGGGAAGAAGCGGACGATCGCATAGGAGATGAGGCCAAGACCGATGACGGCCAGCGCTTCGTTGATCCAGCGCACGCGCACCCGTGCCGTAAATACCGCGAGCAGGCCGCCCATGCCCAGTTCCCATACACGGGAGGGAAGCAGATAGAAGGTCGCCGAGATGTCGGCCCGCAGCATGACGATCGAGACGGCGAAGGACAGCAGGCAGACGCCGATCAACGTGGCGCGCAGCAGACCCGCGCGCGCCGTGCCGATCCACGCGAGCAGCAGCGGCCACAGGATATAGAATTGCTCCTCGATCCCCAGCGACCATGTGTGGAGCAGCGGCTTTGCGTGGGCGGCCGCGTCGAAATAGTCGACCTCGCTGTAAAACAGGATGTTGGACCCGAAGAAGGTCGTCGCCATTACCGAATGGGCATAGCGGACCAGTTCGCCGGGCATCATGGCGAGGACGGCCACGACCGACACGATCGCCAGCATAGCGAACAATGCGGGGAAGATGCGCAGGATACGGCGACGATAGAATTCGGCGATCGAGAAGCGGCCGGCGCCGATGTCGCGCATCAATATGCCGGTGATCAGGAAGCCGGATATGATGAAGAAGATGTCGACGCCGACATAGCCGCCGCCGAACCCCCGCACGCCCGCATGGTTGAACAGGATCGGCAGCACCGCGATTGCGCGCAGCCCGTCTATGTCGGTGCGATAGCCGTCATGTCCCCCGGCGACCCTGCGTTTGCCCACACCATCCGACGCCATTCCGCCGGGGACAGAGGGTGGCGGCAGGGCTGCGGGCGTTGGGTCAGTCTTTGGCTCGTACGCTCGCATGCATCGCTCTGTTACCTTGCACTGCAACAAGCCTAGCAGCCGTCCCCCCGCGCCACAATGCCGCCCGGCCCCTTATGCCGCACGACAGCCTCCGGCGGTGCCCTTGATCAGATCGAGTCCGCCAGCTTGATCAGGCTGAAATCGTCGAAATCGCTGGTCTGTCCGGCGGTGCCGAGCGCCTGGGTCGCTATCGCGTAATGCGTAGCCTGGGTCGCGATCACGACATGCGCATTATAGCCCGCTTCGTTCGTCACGGGCGACAGCGCAGGCGCGGGTGTGGAGATCGACCCGTTGCTGGCGCTGGTGAGGCCGATGCTGGCCATCCCCTGCGAAGCGGCGGGCGTGGATGTCTCGCTGGCCGAGAGCAGATAGACAGCACCGGCCTGGGTCGAGACGCCCTGAAGACAGCGCCCATCGGCGCTGGCGCTGCGCGTCATCCGCATGATGCCGGGCGCGCTCCACGCGATGCCCGAAGGGTTGTGGGTGGCCGTCCAGCCGGACAGATCGCTGGCAAAGCCGCCATTGCCGAGGAGGTTGGTAGGAAAACTGCTCGCGCCCGTTGCACCGGCCTCGAACGTCACGGTCCAGACGAGATTGACCTTTGTGCCCAGCGTGCCGTTCGTCCCCTCGAAATACAGCTTCGAACGTCCGCCGGTCCGGACGATCTTGGTGCGGCGGAAATTGGGCTGACCCGGTATGTTGGCGACGGTCCGGATCGCACGGCCATTATCCGTCCGCCGCATCCTTACGCTGAAGGCGTTGCCGATATAGGTTGTGCCGACCTGCACGGGCAGGGCCATGTCCTGCGATCCGCCCGACAGGCGGATGCTCGCCTCGTCATAGGCGCCGCTGCCGATCACCATGCCCATGAACACGGTGGAAAAGGATGCCGCGCTTGCGCTGGTGGCGCAGTGAAAAGCGAGTGCGCCGTCGGAGGAGCGCACCGTGACGGTGAACTCCATCGTGTAGCTGTTGCCGCCGGAAGTGACCGTTGAGCTGTGGAACAGGCTGAACTGGCTGCCGCTGGCGGCCTGTGCCGGGTCGACGGCGACCCCGTCCAGCCGGACCGCTTCTGCGGTCAGCGCCTCTCCGCCATGGTAGGAACCGCCATATTTGCCGTTGGCGGTGAATTGCAGGGCATAGTCCTGTGCACCGGTGTCGTCGGAATAGACGAAGCGCCCCGCGTCCGTCGGGCTGCTGTCGAAGGCAGGTAACTCGGCGGTGCCGATATAGCGCCACGGCGCATAGGGCGCACCGGTGTCCACACTGTCCGATCCGCCCAGATTGCGCACGAAATGATGGGCGAAGGCGGTGCCGCGATCGCTGCGCGCAATGAGGTAGAAGCTGCTTGCCGTATCGGGGGCGATGCGCTGACGCACGGGACCGAGTGTCAGGGCGCGGGCGGCGACACCGCCATGGGCTCCGGAAGTCTTCATGGGTTTCAGGCCTCCGCGACGAGGTCGGAGGCGGTCGTGCCTGTGGCCCGCACATATTGCGCGCGTACCGCGATGTAGCTCGCGTCCGGCAGGTTGCGGTAGGTGACGTCGGCGCTTGCCCCGACGCCGCGCAACGTCACATGCCCGCCCGTGCCGACATAGATGCCCTTGGGAATGGAGGGCAGGGGGCTCGCGTCGCTGGGTATGATCGCGAACGGTGCGCGGGACGGCGCGTGGGCGCTGTCACTGAAATCCTGAAGGCTGTCTGGCATGGGAACCCCCAATCGTTGGCGGCGAGGATGCCGCGCGAATCGATTTGTTCCCTATATGTTCGGAAAAATGGTGTAGGACAGCCCTATCTCTTGGCGCCGTCAGTATAGCAGGCTGTCAGGCGGTAGCGCGTTCGCTGGTTTCAAGCGCGACAAGTGCGGCGTCGGTGGTGGAGATCGTCCATTGCTGGTTGCCCTCCAGCCCGAGCGCGGTCAGGCAGCCGGTGCGATAGCAGGCCGTATCGACGCCGATCCTGTTCGAATTGAACGTGACCATGTCGCTCTCACTGTGCCCGTGGACGACAACGGCCTCGTGCCGCCGCCAGCTGCTGAGGAACGGCTCGCGAATCCACAGCAGATCGTCCTCGGTCTGAGCATGTAGCGGAACGCCCGGCCGGATTCCGGCATGAGCGAAGAAATAGTCGCCCTCCCGGTGGGAGAGCGGCAGCTCCGACACCCATTGCGCGATGGGCCGCGGAATGGCAGCGCGAAACGCGTCGAGCAGATCCCACTGATAGCGCTCGCCGCGATGGGCGTTCTGGACCAGCTTCGGGTCGACGCCCCAGCTCAACATGGTCCAGGCACCGCCGAAGTCCATCCAGAAACGCAATGCGCTGAGATCGCCGTTCAGCGAATCGCACATGGCCTTCTCATGATTGCCCTTCAGGCAGACGACCCCGTCATAATCGCGAAGGTCATAGAGCAGGCGGCAAACATCGGCGGATTGCCGGCCGCGATCAATCATGTCCCCGAGAAAGATAATTCGTGTCTTCTTGGCTTCGCGCCCGAGAGAATCGCGTTCGATCAACTGGAACAGCCCGGCCAGTTCCTTGAAGCAGCCGTGCACGTCACCGACCGCATAGACTCGCAAGCCCTCGGTCATCTTGGGTGCTTTTCTGCCGATTCGGAAATAGCCCATATCCTTTGTGTATCATGCGGTCGACGCGCGACAAAGCGTTGCTAGGGCGGGGCAGGCTCCCAACGGCGCGCGGGAAGGTCGTTTCGCCGCCGCTACGGTCAGCTTGGTCGGATCGGACGGGCTTACGCTTGCGTCGGGGGGGCAGCGGCGTTAGCGCGAGGGCCATGGTTTCTTCCGGTAACAAGTCCGCTGTCGTTCTCCTGTCCGGCGGTCTCGATTCGATGGTGTCCGCCGCTCTGGCGCGGGAGGCGGGCTATCGCCTCTTCGCCCTTACGATCGACTATAATCAGCGCCATCGTGTCGAGATCAGCGCCGCTACGCGTATTGCGGACGCAATGAACGCGATTTCGCACATCGTCCTGCCGCTCGACCTGACGGCATTTGGAGGGTCGGCGCTGACCGCCGATATCGCGGTGCCAAAGGGTGGCGTGGGCGATGATATACCAGTGACCTATGTGCCCGCGCGCAACACGATCTTCCTGGCGCTCACGCTCGGACTGGCGGAGGCGGCCGGCGCGAGCGACATTTTCATCGGCGTCAACGCGCTCGATTATTCGGGCTATCCCGACTGCCGTCCGGAGTTCATCGCCGCGTTCCAGGCGCTGGCGTCGCTTGCCACCAAGGCCGGGGTCGAGGGGCATGCGCCACGGATCAATGCGCCGCTCCAGCACATGACGAAGGCGGATATCGTGCGGGAGGCCTATCGGCTGGGCATCGACACCGGCCTTTCGTGGTCGTGCTATGATCCGACACCGTCGGGCGAGCATTGCGGCCTGTGCGACAGCTGCCGTCTGCGTGCGAAGGGCTATCAGGAAGCCGGGCTTCCCGATCCGACCCGCTACGCACAAAAGCCCTGAGGGGGTGGCACCATGGCCTATTCGGTCAAGGAGATGTTCCTGACGTTACAGGGGGAGGGGGTGCGCGCCGGGCGCCGTGCCGTCTTCATCCGCTTTGCCGGATGCAATCTCTGGTCAGGGCGGGAGCAGGACCGCGCGAAGGCCGTCTGCCGCTTCTGCGACACCGATTTCGTCGGCATCGATGGCGATGGCGGCGGCCGGTTTGCGCGGGCGGCTGAACTGGCCGCGGCGGCGGCGCGCTTCTGGGGTGAAGGGAGAGCCGAACGCTATGTCGTGCTGACGGGCGGCGAGCCGATGCTGCAGGTTGACGGCGCGCTGGTCGACGCCCTGCATGCCGAGGGGTTCGAGATCGCGATGGAGACCAACGGCACCTTGCCGGTCCATCCCGGCATCGACTGGGTCTGCGTCAGCCCGAAGGCCGGGAGTACCGTCGTCCAGCAGACGGGCAATGAGCTGAAGCTGGTGTGGCCGCAACCGGGCAGCGATGTCGCCGCCATGGAGCAATGGGCCTTCGACAATTTGCTGGTTCAGCCGCTCGACGATGCGAACGGGCCCGACAATGCGCGCGCCGCGGTCGATTTCGTTCTTGATCGGCCGAAATGGCGGCTGACGTTACAGGGGCACAAATATCTCGGCCTCAGATAGCGGCCGTGCCACCCGCTGCTGATGGGGCGTATCCCTCAGCCGAGTGGCTTCGGCGTCTTCGCTTCCGTTTCCCAGCGATCCTTGCAGCTGGTCAGCAGGGCGTCACCCTTCTTCTTGTTGGCTTTCCAGCAGTTGTCCTCAAGCGACGGCATGCTGGTCTCGAAGCCGTGGCCCACCGCGCCGAAGAACTGCTCGCCCGAGAGGACCAGCGCTTTTTTCAGCTCGCCCATGCGCTTTTGCGCGACCTCGTACAGCCTGCCCTTGTCGGCGAAGATCGCATCGCGTCCGATCGATCCGGCCACCTGGCAGAAGCCGCGCTGCGCCTGCACCGTGGAGAAGGCCGAATAGATACGCGTGCCGTACTGGTCGAGCGCCATCTGGCCGGGTTTGCCCTTGCCTGCGGTCCGCTGAAAGTAGGTGCCGAGCGTCTTGAACGAATTGGCCAGTTCGTCGTCATGATGGGCGATCATGGCGTTGTAGTTGCTCGTGGTGAGCAAAGTCGGCTCGAAATCGCACTGGAGCGCCGCGACGTTGAGGGCGGCGCGCAGGTTCCAAACGAGGCCGGCGCGCAGTTCTTCCGGCGTCGCGCCGGGCAGGTTCAGCATGCCTGGTTCCGCGCCGGTCACCGGCGGCGTCGACAAATCAGGCGGGTTCCAGAACAGCTGTGCGCTGGCTGGCTGGGCCATCGCCGCCAATGCCGGAAGGAGGAACAGGGCGGCTGAAAGTCTCACGGCAGTTGTCCTGGCTTGTGATTGCTTGGGCCGACAGGGCCCGGGCCGGTCACCGGGGGCATAGCACGGAGCCTTGCGCGGCATCGGCCTTGTCGATGGATCGACCTGTACCGGCGATGAATCGACCAGTCTGGGTCGGGGCTCGATCTATTGATCGGATACGACTTCCGCGTCGCCTTCGGCAGGGGCGGACGTATCCTCGGCCTTCTTTGCGAGCGTCGCCTTGGCGGCGCTGGCGTTGCCGGACATGGGAGCCATCGCGGTGCCCTCCGCCCGGACGCCGTCGAGGTCGGTCATCGCGTCAGTGGTCGTGCCGTCGACGACCTCCATATCCTTCATCGTAACCGTGTTACCGGTGCCTTCGCCGCTCTTGCCGCAAGCGGTCACCGCAAGTGCCAGCAACAGCGGCGTGACGGACCGGCGGATCAGCACAGTAATGGAGGGTTGCGACATTCTGTTCTCCAAACGGAACCCCTTGGGGGGTCTCTCCCGGCTTGGCCGAAAGGTTAACGGGGCGCAAGCGCCTGTTCAGCGATTTGCGCCGCAGCGGCCAAGCCGAGCGATAAAGCCGGGAAAATTTCGTTTCAAGGCCGTATCGAATTCCGCCATGTTTGCATCGATGCCGAGCGCACGCAGGCTGGTCACCGGAAACGCGCTGATGCCGCAGGGCACGATGCCTGCGAAATGCGAAAGGTCGGGATCGATGTTGACCGAAAAGCCGTGCAACGTCACCCATTTGCGGACACGGATACCGATGGCGCCGATCTTCGCCTCGCGCCCCTCCAGATCGTCGGTCCATATGCCGATGCGACCTGGCGCGCGGCGGGCATCGACCCCGAAATCGGCAAGAGTGTCGATCACCCATCCCTCAAGATGATGGACGAAGTTGCGGATATCCTTGCCCCGCGAGCCGAGGTCGATGTTCAGATAGCCGACGCGTTGTCCAGGTCCGTGATAGGTATAGCGTCCGCCGCGTCCGGCATCATAGACCGGGAAGCGCCGGTCGAGCATCTCCGCCGGGTCCGCGCTCGTGCCGGCGGTGTAGAGCGGGGGATGCTCGATCAGCCAGACGCGCTCTCCCGCTTCCCCCACCGCGATCGCCGCAGCCCGCTGTTCCATGGCGGCCAGCGCTTCGGGATAGGAAAGGGGCGCCTGCTCCACGCGCCATTCGATCATCTCGGTCTCGCTCATCGGCGCTTCCTTGACTTGCCGGAAGTGAGGGATCAAGTCTGCCGTCGGCCAAACGGCTGCATTCGTGATCCGGGGTTTGAGTTTAAGATATGGCGTCACTGTCCATCGGCAAGGCATGGGAGGACAGCGTGGCCTTCGTGCGGCGTGAATGGGAGTTGCTGTCCCTCGTCGCCCTGTTGTTCATGACGATCCCCAGCATCATCCTGCAGCAGATGGTGCCTCCGGAGCTTGTCCAGTGGGCGAGCCAGCGCAAGGGTGACCTGCCTCCGCTGCCGGCCGACTTCGTACTTGGCATGGGCATTTGCCTGCTCGTCACCGCGTTCGGCAGTCTCGCATTGTTTGCGCTGGCGCTGCGGCCGGGCATCAGCGCGGGAGAGGCGTTGCGATTGGGCGTTGCGCGCCTGCCCGCATTTCTGGGATCGATGCTGGTGATGACGGGTATCTTCGCCGCCGCGATCCTGCTTCTTGCGGTGCCGATCGCGGTGCTGGCGATGGTCTCGCGGATCGCGGGTGGGCTGGCCGTAACCTTCGGAACGGCGATGCTTTTCGGTTTCATCGGCTATGCGAGCATTCGCCTGCTGTTGCTCAATCCGGTCGTGCTGGACCGGCCGGAAGGGCCACTTGGCCTTCTGCGCCGGGCCTGGCGGCTTTCGCAGGGGCACTTCCTGCGGCTCTTTGCCTTCTTCATCGTTTTCTCGTTGGTCACCCTTGTCGTGTCGGAGGCCGCGCGCATCGTGCTTGGGTCGATCGGCGGGCTGGTGGGCGGCGCGGGCGCTTCCGTCGCTATCGGGAACATCGCCTCGACCATCGCGACCACCGCCGTTCAGGTATATGGTATTGCCATGCTGTCCCGTATCTATCGGCAACTCGACCCCGGGCGGTAACGTGGTCAGCGCTGGCGACGGCTGAGCCTCTGGTCGATGGCGACGACAACATGGCCGGCGACAAGGAAGCCCAGAGCGATCATGGCGGCGTTGGCCAGCACCTGGCCCCAGCCCAGCCTGTCGAGGTTGATGAACGGATAGGCATAGACACCTTCCGACATGCCGCGCGCCAGCGCGTAAGGCAGATACGCCAGCGGATAGAGCGCCCACAGCCATGGGTCGCGGTGGGTGGTGCCGCCCTTGCGCGCGAAGGCGGTCCACCAGAGCGGTACGGCAACGGGTGTCACCTTGTGCAGCAGGATATTCGCCATTTGGGAACCGCCGGCTGTGGGCAGGGGAATGTTGCTGAGCAGCAGACCATAGACGATGCCGACGAGCAGGATCGCCAGCATCGTGCCGCCGACCAGCCGGGGGCTTGCCCATGCATCGTTTCCGAACGCGATACCGCTGAAAAGCACCGCGACGAGCAGGTTCGTCAGGATCGTGAAGAACCGCAGCAGCACCCAGAGAGTTTGCCCGGTCGATCCCGTCGCGTCGAAAGACGCCGTGAACTGGACTACCAGCCCTGCCCAGGCGAGGACGGCAACGATCGCCGCTCCCGTCCGTGCGGTGGGAGTCATGCCGCCGGAACGCTCTGTTGCGAGGTCATGAACGGGGCTTCCGTTCGGTCACCATGTCGTGGGCCAGTTCCAGCCCGCCCGCACCATGCGACGCCGTGTGTGATGGCGCCTTGGGATAGACGCCTTCCTCCGGCTCCTCCACCTCGATCATGCCTTCCCACTTGGTGATGACGGACGTCGCGATGGCGTTGCCCAGCACGTTGGTGGCGGTGCGGCCCATGTCCATGAAATGATCGATGGCAAGAATGAAGGCGACGCCCTCGACCGGCAGATCGAACTGGCCGAGCGTGGCGGCGACAACGACGAGCGATGCGCGGGGCACGGCGGCGATGCCCTTGCTGGTGACCATCAGGACGAGCAGGATGGTGATCTGCGTCGCCAGCGACAGGTCGATATTATACGCCTGCGCGATGAAGATGGTCGCGAAGGTCGCGTACATCATCGACCCGTCCAGGTTGAAGCTGTAGCCCAGCGGCAGGACGAAGCTGTAGATGCGGCGGGGCACGCCGAACCGGTCGAGCTGCTCCAGCATCTTGGGATATGCGGCCTCCGACGACGCGGTGGAAAAGGCGATCAGCAACGGCTCGCGAACATAGCGCAGCAGACGGATCAGGCGCTTGCCGAGGAACAGGAAGCCCATGAAGGCGAGCAGCGCCCAGAGCGTGAATAGGGCGATGTAGAATTCGCCGATCAGCTTGCCGAACGTCGCCAGCACGCCCAGACCCTGCGTGGTCACGACCGATGCGATGGCGCCGAACACGGCATAAGGGGCCATGCGCATCACATAATTGGTGACCTGCAGCATCAGTTCGACCAGCGCCTCGATGCCGCGCACGATCGGTGCACCCTTCTCGCCGATCGCGGTGAGGGCCACGCCGACAAACAGCGAGAACACCACGATCTGAAGGATCGAGTTGCTGGCCATCGCGTCGAAGAATGATGTCGGGAAGATATGAAGCACAAAATCGCGCAGGTTGAGGGCGTCTGTGCTGACGCCGGACTCCGCGCCGCTGCGTACCAGATTGAGGCCGACGCCGGGCTCGAACAGGTTGACGAACATCAGGCCGAGGCTGAGCGAAATCAGGCTGGCGACGATGAACCAGGCGATCGCCCGGCCGCCGATCCGGCCGAGCGCAGCGCTGTCACCCATATGGGCGATACCGGCGACCAGCGTAGAGAACACCAGCGGCGCGATGATCATCTTGATCAGGTGCAGGAAGACGTCGGCGATCAGGTGGAAGTAGCCTGCGACTTCCTCCGCCGCAGCCTTGTCCGCGCCCGTGACGAGGTGAGCGACATATCCGCAGATGACACCCAGGACCATGCCCGCAAGAATGAAACTGGTCAGGCGTCGTCCCATGAAATCCCCGATAACGGTGCAATGAATACGGTTCCGGCAGGTCCGGGCCGAAGATGAAAGTCGCAGATGAGCCTATCAGGCAGTAACGGATATCGCAACGCAAGCCGCCAGCGCCATGCGGGCGAAATCCGCTCCTGTCCGGTGTTTACCCGTCGCTTTGGGCGTGTGGTTCAGCCGCACTGGGCGCGATGCAGCAGCTTCTGGTCGGCGAGCACCAGCGCCATCATGGCCTCCACCACCGGAACGCCACGAATGCCGACGCAGGGGTCGTGGCGGCCCTTGGTGATGATCTCGCTCGCCTCGCCCTCGCGCGTCACGGTCTCGACCGGGATCAGGATGGAACTGGTGGGCTTGAAGGCGATGCGAACCTTGATCGGCTGCCCTGTGGCGATACCGCCGGCGATGCCGCCCGCATGATTGGCGAGGAACACGGGGTTGCCGTCATTGCCCGACCGCATCGGATCGGCATTCTGCTCGCCGCGCAGGCGGGCGGCAGCAAAGCCGTCGCCGATCTCTACGCCTTTCACCGCGTTGATCGACATCATCGCGGCGGCCAGTTCGCTGTCGAGCTTGGCGTAGAGCGGCGCCCCCCAGCCGGCGGGGACGCCGGACGCCACGCATTCGACGACCGCGCCCAGCGACGATCCGTCGAGGCGCGCCGCGTCGACAAGCGTTTCCCAGCGCTTTGCGGCCTCCGGATCGGGACAGAAGAACGGGTTGTTGTCGATTTCGGCCGCGTCGAAATGCGCATAGTCGATCGCGTCGCCGCCGATCTCGCTGACATAGGCGAAGATGTCGACATCGGGGATCACCAGTCGAGCCACCGCGCCCGCCGCCACCCGGCTCGCCGTTTCGCGCGCGGACGAGCGTCCGCCGCCGCGATAGTCGCGAAAGCCATATTTCGCGTCATAGGCATAGTCGGCATGGCCAGGGCGATAGGCCTTGGCAACCTCGGAATAATCCTTCGACCGCTGGTCGACATTCTCGATCATCAGGCTGACCGGTGTGCCGGTCGTCTTCCCTTCGAACACGCCCGAAAGGATGCGCACCGCGTCCGGCTCGCGCCGCTGTGTCGTGAACTTCGACGTGCCGGGGCGCCGCTTGTCGAGAAACGGCTGAATATCGTCTTCGGAAAGGGCAATGCCCGGAGGGCACCCGTCGACCACTGCACCAATCGCGGGGCCGTGGCTCTCCCCCCAGGTGGAAAAGCGCAGGACGCGACCGAATGTGTTGAAGCTCACTTCTCCAGCGCCATGTCCGGCGCATCCTCGGCCTTCATGCCGATGACGTTATAGCCCGCGTCGACATGGTGGATCTCGCCGGTGACGCCCGACGCCAGATCCGACAGCAGATAAAGGCCGGCGCCGCCGACATCCTCGATCGTCACGTTGCGGCGCAGCGGCGAATTATATTCGTTCCACTTCATGATGTAGCGGAAGTCACCGATGCCGCTCGCCGCCAGCGTCTTGATGGGGCCAGCCGAGATCGCATTGACGCGGATGTTCTCCGGTCCCAGGTCCATCGCCAGATATTTGACGCTGGTTTCCAGCGCGGACTTCGCGACACCCATGACGTTGTAGTGCGGGATCACCTTCTCCGCCCCGTAATATGTGAGCGTCAGCAGCGATCCACCGTTGGGCATCAATGCGCGCGCGCGCTTGGCGACCGCGACAAAACTGTATGCCGAGATGTTCATCGTCAGCAGGAAGTTCTCGAGGCTGGTGTCGACATACTGGCCGCGCAACTCGTTCTTGTCGGAAAAGCCGATGGCATGAACGACGAAGTCCAGCGTACCCCACCGTTCCCTGATCACGTCGAAGGTCGCATCCAGCCGGTCCATGTCGCCGACATCGCATTCGACGAGGAAGTCGGAGCCGATTTCCTCCGCCAGCGGCCGCACCCGCTTTTCCAGCGCCTCGCCTTGATAGGAGAAGGCAAGCTCAGCGCCCTGCGCATGCAGCGCCTTGGTGATCCCCCATGCCAGCGACTTGTCGTTGGCGAGGCCCATGATGAGGCCGCGTTTGCCCTGCATCAGGCCGCCGGTCTTCATCTCAGTCATGCGGGTCTTGTCCCTTGTTCTGCTGTCTGTTCTTCCGGCGTCCGCGTTTCCGGCTCATCGTCCGGGAATTCTGCCAGCGCCGCGTTGAGTTCGGCGCCAATTACCACGCCGAGCCCGACGAGGAAGAAAAAAATGAGCACCACCATGACACCGGCGAGGCTGCCGTAGGTGAGGTCATAACTGGCGAAATGCGTTAATGCGACCGGCAGCAGGATCAGCGTGCCGTACCACCACAACGCCGTGAGCAGTACGCCCGGCCATTTCGGAAACTGTTTCGAACGATAGGCGCTGGGCGTCAGCGACACAAACAGGAAGTAGAGCGCGGCGGCGAGAATGACGAACGGGATGAGTTTTGTCGCCTGGACGATGGTGATAGCAAGGTCGGCGAAGGGGAACAGGCGGTGGATCACCTCGTCTGCGGCCGTCACCATCACCTGAAGGGAAAAGGCGAACATTGCCGCAAACACGCTGACGACGATGATGCCGATCGACCCCAGCCGGTATTGCCAGAATGCCTTGCCGCTCTTCGTGCCATAGGCGCGGCGCAGGATGTCGCGGATCGTTTCGATCAGGCTGCCGGTCGTCCACAGGCCGACAAGGCCGCCCAGCCACAGCAGTCCGCCGGACGTGCGGGCCGATATCACGCCCTCGATCGCAGGGCGCAGCACGTCGGCGACCGACGGCGGCACCGCGAACAGGAAAGCGTTCACGGCCGCGATGCCGTCGCTGGTCCGGCCGAAGATGCTGGCGATGAAGGTCGCGACGATGAAGAAGGGGAACAGCGCGACAAGCGACAGGTAGGCCAGGTTGCCCGCATGGATGAAGCCGTCGGTGTAGACGCCGACCGCCGTCCGCTTCGCGATCTCGACGAAATATGCGCCGTGACGCAGGCGGTAGAGGCTGTATTTCGCCCGTTCGCTGCCATCCCTGCGATAGAGGCGGCGCGCCTCGGGCGATTGCGGTGACAAGTCCCTCATGGGGCGACCAACGTCTTCAGACGCCCAGATGTCCACGGACGGGCCGATTGTCCGTCCAGCCTTCCACGAATGCCTTCAGGGCTGCGTCATCCGCGGGCACGTCGACCTGCAACGTCACGAGCAGGTCGCCGCGCGTCCCGCTCTTGCCGGTGAAGCCCTTGCCCTTGAGGCGCAGGGTCTTGCCGGAGGACGCGCCGGCGGGCACGCCCAGCATGACCGGGCCATCGACGGTCGGCACCCGCACCTTCGCGCCGTTGACCGCCTCGTCGAGGGTCACCGGCAGGTCGAGGCGGATATTGTCGCCGTCACGGGTAAAGAAGGTGTGGGCCTTCACGTCGATGGTGACGATCGCATCGCCCGCGCCGCCCGGTCCAGGCTGCCCCTTGCCCGACAAGCGCATCTGCGTGCCGCTCTCGACCCCGGCGGGCAGCTTCAGGTCGATGGTCTTGCCGTCCTGCAGGGTGATGCGCTGGGGCGCGAGCGTCGCCGCATCGACGAAGCCGACCGACAGGCGATAGGTGGTGTTCGCCCCCTTGGCCTGCGGCGCCGCGCGCCCGCCACCGCCCCGGCCAAAGCCCGCGAAGCCGCCGCCGCCGCGCCTGCCGCCGCCGAACAGCCCCTCGAATATGTCGCCGAAGTCGCCGCCCTCGCTGGAAAATTCGAAGCCGCCACCCTGCGCGCCGCCCCGGTTGCCGCCGAAGCCTCCGCCCCCGCCGCCGAACCCTGCGCCGAACGGATTGGTCGGATTGCCATCGCCGTCGATCTCGCCCCGGTCGAACCGGGCGCGCTTGTCCTTGTCGGTCAGCAGGTCATAGGCGCGGGTGATCTCCGCAAACTTGTCCGCTGCCTTGGGGTTGTCCTTGTTCCGGTCGGGATGATGCGTCTTGGCGAGGCCGCGATAGGCCTTCTTGATCTCCGCTTCGCTCGCGCCGCGCGATACGCCCAATATGCTGTAGGGGTCGGCCATTCCTGCCCTGTTTCTCGTGGATTGCTGCTCGTCGACCCATGTGGCGAAGAAATGGCCGTCGTTCAAGCATCGGGGTTCAGCTATCGGGCGCGCACGCTCTTCTCGACAGCAGCCCGGCCCGGTCCTAGAGCGGCGCCATGGCCACTGATCCCTTTGTTCTGTTCGACGAATGGTATGCGCAGGCGCGCGCCAGCGAGATCAACGACAGCAACGCCATGGCGCTCGCCACGGCCGATGCTATGGGGCGGCCGTCCGTCCGCATGGTCTTGCTGAAAGGGCACGGGCCGGAAGGCTTCGTCTTCTATACCAATTTCGAGGGGCGCAAGGCGGAGCAACTGCACGCCAACCCCAACGCCGCGCTGCTGTTTCACTGGAAGTCGCTGCGGCGGCAGGTCCGGATAGAGGGGGCGGTGGAGATTGTATCCGACACGATCGCCGACGCTTACTTCGCGACCCGCAGCCGGGATTCGCAACTGGGTGCCTGGGCGTCCGACCAGTCCCGCCCGCTCGACAGCCGCGAGACGTTCATGGACCGTTTCGACGCGGTGAAGGCGCGGTTCGAGGGGCGTGACGTGACCCGGCCGCCGCACTGGTCGGGCTTTCGCGTGGTGCCACAGCGGATAGAGTTCTGGCAGGATCGCGAGCACCGCCTGCACGAGCGGCGGCTGTTCATCCGTGCCGGGGACGGCTGGGACGAGGGGCTGCTTTACCCGTAGGTCCGGGTGCCGGGCGGTCCAGTGCGGGGGCACCGGACCTTTCTGTTGCCGGGCGATCCATGGACAAGGGGCTGCATCCAGCAAAGGAGCCAGCAGTCCGATGACCCAGTTGCCTATCGTTCAGGTCGACGCCTTCGCGGCGGATGCCTTCACCGGCAATCCGGCGGCCGTGATGCCGCTCGACGCCTGGCTTCCCGACGCGGTGCTGCAGGCGATCGCGGAGGAGAATAATCTTTCCGAGACGGCCTTCACGGTGCCGCTCAGGGATGATCCGGAGGCGGATTTCGAACTGCGCTGGTTCACCCCCACGGTGGAGGCGCAATTGTGCGGCCATGCCACGTTGGCCAGCGGCCATGTCCTGATCGCTGATGTGGGGGACGGCAAGCATATCCGGTTCCGCACGCGGCGCGCGGGCGTGCTGGAGGTCCGGCGGGACGGGGATGCCTATGCGCTCTCCCTCCCGGCATGGGCGCCCGATCCGGTGCCGCCGCCCGCGACCCTTGCGGCGATCGGCGGCGACGTGGTGGAGACGCTGGCGCGTGGCGACCATTACATGGTCTACCTGTATCGCGACGAGGCGGCGATCCGGGCCCTGAGGCCGGATTTCCGGGCGCTGAAGGCGGCAGGCAACATGCTTCATATCGCCACTGCGCCTGGCGAGACGGCGCAGGTCGTCAGCCGTGTGTTCGTCCCCGGCGCGGGCATCGACGAGGATCCCGTCACCGGTTCCGCTCATTCGATCATCGTGCCCTTCTGGGCCGAACGGCTGGGCCGCGACAGCTTCACGGCATATCAGGCATCGGCGCGGGGCGGGCATCTGCACTGCACGCTTGCGGGCGACCGGGTGATACTGGGCGGCCGTTGCCGTACGGTGATCGAAGGCATGTTCCGGCTTTAGGGTGGCCGCTCCGGCGTGTTTGCGTTGCCCGAAATGGTGTGGGTAATCGCGGCGCGCAGACCCCTGTCTCATTAGTGCAACGGTATGTTGCAAAAAATGCAGCTGCCCGAACGCGCTTTGCGATTGAGGGTCTGGTGGCCCGGCACTAGGTGCGCGGTCCCGTAATAAAAATGCAATGCAGGAAAAGAAAAATGCGTATCGCAGTAACATGTGCCACGGCGCTGATCGCCGTCGGCGTCCAGGCGCTGACCTTCTATGGTGTCCTCTACGCCTGAGGCCGGCCGGCCCGTGACGGGCCACAGGGCTCTGCCCTTCAGGCGTTCGCGCCATGTATCGAAAAGGCCGCCCCGTCATAAACGGAGCGGCCTTTTCGCGTTTGGGTCATGTGGGACGCGATCAGTTCGCCAGCCATCCCGCGAGCAAATAGGCGACGACGGCGACCGGACCGAGCGCAAACACGGTCAGCAGAACCAGGCCGACGCGCAGAAGCGTAACGTCGAGGCCGGTACGGGCGGAGAGCCCGGCACACACGCCCATGATCTTGCCGTTGGGACGGTCGAGAGTGAAGTTGCGGTCCATTGTGAGGTAGGCCTTTCAAGAATGCGGGTGCGGACGGTGGTGGTCAGGCGACGGAGAGAACGGGTTCAAGCGCCGCGCCGATAAACAGGGCGGCCACGAAACAGGCTGCGGTGACGGAAGCGGCGACATTGGACAGGCGAAACTGAGACATTGGTGAACTCCCTGAATGTGGTCGATGCCGGTCGTGCCGGCGATGCTCGAGACATTGCAGAGGGCGTGCCAAACCGCATTTTTGGCCGGAACCCGTCGTTTCTCGGAGATGGGTGCGGCATTCGCGTAGAAGAAAAGGCTGCCTATTGGGAATTTGCACCAATTATGGGATAATTCCGCACTCGTTCCTGTGCTTTGATCTCCGCGCGCCAATAAGGCATTGACCAGCTGTGCCCGGGTAGCCGAGTTTGCGGAGCATGCTGGGACTGCCGATGACGCCTTCGCCCACCTATTTGTTCGTCTACGGCACCCTCCGGTGCGGAGCGGGTGTGCCCATGGCGGGCATGCTGGCGCGGCAGGCCCGTTGGCTCGGTACCCGAACAATGCGCGGGCACCTTTACAGGATTGCAGATTATCCCGGCTTCATTCCTGACGAAGACGGAGAGGACGTGACCGGCGATCTCTTCGCCTTGTATGACCCCGAGACGACATTGTCGGCACTCGACGACTATGAGGAATGCTCGGTCCGCTTTCCCGCGCCACATGAATATCGCCGTGTCATGTTGCCGGTCGCGAGCGTCGACGGATGTGTCGCCGCGTGGACCTATGTCTATACGCAGCCGGTGCATCCCGACATGCTGATCGCTGGCGGGGACTTCCTTGCCGATCGTCCTATGACCAAAGGGACCGAAGGAGAGAAAACATGACGGATCGCTTGCCGGAAGATCGCAACTGGATCGAGTCGAGCATCGGGGTGGATCGCCGCCGCCTGCTGGTCGGAGGGGCATTCGCCGCCGGTTTTGCTGCCGCCTGCCAGCCGCTTGCCGCGACGACGATCGAGACATCCGCCGAGGGGATCGTCGAGGAAGACGCGACCATCGGGGCGGCCGACGGTTTTGCTGTCCCGGTCCATGTCGCACGTCCGGCGAAGGGGCGCGCTGCGCCGGTGATCGTTGTGGTGCACGAGATTTTCGGCGTGCATTCGTGGATCAAGGATATGTGCCGTCGCTTTGCCAAGGCGGGCTACTACGCGATCGCGCCCGACCTTTTTGCCCGCCACGGCGATGCGACGAAGGTCAGCGACTTCAAGCTATTGATCGACACCATCGTTTCGAAGGCGCCAGACGCGCAGGTTTTGTCGGACATTGATGCCGTGTTCGCCTGGGCCGGCGCGCATGGCGGCGATGCGCGCGGACGGGGGATCACCGGTTTCTGCTGGGGCGGCCGGATCGTCTGGCTCTATGCCGCGCACAGCCGCTCGCTGGATGCGGGCGTTGCCTTCTACGGCAGACTGACGGGCACGCCGGCCCCGCTCCAGCCCAGGTCGCCCTCCGAACTGGTGGCCGCCCTTCGGGCGCCGGTGCTCGGCCAGTATGGCGGCAAGGACAAGGGCATTCCGGTGAGCGACGTCACCGCCATGGAGGCCAGGCTGAAAGCGGCGGGTAAGGCTCCGCCCTGCGCCATCACCGTCTATCCGGAGGCGGATCATGGCTTCATGGCCGATTATCGTCCGAGCTATAGCCCCGAGGCAGCTGCGGCGGCATGGAAAGCCATGCTTGGCTGGTTCGGGACCTATGTGAAGACCGGGTAGTCGGCGTTTCTGTCCCGTCTCCCGACCTAAGGTCCAATTGTGTCCTCTGTCGTCTGTGCCACCCTTCCATCAAACTTTGATTCCTCAAGGAGATGGATGATGTTGCAACAGGCGATGGAGCGGTTTGCGGGTAAAACGCTGATCCGCGATAAGTACGACAATTTCATTGGCGGCCAGTGGGTCGCGCCGGTTCGCGGCGACTATTTCGACAACACCTCGCCGGTGACGGGCCAGCCTGTCTGCAAGGTGGCGCGCGGCACCGCCGAGGACATCGAACTGGCGCTTGATGCCGCGCACAAGGCGAAGGAAGGCTGGGGCAAGCGCTCCTCGACCGAGCGGGCCAATATCCTCAATCGCATTGCCCAGAAGATGGAGGATAATCTCGATCTCCTCGCGCTCGCCGAGACGATCGACAATGGCAAGCCGATTCGCGAGACGACGGCCGCCGATATCCCGCTTGCGATTGACCATTTCCGCTATTTCGCGGGCTGCGTCCGCGCGCAGGAAGGATCGATCGCAGAGATCGATCATGACACGGTCGCCTATCACTTCCATGAGCCCCTGGGTGTCGTCGGCCAGATCATCCCGTGGAATTTCCCGATCCTGATGGCCGCTTGGAAGCTTGCCCCGGCGCTGGCGGCAGGCAACTGCGTGGTGCTGAAGCCCGCCGAGCAGACGCCGATGTCGATCATGGTGCTGATGGACCTGATCGGCGACATCCTGCCGGAAGGCGTGCTGAACGTCGTCAACGGCTTTGGCGTGGAGGCGGGCAAGCCGCTCGCGACCAACAAGCGGATCAGCAAGATCGCCTTCACCGGCGAGACCACGACCGGTCGCCTGATCATGCAATATGCCAGCGAGAACCTGATCCCGGTCACGCTGGAGCTTGGCGGCAAGTCGCCCAACATCTTCTTCGCCGACGTCATGGACGCGGACGACGATTATTTCGACAAGTGCCTGGAGGGCTTCGCGATGTTCGCCCTCAATCAGGGCGAGGTCTGCACCTGTCCCAGCCGCGCACTGGTGCAGGAATCCATCTACGAGAAGTTCATCGAGCGCGCGGTCGCCCGCGTGCAGAAGATCAAGCAGGGTAGCCCGCTCGACCCGGCAACGATGATCGGCGCACAGGCATCGAACGATCAGCTTGAGAAGATTCTCTCCTACATCGCCATCGGCACGGATGAGGGCGCGAAGGTTCTGACCGGCGGCACCCGCGCCAGCCTGGGTGGCGAGTTGGCCGAGGGCTATTATGTAACCCCGACCGTTCTGGAGGGGCACAACAAGATGCGCATCTTCCAGGAGGAAATCTTTGGGCCGGTCCTGTCGGTCACGACCTTCAAGGACGAGGCGGACGCGCTCGCCATCGCCAACGACACGCTCTATGGCCTGGGCGCGGGCGTATGGACCCGCAACGGCACCACTGCCTATCGCATGGGCCGTGCGATCCAGGCGGGCCGCGTGTGGACCAATTGCTACCACGCCTATCCCGCGCACGCGGCGTTCGGCGGTTACAAGCAGTCGGGCATCGGCCGCGAGAATCACAAGATGATGCTTGATCACTATCAGCAGACGAAGAACCTGCTGGTCAGCTACAGCCCGAAGGCGCTGGGCTTCTTCTGACGGCTGGGTTCGAAGGCGTCTCCCCTCTCGCCTTCAGCCTGCGGCGGGCATCTCCGGATGTCCGCCGCTTCTGCCTTCGCAAAGGAGGATGGCGATCATGGATCACCTCACGCCCCGCATATTGTCCACGCCGGCGGCCGACACACTGATCGCGGACCTGACCCGGCGGCACGGTCCGCTGATGTTTCACCAGTCGGGCGGCTGTTGTGACGGTTCCGCCCCGATGTGCTTTCCGCGCGGGGAGTTCAAAGTCGGCGCGCAGGACATCCTGCTCGGTCATGTGGCCGGCGACGTGCCGGTATGGATCGGCGCCGCGCAGTTCGAATACTGGCGACATACCCAGATCACGATCGACGTCGTGCCGGGCCGTGGCGCGGGCATGTCGCTGGAAAGCCCGGAAGGGGTGCGGTTCATCGTCCGATCCAGGGTGTTTTCCGATGCCGAGGACATGGCACTCGCAGCGGCGGGCGATCCGCCCCGTGGCGCATGATGCCGTCCCTATGCGATGCAGGGCAGAGGAGTGTCGTCCGAACCTGTCCCGCACCCGGCCGCCTGGCCGGATTTCCCGGGATGACAAGCCCTTGATGGAAGGTGCATAAGCCGGGAAACAGCATAAGAGGACAGGGGATGAGTTTGCTGGCATCGGCGATCGGATTCGCTTCAAGTCACGCCGCTGACCCGGCGCAGGCAATGAGAGAGATCATCACCGAACTCGGCGACGAGCCGATGGCGGGCATGCTGATATTCTGTTCCCATCTGTTCGATCGCGATGCTCTGTCGCGTGCGATCAACCGCGCAAGCGAGGGCGTCGTGACCATCGGGTGCACCAGTTCGGGAGAACTGACGTCGGAAGGCTATGATCAGGAAAGCCTGAGCGTCATCGGCTTCCCGGCGTCCGGCTTTCATCTTGTCTCGCATTGCTTCGACGATGTCGAGGATTTCGATCCGATCGCCGCGCGTGAGGCCATCAGGACGCTGGCGGCTGTGGCTGAACGCGACAGCCGCCATCTGGGCGACAAGATCAACCATGTCGCCTTGTTCCTGGTCGACGGCCTGTCGCACCGCGAGGAACTGCTCACCATGACCATCCAGGACGCGCTGGGTGACATACCGCTGATCGGCGGATCTTCGGGCGACGGGCTGATGTTCCTGGAGACCGCGATTTTTGAAGGCGGCCGCTTTCATGCCCGCGCCGCCGTCGTTGCGATCCTGTCGACGCCACGGCCGGTCCATGTGTTCAAGGCGCAGCATTATCGTCCCGGTGACCGGAAGATGGTCGTCACGGGCGCCGTGCCGGAAGACAGGATCGTCACAGAGATCAACGCAGAGCCGGCGGCGCAGGAATATCTGCGGCTCGCGGGGCATGCCGGAGAGGCGCTGGGCATCGCCTTCTATGCCGCCCATCCGCTGATGGTCCGCGCTGGTGGCGAATATCATGTCCGTTCCGTCCAGAGCGCGAACGCGGACGGCAGCCTGACCTTCTATTGCGCGATCGACGAGGGGATCGTCATGACCGTGGGGGAGCCCATCGAGCGGATCGCGGGCATGGAGTCGCTGTTCCACGACATTGCGGGCCGGGTGGGACAGGTCGACCGGATCATTGCCTTTGATTGCGTACTCAACCGCATCGATGCAGAGCAGCGCCAGATCGGCCGTCTCGTTTCCGAACTGTATGAGCGCCACCGGGTAATCGGCTTCAACACCTATGGCGAGCAGTATCACGCGTTGCATGTGAACCAGACGTTCAGTGGACTGGCCATAGGACGATGACGAAGATTGCCGCCTCCCTGCCGGAAGAGACCGACGCGGAACTGGCGGCTTTGCGGGCCGAACTGGCCAAGTTGCGGAAGATCAATGCGGCGTTGATGGACCGGGTCGAGCGGTCCAGCGATGTTGCCGGCAATGCCTTCTCCATGTTCGAGACCGCGATCTCTCTGGAAGCGAAGGTACGCGACCGGACGATCGAACTGGAGGATGCGCTCGGCAGGCTCGCCAACGCCAACGCCGACCTCGCCAAGGCGCATATGGCGGCGGACGCCACCCGCATGCGGCTGCGCGACGCGATCGATTCGATCAACGAGGGGTTCGTGCTGTTCGATGCCGAGGACAGGCTTGTCCTGTTCAACGAGGCGTATCTCGGCTTCTGGCCGGAGATCGCTGGCCAGGTGCAGGAAGGCATGCGCTTCGACGAGATCGCGAAGCTGGCGGCGGTGCATCATCGTCCGCCCGGATCGCTGGTCGCGCCCGACCGCTGGGTGTCCGACAGGCTCGCGCGGCACAGCGTTGCTGCGGGTGGTCATGTGCAGGCGCTGGCGGACGGCCGCTGGGTGCAGATCAACGAGTTGCGCACCAGCGAGGGCGGCATCGTCGGCATCTATACCGACATCACCGAGGTGAAGGCGGAGGACGCACGGGACCGGGCACGGGAACTGGCGGAACGCAACATCGTGCTGCAGGCGACGCTCGACAATCTGTCGGAGGGTGTCTGCCTGTTCGACGCGGAAGGCCGCCTGGCGGCCTGGAACGAGGCGCTGCAGCGCCTGCTCGGCCTGCCGGAGGACTGGGGCAAGGGCATGGGGACGCACGCGGCGCTCCTGTCCTGGTGCCGCGATACGCTCGGCATGGCGGATGGCGGCTGTCTGGACTGGCGCGGCGACCGCCACCGCAGCGAACGGATGAACCGGCTGGTGGCGTGCGGCGCACGCAGTTTCGAGGTACGCAGCAACACGATGGAGCGGGGTGGTCAGGTGCTCGGCTTCACCGACGTCACAGACATGCTGCGATCGCAGGCATCTTTGCAGGAAACCGCCGAGATGCTGGAACGGCATGTGGCCGAGCGTACCGGCGAACTGGTGGAGGTCAATCGCAGGCTGGAGGCGGAGGTCGACGAGCGCAGGCTGGTCGAGGCGCAACTGCTGGATGCGAAGACGGCGGCCGAGCGCGCCAACCTGTCGAAGACCAGCTTTCTCGCCGCCGCCAGCCATGACCTGCTGCAACCGCTGAACGCCGCGCGCCTGTTCGTTGCGGCGCTCGGTGACCGCCGTCTGGCGCTGCCGACCCGTGCGCTGGTCAACCAGACCTCGACCGCGCTCGATTCCGTCGAGGATCTGCTGGAGGCGCTGCTGGAGATCAGCCGCCTGGATGCCGGTGCGATCCAGCCCGAGATCGGCGATTTCCGGCTCGACCGGCTGATCGAGACCCTACGGGTCGAGTTCGCGCCGATGGCCCGGTCGAGTGGCCTTGAACTGCATGTCGAGACTGAGGTGATGTGGGTGCGCTCAGACATCCGGTTGCTGCGCCGCATCCTCCAGAATTTTCTGTCGAATGCGCTGCGCTATACGCAGCGGGGGTCAGTCCGTGTACGCTGTCGGGCCACCGCCGACAGTGTTCGTGTGAGTGTCGCGGATACCGGGCCGGGCATTGCGGCGGATAAACAGTCCCTGATCTTCGAGGAATTCCGCCGCTTCGACAATCGGCAGGGTGGCAAGGGGCTCGGCCTGGCCATCGTCAAGCGCGCGAGCGACATGCTGAAGCATTGCGTCACGCTGGATTCGGCGCCCGGCCGGGGCTCGGTTTTTTCGATCGACGTGCCGCTCGGCCAACCGGTCCAGGACGGAGCCACGCAGAATGACAGCATCGGCCGGGACCGCGGCATGCGCGGCATGGCGGTACTGGTCATCGACAATGAGCGGTCGATCCAGACCGGCATGCGTACCCTGCTGGAAGGATGGGGGTGCAAGGTCGAAACGGCCGGCGGTTTCGACGAAGCCATCCGGCCGTTTGCGGACGGGGCCATGCCTGACGTCGTGCTGATCGACTATCACCTCAATGACGGGGAGACCGGCGATGCGACGATGGACCGGCTCAATGCCCATTTCGGCACGGCGGTGCCCGCGATCATGATTTCGGCCGACCGGGGCGAAGCGTTGAAGGTCCGGCTGGACGAGCGGGCGATCCCGTTACTGAACAAGCCGGTGAAACCCGCGCAACTGCGCGCGCTGCTCAGGACGATATGGCGCTGAGGGAAGGGGTTTTCAGTCGCCGTCGGCGGCGAAGTGCACCCGGTTCGCCTTGATCACCGCCTGGGTGCGGCTGAGCACGCCCAGCTTCTGCAGGATCGCCGAGACATGGGCCTTGATCGTTGTCATCGACACGCCCAGATCATGCGCGATCTGCTTGTTGAGGCGGCCGCGCACGAGGTGGGCGAGCACCGTGCGCTGCTGCGGCGTCAGGCTGGCGATACGGCGGCTGATATCGTCCTCTTCGGGCGATGGCGCGCTCGTTTCGCCGATCGATTCGGGCAGGTAGATCTCCCCCGCGACGATACGGTGGAGCGCCTCGACGATGCCGCTGCGCTTCAATGATTTGGGGATAAAACCGGCGGCCCCGGCGGCCAGCGCCTCCTGAACGATCGCGCGGTCGAACGCGCCGGAGACCATGACCACCGGCACGATCGGGAAGCGGGTGCGCAGCAGGCGCAGCCCGTCGAGACGGCGGACGTCGGGGATGTTGAGGTCGAGGAGGACGAGGTCGAAATTGTCCTGCTTCTCGAGCGTGGCGATGGCTTCGTCCATGCCCGCCGCCTCGAATATCTCGCAGGAGTCGAAACTGAAGGAGATCACGCTGCGCAGGCCGTCGCGAACCAGCGGATGGTCGTCGACGATCAGCACCCGCTCCATGATCGCGTCCGCGCCCATATACTGATTCATCTCCCGTCCCCGTACAGGATGATCGGCCAAGTCATGAGACGTGGCAAGCCGCATGGCACCCGGCGGAACTCCCGGCGACTGCATTGCATAATGTCCACGTCCCATGACGATCATGGCCTTTGCTCCGTTATTTCGGCAGCTTGAACACCCAGAGCGAACCGCCCTGGTTGATGTCCTTGAAGGATTTCGCGACCTCGCCACCCCACAGCGGAACCGCGCCGCCCCAGCCGGACATGACCGCGACATACTGCTCGCCATCCTGTTCCCAGGTGACGGGACTGCCGACCACTCCGGATCCGGTCTGGAACTTCCACAGTTCCTGTCCGGTCTTCGCGTCGAAGGCCTTCAGATAGCCTTCCGGCGTGCCGGTGAAGACCAGATTGCCGCCGGTGGTCAGAACGCCGCCCCACAGGGGTGCCTTGTTCTTATATTCCCACATGATCTTGCCGGTCTTGGGGTCCATCGCGCGCAGGGCGCCGATATGGTCCTCGGCGATCGGCTTGATCGTGAAGCCGGCGCCCAGATAGGCCGCGCCCTTTTTGTAGGCGATGCCCTCGTTCCAGATGTCCATACCCCAGTCGTTCGACGGGATGTAGAACAGGCCGGTGTCATGGCTGTAAGCCATCGGCATCCAGTTCTTGCCGCCCAGGAAGCTGGGGGAAGCGAAGACCGGCTTGCCCTTTTCGGCGCCCGGTGCTGGTGGACGGCCCGCCTCGATATAGTTGGGGCGACCGGTCTTCAGGTTGATGCCGTCGGCCCAGGTCGTCTGCATCACAAACTTGCTGGCGCTGATCAGTTTTCCGTTGGTGCGGTCGAGCACGTAGAAATAGCCGTTGCGGTCCGCCTTCGCGCCCAGCTTCATCGGCTTGCCCTTCACCGTCGCGTCGAAGGGGATGAACTCGTTCACGCCGTCGAAGTCCCAGCCGTCATGCGGGGTGGTCTGGTAATGCCACTTGATGACGCCGGTGTCCGGGTCGATCGCCAGTGTCGAGCTGGTGTAGAGATTGTCGCCCGGGCGCAGGTGACTGTTCCACGGCGCTGGGTTGCCGGTGCCGAAGAACAGCAGGTTGGTTTCGGGGTCATAGGTGCCGCCGAGCCAGGTGGCGCCGCCGCCGGTCTTCCATAGGTCACCCTGCCAGCTGGCGTTGGTCTTCCCGGTGATGCCGTTGTCCTTGCCGCGCAGCGTGCCCATGTGGCCTTCGATCACCGGGCGGTGCCAGATCAGTTCGCCGGTGTTGACGTCGCGCGCTTCGACGGCACCGACAACACCGAATTCGCCACCGCTATTGCCGGTGATGACCATGCCCTTGACGATGATCGGCGCGGCCGTGGCGGAATAGCCGGCCTGATAGTCGGCGATCTGCTTGTTCCAGACCACCTTGCCGGTGTTGCGGTTCAGCGCCACGACGCGCGCGTCCAGCGTCGCGAAGATGATCTTGTCGCCATAGATGGCGGCGCCGCGATTGACGACGTCGCAGCAGGGCATGATCGCCTCCGGCAGGCGGGCGTCATACTGCCACTTCTCTTCGCCCGTGCGCGCGTCGAACGCGAAAACGCGGGAATAGCTGCCGGTGACGTAGATCGTGCCGTCATAGACGATCGGCTGGGCTTCCTGTCCGCGCTGCTTCTCGCCACCCAGCGAAGAGGCGAAGGCCGGCACGAGCTTCGCCACGTTGGATGCGTCAATCTGCTTCAGCGGGCTGAAGCGCTGGGCCTGCGGCCCCATGCCATAGGTCAGCACGTCGCCGGTCGAGGCGGCATCGTTCATCAGATCGGCGTCGGTCGGCCCGTTTTGGGCCATCAGCGGCGCACCCGCAACGACGAGCGCAAGCGCGGCGGCACCACCGAGCGAACGCAAAATACGTCCCTTCATCATCATCCTCCCATGTTCAGGCCCGCACCGCGCGCCCGTGGCAAGTCAGCCTATGCCGATGCACGAGCGGAACAATTGGACCTTGGGTCGGATGCCTGCCCGGGATCGCGCGGAAAACGGCGAAAGGTTCAGGCGGCGAGAGGCGCGGCGTAGCTGACGCCGTGGGCGGCGAACAGCGCCTGCAACTGGCCCGATGCCGCCATGGCGGCCATGATTTCCTCGACCGCGTCGCCCAGCGTCCGGCTGTTTTCCTTGACCGCCATGCCGATGTCCCAGCCGGGGGAGGCGAAGGCGGGCAGCGGCATCTTGCGGCGATCGACCCGCGCTTCCGCCTTTTCGTGCAGGACCGTCTCGATCTGTGCGCGGCTGGCGAGAACCCCGTCCGCCTTTCCGTCGGCCATCGCGGTCACGGCTTCGGTGCCGCTCATGTAATGCACGACGTCCTTCGACAGGATACCGCCGAACGCGCCGATCAGGTAGAAATCGGGGATGCTGTCGAGCTCCGCCGCCAGCCGCTTGCCGCGCCACTGGGTCGGCGGCGCATCACATTCGAGGCCGCCGCGCGTGCAGGCGAACTGGAAGGTCTCACGATAATAAGGGGCGATGATCGCCACCTGATCGTTGCGGGCGGCGAACGTCCGGTCGAAAGGAATGTGGAGCATGATGTCGGCGGGCATGAAGCCGAGCAGCCCACCCTTCCAAACGGCGTTGCGCAGGTCGTCGTCGACGCTCTCGTCCGCCGTGATCTGCGCCACGTCGGCGCGCACGCCGAGCCTTTCGGCGATGGCCTTCGCCAGGTCGACGTCAATGCCGACCAGCTTGCCGTCCTTCTCCCACGACCATGGGCGGTTGTCCCGATAGACTGCGACCCGCAGGACTCCCAGAGCCTTGACCTTGGCGAGCGGTGCTGCCTCGGCCAGCGGCGGAAAGGCGACAAGCGTCGCGAGCGCCGCCGCGCCCCCGATCAGCGCGCGACGGCTCAGCACCGGATCACTCCTGATGCTTGGTTTCGAGCCAGGCGCGGATCGCCCAGCCGGCCTTCTGGCCCAGAACGTCACCGAACGGCGGCATATAGACCTTTCCGTCATGGGCCGAACCGTGGCGGAAGCGTTCCATGAACCACTGATCGCCCGATTCGCCCAGTTCAAGATAGCGCAGATCCGGTGCGATACCGCCCGATTCCGCGTCCAGACCATGGCAACGCGCGCAGTTCTGTCCATAAGCGGACTGGCCGATCTCGATCGCCTTCGCGTTGCCGCTATAGGGGTTCTTTTCCAGCCAGTCCTGGCCAATATCCGGCAGGGCGGAAGTGTCCACGGCCTGTGGCACCACGTCGCCGTGTGCCAGAAGGCTGGTGGTGGTGGCGCCGCCGAATATCGCCATGGCGCCCAGCAGCGCGGCCCGTCCCAATTTCATTCGCATATCCTCACCCAAGCGATATCCCTGTCTCCCCGACTGTAGGGAAGGGCGGCGGACACCCCCATTGACCTTTGGTACAATCCCGCCCGCAGGTTCACGCGCCTAGACCGTTGGGAGGAGAGTGGAGGCGGGAGATGGAAATGCGGTGGATGGTCGTGGCGGGGCTGTTCGTTATGCCTGCGCTCGCGCATGGCGAGACGCTCTATGTCTCCAACGAACGCGGCAACAGCGTGACCGTGATCGACGCGCAGGCGATGAAGCCGGTCGCGACGTGGACGGTCGGCGGCCGGCCGCGCGGTATCACCGCCTCCCATGACGGGAAGTACATCTATTTGTGCGCCAGCCTCGACCATGCGGTGCAGGTCATCGAACGGGCGACCGGCAAGGTCGTGGCCGAATTGCCGTCGGGCGAAGACCCTGAGCAGTTCTTCCTCTCACGCGACGGCAAGACCCTGTTCGTCGCCAATGAAGACAATGCCGCGCTGACCGCCATCGATCTGGCGTCGAGGAGTGTCGCTTTTCAGGTCGACGTCGGCGGTGAGCCCGAGGGCGTGGCGCAAAGCCCCGATGGCAAGTGGGTGGTGGTGACATCCGAGGAGGACAATGTCGTCAACTGGATCGACCTGTCGAGCAAGGCGATGGTCGAGGACATGCCGGTCGACCTGCGGCCGCGCCATGTCGAATTCACGGCCGACGGCAAGGAATTGTGGGTCGCGGCGGAGGTGGGCGGTACCGTGCAGATCGCCGACGTTGCAACGAAGAAGGTGGTTGCGACGGTCGGTTTCGAGATTCCCGGTGTCGGCGCACACCGCATCCTGCCATGCGGCATCCGCTTCACGCCCGACGGCAAGACAGCGGTCATCGCGCTTGGCCGTGCCGATCACGTCGCCCTGGTCGATGTCGCGACGCGCAAGGTGCGCGCCTACGTCCCGGTGGGCAAGCGGGTCTGGCATGTCGCAATCAGCGCCGATGGCACCCGTGCCTACAGCGCCAATGGCCTTTCGGACAATGTGTCCGTGATCGATCTGGCCAGTGCGAAGGTCATCGGCACGGTTCCGGTGGGCACCGCGCCGTGGGGGATCGTCGCGGTTCCCTGAAGGGTATTGGGTCGAAGGGACGAGAACCTAAGTTCAATTTTCGCCCGCCCCCCGACGCATCACTCTGGTTTGCAGCCGGCACGACCGGCGTGAAAACGGGAGGATGTTATGGGAAGGATGCGGCTTCTGGGGAGCGCTGCTATCGCGCTGGCCTGTCTTGCCACCACCACGCCGGCTATGGCCGGCACCACCGCCGATCTGCTGAAGCGGCTTCACGAAAAGGGCATCCTCACCGACGAGGAATATCAGGAACTGCTCAAGAACGAGAGTACGGAGGCTGTTGCTGCGGCACCCGCCGCGCCGCCCGTCACGCCGGACGCCACAGGCGGCGGCAAGCCCGCCGTGCGCGTCGCCGACAGCGGCGTTGGTCTTGAGGTGGGCGACGTGCTGCTCAAATTCTCCGGTTCGGTCAACGGCTTCTACGTCCACGACGACGGCAAGGCACCGAGCGCGACCAATACCGTTACCGGTGGTGTCGCGACCGTCGGGGGCAAGAGTTCGGCGGTTCGCAACGGCCTGCTGCCCGGCTTCCTGAAGGTCGAGGTTACGACCAATCAGGGCGGATGGGATGTCGGCGCGCATTTCGGCATGTATCCCGGCATCAACTCGGTCAGCTACGTTGGTGGCGGCGCGAACAGTGGCGGCAACCCCAGGGCGCTTCAGACAAGCGGCATCGATTTCCGCCAGACCTACCTGACGTTCGGCCGTCCCGGCTTCGGCGAGGTGAAGATCGGCCGCGACATCGGCCTGTTCGCCTCGGAGCAGATCCTGAACGACATCACGCTGTTGTCGTCCGGTACGCCGGCGGGCAACGTCGCGCCGTCGAACACCACGCTCGGTCGCATCGGCACCGGCTATATCTACACCGACTGGCACCCCCAGATCACCTATACGACGCCCAGCTTCGCCGGATTCACGGCAAGCATCGGTGTCTTTGAACCGATGTCCTCGCTGACGGGCCCCGACGAATCCAACAAGCAGCCGGGCTTCCAGGCCAAGCTGGTCTATGACGGCAAGTTCGGCGATGTCGGCACGCGCATCTGGTGGGCGGGCATCACCCAGAAGCATAATGTGATTGCCGGTCCCGACTATACCGGCAGCGGCTGGGACGCGGGCGCGAAGGTCAGCTTCGGTCCGCTGACCGTGGTCGGCACCTACTATGACGCGTCGGGCCTCGGCACGACTGCGCTCAACCTGTTCGATACGGACGGTCTGGGCAACAAGCGCGACAGCCACGGCTATTATCTGCAGGGCCTTGCGACCTTCGGCAAATTCTCGGTCGGCGGCAGCTATGGCGAAAGCAATCTCGACTATGCGAACGCCGCCGACGCCGCCGCAAATCCAACGCTGGTCGACAAGAATTCGAGCTGGGTGGGCCAGGTCCGCTATGGTCTCACCAGCTGGGTGACACTGCTTGGCGAGTATATTCATACGCGTTCGGCCGCGCATAACGGCAACAAGGCCACGTCCGACGCGATCGCCGCGGGGGCCATTCTGTTCTTCTGACCCAAAGACCAATGTCACGGAGGGGGGGCCGCATCCTAATCGGTTGCGGCCCTTTCCGTTTGGCATAAGAGAGAGGGGAGAGGATCAAGGGGCGCTTTCATGAAATATCTTTCGTTGTCGATTCTGTCGCTGGCGCTGCCGGCCGCCGCCGCGGCACAGGCCCCCGGTGATGCGGGGCTTGGCCCCGATGCGGGCGGCGAAGCATCCATCGTGGTGACGGGGCAGGGGCTTGCGCTGCCGCCGGGTACACCCGCCTACGGCTCCGTCGTGATCGACCGGCAACGCCTGCTCGACAGCGCGTCGGGCCGGATCGAGAATGCATTGTCCGACGTCGCCGGTTTCCAGCAGTTCCGCCGTTCCGACAGCCGTTCGGCCAACCCCTCGGCGCAGGGTGCGACATTGCGCGCGCTGGGCGGAAATGCGTCGAGCCGGACACTGGTCCTGCTTGACGGGGTGCCCATGGCCGATCCTTTCTTCGGCTACATACCCTTCAGCGCGCTCGTGCCCGATCGTCTGTCCGTCGTACGGGTGACGCGTGGCGGTGGCGCCGGTGCGTTCGGTGCCGGGGCGGTGGCGGGCACGATCGAACTGGCGAGCGCCACGCGCGATCAACTGCCGACCTTTTCCGGAAGTGCCTTTTACGGCAGCAGGGACGCGACCGAGCTGTCCGGAGCGGTCACGCCGAATCTGGGCGAAGGCTATGTTTCTCTCTCCGGGCGGTGGGACAGGGGCGACGGCTTCCAGACGACGCCCCGGGATCAGCGTGTCGCGGCGACGGTGCCTGCGGCCTATGAAAGCTGGTCGACCAACCTGCGTGCGGTCGCGCCGCTGTCCGCCACCGCCGAAATCCAGTTTCGCGGCACCCTGTTCCAGGACGACCGTACGCTTCGGTTCCGGGGCGCGGACAGCATGAGCGAGGGGCAGGACGCCAGCATCCGCTTCGTTTCGCGCGGGGCATGGCAGCTGGATGCGCTTGCTTATGTGCAGGCGCGCAACTTCTCCAACATCGTCATTTCCTCGACGGTGCCCAATCGCAAGTCGCTCGACCAGCGTAACACGCCTTCCACCGGCATCGGCGGCAAGATCGAGCTGCGGCCGCCGGTCGGCGCCGACCATGTGCTGCGTCTGGGCGCCGACACCCGTTATGCGCAGGGCGACATGTTCGAGGACGCCTATAACGCTAATCTCGCCACCAATCCGCTGACGGCACGGCGCCATGCGGGCGGCGAGCAGCTGACCGCCGGTTTCTTTGTCGAGGATGACTGGACCATCGGCCGGCTGGTGCTGACCGGCGGCGCACGGGCGGATCGCTGGACGATCAGCAACGGCTTCTTCCGCGAAACCAATGCTGCGGGCGCCGTGGCGCGTAACGACAGCTATGCTGACCGGTCGGGATGGGAATTTTCCGGTCGCGCGGGCGCGCTGTTGCGGCTGAGCGATGCCGTTGCCCTGCGCGGCGCGGGCTATACCGGCTTCCGTCTGCCGACGCTCAATGAGCTGTACCGGCCCTTCGTCGTGTTCCCGGTCAGGACCAACGCCAATCCCGCTTTGGCGCCCGAAAAGCTGAAGGGGGTGGAGGCGGGCTTCGACCTGACGCCGTTGCCGGGTGTGTCGATCGGCGCGACGGCTTTTTACAACCGGCTCGACAATGCGATCGCCAATGTGACGGTCGCGACCAATGTGCGTGAGCGCCAGAATGTCGACCGCATCGTCGCGAAGGGGTTCGAGCTGACCGCCAGCGCGCACGCTGGCGATTTCCTGCTCGCGGCATCCTACGCCTACAGCCACAGCACGGTCCATGCGCCGGGTGAGGCGTTCAACGGCTACACGCCAGCACAGAGCCCGCGCCATGCGGCGAGCGCGACGGTGGCGTGGGAGCCGAAGGATGGTCCGGCGCTATCCGCGACGGTGCGCTATGTCGCCAGGCAATATGAGGACGACCTGCAGTCCGACGTGTTGCCCGACGCCCTGACCGTGGATGCGCTTGCGCGCCTCCCGATCGGCCATGGCGTCAGCCTGGTCGCGCGTGGCGAGAACCTGTTCGACGAGACGGTGGTGACCCGCAACGCAGGCGGATCGATGGATCTGGGAACGCCCCGTACCCTGTGGATCGGCATCAGCTTCGCGCGATAACGGCGCTGACCGAAGGTATAATGGAGGCGGTCGCCCGCGGCCCATAGGCTTCTCCGCAAAACGGAGGGAGTGGATGGTGAGAGGGATTGGTGCGCTGCTGGCGGGTACGGCCGGAGCATTGCTGGCAGGGCAGGCGTGGGCCGAGGTTCCGGCGGAGGATGCGGATAGGCCAACGATCATCGTCACCGCGCCCGGCGGCGCCGTCGACGTTGACGACGCATTGACGATATCTGGCGCCGACATCGCGCGGGCGGGTACGCCCGACCTGCTTGGCGCACTGACCCGGTCGATCGCCGGCATCACCCTTCAGGATGCCCAGGGCAATCCCTGGCAACCCAACCTCGTCTATCGCGGCTTCACGGCTTCTCCGTTGCAGGGGCAGGCGCAGGGGCTGGCCGTCTATCTCGACGGCGCGCGCTTCAACCAGCCTTTCGGCGACACGGTGGCGTTCGACCTTCTGCCCGAAGCCGCGATCCGCAAGCTGACCCTGCTCGATGCGAGCCCGGTCTATGGCCTCAATGCGCTCGGCGGCGCGATGGTTGTGGAGACGCGCACCGGCGCCACCGATCCCGGACTGGAGGCGAGCATCACCGGCGGGCGTTTCGACGCGCGCGAGGCCAGCATCGCAGGCGGCTTCGCAAAGGGCGATTTCAGCGCCTATGGCGCGTTCCAGTACAGTCATGAGGACGGCTGGCGGGCATTCTCGCCCTCGACCCTCTACAACGGCTATCTCGACCTGGGCTTCGACACGGCGACCGGCGGCGTGCACATGAAGCTGATCGGCGCGGACACCGACCTGACGGGCAATGGTGTGGCGCCGGTGGAGTTGCTTGCGGCCGATCGCAGCGCCGTGTTCACCTGGCCGGACAACAGCCGTGCCCGCTATGGCCGCGTGAGCCTGCACCCGTGGGTCGCGTTGTCCGATCGTACCCGGATCGAGGGCACGCTCTATGCCCAGCGGCTGAAGCTGCGCACGGTCAACGGCGACGCCGCCGATATCGAGGGATGTGAGGATGACGACGCGTCCGGCCTGCTCTGCCTGGAAACGGTCGGGGGCGATGATGGAGACGACGAGGTGCAGTCGGTTCTGATCGATGCCGACGGCAATCCGATATCCGACAGCCTGGGAGGGGAGGGCTATGGCGTCCTCAACCGGGGGCGTACCCATAGCCGGGCCATGGGCGCCCTGTTCCAGATCATCGACGAGCGGCCAATACTGGCCGGTGACAATCATTTCGCGCTGGGGGTCAGCTACGACACCAGCCGCACCCGCTTCGACACCTCGACCGAACTGGGCGAGATGACAGAGGATCGCAGCGTCGAGGGCCTCGGTTCGTTCATCGTTCAGCCGGACGGCGCGATCGCGCCCGTCGGGCTGGTGGCCCATACGGACTATTGGGGGGCCTTCATCCAGGATCGCCTGCCGATCGCGCCCGGCCTCTCCGCTGAACTGGGTCTGCGCTACAATCACGCACGCATCGTGTTGCAGGACCAGATCGGCACTGCGCTCAACGGCCGGCACCGTTTCGAGCGGGTCAATCCCGGCGTGGAACTGGATTATCAGGTCGGGGAGGGGCTTTCGCTGCGTGCAGGCTACGCGGAGAGCAACCGCGCGCCGACACCCGCCGAACTGTCCTGCGCCGACTAGAACGCACCGTGCAGCCTCACCAACTTCTTCATCGCCGATCCGCCGCTCAAGCAGGTCGTCGCGAAAAGCTGGGAGGCGGGTGCTGGTGGGCATGGCACGGTCGGCGGCTTCCGCATCGACTGGCTGCTGTCCGCCTATCGCACGACTAACCGCAACGACATCCAGTATGTTGCCTCCGACATTCGCGGCCGTGCCTATTTTCGCAATATCGGCAGCACCCGGCGCCAGGGCGTGGAACTGGGGGCGAAGGCGACGCGGGGCGGCTTTACCGGTGGCCTCAGCTACGCCTTCATCGATGCGACCTACCGCCATGCACTCACCCTCTCCAGCCCCGCCAATCCCGAAGCGGAGGAGGATGGGACGATCGCGGTGGCGCGGGGCGATCATCTGCCCGGCATCCCCATGCACAGCGCGACCCTGTCGCTCGACTATGCCGGGCGTGGCTGGTCTATCGGCGGTGATGTGATCGCGCGTTCGGGGCAGTATCTCGTCGGCGACGAGGGCAACGACAATGCGAAGGTACCCGGCTATGCGCTCGTCAACCTGCGCGGCAGCGTGACGATCATCCCCGGCGTCAGCCTGTTCGGGGAACTGCGCAACGCGTTCAACCGGAAATATGCGACCTTCGGTACGTTCAGTGAGGTCGACGAGATCGAACTGGACGAAGCCCCCGGCGCATCTGACCCGCGCGCTTACGGGCCCGGTTCCCCACGCCGTTGGTACGTGGGAATGAAGGCAGCATTCTGACGCAACCACAGCAGGAGAGACACGCATGACAGCCTATTTCATCGCCGTCCGTAACAGCACCAGCGACCCTGAAGCCCTGGCTACCTATGGCGAGCTTGCCGGCAAGTCGCTCGCCGGTCATCCGGCGACCCCGCTGGCCTTCTATGGCAGGGCACGTTCCACCGACGGGCCAGCCACCGACAGCGCGGTCATCATCGCCTTCCCGACCTTTGCAGAGGCCGAGGCGTGGTACGACAGCCCAGCCTATCAGGAGGCATTGCCTTACCGGCTGAAGGCCGCGGACTATCAGACCTTCATCGTCGAAGGCGTGGACTGAATTCATCCGCCCGGCGTGTCGATGCGCGGCAGCAGCCGTGTCTCGAGCGCCGGGTAGAGGTGGGAAACGCTACGCTGCAATTCGTAGCGCGCGGCTGCCATTGTCCCAAAGCGATCGGGGATCGGGATTTCTCCCGCTTCCACCATGTCGAGGCCGCTTTGGACCGCGTTGGTCAGCGCCGTCTCCAGCCAGTCGATCCAGTCGCGCGTCTGGGCGATCGCCGCGCTGCCGCCCGGGTCGAACGGTCCATGGCCGGGGATGACGCCACCGTGTTTTTCCGCTTTCAGCCGGTTGAGACTGACGCGCCAGGCCGCCAGATCGGCCGTCGGCGTACTCGGCGCGCGGTCGTGGAAGATGAGGTCGCCGCCGATCAGCAGCCCGGTGCGTTCGTCGATCAGGGCGAGGTCCGCGTTGCTGTGGCCCGAAAGAGCCAGAAGGCGCAGCCCACGTCCGCCGAAATCCTCCCGGTCGGCAGCGATCTGGCGACCGGGAAGAGCAAGTTCGGTGCCGCGCATCCAGTCGTTGAGGATGCGGTACATCGCGTCGGAAAAGCCCCGCCCCTGTTCCCGCAGCGCGTCGATCGTTCCCGGCAGCGCGGCGACGATGGCCGGATCGAACGCGGCAAGGCCAAGGCCATGGTCCGGGTGGAGATGCGTGACGTAGACGCGGACAACCGGCTTTCCGGTCAGCTTCTCCGCCACTGCCTTCAGCGCTCTGGCATAGCGGACAGAGGGGCCGCAATCGCACAGTACGGTGCCGGCCGGCGTGTCGATAATCGCGATATTGGCGATCGCCCCGCCATTGTCGGCGGCGATCGGTGCGTCCGCGCCATGCACCATCCAGATGCCGTCGGCCACGGCCGTGGGCGTGATGACATATTCGGATGCGGCAAGTGCGGGGGAGGCGGCGGCGAGTACGATGCCGGCCACCAGCGTTCGGCGTGACAGCATCGGTCCGGCCGCCATTCCGCCGCTCAACGGGCCAGCGCCATCGGAACCGGGGACTGCCTCGCCACGTCCACCAGTGCCGTATATTCACGGCCATTGGTATCGCGCGCCTCGATCGCCAGCCTGTCGCCCGCCTTCGCCAGCGGCATCAGCGTGATCGCCGGATCTTCCGCCACGCTCGCCCAGATATCCATGTCGCCGAGAGTCTTTCCCTGCGTATCCTTCACGCTCAGCACCTCCAGATGATAGGCGGCGATATTGGCGACGAGGCCGGTATCCATCGGATGCCGGAAGGACAGGCGCAAGCGGCTGTCGCGGTCTGACACCGGCCATGCCTCGCCGCGCATCTCGCCCAGATGCTGGGCCCAGTCGCCCTTCACGCGGCTGACCGGCGGCGTCGAGCAGCCGCCGCCCGCCGCGTCCACCCACCCGCCCGACACCAGCCATTCGCCGCTGGCGAGCTGCACGGCGCCGCGTACCGGCGTGCGCTGGTCGAGCTTGATGCGAGTCGCGAGATACGGCTCCGCCTGTTCCGGACGATAGTCGATGGCGACGGGAATCGGATTGAGGTCGGCGAACAGGATCATACGGCGCACGCCTGCTATACCGCGCGCGTCGATGGCGACCGGGAAGGCGTGCTGATTCTCCGCGATCATCGGGAATTCCACCTTCACGCGCGGATCGAAACGGACGGGATCGTCGCCGAACAGGGTGCGCGCATGGGCAGTCCACATAGGAGAGCCGAGTGGATCGGCCGGATAATGCGCCTGTGCATGCGCTGCCGGCGCCAGGAACAACGCCAGTGCGAGCATGATCGGCGGGGGGCTTGCCCTGCGTTTCACATCCTTCTCCCTTGGTCGGACTCTAGATCAGCCGCCTTTCTGCTACCATTACACCTTCGGCCGCGATCGCAGGAGAGGACATGCGCGCAGGACTCGTCATCGCGATGCTGATGCTGGCGTCGACCGCGCCGCCCGATGCGCGTGCTGAGGATGCGTCGTTCGGCGCCGACGGCTATCGCATCGCGCATTATCGCGCGCCTGTCGATCACCCGCCCGAAGGTATCGTACGGATTGCCCCGGCGGCCGTGGCTGCGTTGCGGCCCGACGTCGACGCGTTGTTCATCGACGTGCTGCCGGCAGAGGGCGGATATCGGCAGGATGACGGCCGCTGGCGGCTGGCAGGCGGACGGGACAGCATTCCGGGCGCCCACTGGTTTCCCGAAAGCGGACGCGGCGTTCTGGCGGCGGGGATCGAGACATGGTTCGTGCGCGGGATCGCCCGGTTGACGGGCGGAAGGCGCGATTTCCCGATCATCGTCTTCTGCCTTTCCGACTGCTGGATGAGCTGGAATGCTGCCCGGCGATTGCGGGCGCTCGGCTATCGGCGTGTCTGGTGGCTGGCGGAGGGGACGGACGGCTGGCGCGACCTCGGCCGGGCGCTCGTTCCGGTCGTGCCGGACGGCGGCATTGCCCCATAGGACCAAAGATCAATTGGATGCATCGGGGAAAACCGCCATTTTCCTGCGTAATCCGGCGCCAGACGCCGCCCGAATCCATGGGGAGAGTGCCTTGATACGTAATTCGTCCATCGGCAGCCTGATTGTCGCCGCCGCCGTTCTCTTTTCGCCGCTGCCCGCAGCCGCGAAGGAAATCGTCGTTCACATGAAGAACCAGGGCGCGGATGGCGCCATGGTGTTCGAGCCGTCCTTCGTGAAGGCTGCGCCCGGCGACACCATCCGCTTCAAGCCGACCGATGCCAGCCACAATGCGGAGACCATGTCGACCATGCTGCCTGCGGGCGCGACCCCGATGAAGGGTGCGCTTAACAAGGAAGTGGCGATGACCGTCACGAAGGCGGGTCTCTACGGCATCAAGTGCATGCCGCATTATTCGATGGGTATGGTTGCCCTCGTGCAGGTGGGCAAGCCGACCGCCGCGGACATCTCCGCCGCCAAGGCGGTGAAACTGCCTCCCTTCGCCGCAAAGCGCATGAACGCCATGCTGGCGAAGGTGCAATAGCGTGAGCGCCATCCCCGATCCGCACCTGACGCATCAGGAAGACGTATATCCTGTACCATTGTCGTGGTGTTCATCGAAGGTGGATGGTGATGGTTATGCACGGGATTACGGTCGTTCGCTTTCGGGCGGGGACGGGTACTGGCTGGAGCAGGCGCGGCGTCTTGACTGGGTTGTGGCGCCGAGCGTTGCGGACCAGAGCAGCTTTGCCGAGGCGGATTTCGGGATCCGGTGGTTTGCGGACGGGACGCTGAACGTTGCGGCCAACTGCCTGGACCGGCACCTGGCCGAACGG
>QFQF01000027.1 GCA_003248935.1 Sphingobium sp.
CGCCAACAAGCGTCCGCTGAAGTCGCTGTCCGACATGCTGAAGGGCAAGCAGGGCCGCTTCCGCCAGAACCTGCTCGGCAAGCGCGTCGACTATTCGGGCCGTTCGGTCATCGTGACCGGTCCGGAGCTGAAGCTGCACCAGTGCGGCCTGCCCAAGAAGATGGCGCTCGAACTGTTCAAGCCGTTCATCTACGCCCGCCTCGATGCCAAGGGTCTGTCGATGACCCTGAAGCAGGCGAAGAAGTGGGTCGAGAAGGAGCGCAAGGAAGTCTGGGACATCCTGGACGAGGTGATCCGCGAGCACCCGGTCATGCTGAACCGTGCGCCGACGCTCCACCGCCTCGGCATCCAGGCGTTCGAGCCCGTGCTGATCGAGGGCAAGGCGATCCAGCTTCACCCGCTGGTCTGCTCGGCCTTCAACGCCGACTTCGACGGCGACCAGATGGCCGTGCACGTTCCCCTGAGCCTCGAGGCTCAGCTGGAAGCGCGCGTCCTGATGATGTCGACCAACAACATCCTGTCGCCCGCCAACGGCAAGCCGATCATCGTCCCCTCGCAGGACATGGTCCTGGGTATCTATTACCTGTCGATGGAGCGTGAGGGTGAGCCGGGCGAAGGCATGTTGCTCGCCGACTTGCAGGAGGTCCACCAGGCCCTCTTCGCCAAGGCGGTGACCCTGCATACGAAGATCGTCAGCCGCGTCCCCCAGACGGACGAGAACGGCAAGCAGTACATGAAGCGGTTCGAGACCACGCCGGGCCGCATGCTGCTGGGCGAGTGCCTGCCCAAGAGCCACAAGGTGCCGTTCGACGTCGTCAACCGCCTTCTCACCAAGAAGGAGATCGGTGACGTCATCGATCAGGTCTACCGTCACACCGGCCAGAAGGACACCGTGCTGTTCGCCGACGCCATCATGGCGCTGGGCTTCCGCCACGCGTTCCAGGCCGGCATCTCCTTCGGCAAGGACGACATGGTCATCCCGGCGTCGAAGGAAGCCACGGTCGACGAGACCAAGGCGATGGTCGCCGACTATGAGCAGCAGTATCAGGACGGCCTGATCACGCAGCAGGAGAAGTACAACAAGGTGATCGACGCCTGGAGCCGTTGCGGCGACGTGGTGGCGAACGCCATGATGGACGAGATCCGTGCCCAGCCCAAGGATCCGCAGACCGGCCGTCTGGCCCCGATCAACTCCATCTACATGATGGCGCACTCGGGTGCCCGTGGTTCGCAGGCCCAGATGAAGCAGCTCGCCGGCATGCGCGGTCTGATGGCCAAGCCGTCGGGCGAGATCATCGAAACGCCGATCATCTCGAACTTCAAGGAAGGCCTGACCGTCCTTGAATACTTCAACTCGACCCACGGCGCCCGCAAGGGTCTGGCCGACACTGCGCTGAAGACGGCGAACTCGGGTTACCTGACCCGCCGTCTGGTCGACGTGTCGCAGGACTGCACGGTCGTCGAGGAGGATTGCGGCACCGAGAAGGCGCTGGAGATGAAGGCGATCGTCCAGGGCGGTTCGACAATCGCCTCGCTCGGCGAGCGTATCCTGGGCCGTACCACGGCCGAGGATATCGTCGACACCAAGGACAACAGCGTGGTCATCCCCATCGGCACCCTGCTGGACGAGGCGATGATCGCGCAGATCGAAGCCATCGGCACCCAGTCGGTGAAGATCCGCTCGCCGCTGATCTGCGAGAGCAAGATGGGCGTCTGCGGCAAGTGTTACGGCCGTGACCTCGCCCGTGGTACGCCGGTGAACATCGGTGAGGCCGTCGGCGTCATCGCGGCGCAGTCGATCGGCGAGCCGGGCACGCAGCTGACGATGCGGACCTTCCACATCGGCGGCGCGGCGCAGCTCAACGAAACGTCGAACCTGGAGGCCGTCGCGGACGGTACCCTGGAACTGCGCGACATGCCGACGATCACCGACAGCCGCGGCCGTCGCCTCAGTCTCGCCCGCAACGGCGAGTTGGCCATCATCGACGCGGAAGGCCGCGAGCGGGCGGTTCACCGCCTGCCCTACGGTGCGACGGTGCTGTTCGCCAACGGCTCGAAGGTCAGCCAGGGCGATCGTATCGCCGAATGGGACCCGTTCACCATGCCGGTGATCACCGAAAAGCCCGGTGTCGTGAAGTATCAGGACCTGATCGACGGCAAGACGCTGACCGAGCAGACCGACGAAGCGACGGGCATCGCCCAGCGCGTCGTCACCGAGCATCGCGGTTCGGCCCGCACGAAGGAGGATCTGCGTCCGCGCCTTACCCTGCTCGACGACGCGTCGGGCGAGGCGGGCCGCTACATGCTGGCGGTCGGCGCGATGCTCTCGGTCGAGGATGGTCAGCAGGTGCAGGCCGGTGACGTGCTGGCACGTGTCAGCCGTGAAGCGGCCAAGACCCGTGACATCACCGGCGGTCTGCCGCGCGTCGCCGAACTGTTCGAGGCCCGCAAGCCGAAGGACAACGCGATCATCGCCAAGGTGTCCGGCCGCGTCCAGTTCCTCAAGGACTACAAGGCGAAGCGCAAGATCGCCATCGTTCCCGAGGACGGCGGCGAGCCTGTCGAGTACCTGATCCCGAAGAGCAAGGTCATCGACGTGCAGGAAGGCGACTTCGTGAAGCGCGGCGACAACCTGATCGGCGGCTCGCCTGATCCGCACGACATTCTCGAGGTGCTCGGCATCGAGCCGCTCGCGGAATATCTCGTGTCGGAAATCCAGGAAGTCTACCGGCTCCAGGGCGTGAAGATCAACGACAAGCACATCGAAACGATCGTTCGCCAGATGCTGCAGAAGGTCGAGATCACCGACGGCGGCGAGACCACGCTGCTGGCCGGCGAACAGGTCGACGCGGAAGAAATGCACGAGATCAACGCGAAGCTGTCGGCTGGCCAGAAGCCGGCCGAGGGCAAGCCTGTCCTTCTCGGTATCACCAAGGCGTCGCTGCAGACCCGCAGCTTCATCTCGGCAGCGTCCTTCCAGGAGACCACCCGCGTCCTCACCGAGGCGGCGGTTCAGGGCAAGAAGGACACGCTGATCGGTCTGAAGGAGAACGTCATCGTCGGCCGCCTGATCCCGGCGGGTACTGGCGCGGGCATGAACCGCATGCGGGTCGCCGCTTCGAGCCGTGATGCCGCGCTGCGCGCCCAGCTGCGCAGTTTCCAGCCCGACCTGATCGCTCCGGCGAGCGCGGCGGCCGAGCATGCGGCTGAACTCTCCCAGGGGCCCGAGGCGGCGATCGGCGACGATCCGCTCGGCGCCGTTCAGGGTGAGGACTTCACGACCGAAGATCTGGATTGATATCGGCTTGCAGGCGGCACGTGAGAGCGAGCCGCCTGCAAGCATCCCGGTCGGATAAGATCGGTGTGATCCTGAACAAGAAAGCCCCGCCGGAGCTCTCAGCTCCGGCGGGGCTTTCTTTTATGGAGACCATCTCTGACGGATCACTCCGCCCGATATCGCTAGTTCAGACGGTAGGGGCGCGCGGCAAGGCCCGTGCGGCTCCAATAGGCCACGGCCGCATCGGTCGCTTCCTTGATCGACGCATAGCTGCGCGGGCGGCGGCCGAGCGTCACGGTGACGGGAAGCCAGCCATCGGGATGCAGGGCCTCTATGCCGAAGAGAACGACGGCCTGAGGCGTGCCTGTCTTGCGCGCACCATTTGTTTTCCTGGCGCGGACCAGCGGCAGGTCCGCGTCGAAGGCCATATCCCGTCCGCTGATATGTATCCCCTGGCGCATGCTATCAGCCTCCACGTCCTGTCGAGCCATGAGGCGACGGCGCGCACTGCGCCCGGTGGGAATGGATAAACTGAGCATTCATAGCGACCTATTCCTGTTTCTTGAGATTCTTTCGGGAAAGCGTGGAAACTTCCCAACCCGTCTCAACAGGGGAATGGGGTAGGTCGAATTTTTGTGAAGGGTCAACCCGAGTCGACTGTTCCAAACTGAAACATGCGGCGAGTCGAAGACGAATCGTGCCTTTTCCGGCTTGATTTGCCTGTTTCGCCCGGAACGGATGTTTTCTGGCCGGTGGATTCGGGGCGCCGGGCACGATTTTCCTGCTCACCAATCTCCGAGTCGTTCCCGAGTCGCTTCTCAATCGACCGTTCGCACCTGCATGATGGCGTATCGCGGACAGGGACGGGTCAGTCGCCTGTTGCCCCTTGCCAGCATAGCACGCCGTTCACCACGACGAGGCAGCAGAACGGCCTCACCGGCACAAGTTGCCGGGCAAGTCCCACCGCACCTATTGGATCAGCGACGATCAATTGCAGACGCTTTTTGTATCGCCGTCAATTCGTGCCTTTCCGCCATTGCCTTTGGATGACCGAGCAGCCATTCCGCGTTGCACAATCCCTCCTTAACGAGGCTTTAGGTACCTTGTGCCATATCGGGCCATCGGTTCGCCCCGCGAACTTTTGATACGGAAACGCTAACCCCGCCTGCTATGCATCGGGCGGGACTTCGGAATGGCAGCATGCGGAACGTCAGGTCGTTGAAAATCATACATGTCACCCGGCAGTTTTCCCCTGGGGTCGGCGGGCTCGAGAACTTCGTGAAGGACCTCGCGCTCAAGCAGGTCGACGAAGGGCATGACGTGCACACCGTATCGCTGGACCGCATTTTCAACGCAAAGATTCCGGCTCCCCTGCCCGACCAGGACACGCATCGCGGGATCAAGATCCGCCGCATCCCGTTCTTCGGCAACAAGCGCTATCCGATCGCACCCTCCGTCATCAATCATCTGGAAGATGCCGACATCGTCCATGTGCATGCGATCGACTTCTTCTGCGACTATCTGTCCTTCACCCGGCTGGTTCATCGCAAGCCGCTGGTGCTGACCACGCATGGTGGGTTTTTCCACACCTCCTTCGCGCAGAGCCTGAAGAAGCTGTATTTCGAAACGGTGACGCGTCTGACGCTCACCGGCTACAAGGCGGTGATCGCCTGCAGCGCCGAGGATGCGCGCATCTTCCGCCATGTCCGCAAGGAAGGCGTCGTCGAAATCCAGAATGCCGTGGACATCGGCAAGTTCGCAGGGGTGTCCGCGCGCGCGGGGAAGACCATCATCTATTTCGGGCGCCTGGCGCCGAACAAGGGGCTGTTCACCACCATCGAGTGGTTCGCGCAGTTCCTGGCCAAGAACCCGGGCTGGTCGCTGGTCATGTGCGGCCAGCCGATGGGCGTGGAAATCCCGGACCTTCAGGCGGACATCGACCGGCTCGGCGTCACCGACGCCGTCACGATCGTCGAATCGCCGAGCGACGCGGAACTCTCCAGCCTGATCGCGCGCAGCAGGATCTTCATCAGCGCATCGACATACGAGGGCTTTGGCCTGGCAGCCGTCGAGGCTGCTTCCGCCGGACTGTACCCGCTGCTCAGCACGATTCCGCCCTATCATGCGATCGTGGGGCGCCTGGGCTATGGCACGCTGATCGATTTTACGGACCCAGGCAGCTGGGCCGAGGGGGATGAGAGGCTCGTGAGCGACTTGCAAAAATTCGACGAAAGCGCGACGGATGAAACGATCCAGGGCGCGGTGGCCTCGTTCGCCTGGAAGGATGTCGCGGATAAGTATGAACAGACCTACAGGGAGGTACTTGGCTTGACGCGGCGGCGGATCGGACGCGTGCACGTCGACGTGCATACCGCCAATTCCGCCATCGACTTCATTGCCCATGCCGCTCAGTCGCGCAAACCGACCATGGTCACCTTCGCCAACGCGCATACCGTGAACGTTGCCGCGAAATATCCTGAAATGGCCAAGGCGCTGGAAAAGGCGACTATCCTCAACGACGGCATCGGCGTCGATATGGCCAGCCGGTTCCTGTACGGCGAAACGTTCCCGGAAAACCTGAACGGCACCGACTTCGTCCCCGATCTGCTGTCGCGTGCGGACCTCGGCCTCTCGGTGTTCGTGCTGGGCAGCACGGCGGAGGTCTCCCGTGCCGCCGCCGACCACATCGCCGCCCGCTTCCCGCATGTGACGGTGGCCGGCCATCATCACGGCTTCTTCAGCGCCGACGACGACATCTCCATCCGTGACATGATCCGCGCGTCGGGTGCCAACGTCGTTCTGGTCGGCATGGGACAGCCGCGGCAGGAAATCTGGACCGCGCGTTATCTGGAGGGTCTGCCCGCCGTGACGATCTGCGTCGGTGCCCTGCTCGACTTCATGGCCGGCCGGGTCCGCCGCGCGCCCATCGCCTGGCGCAAGCGCCGCATGGAATGGTTGTACCGCCTGATCCAGGAACCGCGCCGCCTGACCGGCCGCTATCTGATCGGCAATGTCATGTTCGTGGGCCGGGTGCTGTACCAGCGGATTTCCGGCTACCGTATCTGACCTCGTGCGCGGCGCCCCGTTTCAAGGGAGCGCCGCGCATGATCGCTTGCTCGGGCGGTAGCTCAGGCGGCCTGTGCCGCCTTCGCCTTCGCACGGAAAGCATGAAGCAGCGGCTCGGTATAGCCGTTGGGCTGCGCCACCCCTTCGAAGACCAGCGCGCGCGCCGCCTGGAACGCGATGCTCTCATCCTCATGCCCTGCCATCGGCTGGTACAGGGGATCGCCAGCATTCTGGGCGTCGACCTTCGCCGCCATGCGGGTCAGCGCGCCGTCGGCCTCGGCCTGCGAACAGACGCCGTGCAACAGCCAGTTCGCCATGTGCTGGGACGAGATGCGGAGCGTCGCCCGGTCCTCCATCAGGCCGATGTCGTGGATATCAGGCACCTTCGAGCAGCCGACGCCCTGATCGATCCAGCGGACGACATAACCCAATATGCCCTGCGCATTGTTGTCGAGTTCGTCCCGGATCTCCTGATCCGACCAGTTGACGCCCGCAGCGACCGGGATGGTCAGCAACGCATCAAGGCTCGCGACCGGTTCCGCCGCGCGCTCCGCCTGACGGGCGGCGACGTCGAGCGCATGATAATGCGTCGCGTGCAGCGTGGCCGCCGTCGGCGACGGCACCCAGGCGGTACTGGCACCGGCACGGGGATGGCCTATCTTCTGCTCCAGCATGTCGGCCATGCGGTCCGGCGCAGCCCACATGCCCTTGCCGATCTGCGCCCGGCCACCAAGCCCGCAGGCAAGGCCGATCTGGACGTTGCGATCCTCATAGGCCGCGATCCACGCCGACGCTTTCATGTCACCCTTGCGGATCATCGGCCCCGCCCGCATCGAGGTGTGCATCTCGTCGCCGGTACGGTCGAGGAAGCCGGTGTTGATGAAGACGATACGATCCCTGACGGCATGGATGCATGCGGCAAGGTTGGCGGATGTCCGCCGCTCCTCGTCCATGACCCCGACCTTCAGCGTATGGCGGGCAAGACCGAGCAGATCCTCCACCGCGTCGAACAGGCGACCGGTGAAAGCGACTTCGTCCGGCCCGTGCATCTTGGGCTTCACGATGTAGATGGAGCCGGTACGGCTGTTGCTGAAGCGCCCATCTCCCTTCAGGTCGTGCAGCGCGATGAGGCTGGTGACGATGGCGTCCAATATGCCTTCCGGCGCTTCGCTGCCATCGGACAACAGGACCGCAGGCGTCGTCATCAGATGGCCGACATTGCGAACGAACATCAGGCTGCGTCCGGGCAGAACCAGGTCCGACCCGTCCGGTGCCGTGAACGTCCGGTCCTCCGCCAGATCGCGGGTCATGGTGCGCCCGCCCTTCTCGAACGTCGCCTGCAACGTGCCCTTCATCAGGCCCAGCCAGTTCGCATAGGCCGCGACCTTGTCATCGGCATCGACGGCCGCGACAGAGTCCTCCAGGTCGGCGATCGTCGTCAGCGCCGATTCAAGAACGACGTCCGCCAGCCCGGCGGGATCATCCTTGCCGATCGGGTGAGCCGGGTCGATGACCAGTTCGATATGCAGGCCGTTATGGCGCAACAGGATGGCCGAAGGCGCGTCAGCGTCTCCGCGATAGCCGGCATAGGCGCCCGGATCCGCCAGCTTCGGCAAGCCGCCGGTCCAGTCGCTCCACGAGCCGTCCGCCAGCGGGACCGAACGATCGAGAAAGGCCTTGGCCCAGGCAATGACCTGCGCGCCGCGTGCCGCGTCATAGCCCTTCCCTGTGGCCGCGCCCGGCAACGCGTCGGTGCCATAGAGCGCGTCATAGAGGCTGCCCCATCGCGCATTGGCCGCGTTCAGCAGGAAGCGGGCGTTGAGAATGGGCACGACCAGCTGCGGCCCAGCCATGGTGGCGATTTCCGCGTCGACATTCTGCGATCCGATCGTGAACGGCGCTGGCTCCTCGACCAGATAGCCGATCTCGCGCAGAAACGCCTGATAGGCGGCAGCATCGACCGGCTGGCCCGCACGTGCCCGATGCCATGCGTCGATATCCGCCTGCAGCGCGTCGCGACGGGCAAGAAGCGCGCGATTGTCGGGCGCCATCTGTTCGAAGATCGCCGCTGCGCCCTGCCAGAAACCATCGGCGTCGACACCGGTGCCCGGCAGAACGTCTTCCTCGATGAAGCGGGCCAGTGTCCCGGCGACCTTCAGGCCGTGTCTGTCAATCATCGCAATCTCCTGCTTTTGCGAATCCATCGTTCGTGTGGATGCCTCATAGACCCGCGACCGCCTGTGCGGTAGACGATCAAAAATTACATATTCTTTTCCTACAGGGAACAAGTGACATGGACGGCGACTACCGGCTGTTCGCGCGGATCGTAGAAAGCGGCAGCCTTTCCGCCGCTGGCCGGGCCATGGGCCTCTCACCCGCGATGATATCGAAGCGGCTGGCCCGGCTGGAGGCTCGCCTCGGCACGACACTCGTGACCCGCACGACCCGGCGGCTGGCGCTTACCGAAGCGGGGGAGCGCTTTCATGCCGACGTGCAGGCCATCCTTGCGGCGGTCGAGGATGCGGAGGCGCGTGCTTCGGGCCACGATGGGCAGGTGGCCGGGCCGTTGCGCGTGTCGGCACCGACATCCTTCGGCCGGCTGCACGTGGCCCCCTTCCTCACCACCTTTCTGGAAGCGCATCCGCGCCTGACGATGGAACTGAACCTGTCGGACGACTTCACCGACCTGCTCGGGGACCGGACCGACCTGGCCATCAGGATTACGACGGAGGTCGGCGCCGGGCTCGCCGCGCGGCGGCTCGCCACCAGCCGCCGCATCCTGTGCGCCGCCCCGGCCTATCTTTCGAGGCACCCTGCGCCAGCGGACATCGACGCCTTGCCGGACCACCACATGCTCGCCGCCGTGGGACAATTGCCCTGGCGGCTTACCCGTCGCGACGGCCGCTCGTCCACGGTCGATGGCCGCAGCCGGGTGCGCACCAACTCCAGCGAAGTGGTGCGCGAACTCGCCATCGCAGGGAGCGGTATCGCATTGCGATCCCTATGGGACGTGAACAGCGACCTTGCCGCCGGGCGCCTCGTCCGCGTCCTGCCAGAATGGGAGGGGGCGGCAGATGTCGGTATCTATGCGGTCACGCCCCGCCGCCCGTGGCCGCTGGCGGCGGCTGTGGCTTTCTCGGATTTTCTGGCCGCACTTTATGCCATGCCGCCGTGGGAGCATCACGGTAGCTGATCCGCGCGATTTCATCGGCCATTACAGAAAGTTCATGCAGTCGAAAGCGTCCGGCAGCACCGCGCCCGCCATAGATGCGTTCAGGCCCGCCACGCACTACCGGGCCGGAAAGACCCATAGCCCGAATGCCGCCCCGGCAAGACTGCCGGAGTGGCACACGCCTCCCATCGACAGCGGCCCAGCAACGCGGCTGTCGGTACGACCGCGGCAATCGCCGCTCCTTGCGATCCGGATCGCCACCCCTGTTCGTTCCGGACGCCGCGGTCGTATTGGGCGGGACGCTATTTACGCCCGAACAGCTTCTCTATGTCGCCATGGCCCAGTTTCACCCAGGTCGGGCGGCCATGGTTGCACTGGCCGCTGCGCGGCGTCACCTCCATCTCGCGCAGCAGCGCGTTCATTTCGGCGACCGACAGCATCCGTCCCGCCCGCACCGACCCGTGGCAGGCCATCGTCGCCGCGACATGGTCGAGCCGTTCCTTGAGCGACAGGGCACTGTCATAGGCGGCAAGATCATCGGCAAGGTCGGTGACAAGACCGTGCACGTCGCCCGTGCCCAGCATCGCCGGCATCGCCCGGACCAGCATCGCGGCGGGGCCGAACCGCTCCAGTTCCAGCCCGAATTCCGCCAGTTCGGCGATCCGCGCCTCCAGGCGATCGCAGGCGGGTTCGTCCAGTTCGACAACCTCTGGCAACAGCAGCGCCTGCGACGCGACGCCGCTACCCTCCATCGCCCGGCGCATACGCTCCAGCACCAGCCGCTCGTGCGCCGCGTGCTGGTCGACGATGACAAGGCCGTCCTCCGCTTCCGCCACGATATAGGTCTTGGCCACCTGCCCGCGCGCGACCCCGAGCGGAAAGCGCTGCGTCTCGGGCACCGGTTCCGCCGCAACCTCCGCCCGCGCCATCGGCGGCGGGGTCAGGAACGATGGCCTGCGGTCGGAGAATGACGGCGCGGCGTAGGACGGAAGGCCGCCGGGGCGCTCCTGCGTCACCGCGGGCAGGTCCACCGCGTCGAAGATCGGCATGGCACCGATCGGCGTCGGCGAAACCGGCTCCTGCCGCCACGCCGCAAAGGCGGCGGGGTCGGCACGCTGGACGGCACGGAACCCCGCCTCATCCAGCGCGCGGCGGATACCGCCGACGATCATCCCGCGAATCAGCGCCGGATCGCGGAAGCGCACCTCCGTCTTCGCCGGATGGACGTTCACGTCGACCTCGCCGGGCGGCATATCGAGGAACAGCGCGACCACCGGATGCCGGTCCCGCGCCAGCATGTCGGCATAGGCGGCACGCACGGCCCCGGACAGCAGCCGGTCACGGACCGGACGGCCGTTGACGAACAGGAACTGATGATCGGCGACGCCCCGGTGGTAGGTGGGCAGGCCCGCAACACCGCTCAGCCCCACCCCCTCGCGCTCCAGCGAGATCACCACATGATTCTCCGCCAGCGCGCGATCGGTGAGCGCTGCCACCCGGTCCTCCCGTCCCTCGTCGCCCTGCACGCCCAGCGTTCGCCGTCCATCATGTTCCAGAGCAAAGGCGATATCGGGCCGTGACATGGCGAGCCGGCGGATCACGTCCAGACTGGCCGCATATTCGGCGCGGGCGGAACGCAGGAACTTGCGGCGGGCTGGTACCTTCCCGAACAGATGCTCGACGCGGATGCGGGTGCCGGGCGGGACCGCAGCCGGACCTTCTTCCGCCAGCGTTCCATTGTCGACCACACGCTGCCAGCCCTCCCCGCCTGCGGGGCGGCTTTCGATCGACAGCCGCGCGACACTGGCGATCGAGGGCAAAGCCTCTCCCCGGAAACCGAGGGTCGAGACCAGTTCTATGGCGTCGTCGGGCAGCTTCGAGGTCGCGTGCCGTTCCAGCGCCAGCGCCATTTCCGCCCGGTCCATGCCGCAGCCGTCATCGATCACCTCGATCCGGTCGAGACCGCCGTTGGACAGGCGCACGGTGATTCGGCCGGCACCCGCATCAATGGCGTTTTCAACGAGTTCCTTGAGCGCGCTGGCCGGCCGTTCGACCACCTCACCAGCGGCAATGCGGTTCACCAGATGCTCGGGCAGGCGGCGTATTGACATATGGCAGGGACTAGCCCAAGCGGTCGCTTTCCGCGACCCGCCGACCGACAAATTTTTCCCGTGACTTGGCAGACCGTGCGCGCGCGGATAGCAGAATGACCTTGCCCGCTGGACAGGATGAAGCATGTCGGTTTTCTCGCGTTTGTTCAAATTCTCCTCGCAGGACATGGCCATCGACCTGGGGACCGCCAATACGGTGGTCTACGTCCGTGGCCGTGGCATCGTCCTTAACGAACCGTCGGTGGTCGCGGTTGAGACGCTGAACGGCATCAAGCGGGTGAAGGCCGTCGGCGACGACGCCAAGCTGATGATGGGCAAGACCCCCGATTCGATCGAGGCGATCCGGCCGCTGCGCGACGGCGTGATCGCCGACATCGACGTCGCCGAGCAGATGATCAAGCACTTCATCACCAAGGTGCATGGCGGCAAGGCCCGCCCCTGGCGCTTCCCGGAGATCGTGATCTGCGTGCCGTCGGGCTCCACCTCGGTCGAGCGCCGCGCCATCCGCGACGCCGCCAGCAATGCCGGCGCGAGCCAGGTGTTCCTGATCGAGGAACCGATGGCCGCCGCGATCGGTGCCGACATGCCCGTGACCGAGCCGATCGGTTCCATGGTCGTAGACATCGGCGGTGGCACCACCGAGGTTGCCGTGCTCTCGCTGCGCGGCCTTGCCTATACTACCTCGGTCCGCGTCGGCGGCGACAAGATGGACGAAGCCATCGTCTCCTACGTCCGTCGTCACCACAACCTGCTGATCGGTGAGGCCACGGCAGAGCGGATCAAGAAGCAATACGGCGTGGCGCAGGCACCCACCGACGGCGTGGGCGAGACCATCCATATCAAGGGCCGCGACCTCGTGAACGGCGTGCCCAAGGAAATCTCGATCAACCAGGGCCAGATCGCCGATGCGCTCGCCGAGCCGATCAGCACCATCGTCGAGGGCGTTCGCATCGCGCTGGAAAACACGGCGCCGGAACTGGCGGCGGACATCGTCGATCAGGGCATCGTCCTGACCGGTGGCGGCGCGCTGCTCAAGGGGCTGGACGACGAACTGCGGGACGAGACCGGTTTGCCTGTCACCGTCGCGGAGGATCCGCTCACCTGCGTCGCCATCGGCACCGGCCGGGCGATGGAGGATCCCATGTTCCGGGGCGTTCTCCAGACGGCGTAAGGGAAAGGGCAAAGGATGGCGCGGCCGCCCAGCCGGCGCCCCGGCCAGAACCGGAGGGCGCAATATGGCTTGTTCGCCAGTTACGTCGTCGCTGTTTCGGGAGCGTTCGCCGGCCTGCTGTTGATCGGCGTGGCGATGTTCGACCCCACCGGGTTCGCTGCGATCCGGTCGGTCGGCGCGGAAGTGACGCGCCCGGTCTCCGTGACACTCAAGGGGCTCGTCAGCGGCGCGGGCACGGCGGACGAATGGATCGCCGCCTATTTTCGTGCAGGCTCTCAGAATATAGCGCTGCGGCGGCAGGTCGACATCAACCGTACGCGCCTGATCGAGGCGGCAGCCATCCAGCAGGAAAATGTCCGGCTCAAGAAGCTGCTGAAGCTTGTCGACAACGAGAAGGACGAGGTGGTGGCTGCGCGCCTCATCTCCTCCTCCGCGTCGAGCGCGCGGCGGCTGGCGCGGCTCAACGCCGGACGGGCGCAGGGCGTCTATCCCGGCATGCCGGTCCGCGCGCCGGAGGGGCTGATCGGCCGGGTATATACCGCCGGACCGAACACGGCCGACGTACTGCTGCTGACCGACAGCAGCAATGTCGTGCCGGTCCGCCGGTCGACCGACAATATCGCGGGCATTTCGGCGGGACGCGATGACGGATCGCTGGAAATCCGTTCGCTCTCGGCCGGACGCAACCCGTTCAAGCCGGGCGATATCCTCGTGACATCGGGCACGGGTGGCCTGTACCAGCCCAATATTCCGACGGCGATCGTCGTGCGGATCGCCGGAGACGATGCGATCGCGGTGCCGCTTGCCAGCCCGGCAAGGGTCGAGATGGTGATGGTCGAGCGCCCGTTCGAGGCAAGCGTGAGCCGTCCGGCGGGAACCACGGCGCCCGGCCCGGGGAGCCTGCCCCGAACCGCGGCTTCCCCCGCATCCGGCGGCGCGGCCCCGCTGCCATCGTCAGGCCGGGAGACAGCACCAGCCGCTTCCCAGCCGCCAGCAGCCGGGAACGCCACAGCCCCTGCGCAACCGGCCAGCAGCGCCACAACCGGCGCCGGCCGACCGCAATGAACATTCCTCAGGGGCCCAGGCTTGGCAACCACCCCTCCCGGTTCCGGCTGGAAGGGACGCCGGTCATCACCGTCATGCTGGGATCGATGACGACGGCGCTGCCGGTCGTGGCCCAGTCGCCGGTGCTGCCGCCCTTCGGCCTTCTCCTGCTGCTGTCCTGGCGCCTGCTGCGCCCGGAATTGTGGCAGGCGTGGATTGCCCTTCCCCTCGGCCTGTTCGACGACATGATGAGCGGACAGCCGCTCGGCAGCGCGATGTTCCTGTGGACGGCCGCCCTGATCGGCGTGGATACGACCGAACGCCGCCTTTACTGGCGCGACTACTGGCAGGACTGGCTAATCGCAGGCATCGCCATTATCCTGTGCCTTTCAGGAGGATTGCTGTTCGCACGCCTGACCGGCGGCGGGGGAACCATGATGCTCATTGCGCCGCAGATTCTGTGGTCCGTACTGCTTTACCCCTTCGTCGCGCGGCAATGCGCGTGGCTGGACCGCTGGCGCATCATGGCATGAAGTTCGGCAAGTCCGGCGGCAAGATCGTCACACAGGCCAGTCAGTCCTTTTCCTTCACCCGCCGTGCGATGGTGCTGGGCGGCATTCAGGGCGGCATCGGCATGCTGCTGGCCGGGCGCATGGCCTGGATCAGCGTCGCCGAGAACGAGAAATACCAGCTCCTGTCCGAAAGCAACCGCGTCAACCTGACGCTCATTCCGCCTCGCCGTGGCTGGATCATCGACCGCAAGGGGCGACCGCTCGCCAACAACCGCACCGATTTTCGCGTCGACATCATCCCCGACCGCCTGCAGGACCGGGACGGGACGATCGCCAGCCTCGCCCAGTTGCTTGCGCTTCCCGCCGACGAGGTGGAACGGATCAAGGAGGATCTGGCGAACGCCGCCGGGTTCCAGCCGGTGCAGGTCGCGGCCGACCTCAATTACGAACAGTTCGCCGCCGTCAGCGTCCGCCTGCCCGACCTCCCCGGCGTGGCCCCTGCGCAGGGCTTTTCCCGACACTACCCCGCGGGCGCGACGGTCGGCCACCTGATCGGCTATGTCGGGATAGCCTCCGCCAAGGATTATGAGGCGCGCAAGGATCCGCTGCTGATCACGCCGGGCTTCAAGGTCGGCAAGGACGGGCTGGAGCGCAGCTTCGATCGGGAACTGACCGGCAAGCCCGGCGCGAAACGGGTCGAGGTTACGGCACGCGGCAAGATCGTACGCGAACTGACGACACGGCCCGACACCCCGGGCAAGACGATCCGCATGACGATCGACGCCGGGCTGCAGGAATATGCCGGACGGCGGCTTGGCACCCAGTCGGGGTCGGTTGTGGTGATCGACTGTCACAGCGGCGACTTGCTGGCGATGGCCTCCATGCCCAGTTACGATCCCAACAGCTTTTCCGACGGCATCAGCCATGCGGAATGGGACATGCTGTCGCAGGACGATCACGTTCCGCTGCGCAACAAGACCCTTCAGGGCCTCTATCCGCCCGGATCGACGGTGAAGCCGATGGCCGCGCTCGCCTTCCTTCAGGCTGGCCTCGCGCCTGAGGAAACGGTCAACTGCTCCGGTGCGATCCGGGTCGGCAACACATTGTTCCACTGCTGGAGCCGCCGGGGCCATGGCGCGGTCAACATGCATCGGGGGATCGCCCAGAGCTGCGACATCTATTTCTACGTCATGGCCCAGCGCCTGGGCATGCAGGTGATCGCCGACATGGCGCGGCGCCTGGGCCTGGGCCAGAAATTCCCGCTGCCCTACCCCAGCCAGAGCTACGGCACGGTGCCCGATGCCGCATGGAAGATGCGCAAGTATCAGAAGGAATGGCAAATCTACGACACGGTGAATGCGACCATCGGACAGGGCTATATGCTCATCAATCCGACACAGCTCGCCGTGATGGCTTCCCGCCTGGCGTCGGGCAAGGCGCTGATGCCCAATTTGCTGTACCAGTCGAACCGCCCCCCGCCCCAGCCGCTCGGCGTGTCGCAGGAGCATCTGGACGTCATCCACAATGCCATGAGCGCGGTGGTGAACGGCGGCGGCACCGGCGGCGCCGCCCGCCTGCCCGTCCCCGGCGTGCTGATCGCGGGCAAGACCGGCACGGCGCAGGTCCGGCGCATCACCATGGCCGAACGCGCGGGCGGCGTACGCGGCAATGCCTCCCTGCCGTTCAAGCTGCGTGACCATGCGCTGTTCCAGGGGTTCGCGCCCTATGACAACCCGCGTTATGCCATAGGCACCATCATCGAGCATGGCGGCCATGTCAGCCGCATACAGGACGCGCCGATGATCTCCGCCGATGTCATGAGCTATCTGTTCGATCCGACGAAGGCCACCGAACGGCTGGAAAAATACGAGAAGGAATGGGGCGGCCCGCCCGCCGAGCGTCTGGCCGCGCAGATGGCGGACTATCGCCGGACGAAAAATCTGCCTCCCGTCCCGGGCGCAGCCGTGCCTGCGACAGGCGCAAATGCCGCCAACGCGGTAGACGACGCCGACGAGAGCCTCGCCAACATCGCTGCGGCCGATGCGAGCGCCAACACGGCCCATGGCGGAGATGTGCCGGAATGAACGCACATCATGAGTAGCCTTGTCCCCGCCCCGATCGCCAGCCTGCCCTGGCGCCTGCTGCTGCTGCTGACCTGCATCGCGGGTTTCGGCACTGTCGTTCTCTACAGCGCGGCAGGCGGCAGCATCACGCCCTGGGCGATCAACCAGGGCGTACGCTTCATCATCTTCCTTTGCATGGCGCTGCTGATCAGCCGCGTGCCGGTTTCCCTGTTTTCCACCATCGCGCTGCCCGGCTACGGACTGATCCTCGGTGCGCTGGTACTGGTCGAACTGATCGGCGGCGTTGCGGGCGGCAGCCAGCGCTGGATCAACCTCGGCTTCATGCAGTTGCAGCCGTCCGAGTTCATGAAGCCGATGATCGTGCTGGCTGTCGCGCAATTCTATGCGCGCCTTCCGGTCGGGGAACTGCGCACCTGGTCGGCGATCTGGCCGGCACTGGTGCTGATCGGCGTGCCGTGGTCGCTGGTGCTGATCCAGCCCGACCTCGGCACCGCCACGATGATCGCGGCCGGCGGCATCACCGTCATGTTCCTGGCCGGCCTGCCCCTGCGCCTGTTCATCGGTTCGGGACTCGCCGTGGCCGCCGCCATCCCCGTGGCGTTCAGTTTCCTGCACGGCTACCAGCAGAAGCGCGTCCTCATCTTCCTCGATCCGGAGAGCGACCCGCTCGGCGCGGGCTATCACATCAGCCAGTCGAAGATCGCGATCGGCTCCGGCGGCGTGTTCGGCAAGGGCTTCCTGAACGGCACGCAAAGCCATCTCGACTACCTGCCGGAAGGGCACACCGACTTCGTGTTCGCCACCATGGCGGAGGAATGGGGCCTGATGGGCGGCATCTCCCTCATCCTCGCCTTCGCCCTGCTGTTCCGCTGGGGCATCCGCGTCGCGCTGCGCACAGAGGACAAGTTCGGCCGCGTCGTCGCCGCCGGCCTTACGACGACGATCTTCTTCTACGTCGCGATCAACATGCTGATGGTGATGGGGCTGGCCCCGGTCGTCGGCATCCCCCTCCCCTTCATGTCTTACGGCGGTTCATCGATGCTGACGGTGATGCTGTGCATCGGCATCATCATGGCGATCGACCGCGGAAACAGGCAGGGCAGCAGCGGCTGGCAGTAAGGCAGGGATGAAATTTTCCGGCGCCGTGCATTTGGTGTTTGCAAAGCACGAAGATCATGCTAACCGCCGCGCCTCACCGGGAAAACCAGCCCGGCACGCGGTCCAGAAGGCCCGAGTGGACGCATAGCTCAGTTGGTAGAGCAGCTGACTCTTAATCAGCGGGTCCTTGGTTCGAGCCCAAGTGCGTCCACCATCCTTCTCAAAGACTTAGGCCGGAATATATACCCCTCTTGAGGGGCTGTCGAGAGCCACGTAATCGCCACGTAATCAAGATTGTTCGCAAGCTGGCGTAGGCTTCCTCACGTATTTATTCGGGAGGAGGTTTCCTCCCTGGTCAGAGCCAGCAGGCTGTCTCTTCCACACCCACCTCAGCAGGGCTCCGCCCCGCAACGCCCCGGGAAGCGGAACGGGGCTGATGACGCGCACTATCCCGCGCGCCTGACGGCGCGCTCCTGAGGGCGCGGCGCTTAGCGAAGAAGGCCCCGCGCGCACTCTGAACCGGCGGTCATGGTTTCAAGTTCAGGCCAGGAAAGCCGACAAACCCCGTCTTTCCGCCTTTACGGACAAGGTGTTCAATCCCCGCCTCCTTTCAGGGTGCGGCTTCTTGGCATCGGCAATCTCGCTGGCCGCTCGCGCATCGCGATGCATGAGCCAAATGAGAGTGAGAGGCTGGCGGGCTTCGCCGTGACGGGTTGAGGGTCGAGAGAGAGGCTCCCGGCCGCCCGTCATGGAGGTTTCCCCATGAATATGCAGGTTCTCGATGCCCGCCGCGATGTGAGCGGTGGCTACAAGGTTGATGTTTCCCGTGGCCAGCGCATCGGTCGGGTTTCGTCGGAATGGTTCTCGCGGCCCGATGACGAACGGTTTCTCTCGCTTGGCGATCTGGCCCGGTCCGTGCGCGGACGCTCCGAGCGCAGCCGCACCCGCGTCGTCGAGAGCGCACTCATCCACGTCGAGGCAAACCGCAACGATCCCGAGCGCCTTGCACTGATCCTGCCCGGCGCCGACGCGCCGGTTACGCCGACCCATTGGAGCTTCGGTCAGTTGGCAAGTCAGGTCAGCGCGCCAGCAGCCTATCTCCGCCAGCTTCCGGCCCCGCTCGCAGCGATCAACCTGCAATACGGCCTGACCTCGCATCGCGCCGAACAGATCAAAACGCTCGAAACCGACAACGGAAGGCTGGAACTGCGCGCTGTGACCGGCCCCGACTATGGCCGGATCTACGACCCTGAACTCGTCGAAGCCGTGCAAAAAATAGCAGGCAACGGCACCGGCGACACACGCTGGAAGGTGCCAGGCGTGCTCGACTGGTCGACCGGTGTCTACAATCCCCGCGTCGATATAACCCGCGACACCACAACGCTCTATGCCTCGGACCGCGACGTGTTCCTGTTCCTGGTCGACGATCTCAATCCGATCGAAGCCGGTCGCCTGCCCGACGGGTCGCCCGATCTCTACTTTCGCGGGTTCTACTGCTGGAACTCTGAGGTTGGGGCCAAGACGCTCGGCATGGCGAGCTTCTACCTGCGTGCCGTCTGTCAGAACCGGAACCTTTGGGGCGTCGAAGACTTCGAGGAAATCAGTATCCGCCACAGCAAGTATGCGGCGAACCGATTTGCCCACGAAGCCGCACCGGCCTTGGAAGGATTCGCGAACTCCTCGCCTCAACCATTCGTGAACGGCATCAAGGCAGCGCGCGAGCGGATCGTCGCCCGCACCGACGAAGATCGCAGCGACTTCCTGCGGGCACGCGGCTTTTCCAAGGCCGAGACCGGCAAGATCATCGAAACCGTCCTGGCCGAGGAAGGCCGCCCGCCGGAATCGATCTTCGACTTCGTGCAGGGCATCACCGCTTTGGCGCGCGGCAAGGCGCACCAGGATGCCCGTCTCGACATGGAGGGCAAGGCGAAGAAGCTGCTCGACCGGGTACACTGACCCGGTTCGTTCGGTCCCGCACAATTCTTGAGCGCGGCGCTGCCTTCTCCAGAGTGAGAGGGCGGCGCTTCGCTTCGTGACGGGTCGAAGCCGAGAGAGAGGCTCCCGGCGGCCCGCCATGGAGAAACCCCATGACCAAGTCTTTACCAAAGCTCGTGCTTAGTTCCTCGCGCGACATCCCTTTTTCCCAGCTGGTGCTGAGCCAGAAGAACGTCCGGCGCGTGAAGGCGGGCCTCTCGATCGAGGACCTGGCCGATGACATCTATCGCCGCACCCTGCTCCAAAGCCTCAACGTCCGTGCCCTGCTCGATGACGATGGCAAGGATACCGGCCAGTTCGAGGTGCCCGCCGGCGGTCGCCGCTTCCGCGCGCTCGAACTGCTGGTGAAGTCCAAGCGGATGGCGAAGGATCAGCCGGTCCCCTGCGTGGTGCGCGAAGCCGGCATCGCCGAGGAAGACTCGCTTGCGGAGAATGTCATGCGCGTCGCCCTTTTAGGTCATGTGTCCAGATTGTCCTTCGATAGAAAGAATAAGAGAATGGTGTGCTTGTTCCAGGCCGCCCGCAGCGCTTACCCGAAGAGCTGGCGGAGG
>QFQF01000016.1 GCA_003248935.1 Sphingobium sp.
TGACTTGGCAGAAAGGCTTCAAGGTGGACGACTTTTACGCCGCCCGCAGCGGGACTATCCCGCCGCTAGCGTGGTCGAATATTGCTCCGCCGTTCTCACCCAGGCGTGGCTGAATTCCGGCCCGCGCAGGCTTTCCGGGTCCGCCGCGCCGAACAGCATCGCCTGCGCGCCGGATGGCCAGACGATCCGCCGCAGCGCCGGTTGCCAGCGCGGCCTGTTCCACCAGGGGGATACGGCCATCACGCCGCTCGCCCCCTCCACCATCACGCTGCGCGCCTCGTGCAGGCTGGCGCCGACCAGCGCGATCCGCGCCGCGCCCTGCGCCTCGGCGATGCCGCGCACCCACTCGGCGCCCGCCCGCGTCTTGCCGAAACCCCGACCCGCCATCATCAGCCAGACGCGATGCGCGCCTTCCGGCTCCATCTGGTCCGGCCGCCCGACGCGGCTCCAGTCCCATTGCAGATTGTCGGGATCATCCCCCCGGACGCCGGCCACGCCGGCACCGGACCGGTCCAGCCCGAAAGGCGCCGCCTTCCCCGCCGCGCCCATCCGCCCTCCAGACCGCCGCCCGGCGACTCACCATGCCTCACTATATGGATATGTGCCAGAACAGCGTCACGATGTCAAGTATTTTGTGCCTATTTGGTTATATCCTACCATATCCCAGTGTCGCGCTGGATTTGCGCGACCGTGCTGGAATGCTGCCATTCTCCGGCCAGACGCGTCATACGGCATTGAGCCCCTGAGGTACGAACGACAGCGATGACAATCTTAGGCTGAAAAGACGCCATACTGGCGGGATTGTCGGCTGGAAAACCGGAAAATATTGCCACATGATGGGTGAATGAAGAACTTTCACCTCTTTGTATGCCCCTTGGCATTTCTGTTGGTTGCGGCGACACCGGTTCAACCCGCTCCCGGGCACCGAGCAACCCCCATATCGAACCCCGGCGATTGGATTTCGTCCGAAGATTATCCTCCCGACGCGATGCGGGCGGAATTGGAGGGTACTACGGAGTTCCAACTGGAGATCGACAAGGCAGGGATACCGCAGCACTGCACCATCGTGACCAGCAGCGGCTCCGCAAGTCTCGACAACACAGCATGCGAAAAATTGTTGGTGCGCGGGCGTTTCTCGGCCGCGAAAGATGCAAATGGCAAGCCAGTCGCGGATACATATACAGGGCGAGTATCGTGGCTCCTTCCGGGCGATGATCGGACACCGCTTTCTGCTACCCCCTACATGGTGCGGGTGACTTTCTATGTGAATCCGGACGGTACGACATCCGATTGCGTCTCCACACTAAATGGCAGCGAGCCGGGACCGCCTGACATATGCGCCAGTCAGGTCCTGAATAAACGATACACGGTAGAGAATGACGCTTCTGGCAAGCCTGTCCGCCAGAAATGGCGCCTGATCATGGGATTCGAGAAGGTTTCAGATCAACCCTAAGCGCCCCCTAATCCCGTGACGTCAATTGGCAGGCCCCTGGCAAGGCGTGTCATCAGCGGTCCAGTCGATGCTATCGCCGCCATCGAGCAAGGGTTCACTGCGGCCGACATTTGCCTTTAAGGCGTAGTCCTGTTCCACCCTAGTCATACTGTTGTCGAAGCCGGGAATCAGATCGTTCGCGACCTTGGCGTCGGCCGCGCTGATCTCCGGGGAAAGACTCCGGGTGGACTGGACAGATCGTACGACATTCTTTCGGATCGAGATACCGCGCCAATAGGCAACGCCGCCCAACGCCCGATTCATTCGTTTGCCTGCGACATTCCAGTGCCAAGCGCCGTTCGGTTCAGGCAACCGCAGGATCGTTGCCCAGCAACGGAAACGCGGGAATTCGTTGGCGAAGGGGGCGGACTGGTCCTGCTCCTTCGGCCGCTTTCGCTGATTGGGGGTGTAGAGGCCAGCCCCATGAAGATAACTGTACCAGCCATCGGCATCGTTGCCTTTCCAATCCAGTTTCCCCTCTCCCGTCAGGGTCAGGATCAGCGCGTTCCTGTCCTCGGCATAACGCCATTCCACCTTTTCCGGATCAACCCAATCCGCCTGCTGTCGCCAGTAGGCTTGCAACTGACGATCAACCTCCTCGGTCGATAGTCCCGCAAGCGCGGTACGCATCGCGTAAATTTCATCCCCGCGCAGAATGTGACGCAATGTAACCTTTGCCGGTTTGGTGATGCCTGCGCTCATGTCGACTTCTTCGAAGCCCACAAGTTGAGGTTGCTTGGGCGCGCCGGGAGCAACCGCCTCCAGTACCGAACCATCCTTACGCAACGGCAATACCCAGCGAAATGCTGGAGGCGGGATCAACGAGAGATGACGATCACCAAGTCGCGTACCATCCAACCAATAGGCCTTGCCGTTCAGGGTTGCGCGTACCAAGACATGATCAAACAGGACAGGACTTGGCAGTCGCTGATCCAATCCATCACCACCGGCAGACTGAACAAGAACGGCTTCTGCCGGAACATCCAGTTCACGAAGGATGGCAAGCAACAAGGCGGTCTTTGCCTTGCAGTCACCAAACCGACGACTCCAACTCTCCTCGATACCGGCCGGGCGATAGTTTCCACCGTTCAATCCCACATACACATAACGGATATGGTCCTGGACAAGAGCCAGCGCCGCCTCTGCTCGCGCTTCGGGTTTCTCCGTCGATGCTGCAATTTTCGCGATTTCTTGCCGGATCACCGATCCGGGCTTCAAGGTCGATGCGTCCTCGAAGAGGCTCCAAATGCGCGCAGAAATATCCTCCCACCCTGAAAAGTCGGAATATTCCAATAGGCGACGTAGATTATACCGGGTGGGGGCTCCCTCAGTTGGAATGGCCGCCTTGGGATCGCGCAATGTATAATCGATGACTTTGTAGCGGCCCTCGGTCTGGGGGACGATGTCTCCCATGTCAGCCGTTCTCCGCCAGCGAAGCGCGCGGTCCGCAGGCCAAGTCAGCCGCATGCGATATGCGCCGGGACTTCCCAGCGCAGGCAATGCGCTCAAACCAAAATGGTGATCGCCCAAGGTTGGATCCTGCCCACGCACAGTTGCAGCAAATTCCAGTTCATCACCGACCTGAAGGCCCGGGGTTTGCAAACTGGCTGTCAGCATCCCGTTTAATATGGAGGATTCGAGGCCGAGTTCCTGTCGCACAACGGCAAACCGCGTTTTTTTCAGAACATCGATGGGCTTTCCGTCGCGCCAGATACGCAAATGATGGATGGTTGCCGAACCGCTGCCGGGGCTCCAGTTTACAGCGACATTCCCTATCGGCAACGCGTCCGCAGTAAGCAATTTTATGCGCCAGGCAGTGTAGACATCATCGCCCTTGTCACCGACATTGGTTTGCATATCAGAATAAATGACGCGCGCCGCCGCACCGGCGGGGGCAACACCGTCGGTTGGCTCAGGCGACGGAAGCACCCACGCCGATGGCTTGCCATATTGGACTTTGTCGGCGGCAAACGCCGGATTTAGAACGGCAATGACGATTGCCCCGCGCACCAGATTTCTGAGCAAGACTACCCCCGAATTGCTGCAAGGCTGGAAAGCGGCAGCCTTTGAGCGGCGCCTTAACATATGGATTAGTTAGGTGGCGAGAGCGCGATCCAAATAGGATTCGGATGTCCCACATTGGCTCCGTTCCGCCATCACCGCATCCGCCATCCCTCTCCTCCCTACCCCCGACTCTTGACGCGGAGTCGCCCATCGGCGATTGTCCCGTAACGGAACATTTGGGGATCGAAGGCTCATTGTAATGGCCGCAAGCCGCGCCACGAAACGTCCGCCGGACTGGCGTGACATGCTGAAACGCAGCCTGATCCGCTCCGGTGCGCTGATCGGGGCGCTGGCGCTGTTCGCGCTCACCGTCTTCCTCGCGCTCGCTTTGCTCAGCTACGCGCCCAGCGATCCGTCGATGAACACCGTCGCGGGCGCCTCCACCGCCAACATGATGCGGGAACCGGGCGCCTATGCGGCCGATTTCCTGCTGTGGCTGTTCGGCGTGCCCGCCGCGCTCCTCCTGCCGCTGTTGCTCGTCTTCGGGCGGCGGTTGTGGAGCGACGACGACATGGCGGGCTGGCGCGGGCAGATCGTCCGCGCGCTCGTCGGCATGGTGCTCGTCGGCATCGCCCTCGCCCTGTTCCAGCGGGAGCCGCTGGTCGGCCTGCCCGCCGGCTGGGGCGGCATCATCGGGCTCGTCACGTCGAAGGGGATTTTCAGTCTCTCGGCCGCCGCGCCACCCGCCGGACAGGCGTGGATCACCGGCGGCCTCGTCTTCGTCGCGTTCGTCGCGGGCGGCATCACCTGGTATCGCAGCCTGGGGCTGGAGCGGCCGTTGATCACCTTCCGCCGTCCCGCGCTGCCCGCGCTTTCGCTGCCGCGCCTGCGTCTGCCCGAGCGGCCCGCGCGCGTCCTCGACGATCCGGTCGACGACATCGACGACCGCGACGGGCGGGAGGTGGAGCGCCGCCGCCCGGTCTCGACCGAGGCGAAGCCGCCGATCACCATCCAGAGCCCGAAGCCCGCGCCCGCGCAGAAGGCGATCGCGCCGGTGTCGCAGGACGACCTGTTCGCCAACAGCGCCCTGCCCTCGCCGGACCTGCTTTCCGCCCCGCCGGCCTCCTCCGGCGGAAAGATCGACCGGCAGGCGCTGGAGCGCAACGCCCGCCTCCTCGAAAGCGTGCTCGACGACTTCCATGTGAAGGGCAACATTACCGAGGTCCGCCCCGGCCCCGTCGTCACCATGTACGAGCTGGAACCGGCGCCGGGCATCAAGGCGAGCCGCGTCATCGCGCTGGCCGACGACATCGCCCGCAACATGTCGGCGCTCTCCGCCCGCGTCGCAACCATCCCCGGCCGCACAGTCATCGGCATCGAGCTGCCCAATGTGAAGCGCGAGTCCGTCGTCCTGCGCGAGCTGATCACGTCCGAGCAGTTCGCCGGAGAGGGCACGCTGCCCATCGTGCTGGGCAAGAACATCTCGGGCGAACCGATCATCGCCGATCTCGCGCCCATGCCCCACCTGCTGATCGCGGGCACCACCGGCTCGGGCAAGTCGGTCGGCCTCAACTGCATGATCCTGTCGCTGCTCTACCGGATGACGCCGGACGAGCTGCGCCTGATCATGATCGATCCCAAGATGCTGGAACTCAGCATCTACGACGACATCCCCCACCTTCTCTCCCCCGTCGTCACGGAGCCGCAGAAGGCGATCCGCGCCCTGAAGTGGGCGGTGGAGCAGATGGAGGACCGCTACCGGATGATGGCGTCGATCTCCGTCCGCAACCTCGCCAACTATAACGAGAAGGTCCGCGCCGCCCGCGCCAAGGGGAAGCCGCTCGGCCGCCGCGTCCAGACCGGCTACGATCCGGAGAGCGGCCAGCCGATCTACGAGGAGGAGCAGCTGGACTTCCAGCCGCTGCCGCAGATCGTGGTGGTGGTCGACGAGCTGGCCGACCTGATGATGACCGCTGGCAAGGAAGTCGAATTCCTGATCCAGCGCCTCGCGCAGAAGGCACGCGCCGCGGGCATCCACCTGATCCTCGCAACCCAGCGTCCGTCCGTCGACGTCATCACCGGCGTCATCAAGGCGAACCTGCCGACCCGCATCAGCTTCTTCGTGACCAGCAAGATCGACAGCCGCACGATCCTGGGCGAACAGGGCGCCGAGCAGCTGCTGGGCAAGGGCGACATGCTCTACATGGCGGGCGGCAAGGGCCTTACCCGCGTCCACGGCCCGTTCGTCTCCGACGACGAGGTCCGCGCGATCGCCGACCACTGGCGCGCGCAGGGCAAGCCCGACTATATCCAGGCCGTGACCGAGGAGCCGGAGGACGGCAGCTTCGCCCTCGACGGCGTCGACCTCGGCGACGACAGCCCGGATGCCCAGCTCTACCGAAAGGCGTGCCAGCTGGTGTTCGAGAACCAGAAGGCCTCGACCAGCTGGCTCCAGCGCCAGCTCCGCGTCGGCTACAACTCCGCAGCCCGCCTAATCGAACGGATGGAGGAGGAAGGCCTCGTCGGCGCCCCCAACCATGTCGGCCGCCGCGAAGTCCTGCGCGACGAAAACGGCCAGATGGTGTAACGTACCCGCCATTCCTCCCCGGTACGGGGAGGTGGCAGCGTGCAGCGCTGACGGAGGGGGAAATGTCCCAGGCGCCGGGCTGTCAGGTCCGTCCCTCTCCCCCTACAGCCGCTCCATCCGCAGCCATCCCTTCTTCCCTGCCCAGGCCTTCGCCAGCGCCTGCCGGGCGGCCGCTGCTTCCGCGTCGTGCCCCTGTGCCGCCTCGCTCCGCGACAGGCCATAGAGCACCCAGCCGTCGTTCGGCGCCTGCGCCAGCGCCGCGCGGAACGCCGCACTCGCCTCGCCATAGCGACCGGCCATGAACAGCGCCGCGCCCAGCGACTGACGCACCGGATAGTACCAGTAGGGCGGCTCCTGATACGGCACCCGCCCCTCGATCGCGATCGCCTGTCCGTAGAGGTCCGCCGCCTCCGCATACCGTCCCCGCGCCATCGCCAGCCGCCCCCGCGCCACCAGCACGGCGAGCGACAGCAGGTCGGGCGCGGGCACGCCCTGCGCGATCATCGTCTCGAACCGCCCGGACGCCTTCAGCCGCTCGATCGCCGCGACCTCCCCGTCAAAGCCCGCCTCGTCCTTCAGCGCGGCATAGGCGACCGCGCGCGCGTAATGCCGCATCGCCGCGGCATAGGGCAGGCGCGCGTCGGGCTCGGGCATGGCCAGGATCGCGGCCGGCTGCGCGAACTGCGCCATCGCCAGATAGGGCGCGGCGTCGATCGCCTGGATCCACGCGATCTTCTCCGACGTCGCCGGATCCAGCACCGTACGCAGCCTGCGTGCCTCCCCGATGGCGCGGTCCATGTCGCCTGCCATCTGGGCGGAGGTGACGATGAAATGGATGTTGTGCGGGTAATAGCCGTATCGGGTCAGGCTGTAGTCGCGGGCGCTGCGGATGAACGCCTCGTCCGCCCGCGCGGCGGCGATGTTCACCCGGATGGAATCGGCATAGCGCCCGCGCAGTTGATAGATGTGACCGGGCATGTGGACCAGGTGCCCGGCGCTCGGCGCCAGCGGGCTGGCCAGCCGATCCGCCGCCGCCTCGGCCCGCGCCGGGTCGCTCGCTTCCAGCAGGTGGATATAGAGGTGCGCCGCCTGCACATGCGCCGGATTGCGCTTCAACACGCCCTCGATCAGGGCGACCGCCGCCCCGCTCCGCCCAACCGGCGTCTTCCTGTCCGCCTCCCAGTAATTCCAAGGCGTCGTGTCCATCGCCGCCTCCGCCGTCAGCACCGCGACATCGTCGTCCGCCGGAAACCGGCGCGCCACGTCCAGCATCGCGTCGGCATAGGCAGCGTCGAGCGCCGCCCGTCCCTCGACGGTCGCCGACGCCGGATCGCGGGCGTAGCGCCGCGCCACCGCCTCGATCAGCGCCCGCTCCATCGGCGACGCCCGCTCGCGCAGCGCCATCGCCCGGTCCATCGCGGAAAGCGCGGCGTCGCGATCCCGGTCGTCCATCGGCGCGTTGATGTTGGGGCCAAGAGCAACGGCCTCGCCCCACCAGCACATCGCGCAATCCGGGTCGATCCGCTGCGCCTCCCGGAACGAGCGGACCGCGCCCGCATGGGCAAAACCATAGGTCAGCAGCAGTCCCTGGCTGAAATAGCGCCGCGCCTGCGGGTTGGCCGTGCTGACCGGAAATGGCGACCGGGTGAGGTCTTCGTAAAGCGGGATCGGCCCGCCCCCGCTCATCGGTGCCGCCGCCGCCGCCGCGATCATCAATTCCCGCCCCAGCGCCGATCCGGCCCTCCGCGCCCCGCACAGGGCCGTCGCGATCCGGCCGGGGTCGAGAGCGGACAGCAATGCGGGGGAGAAATGCGGCTCCGGCGCAAAGCTCGCCAGCAGGAAGCCGATGCCGGCCAGCCCGGCGGTTCTCGTCACGCCCCTCATACCGCCACCCCTTCCTGTCAGGACCAGCACCGTCAGGATCTGCACCGCGATGGCCTCCCCTTTACCATGTTCTGCGCGCTCATCAAAACCGCGCCGCCGCCGCCTTCCCCGCATCCGCTCCGCGCCTTTTGACAGCGCCCGGCGATCGGCGCATGGGCGGCGGCATGCAGCTTGCCCATTTCGACATCGACCTGTTCCTGCGGGACTACTGGCAGAAGCGCCCGCTGCTGATCCGCAATCCGTGGGCACGCTGGCGCAATCCGCTGGAACCGGACGAACTGGCTGGCCTTGCGTGCGAGGACGGGGTGGAATCCCGCCTGATCACGCGGACCGGCGACCGGCTGGCGATGGAAAGCGGCCCTCTGCCCGAAGCCCGCTTCGGCGAACTGGGCGACGAACCATGGACGCTGCTGGTACAGGCGGTCGATCACCATGTGCCCGATGTCGCGGCGCTCATCGCGCCGTTCCGCTTCGTGCCGGACTGGCGGATCGACGACGTGATGGTCAGCTACGCGACCGACGGCGGCGGCGTCGGGCCGCATTTCGACCAGTATGACGTGTTCCTGGTGCAGGGCCTCGGGCGCAGGCGCTGGCGCGTCGGGCCGGTGTGCGACGCGAACACGCCGCTGGTGCCGCATGACGACCTGCGCCTGATCGCCGATTTCGACGCGTCCGGCGACTGGGTGCTCGAACCCGGCGACATTCTCTATGTGCCGCCCTGCTTCGCGCATGACGGGGTGGCGGTCGGCACCGATTGCATGACCTACTCGATCGGCTTTCGCGCGCCCTCCCGCGCCGAACTGGTCGACGGCTGGGCCGGGCATCGGGCCGACGCGATGCTGGAGGAGGATCGCTACGCCGACCCGGACCTGATGCCACAGGCACAGCCGGGGGAAATCACCGGCAGTGCCATCGACCGCCTGCACGCCATGGTGCTGGATGCCCTGTCCGACAGGGACGCCTTCGCCCGCTGGTTCGGCGCCTACAACAGCCAGCCCAAATATGCCGAGGCGGACTGGCGGCCGGATGATGACACTGAAACCGGCACCGTGCGTGCGCTGCTCGCTGACGGGGTGCCCCTCGTCCGCAATCCGGCCAGCCGCTTCTCCTTCATCCGGCGGGCGGACCGGCCGACCTTGCTGTTCGTCGACGGCCAGTGCTTCGACTGCGCCGGTGACGTCGCTGCGCTGGCGGAACAACTGTGCGCGGGATCGCCGGGCACGCTCGCACCGTCCGTTGCCCGATCGGACGCCGCCGTCGCGCTGCTCGCCGCGCTGATCGACCAGGGCAGCCTTGCGTTCGACGACGATGGGGAGGCCTGAGCGGCCATGGCGCTCATCCTGTTCAACAAACCCTATGGCGTGCTCTGCCAGTTCACCGACGAAAGCACCGGCCCGCCGCGACCGACGCTCGCCGCCTTCGTCGACGTCCCCGGCGTCTATCCGGCGGGGCGGCTCGATCTCGACAGCGAGGGGTTGCTGCTGCTTACCGACGATGGCCGGTTGCAGGCGCGGATCGCCGACCCGCGTTTCAAGACGCCGAAGACCTATCTGGTGCAGGTCGAGGGCGAACCCGATGCGGCCGCGCTCGACGCGTTGCGGCGGGGCGTGCGGCTGAAGGACGGCCCGACCCTTCCCGCGCAGGTGGAGCGGATCGACGATCCGGCGCTGTGGCCGCGCGATCCCCCGGTCCGCTTCCGCAAGACTGTACCGGACTGCTGGCTGCGCCTGACGATCCGGGAGGGGCGCAACCGGCAGGTGCGGCGGATGACGGCGGCGGTGGGGCATCCGACCCTGCGGCTGGTGCGCTGGCGCATCGGCGACTGGACGCTCGACGGCCTGCCGCCGGGGCAATGGCGCACGGCGGACCCGCGCCCGTAGAACGTCCGCACCGCTCCGATCTGTCCTACCGCCGCGCCGGGGAGTAGGCATGCGCGCATGAGAAATCCCCCACCCGTCGGCACGCCGCTCCAACGCGACACCTGCGCGACGGCACCGCGCCCCGACCGCGTCCCCGCCGCGCGCGGCCGCGGCGCAGCCCACGCAAATCCGCCATTTTTGATAAATGACATGGCGTGCATGGCAGCCCGCAACTTCCGCAACTTCGCCCCGGCCGCGAATGCGGATATGGTCTCGATCTCCACCGCTGCCCCGGCACGAAAAACGCCCTTGCCGAACCCGGGCGTTCGGGTTCAGAGCCCGTTCAAGGCATTGGCGCCAGACCGCAGCAGCCCGGGCCGCATGGCCGGTTCATTTGGAGAGAGTTTTCCCGTGACACACCCCACCAGTCATCGGCTACATCGCCGCCCGCGCCGTATCGCGCTGGCGCTCGCCGCGCTTGCGGGTACGGCGACGCCGCTCGCCCTCGCCGTTCTTCCCGCCGCGCCCGCCGCCGCGCAGCAGGCGGGGCAGGACGACCTTCAGCAGGTGAACGCCTATATCCGCGCCGTCACCACCATGACTGCGAACTTCAGCCAGACCGATCGCGCCGGCCAGACGCTGACCGGCACCCTCACCCTGAAGCAGCCGGGCAAGATCCGCTTCCAGTATCAGAAGGGCGTGCCCCTGCTGGTCGTGGGCGATGGAAAGGCGCTGACGGTCATCGATTATGAGGTACGCCAGGTGCAGCGCTGGCCGATCGGCAACTCGCCGCTCGCCGCGCTGATCGATCCGACCAAGGATCTCGCGAAGTTCGGCCGCATCGTCCAGACCGGCGATCCCAACGTGCTGAGCGTCGAGGCGCGCGATCCCAGGCGGCCGGAATTCGGCACCATCACGATGATCTTCCAGCGCAAGGCGTCGGCGCCTGCCGGTCTTGAACTCTACGGCTGGGTCGCGCTCGATTCGCAGAACAACCGGACCAGCGTGCGTCTGTCGGGCCAGCAATATGGCGTTGCGGTGCCCGATTCGGCCTTCCGCTGGACCGATCCCCGGCCGAAGGGGCGCGCGACGGGCTAAAATGCGCCGCCCGGGCGATGACCGGAGTGGCTGTCGGCTTCGTTCATCTTCGGCTCATATGCCGGGCCCTAGAACGGTTTTCACGGAGCGGTTGGCCCCGGGGATTTCCCCCCTGTTACCCCGGCCCCCAACCGCTTCGCGAAGCGCACAAAGGCGCAATCGAGACCCCCGTTCCACGCCCCCGGAGCGGGGGTCTTTCCTTGCCGTCCCGCCATGGCGCGGCACGCCCCCGGGCCGCCCTTGCGCCCCCGGCCTTAGGGTCCTAGTGGGATGGCCATGTCCAAAACACTGAAGATCGCCTCCTGGAACATCAACAGCATCCGCGCCCGACTCGATATCGTCGAACGCTTCCTGATCGAGGAGTCGCCCGACATCCTCTGCCTTCAGGAAACGAAGGTCGTGAACAACATCTTCCCTGAGGGGCTCTTCCGCCAGCGCGGCTACAATCATCAGGTTCTGAACGGCCAGCCGATGCACCACGGCGTCGCCATCGTCAGCAAAGTGCCGATTCGCGAGGACGACCGCCTCGACTGGCAGGCGAACGGAGAGGCCCGCCACGTCGGCGTCCGCCTCGACAACGGCGTGCGGATCGAGAATGTCTACGTCCCCGCCGGCGGCGAGGAACCCGACGCCACGATCAATCCCAAGTTCGGACAGAAGCTTGCCTTCCTCGAGCGCATGATCGCGTGGTCGTCGGCCCTCTCCGACAAGCCGACGATCCTGACCGGGGACTTCAACATCGCCCCGCTCGAAAGCGACGTGTGGAGCCACAAGCAACTCCTGAACGTCGTCAGCCACACGCCGATCGAGTGCGAAATCCTCGCCCGCCTGCAGGCGTCGCACAACTGGGTCGACCTCGGCCGCAAATTCTTCCCCGCGCCCGAGCGGCTCTACACCTGGTGGAGCTACCGCGCCCGCGACTGGTCGGAATCCGACCGGGGCCGCCGCCTCGACCATATGTGGGTCTCGCCCGAACTGGCCGACAAGGCGATCGCGCACAAGGTCGTGGAGCCCGCGCGCGGCTGGGCACGCCCATCGGACCATGTGCCGCTGATCACGGAATTCGCTTTCTGATGGACCCGCGGGGCGCCGCACGCGCCATCGACGCGCTGCGCCGGGGCTGGCCTGTGGAGGTGTCGGCCGGCGATGGCGCCTATCGCCTGATGGCGGTCGAGGGCGCCGACGACGTGACCGCCGCGGCCTTCGATCCGGACGGCACTGCGCCGATCCTGATCTCGTCCTCCCGCGCCGAAACGCTCAAGCTCACCAACCAGCGCGCCGCCGCCGATCCCGAAACGCCGGTCCTCGTCGCCCGCTCGCCCTGGATCGACCGGGACGTGGCGATGGCGATCGCCGATCCGGTCCGCGACCTCGCATCGCCGATGAAGGGGCCATTCCGCGCCGCCCCCGTGACCGCGCCGACCGCCGCGCGCGCCGCGCTTCGCCTCGCCCGGCTCGCCGGCATCCTCCCCGCCTTTTTCGTCGGCGGGGACGGCCCCGTAGAGGCGCGGGCCAGCGCTGACGACATCGCTGCCTATGACGATGCGGGCCGCCTCGCCATCGCGACCCGCGCTCGCCTGCCCGTCGCGGCGGCGGAGAATGCGGAGATCGTCGCCTTCCGCAGTCCGGAGGAACCCCGCGAACATGTCGCGCTCGTCGTCGGCCGCCGCGACGCCAGCCCGCCGGTCGTCCGGCTGCACAGCGAATGCCTGACCGGCGACGTCCTCGGCAGTCTCAAATGCGATTGCGGTCCCCAGCTTCATGAGGCGCTCCATCAGATCGCCGACGCGCAGTGGGGCGTCCTCCTCTATCTGCGGCAGGAGGGACGCGGCATCGGCCTCGTCAACAAGCTGCGCGCCTATGCGCTTCAGGATCAGGGCTTCGACACCGTGGACGCGAACACCCGCCTCGGCTTCGCGATCGACGCGCGGGACTTTTCGGTCGCGGCGCAGATGCTGCGCCTTCTGGGCATCGGCTCGGTGCGTCTGCTCACCAACAACCCGCAGAAGGTGGCGGGACTGGAAGCCGCCGGGGTCGCCGTCGCCGAACGCCTGCCGCTCGCCATCGCGCCCAACCCGCACAACGCCCGCTATCTGGTGACGAAGCGGGACCGCACCGGCCATCAGCTGTGAGCGCCGTTCGGGTCGACACCACGACCGGCCGCCTCCGCTTCGGCGACATCGACGTCGCCTGCACAATCGGCAAGGGCGGCGCCCGCCCGGCCGCCGACAAGCGGGAGGGAGACGGTTGCACGCCGCTCGGCATCTGGCCGGTCCGCGCCGTTTTGCTGCGCCCAAGGCGCCTCATGCTGCGCAGCATGCCTGCCATTCCCTGGCGGTGGATCAGGGACGGCGACGGCTGGTCCGACGATCCCGACGACCCCGCCTACAACCGCCCGGTCCGTCTGCCCGGCCGCTATTCGGCCGAGCGCATGGCGCGCGACGATGCCGCATATGACGCGGTCGTCGTGCTGGGCCACAATGACGCGCCCCCCGTCCCCGGCATGGGCAGCGCCATCTTCTTCCACATCGAACAGGGCCGCCCGACCGAAGGCTGCGTCGCAGTCAGCGCGGCCGACATGGCGGCGATCCTGCCCCTGCTGACCGACGGCACGGTGTTCGACATCCGTTAGCAGTCAGGCGGGTTCCGTCTCGATCGTCCGCTCGACCGTTTCCGCACTGATCGCGCCCCCCGCTTCCAGCAGGCGCCGTTCCAGCGTCTGCAGCCGCGCCTTGCTCTCCACCTTCCCGCCGAGCAGGTCGGTGAGATAGAAGGTGTCGACCGCCCGCTCGCCATAGGTGGCGACATGCGCGCTGTGCACGGTCAGTTTCGACTGGAACAGCGCATAAGCGAGGGCGAACAGCAGTGCCGGCCGATCGCGCGCATTCACCTCGACGACGGTGAAGCGGTTCGACGCCTTGTTGTCGATCAGGACGTTGGGCACGATCTGGAACGTCTCGGCACGCGTGCGGGGCAGCGGCCGGGCCTCCAGCTTCGTCACCATCTTGTGCCGGTTGGCGAGCGCATCCTCGATCGAGCGCTTGATCCGGGCAAGCTGGTCGGGGCTGTCGAACCGCCCGCCCAGCGGGTCCTGCACCAGGAAATTGTCGATCGCCATGCCGTCGCGCATCGTGTGGATGCGCGCGTCGATGATGTTGCCCCCGGCAAGGTGGATGGCGCCAGCGATCCGGTAGAACAGGCCGGGATGGTCGGCCGCATAGACCGTGACCAGCGTCGCGCCGCGCAGCGGATAGACCTCCGCCGCGATCGACAGCGGCTCCTCGCCCGCGGCCAGAATATGCTGCGCGTTGTGCGCCAGAATATCTTCCGGCTCCGCCACCCAGTAGGATTCGGGCAGCCGCTTCTTGAGGGCCAGGAAATCGGCATCGGACAGCGCCAGCGTCTCGCGCAGCGCCGCCTGCTTGGCGGCAACCCGCTCCGTCCGTCCCTTCTGCTTGTGGCCGAGGCGCAGGACTTCCTCCGCCGCCTCGTACAGGTCACCCAGCAACTGGCGCTTCCAGCTGTTCCAGACGCCCGGCCCCACGGCGCGGATATCGACGACGGTCAGGATCAGGAGCAGACGCAGGCGCTCCGGGCTCTGCACGACCTCGATGAAGTCGAGAATGGTCTTGTAGTCGGCAAGGTCGCGCTTGAACGCCGTCGCCGACATCAGCAGGTGATAGCGCACCAGCCAGGACACCGTCTCTGTCTCTGCCGCCGTCAGGCCGAGACGCGGACACAGCTTCAGCGCCACCTCCGCACCCAGGATGCTATGGTCGCCGCCCCGCCCCTTCGCGATGTCGTGCAGCAGCACGGCGACATAGACCACCCGCCGGGAAATCAGCTTGTCCATCAGCACCGTCGCCAGCGGATGATCCTGCTTGAACTCGCCCTTCTCGATACGGGCGAGCAGGCCGACCGCGCGGATGGTATGCTCGTCGACCGTGTAGTGGTGGTACATGTCGAACTGCATCTGCGCGACGACCCGGCCGAAGTCGGGCACGAAGCGGCCGAACACGCTCGCCTCGTTCATCCAGCGCAGCACCGTTTCGGGGTCACGCGGCGACGTCAGCACGTCCAGAAACGCCGCGTTGGCGCGCGGATCCTTGCGCACCTTGCGGTCGATCAGCACCGCGTCGCGGCTGGCCGCGCGCATCGCGGTCGGATGGATCGCCAGACCATGCCGGTCGGCAACGGCAAAGATTTCGAGCAGCTTCACCGGGTCCTGCCGGAAGAAATCCTCGCTGGGCAGTGACAGCCGCCCGCGATCCAGCACGAAGCCGTCGAGCTTGCGCGGCCGCCGGAAGAAGGCGGGGATGTAGCGCCTGCCCCGGGCCGCCCAGATGTCATCCAGATGGGCAAGGAACACGGCGGTCAGGTCACCGACGGTCTTCGCGTTGAGGAAGTAATAGCGCATGAAGCGCTCGACCGGCGACTGGCCCGCGCGCGCGGCGAAATGCGTGCGCGTCGCGATCTCCAGTTGAAGGTCGAAGGTCAGGCGATCCTCCGCCCGCCCGGTGATGATGTGCAGGTGGCAGCGCACGGCCCAGAGGAAGTCCTCCGCCTTCTGGAACTGGCGCAGCTCCGGCGCGGTGAGCAGGCCGACGTCGACGAGTTCGGCGACGGACCGGACCCGGTTCACATATTTGCCGATCCAGAACAGCGTGTGGAGGTCGCGCAGGCCGCCCTTGCCCTCCTTCACATTGGGTTCGACCACATAGCGACTGTCGCCCATGCGCTTGTGCCGCTCGTCACGCTCGGCCAGCTTCTCGGCGACGAACGCCCGCGCCGTATCGCGCATGACCTCCGCATTGAAGCGGGCCGCAGTCTCCTCATAGAGCGCGCGGTCGCCCCAGATATAGCGGGCCTCAAGCATGGCGGTGCGCACCGTCAGGTCCGCCTTCGCCATGCGCATCGCCTCATCGACCGAGCGGCTCGAATGCCCGACCTTCAGCCCCAGGTCCCATAGCGAATAGAGCATCGATTCGATGACCTGCTCGGTCCAGCCGGTCGGCTTGTAGGGTGTGATGAAGCCGATATCGACGTCGCTGTGCGGCGCCATCTCGCCCCGCCCATAGCCGCCCACGGCGATCAGCGTCAGGCGCTCGCCGGTGCTGGGATTGCTGATCGGATACAGATATTGCGTGGTCGCGTCGTATAGCACGCGCAGTATCTGATCGATCAGGAATGCGAGCGCGGACACCGCTTCCCGTCCGCGCGTCGGCCGCGCTTCCAGTCTGCGCACGGCCTCTTCCCGCCCGGCCTCCAGCGCGATCCGCAGTTCAGCGACGATGGCGCCGCGCATGGCGGTGGTGTCCCTGCCGCGATCGGACACGGCAGCGGCGATCCTGTCGGACAGGGCACGGCGATCGATGATCGCGCGGCGGTTAGGTAGATTGTCGAACGGCGTCGGCATCGGCGCTATTTAGGGACGATGCAGGAGAAAGGGAATGCGCGTTTCGCACGGCCGCGCTTTACTCCTCCCCGGCGGCGATATCCTTCAGGCGATAGAGCATGTCGAGCGCATCGCGCGCGCTCATCGAATCGACGTCCAGCGTGGCGATGGCCGCCCGCACCGCATCGACCTTTTCCTCGGGCTCCTGCACCACGCTGGCGAACAGCGGCAGGTCGTCGAGGCCGGCCGCGATGCCGCCTGTCTTCGCCTTCCCTGCTTCCAGCCGCGCCAGCACATCCTTGGCGCGCGCCAGCACGGCCGCCGGCAGACCCGCCAGCCGCGCCACCGCGAGGCCGTAGCTGCGATCGGCAGGCCCCTCGACCACCTCGTGCAGCAGCACCAGATCGCCTTTCCACTCCCGGGCGCTCACATGATGCAGGGACAGCGCTTCCAGCTTCTCGGCCAGGCGTGTCAGTTCATGATAGTGCGTCGCGAACAGGCAGCGGCAGCGGTTGGTTTCATGCACCGCCTCCACCACCGCCCATGCCAGCGCCAGCCCGTCATAGGTCGACGTGCCCCGTCCCACCTCGTCCAGGATGACGAAACTGCGCTCGGTCGCCTGCGCCAGGATCGCCGCCGTCTCCACCATCTCGACCATGAAGGTCGAACGGCCCCGCGCCAGATTGTCGGAGGCGCCGACGCGGCTGAACAGGCGGTCGACGGGGCTGAGCGTCGCGCTGGCGGCGGGGACATAGCCGCCCGCCTGCGCAAGAATGACGATCAGCGCGTTCTGGCGCAGGAAAGTCGATTTACCGCCCATGTTCGGGCCGGTGACAAGCCACAGCCGGTCGTCCGTGCCGAGGCGGCAGTCATTGGCGACGAACGCTTCGCCTGCCTTCGCCAGCGCATCCTCGACCACCGGGTGACGCCCGCCCTCGATCGCGAGGCACTGCTCGGCCGCGAACCGGGGACGTACCCAGCCGCCCTCCGCCGCACGCTCCGCCAGCGCCGCCGCGACATCCAGCCGGGCGAGCGCACCCGCCGTCGTCGAGATCGCCTCCCGCCGCGTCATCACCGCCGCGATCAGCTCCTCCAGATGCGCGGCTTCGGCGGCTAGCGCATGCCCGCCCGCCTGCGACACGCGGCTCGCCTGCTCATGAAGGTCGACCGAGTTGAACCGCACCACCCCCGCCAGCGTCTGCCGGTGGGTGAAGCCGCTGCCGTCCTTCATCAGCGCGTCGGCGGCGCGCGCTGGCACCTCGACATGATAGCCGAGCACGCCATTGTGACGGATCTTCAGCGCGGTGATGCCGGTCTGCTCGCGATAGCGCGCCTCCAGCGCGGCGATCGCCCGTCGACCGTCCCCGGCCATCGCCCGCAGTTCGTCCAGCGCCGCATCATAGCCGTCAGCAATATAGCCGCCGTTCGACGCCTCCGTCGGCGGGCTCGGCACCAGCGCGCGGGTCAGTTGCTCGACCAGTTCGCCATGTCCGTCGAGCGAGGGCAGCAACGCGCCAAGCAGGTCCGGCAGGTCACGCAGCGCACCAAGCCGCTCGCGCAGCAGCCGCGCCTCGTTGAGGCCGTCGCGCAGCTGACCCAGGTCGCGCGGACTGCCGCGCCCCATCGCCACACGGCCCAGCGCCCGGCCGATATCGGGCAGCGACCGCAACGCGCCGCGCAGATGCGCACGCTGGTTGCCGTCGTCGTGGAAGAAGCGCACGAGGTCCAGCCGCCGGTCGATCGCCTGCGTATCGAGCAATGGCGCTGAAAGGTCCGCCGCCAGCAGGCGCGCGCCCGCTCCGGTCACGGTCCGATCAACCGATCCCAGCAGGCTGCCCGCCCGCTGTCCGGCCATGGTCTGGACGATCTCCAGGCTCTCGCGGGTCGCCGCGTCGATCGACAGATGCGCGCCGACGCTGCGCTGCGCGGGCGGGCGCAGGAACGGCAGGCGCCCCTTCCCGGCATGGTCGAGATAGGCGAGCAGGCCGCCCATCGCCGCCAGTTCCGCACGGGCGAACTGTCCGAAGCCGTCGAGCGTCGCCACGCCGAAATGGCGGCGGACCATAGCCTCGCCCCGCCCGCTGTCGAACGGTTGCCGGTCGAACGAATGGATATCGGGCACGTCGAGCGGGAACCCGTTGGGCACCACGATCTCCGTCGGACGCAGGCGCGCGAGTTCGGCGGGCAGTTGTGCGGCCGTCGCGAGCACCGTTTCGAACCGGCCGGTCGAAATGTCCGCCGCCGCGATACCGATCTCTCCGTCCGCGCCGCCGACCAGCGCCAGTGCGACCAGCATGTTGTCGACGCGCGAGTCGAGCAGCGCATCCTCGGTCAGTGTACCGGCGGTCACGTAGCGGACGATGGCGCGGCCGACGAGCGCCTTCGACCCGCGTGCCTTCGCCTGCGCGGGCGTCTCCGTCTGCTCGGCGATGGCCACGCGATGACCGGCGCGGATCAGGCGGGCGAGATACATCTCCGCACTGTGCACGGGCACCCCGCACATCGGGATGGGGGCGCCGTCATGTTCGCCACGGGTCGTGAGCGCGATGTCCAGCGTCGCCGCCGCCGCCTTCGCATCGTCGAAGAACAGCTCGAAAAAGTCGCCCATCCGGTAGAAGAGCAGGCAATCCGGCGCTTCCCCCTTCAGCGAGAAATACTGCGCCATCATCGGCGTCATGGGCGGGCTGGTGGGCTGATCCATAGGCGGGCCAGCGATAGCGGGTCGCACCCAACCGGGAAAGGGGGAGTGTTTTGTCAGAGTTTTTCGCGTTCCGCCTTGTCCTGCGGGCGAGAATGCCGCTAGGGCGGGCGTGAGGATAGTTCCCAGGAAGGCCCAATGACCGAGAAATCAAACGTCGAGTTCTCCGAGCGCGAGGCGCTTTTCTTTCATTCGACCGGCCGGCCGGGAAAGATAGAAATCATCGCATCGAAACCGATGGCGACGCAGCGCGACCTCAGCCTCGCCTATTCGCCGGGCGTCGCGGTCCCGGTTCTCGCAATCGCGGAAGATGCCGCCACGGCCTATGACTATACCGCAAAGGGCAATCTGGTCGCGGTCATCTCCAACGGGACCGCGATCCTTGGCCTCGGCAATCTCGGCGCGCTCGCGTCCAAGCCGGTGATGGAGGGCAAGGCGGTCCTCTTCAAGCGCTTCGCCGACGTGGATTCCATCGACCTGGAACTCGCGACCGAGGATCCCGACGCGTTCATCAACGCCGTCGCCCTGATGGAGCCGAGTTTCGGCGGTATCAACCTTGAGGACATCAAGGCGCCCGAATGCTTCATCATCGAGCAGACGCTGAAGGAGCGGATGAACATCCCCGTGTTCCACGATGACCAGCACGGCACGGCGATCATCGCCGCCGCCGGCCTCATCAACGCAGCACTGCTCACCAATCGCGAACTCAAGGATCTGAAGGTCGTCGTCAACGGCGCGGGCGCAGCGTCGATCGCCTGCACCGAACTGGTGAAGGCCATGGGCGTGCCGAACGACCAGGTGATCATGTGCGACAGCAAGGGCGTGATCTATCAGGGCCGTACCGAGGGCATGAACCAGTGGAAGTCCGCCCATGCTGTAAAGACGGACGCCCGCACGCTGAAGGAAGCGATGAAGGGCGCGGACGTGTTCATGGGCCTGTCGGTCAAGGGCGCCGTCACCCCCGACATGGTGAAGGACATGGCCCCGCGTCCGATCATCTTCGCGATGGCCAATCCTGATCCGGAGATCACCCCGCCCGACGCGAAGGCGGCGCGGCCCGATGCCATCGTCGCCACCGGCCGGTCCGATTATCCGAACCAGGTCAACAATGTCCTGGGCTTCCCGTTCATCTTCCGCGGCGCGCTCGACGTGCGCGCGACGACGATCAACGAGGCGATGAAGATCGCCGCGGCCGAAGCCATCGCGAAGCTCGCGCGGGAGGCGGTGCCGGAGGAAGTCGCGAAGGCCTATGGTCGCGCGCACAGCTTCGGCACGGACTATATCATCCCCGCCCCGTTCGACCCGCGCCTGATGGAGGTCGTGCCCGCGGCCGTCGCGCAGGCGGCGATGGAGAGCGGCGTCGCACAGAAGCAGATCGAGGACATGGCGGCCTATCGCCAGAGCCTGAAGGCCCGCCTGAACCCGACGACGTCGGTCCTGACGCAGGCCTATGAGATCGCGAAGGCCAATCCCAAGCGCGTCGTCTTTGCCGAGGCGGAAGAGGAAGTGGTGCTGCGCGCCGCCATCCAGTTCCGCGACCTTGGCTACGGCATTCCCGTGCTGGTCGGACGGCAGGTGGTCTACGACAAGCTGCGCGCGCTCGGTGTTGCCGATCCGGAAAGCTTCGAGGTGCACAACAGCGTCAACTCACCGCTGGTCCCGGCGATGGTCGAGATGCTGTACGCCCGCCTCCAGCGGCGCGGCTACCTGCGCCGCGACGTTGAGCGCATGGTGAACCGGGACCGCAACATCTTTGGCGCGGCCATGCTGAAGATGGGCGAGGCGGACGCCATGATTTCCGGCGTCACGCGCACCTATGCGCAGACCATGCGGGAGATCAGGCGCGTCATCGACCCGGTCGAGAGCCGCACGCCGTTCGGCATCCATATCCTCGTCGGCAAGAACCATACGGTGTTCATGGCGGACACGACCGTCAACGAACGGCCTACCGCCGCCGAACTGGCGGACATCGCGGAGGGCACGGTCGCCGTCGCCCGCCGCATGGGCCACGATCCGCGCGTCGCCTTCCTCTCTTACTCTTCCTTCGGCAACCCACCGGGGGTCTGGCTCGACAATCTGCGCGAGGCGGTGTCGGTACTCGACGAGCGCGGCGTCGATTTCGAGTATGAAGGCGAAATGGCGCCGGACGTGGCGCTCAACCCGGCCGTCATGAAGAACTATCCGTTCAGCCGCCTGTCGGGACCGGCCAATGTGCTGGTCATGCCGGGCCTGCAATCGGCGAACCTGTCGGCGAAGCTGCTGCGGGAACTGGGCGGCGATTCCGTGATCGGCCCGATGCTGGTCGGCATGGAGAAGTCGGTTCAGGTCGCCACCATGGCATCGAACGCCAGCGAGATACTGACCCTGGCGGTCCTCGCCGCGGGCGGCATCGCACTCTGACGCGAATGAGAGGCGGCAGGCGCTGCGGCGCCCGCCGCCTCACGCGTCTGTCCGCGCTTCCTCCTCCCGCGCGGCGCGGAATATCTCCCACAGCGCCATGAACAAGGCGGCGATCACCGGCCCGATCACGAAGCCGTTGAAGCCGAACACCTCAAGTCCGCCCAGGGTGGAGATCAGCACGACATAGTCAGGCATGCGCGTGTCCCGCCCGACCAGGATCGGGCGCAGCACATTGTCGACCATGCCGATGACGAACAGTCCGCACCCGACCAGCGCCAGCCCCTGCCAGATAGCGCCGGTGGCGAGCAGGTAGATGGCGACGGGCACCCAGACGAGACCCGTTCCGATGGCAGGCAGCAGGGAGAAGAAGCCCATGCAGACGCCCCACAGCATCGCGCCCTGAATGCCCAGCATCCAGAACACCGTGCCGCCGATCGCGCCCTGCACGATCGCGACGACGATGCTGCCCTTGATCGTCGCGCGAACGACGGTCACGAACTGCGAGAACAGGGCACGGCGCCGGGCGGGATTGAGGGGCACGGACCTGTCGACAAGCTCCACGATCGCCGGACCGTCACGCAACAGGAAATAGGTGAGATAGAGCATCACGCCGAGCGCGACGAGAAAGCCGAAGGCGCTCTGCCCGAAATTGAACGCCTGCCCCGCGACCGTCTGAAAACTGCTGGCGACCCCCGCGCCCAGCTTCTGCCGAACGGCGTCGATGTCCGTCAGGCCCGATCGCGCGAGCCAGCTATGCGCCCAGTCCGGCAGCAGGTTCTGAAGCTCGCGGAAATAGCGCTCGACGTTGATCTGCCCGGACTGAATCTTGCCGTAGATTGCGATCGCCTCCTGCAGCATGAATGCGCCGATCAGGATCGCGGGCATGATGACCGCCGCCAGGATGATCAGCAGCGTGACGAACGATGCCATAGCACGGCGGCGGGGCATCAGGGCGATCAGCCGTTCATTCAGCGGCGTGAACAGGATGGCGGCGACCAGCCCCCAGAGGATCGCCCCGAAGAACGGCGCGATGATCCATCCGAACGCCAGGGAGACGACGAGTACCAGCGCCAGGAACACCTTGTCCTCAATGCCGCGCACGCCGTTTTCCTCCGATAATGAGCCCTGTTCGCCCATACGCATAAAAACGTCCCTGTATCCACCGTCAAACCGACGTGATAGCGCCCCGGTCATGGCGCGCATGCTGATCCTTGGGCAGGGCTATGCCGGCGGACACATCGCCGCGCACCTTCGTGCGCTCGGCTGGCACGTCGTCGGCACCAGCCGGGAGGGGGGCAACGGCCTCCTGCGATTCGCCGACATCCCCGCCGTCACTCACGCGATCGGGACATCCACCCATATCCTGTCCGCGGTGCCGCCGGGCGATCCGGAAGGGGGAACGGACCCCGTGCTGGCGGCCTATGGCGCGGCAATCGCTGCCTCTCCGGCGCACTGGATCGGCTATCTTTCGTCCACGGGGGTCTATGGCGACACCGGCGGGGCATGGGTCGATGAAAGCGCACCGGTCGGCGGCGGCCGCCGCACGGCGCGGGTGCGCGCCGACGCGGCGTGGGCCGCACTGCGGGAAGACGTGCGCCTCTTCCGCCTGCCCGGTATCTATGGCCCCGGCCGGTCCGCGCTCGAACGCGTGCGGGAGGGCAAGGCCCGACGCATCGCGGTGCCCGGCCAGATATTCAGCCGCGTGCATGTGGACGACATCACGCGCGGGGTCATCGCGTCGTTCGATGCTCCCCCGGGCGTCTACAATCTCGCCGACGATGCGCCCTGCCCGCAGAACAGCGTGATCGAAGCCGCGTGCATGCTGCTGGGCACTCCGCCGCCGCCGCTTCAGCCGCTCGACCAGGCGGGGCTGTCACCGCAGGCGCGCGCTTTCTATGCAGAGAACCGGCGGATCGCGAACGGCAAGGCGCGGCGCTGCCTCGGCTGGACGCCCGCGTTCCCGACCTATCGCGAAGGGCTGGCAGACTGTTTTTCCCGCATCGCGAACACCATGCCGATCAGCGACAGGAGCGCGCCGCCCGCCGCCAGCAGCGACCAGTCATAGCCCTCGAACACGGTCGACAGCAGCATGGCGATGACCGGGATCAGCACGCTGGTATAGGCGGCCCGTGACGGCCCGATCCGTTGGATCAACCGGTAATAGAGCGGGAAGGTGACGACCGACCCGGCCAGCGCCAGATAGAGCACACCGGCAACATAGCCGGGCCGCGTGTCGATAACCGGCGGTCCAGCGACCGACCATGTCCAGGCGGCATCGACGAGGGTGCCGAACAGCATCGCCCATGCCAGTACCGCCATCATCGGCAGGCGATGGGCAAGCTGCGTCCCCTGCATGACATTGGCAATCGACGCGCACATCAGCGCGGTCAGGCACAGCACCAGCCCCTGCGCCACCTGTGCGCCCGCCGCGGACCCCGCCATCCGGTATTCGTGGAGGAACAGGAGCCCCACGCCGCAGACGGCGATCGCCATGCCCGCCAGATAGCCCGGCGTTGCCCGCTGGCGAAAGGCGAGATAGGCGAGCAGGCAGTTCGGCACAGGCAGCAGGGCATAGAACACCGCCACCAGTCCGGAGGTGAGACGCATCTCCGCCCGGTAGACGAGGTTGAAGTTGAAGGTGAACTGAAGCAGGCCGATGCAGGCAGCGAACGCCATGCCCCGCCACCCCAGGCGAAGCGGCACCCCGCGCGCGAGCGCCAGCGCGAACATGGCTGCAGCGGCGATCGCGAAACGATATGTGATCGACCAGCCCGCCGGCACGACACCCAGTTGATCGCGTATGACAAGCCAGGTCGATCCCCAGATCAGGGTGACGACACAGAACGGCACGATCACGTTGCTGTCGGTCAGGCGCGCGGACGGCTCCGGCCGCCCCTCGCCCGCCATCACAGCGTCGAGAGCGCGTCGGCCAGCGGCCGCACGTCTTCCTCGCGATGGTGCCAGGACGTGACCAGCCGTATCTCGCCCTCACCCCAGTCGTAGAAATCGAAGCCCCGACTGCGCAGCGCGGCCGCCTCCGCTGCGGTCACGCGCAGGAACAGCTCGTTCGCCTGCACGGGATGGGAGCAGCGCGTGCCCGCCGCCTCCGCCAGCACGCGCGCCGCTGCGTTCGCGGCCCGCCCGTTCTCTATCCACAGGTCGGCCTCGATCATCGCCAGCAGTTGCGATGCGATGTACCGCCCCTTCGACAGCAGATGCCCCGCCCGCTTGCGCCGGCGCTTCGCGTCGACGGCAAGGGCGGGATCGAAGAAGATCAGCGCTTCGGCCGACATGCCGCCATTCTTCGTGAAACCGAAGGACAGCGCATCCACCCCGGCCCGCCATGTCAGATCCGCCGGACTGCATCCCAGCGAGGCGACGGCATTGGCGAAACGCGCGCCATCCATGTGCAGGCGCAGGCCCCGCTCGCGGCACAATGCGCCAAGCGCCGACACCTCCGCAGGTGTATAGACAAGCCCGTATTCGGTCGCATTGGTGATCGTCATCGCGCGCGCCTGCACCTGATGCACATCGTCGCGGATGGTCGCCAGCCGCGCCGTCACGGTCTCCGGCGACAGCTTGGCCCCGGCACCGGGCAGGGTCATCAGCTTTGCGCCATGGGTGAAGAATTCGGGCGCGCCGCCCTCGTCCATCTCCACATGCGCTTCCTGATGGCAGAGGATACCGCCCATCGGCGGGCACAGAGCGGCGAGCGCGAGGCAGTTCGCCGCCGTGCCCGTGGTCACCCACAGGGCCGATACGCGCGTTTCGAACAGACTCGAAAAGGCGTCGTCAAGGCGCGCACTCCACCGGTCGCCGTCATAGGCGGTGTCGACGATGTTCGCCGCAGTCATCGCAGTCATCACGGCCGGATGCACCGGCGCCGCATTGTCCGAAAAGAAACGCATGGTCAGGACATGCGGACGGGTCGCGACGGCGTCAACGGCCAATCCGTCGCATCTGGCCCGCCCGCTGCCCCGCGCGCCGGGCGGTACGCTACTTGCCCGCGCCCAGCGCTTGTACTGCAGCCAGCGTCCCCTTCACATGGTTGGCATAGCTCATTTCGGAGTGGACGTAGGCGATGCGACCGGTCGGCGCGATGACGTAGGAGGTCCGGTTGGTCATCCCGGCCGGCATGTCGGGCATGCTCGGCATCGGCGGCATCGCCACATCGTAGCCCTTGACGATCGACGGGCCGGCGGATGCGACGGTGAACTTGCTGGCGCAGTCGGCGGTCGAGAATTTGGCAAGCTTGTCAACGGGGTCGGCCGACATGCCGATGACGGTCGCTCCGGCCTTCTTGAACGCGTCGATATTCTCGGCGAACTCCCGCGCCTCGGCCGAACAGCCCTTGGTGAAGGCGGCCGGGAAGAAATAGAGGACGACCGGCCCCTTCTTCAGCGTGTCGGACAGCTTCACCGGCATGACCTTTCCGGCGAGCGCGCCGCGCGTGTTGAAATCGGGCGCCTTGGCACCAACGGCAAGCGCAGCCTGTGCAACCGACGGGAGCATGGACAGGCTGGCAAGGGCGACGAGAGCGAGCGGACGGATCAGCATGGCACTTCCTTTTTGGCTACAGGCATTCAGGGTTACAGGAAGGAGAACGAACGAAACGGGATGAAGGCTCAGGGCGTGGCGGCGGGCGGCTCCCACAATTCGACCGGATTGCCTTCGGGATCATGGATACGGGCAAAGCGGCCGGTTTCCGGCGTGTCCCATTCCGGATTGATGACGACGTGGATGCCGGCGCCCCTCAGCCCGTCGAGCAAGGCATCGAGGCCGCCGACGCGCAGGTTCAGCATATGGGCCTTGTCCGCCGGGAAATAGTCGCTGTCCTGCCGGAACGGGGCGAACACCACCGGCCCGCCCTGCGCCGTCCACATCCACGGACTCGGCGCCACCGCCGGGTCGGACGAATGTCCCGGCCCGACGCCCAGATGGGTCGCATACCATACGGAGAGCGCCCGCGGATCGTGCGCCCGGAAGAACAATCCGCCGATCCCCAGCACAGGCATGTGTCTTTTCCTCTTCCCGGAACCGGCCGGGACCGTACATAGCACGGAACCCGCGCGACCGGGAACCGTCCAGCGACTTGTGAGGTTAGTGATTTCATGCGCCGTACGTTGATGACCATGGCTCTCGCGCTGTTGCTTGCGGGATGCGACCAGGGCGCCGATCCAGCCAGCAACGCGTCGCTGAAAACCCCGATCCCCTCGTGGCAGGACGAGGCGGATGACAACGCGTCCAATGCCACCGAAGCCGGGGACGAAGGCGGCGGAGGAGGAAGTGGAGGGAGCAGCAGCGCTGGTCCGGGCCCGTCCGGCGGCGGGACGGCCGGCCGTCTTTCCCCCACTGCGGACCATGCTCTCGTCACTGTGCCCGGTACGTTCCCCGCTGCGTTTCAGGCACGTTGGACGGCGCTCAACGGCGATTGTCGCGACACCCGCGCGGCGATGTGGCTGGAGATCACCAAGCGGGAACTGCATTTCTATGAGAGCGTCGCCACACTCACCCATCTGGAGCGCAAGGCCCGCAACACGCTCCTGACCGAGGCGCGGTACGAAGGCGAAGGGCAGACCTGGATGCGCCGCCAGACGCTGACGCTGTCCCCGGAGGGCGACCGGCTGACCATAGAGGCGGACGGCACGAAGACGACACGCAAACGCTGCCCCTGAAGCACCGCATCCAGGCGGAACCTGCAGCAAACGAGGTGCCGGGCGTACTGCCGTCATCCCACCCGTTTCCCGCGCCGTGAAATCGCTCTAAGGCCCGTTCATGCTCAGCCGCCTCACTGTCAGCGATTTCCGCAACCATGCGGATGCCCTGATCGTCCCGCGCCATCCGTTCGTGGTGCTGACCGGCGACAATGGCGCGGGCAAGACGAACCTGCTGGAGGCAGTGTCGCTGCTTGCCCCCGGGCGCGGCCTGCGCGGCGTGGCGTTGCGCGACATGGCGCGGCAGGACGGACCGGGCGGCTTCGGCGTGGCGGCGCAGGTGGACGGCGTGATGATCGGCACAGGCGTCACGCCCGACGCGCCCGACCGGCGGCAGGTCCGCATCGGCGGCACCGCCGCGGCGGCCACCTCGCTTGCCGAACATCTTTCCGTCCTCTGGCTGACGCCCGCGATGGACCGGATATTCACCGAAAGTCCCGGCGGGCGGCGCCGCTTCCTCGACCGCCTGACGCTGGCGCTGCATCCGGCCCATGCGACGCACAGCGCGCGTTACGACGCGGCGATGCGGGCGCGCACGAAGCTGCTGACCGACGACCGGCCGCCCGACCCCGCCTGGCTGACGGCGCTGGAGGGACAGATGGACGAACATGGCGCTGCGCTCGCCACCGCCAGAATGGATACGGTGGCGGCGCTGGACAACGCCCTCGCCGTCCAGCCGGATGGGCCGTTCGCCCGCCCCGCGCTGACGCTGGAGGGATGGACGCCCGATGCCGGATCGCTGGCCCGCCTGCTCCGCGAAGGCCGCCGCCGCGACGCCGCCGCCGGCCGCGCGCTCGACGGGCCCCATCGCGGTGACATGACCGTCGTCCATGCAGGCAAGGGTCAGGCGGCCGCGCTCTGCTCGACCGGCGAGCAGAAGGCGATGCTGCTCTCGATCATCATCGCCCACGCCGCGCTGGTCGCCGACCGCACCGGCCGTCCGCCCGTCCTGCTGCTGGACGAGGTCGCCGCGCATCTCGACCCCGCCCGGCGCGCCGCCCTGTTCGATCGTCTGCGCGCGACCGGTGGACAGACGTGGATGACCGGCACGGAGTCCGCCCTGTTCGACGGCATGAACGACGCCACACATTTCGTCGTCGAAACGGGTCAGGTCATCCCGACGTAAAATCAAGGGGTTCCCGGCTCTTCGGAGCTTTGACGCGCCGCAGCAACGGTTCACCGCAGGACGGGCCGAGGCCACTTCCCTGATTAACCTTTGCCTGCCTTAACCCCTCCAACACATGAGCGAGGGGTCGCCATCCACATGCTGAAGTCGGTTCGCGCAATCGTTGCGCTATGCATTGCGTTCGGTTCTCTGACTGCCGCCAATCCTGCCTTCGCCGGTGTTCTCCAGTGCGCTCCCTATGCCCGTCAGGTATCGGGCATCCAGCTGTTCGGCCGCGCCGCCGGATGGTGGGAAGAGGCAGCCGGTCGCTATGACCGTGGCCAGGAACCGCGCATCGGCGCTGTCCTCGCTTTCTCGTCCAGCCGCGCGATGCCCGCCGGTCACGTCGCCATGGTCAGCCGTATCGTGAACAATCGCGAAGTGCTGCTCGACCATGCCAACTGGTCCTATCGCGGCGGGATCGAGCATGACGTGCGCGCGATCGACGTGTCGCCGAACAACGACTGGTCGGACGTGCGCGTATGGTACGGCCCGATCCATGATCTCGGCATCCGTTCGAACCCCGCGCACGGTTTCATCTATCCCGAAACCCAGCGGAACGAGGACGCGCCGGTGCAGTACGCATCGTTCGCCGGATCGGGCAGCCGCTGAGCCCTTCGGAAACCCACTGAATGAAAAAGGGCGCCGAAAGGCGCCCTTTTTCATTACATCGGAAACCGCTGACTATGCCTCGGTCTCTTCACCATCGGCCGGACGCTCGAACCATGCCTCAACCGGGCCGGTCAGCTTGATCGTCAGGGGCTGACCATGCCGGTCGCGGGTTTTGCCGGCAGCGACGCGAACCCATCCTTCCGAAATGCAATATTCCTCGACATCGGTGCGCACCCGGTCCTTGAACCGGATACCGATGCCCCGCTGCAGCAGGTCCACATCGAAATGCGGGCTGCGCGGATTGGTCGAAAGGCGATCGGGCGGGGTGTCAGTCATGCGCGTCGCCTAGCTTCCGCACCCGGTCGCGTCAACCGGCTGGCGCTTCCCTCCGCACAGCAAGGGGAAGCGCCATACGGCCTTACCGGCAGATGCGTACCTTCACGTCCCGGTGACGATAGCGGTCATAGCGCCATTCGTTCCAGCAACGGTTGCCACGCCAGTTGCTGCGATAATAACGGCGGTCGTTGCGATACTCGCGGCGGTCCCGCCAGTCCCGGCGGTGATCGCGCCGCCAGTCGCGCTGGCGATCCCAGCGGTCATGCCGGTCGTAACGGTCCCCGCGCCAGCCGTCATGCGCCTGCGCCGCCGGTGCCACCGCCGTCAGCGAGGCCATGGCCGCAACCGCCATCATCAAACCTTTCCCGAAAATGTTCATCTGCATCGCTCCTTCTTCTCACCGGGGACAGTCATCGCATGCGCCAACTGAACCGCGCGAGAATGCAGGGTTAACGGACGGTTCAGCCGGACGGACCGTTTGCTGCGCCGCAAGATAGGGCTGGACCTGCCGGGCCGGGTCCATAATATGGCCCGTCATTCGACGAGGCGGACCATCGTGAAGCACAAGTTCGAGACGCTCGACGGCCTGCGCGGGATCGCGGCCATCGCCGTTCTCCTGTTCCATCGCCGCGAATGGTTCGGCGGACCCGCCTTTTTCGGCCATGCGTTTCTCGCCGTCGATTTCTTCTTCATGCTGAGCGGTTTCGTGATCGCCCATGCCTATGAGGCGCGCCTGTCCGCACCGGGCAGCCTGGGCGGTTTCGTGCGCGATCGCATCATCCGCCTGCACCCGCTGCTGGCGCTCGGCTCCGCCCTTGGCTGCGCGGCGTTCGCGATCAAGGCGCTACGCGCGGGCGAGCCATTGCCCTTCGGCGCATTCGCCGCCAGCTTCGTGCCCTTCCCGGTCTTCTGGGCAAACATGGAATCCTGCTTCCCGATCAACCTTCCCACATGGTCGCTGTTCTGGGAATTGCTGGTGAACCTCGTTTTCGCGCTGACTGTCCGGCGCCTTACGAACTCGGTGCTGATCGCGATCATCGCTGCGTCGGCCATCGCGATGATCGGTGTCAGCATACCGGCGCGGGGATTTCAGGTCGGCCTCGACAATCCCTGGCTCCTCTGGGGCATTCCGCGCGTCTGCGTATCGTTCTTCGCGGGCGTGCTGATGCTGCGCCTGTTCCGTGCGGGCAGGCGCCTGCCCTTCTCGCTCGGCTGGATGGCGCCGCTCCTGCTGCTCGCCAGTTTCCTGCTGCCGCATGACCACCCGCTGTCCTGGCTCTATGATCCGCTGATCGTGTTCCTGCTCTATCCGGTAATCCTGATGTCGGCGGCCGCCACAGCACCTGCCCTTCCCCGGCTCACGCGCTTCAGTGCCGACCTGTCCTATCCGCTCTATGTCCTGCACGTGCCGATCCTCAGCTTCGTCGCGCTCGTCTTCGCAAAGGCCGGCCTGACCCACGGAACGCCGGACATGGTCCGCGGCGCGGCGATCCTGCTGGTGACGGTCGCGATCTGCTATGCGGCCGGTCTCTTCTACGACGTGCCTGTCCGCCGTTTCCTGCGTGCCCGCTGGGGATCACGCTCCCATCGCGACGCACCGCTTTCCGCCGTCGATCCGGCGGCGGCAGGCCGCTGAGCCCGTCCCAGCCCGGGACTGTCCCAATCCCATGATTGTTGCAGCACAGCAGAGCATGATAGCAGCGTGGTCGAGGCGGACCCGGGGGGCGCGCGCCGGATGGAGAATGGCGGACGTGAGCGGGAGCAGATATCCACGAGCGGCGGTGCGCCCCGCTCCGGCCAGGCGCTTCGTACGCATCGGCGTGTTCGCCTTCCTCGCATTGCTCGGCCTCGCGGCGGGGGCGGTACTGACGTCTCGCGGCAGCCCGGCCGAAGCGGTCAAGGGCCCTCCCCCCGCATTGTCGCGCGCTGGCGGTCCCGTGAAAGGCGAAACCTATCAGTGGCAACCGGTCTCGATCGGTGGCGGCGGCTTCATCACCGGCTTTTCCAGCGACGCGCGGGGCCAGACGCGGGTCGTGCGTACCGATGTCTATGGCGCCTATATCTGGCTGGATAAGGAGAACCGCTGGGCACAGCTGGTCACCGCCGACGCGATGCCGCCGCAGGACCGCGTACAGGACGGTGCGAACGAGGGCGTGTACGAGATCGCCGTCGCTCCGTCCGACGCCCGCCGCATCTACATGGCGGTCATGGGCCGGGTCTATCGCTCCAGCGACCGTGGCAGGACATGGCAACGCCCGGCCGAGCCGGGCCCCTTCCCGTTCAAATGGGATTCAAACTCAAAGTATCGCCACATCGGCTCCCATCTGGCGATCAACCCGACCGATCCGGACGACGTCTATTTCGGCACGCCCGCAAATGGCGTGTGGCATTCGGGCGATGGCGGCATGCACTGGACGAAGGTCGCCTCCATCCCGGACAGCACGCCCGTCGCACCGCAGGACGCCAAGGGCAGGCCTGCGAAGGATGCTGCGGGCGCAATCCTGTGGTTCGAGCCGGGCAAGCGCCGCATCTGGGCGATGGCGCAGGGCAACGGCATGTATTTGTCGACCGACGGGCAGACGTTCCGTCCGCTCAGCGACGGGCCGGATCGCGGCCCATCCATGCTGGCGCAGGGCGTCTTCGCGCCCGATGGCGCGTTCTACGGCGTCGACATGATCGGCAAGAAGGTTTGGGCGCACCGCCGGGACGGCTGGACCGACCTGACACAGGCATCCGGCCTGTCGGCGCGACCGTTCACCGGTGTCGCCGTCGACGCCAAGGATGGCAGCATCCTCGTCTTCGATCAGGGCGGTCAGCCCTTCCGCTCCGGCAATGGCGGCAAGAGCTGGTGGCGGCTGATGCACCGCCTGTCCGTCGGCGAGGGCGACCCGCCCTGGCTGAAGGTCGCCGATCGCAGCTATTTCGCGATGGGCCGCGTCTATTTCGACCCGGTGACGCCGCAACGCCTGTGGGTCGATGCGGGCAACGGCGTCTATCATGCCGATGTGTCGGGTCCGCTCCTGTCGGTGAACTGGGTCAGCCAGACGCGCGGCATCGAGGAACTCGTGACCAACGACGTCATCCAGCCGCCGGGTGGATCGCCCCTGTTCGCCGCATGGGACTTCGGCATCCACCGGAAGGATGACCTTAACGCCTGGTCGACAACCTATGGCCCCAAGGAGCGGATGCTGATCGCGGCGCAGCAACTGGACTGGAGCCCGTCCAACCCGCGCTTCGTCGTCACCAACGCGTCGGACACCCGCATGGGTTGCTGTTCGGAGGATGGCGACGCCGTGCTCGCGGGCTACAGCCTGGACGAGGGGCGGACCTGGACGAAGTTCGCGAGCCTGCCGACGCCGCCGGGAACGAAGCCCGACGATCCCTGGCGCATGGCCTTCGGCACGATCGCGGTGTCGTCGGACAGCATCGACAACATCATCTGGGCGCCCTCCTTCAACCGCTCCCCCTATTACACGATGGACCGCGGCAAGACGTGGGATCGGGTCGAGTTCCCCGGCGAGGTGCTGCCCTATACCGGCTCTCACGCCCAGTATTTCTTCCCGCGCAAGACGCTGGCGGCTGATCGCGTCCGGCCCGGCACCTTCTATTTCGTGCACAGCGGCGGCGGCCGGAACGAAGCCCTCAAGGGGCTGTGGCGCACCACCAACGGCGGTCTCAGCTGGAAGATGGTCTACAAGGGGGAGATCGCGCCCAACAGCCAGTATTCCGCCCGCCTGCGCGCGGTGTTCGGAAAGGAGGGCAACCTGTTCTTCACCTCGTCGGTGGCGATGGGACCGGACACCGGCCTGCGCCGCACAGCGGATGGCGGAGAGACGTGGACCGTGGTTCCGAACGTCAGCCGGGTCGACGATATCGGCTTCGGCAAGGCCGCACCCGGCGCAGACTATCCGGCCATCTTCATTTCCGGACAGGTGGCAGGCCAGTACGGCATCTGGCGTTCGATCGACAACGCAAAGAGCTGGCAGCGCCTCGCGGGTTTCCCGATGGGCACGCTCGATCAGGTGGGACCGGTCGAAGGGGACAAGGATGTCTTCGGCCGGGTCTATGTCGGGTACAAGGGGTCGAGCTGGCTCTACGGCGAACCGGCGCCCTGCCAGCCCGCGCCGTTCCGGCAGGGCATGGCGAAGGAGTGCGTGCCCGTCGAATGACGGGCCGGGCGCGCCCTATTTTTCCAGCGCCGCGTTCCATGCGGCGACCAGCGCCTTTGCCTTGACCGCCACCGCGGTCGCTGCATCGCCCGGACGGTAGAGCGCGCCGCCGACGCCTATTCCGTCGATGCCACCCGCTCGCCATTCGCCAAGGTTCGCAGCGCCGACGCCCCCCACCGCCCACAGCGCCGTGCCGGCCGGCAGCACGTCGCGCAGCGTCGAGAGATACTGGACGCCCAGCGCGGAACCGGGAAACAGCTTGAGCCGCCGCGCTCCCGCCTTCACCGCCGCGAAAGCCTCCGTCGGCGTCAGGAAACCCGGGACGGCATCAAGGCCACGGGCAATCGCATGGGCGATGACGGCCGGATCGCTGTTGGGCGACACCATGAAGCGGCCGCCCGCTCCCGCCAGTGCGTCGACCATATCCGCGTCAAGGACGGTGCCGCCGCCCACTGCCGCCTCGCCACCGATCGCATCGGCCAGTGCACCGATGCTGTCCGCCGGGTCGGGCGAATTGAACGGCACTTCGATCAGGCGGATGCCGGCGTCCACCAGCGCGCGGCCGATGCCGGGTGCCTCCTCCGGACGAATGCCGCGCAGGATCGCCATGACCGGCGGCGCGCCCGCCGCAATCGCTTCGTCCAGGGTCATCACATGTCTCCTTGCGCGCTGCGCAGACCGGCCAGAACCGCCGCGTCTCCGTCCATCCGCCGATGATCGCAACCGATGCCGTCCAGCGCCCGCTCGTAATGCGCGCACAAGGCCGGGTCACCAACGAGTATCACGCCCGCTCCCGTCGTCGCCTGTGCCCGCACCTCCTGTCCGATCAGCAGGCCGGACAGATAGCCCCTCGACCAGTCGAGCGAGCGATCGTCGAGCAACCGCGCGGCCCGCGCCTCGAACAGTGCCGCCGTCAACGGTTCCTGCGAACGCTCCATGCCCCGGGCAAAGCCTTCGGCAAAGCTGCCTTCATGCCCCGGCGCGCCAGTGCCGATCGTCGATCGCTCAGTCAGCAGGGCGTAGATTTCACCAATGGGGAAAGTGCGGAACGCCTGCACCCGCCCGTCCCGCACCGCCGCCCATTTGCTGTGGGTACCGGGCAGAAGGAAGACATGCTCCCCTTCGCCAAGCGACGGGTCGAGTGCCAATGCACCGAAAATCTGCGTCTCCTCGCCGCGCATCACGTCGGGTACGCCCCGTTCGTCGCGATGCCGCAGCCCCGGCATCACGGCGATGTCGATCCCGTCGATGACCGTCCGTGTATGCCGCGCGTTCCAGTCAGCGGGCGTGGCGGGGCAGTCGACATAAACGGCCTCGATCAGGCCGCCGCGCGCGCCCGCCATGCCGCACAGCGTCACGCACATAGCCTGCCCATCGGACCGCCATGGCACAAGGGTGTCCAGAAGGGCCCGGGCAGGCGGCACGTCAAGCGTACCGATGCCGGGCCCTTCGATACGTTCGATCGCACCCTGGGCGGACTGACGAAACAGCCGCAGCCGCGTGGTACCCCAGTCGCCAAGGATGCGCATTACCGTCATTGCAGGTCGAGCATGACGACCGACTTAGGCGGCAATGTGACGGTCAGGACTCCGCCGTCGATCCGCGCGTCGGTGAACGGCACCGGCTTCACAACGTTCGGTGCGTCAAAGCTGTTGTGCGCGTTCATCGCCCCGGCCGTCAGGATACGGCCGGACACAGTCCCCTCCGTCAGCCCGTCCAGCTTCGCCGATACGGTCATCGGCCGGTTGGGATCGAGGTTGGACAGACCCACATGCACCTTGCCTGCCTTGTCGCGTACCGCCGATCCGCTGACCGCGGGCATGACAAACTCATCCTTGCTGTACCACGGCGTCTTGATGTCGATCGGCAGGACGGTCGCATCCATGTACGGCTTGTACATCTCGAAGACATGATAGGTCGGGGTCAGGACCATCTTCTTGCCCTCGGTCAGGATCATCGCCTGAAGCACGTTCACCATCTGGGCGATGGCCGTCATCCGGACCCGATCGGCATGCTTGGCAAAAATGTCGAGGTTGATCGAGGTGACCAGTGCGTCACGCAACGTGTTCTGCTGCCGCAGGAAGCCGGGATGCGTGCCGGGATCCTGCGTGTACCACGTGCCCCATTCGTCCACCGCCAGGAACACACGCTTCTCGGGGTCATATTTGTCCATGACGGCGGCATGCTTGGCGATGATCTCGTCCATCCGCCGCGTACTGGCAAGTGTATCAGCCCACCCGCGCTCGTCGAAGTCGACCGCCGGCGCACGGGGCGGATAGCCGCCCATCGGAAACGTGTAATAATGGACGGAGAGGCCATCGAGCTGATCACCGGCCAGACGCATCAACGTGTCGGTCCAGTTATAGTCGTCGCTGTTCGCACCGGCGGCGATCTTCAGGATTTTCGTACCGGCGGGCGCCTTGATGAAGGTCACGTAGCGGCGCGTCACATCGGCCGCATATTCCGCGCGCATGTTGCCGCCACAACCCCACAACTCGTTGCCGATGCCGAAATAGGGGAGCTGCCACGGCTCCTTGCGGCCGTTGCGGCCACGCTCTTCGGCCAGGCTTCCGGCGGGCGCGGTCATATACTCGACCCATTCCGCCATTTCCTGCGGAGAACCATTGCCGACATTGCCGGAGATATATGCCTCCGCGCCGACCTGTCGCAGCAACTCGAAATATTCGTGGGTGCCGACGGAATTGGGCTCGGTCACGCCGCCCCAGTGGGTGTTGACCTTGACCGGGCGCTTCGCCTTGGGTCCGACGCCCTCGCGCCAGTGATATTCGTCGGCGAAGCAGCCGCCCGGCCAGCGGATCACCGGAACAGCGAGATTCTTGAGCGCGGCGATCACGTCGTTGCGAAAGCCGTTCGTGTTCGGGATCGACTTGTCGTTGCCGACCCACAGGCCGCCATAGATGCCGTTGCCCAGATGTTCGGCAAACTGCGTGAAGATGCGGCGATCATAGACCGCGCCGGGCTTGTCGGCGTGCACTGTGGCGGTGACGGCCGCCTGTTCGGTGGTTTGCGCCGCCACGGGCGCGATGCCCACGGTGGCCGTCCCCAACAGAAACGCCACCGACACGGCACGACGTAATGATTTCAGCATTATTATCCCCTCCTGTTTATGATCAATCGTGGAAATCGTCGGTCGCTTCCCTGCTCCCCCGAAGGAACGCATCGGCGACCAGTTGCAGCGGCCGGATGTCGACATCGCTGCGGCCGCCCCGGATCAGCGTGGCGAAGCGGGCATAGAGGCCGGGATATTCGCGATCCTCATTATGTTCGGTGCCGGTGGGCAGCGACAGGACAGCGCCGCCGCTCGAAAGCTTCAGCGTGCCCGCATCCGTTTCGACGATGATGTCCCAGCTCTGCGGACCGGTCTGGCGCCAGTCCAGATCCATGCTGATCGGCGCGCCCGCCGTGTCGCGGAAAGCGATGTCGGCGGCGATCGGCGCGGCGCGGTTCCCCGGTACGAACAGCGTCGCCTGGCTCAGGAAGAACGGACGCGGCAGGATATGCGTGACGATCGAGAGCGCGTTGATGCCCGGATCGAACACGCCCAGGCCGCCCGGTTCCCATATCCACGCCTGTCCCGGATGCCACACGCGCACATCTTCGCGCCAGACGATCCGCACGCTGTCGATCCGCCTCTCGGCGAGCCAGGCGCGGGCAGGCGCGACGCCAGCAGCGAAGCGCGAGTGCCAGGACGCGAACAGCGTCGCCCCGACCTTGTCCGCCTGCGACTGAAGCGCGGCGACCTCGGCCAGGGTGGCGCCCGGCGGCTTTTCGAGAAACACGTGCACGCCGCTCTTGAGCGCGAGCGCGGCAAGGTCGTAGCGGACCTGCGGCGGCGTGCAGAGCGCGACCGCATCCACCGCCGGGCCGCCATCGAGCAGCGCATCGAGGCTGCGAAAATGGGCGACACCCTCGACACCGGAATCACGGGGGCTGACGGTCGCGGCAAGGCTGAAGGCATTGTTGCCCTCAATCGCCGGCAGATGCTGGTCACGGGCAATCTTGCCCATGCCGATGATCGCAATGCGGATCGGGTCCACGGTCACAGCGCCTTTACGGCCACGCGCGTCTCCGACGCCCGGCCCAGCGGATTGCGCAGCGGCAGGGTGAAGGGCGCGGCCTCGATCTCGAACGTGTCGCCGACCTGCGTCCTCACGCCGTCGCTGAACGACAGGGTCGCCGTTCCAAAGAAATGGACATGAATGTCGCCGGGCCGGCGGAACAGGTCATACTTGAAATGGTGCGCCTCCAGATTGGCGATCGTATGGGACATGTTCGCCTCACCGGACAGGAACGGCTTCTCCCACACGGTCGCGCCGTCGCGCACGATACGGCTGGTCCCTTCGATATGGTCGGGCGGCGTGCCGACCAGCAACTCGGGCCCGATCGCAGCCTGACGCAGCTTGGAGTGGGCAAGCCAGAGATAGTTGTGCCGTTCCGTCACATGGTCGGAAAATTCGTTGGCAAGGCACAGGCCCAGGCGGAACGGCGTACCCTCCGGCCCGATCAGGTAGATGCCCGCCAGCTCCGGCTCCTCACCGCCATCCTGCGCGAAGGACGGCATGGTGAGCGTATCGCCCGGCCCGATGAGTTGCGTGCCGTCGCCCTTGTAGAACCACTCCGGCTGTTGCCCGATCTGTCCTGGCGCTGGCTTTCCACCCTCAAGCCCTTCCAGGAACATCCGCATGGAATCGGTCTTGGCTTCGGTCGCCAGCGCCTCGCGATGCATCTTGTCGCGTCCCTCGGCCGACCCCAGGTGCGTGAGGCCGGTGCCGGTCAGCAGCATGTGGGCGCCGTCCTGATGGTCGACCGGCGCGATCAGACGGCCTGCCGCGAACGCGGCGGCAAGATCGACGGCATCGCCCACACCCGCAGCCGCCACGACCTCGGAAAGGGAACGCCCCTGCGCGATCGCTTCGGTGGCGAGGGCGATAATGGAGGCAAAGCCGGACACGAAGGCGGCACGATCACCATCGGCTGCAATGACGGAACGCGCACCGTCTTCCGCACGATGCTGCAACAAACGAAATGACATCAACCTCTCCTTCCCGCACCCATCCGCCAGAATGGGTCACGGCAGATTGTCAGAAACGGGATTCAGCGGCGGCGCTCCGGAACAGGCGCCGAATGGAAGGCAGGCATATCGACATGCCGACTGTCGCAACGGGTTTGCCGATCATATTGCCACCTCCTTTACTCCGACATATTATAGAGCGTCCGGGATGGCAATGATTGTCGTTGGCCCAATGCGTGTGCGCTGTTAATTGTGGCGGGCGAAGGAGACGGCATGGCAACGCAGAAGAACGGCACCATGGGCGGTGCCGGTGAAGGCAGCGGCGAAAAACCGAGGGCAACACGAGGCCCCGGCCGTCGACTGCACGGAGCGATCGCGCACAAGCTGGGCACGGCGATCTTGTCCGGCCAATACGCACCTGGCGACACCCTGTCCGGCGAGGTCGCCTTTGCCGAGGAACTGGAAGTCTCGCGCAGCGCCTATCGCGAAGCGGTGCAGGTTCTGACCGCGAAGGGGCTGGTGGAAAGCCGGCCGAAGGCGGGCACCCGCGTCCTGCCGCGCAACCGGTGGAACCTGCTCGATCCGGACGTCCTCGCCTGGGCCTTCGCGGGCGAACCGGACATCGACTTCGTCCGCAACCTGTTCGAACTGCGTGCCATCGTGGAACCGGCGGCCGCGCGCCTGGCGGCAGAGCGGCGGGACAAGGCCGACCTCAAGACGATGAAGGACGCCCTGGCCGCCATGCGCCGTCACACGCTGGCCACCGACGCCGGCCGTGCCGCGGATCGGGACTTCCACAACGCCGTCCTGAACGCCACGCGCAACGACGCGCTGCTGGTCCTGACCGCCAGCATCGGCGCGGCAGTGAACTGGACGACCCAGTTCAAGCAGCGCTCGCGTGCCCTGCCCCGCAATCCGATCCCCGACCATGTCCGGGTCTACGACGCCATTGCCGCCGGTGACGGCGAGGCAGCGGCGGACGCGATGCGGACGTTGGTCGACCTTGCGCTGGAAGACACGCGCAGCGCGATGAAGGACTAGGGGCAGGACCGGTTACGCCCTGCCCTCGGACTGCTGATCGGGCAGAGCATGTGTCGGACGAGCGCCCCACAAGGCGTAGAAGAGAATATAGAGCTCGCAGGCGGCAGTCAGCAGGAAGGACAGCTGCAATCCGAACATGTCCGCCAGATAGCCCTGCACGACCACCAGCGCGCCACCGGCGATGGCCATCACCAACAGCCCCGACCCCTCCTCGGTCAGTGGGCCCAGCCCCTTGATCCCGAGCGTGAAGATGGTCGGGAACATGATCGAATGGAACAGTCCAACGGATATCAGCGCCCACATCGCCACCGAGCCGCTGGCATAGCTGGTGATCAGCATCACCACGAAAGCGCCGATGGAGGCGAAGGCGAGGACATGCTCAGCCTTCACGCGCTGCATCACCGCCGAGCCCAGAAAGCGACCGACCATCATGCCACCCCACAGGAACGTCAGGTAACGCCCGGCCTTTTCATGCGTCAGGTTGGCGATGTCCGGCTGGCTCACGAAATTCACGAACAGATTGGCGACGCCGATTTCCGCGATCAGGTAGATGAAGATCGCGGGAACGCCGAACACGAGATTGCGGTGGTTCCACAGCGAATGCTTCTTGCGCTCCTCCTTCGCCACCCGGCTCGCCGCCTGCCCCATCGCGGGCAGCGGGAAGCGGGCAATGACGACCGCCAGCACCACCAGCACCACCGCGACGATCAGATAGGGCAGCTGCACCGCCTGCGCGTCGGCCAGACGCTCGGCCTGGGTCAGGACCGTGCCGGCCTCCGCCGTGCCGCTCTTTGAACGGCCAAGGATCAGATAGGCACCGAACATCGGCGCCAGCATCGTGCCTGCGGAATTCAGCGCCTGCACCAGATTGAGGCGGGACGACGCGGTTTCCGGCTTGCCGACCACCGCGACATAGGGATTGGCCGCCACCTGCAGCAGGGTGATGCCGCTGGCGATCACGAACAGCGCCACCAGCGTGACACCATATGAGGGCAGCCGCGCCGCCGGGATCATACCAAGCGCGCCCACGGCCATGATCAACAGGCCGATGACCAGCGATTTTTGGTATCCAACCCGTTCGATCAGCTTCGCCGACGGGATCGACGCAACGAAATAGGCGATGAACCACGTCGATTCGATCAACGTCGTCTGGGTGTAGCTGAGGTCGAACACGCTGCGCAGATGCGGCAGCAGCGTGTTGTTGATGACCGTGATGAACCCCCACATGAAGAACAGGCTGGCAAGCAGAGTCAACGCCGGGCCGTAGCGGACTCCCGCTTCTCCGGCACCGGCCGCCGGGGCCGAGGGTGTCGATATCGGTGCAGCCATTGTCACCCTTCTCCAGATACGCAGCCCATATACTCCGGTTGGAGCCGAGCCGCCTTGCGCTTCATTTATTTGTCGGACTATATGGGCATCAAGGGCGCGTCAATGGGGGCGTCCATGACGTGGAGGATGTGCATGCGGAAGGTAAGTCTGGCAATCGTGGCGTTCGGATGCCTTATGACCACTCCAGCCCTTGCGGCCGAAGCCAGCCGCGCGCCCGCTGGCACGCTTGCCGACGGCACGAAGATCGAGACGATCACACTGTCGAACGGCCACGGCGTCTCCGCCCGTATCCTCAGCTACGGCGCCACGCTCCAGTCGCTGATCGGCCCAGACCGCGACGGCAAACCCGCCGATGTCGTGCTGGGCTATGACGACCTGGCATCCTATGTCGACCATCCCAATTATTTCGGCGTGACCGTCGGCCGCTATGCCAACCGCATCGCGGGCGGCCGCTTCACGCTCGACGGCGCCAGCTATCAGCTGCCGCTCAATGACAAGACCAACTCCCTGCACGGCGGCACCAAGGGTTTCGACAAGGTTGCCTGGACCGTCGTTTCGGTGAAAAGCGGTCCGTCCGCGAGCGTCGTCCTGTCCTATCGCAGCCCGGATGGCGATGCCGGCTATCCCGGCCAGCTCGACACGACCGTCACCTATTCGCTGGACGAAGCGGGCGCTCTGACCATCGCCTTCGATGCGAAGACGACGAAGCCGACGATCGTCAACATGACGAACCACGCGATCTTCGACCTGGGCGGAGAGGGATCGCCCGACGGCGCGACCGGCCATCTGCTGACCATTCCTGCCAAGGCATTCACGCCCGTCAACGCAAAGCTGATCCCGACCGGCGAACTGCGCGCGGTGGAGGGCACGGCATTCGATTTCCGCACGCCGCGGCGCGTCGCCGACGGCATCCGTGACGGCCGCGAGGAACAGATCCGCTTCGGCAAGGGCTATGACCATAATTTCGCGCTGGACAAGGGGCTGACGAAAGCGCCCGAGCTTGCCGCGCGGCTTGAGGACCCCCGCTCCGGCCGTGTGCTGGACGTGCTCACCACAGAGCCGGGCGTTCAGTTCTACACCGGCAACTTCCTGGACGGCAGCTTCATCGGCAAGCAGGGCCATCTCTATCGCATGGGCGACGGCATCGCGCTCGAGCCGCAGAAGTTTCCCGACTCGCCGAACCAGCCCGCCTTCGTCTCCGCGCGCGTCGACCCGGGCAAGCCCTATCACCACGTCATGATCTACCGTCTGTCCACCACCCGTTGATCGGAACCCGAATGACCACTCCCGCCACCCCCAAGCTCCGTTCCCGGGCATGGTTCGACAACCCCGACAATATCGACATGACCGCGCTCTATCTGGAGCGTTACCTGAATTTCGGGCTCAGCCTTGAGGAACTCCGCTCCGGCAAGCCGATCATCGGCATCGCCCAGACCGGCAGCGACCTCAGCCCGTGCAACCGCCATCACCTCGTCCTTGCCGAGCGCATCCGCGAGGGCATCCGCGAGGCGGGCGGCATCGCCATCGAGTTCCCGGTCCATCCGATCCAGGAGACCGGCAAGCGCCCTACCGCCGGGCTCGACCGGAATCTCGCCTATATCGCGCTGGTCGAGGCGATATACGGCTATCCGCTGGATGGCGTGGTGCTGACCACCGGCTGCGACAAGACGACGCCGGCGCTGCTGATGGCGGCCGCCACGGTCAATATCCCCGCGATCGCCCTGTCCGTCGGCCCAATGCTGAACGGCTGGCACAAGGGGGAGCGCACCGGTTCGGGCACGATCGTCTGGCACGCGCGCCAGTTGCTCGCCGCCGGGAAGATCGACGATGAGGGCTTCATCAAGCTCGTCGCCTCCTCGGCGCCGTCGACCGGCTATTGCAACACGATGGGCACGGCGACGACAATGAACAGCCTCGCGGAGGCGCTGGGCATGATGCTGCCGGGTTCGGCGGCGATCCCAGCCCCCTATCGTGACCGTCAGGAGGTCGCATGGCGTACCGGCAAGCGCATCGTCGACATGGTGCATGAGGACCTGAAGCCCTCCGACATCCTGACTCTGGATGCCTTCCACAACGCAATCATGGTCAACAGCGCCATCGGCGGATCGACCAATGCGCCGATCCACCTCGCCGCCATCGCCCGCCACATCGGCGTCGACCTGCCGCTCAAGGACTGGGAAGATGTTGGCCACCATATTCCGTTGCTGGTGAACCTTCAGCCGGCCGGCGAATATCTGGGCGAGGATTATTACCGCGCGGGCGGCGTTCCCGCCGTCGTCGCCCAGTTGATCGAACAGGGCCTGATTCGCGAGGGCGCGATGACGGTCAACGGCAAGACGATGGGCGAAAACTGCAAGGGCGTGGAGATCGAGGACGAGAAGGTCATCCGTCCCTATGGCCAGCCGCTGAAGGAAGAAGCGGGCTTCCTCGTCCTGTCCGGCAACCTGTTCGATGCAGCCGTCATGAAGACCAGCGTCATCAGCGAGGAGTTCCGCCAGCGTTACCTGTCCAACCCTGACGATCCCGACGCGTTCGAGGGACCGGCGGTGGTGTTCGACGGGCCGGAGGATTATCATCACCGCATCGACGATCCGTCGGTGGGCATCACCCCGGACACGCTGATGTTCATGCGCGGCGCCGGCCCGATCGGCTATCCGGGCGCGGCCGAGGTCGTGAACATGCGTCCCCCCGCCTATCTGATCACCGAGGGCATCAGTGCGCTGCCCTGCATCGGCGATGGCCGCCAGTCCGGGACGTCAGGCAGCCCGTCGATCCTCAATGCATCGCCCGAGGCGGCGGCGATGGGTGGCCTTGCACTGCTGCAAACCGGCGATCGCGTCCGCATGGACCTTGCAAAGGGCGAGGTGAACGTCCTTATTCCCGATGAGGAGCTTGAGGCTCGCCGCGCGAGGCTGGTCGCCGAGGGCGGCTACCCGTATCCGGCATCGCAGACCCCCTGGCAGGAAATCCAGCGTGCGCTGGTCGGCCAGATGAACACCGGTGCGATCCTCGAAGGTTCCGAAAAGTACCAGCGCATCGCCCAGACCAGGGGCCTGCCCCGCGACAACCACTGACGTCGGAAACGAACGGGGTACGCTGGCGGGCATTCATCGATGCCGCCAGCGCCTCCGTTCGTTTCGTTTCAGAGTGCTTCCCTCACCCAGCGCTCGACCGCGATCTGCGCCTTGGGTGTGAGTTCCAGCAGCGACCGGCGCCCGTCATCGGGGTCGTCGAAACGCCGCACCCATCCCCCGTCGATCAGGCGGCCGATCCAGCGCAAGGCCGTGGTACTGGGCACCGCCGCAGCGATGCTGGCGCTGGTCGTGCAGACCGTCTTCTCCTCCAGTCCCGCCGCGAACAGGTCGAGAAGCAAATCCCATGCGGGATCAGCAAACAGCGCGCCGGGGATCAGTGCGTCGCGCAACCGCCGCATCCGCAGATGCCGCCGAACCGCTCCGACTATCGCCGGGATATCACTGGCGTTCAGGCCACCAGACGACGGCGATCCAGCATCACGCCCGCAACCATGCTCAGCAAGCAGGGGATGGCCCAGACCGTCTCCATCGCCTGATATATCTTCGGCGTCAGGTTCGGCGCCGCGATCGTGGAAAGATGCGTCGTCACGGTGATCAGTTGGAAAGCGGTCATCCAGATCGGGAAGTAGCGCGCGCTCCTCATCGCCAGCATGTAGAGACCGAGCAGCAGGAGGATATCCACCGCCGTTACCGGCAACTGGGTGCGCGCGAATGATTCGTCCAATAGCGTTGCTGGCAAAGTCAGGGCGGTTGCCGCCACGATCATTATTGAGGCCCATCGACCATCTCTTCCGCCGAAGAATGCCGCATACGCGCAGCTCATCAGCATGAGTGTCCAGAAGAAGATCGCCACCATGGACAGGAGCGGAACCATAGTGCTGCGCCCCCGTCAACATGGTGTGCGACCGTTACGGATTTATCCGATTTATCAGTGCGCTTGGGCTTCCATCACCGGCTCGTCCTGCACGGCGCCGATGGGGCCGCCACCCGGGCAGCCGAAGTCGACGGGCGCCAGATTGCTCTGCCCCTTGATGGCCACCAGGTGGCGATGCGCGTTGACGATGTCCTTGCGACCGGCAACGACATTGCCAAATCCGGACGCCATGGCATCGAGCGCCTTCTGGCTGTGCACGGGGGCAAGATCGGCGCCCTGCGTCGCCTCGAGGAACGACAACGCCATACGGGCGGCGTTCATCAGCGCGCCGTCGAGCGCGGCGAATGTGCTGTGGGTATCGGCGGCAACGACGGTTCCAGCGGCTTCAGTGAAATGCGGCATGACTTCTCCTTTCGCACCTGCACGGCACGTTGTTGGTGACCCAAAATTCGTGTGCTTTTTCGGCTGCCGATCGCCCGATTACGTTCGGGCCTATCGATCCAGCTAGCCGAAGGTGTTGAGCGTCGCCCGGATCAGTAACATCAGCGTCACCATCCCGAGCGTCGAGAGGAATGCGATCCTCGTGATCTCGAGTGTCTTGAGTGGCTTGCTTAAGTCATTTCCCCGTCCTCCCAGTGGCGGGAGCGAGAAGAACCTGACGACACGCCGCCATGGTCCCTCCGGTTGCTCCGCTGATTGGCCTGACGGTTCCAAACTGTCTGAAAATGCTCGGGGTGCAATGGTTTCCGGCTGATATATCAACGGCTGATATGCAGTTTGAACATCCTCCGCCGCCGCCAGCGCCCTCGCCGCCTCGAAGCGGTTGGTGACACCCAGGGCCCGGATGGCCAGGCGCAACCGCTGGTCCACCGTATGCGGCGAGACGTTGAGTTCACGCGCAATCTGCTTCGTCTGGAGATTGGCCGACACCAGGCGCAGACACTCTTTCTGCGCGTCGTTGAGATTAATGACCCTGTTTTCCAACCCCGGCGCTCCGCATTCGCCCGAGTATAGTCAGGCTTACGAATCGGATTCAAGGCAACTATTCAGGTAATTGCATGCGGCGATGCTATATCGGCCCGCCTTGCCGTAGCGTCATTCAGGGCGGCCGGTTTTTCTTCCTCTCGCCAATCCGGTGTCAATCAGCAGCGACGGGACCGGTCAGCGGTGCGGGCCTGCGCGTCAGCCAGATTGTGCTGGTCAATATGAGCGACAGCACGGCGCTCGCGATGAAGATATCGTTCGCCGCCAGCAGATAGGCCTGCTGCGTGAGTTGCCTTCCGATCGCAGCGGCAGCCTGAACGTCGGTCAAGCCAAGGCCCTTCAATACATCCACCGCCTGTCCGTAAGGCAGCGACGCACTGTTCGACACTTCACTGAGCCGCGTCTGGTGCAGCGCTTCGCGGCGGTCCCAGATCGTCGTGACCAGTGAAGCCGCGAAACTGCCTGCCGTGATGCGGACGAAATTCGATATGCCGGTGGCGGCGGGCACCTGATGCGGCGGAATCCCGTCCAGCATGATGCTGAGCATGGACATGAAGAACACCGCCAGCCCCGCCCCCTGAACGAAGATCGGCAATACCAGATGCCGGAAGTCGACCCCGGTCGTGTAGTCCGCGCGCATGTAATAGGACAGCGTGAAGCACATGAACGACAGGGTCGCCATCCAGCGCGCGTCGACAGAACGCGAAACGCGCGCCAGGATCGGGGTCAGGACGACAGCGACGACGCCGCTGGGGGCCAGCACGAGTCCTGCCCAGGTCGCCGTATAGCCCTGCTGCTGCTGAAGCCAGAGAGGCAGGATCAGGCCGTTGGCGAAAAAGAGGGCATAGCCGAGCGACAGGGCGATGAGTCCGAACGTGAAGTTGCGGCGCCTGAACAGGCTAAGGTCGACGATCGGATGGGTGTCGGTCAGTTCCCAGATCAGCCACGAGACGAAGCCGATGACGGTCAGCACCGCGAGGACAACGATGAAGGGGGCGTTGAACCAGTCGGCATTCTTGCCGAGGTCAAGCATCACCTGAAGCACGCCCACCCAGAACACCAGTATCATCGCGCCCACGATGTCTATCGGCAACTTGCGGGTGGGCGTCTCCCGGTTCTTCAGGAAGAACCAGGAGACGAGTCCCGCGATCAGACCGACCGGAACGTTGATCAGGAAGATCCAGCTCCAGTGATAATTGTCGGAAATATATCCGCCCAGCACCGGTCCCATGACCGGAGCGACCAGCGTGGTCATCGACCAGATGGCGAGCGCCGTCGCACGCTTGTGCGGCGGGAAGATCGCGATCAGCAGGGCCTGCGATCCCGGGATCATCGGTCCCGACACGGCGCCCTGCAGCACGCGGAAGATGATGAGGGAGGAAAGGCTCCACGCGATGCCGCACAGCAATGATGCCGCGGTGAACAGTGCAACCGAGACACAGAAGGTCCGGACGACACCATAACGCCCCATCAGCCATCCGGTCAGGGGCACGGTCACGCCATTCGCGACGGCGAACGCCGTGATGATCCACGTGCTGCTGTCGCTGCTGACGCCCAGATTGCCCGCAATCGTCGTCAAGGACACGTTCGCGATCGTGGTGTCGAGCACCTGCATGAAGGTGCCCAGCGCCAGGGCGATCGAGACGATGCCCAGCGCCGTGCCCTTGAGCGGCGCCTCCCCGCCCGGCGCGTTCACCGGGCCGATCCAGCCCGGTTGGCCGCGATGATCCGCGCGATCATCGCATCGACATCCGGCCCGCCGTCCTGGCTCGCCTGCTGCTGGAAGGCGCCGCTGGCCGCACGGGCAATCGGCGCGCCGCTATGGTCGCTCACATTGACCGACACCTTGGTCGAGAGGCCGATGCGCAGCGGATGGCCGACAAGTTCCCTGGGATCGAGCGCGATCCGCACGGGCAGACGCTGTGCGATCTTGATCCAGTTGCCCGATGCGTTCTGCGGCGGCAGCAGGGCGAAGGCGCTGCCACTGCCCGCGCTGAGGCCGACAACCTTGCCGTGATACTCGACGTCGCCACCGTAGATGTCGGCCGTCACCGTCACCGGCTGGCCCACCCGCATGTGCTGGAGTTGGGTCTCACGGAAATTGGCGTCGATCCAGACGCGTTCCAGCGGAACGACGGTCATCAACGGCGTTCCGGCATTTACCTGCTGGCCCAGTTGCGCGCTGCGCTGGGCGATGATCCCGTCGACCGGCGCGACCAGCCGCATATGACTCTGGGAAATGGCCGCGCGGCGCAGCGCCGCGATGGCGGCCAGGACCTCCGGGTTGGTCTGGACGTTCGTGCCCTGGACCGATGCCCGGGCCTGCGCCTGCTGTGCCTGCGCCAGCGCAAGCGCGGCGCGCGCCGTGGTGACCGCATCGGCAGCGTGGGAGACTTCTTCACCGGAAACCGCCCCGTCGGCCGCGGCGCCGCGACGACGCGCGAGGTCGTTGACGGCGCGGGCAAGCTCCGCCCGGGCCTGCGTCACCTGCGCATCGCTCGCATCGACGCGGGAAAAGTCCGTCCGCACCGCCCGGACCGCGCGTGCCAACTCCGCCTGCGCCGACGCCATCGCGGCATCAGCCGTTGCGGGGTCAAGGTCGACCAGCGCCTGCCCGGCCTTCACCCGTTCGGTATTGTCCGCGTGCAGCGCCATCACGATGCCCGGCTCCCGCGCCGTGATCGCGACGACGTCGCCGGCGACATAGGCATCATCCGTCTCCTCGATCCCGCGCGAGAAGATGAATTCATAGGCGCCCCAGGCAACCAGCCCGACGAGCACCACGCCCGCGAGGATCAGGAAGCCTTTTCTGCGCGCGCCGTTCCTGCCCTCTTCCTTCGGTTCCGTGGCGACGGACGTGCTGGCCTCCGCCGCCGGTGGCTGCGCCCGCCTGCCGGCATCCGCCACCGGTCCGTCATGCTGCCGTGCGGAATCGCGACGTGCGATGTCGATGGTATCGGTCATGGTCGTGCTCCAGCGGAAACGGTGTTGGCGGCGCTCTGTCCGCCCATAGGGTCGAAGTCGCCGCCCAGGGCGACCAGAAGTTGTACGCGGCGCACTGCGGCGTCCGCGTCGATATTCACTTGCGCCTGACGCGCCTGCAGCAGCCTTTCGCCGGACGCGATCGCATCCAGCCGTGATCCTAACCCTGTCCGGACCCGGGTCGCGTCAAGGCGGACGGTGTCGGACAGGCTGGCCAGCACATTGCGCTGCTCAGCCGCATCCGCCTCCGCCGTCCGGATGGCGGACAGCGCGTCGGCGGCTTCCCGCACGGCTGTCAGCACCTGTGCATTATAGGCGTCGACGGCGGTATCGATCTGGGCGGTCGCGCCACGATAATTGGCCCGAAGCGCCCCGCCCTCGAAGATGGGCACATGGATGGCAGGCCCCCCGCCGTAGGTCAGCGCGGACCCGGTGAACAGCGAATCGAGACCGATGGCCTGAAAGCCAATGAACGCCTTCAGGTTCACGTTCGGGAAGAAGTCCGCCCGTGCCACCCGCCGTCCGGCGCTTGCCGCAGCGATGCGGGCCTGCCCTGCGAGAATATCCGGGCGACGGCCAAGCAGGTCCGCGGGCACCGCCTCCGGCACCGGCAAGGCGCTATCGAGCGCCAGGCTGGTAGCGACGATCGTCGGATAATAATCAGCGCCGCGTCCGGCGAGGGCCGCGAGAGCATGCACCAGCAATTCCCGGTCCCCCTGCGCGCGGATCTCCGCCTGACGCGCTTCGCCCAGCAGAGTCTGTGCACTGCGCTCGTCAAAGGTGCTGGCGAGTTGGTTCGCGATCCGGGAGCGAACCAGCCTCAGCGACTCTTCGCGGGTTTCGCGAAACTCGCGCGCGATCGCGATCTGCCGGTCTGCGCGGACCAGGTTCAGATAGGCCTGCGCCACCGCGCCGGTCAGGGACACGCGCGCCGCCGCCGCGTCGAGTGCCGCTGCGGAGGTGCTGGCCCGTGCCTGATCCACCATCGCCGCCTGTTTTCCCGCGAGGTCCGCCGACCATGACAGGTTTGCCTGCGCAGACCCCATCCAGACGGTGGAGCCGCCATAGGGTGGCGGAATGATGTATTTTTCGCTGAGCCGCTCGCGCTGCTCGTCCGCATCGATCCCGACCTGTGGAAGCTGTCCCGCCCGGTTCGCGGCGAGTTGCGCCTCCGCCAGACGGATGCGCGCCTGCGCCTGCGCAAGATCGGGATTCCCCGCGAGCGCATCGGTCATGATGCGGTCAAGCTGCGGATCGCCCATCGTACGCCACCAGTCGGTCGCGACCGGCACGGCAATGCCCGCGTTTCCGGCCTGGCCTGGGTCCGTCAAGCCAAGATGACCACCGTCGAGCGCCACGGAGGCGGGCTCGTCATGAGGCACAGCTGCACATCCGGCCAGCAGCATGGCCAGCAACAGGGTGGGAAGGGGCGGACGTGATCGTGCCATGGACTGCGTGACTCCGGCTTGCCTGATCAGCGAAGGCTCAGCGAACATCTTCGGCGCTTTCTGCTTCGAGACGCGCGACCAGCCTGGAAAGGAGGACGATCAGCATTTCGGCCTCATCCTGCTCGAAATCCGCAAAAAGCTGGTCCCACATCTCCATCATCCGCACGCCCATATTGCGCGTGGCCTCAAGCCCTGCCGGCGTAATCTCCAGTGCGACGACGCGACGATCCTCGTTCGACCGATTACGGGTGATAAGGCCCCGCTCTTCAAGCTGATCGACCAGACGGGTGGTGGCGCCACTGCTGTGACCGAGGTAGCGCGCAAGTTCGCCGATTGTGGGCGCGATCCCGTCACGAATCATCTTCAGGGAAATCCATTGGGACAGGCTGAGATCCTGACCCTCGAAGTATCGCTCCGCGAGCGGCACCATCAACTGCGATGCGCGCCGGATCAGATAGCCGGGCGAGGTCTTGGTAGAAAAACAATAACCACTCGCGAGCGCAACCATAAGCCAATAACCTGCCCAAGCAAAAACTGCCTAGGCAGGCATTTGGTTCGCAACGATTAGGTTGTCAACCGCAACGCGAACAAATTGTTTCCAGGCATTTCTAAAAAATGCCGTCGGCGCCGCCGCTCAGATGCAGCGGCCGCCGTCGACTTCCAGCGCTATACCGGTGATCATGCCGGCTTCGTCAGAGCAGAGGAACGTAGCCGCCGACGCCATATCCTGTGGAGTCGAAAGCCGGCCGAGGGGAATGGACGCGACCATCCGCGCCCGCGCCTCGTCGCTGTCTTCCCCCATGAAGGTGGATAGCAACGGCGTTGCCCCGGCGACAGGGTTGATCGCATTGACCCGGACGCCGAACGGCGCAAGCTCGATGGCCATCGCCCGCGTCGCCGTCACCATCCAGCCCTTCGAGGCGTTATACCAGGCAAGGCCCGGACGCGGACGCACCGCTCCGGTGGACGCGACATTCAGGATCGCTCCCTTCCCAGCCGCCTTCATGCCCGGAAGCAGGGCGGCGGCCGTCAGATAGACCGACTTGGCATTGACGGCGAGGATGCGATCAAACAGCGCCTCGTCGAGTTCCTCCATCGGCTGCGGCGTCTGACCGACTCCGGCATTGTTGACGAGGATATCCACGCCACCCATTGCCGCAATCGCTTCCGCTGCCGCGCGCTCCACGTCCGCGCGCACGGAAATATCGGCGGCGACGCCGGTGGCGTCCCCGTCCAGCTCTGCCGCCAGCCGCTGCGCCGCGTCCTCCTGACGATCGACGATCGCGACCTTTGCCCCCTCGGCGATGAAACGTCGCACGATCCCCTCGCCGAAACCGGACGCACCGCCGGTGACGAAGGCCCTGAGCCCCGCGAGCCTGCCCTCAGCCATGCCAGGCCGCCACGGTCTTGAGCTGCGAAAACGACAACAACGCCTCCATCCCCTTCTCCCGTCCATGACCCGAGCGCCCGACGCCACCGAACGGCAGTTCGACGCCGCCCGCCGCGCCATAATTGTTGAGGAATACCTGCCCTGCCCGCAGACGCCGTGCCAGTCGCAGCAGCCGTCCCGCGTCCCCCGTCCACAGCCCGGCCACCAGACCAAAGGGTGTGCCGTTGGCGATGGCGACGGCATCGTCCTCATCATCGAACGGAATGACGACGGCAACCGGCCCGAATATCTCCTCCTGCGCGAGCGCATGGCCGGGCGGCACGTCGGCGAACAGGGTCGCGGGAACATAGTGCCCCCCAGCGGGCGCATCGGCGACGACGACGCCCTGCGCGGCCAGGGTCAGGTCGTGTGCACCGCGCGCCAGATAGGATTGCACCGTTGCAAGCTGGCGCGCGGAAATCAGCGGCCCCAGATCTAGATCCCTGTCCGCCGGCCCCGCCCGCAGCACCGAGAAACGCTCGGACAGGCGCGCGACCAGCGTATCGTGCAACGAGCGTTCGACCAGTATCCGTGATCCCGCCGAACATGTCTGCCCGGCATTCTGCACGGCCGCACCGACCAGCGATGGCAAGGCACGATCGATATCCGCATCGGCAAAGACGATCTGCGGCGACTTGCCCCCCAGTTCCAGCGTTACCGGCACGCTGTTGCGCGCAGCGGCGGTCTGGATTGCCGTGCCCACCGCATTGGACCCCGTGAAGGAGACGTGATCGACCCCCGGATGTCCCGCAAGCGCGGCGCCTGCCACCGCACCGGTGCCCGTCACGATGTTCAGCACACCGTCCGGCAACCCTGCTTCCTGCGCGATTCGCCCGAAGGCGATGGCCGTCAGGCTCGCCTGCTCGGCCGGTTTCAGCACGGCGGCATTGCCCATGACCAGCGCCGCGACCACCGACCGGCCGACGATCTGCATCGGGTAGTTCCAAGGGATGACGTGTCCCGTCACCCCATGCGGCTCGCGCAGCGTGTAGACGGTATAGCCATCCATATAGGGGATGGTCTCGCCATGCACCTTGTCGGCGGCCCCGGCATAGAACTCCAGATAGCGCGCCAGCGCGCGCGCATCGGCGCGAGCCTGGGTCAGCGGCTTGCCGACATCCAGCACCTCCAGTGCGGCCAGTTCCTCCTGCCGCTCCAGCACCAGCCTGCTGATCGCGGTCAGGATGCGTCCACGCTCCATCGCCGGCAGGCCGCCCCAGCCGGGCTGCGCGGCGCGCGCTGCCGCCACGGCCGCGTCGACATCATCCGTGGTTCCGGCGGGAAGCACACCGACCTTTTCGCCGGTGGAGGGGTCTTCGATGTCGAGCGTCTCTCCGGTAGAGGCCGCACGCCATGTGCCGCCGATCCATATGCCCTGTTCGGCGAAGGTCAGGTTCACTTGAAAATCCCTGAATTGTGCGTCCTGCCTGTAGCACCGCCCTGATATCCTGCTACAGCAAAATCGGTACTGTCTTGCTACGGAAACCCATGACTGATCTGGCCGATTGTTCCGCCCGCGAACTGCTCAAACTCTACCGGACGAAAGCGGCATCCCCGCGTGAAGCGCTGGAAGCGGTTGCGGCCCGTCTCGCCGTCGCCGAGCCGCTGCTCGCGGCGACCTGGGCGGTGGATATGGACACGGCCCTGACCGAAGCGGATGCATCGACTGCGCGCTGGGCAAGCGGCGCCCCCGTGGGCCTGCTCGACGGCGTGCCGATCAGCATCAAGGAGATGATCGCGACGCGCGGCGTGGCGAAGCCGGTCGGGACGGCTGCCGGCGACATGACACCGATGGCGCAGGACGCCCCCCCGGCGGCACGTGTGCGGGAGGCAGGCGCGATCATCTGGGGCAAGACGACCAACCCCGATTACGGAATGCTCTCCTCCGGCCTTTCCAGCTTCCATGCGCTTGCCCGCAATCCCTGGGACCTAACGAAGACACCGGGCGGTTCCAGCGCGGGGGCGGGCACTGCGGCGGCGGCGGGCTACGGCCCCCTGCATCTTGGCACAGACATCGGCGGGTCGCTGCGCCTGCCCGCAGGATGGTGCGGCATCTATTCGCTCAAGCCCAGCTTCGGCCGGATCCCGATCGATCCGCCCTATATCGGCCGCGTGGCCGGGCCGATGACGCGGACGGTCTCCGATTCCGCCCTGATGATGCAGTGCCTATCCCGGCCCGACCGGCGCGACTATATGAGCCTGCCGCCCGAGAGCATCGCATGGGACGATCTTGCGATCGACCTCAAGGGGTTGCGGATCGGCCTGCTGCGCCATGCCGGTTGCGGCACCGACCCTGCGCCGGAAGTCCTGGCGGCGGTCGAGAATGCGGCAAGGCTGTTCGAGGGCGCCGGCGCCGAAATCGTGCCCGTAGAACCGTTCCTGACGCCGGAGATGCTGAACGGGCTCGATCGTTTCTGGCGCACCCGCTTCCTCAATGAAACGAGCAACCTGCCGCCCGAGCGCTACGCGACGATCCTGCCCTTCATCCGGGCATGGGTGGAGGCGGCGCGCGACTATGACGGCATGTCGGTCTATACCGGCTTCAACCAGATCACCCTGATGCAGGAACGCGGCAACCGGCACTTTGCGGGCCTTGATTTCCTCCTCTCGCCGACATCCCCGGAACCCGCCTTCCCGGCGGAATGGCCGATGCCCAGCAACGACCCCGCCCGGCCGTTCGAACATATCGGCTTCACGGTCGCCTACAACATGACCGGCCAGCCCGCCGCCTCGATCAACTGCGGCTATACCGCGGACGGTCTGCCCATCGGCATCCAGATCGTCGGCAATCGTTTCGACGACCTCGGCGTTCTGCGCCTGTCCCGCGCCTATGAGGAAATGCGCGGGCCGCAGCATCCCTGGCCCCGGCCGTGGGAGGGCAACGCATGACCATCACCTGTCGTCCCGGCCCGCGCAACCTGATCACCGATGTCGAGGGGCTGCGCGTTGGCCATGCCACCGACGAGAGGGCGGGCACCGGCGTCACCGTGCTTCTCTGCCCCACGCCCTGGATCGCGGCGGCCGACATCCGTGGCGGCGGTCCCGGCGTGCGGGAGACCGAGACGCTCGCGCCGGAGAATGTCGTCGGCGGCGTCCACGCCATCACCCTGTCGGGCGGCTCCGTCTTCGGCCTTGCGGCGGCCGATGGCGTCGTCAACCGGCTGTCGGCGCGCGGCGTCGGCCTGCGCCTGCGGCCGGACGGACATTATATTCCGATCGTGCCGACCGCCGTGCTGCACGACCTGTCGAACGCAGGTGACAAGGACTGGGGCGAAGAACCGCCCTATCGCGCGCTTGGCGCGGCCGCCGTCGACGCCGCCAGCGCCGATTTCGCGCTCGGCTCGGTCGGTGCCGGACGGGGCGCCATGGTGGGATATCGAAAGGGCGGCATCGGCTCCGCGTCGCTCGATCTCGACAACGGCCTGACCGTCGGCGCCCTCGTCGCGGCGAACGCCATCGGATCGGCCCACATGCCCGACGGCAAGGCGTTCTGGTCCTGGCCGTTCGAAATCGACGGGGAGTTCGGCGACATCGCACCCGACCTTTCCCAGCGCGCCATCGATCCCGCGCCGGATGAGACCCGGCTCGCGACCCTCGACCGCCTGTCCCCCGGCGCGAACACCACGCTGGCGATCGTCGCCACCAATGCCGACCTGGACAAGGGGGAGGCTAAGCGGTTCGCGATGATGGCGCAGGACGGGATCGCCCGCGCGGTGCGTCCGGCGCATACGCCGTTCGACGGGGATCTCGTCTTCGGGCTTGCCAGCGGCGCGCTGCCGCTTGGACGGGACAGCGCCCGTCAGGCGAAGATCGCGCGGCTCGGCTCGGCGGCCGCCGATTGCCTTGCCCGCGCCATAGCCCGCGCCGTCTACCTCGCCTGAAACCCTATCTGGCCTGCGACAGGGCGCGATCGAGGTCGGGCGTCGCAGCCAGCAGGGCCGCCGTATAGGGATGGTTCGGCGTGGTCATCACCTGCTCTGTCGGTCCCTGCTCCACGATCCGTCCCGCCTGCATCACCAATATGCGGTCAGTCACCGCCCGCATGACCGACAGATCGTGCGAAACGAACAGATAGGCGAGGCCCAGCCGCCCCGACAGGTCCGCGAGCAGGTCGAGGATGTCCGCCCGCACCGATACGTCGAGCGCCGACACCGCCTCGTCCAGCACCACCAGCGCCGGTTCGACGATCAGCGCACGGGCGATCGCGATACGCTGCCGCTGCCCGCCTGAAAAGGCGTGGGGGTAGCGGTCCGCATGCTCCGGCTTCAGCCCGACCTGCGACAGCGCCCGTTCCACCTTCGTGCGCCGTTCGTCGGGCGCCGGTTGCGTGTCCAGCAGATGGAGCGGCTCGGCGACCACGCGTTCGACGGTATGGCGCGGATCGAAACTGCCATAGGGGTCCTGGAACACCGCCTGGATATCGCGGCGCAACCGCCGCAGGTCCGCTCCCCTCGCGCCGGTCAATGCCTCACCGCGCAGGCGCACCGCCCCCGCCTGCGGCGTGTCGAGCGCCAGAATCGTGCGCAGCAGGGTCGTCTTGCCGGAACCGGACTCTCCGACCAGCCCGACCGTTTCGCCGGCGCGCAGTTCGAAGCGCGCATCCTCCACCGCGACCTTCTCCGTCCGTCGCAGCATCGTGCCGCCGCGATAGATGCGGCGGACGCCATCGACCTCCAGCAAGGGCGCTGCCGCCGGGTCGACGATCGCCGTCCGCACCGGCACATGCCGCGTCCGCGCCAGCAGGCGGCGGGTATAGTCCTCGCCCGGCATCGTCATCACCGTCCGCGCGGCGCCCGCCTCGACGACGCGTCCGTCCTTCATCACGACGATGGCGTCGGCATGTTCGGTGACGAGGGCAAGGTCATGGCTGACGAGCAGCAGGCCCATGCCCTCCTCCGCCACGAGCGCGCGGAGCAGGTCCATGATCCTGGCCTGCGTTGTCACGTCGAGCGCGGTGGTCGGCTCGTCGGCGATCAGCAGCCTCGGCCCGGCGGCGATCGCGATGGCGATGGCAACGCGCTGCCGCTGCCCCCCGGACAGTTCGTGCGGGTAGCGCGACGGCGGCGCGACCTCCGGCGGCAGGCCCACGCGCGCCAGCACCCGGGCGGTCTCCTCCCGCGCGGCCCTGCGTCCCAGGCGCCGGTGCAGGCGGATCGTCTCGGCCACCTGCGCGCCGATGGTCATCATCGGGTTGAGCGCGGTCATCGGCTCCTGAAAGATCATGCCGACGGTCCCGCCGCGCATCCGGTCACGCGCCGTAATGTCGAGCGTAGTCACGTCCTGCCCGTCGACGATGATCCGCCCCCCTGTGCGTGCCGAGGCCGGCAGCAGGCCGATGGTGGCGAAGGCGAGCGTCGACTTGCCCGAACCCGATTCCCCGACCAGCCCGACCACCTGCCCAGCCGCCACGGCCAGCGACACGTCCTCGACCGCCACGCTGTCGCCGTAGCGCACCGACAGCGACTCGATGGATAGCAGCGTCATGCGCCCGTCCCCCGCCGGTCGAGCCGGTCCCGCAGACCATCGCCCAGCAGCGTGAAACCCAGCACCGCGAGCAGGATCGCAAGGCCGGGCAGGATCGCAAGGCGCGGTGCGGTTCCGGCCAGCGTCTGCGCCTCCGCCAGCATCCGTCCCCAGCTCGGCACCGGGGGCTGTACGCCAAGGCCGACATAGGAGAGCCCCGCCTCCGCGATCAATGCGAGCGAGAACTGGATCGTTGCCTGAACCACGATCAGGGCGGTGATGTTGGGCAGAATATGCTCGATGGAAATGCGTGCGTCGCCCTTCGCCGAAAGGCGCGCGGCCGAGACGAAATCGCGCGTCCACAATCCCCGCGCGCCTCCGCGGGCCACCCGTGCGAAAACAGGGATGTTGAAGATCGCGATGGCGACGATCGCGTTGGACGCGCCCGGCCCCAGTACCGCCGCCAGCAGGATCGCGGTCATCAGCGAAGGGAAGGCGAAGATGACGTCGCCGCTGCGCATCAGCAGTTCGTCGGCGACGCCCGGACGCGCCGCCGCGGCGAGGCCGATCGGTACGCCGATCAGGATGGCCGCGCCCACCGCCAGCACCGATACCGCGAGCGACGTCCGTGCACCCACGATCAGCATTGATAGAATGTCCCGCCCCAACTGGTCTGTGCCCAGCGGATGGCTGAACGAGGACGGGAGCAGTCGAGCCGACACGTCGATCGCCGTAACATCATGCGGCGTCCACAGGAGTGACAGCAAAGCACAGGCGACCAGCAAAGCGACCAGCGCGCCGCCCGCCCCCATCAGGCCCCGCCCCCTCATGTGCGTGCACTTCGGTGACGCAGGCGCGGATCGATCGCGCTCTGGAGCATGTCGACGATGAAGCTCGCCAGCACGCTCGCCGCGACCAGCAGCACGACGACCGACTGAACGACGATCAGGTCGCGCTGCGTGATCGCCTGCAATACTAGCCGCCCGAGACCGGGCAGGAAGAAGATCGTCTCGATGATCGCGCTGCCCGCCAGCAGGAACGGCACCTGCAGGCCCAGCACCGTCAGCACCGGCGCCAGCGCATTGGGCAGCGCGTGGCGGCGCAGCGCCGCGTCGAGCGACAGGCCCTTGGCCCGCGCCGTGCGGACATAATCCTCCGCCATCGTTTCCATGAGGGACGCACGCGTCACGCGCGCCAGGATCGCCGCCTGCGGCAGTCCCAGTGCGATCGTCGGCAGGGTCAGCGCCCTGAGCGCCGGTCCCATGCCTGCCTCCCACCCCGGAAAGCCGCCCGCTCCGAACCAGCGTAGCACGACCGAGAACAGCAACACGAGGAGAATGGCGAGCCAGAAGCTGGGCATGGCGATGCCGAACCGCGCCAGCCAGCCGAGCGTCACGTCCGCCAGCCCGCCCCGCTTGCGCGCCGCGAGATATCCGGCCGGAACGCCGATCAGGATGGAAAGCGCCGTCGCCATCAGCGCCAGCGGCAGCGATACCGCCAGCCGCTCCGCGATCAGGCCGGCGACGGGGACGCGATAGGTATAGCTGATCCCGAAGTCGCCATGCGCGAGACCACCGAGCCAGGCGAGGTAGCGCGCCGGAGCCGCCCCCTCCAGCCCCAGTTGCGCGTGCAGCGCCGCCACCGCCTCCGGGCTGGCGTTCATGCCCATCATGAAGGCGGCGGGATCGCCCGGCACGACCTGAACCAGTGCGAAGATGACGACCGTCGCCACCATGAAGGTCGCGAGCAGCGATCCCGCGCGCCCGGCGACATAGCCCGGCCCAAGCCGCCACACCGCATAGGCCAGCCCGGCGATCAGCGCGGCGATCACGCCATAGCGCATCGCACGACCGCCGCCCGCCGCAACCTCGCCGCCCTCACCTGCCGCATCGCCCGCGCTGTCCCCGAAATGCGCGGTCGCGAAGTTCAACGCTTCGTTCGGCGTGTTGATCCAGATGTCGGACAGCGCCGCGTCCTGCACGCCAAGGCGCGGATACTGGAACAGGAAACCGTTCGCCGCATCGTCGGCCAGCCGCCGCTGCACCTCTCCGAACAGCGCCCGCCGCGCCGCCGGATCGCTGGTCCGCTTCAGGTCGGCAAGCAGCGTGTTATAGGCAGCCGAGTGGTAGCCGAAATAATAATCCGGCCGCCCGTAGATGTCATAGTCGAACGGCTCGGCATGGTTGACGATCGTCAGCTCGAAATCGTGGCGGGTGTATACCTCGTCCAGCCATTGCGCCCATTCCAGATTGCGTAGCGTCACGCGGACACCGATCCGCGCCAGTTCCGACGCGATGATCTCTCCGCCGCGCCGGGCATAGGGCGGCGGCGGCAGTTTCAGCGTCAGCGACAGCCCGTCGGGATAGCCGGCCTGTGCCAGCAGCCTGCGCGCCGCTGCCTCGTCATGCGGATAGAGCCCGGTCAGGTCGACATAGTCGGGGCTCTGCGGCGGAAAATGGCTGCCGATCGGCGTGCCGTAGCCGTACATCGCGCCGTTTAGGATTGCCCGCCGGTCGATCCCCTGCGTGATCGCGCGACGCACCCGCACGTCCGCCAGCGGCCCGGACCGCTGGTTAAAGGCCAGGATGACCTCGCCGTCCGTCGGGCCGGCAAAGACCTTCAGGGTCGGATCCGACCGCAACTGCGCCAGCGTCTCGGGTGCGGGATAATCGAGGAACAGGTCGACATCATGCGCCTTCACCGCCGCATAGGCCGCCGTCGGATCGACGATGAAGCGGAAGACAAGCGTGCGCAGATGCGGCGCAGCCCCCCAGTAATGCGGGTCGCGCCGCAGGGTCAGCGCATCGCCGCGCCGCCAGTCGGCGAAGCGGAACGGGCCGGTACCGACCGGCGCACTGGCGAGCGTAGCCGCAGAACGCGGTGACACCATCACCGCGTCGCCATAGCTGAGCAGTGTCAGGAAATCCGCGTCCTGCTGTTTCAGGACGATGCGCACGTCGAGAGGACCGGTCACATCGATCCGTGCGATGTTCGACAGCGCCTGTTTCTGAACGTTGGTCGAGTCCGGCGCGGCCGCCCGTGTCAGGCTGAACACCACAGCCTTCGCATCGAACGGCGTGCCGTCCTGAAACCGCACCCCATCACGCAGGTGGAAACTGTAGACGAGCCCATCGTCCGAGACCGTCCAGCGCGTCGCCAGCAGCGGCTTCACCGTACCGTCGGCGGCCAGCGTCACCAGCCCCTCATAGATGGTATGATAGGTGACCTGATCGACGGCGACGGCGGCACCCGACGTCGCATCCAGATTGGGCGGTTCGAGCGGGAGGGCGATCCGCAGCACGTCCCGCGCCTGCGCGCCGGACACCGGCAGCAGCATGATCGCGAGCACGGCCAGCAGTGTTCGCCAGACCCTCATGCGGCGAGGCGCCGTTCCACGCGTGCGTCGGCCGCATCCGCCAGCGTGTCGAGACCGAGCCGCCGATATACACCGGCAAGCTTGCGGTTCAGCGGCACGCCGTCGGGATCGTGCGCGCGGCGCAGTTCCAGCATTTGCTGTGCATCGATGAAGTGCCCGGCCCGGATATGCGCGTCGAGCAGGATCTGGTCGAACAGGTCGCGCTGCGCGTGGCTGCCGCCCATGCGGATCAGGTGCGGCAACGCCCCGGTCAATGCGATCGATGCCGCCTCATAGTGTCCGCGTGCGTGCGCAACCAGCCCCTCGGCTAGCGGCAGCGCCGCCTCCGCCCACGCGCCGCCTTGATCGTCCGCTATCGCCCTGATCGCGTCGAGCAGCGCATCCGCCTCCGCCATGCCCGCGCGCGCCAGTCCGTAGAGATACTGCACCGACAGGAACGGCTGGGTCACGTCCTGCGCCCGCGCGGCGAGGTAGAGGCCAAGCGCCTGCCAGCGTTCGCCGACGTCGGCCCCATCCATCTCCAGCCGGGCAAGCAGCGACACCGCCCCGATCTGATCCTGTGAATAATCCTTCGCGACGGCCCATACTTCCCGGTCGTAGATGGCGAGCGCTTCCACCTCTCGCCCCTGGCTCATCGCGAACAGCGCCAGATGCCACCATAAGTGCGTGACCATGAAGGAATTGAGGCCGGTCCAGCCCACGCGTACACTCGCCAGAAACGCGGCGCCTTCATCGATGCGCCCCTGCGTCAGCATGACGTGGGCCAGAGCATGCTGCGCCCAGGGCTCGCGCGGCAGCATGGCCAGCGCCTGGCGCGCCGACGCTTCGGCCTCTCCAAGCAGATGGCACTGCTCATAACCGAAGGCGATCATGCCGTGGAGATACGGCACGTCGCCGGACACCGCCTCGCAGGACAGCGCGGCGCGCAGCATCGCCGGGAAATCACCCCGGTTGAACTGGTGATAATGCAGCATCTTGAGCGCCAGAAGATCGCGCGGATATGCCGCCACGATGCCCTCAAGCGTCGCGATCACCGCCTCATGCTCGCCCGCGATCCAGTGCCCCAGCGCAGCAACCGCCATCCTTTCCCGCGCGCCGACGCTCGCGACAGCCGCCTCGGCCCTTCGCCAGTATGGCGTGGCGTTGGCGGGTGCGCCCGGTTCCTCGCCCAGCATGTGCAGCATCCCGGCATAGACGTTGGCGAGGCAGTGCCCCGGCGCGCCGTCTGCCGCCGCCAGAACGTCAAGCGCGCGCTGCTCATAGGCCAGCATGCCGCCGACGAAAGCGTCGATCCCGGCGATCGTCGCGGCATCCCCGCCGGTGACGGCATTGCCCAGGCAGTCGACGGACATCAGCGTCCCGGCTGCGGCGCCAGGAAGGCGGCGACGTCGCCTGCGGATTGCTCCGGATTTTCGATCTGCGGCAGGTGCCCGATCCCGGGATAGACGATCAGCTTCGACCCCGGGATGGCTTCGGCGAACTTGTGGCCGGACTCCACCTTGATGATCGGATCGACCTCCCCCCACAGGATCAGCGTCGGTACCTTGATGGCGGACAGCACCTCCTTCGATGCGGCAACCTTGCCGGGGCTGAGCGACATCAGGATCGGCCGATGCCCGGGCGCGCGCTGCAATGCCGCCCAGCGGGCGATGAAGGGTTCGGTAATGACGGCCGGATCGCCAACATCCTTGCGCAGCCCCTCCCGGATCAGCGGCGTGCTGTCGATAGACGCGATCAGGTCGCGGCCCAGCTTGTACTGCATGATGCGGAAGGCGAGCGGCGGCGGCTCCTTCGACGGCGGCATCGGCCAGCCGGCCGCGTCCACCAGAATGAGCTGCCCAACCCGCGCGGGATGCCGCACGGCCAGCTGCCAGGCGACACCGCCACCCAGCGAGTTACCCGCGACCGCAAAGCGCGGCAGGCCGATCTTTCCGGCCCAGGCATCGATCACATCGGCCAGCCTGTCAGGCGAGGCGACGAAGTCGGCGGGCGCCCGGGTCAGGCCGTGTCCGACCAGGTCGACGCTCAGGACACGATGGTCCCTGCCCAGCACCTTGGTCCAGCCGTCCCATGACAGGGCGTTGTCGCCAAAGCCGTGGATCAGGACGACAGGCGGTCCATCCGCCTTCCCCGCGTCGAGATAATGGACGCGGATGCCGTCGCCGATGTCGGCATAACGGGACGTGGGCCGTGCATAGCGCCCCTCCAGCTCTTCCCAGCCGAGGTCGGGGGCGCGGTAGGCGAGCCACAGGCCCAGCACCGCGACAATGAAAAGAAGGACGATGCCGCCGAGGATATAGCCGACGATCTTCATGAACCTTTCTCCGGATGCGCGTCGACGGCGGCCTTGATCGCCGTAAGCAGCCGCATGCGTCCCTCGGCATGTTCCATGTCGAACACCGCGGGCCATGCCGCCAGCGTCACCACCACCAGCTTGCGGGCGGGATCGATATGGACGCCCTGGCCGAAAATGCCCCGGGCATCATAAGTGCCGTCGGCATTGGTCCACCAGAAATAGCCGTAGGACAAGCCCGGCCGCCCGGTCTCGATCCGTGTCGTCGTCGCTTGGGGAAGCCAGTCGTCTGGTAGCGCCGGTTTACCATCGATCCGCCCGCCATCAAGGATGAACTGGCCGATCCGGCCGAAATCGCGCAGCCCGGCGGAAAAACAGCAGCCGCCGGACTCGTCGCCATGGTCGTTGACCATCCACACGGCGTCGCGTTCCATGCCGTAGGGACGCCAGAGCTTCCGCGAGAGATAGTCGGACAGCGACTGTCCGGTCGCGCGGATCAGCAGCACGCCGGCAAGGTCGGTCTCGCCTGTCTTGTAGTTCCATTTCGTGCCCGGCGCCTCCTCCCGGGGAAGGCGGCGCATATAGCTGGTGATCGGATCGAGCCCCGGATCAGCCGGCGTCGTATACATGCGTGCGGCGTCCGAATCGGCGGCGTAATAATCCTCCACCCAATGCACGCCGGAGCTCATCGTCAGGAGCTGCGCGATCGTCACGCCGTCATAGGCGCTGCCCTTGAGCTCCGGCAGATAGTCGGCGATCGGATCGTCGACGCTCTTGATATAGCCATCCTTGATCGCAAAGCCGTAGAGCGTCGAGGTCAGCGACTTGGTAACCGAGAAGCCCGCCCAATGCCCCTTGCGCGTCAGCGTCGGCCCATAGCGTTCGAGGCGGATACGCCCGTTCTGAAGTACCAGAACACCCGCCGTGCCGTCGGCCTTCATATAGGCGTCGAGCGTCTCCGTTGCGTCGCCCTTCGCGAGCGTTACCGTCAGCGGCTTTCCCTTGAGCAACGGATGGACATGCCCGCCCGCCTTCACCACACGATGGGGCAGCAGCGTTTCCATATGCGGAAAGCGGTCCTGCCGTTGCTGCTGCGTCCAGACCAGCACGTCGGCGGCCTTCACCTGCGGGGCCTTGGGTTCGGCGGCGAGCGCGCCGTTCGCCGCACTCAGCACTGCGAGGCCCAGCGTCATGGCCAGTCCCCCGACCCTTGCCCATCGCCCCGATTCCCGATCCGCCATGCTGGTCCCCGCACCCCCGATCGACCGAACAGGCCAGAAGTCGGCGGCGGTGGCAAGCCTGTTATTCCGTGCCGGTTTGATGTTGAATATTGAGCACTTTTACAAGAACCTCATGCCGACGGCAGCGAGGGATCATGAGATGAGTGGCGATAACGAGGTCGGTATCAGGCTCCGTGCGGTCCGGCAGCGGGAGGGATTGAGCCAGCGTGCGCTTGCAAAGCGGGCCGGTGTGCCCAGCAGTACGGTGTCGCTGATTGAAAGCGGCCACACCAACCCGTCCGTGGGTTCGCTCAAACGCCTGCTCGACTGCATCGGCATGTCGCTGGGAGACTTCTTCAACCTCGACCTGAAGGCGGAATCCCAGGTCTTCTTCCGTGCCGACGAGCTGGTGGAGATTTCGCGGGGCAAGGTCAACTACCGGCAGGTCGGCCTGCCCGGCGCATCGTCGATCCAGATCCTGCACGAGGTCTATCAGCCTGGATCGGACAGCGGCCGCGTGATGCTGACCCATGACGGCGACGAGGGCGGCATCGTGATCACCGGCAGGCTGGAGGTCACCGTCGGCGATCAGGTGCGCGTGCTGAAGGCCGGCGACGCCTATCTGTTTTCCAGCCGCGTCCCCCACCGCTTCCGCAACGTTGGCGACGATATTTGCGTGTCGATCAGCGCCTGCACACCGCCGACATTCTGACCCCGTTTGCCTGGAGACGGGCCAGACCGATCAATAAAATGATCGGTCTGGAAAAAATATGTTATTTTACAATCTGTTGAACGTTCATAAAAAACAGGCTTGTTGCCCAATGGGTTCAGGCACAGTCTCGCACGATGGCAAAGCAAGCGTACAGGATGATGGAACAGGAACGGGACCTTGACCCCTTCTGGATGCCGTTCACCGACAACCGGTCGTTCAAGGCACGCCCGCGCATGCTCGCGCGGGCGAAGGATTGCCATTATTATGACGAGGGCGGGCGCCCTGTCCTCGATGCGACATCGGGCCTGTGGTGCGTCAACGCCGGTCACTCCCGCGCGCCGATCGTGGAGGCCGTACAGCGGCAGGTCGAGACGCTGGATTTCGCGCCTACCTTCCAGATGGGTCACCCGCTGGTGTTCGACCTTGCCGACCGGCTGCAGGATTTCTTTCCCGCGCCGCTCAACCGTTTCTTCTTCACCAACTCCGGTTCGGAGGCAGTGGACAGCGCACTCAAGATCGCCTTCGCCTATCACCATGCGACCGGCGAGACGGAACGAAAGGTCCTGATCGGCCGGATGCGCGGCTATCACGGGGTTGGCTTTGGCGGCATATCGGTCGGCGGGATCGAGAACAACCGGCGCCTGTTCCCGCTGCTGCCGGAGGTCGATCATCTGTCGGCCACGCTGAACATCGCCGAAGCCGCGTTCAGCAAGGGGCAGCCCGCATGGGGCGCGCACCTTGCCGACGAACTGGAAGAGAAGATCGCCCGGCACGGTGCCCACCGCATCGCAGCCGTGATCGTCGAGCCGATGTCGGGCTCCGCCGGGGTGCTGGTGCCGCCGGTCGGCTATCTGGAACGGTTGCGGGAGATCACGCGCCGTCACGGCATCCTGCTGATCTTCGACGAGGTCATCACCGCATTCGGCCGCCTGGGCGCGGCGACTGCCGCCGAGGCGTTGGGGGTGATCCCCGACATCATCACGACTGCCAAAGGCATCAGCAACGGCACCGTGCCAATGGGGTGCGTGGCGGTGGCGCAGGACATTTATGACCGCGTGACCGGACAGTCCGGGCCGGGCATCGAATTCTTCCACGGCTACACCTATTCCGGCCACCCGCTCGCGGCCGCCGCCGCACTCGCGACGTTGCAGGTGTATGAGGACGAGGGGCTGTTTGCCCGCGCCCGCACGATGGCGCCCCTGATGGAGCGCATGGTGCATCGCCTTGCGGCTTCCCCGCATGTCATCGACGTGCGCAACATCGGCATGGTGGCCGGCATCGAACTCGCCCCGCGCCCCGACGCGCCTGGCACGCGCGCGTTCGAACTGTTTCAGGCCTGCTTCAACGACGGCCTGCTGATCCGGGTGACGGGAGACATTATCGCGCTCTCCCCGCCACTTGTGTTCACGGAGCAACAGTTGGAAGAAACAATAGAAAAGATTCAAGCCAATCTTGAAAAGATCAATTGACCGGCAGCCCTTTTAACCGTCTGTGACGGCGCGCTGTTCGGTCTCGATAGGGAAGAGAGGAGACGGAAGGGCGCGGAAGCGGTGGACAACGCCGCTCATCACAAGGGGGATTCACGCCATGAAGCGTTTGCTTATCACCACGGCACTTTGCTCCGCAGGCCTCGGCGCCACACAGCCGGCCTTCGCACAGGAACCTCAGGCCGGAGCGGAAGACGCCGGCCGCACGGAAATCATCGTCACGGCCCAGCGGCGCGAACAATCGGCGCAAGACGTGGGCATCGCGCTCAGCGTCGTTTCGCCCGAACTGCTCGCAAAACGCGGCATCACCAACGTCAATCAGCTTGAGCAGCTCGTCCCCAACCTCCAGATCGAACCGGCGTTCGGCAGCGGCGCGGCCCAGTTCCGCATCCGCGGCGTCGGCTTCCAGGACTATGCGACGAACAACTCGCCCACGGTCGGCGTCTATGTGAACGAGGTCGCCTATCCGGCACCCGTCATGACCCAGGGCCTGATTTTCGACATCGAACGTGTCGAGGTTCTGCGCGGACCGCAGGGCACCCTCTATGGCCGGAACACCACTGCGGGCGCGATCAACTTCATCACCGCAAAGCCAACCGACGAACTGGCCGTGGGCGGAAGCGCGGAATATGGCCGCTTCGACGCGTGGAAGGCGCAGGGCTATGTGTCCGGCCCGCTTACCGACTGGGCGAAAATCCGCGTCTCGGCCGCAACAGAGCAGGGGGGGGCGTTCCAGCACAACCGGGTCGACGGCCGTTCTCTTGGCGACGCGGACAAGCTTGCCGGTCGCGCGTTGCTGGAACTTGACCAGGGCCAGGGCGTAAACGTCCTGATCGACGTTCACGCCGGGCGGGACCACAGCGAGAATACCGGTCTCAGCCTGTTGACGCCGATGACGACCGCGGGCGGCGTCGCCTATCCCGCCGACAGCCGCCGCGAGACCGGCTGGAGCATCTCACCCAGGCTCGCCGCCGACGCCGACCTGCCGGGCGACAAGCCGGGCCGCCGCAACTGGACATGGGGCACGTCCGCGAACGTGAAGTTCGATGTCAGCGATTCGGTGCTGCTCACCAGCATCACCAGCTACGACTACATGCGTCGCCGCGAATATGGCGACTATGACGCGACGTCCTCGATTGAGGCGGACGTCTTCTTCGGATCGATCGTAAAGGTCTTCTCTCAGGAAGCACGCCTGTCCTCGAAGGGGGACGGCCCGCTCAACTGGGTTGCCGGCGTCTATTATTCGAAGCAGGACCTGACCGAGCAGTATTATTCCGACTTCCTCGACATTTTCGCGACCTATGCACGCGTGAACTATGAGCAGGACGTCCGCTCCATCGCCGGTTTCGCGCAGGTGGAACTTGCGGTCACGGACAAGCTGAAGGCGATCGCCGGGATTCGTTACGAGGACGAAAAGCGCAAGCTGAACGGCTTCGGCAGCGCATTCGGCGGCGCACAGGCGCTGCCCCCGACCAACGTTTCAACCAGCATGAAGCCCTGGTCGGGCAAGATCGGCCTGGAGTATAAGGCGCTGCCCGAGCTGCTGCTTTACACCTCAGCCAGCAAGGGCGTGAAGTCGGGCGGTTTCACCACCTACAACACCGGCAACAGGTCGGCCATCCAGCCGTTCAAGCCGGAGAAGCTCTATGCCTTCGAGGCGGGCTTCAAGACCGACTTCGACCACGCGATCCAGATCAACGGATCGGCATTCTGGTATGAATATCGTGATCAGCAGGTGCTGGACGCCGCCTGTGGTGCGAACGGCTATGTCGGACGCTTCACCAATGCCAAGAAATCGCGGATCTGGGGTATTGAACTGGAGGCAAACCTGCGCCCCGTCTCCGGCCTGACGATCTCGCCCTATGCAAGCTACACGCGCGGCAAATACAAGGACTTCCAATCCGTCACCGCCTGCGGCCCCGCGCCCGATTACGACAGCATTCTGAGCGACCGTTCGGGCGATCGCATTCCGTTCCTCAGCACCACCGCGGGCGCCAACATATCGTACGAGATACCGGCCGGCGAGTATCTGGTGACGCCATCGGCGTCGATCAGCTACCGCAGCAAGGCGATCACCTGGCTCGACCTGTTGCGCCCGGGGGTCGGCTTCGCCGTGCCGAGCTACACGCTGGTCGATGGCGACCTCGCGCTCAGCCCCGCGTCGCGCAAGTGGACAGTGGCACTTTGGGGCCGCAACCTGTTCGACAAGGACTATGACCTGACGCGGAACTTCTTCACCAGTTCCAATGTCTATCAGGCTGGCCGCCCACGCACCTATGGCGTGCGCGCGAGCTTCAACTTCTGATGATCGGCGGCGGGGAGGCTTCAGGGCCTCCCTTCCCCGTTCAGTCGACGGCGGGCGGGCCAATCCGCACAATTGTGTCGTCAAGGCCCGCGATCGACACGACCACCTCGTCTCCCTCGACGACCGGCCCTACACCCGCGGGCGTTCCGGTGTAGATAAGGTCGCCGGGCTCGAGCCGGTAATCGCGCGACAGGAACGCGATCACGTCGGCGACGGGCCAGATCATGTCGGCGATGTCGCCTTCCTGCTTCACGATCCCGTTGACCGTCACGCGCAGCGGCCCAGACGCCGGATGCCCGATAGCCGCAACCGGGTGGATCGGCCCGAGCGGCGCGGACTGTTCGAAATTCTTGCCGAAGTCCCAGGGGCGGCCGGTTGCCTTCGCCGCGTTCTGAAGGTCTCGCCGGGTCATGTCGAGGCCCGTCGCATAGCCGTACACATGGTCCAGCGCCGCCTGCGACGGGATGTTTCGCCCGCCCCGTCCGATGGCGACGACCAGTTCGCCCTCGTGCTGGAGGTCGTGCGTGCCGGGCGGATAGGCGATCAGCGTGCCGGTCGGGACAATCGCACTGGCCCATTTCGTGAAGAAGAAGGGCGGTTCCCGGTCCGGATCGCTGCCCATTTCCCGCGCATGCGCGGCGTAATTGCGCCCGACGCAGAAAATCCGCCCCACCGGAAACGCCCCGCCATCGACGACGGGAGCGAGGGTCTGGGCGGGCGGCGGAAATATCGGTGTCATGGCGGGGAACCTTATCGCCTGTGGTGCGGGAACACAGTGTGGCGAAGCATGCGCATCGCCGCCAGCCCCGGCGATTGCGAATCGGGGAAGCCGATGCGCATCCTTGTCAGGCCGTCAGTGCACGCCCTCCGTGACCAGCCCCGCGTCGGGCAGCAGGCTCGCGACGATCATCGCGGCCAGCGTTTCCTCCGCGCGTTCGCGTAGGGAGGCATCGGTAGCGCTGAGGTCGTGCCGCACCCATTGCGGAGTCCGGCCGACGGCTGCAGCCACCAGGTCGGTGAGTTCTTCCTGAGTCATGCCGCATCATCACCAGAATTATGTGGCACAGACAAGGCAAGCCATTGTGGTTAAAGCGCATTTGTCACGATTGCCCCGGGCTGGGACATCGGCACCGATTATAAATGCTCAATTGACCGTCCATAAATCTATCATGTAAGTAGAGATTGCCTTGACGATGCGGGTGGTCGGCGCATCGGGCTGCGATAAAGCCGGCTTGACCCGCGGGATTTGATCGGGATGCAGCTTGCTCCGCGTCATCAAAAGCTAAAGCGCACGGTGCCAGGGCGACGACGCCAGGGATCGTGATCCCCCAATCAGGATGGGGTTCGTTCCATGACGCACGACATTGCTCCTCGTTATTCCATTTCCCTTCAACAGGCCGCCGCTGCCGTGTTCGGCTCCGCGCTGATCGACGGCGACCAGCAACAGCAGGGCGCACATCCCCTGTCGCGGCCAAGGAAGGGGCATCCGGGTCGGAAGCCTTAGAGGCCTCATTCCGATCGCGACGGCCGGCCCCTTCACCCGGCCGTCGTCAGGGGCCGCGCCGACACGCCACCGGCGCGGCCCTCATGTTGTCCGGCGCAGCGCGTTGATCGCACATCGTTCGCGCGACGATGCAACCAACCGGCGGCCATCCCGTTATCGCCCCGCCAGCCCGATCCCGGGGTTCGCGATGACCGGAAGGACGCCCCGTGACCGAACCATCAGCCCAGCCGATCGCGGCACCCGCCTATACGCCGGCGCTGCCGCAGCTTGGGCCAGCCGATTTCGAGTTTCCCACGATCATGCTGAGCGGCGCGGTCGACTACAACATGTACATCCATTTCCGGAACATGCTGGGTCAGGCGCCACAGCAGGGTCTGGTGGTGATCGAACTGTCGACGCTCGGCGGCGACCCGGAGGTCGCGCGGATGATGGGCGAGGATATCCGCTTCCACAGCGACATGCACCCCGAACGCCGCATCGCGTTCCTCGGGAAGACGGCGATCTACTCGGCCGGCGCGACCTTCATGGGCTTTTTCACGCGCGAAAACCGCTATCTGACGCGCGGCACTCGCCTGATGATCCATGAACGGATCATCACCAAGACGCTGCATATCGAGGGGCCGCTGACCACCTGCATCGCGTCCCTGAAGGCGACGATCAACGAGATCGAGTCCTCGATCGCGATCCAGAACGAGGGCTTCGCAAACCTGATCGCCGGTTCCGCGATCTCACTGGACGAGGTGCTGCGCCGCGCGCCGGAGAACTGGTATCTGGAAGCGCAGGAGGCACTGGCCCTCGGCCTTGTCCAGGCGGTGCTCTGACGGGGCATCGCCGCCACCACATCCGTAACATTTTCGTGTTGCATCGCAGCAGCGAATGACGTTTGCTTGGCGCCATGTTGAAGGCTGGCCTGCATCACCTCACCTCCTACACCTACAGCCGGCCGATCCGGCTCGGTCCACAGGTCATACGGCTACGCCCCGCGCCGCACAGCCGCACGAAAATCCCCAACTACGCGCTGAAGATCTCGCCGCCGAACCACTTCCTCAACTGGCAGCAGGATCCGCACGGCAACTGGCTGGCGCGCGTCGTGTTCCCCGATCCGGTTGATCATTTCTCGATCGAGGTCGACCTGCTCGCCGACCTCGACATCATCAACCCCTTCGACTTCTTCGTCGATCCCTATGCGGAAGACTATCCGTTCGCCTATGACGAGGCGCTGCGCGCGGATCTCGCCGCCTACTTCGAGCTGGAACCGCAGGGGCCGCTGTTCGAGGCGCTGGTCGAGAGCCATGCCGGTCATGCCGGGCGGACCATCGATTTCCTCGTCGACATCAACGCCACGCTCCAGCAGCGCATCGGCTATGTGATCCGCATGGAAACGGGCGTGCAGACGCCCGAGGAGACGCTGGAGGTCGGCACCGGTTCATGCCGCGACAGTGCTTGGCTGCTCGTCCAGTTGCTCCGCCGCCTCGGTTTCGCCGCCCGGTTCGTCTCCGGCTACTCGATCCAGCTTGTCGCCGACGTCGAACCGGTCGACGGGCCGAAGGGTGTCAGCGAGGATGTCGTCGACCTGCATGCCTGGGCGGAGGCCTATGTCCCCGGCGCAGGCTGGATCGCGCTGGACGCAACCTCCGGCATGTTCGCGGGCGAAGGGCATATCCCGCTCTGCGCGACGCCGCACTTCCGCTCCGCCGCGCCGATTTCCGGCATGGCCGAACCGGCGGAGGTGGACTTCAATTTTTCGATGAGCGTGTCCCGCATCGCCGAGGCCGTGCGGATCACGAAGCCCTTTACCGAAGGACGATGGCAGGCACTCCTCGCGCTCGGCGATCAGGTCGATGCCGACCTGATGGCGCAGGACGTACGCCTGACGACCGGCGGCGAGCCGACCTTCGTCGCCGTCGGCGCGGGCGAGGCACCGGAATGGAACGGAGACGCCGTCGGCCCGACCAAGGCGGGCTATGCCGACCGCCTCGTCCGCAAGATGCGCGACCGGTTCGCGCCGGGTGGCCTCATCCATCACGGCCAGGGCAAATGGTATCCGGGCGAAAGCCTGCCGCGCTGGGCCTATTCGGTCTACTGGCGGACCGACGGCGTCCCCGTCTGGTCGGACACCACGCTGATCGCGCAGGAGGATGGGGAAGGCAGGCACCCGACAACGCCCGACATGGCCGCAACCTTCCTCGACAGGGTGGCGCACCATCTCGGCGTCGGCGGCAGCTATGTCACGCCGGTGTTCGAAGACCCGGTGGCCTGGTCGGTCAAGGAAGCGGACCTGCCTGTCAACACCGACCCCGAAGACCCGAAGATCGATGATCCGGAAGCGCGCGCGCGGATGGTGCGCACCTTCGAGCGTGGCCTGTCGACGCCCGTCGGCTTCGTCCTGCCGATCCAGCGCTGGCAGACGCAGCAGGCGCCCGCCGCCTGGCAGAGCGAGGTGTGGAACATCCGCCGTGGCAAGCTGTTCGCCGTGCCCGGCGATTCGGCGCTCGGCTATCGCCTGCCGCTCGGTTCCCTCCCCTATGTGCCGCCTGCGGATTTCCCCTATATCCACGCCCGCGACACCAGCGAGCCGCGCGAACCGCTGGCCGACTATCGCGCGCAGCAACCCGCGGCGCCGCAGGCGACCGGTCCGGGCTCCATCCAGTTCGCCGAACATGCCTATGCCCCCACGACCCCGGCGCAGGAACGGGTCGAGCAGGAGCTGGGCATCGACGGCGCCGTCCGTACCGCCGTCACGGTCGAACCGCGTGGCCATTACCTGACCGTCTTCATTCCGCCCGTCCGCGCGATCGAGGATTATCTGGAGCTGATCGCGGCGACCGAGGCGGCTGCGGCGGAGATGGGCGTCGCGGTCCGGATCGAGGGCTATGCCCCGCCGCCCGACCCGCGCCTGAAGGTGCTGCGCGTGACGCCCGACCCCGGCGTGGTCGAGGTGAACGTGCAACCCGCCGGAAGCTGGACGGAAACCGTGGAGATCACGCAGGAACTCTACGACATGGCCCGCAACGAGGGCATGACCGCCGACAAGTTCATGGTCGACGGGCGCGCCATCGGCACCGGGGGAGGCAACCATCTGGTGCTGGGCGGCGCGAGCGTGAACGATTCGCCGTTCATCCGCAGGCCGGATTTGCTGAAGAGCTTCGTCCTCTACTGGCAGCGGCACCCCTCGCTCAGCTATCTGTTCTCCGGCCTGTTCATCGGCCCCACCAGCCAGGCGCCCCGCATCGACGAGGCACGGCATGACGGCCTCTACGAACTGGAGATCGCGCTGGCGCAGGTGCCCGCCCCCGGCGAGGGTGAGGTACCCCAGCCGTGGCTGGTCGACCGCCTGTTCCGTAACCTGCTCGTCGACGTTACCGGCAACACCCACCGGACCGAAATCTGCATCGACAAGCTATTCTCGCCGGACGGACCCACCGGCCGCCTCGGCCTCGTCGAGTTCCGCGGCTTTGAAATGCCGCCCGACGCGCAGATGAGCCTGGCCCAGCAACTGATCCTGCGCGCGCTGACCGCCTGGTTCTGGCGTGAACCGCAGAAGGGCGGCCTCGTACGCTGGGGCACGACGCTGCATGATCGCTTCATGCTGCCGCATTTCGTCTGGGCCGACTTCATGGACGTGCTCGCCGACCTGCGTGGTGCGGGCTACGTGTTCGACCCGGCATGGTTCGAGGCGCAGCGCCAGTTCCGCTTTCCGGTCCATGGCGCGGTAGACGCGGGCGGCGTCCATCTGGAGGTCGCCCACGCACTCGAACCCTGGCATGTGCTGGGCGAGACCGGCGCGATCGGTGGCACGGTCCGCTATGTCGACAGCTCGACCGAGCGGCTTCAGCTGCGCGTAACCGGCCTTGTCCCCGGCCGCCATGTCATCGCCTGCAACGGCCGCCGCGTGCCGATGACGCCGACCGGCGTTCCGGGCGAGGCGGTGGGCGGTGTCCGCTACAAGGCATGGTCGCCCGCGAACTGCCTGCACCCTCGCCTGCCCGCCAATGCGCCGCTGACCTTCGACGTGCTCGACCAGTGGAGCGGCCGTTCCCTCGGCGGCTGCGTCTATCATGTCGCACATCCGGGCGGACGCAACTATGATGACGTGCCGGTCAACGCCTATGAAGCGGAGGCACGGCGAAAGGCGCGATTCCAGGATCACGGTCATACGCCGGGTCCGGCGGACATCCCGCCGGAAGAACTGCCGGGAGAGTTTCCGATGACGCTGGACCTAAGAAGACCCCGGCCCTGACGATGGCCGGCGACGTACTGGATGCGCCCGCAGGCGCTCCGACCGACATGATCGAACGCCTGCTCGGCCGCTATGTGACCGATGCGGCGGGTGGCGACCTGATGCTGGGTGCAAGCGCGGCGATCCGCCCCTATTGGGATACCATGCTGCGCGCCCTCGCGAGCGGCGAAAAGGACAGTTTCGCTCCGCTTCAGGAGCGTGTCGCCCGGCAGGTGCTCGACCTCGGCATGGCGTTCCGGCTGGCCGGAGAGGAGGACGAGCGCAGCTGGCCGCTCAGCCCCGTCCCGCTGCTGCTCGACGCAGAGCAGTGGGGGCATATCGAACGGGGCATGGCCCAGCGCGCGGAACTGCTCGAACGGGTCATCGGCGACGTCTATTCGGGACAATCTCTGATCGCCTCCGGCGCGATCCCCGCGCCGCTCGTCACCGGCAGCGCCCATTTCTGGCGACAGATGGTGGGCGTATCCCCGCCGCAGGGGCACCATCTCCACTTTTATGCCGCCGACCTCGCCCGCGACCCGAGTGGCGAATGGCGGGTCATGGCCGACCTGTGCCGGGCGCCGACCGGCGCGGGTTACGCGCTGGAGAACCGGCTGGCCTTCTCGCGCTCGACCGGCGACCTTTTGTCACGCCTCGACGTGCGGCGCCTTGCCCCGTTCTTCGCCGCCTTCCGACAGGGGCTGGCGGCGGCCTGCGAGCGTTCCGATCCCCGCATTGCGCTGCTGACGCCCGGGCGTTTCACCCAGAGCTATGCCGAACAGGCGCATCTTGCCCGTTATCTGGGTTTCCTGCTGGTCGAGGGCGACGACCTGACGGTCCGCGACGACCATCTCTATGTCCGCACGATCGAGGGGATCAAGCGAGTGGACGCCGTATGGCGGCGAATGGACACCAGCCTGCTCGATCCGCTGACCTTCGATTCCCGCAGCCGCATCGGCGTGCCCGATCTGTTCGACGCGATCGCCAACGGGCTGGTCGTCGCCAACTGGCCGGGCGTCGGGATCATGGAATCGCGCGCCTTCGCCGCCTTCCTGCCGAAGCTCGCGCCGATGCTGCTGGGCGAGGACCTGCTGCTGCCCAACATCGCGACCTGGTGGTGCGGGCAACCGGTCGAGCATGTCGAGGTGACCGCCAATTTCGATTCCATGGTGATCGGTCCGGCGTTCGGCGAGGCCGTGCCGGGCCTTGCGGATGGACGGCCCCGCATCGGCGCCAGCCTGACGCCCGATGAACGCGCATTGCTGCTCGCCGCCATGGAACGGCGGCCAATGGATTATGTGGGACAGGAACTGGTTCACCTGTCCACCACGCCCGCCGTGCTCAATGGCCGCATGGTCGCCCGCCCCTTCACCCTGCGCGTGTTCGTGACCCGCGACGCGAAGGGAGAGTGGCGCGCCATGCCCGGCGGCTTCGCCCGCCTGGCCGCGCATGGCGACATCCGCGCCATCCTGATGGGCGAAGGCGACATGTCGGCCGACGTCTGCATCGTCGGCGGTACGCCCACGTCTCAGGCCTCGCCCGTGTCGCTGCTGGAGGGGGTGGAGGCGCCCGCCGTCCGGCGCATCGCCGGAACGCTGCCCAGTCGCGCGGCCGACAACCTGTTCTGGCTTTCCCGCTACCTGGAACGCGCGGAGGGCACGTTGCGGATCGTGCGCGCGCTGCTCGGCGGTTCGATCGAGGCGGACGGGGGCAGCGCGCTCGCCGGGGGGACGATGTCCCGCCTGACGGCCATGCTGGTTGCATCGGGCGCCGCCCGGCAGATCGATCTCGCGGGCCCCGTCACCGCCCTTTGCCGCGCCGCCATCGGCAGCGGAGAGGATTATGGCAGCGTCCATGCACTGATCGGCAACGCGCGCTCCATTGGTCAGGGCATGCGCGACCGGCTTGCCGCCGATTTCTGGCGCATCCTCTCCCGCCCGCTGGCGAAGCTGGAGCAGCAGGCGGCCGAACCGATGCTGGAGCGACTGTCCGACCTGCTCGACCGGTTCCTGGCGCTGAGCGGCCTTGCCGCCGAGAATATGGGGCGCAGCCATGGCTGGCGCTTCCACGATCTGGGCCGGCGGATCGAGCGCGCCATCGGCATTTGCCGGATGCTGCGCCAGTTCGCGGCCGATGGCGCGAGCGACGACGATCTCAACGTGCTCCTCGACCTGTGCGATTGCCAGATCATGTATCGCATGCGTTATCTTTCGGGCATTTCCCTGCATCCAGCGCGCGACATGCTGGCGCTGGAGACCGACAATCCCCGATCCCTCGTGTTTCAGGTCGACCGGATCGTCGAGCATCTGTCCGCGCTTCCGTCCCTGCGCGACGACGGCATGCCGGAGCAGCCGATGCGGATTGCCGGTACGTTGAAGGCGATGCTGACGGCCGCCTCCGCCGAATCCCTCGACACGCATGCGCTGGAGGACATGGAAGGCCGCCTGCTCGCCCTGTCCGACGCCATTGGCGGCCGCTTCTTCCTGCGCGGCAAGGATGCGGAACGCGCCGCAGGCATGACCCGCCTCGCATGATCTACCGCATCAGCCAGGTCTCCCGCATCCGCTACGGCGCGAGCGTCAGCCTCGCCCGCTTCAACCTGCGCCTCCGGCCGATCGACTGGCCGGGACAACAGATCGCGGACTTCGCACTTGCGCTCGATCCGGCGCCGGTCAGCATGGTTACGCACCCCGGCGCCTATCCCGTGAATGTGACGCGGATCGTCATTGATGCGCCGCTTCTCTCACTGGAAATTCGCAGCAGCTTCCTCGCGACGGTAGACGACGTACATCCGGCGCCTGAAACGGGCGATCCGTCCATCGCAACGGTTGCAGCGCAGGCACTCAAGCATCCCGATCTGCGCCCGACCGCGCCCGCCCATTATCTCTATCCCTCACCGCTCGCACCGGTCACGCCCGCCATCGCCGCATGGGCCGCATCGATGCTGCCGCCGGACGCGCCGGTGCTTGCGGCCGCGCTGGCGCTCGCCCGCACGATACAGGCGGACTTCGGTTATGACGCCGCTGCGACGGAGGCTGATACGCCCGTCGACCGGGCCTTCGCGATCCGGCGCGGCGTCTGCCAGGACTTCGCCCATATCCTGATCGTCGCGCTGCGTTCCGTCGGCCTCCCCGCCGCCTATGCCAGCGGCTATCTGCGGACGATCCCGCCGCCCGGCCAGCCGCGGCTTGCCGGGGTCGACGCGATGCATGCCTGGGTCATGCTGTGGTGCGGCCCGGCAAGAGGATGGATCGGGCTGGATCCCACCAACGGCATCATTGCCGGGCCGGACCATATCCTGATCGCCATCGGCCGCGACTATGGCGATGTGTCTCCGGTCGACGGCGTATTCGTCGGCGCCGCAGCCCAGCGGATCGACACATCCGTCGACGTTATGCCGCTCGACTGACACCCGTTCGACGTTTCCCGCACTCACCCGGTCGCATGTCGCTGTATCCCGGGATTCCGGCCGGAATAGCGTAGATCACGGCCGCTTTTCCGCTGGCTATCATGGTTAACAGAGTGCAGGGTGAGAGCCATGGTGGGGAATTTGGAGGTACGGTGGGACACCGCCGACAATATGGGCTGGGATCTTCAGATCCACGTCAATGACGGCCAGTCGCTGCTGCTGGCGCTCATCCATCGCACCCTGATCGAAAAGGCCGCGCCGCATGTCGACGGCGATACCCTCGCCAAGGCGACGGCGATCCGGGACCGGGTGGAGGCTGCCATCGCTTCGGCTTATGAAAATGGCCGCTTCGCTTCGGTCTATGAAGCGGGCAGCGCCTTCGTCATGCATCGCGGCCTTCAGATCACGGCCGCCGATTTCTGAGGTCGCCGCCGTTCAGAGGCGCAGCACCTTTGCGTCGGCACCACGTTCCTGCCACCAGCGCATCAGCTGGCGCGCCGCCGGACGTTCAACGCAGCGATTGAGGAGCGCGCCAAGGGTCAGCGCAATCCCCAGCGCCAGCCCGAAACCCATCCAGGGGTTCAGGCCCGCCGCATCCGCCTTCAGCATCACGACGAAGCCGATATGCTGATGGACGAGATACAGCGAATAGCTGATCCCCCCGAGCCACAGCAGCGGGCGTACGCAAAGGAAGCCGAGTTTCCCCTCCACCATCGCCCAGAAGGCGAGCACGAGCAGGCAGCCCACGGCGAGCAGGTCGGGCGTGTCGAACAGGCCGATCGTCAGCAGCGCCGCCGCCAGATAGGGTATCTGCGCGCGCCAGCTGCGCTGTCCCGCCCATACGCGGTAGGACAGCATGCCGATCGCGAAGAACGGAATATAGCGCAGGACGAACAGCATCACGATCCGTTCGGGCATGCCGGGCCAGACGGCCATCAGCCATTTCAGCGCCAGCCAGCCCAGCAACACCGGCTCCAGCCGCTGTGTGCCCGGCCCCTTCCACAGCATCAGCATGGAGATGTAGAAGGCGATCTCAACCGTCAACGTCCAGTAGGCGCCGTCGACCGCCTTCAGGAAAACGAACCCTTCGAACATCGTGAAGTTGGCGACGATATCGATCGCGGGAATCTGGAGCTTGGTCACCCGGCCCATATATTCGACGGAAAGCGTCAGCAGGATCGCCACCCAATAGGCGGGATACAGCCGGGAAAAGCGGTTCATCAGGAAATCCGGCACCGTCCGCACCTTGTCGAGGGTAAAGAAGATCGCGAAGCCCGATATGGCAAAGAACAGCAACACGCGGTAATTGCCGCCCAGGAAGCTGAAGGGCACGTGCCGAGCGGCCGGGAAAGTCTCGTGGAACCGTGTCGTATAATGGAAAATGACGACGGCGAGCGCCCCGATACCACGCAGGGCATCAAGCTCGTTCAGCCGCTTCCTGCGAGACACATCACCAGACATACTCAGACACGCTTATGCAATCTGAGTTAATAATGGCGTAATGCTGCCCCCTCCGATCCAGCGCGTGCTTTTCATTCTCCTCGCGTCACCGCCACGTCACATAAACATCACGGCCCCGTCATCGCCCTGCGCTAGCGGCTCTCGAACCGCCCACTCGCAGGACGACCTGAATTGGCCCACTCTTCCCCCAAAGCCGCAACCACCCGCGCCGTCGGCGATGCGATGATCCGTCACGACAATCTGTCGAAGAGCGGCGTCCTCGAACGCGCATTCGCGCTCGCCTTTCGTGGTCTCGTCTACGCGCAGATCTGGGAAGATCCGGTCATCGACATGGAGGCGCTGGAGCTCGACGCCGACAGCGACCTGATCACGATCGCGAGCGGCGGCTGCAACATGCTGTCCTACCTGACCGCCGGTCCGCGCTCGATCACGGCGGTCGATCTCAACACGGCCCATGTCGCCCTCGGTCGCCTGAAGATCGCGGCCGCGCGCCACTTGCCCACCCACGACGCCTTCCATCGCTTCTTCGCCCGTGCAGGCCGACGGGAGAATATCGAGGCCTACCGCGATCATGTCCGTCCCCATCTGGACGATGTGACCCGCCGCTATTGGGAGGGACGCGACCTCACAGGACGACGGCGGATCGGCGCCTTCAGCCGTAACTTCTATACCAGGGGCCTACTGGGCCAGTTCATCGGCGGCGCGCATCTGGTCGCCCGCCTGTATCGCGTCGATCCGCGCGAGATACTGGAGGCTGGTTCCGTCGAGGAGCAGCGCCGCATCTTCGAGACGCGGATGGCGCCCATCTTCGACAAGCCGTTCGTGCGGTGGCTGACGCAGCAACCCGCTTCCCTCTTCGGCCTCGGTATTCCGCCCGCGCAATATGAGGCTTTATGCGATGGCGAGGCGGACGGCATGGCCGCCGTGCTGCGCCAGCGCCTCGAAAAGCTTGCCTGCGATTTCGAGATCCGCCAGAACTATTTCGCCTGGCAGGCCTTCGGACGCGGCTACGGCAATGCCCCTCACGCGCCGGTGCCGCCCTATCTGGAGGAAGCGCATTATCGTGCGGTGGCCGATCGTGTCGACCGCATCGCCATCCATCACCGCAACTTCGCCGAACATCTGGCGCAACAGCCGGACGGCGCGCTCAATCGCTATGTCCTGCTCGACGCGCAGGACTGGATGACCGACGAACAGCTGACGACGCTGTGGAGCGAGATCACGCGCACGGCCCGCTCGGGCGCCCGCGTCATCTTTCGCACGGCGGCGCGGCCCAGCCTGCTGCCCGGCCGTCTGCCCGACGCCATCCTCGATCGCTGGCGCTATGAGGAGGACCGGTCGGAGGACTACACCCGGCGCGACCGCTCGGCCATTTACGGCGGCTTCCATCTCTATGTGCTGAAGGACTGACAGGCGATGCTCGACCGCGTGCATGGCATGACCGCCGACCATGGCGCGCAGATGGACCGCATCTATCGCTATCAGCGGCATATCTACGACCTCAGCCGCAAATATTATCTGCTCGGCCGCGACCGGCTGATCAAAGCACTCAATGCGGATGAAGGCTGCACGGTGCTGGAGGTCGGCTGCGGCACGGGGCGCAACCTAATCGCCGCCGCCCGCGCCTGGCCGCGCGCACGCTTCTTCGGCTTCGATATCAGCGCGGCGATGCTCGACACCGCCCGGGCATCGGTCACCCGCGCGGACCTGTCCGGCCGGATCGCCCTGGCCCAGGGGGACGCGACCCGCTTCGATCCGGTGACGCTGTTCGGCGAGCAGCGCTTCGACCGGATATTCCTGTCCTATACGCTCTCGATGATTCCCGGCTGGGAAATGGCCCTCGATGAAGTGACGGATGCTCTTGCTCCCGGCGGATCACTTCACATCGTCGATTTCGGCCAGCAGGAACGGTTGCCCGCCTTCTTCCGGGACATGCTATTCGCGTGGCTGGAGCGCTTTGACGTGCATCCGCGCGGAGACCTGCGCGCAGTGCTGGAGGACGCAGCGACGCGGCACGGCCTCTCGATGGAATTCCGGTCGCTCTATCGCGGCTATGCGTGGGAAGCAGTACTGCGCGCCAGAGCCTGAGCGGCGCTAGCCGGGCGCTCCGGTTTCGACGAAACGCACCAGCCGGCCATGCTGCTCGCCGATCACGGCATCCACCGCCGCTGGCATGGACGCCAGCGGAAAACGTGCATAGCCGCCCACGATATAGTCGAAGGTCAGCCGCGTGCCGCCCTCCGTCGCTTCAAGCGTGATCGTGAGCGTACCGGACAGCGCCTCCCCCTGCATCGGTCCGAACGCACCCGACAGGCGCAGCATCGCATCCGGCCTGACCATGATCACGCTGGCATGCTGCGCGAAGCCGCCGCCCGGTAATGTCTCGCAGAAACAACCGCCCGGACGCGGCGTCAGTGTCATGTTGGCGGCATCGCCCGACCAGCTATGCTGGCTGCTCCACCAGCGGCCCGGCGTCAGCAGCGCCGCCCATATCCGGTCCGGCGCGGCCTTGACGATCGCCGTCTGTGACACCGCAAAGCCGGTATCGCCACTGGCGACCACCTTGGCCAATGCCGGGGACATCGCCGTACACGACAACGCCGCAATCAGTGTGAAAACGAATCGGATCATCGAATGCCCTTTCCGTCGCGCGACACAGCAGCATCGCCGAGGATCAGGCATCCGATCAAGTCAACGCAACGGCGCCTATCTTCCGTCGAGAACCCCGGCGATGGCGTCCGTCACCACGTCCATGTCGGCCATGCCATCGACGCGGGAGACGATGCCCCGCGCCTCGTAGATCGGCAGGATCGGTGCGGTCTTCGCCCGATACTCGGCCATGCGGGTGCGCACGGTTTCCTCATTGTCGTCGGGGCGACGCTTGAACTCGTGACCACCGCATTTGTCGCAGGTGCCCTCGACCTTCGGCAGCTTGAATGTATCGTGATAGCCAGTGCCGCACGTGCCGCAGGTGAAGCGGCCGACGATACGCTCGACCAGCGCGTCCTCATCCACTTCCAGTTCGATCACATGGTCGAGCGTGCGGCCACGATCGGACAGGATCGCGTCAAGCGAATGTGCCTGTGCTTCGGTACGCGGATAGCCGTCGAAAATGACGCCGGTCTCAGGCGACAACGCGTCGAGGGCTTCACCGATCAGGCCGGAGACGATCTCGTCCGACACCAGTTCGCCCGCATCCATCACTGCCTTGGCCTTGAGGCCGATCGGCGTGCCCGCCTTCACCGCCGCACGGAGCATATCGCCCGTCGAGAGCTGGACCATGCCACGGCTGTCCACCAGCCGCGTCGCCTGGGTGCCCTTCCCGGCGCCCGGAGGGCCAAGCAGAATGATGTTCACGCGCGAGATCTCCCCTATTCGTTGTCGTTTGGCCCGCGCCCCCTTAGCGCAGGCGCCCCTTCAGCTTGGCCTTCTTGATCAGGTCACCATACTGGTGTGCCAGCAGGTGGCTCTGAATCTGGGTCACCGTATCAACCGTCACGTTGACGACGATCAACAGGCTGGTGCCGCCGAGATAGAAGGGAATGCCGATGCGCGCGATGATGAACTCCGGCACCAGGCAGATGATCGCCAGATAGGCCGCACCGATGACGGTGATGCGCGTCAGCACATAATCGAGATAATGCTCGGTGTTCTTGCCGGGACGGATGCCCGGAATGAAGCCACCGTTGCGCTTCAGATTGTCCGCAGTCTCTTCCGGATTGAACACCACGGCGGTGTAGAAGAAGCAGAAGAAGACGATGCCCAGGCCATAGAGGCCCATATAGACCGGGCTGCCGTGCGACAGATACTGGTTCAGCGACAGGACGAAATCACCCAGCTTGCTGTCACCCGCCACCGTCTTCCCCGCGAACTGCGAGATGGTAAGCGGCATCAGCAACAGCGACGAGGCGAAGATCGGCGGAATGACACCCGCGGTGTTCACCTTCAGCGGCAGGTGGCTGCGATCGGCCTGCATGATGCCCTGGCGCGTCTGGCGCTTGGGATACTGGATGAGCACCCGGCGCTGCGCCCGTTCCATGAAGCAGATGAAGGCCACGAGGGCCAGCGCCAGCAGGATGAAGGCCATGATCAGCAGGCCGGAGATCGAACCTTCGCGGCCGGACTTGAAGAGGTTGGAAAGCGTCACCGGCAGCTGCGCGACGATGCCCGCCATGATGATCAGGGATACGCCGTTGCCGATACCGCGCGAGGTGATCTGCTCGCCCAGCCACATCAGGAACATCGTGCCGCCGACCAGCGAAACGACGGCGGTCAGCCGGAACAGCATGCCCGGTTCGACGACCGCCTGCATCCCGGCCTGCGCACCGAAGCTCTCAAGACCAACGGCGATGAAATAGCCCTGAATGGCTGTCAGGCCCACCGTGCCGTAGCGGGTATACTGGTTCAGCTTCTTGCGCCCGCTCTCACCTTCCTTCTTGATCGCGGCGAGTTGCGGCGAGAGGGTCGCGGCAAGCTGAACCACGATCGAGGCGGTGATGTACGGCATGACGCCGAGCGCGATGAGGCTCATGCGCTGGAGCGAACCACCCGAGAAGGTGTTGAAGATGTCCAGAATGCCGCCCTGCGTCTGCCGGTACAACTGTGCCAGCACGGTCGGGTCGACGCCCGGCAGCGGCACGAAGCTGAGAAACCGGAACACGATAAGCGCGCCGAACGTGAACCACAGGCGCTTCTTGAGCTCGGTCGCCTGGCTGAACTTCGCCAGACTGAGGTTGGACGCAAGCTGATCGGCTCTCGATGCCATGCTCTTTAAAACCTTCAATCACCCGGGGACCCGGCAATGTGCCGGGCTGGAATCGCTTACCCCTTAACGGCATGGCTCGCCCATGTCGAAGGGTGTTTGCGTCATCTCCGTGAAGGCACACCTGTGATGCGGCATGCCGGAAACGGACGACCCCGCCGTCCATATCGGACAGCGGGGTCGCCGTTACAAGTTGGCCGAAAGGCTCAGGCCTTCTTGGCGGCCTTCGCACTGCCCTTTTTCGCGGCAGCCTTCTCGGCGGCCGGAACGACGACGATCAGGTCAACCTTGCCGCCAGCCTTCTCGACCGCCTCGATCGCGCCCTTCGACGCACCGACGACGGTGAAGTTCAGCTTCGCGGTCAGTTCTCCCTTGCCCAGGATGCGGACACCGTCCTTGCCGCCACGCGACAGACCGGCGGTGCGCAGCGCGGCCTGATCAATGGTGGCCGAAGCATCGAGCTTGCCCGCGTCGATCGCCTTCTGGATCGTACCCAGGTTAACGACCGCATAGTCCTTGGCGAAGATGTTGTTGAAGCCGCGCTTCGGGATACGCATGTGGAGCGGCATCTGACCGCCCTCGAAGCCGTTGATGCTGACGCCCGAGCGTGCCTTCGCACCCTTCTGGCCGCGACCGGCGGTCTTGCCCTTGCCCGAGCCGATGCCGCGTCCGACGCGCATCCGGCCCTTGCGGGCGCCATCATTGTCCTTGATTTCGTTCAGTTTCATGTCTTGCACTCGCTTTCGCTATGTTCGCGCGAGGATGAAATGCCAAAGGCATCTCATCCGATGCCCCAGCGCGGGCTGGGGCCTGACGAAGGCCGCAGAAATCCCATCTGGGATCCATTCGCGGCCTGATATTCCGGCCTTCGCCGGGATGACGGAAGCAGGCCTAATAGCCTGCTTCCCAAAAAACGAAAGAGGGGTTTCCCCCTCTCCCGCCTATTTCCATCGATCGAAGGGCGTTCAGCCCTCGACGATCTCCACCATGTGGGGCAGCTTCTTGATCATGCCACGGATCTCCGGGCTGTCCTCATGCTCCACCACGCGGTGCATCTTGCCAAGGCCCAGGCCGATCAGAATCTTCTTCTGGTCTTCCGGGCGGCGGATCGGCGAGCCGATCTGCTTGATCTTGATCTTCGCCATGTTCGCTTACTCCGCAATCGCTTCGGCGTCGGCCTGGGCGACCTCGGCCGAGGAGCCGCCGCGACGCAGCAGATCGGCAACCTTCTTGCCGCGACGCTGGGCAACCGCCTTCGGGCTGACCTGCTCACCGAGCGCCTCGAAGGTGGCCCGGATCATGTTGTAGGGGTTCGACGTGCCGTTCGACTTGGTGACGACGTCAGCGACACCCAGGCTCTCGAACACGGCGCGCATCGGACCACCGGCGATGATGCCGGTACCTGCGGGCGCCGAGCGGACGGTCACCTTGCCGGCGCCGAAGTGGCCGAGGCCATCATGGTGCAGCGTGCGGCCTTCCTTCAGCGGAACGCGGACCATCGCCTTCTTGGCGGCGGCGGTCGCCTTGCTGATGGCCTCGGGCACCTCGCGGGCCTTGCCATGGCCGAAGCCCGCACGGCCCTTGCCGTCGCCGACGACGACAAGCGCGGCGAAACCGAAGCGCTTACCGCCCTTCACGGTCTTCGAGACGCGGTTGATGTGAACCAGCTTCTCGATCAGTTCCTCGCCGCCCTCTTCGTCGCGGTTGCCACGACGATCGTCACGACGGCCACGGCCGCCGCGCTCGCCACGGTTGCGATCGCCGCCACGGCCACGGCCACGGCCCGGACCCCGGCTCTCGGTCTGCGCTTCGACGCCCTCGGTCGGCGCGCCGGCTTCAATGGTGTTTTCGTCAGCCATGCTCAGAACTCCAGCCCGCCTTCACGGGCGGCATCGGCCAGCGCCTTGACGCGGCCATGGAAAAGGAAGCCACCGCGGTCGAACACGACCTTGGTGACGCCAGCCTTGGTGGCGGCAGCGGCGACGCGCTTACCGACATCGGCAGCAGCCTCGGCGGTGGCGCCGGTCTTGCCGCGCACGTCCTTGTCCAGGGTCGAAGCGGCAGCGACGGTCTTGCCGGCCGCGTCATCGATGACCTGGGCGTAGATGTGACGGCCCGAGCGGTGAACGCTGAGACGCGGCTTATCGCCCGAGCGTGCCTTGAGGGCGGTGCGGACGCGGCGGCGGCGCCGCTCGAAGAGGGAAAGCTTCGCCATCTTACTTCTTCTTTCCTTCCTTGCGGAAGATAAACTCGCCGTCGTACTTGATGCCCTTGCCCTTATACGGCTCGGGCTTGCGCCAGCGACGGATCTCTGCGGCCACCTGGCCAACCTTCTGCTTGTCGATGCCGCTGATCTCGACCGTCGTGTTATCCGGGGTCTTGATCTCGATGCCCTCGGGCACGGGGAAATCGACGTCGTGGCTGTAACCAAGCTGCAGCTTCAGGGTCTTGCCCTGCGCATTGGCGCGGTAGCCGACACCGGTGATCAGCAGCTTCTTGGAGAAGCCCTCGGTCACGCCGGTGATCAGGTTCTGAACCAGCGTGCGCTGCATGCCCCAGAACGCGCGAGCCTGCTTGGTGGCGTTGGCCGGCTGCACGGAAATGCTGCCGTCCTCGAGGCCATAGCTGATCTCGTCGCGCAGCGGCATGGTCAGGGTGCCTTTGGGGCCCTTGACCGACAGCTTGCCCGCTTCGATGGTCGCCGTTACCCCGCTGGGGATCGCGACCGGCTTTTTACCGATGCGGCTCATCAGAATACCTCCGCCAGCACTTCACCGCCGACATTCTGCTCGCGCGCCTCGGCGTCGGAGAGAACGCCACGCGGCGTCGACACGATGGTAATGCCCAGGCCGTTGCGAACGACCGGCAGCTCCTTCGAACCGGAATAGACGCGGCGGCCGGGCTTCGACACGCGGGCCACATGCTTGATCGCGGGCTGACCCTCGAAATACTTCAGCTCGATGCGCAGGCCCGGGTGCTTGCCGAGGGCTTCCTCGGAATAGCCGCGGATGTAGCCTTCACGCTGCAGCACGTCGAGAACGCGGGCGCGCAGCTTGGACGCGGGCGAAACCACGCTGTCCTTACGCGCCTGCTGGCCGTTACGGATACGGGTGAGCATATCACCCAGGGGATCGGTCAATGCCATCTCGTTAAATCCTTACCAGCTCGACTTGGTGACGCCGGGGATCAGACCCTTGTTGGCCAGATCACGAAGCTGCACGCGGCAGAGACGGAATTTGCGGTAGTAAGCGCGCGGACGGCCGGTGATCTCGCAACGGTTGCGAACCCGGGTCGGGTTGCCGTTGCGGGGGATCTCCGCCATCTTAAGGCGCGCGATCAATCGCTCGCCATCGTCCAGCGCCGTGTCGGCGGCAACCGCCTTCAGCTTCGCATAACGGCCGGCATACTTCTTCACCAGCTTCTTGCGACGCTCGTTCTTGTTGATCGAACTCAGTTTCGCCATGACTTAAGTTCTCTTCCTTAGCCTAACGGTTGGGGAGAGAAGCGGGGCCGGTTCAGGCCGCCTGCTTCTCTTCTGCCTGCGGGAACGGGAAACCGAAGAGGTGCAGCAGTTCGCGCGCTTCTTCGTCCGTCTTCGCGGTGGTGGTCACGATGATGTCCATGCCGCGCACCTTGTCGACGCGGTCATAGCTGATCTCCGGGAAGATGATCTGCTCCTTGATGCCGAAGGCATAGTTGCCACGGCCGTCAAAGGACTTCGGGTTCAGACCACGGAAGTCGCGGATGCGGGGCATCGCGACGTTCACCAGGCGATCGAGGAACTCGTACATGCGTTCGCGGCGCAGCGTGACCTTCGCACCGATCGGCATGCCCTCACGCAGCTTGAACTGCGCGATCGACTTCTTCGCCTTGGTGATCACGGGCTTCTGGCCGGCGATCAGTTCCATCTCCTCGGCGGCCGAGGTGACCTTCTTCTTGTCCTGCGTGGCTTCGCCGACGCCCATGTTGAGCGTGATCTTCTCGATCTTCGGCACTTCCATGACGTTCTTGTAGCCGAACTTGGCCGTCATCGCCTTGGCGATCTGCTCGTCATAGAGCTGCTTGGAGCGCGGAATGTACTTGTCGGCCATTACAGCACCTCACCGGACTTGACGGCCACGCGGACCTTCTTGCCGTCCTTGACTTCGAAGCGGACGCGGGTCGGCTTGCCGTCCTTGTCCGCGATCGCGACGTTCGACACGTGCAGCGGCGCGGGCTTGCGGTCGATGCCGCCCTGCGGGTTCACCTGGTCGGGCTTGCGGTGACGCGCGTGGACGTTGACGCCCTCGACGAGAACCTTGTCCTCCTTCGGGAACATCTGAAGGACGGTGCCGGTGCGGCCCTTGTCCTTGCCCGCGAGTACGACGACCTTGTCGCCCTTCTTGATCTTCGCAGCGCTCATCACAGCACCTCAGGCGCGAGAGAGATGATCTTCATGTGCTTCTTGGCGCGCAGTTCGCGAACGACCGGGCCAAAGATACGGGTGCCGATCGGCTCCTCGTTCTTGTTGACCAGGACGGCGGCGTTGCCGTCGAAGCGGATCACCGAGCCGTCGGGACGACGAACGTCCTTCGCGGTGCGGACGATGACGGCGCGGTGCACGTCACCCTTCTTCACGCGGCCGCGCGGGGTCGCTTCCTTGACCGACACGACGATGATGTCGCCGACGCTCGCGAAACGACGCTTCGACCCGCCCAGCACCTTGATGCACTGGACGCGCTTTGCGCCGCTGTTGTCCGCGACGTCGAGATTGGACTGCATCTGGATCATTGATCCGGTTCCTTCTCAATTGGCTTGCCGGAATATTCCGGTAGTTCCGAAACTGTCTCTAGACTAGCCTTCGGCCGCCGGTGCTGCCTTCAGGCAGCGGTCTCCGGCGACTTGTGCGTGTCCACCTTCTCAAGCACCTTCCAGGTCTTGAGCTTGGAAATCGGGGCCGTCTCCTCGATGCGGACGGTCTCGCCTTCCTTGTAGGTGTTGCCCTCGTCATGGGCATGGTACTTCTTCGAGCGGCGGATGATCTTGCCGTAGAGCGGGTGCTTGACCTTGCGCTCCACACGGACGACCACCGTCTTGTCGGTCTTGTCGGAAACCACTGTTCCCGTCAGCACGCGCTTGGGCATCGTGTTTTCCTTCTCTTACTTCGCGGCGCGGGCGCGTTCGCCCTGCAGCGTCTTGATCCGCGCGATGTCCCGGCGCACTTCCTTCACCCGGCTCGGCTTTTCAAGCTGGTTGGTGGCGGCCTGGAAGCGCAGGTTGAACTGCTCACGCTTCAGGTTGTTGAGATCGGTCGACAGCTCGTCGTCCGACTTCGCTTTGAGGTCAGCGCTGTTCGCCATCTCTTATGCTCCCAGGTGCGAGGTGTCGCCCAGGCGGGCAACGACCTTCGTCTTGATCGGCAGCTTCATCGCGGCGCGCGAGAACGCTTCTGCCGCGAGCGGGCCGGGAACGCCGTCCAGCTCGAACAGGATGCGACCCGGCTTCACGCGAGCGGCCCAGTATTCGATCGAACCCTTGCCCTTACCCTGACGGACTTCGGCAGGCTTCTTCGACACGGGAACGTCCGGGAACACGCGGATCCACAAACGGCCCTGACGGCGGATGTGGCGGGTGATCGCACGACGGGCGGCCTCGATCTGGCGCGCGGTGATCCGCTCAGGCTCCAGGGCCTTCAGACCGTAGGAGCCGAAGTTCAGAGCGGCGCCACCCTTGGCGTCGCCCTTGATCCGGCCCTTGAAGGTCTTGCGGAACTTGGTTTTCTTCGGTTGCAGCATGTGCCTCTACCTCAATTCGCTCAGCGCGCCGGGCGCACGCCCGAGGTCTGCGCCTCGAGCATCAACCGGTCGGTGGCCATCGGGTCGTGGCCCAGGATCTCACCCTTGAAGATCCAGACCTTGATCCCGCAGACGCCATAGGCGGTGTGCGCCTCGGCCTCGGCATAGTCGACGTTACCACGCAGCGTGTGCAGCGGAACGCGACCCTCGCGGTACCACTCGACGCGCGCGATCTCCGCGCCGCCCAGACGGCCCGCGCAGGTGATCTTGATGCCTTCCGCACCCAGGCGGAGAGCAGACTGCACTGCGCGCTTCATCGCCCGGCGGAACGCAACGCGGCGCTCCAGCTGGTCGGCGACACCCTGTGCAACGAGCTTCGAGTCGATTTCCGGCTTGCGGATCTCGACGATGTTGAGGCTGACGTCGCTGGTGGTGAACTCACCCAGCTTGCGGCGCAGCTTCTCGATGTCGGCACCCTTCTTGCCGATAATGACGCCCGGACGGGCGGCATAGATCGACACACGGCACAGCTTGGCGGGACGCTCGATCACCACCTTCGAGATCGCGGCCTGCGGCAGCGCCTTGAAGATGAACTTGCGGATCTTCAGATCCTCAAGCAGCAGGCGGCCATAGTCGGCGCCTTCGGCGTACCAGCGGCTGTCCCAGGTGCGGTTGATCTGCAGACGCAGACCGATCGGATTGCTCTTGTGACCCATGACTTAAGCCTCCGCCTCTGCACTCTGCTCACGCACCACGATCCGAAGCCGGCTGAAGGGCTTCAGGATGCGGGTGGACTTGCCGCGGCCACGTGCGTGGAAACGCTTCATGGTCAGCGCCTTGCCAACCGAAGCCTCCGCGACGACGAGCGCGTCGACGTCCAGATTGTGATTGTTTTCCGCATTGGCGATGGCCGAAGCCAGAACCTTGCGGGCATCGACCGCCATCGCCTTCTTCGAGAAAGCGAGGACGCTCATCGCTTCCTCGACCTTGCGGCCACGGATCAGCGCGGCAACCAGGTTCAGCTTCTGCGCGGAACCGCGGATCGCGGTGCCCACAGCCAGCGCCTCGTTGTCAGCGACGCGGCGGGGGGATTTTGCCTTGCCCATTAGCGCTTGCCCTTCTTGTCGGCGGCGTGGCCGGGGAAGTAGCGCGTCGGAGCGAACTCGCCGAGCTTGTGGCCCACCATGTCCTCGTTCACCGAAACGGGAACGTGCTTGCGGCCGTTATAGACGCTGAACGTCAGGCCAACGAACTGCGGCAGGATGGTGGAGCGGCGCGACCAGGTCTTGATCGGCGCGCGGCCTCCGGCATCCTGTGCCGCTTCTGCCTTCTTGAGAAGGCTGAGGTCCACGAACGGACCTTTCCAGACGGAACGAGCCATCGCGGATTACCTCTTCTTCTTGGCGTGACGCGAACGGATGATGAACTTGTCCGTCGCCTTGTTGTGACGGGTGCGCGCACCCTTGGTCGGCTTGCCCCACGGGGTGACCGGATGACGGCCGCCCGAGGTCCGGCCCTCACCACCGCCGTGCGGGTGGTCGACCGGGTTCTTCGCGACACCGCGCGTCAGCGGGCGCTTGCCGAGCCAGCGATTGCGGCCCGCCTTGGCAAGGTTGGTATTGCCGTTGTCGGGGTTCGACACGGCACCGACGGTGCCCATGCAGTCCGAACGGATGTAGCGCTGCTCGCCCGAGGACAGGCGGATCATCACCATGCCGCGGTCACGGCCAACGAGCTGGGCGTAGGTGCCGGCCGAACGGGCGAGCTGACCGCCCTTGCCCGGCTTCATCTCCACATTGTGGATGATGGTGCCGACCGGCATCTGGCCCAGCTCCATGGCGTTGCCCGGCTTCACGTCGGTCTTCTTGCCCGCAATGACCTTGTCACCCGGGGCAAGACGCTGCGGCGCCAGGATATAGGCCTGGGTGCCGTCGGCATAGTTGACCAGCGCGATGAACGCGGTGCGGTTCGGGTCATATTCCAGACGCTCGACCGTACCCTCAACGTCCCAGAGGCGACGCTTGAAGTCGATGATGCGATAGCGCTGCTTGTGACCGCCCGCGATACCGCGCGAGGTCACATGGCCCTTGTTGTTGCGGCCGCCGGTCTTGCGCTTGCCTTCGGTCAGCGCCTTGACCGGCTTGCCCTTGTGGAGCGCCGAACGGTCGACGAGAATCAGACCACGCCGTGCCGGGCTCGTCGGATTATAATGCTTGAGTGCCATTATCCTGCCTGCCTCAGATACCGGTGGTGATGTCGATCGACTGGCCCTCGGCCAGCGTCACGATCGCCTTCTTGACGTCCGAACGCTTGTAGGGCTTGCCCTTCCAGCGCTTCACCTTGCCCTTCTGGACGATGGTGTTGACCGCCTTCACGGTGACGCCGAACAGCGCCTCGACGGCCGCCTTGATCTCCGGCTTGGACGCGTCGTTCGCGACCTTGAAAACAACCGCGTTGTTCTCGGTCAGCAGAGTCGCCTTCTCGGTGATGTGCGGGGCGACGACAACGTCATAGTGACGGTTGTCGACGGTGGTGGCCTGCTTCTTAGCCATTGAAACGCGCCTCCAGCTTCTCGACCGCAGCGCGGGTCAGGACCAGCGAGTCAGCCTTCAGGATATCGTAGACATTGGCACCGACGGCCGGGAGGACGTCCACACCGATGAGGTTCGACGACGCCTTGGCGAAGCTGACGTTGATCGCGTCACCATCGATGAACAGCACCTTGCCGAGGTTCAGCTTCGCGAGCTGATCCGCCAGCACCTTGGTCTTGCCGTCCTTGACGTCCAGATTGTCGAGCACGGTCAGCGTGCCGGCCTTCACCTTGGCGGAAAGCGCCATCTTCAGGCCGAGCGCGCGAACCTTCTTGTTCAGCGACGGGTTGAAATCGCGAACGCGGGGACCGTGGGCCTTACCACCGCCGATGAAGACGGGAGCGCGACGATCGCCGTGACGCGCCGTGCCGCCGCCCTTCTGGCGACCGAACTTCTTGCCGGTGCGGGCGACATCCGAACGCTCGCGGGCGGCGCGGGCAGTGCCGCGACGCTTCTCGAGCTGCCAGGTGACGACGCGATGCAGGATATCGGCGCGCGGATCGAGGCCGAACACGGCGTCGTTGAGCTCCACATCGCCCGATGCCTTGGCGTCGAGGGTCTGTACCTTGACCTTCACTTCTTAGCCCTCCTGGCCATCGGTGGCTTCGCTCGCCACAGCCTCATCGGCCGGGGTATCAGCGGGAGCCGCGTCGTTGCTGTTCGCCGCCTTCTTCAGGCTGGCGGGATAGGGAACGTCCGACGGACGCGGCACCTTGACGGCGTCGCTGACGGTCAGCCATGCACCCTTGGAGCCAGGAACGCTGCCCTTCACGAACAGCAGGCCACGCTCGACGTCGGTCCCGACGATCTCGAGGTTCTGCTGCGTGCGCTCACGGTCGCCCATATGCCCGGCCATCTTCTTGTTCTTGAAGACCTTGCCCGGATCCTGGCGGTTACCCGTCGAACCGTGCGCACGATGGGAGATGGAAACGCCGTGGGTGGCGCGCATACCGCCGAAACCCCAGCGCTTCATGGCGCCGGCAAAGCCCTTACCCTGGGTGTGACCCGACACGTCGACCAGCTGGCCGGCAATGAAGTGATCAGCCGCGATCTCGGCGCCGACATCGAGGAGGGCATCCTCGGCGACGCGGAACTCGACCAGCTGCGCCTTGGGCTCAACTTCGGCCTTGGCAAAGTGACCACGCTGCGGCTTCGCAACGTTCTTTGCCTTCGCAACGCCGGCACCGAGCTGAACAGCAACATAGCCGTCCCTGTCGATTTCCTTGCGCGCGACAACCTGGTTACCTTCGAGCGCCAGGACGGTGACAGGCACGTGGCGGCCGTCATCCTTAAACAGGCGGGTCATCCCGACTTTCTTTGCGATCACGCCAGTGCGCATGATCCGTACTCCCAACAGAGGCCCATCCGAAAGGACGGGCGTATCCAACGAAAAAACCGCTCAGGATCACTCCCTTGCGGCCAACCCAATTCTCGATCACCCCGTCCGGGTTGGATGCCCATCACAAAGGAAGGGCGACGGGGGACCAGGACCACGACTTGCGTGCGGTATCCCTTTGTCGGCTCAGCCTATCAGGCCAGCTTGATCTCGACGTTCACGCCGGCAGCCAGATCCAGCTTCATCAGCGCGTCGACCGTCTGCGGCGTCGGCTGCACAATGTCAAGCATGCGCTTGTAGGTGCGGACCTCGAACTGCTCGCGCGACTTCTTGTCGATATGCGGGCCACGGTTGACCGTGAACTTCTCAATACGCGTCGGAAGAGGAATGGGGCCGCGGATCAGAGCGCCGGTGCGGCGCGCGGTTTCGGCGATGTCGCCGGTCGCCTGATCAAGCACGCGATGATCGAATGCCTTCAGGCGAATGCGGATGTTGCTGTCCATGTCCTATACCGATGCGAAAGAGCCAAAAACAAAACCGCCCCAGCCTTGCCCTTCTAGCCCATGCGAGCCGGAGAAAGGCGATCCGAGGCGGCGAAAAACCGAGCGGCGCGAATCAGGCGATTCGCGCCGCTGCAGCCCTATATTACTTGGAGATCGTTCCGACAACCCCTGCGCCGACGGTCCGGCCACCTTCGCGGATAGCGAAGCGCAGACCCGAGTCCATCGCGATCGGGGCGATCAGCTTCACGCCCAGCTTCACGTTGTCGCCCGGCATCACCATCTCGGTGCCCTCGGGGAGGATGACCTCGCCGGTGACGTCGGTGGTGCGGAAGTAGAACTGCGGACGGTAGTTCGCGAAGAACGGGGTGTGACGGCCACCTTCTTCCTTCGACAGAACGTAAACTTCCGCATCGAACTCGGTGTGCGGCGTGACCGAACCGGGCTTGGCCAGAACCTGACCACGCTCGACGTCCTCACGGCCGACGCCACGAACCAGCGCACCGATGTTGTCGCCCGCACGACCTTCGTCGAGCAGCTTGCGGAACATCTCGACGCCCGTGACGGTGGTCTTGCGGGTGTCCTTGATACCGACGATCTCGACTTCCTCGCCAACCTTGACGATACCGGTCTCGACGCGGCCGGTGACGACCGTACCACGACCCGAGATCGAGAACACGTCTTCGATCGGCATCAGGAACGGCTTGTCGACCGGGCGCTCCGGCTGCGGGATCCAGCTGTCGACCGAAGCCATCAGCTTCAGGACGGCGTCATGGCCGATCTCCGGCGTCTTGTCCTGCAGCGCGGCAACGGCCGAACCCGGGATGACGGGAATGTTGTCACCATCGAAATCGTAGGACGACAGCAGTTCGCGGATCTCGAGCTCGACGAGCTCCAGGATCTCGGCGTCATCGACAAGGTCGACCTTGTTCATGAACACGACCAACTGGGGAACGCCGACCTGCTTGGCGAGCAGGATGTGCTCACGGGTCTGCGGCATCGGGCCGTCAGTGGCCGAAACGACCAGGATCGCGCCGTCCATCTGGGCGGCACCGGTGATCATGTTCTTGACGTAGTCGGCGTGGCCCGGGCAATCGACGTGCGCGTAATGGCGCTGCTCGGTCTCATACTCGACGTGTGCGGTCGAGATGGTGATGCCGCGCTCGCGCTCTTCGGGAGCCTTGTCGATGTTGTCGTAGCTGGTGAAGGTCGCGCCGCCGGTCTCGGCCAGCACCTTCGTGATCGCAGCGGTCAGCGAGGTCTTGCCGTGGTCGACGTGACCGATGGTGCCGATGTTGCAGTGCGGCTTCGTCCGCTCAAACTTAGCTTTCGCCATTTCTCTCTACCTTCTAATCCAAACAGCTTTGGTTTGACCGCCAGGCCGCGCCTTGCGAAGGCGCGTCCATAGCAGCATATTTTGATAATTCCAGCCCCAACCACGCCGGATTCCCGGCATGGTCAGGGAATTTTTCAGGCGAGCTTCGCCTTCACTTCGTCGGCGACGTTCTGCGGCACTTCATCATAGTGCGAGAAGATCATCGAATAGTTCGCGCGGCCCTGGGTGAAGGAACGCAGCGAGTTCACGTAACCAAACATGTTGGCCAGCGGGACCATCGCCTCGACCACCTGCGCGTTGCCGCGTGTGTCGGTGCCCTGGATCTGGCCGCGGCGGCTGTTCATGTCGCCGATGACGTCGCCCAGATATTCCTCAGGGGTGACGACCTCGACCTTCATGACCGGCTCGAGCAGCGTGATGCCCGACTTCTGCGCCGCCTCGCGCATTGCGGCGCGGCCCGTGATTTCGAACGCCAGCGCCGACGAGTCGACGTCGTGGTACGCACCGTCATACAGCAGGATTTCGAAGTCGATGATCGGGAAGCCGATCAGCGAACCGGTCGCCGCCGTCTCACGCATGCCCTTCTCGATCGCCGGGATATACTCCTTCGGAATGTTACCGCCCTTGATCTCATCCTTGAAGATGATGCCCGCGCCACGCTCACCCGGCGTCAGCTTCACCTTGATGCGGCCGAACTGGCCGGTGCCACCCGACTGCTTCTTGTGGGTGTAGTCGATATCGACCGGCTTCTTCAGATATTCGCGATAGGCGACCTGCGGCGCACCGACGTTCGCCTCGACCTTGAACTCGCGCTTCATGCGGTCGACAAGGATTTCGAGGTGAAGCTCACCCATGCCCTTGATGATCGTCTGGCCCGATTCATGGTCGGTCGACACACGGAACGAAGGATCTTCGGCGGCCAGGCGGTTGAGGGCGACGCCCATCTTCTCCTGGTCGGCCTTGGTCTTGGGTTCGACCGACAGCTCGATGACCGGCTCGGGGAACTCCATCCGCTCCAGGATGATCGGCGCCTTCTCCGAGCAGAGCGTGTCGCCGGTGGTCGTTTCCTTCATGCCGGCCAGTGCGACGATGTCGCCCGCATAGGCGGTATCGATGTCCTCGCGGCTGTTCGCATGCATCAGCAGCATGCGGCCGATCTTTTCCTTCTTGTCCTTGACCGAGTTCAGGTAGGTACCCTTGCTCAGCGTGCCCGAATAGACGCGCAGGAAGGTGAGCGACCCGACGAACGGGTCGTTCATGATCTTGAACGCGAGGCCGGAGAAGGGCGCGTCGTCAGCCGTCTTGCGGCTGTCGGGCTCCTCGGTGTCGGGATTGATGCCCTGCACGTCGGGAATGTCGAGCGGCGAAGGCAGATAGTCGACGACGGCGTCGAGCAGCGGCTGGACACCCTTGTTCTTGAACGCGGAACCGCACAGCACCGGCACGAACGCCTGCGCCAGCGTACCCTTGCGGATCAGCTTCTTGAGCGTGGCGACGTCGGGCATGTTGCCCTCCAGATAGGCTTCCATCGCCTCGTCGTCCTGCTCGACGGCAAGCTCGATCAGCTTTTCGCGATATTCGGCAGCCTTGTCGGCGAGGTCGGCCGGGATTTCCTCGTAGCTGAACTCAGCGCCGAGATTCTCGTCCTTCCAGATAATCGCGCGGTTCTCGACCAGATCGACGAGACCCTTGAAATCCGACTCCGCACCGATGGGGAGATAGAGGACGGCCGGGGTCGCGCCCAAGCGATCAATGATCGTCTGCACGCAGTAGTAGAAATTGGCGCCGGTGCGGTCGAGCTTGTTGATGAAGCACATCCGCGGCACCTTGTACTTGTCCGCCTGACGCCACACAGTCTCCGACTGCGGCTCAACGCCGGCAACGCCGTCGAACGCGGCGACGGCGCCGTCGAGCACGCGCAGCGAGCGCTCCACCTCGATGGTGAAGTCGACGTGGCCGGGCGTGTCGATGATGTTCAGCCGATGGTCGTTCCAGAAGCAGGTCGTCGCAGCCGACGTGATCGTGATCCCGCGCTCCTGCTCCTGCTCCATCCAGTCCATCGTGGCGGCACCGTCATGGACTTCGCCGATCTTGTAGGACTTGCCGGTGTAGTAAAGGATACGCTCGGTCGTCGTGGTCTTGCCGGCGTCGATGTGCGCCATGATACCGAAATTGCGATAGCGTTCGAGCGGATGGCTGCGGGCCATGATGCGTCTCCGTTGCCGGCAGGGCGGCGGTTGGGATGAGAGTCTTGCGTGGCCCCTAAACCAATCCGTCCGCCATGGGTAGACCCCGGCGAACGGACCGTGTTTTCAGAGCAATCATGTAAAGAGGCGAGCGCCCGTCAGCGCCCGCCTCCTTTATATAGTGCTTACCAGCGATAGTGCGAGAAGGCACGGTTGGCCTCGGCCATCCGGTGCGTATCCTCACGCTTCTTGACCGCATTGCCACGGTTGTTCGCGGCATCCAGCAGTTCGCCGGACAGGCGGGCGGCCATCGTGGTCTCGCTGCGGTTGCGCGAAGCCGTGATCAGCCAGCGGATCGCCAGCGCCTGGGCACGCTCGGGGCGGACCTCGACGGGGACCTGATATGTCGCACCGCCGACGCGGCGGCTGCGGACCTCGATGCCCGGCTTCACATTGTTGAGGGCGTCATGGAACATCTGGATCGGGTCCTTCTTCGACCGCGTCTCGACAGTGTCGAGAGCGCCGTAGACGATGGACTCGGCGACGGCCTTCTTGCCGTCCTGCATGATGCTGTTCATGAACTTCGAAAGGACGATATCACCGAACTTGGGATCCGGCAGGATAACGCGCTTTTCGGGGCGACGACGACGTGACATGGTTCTGGTCTCCCCTTCTTACTTCGGACGCTTCGCGCCGTACTTCGAACGGCTCTGCTTGCGGTCCTTGACGCCCTGGGTATCCAGAACGCCGCGCAGCA
>QFQF01000028.1 GCA_003248935.1 Sphingobium sp.
ACCGCCCGTCGTCCACCATCGCTACCCCTCCAATGATCTTCAAACGTCAGGTTTAGGGAGCGTCAATTTGAATTGCTACCGTCTGCAACTGGTCGTTTGACGCCAGCGGCAGGGATCGAACCCGCACCCTCACTTAACGGCGAGGATCGCTGTAGCGATACGTCTACCAATTCCGTCACGCTGGCGGTCTCATTTAGCCCGGCAACGGACGGCATTGCAACGTCCGCTTACGGACGATGCCATCGATCATCGGAAAGGCCAGAGATGGTCGATTTTGCTCGGGCAGCTTTCGGTAAGAAGGCGTGGGAGGGTGAGGGGATTCCCGCCTTTTGCGGTGCGATCAGAAAGAAGGACGACCCTCACCCGACCCTCTCCCGCGAGGGAGGGAGAGGGCCAGGAAGTCCGCGGTGGTTTCCGACGAAAAGATGGGACATGGACCCTTCGCTATTGTCCCGTCATCCCGGCGAAGGCTGGGATCGCAGGCCCGATGGCGCGTCCCCTCCGCAAGGCACCGGGCTTCGCCGGGGTGGCGGAATGTGGCCGATTTCGTGTGGGTATGTCCGGCGGAAAGGGGTGGGGAGCGGGCATGCCTTCCCGGCGCGGGGAGGGGAGCGTTTGCGCCGCAGGTGGCAGAGGGAGCAAGCGCCGCAGCGCAGCGCCAAGAGGCGCTCCCCCTCCGTCAGCGCTTCGCGCCGCCACCTCCCCGTGACGGGGAGGATGGTCCACCAACGGTCGATATCGCGCGGGCAGCCATTCCCCTCGTCCGTTCCGGCTTCAGCACGCCCTAGTGATTGTGGCGGGGCGTGCGGGCGGAGAGGCCGCGATATTTGACGGCCATTTCCAGGACGGCGCCGTCCTCCATCTGGCCGGTCTTTTCCCGGAACAGCTCCTCCCAGGGGGTGTGGCTCTCCGGCACGGGCGGAGGGGCGTCCTGCGCCTTGCGGCGGGCGATTTCCGCCGGGTCGACGAGGGCGTCGCAGCGGCCCGTGTTGATGTCGATGCGGATCGTGTCGCCGGTGCGCAGCCACGAAAGGCCGCCGCCCGCCGCGCTTTCGGGCGAGCAGTTGAGGATCGAGGGGCTGTCCGACGTGCCCGACTGGCGCCCGTCGCCGAGCGTGGGCAGCCACTGCACGCCCGCGCGGATCAGCGCGTCGGGCGGCTGCATGTTCACGACCTCCGCCGAGCCGGGCCAGCCGAGCGGCCCGGCGCCGCGCATCACCAGGATACAGTCGGCGTCGATGCCGAGCGCGGGATCGTTGATCCGGTGGTGGTAGTCGTCCCCCCCCTCGAACACGATCGCCCGCGCCTCGAACACGCCCTCCGACCCCGGGCGGGACAAATAACGCTGGCGGAACTCCTCGCCGATGACCGAGGTCTTCATGATGCCGAAGTCGAACAGGTTGCCCGACAGGACGAGGAAGCCCGCATTCTCCTTCAGCGGCTGGCCGAACGGGCGGATGACCTCCCGGTCGCGGGCTTCGCGGCCGCTCAGATTCTCCGCCAGCGTCCTGCCGGTCACGGTCAGGCAACCGGCGGCGAGCACGCCCGCCTCGTTCAGTTCCCACATGACCGAGGGCACGCCGCCCGCGCGGTGGAAACGCTCGCCCAGGAAGCGCCCGGCGGGCTGCATGTCGAGGATCAGCGGCAGGGCATAGCCATGCTCGGTCCAGTCGGACGGATGGATGTCGACGCCCGCGTGGCGCGCCATCGCCATTACGTGCGGCTGCGCGTTGCTGGAGCCGCCCAGCGCGCTGACCACGCGGATCGCGTTCAGGAAGCTGTCGCGGGTGAGGATGCGCGACGGGCGCAGATCCTCATAGGCCATGCCGACGATGCGGCGGCCGGTTTCGTAGGCCATCTGGCCGCGCTCGCGATAGGGCGCCGGGATGGCGGCGCAGCCGGGGAGCGAGAGGCCCAGCGCCTCCGCCACGGCGTTCATCGTCGAGGCGGTGCCCATGGTGTTGCAGTGGCCCGCGGACGGCGCGCTGTCGCAGGCGCGCTGAAGGAACTCCTCCTCGTCGATCTCGCCCGCCGCGAGCTTGCGGCGGCTGCGCCAGATGACGGTGCCCGAGCCGACCAGCTCGCCCTCATGCCAGCCGTCGAGCATCGGGCCGCCCGACAGGACGATGGCGGGAATGTCGACGGTGCTGGCCGCCATCACCTGCGACGGGGTGGTCTTGTCGCAGCCGGTGGTCAGCACGACCGCGTCGATCGGATAGCCGTACAGGATCTCGACAAGGCCGAGATAGGCAAGGTTCCGGTCGAGCGCGGCCGTCGGCCTGCGGCAATTCTCGAAGATCGGGTGGACAGGAAATTCCATCGCGATGCCGCCCGCGTCCCGGATGCCGTCCCGCACCCGCTTCGCGAGGTCGAGATGGATGCGGTTGCAGGGGCTGAGGTCGCTGCCCGACTGGGCGATGCCGATGATCGGCCGGCCCGAGCGCAGCTCCTCCGGCGTGATGCCGTAGTTCATGAAGCGCTCCAGATAGAGCGCGACCATGTCCGAACGCGCAGGATCGGCGAACCAGTCCTGCGAGCGAAAACGGCGGGCGGGTTGCGCGGTCATTCCTGTCCCTTTCGATACGCGGTTCAGTTGCCCGCGAGCGTCAGCGTGCCGTCGATGCGGCGCGGCGCACCCCACGGGTTGGCGTCCGTCAGCCCCTCCGGCAGCAGCGCGGCGGGCAGATCCTGATAGCAGACCGGGCGCAGGAAGCGATCGATCGCCAGCGTGCCGACCGAGGTGGTGCGGCCGTCCGAGGTCGACGGGTAGGGGCCGCCATGGACCATCGCGTGGCAGACCTCCACGCCGGTCGGCCAGCCGTTGACGAGAATGCGGCCGACCTTGCGCTCCAGCGCCGGGATCAGTTCCCGCGCCAGCGCATGGTCGCCCTCGTCGATCTGGAGCGTGGCGGTCAGCTGCCCCTCCAGCGCGGCGATGACGGTCGCGGCCTCGGCCATGTCCTTCACGGTCACGACGATCGAGGACGAGCCGAACACCTCATGCCCCAGCACCCTGTCGGCGAGGAACTTCTCCGCCGTGGTCTTGAACAGGGCGCCGCGCGCCTGGTTGATGCCTTCGCCCACGCAGCCGCGGGCGACGGCGGTCACCGCCTCATGCGCGGCGAGGGTGTCGACGCCGCCCTGGAACGCCTCATAGATGCCCGGGGTCAGCATCTGGACCGGCTTCGATTCCGTGAGCGCGCCGCCCGCCGCCGCGAGGAAGGCGTCGAGGTCCGGCCCGTCGATGGCGATGACGAGGCCGGGATTGGTGCAGAACTGGCCCGCGCCCATCGTCAGCGAGGCGATGAAGGCCGGGGCGAGCGCCGCGCCGCGCGCCTTGAGCGCCGCCGGGAACAGGATCACCGGGTTGATCGAGCTCATCTCCGCATAGACGGGGATCGGCTCCTCACGGGTCGCGGCGATGCGCAGCAGGGCAAGGCCGCCGCCGCGCGAGCCGGTGAAGCCCACCGCCTTGATGCGCGGATCGGCGACCAGCGCGCCGCCCAGCGCGTTCGACGGGCCCGGGAGGTAGGAGAAGACGCCCTCCGGCAGGCCGCATTTGGCGACCGCCGACCGGATGGCGCGGGCCACCAGCTCTCCGGTGCCCGGATGCGCCGGGTGCCCCTTCACGACGACGGGGCAGCCCGCCGCGAGCGCCGAGGCGGTGTCGCCGCCCGCGACCGAGAAGGCGAGCGGGAAGTTCGACGCACCGAACACGGCGACCGGGCCGACCGCGATGTGCCGGCGGCGCAGGTCGGAGCGGGGCAGGGGCGTCCGCTCCGGCAGCGCGGGGTCGATGGTGAGCTGCGCCCAGCTCCCCTCCCGCAATATCTGCGCGAACAGGCGGAGCTGGCCGGTGGTGCGGCCGCGCTCGCCCTGGAGCCGGGCCTGCGGCAGGCCGGTTTCCGCCATGGCGCGATCGACCAGAGCATCGCCGATCGCCATGATCTCGTCCGCGATCGTTTCAAGGAACGTCGCGCGCGCGCCCGGCGCCAGTTCGGCGAAGGCGACGGCGGCCGCGTCGGCCAGGGCGCAGGCGCGGTCGACATCCGCCGGGCCGGCGCTGGCGAAGGCGGGGCCGATGGCGGCGCCGGTGGCGGGATTGATCGCCTCGAAGGTCGTGTCGCCGGAAGCCTCCGTCGCGCCGATGAGCATTGCGCCGTTGATCATGTCGTCACCTCATGTCGAATAGTGAAAGGGAAAAGCGGGTCAGCGCCGGACGTCGAAATGGCCCTGGCTGAAGGTTGCAAGATCGTCCGCGTCCGCCACGCTGGCGTCCCCGGCCGTGTAATGCTTGAGGCAGGCGAGGGCGAGGCCGGCGTCCGCCGCCGCCTCCAGCCCGTCGCCGATATGCGCGAGGACGCCCGCCGCGAACGCGTCGCCGGTGCCGATCCGGTCGATGACCGCGCGCAGCGTCACCGCCTGCGTCTGATAGGCATCGTCCCGCCCGTCGAGGCGGGCGGACAGGGTATAGGTGTCGGCGTCGATCGTCTCCCGCGCGGTCGAGGCGATGTGGCGCAGGTCGGGGAACGCGTCGAACAGCGCCTGCGCGGCGGCGCGGCGGCGGTCCGGCCCGTCGCCGCTGAACGCCCGGCCCAGCAGCAGGCCGATGTCCCGGTGATTGCCGATGAACAGGTCCGCCAGCGCCACGAAGCCGGTCAGGATGGCGCGCGGGTCGCCGTCCCACTGCTCCCACAGGGTCGCGCGATAGTTGCCGTCGAACGAGACGCGCACGCCCAGCGCCTTTGCCGCGCGGGCGGCGGCGAGGCCGAGGGCGGCGCTGTCCGGGCCAAGGGCGGGCGTGATCCCTGACAGGTGCAGCCACGCGGCGCCGTCGAGCAGCGCGGGCCAGTCGAAATCATCGGCATGCGCGCGCGCGAAGGTCGATCCGGCGCGGTCGTAGAGGATCGAGGAGGGGCGGATGCCCGCGCCGGGGCTGAGATAATAGAGGCCGAGGCGTCCATCGGCGCGCAGCACGTGCGCGGTGTCGACGCCATGGCGGCGCAGATGCGCGAGCGCCCCGTCGCCCGCCACTCCGTGCGGCAGGACGGTGGCGACCCGGCTGTCGATGCCGAGGCTGGCAAGGGCGATGGCGACGTTCGCCTCCGCCCCGCCGAAATGGCCGAGCAGGCCCGGCGTGTCGAACAGACGCGCGTCCTTCCCGCCCGACAGGCGGAGCAGCATTTCGCCGAGGCAGACGACGATGCCCGTGCGCCCTTCATTCATGGTAACCTTTGCATCCTCCACATTTCACCGGCCGTCGCACTTTATGAAAACCGCTTGACACCGGGGACATATGGCTGTTGGTAGCGCTATCAAATACAACTGTCGAGTGGGAGTTGGAAATGTCGGGGCTTTTTTCACTGCGCGGCGATTTGCCGCCCGACTGGCGTTCGGGCCAGTTCGTCGGCCGTGTCCTTACCGCGGAGGGGCCGAGCCCGATTCTGGTGCGTGAGGGAATCGTCTATGACATGTCGGCGGTCGCGCCGACCGTGTCGCTGCTGATCGATCGCCTGCCGGTGTCGACGGGCGGCGGCAGCAGCCTGGGGCCGCTCGATGCGCTCGACCTGCCCTTGCTGAGCCCCGTCGACCTGCAGTGCGTGAAGGCGTGCGGCGTGACGTTCGCGCTGTCCGCGATCGAGCGGGTGATCGAGGAGCGCGCGCGCGGCGATTCGGGTGCAGCGGCGGCCATTCGCGGCCGGCTGGAGGAACGGGTCGGCGGATCGATCCGCCTGGTCGTGCCGGGGTCCGAGGAAGCGGCGGCGCTGAAGCAGGCGCTGATCGAGGACGGCCTGTGGTCGCAATATCTGGAGGTCGCGATCGGCCCCGATGCCGAGGTGTTCACCAAGTCGCCGGTGCTGTCCACCGTCGGCGCGGGCGCGGACATCGGCGTGCGGTCCGATTCCACCTGGAACAACCCCGAACCCGAAGTCGTGCTGATCGTCGATTCCACCGGCACGGCGGCCGGCGCGACGCTGGGCAACGACGTCAACCTGCGCGATTTCGAGGGGCGTTCGGCCCTGCTGCTCGGCAAGGCGAAGGACAATAACGCGTCCTGCTCGCTCGGCCCGCTGATCCGCCTGTTCGACGACAGCTTCACCATCGACGACGTGCGCGCCGCCGAGGTCGAGCTGACCATCGAGGGGCCGGAGGGCTATCGCCTCGAAGGCGTCAGCTCGATGAACCAGATCAGCCGCGATCCGCTCGACCTCGTCCGCCAGACGCTGAGCGAGCACCAGTATCCCGACGGCTTCGCGCTGTTCCTGGGCACGCTGTTCGCGCCGGTGCAGGACCGCGACGAGGCGGGCCGGGGTTTCACCCACAAGGTCGGCGACATCGTCGCGATCGCGACCCCGCGCCTTGGCCGCCTGGTCAACCGCGTCGTGACATCCAAGGAGGCGGCGCCGTGGACCGACGGCATCGCCGCGCTGATGACCAACCTCGCCGGGCGCGGGCTGCTGTCCGCGCGCGTGGAGGAACCGGCGGCATGAGCGATCGCGCCATCTACCCCAGCCTGAAGGGCAAGCGGGTATTCATCAGCGGCGGCGGCAGCGGTATCGGCGAGGGTCTGGTCGAAGGGTTCGTGGCGCAGGGCGCGCGCGTCGCCTTCTGCGACATTCTGGAGACCGAGAGCCGGGCGCTGGTCGGGAAGCTGAGCGAGGGCGCGGCGTTCGCGCCGACGTTCCTGGCGTGCGACCTGCGCGACCTGGACGCGCTGGAGGCGACACTCGGCGCGGCCGAGCAGGCGCTGGGCGGCATCGACATCCTGATCAACAACGCGGCGCGCGACGACCGGCACACGATCGCCGACGTGACCCCGGCCTTCTGGGACGAGAATCTGGCGGTGAACCTGCGCCACCAGTTCTTCGCGGCGAAGGCGGCGGTCCCGGCGATGCGCCGGGCGGGCGGCGGCGCGATCCTGAACTTCGGTTCGATCAGCTGGCATCTGGCCCTGTCCGACCTTGTCCTCTATCAGACGGCGAAGGCGGCGATCGAGGGCCTGACGCGTGGCCTTGCCCGTGAACTGGGGCGGGAGAACATCCGCGTCAACACGATCGTCCCCGGCAACGTGAAGACGGAGCGGCAGATGAAGTGGTACACGCCCGAGGGCGAGGCGGAGATCGTCGCGGCGCAGTGCCTGGACGGGCGGATCGTGCCGTCGGACGTCGCCGCGCTGGCGATGTTCCTGGCGTCGGACGATGCGCGCATGTGCACCGCCCACGATTATTTCATCGACGCCGGCTGGCGCTGAGCCGCATGGACAGCGCACCGCAGAGCGTGTTCGACGTCGCGGCCACGCTGGGCGAGGGACCGATATGGGTCGCCCGCGACGCGGCCCTGTGGTTCGTCGACATCAAGAGCCACCACATCCACCGCTTCGACCCCGAACTGGGAGTCGCGCGGACATGGAAGGCACCGGCGCAGGTCGGCTGGATCGTGCCGACGCACGACGGCCTGTTCGCCGTGGGCCTGCAGACCGGCGTTCATCGCTTCGACCCGGCGGGGAGCGGCAGCTTCACCCTGCTGCACGCGCCCGAGGCGCATCTGCCGGGCAATCGCCTGAACGACGCGACCGTCGATGCGCAGGGGCGGCTGTGGTTCGGATCGATGGACGACAGCGAGGAAGCGGCGAGCGGCCGTTTCTACCGCGCCCATGGCGAGACGTGCGCCGACAGCGGCCTGCCGCCGGTATCGATCACCAACGGCCCGGCGCTCTCGCCGGACGGGCGCGTCCTCTATCATGTCGACACGCTGGGCAGGACGATCTGGCGCAGCGCGCTGGATGCCGACGGGCAGGTTATCGAGACGGCGCCGTTCGCCACCATCGAGGACGGCGCGGGCTATCCCGACGGTCCGACGGTCGATGCCGAGGGATATCTGTGGGTCGGCCTGTTCGGCGGATGGGGCGTGCGGCGCTACGATCCCGAGGGCAGGCTGGTCGCCACCGTGCGCTTCCCGGTCGCCAACGTGACCAAGATTGCCTTCGGCGGCGCGGACCTGTCGACGGTGTTCGCCACGACGGCGCGCAAGGGCCTGAGCGAGGAAGAGCTTGCGGCGCAACCGCTGGCGGGGCACCTGTTCGCGTTCGAGCCGGGCGTTGCCGGCTTGCCGGGGCATGTCGCGGCCCTGTGATGCCAGCGGCCCTGTGATACCAAAAGCCTGAAAGAGAAGAGGACGAGGAATGAGCGAGGGGAGTGCGGAAAAGGTCAACATGGCCTTCATCGCCGCGATCGTGGCGGTCGCGACCATCGGCGGCTTCATGTTCGGATATGATTCCGGCGTCATCAACGGCACGCAGAAGGGGCTGGAAAGCGCCTTCGACCTCGGCAAGCTGGGTATCGGCGTCAATGTCGGCGCGATCCTGGTCGGATCGTCGATCGGCGCGTTCATGGCCGGACGCATGGCCGACCGGATCGGCCGTCGCGGCGTGATGATGCTGTCGGCCATCCTGTTCCTGGGCAGCGCGCTGCTGGCCGGTGCGGCCGGTTCCTCCGCCATCTTCATCATCGCCCGGATCATCGGCGGCCTGGGCGTCGGCGCGGCGAGCGTGATCTCCCCCGTGTACATCTCCGAAGTGACGCCCGCCGCCGTGCGCGGGCGCCTGTCGAGCATCCAGCAGGTGATGATCATCAGCGGCCTGACCGGCGCGTTCGTCGCCAATTTCGCGCTCGCCCGCTATGCCGGGGGATCGACGGCGGAATTCTGGATGGGCTTCCCGGCGTGGCGCTGGATGTTCTGGCTGCAGGCGATCCCGGCGGCGATCTATTTCCTCGCCCTGCTCGTCATCCCGGAAAGCCCCCGCTATCTGGTCGCGCGCGGGCAGGACGAGCGGGCGCTCGGCGTCCTCACCCGCCTGTTCGGCGAGGCGGAGGCGCGCCGCAAGGTGACAGAAATCCGCGCCAGCCTGGCCGCCGACCACCATCGCCCGAAGCTGTCCGACCTGATCGACAAGGCCAGCGGCAAGGTGCGCCCGATCGTATGGGCGGGCATCGGCCTGGCCGTGTTCCAGCAACTGGTCGGCATCAACGTCGTCTTCTATTACGGCGCGACCCTGTGGGAGGCCGTCGGCTTCTCCGAGGACTATGCGCTCCAGACCAACATCCTGTCGGGCGTGCTGTCGATCGGCGCCTGCCTCGCCACCATCGCGCTTGTCGACCGGATCGGCCGCAAGCCGCTGCTGCTGATCGGATCGGCGGGCATGGCGGTGACGCTGGCGATCGTCGCCTACGCCTTCTCCACCGCCGTCACCGACGCGGCGGGTGCCGTCAGCCTGCCCGGCCATAACGGCATCATCGCGCTGGTCGCCGCCAACCTCTATGTGATCTTCTTCAACATGAGCTGGGGCCCGATCATGTGGGTGATGCTGGGCGAGATGTTCCCGAACCAGATCCGCGGCTCCGGCCTTGCGGTGTCGGGCTTTGCCCAGTGGATCGCCAACGCGGCGATCTCCGTCAGCTTCCCCGCGCTGGCGGTGTCGCCGGGCCTGGCCGTCACCTACACCGGCTATGCGCTGTTCGCGGCGATCTCCTTCTTCTTCGTGCGCGCGATGGTGCACGAGACCAAGGGCCGCGAGCTTGAGGAGATGGAGGGCTGAACCCCCTGCGCCTGACGCGCGGCGATGTCGAGGCGGTGCTGGCGCCCGGACGAGGCGCCGCGCTGCTGAGCCTGACGACCGGGGGCAGGGACGTGCTGCGCCCGACCCCGCCGGACGCGGAACCCGACCCGCGCGGGCCGCTGGAGACGGGATGCTTCCCGCTCGTCCCCTATGCCAACCGGATCGCGCATGGCCGCTTCCCCTTCGCGGGGCAGGACCATCGCGTGCCGCTGAATTTCGGCGACCATCCGCACAGCCTGCACGGCGTCGGCTGGACCGCGCCGTGGATGGTGGAGCAGGCGGACGGGGAGAGCGCGCTGCTGTCCCACACGCACGGGGGCGGCGCGGGCTGGCCCTGGCGGTATCGCGCCGAGCAGCGGTTGACCCTGACGGCGGGCGGCATCGTGCTGGACCTCAGCCTCACCAACCTGTCGGATACGGCGATGCCCGGCGGGATCGGCTTCCACCCCTATTTCGCGCTGGAGGCGGGCATGGCCCTGCGCTTCGCGGCGCGGGACGTATGGCTCTCGACCCCCGACCTGCTGCCCGACCGGATCGCGCCCGCCGCGACGCTGGGCGACTGGGGCGCGGAGGGCGGCGCGGCGGTGGCCGGCGATACGCTGGTCGACAATTGCTATGCCGGGTGGGATGGCACCGCGCGCGTGACGAGCCCCGGCGGACGCGTCGTGACGATGACGGCGCGGGGCGCCCCGTTCCTCCATGTCTACCGCCCGCCGGGCGAGGCGTTCTTCTGCCTGGAACCCGTCACCCACATGCCCGACGCCCTGAACCGGGACGGCGGCATGGACGTGCTGGCGCCGGGCGCGACGATGGCGATCACGATGGAGATCGGGGTCGCCTAGGGCCGATGGCCATCATTTGAATGGCGATCCGCCCCGTGCCTAAACGCCGATTTCCAGACGCGCGATTTCTCCGTCCGCCAGCGTGAAGGCGTAGCGCAGGTCGATCGGGCTGCCCGGAAAATCGCCGGTCAGGTGCGCGGTGACGATCTGTGCGTCGCCATCCGCTTCGATTGCGACGGGCTCGGCGACATAGCGATAGCGCGTCGATGTCTCCGCCTTCCAGCGGGAGATGGCCTCCCGGCCGTGATGGGTCTGCTTCTCGTCGATCACGACGGCGTCGGGCGTGAAGCAGGCGGCGACAGACCCGCCGTCCGCGGCATCGGCGGCGAAGTAAGCGGATATCGGCGCGGGCAAGGCAATGGGCATGATCGTCCTCCGGCAGTGTTTGCGTGCCGGAGACATCGTGCGTACCGTGGAAAAGGACAAGAACCCACGAAAAGGTAAGGTACTTACCCAAAGGTATGCCCAGGGAATATACGCAGGAAACGGCCGCCGAGGGCGTGCAGAACGCGCTGAAGCTGCTCGAGGGACGCTGGAAGCTGACCATCCTGTTCCACCTGTTCGGCGGACGCATCCTGCGCTTTTCCGAACTGGAACGGGCGATCCCGGACGTGTCGCAGAAGATGCTGATCCAGCAGCTCCGCCAGATGGAGGTCGACGGCATCGTGCGGCGTATCGTCCATCATCAGGTGCCGCCGAAGGTCGAATATGGCCTGACCGACTGGGGCCAGGCGCTGTGTCCCGCACTCGATGCGCTGCTTGGCTGGGCGGAACAACGGCCGGAGTGAGCGGGCGGGGCGACACCCGTGCGACCGGCGCGCCGTCGACGGCAATCGTCGGACATTAGCCCGACATAATACATCCCACCGACCCCATTGCAGGTCATTTTTGTGCGCCATTTGCTCTTGCGGCGACCGGGAACTGCTGCAAATAAGTCAGAGTAATTATCGCGGGCCAGAAGGCGCGCGAAATTCACCAGGGGAGATGTCTTTTGAAACGCATGGCTTTCGTCTTGTTGGCTTCCGTCGCCTGTGTCGCGACGATCGGTTCCGCCTCCGCACAAACGGCCGCGCCGGCCGCGGCGCCCGTGGAGGATTTCAAGCCGTCCTCGCTGAACCAGCCGGGACAGGACTATCCGCAGGTCAATTCCCAGGGCTATGCCCGCTTCCGCGTCGTCGCGCCCGAGGCGCAGAACGTCAGCGTCAGCCTGGGTCTGGGCGGGCAGGGCGGCACGAAGCTGTCCAAGGCCGCCGACGGCACATGGACCGGCACCACGTCGGGCCCGATGGACGAAGGCTTTCATTATTATCACCTGACCGTCGACGGCGGCACGTTCAACGATCCGGGCGCGCTCAACTTCTACGGCTCCACCCGCTGGGAAAGCGGCATCGAGATCCCGGCGCACGATGCGGACTTCTATGCGCTGAAGGACGTGCCCCACGGCCGGGTCGAGCAGGTGCTGTTCCCGTCCCCCAGCACCGGCACGCAGCGCCGCGCGTTCGTCTATACCCCGCCGGGATATGACAAGGCCGACGGCGCCCGCTATCCGGTGTTGTACCTCCAGCACGGCTGGGGCGAGGATGAGACCGCCTGGTCCAACCAGGGGCACGCCAACCTGATCATGGACAACCTGATCGCGGCGAAGAAGACGCGGCCGTTCATCATCGTCATGACATATGGCATGACCAACGGCGCGCGGCCGGGGACGATCAACAGCTTTGACATCAAGCCGTTCCGCACGGTCCTGATCGACGAGCTGATCCCCTATGTCGACACGCATTTCCGCACGCTGTCCGACCAGCCGCACCGGGCGATGGCAGGCCTGTCGATGGGCGGTTTCGAGACCAAGCTGATCGCGCCCGCCAACCTCGACACATTTTCCCACATCGGCCTGCTGAGCGGCGGCACATTCTCTCTGGAGGACGTGAACGGCACGCCGGGGTACAAGGACAAGGTGAAGCTGACCTTCGTCAGCTACGGCAGCAGGGAACTGGAAGGCGGGCGGACGCGCGGCGGCATGGGGCGGCCGAGCGTCGACCCGGCCGGAAACGCCGAGGCGCTGAAGCGTGCAGGCTTCAACAGCGCATTCTACGTCTCGCCGGGCACCGGGCACGAATTCCTGTCCTGGCGGCGCAGCCTGTACCAGATGGCGCCGCTGCTGTTCCGCGACTGAAGGCCGCACGGATAATGCGGGAAGGGGCGCTCCGCACGGTCGCGGGGCGCCCCTTTTTCCTTGATCCCTGCGTTGCCCCGCCATCCGTCGAAAAGCATTTGCCCGCGTCCCGCGACTTTCGGAGATTGCGTGCGTCGTGCAGGCGGGGCGGCACGCGAACGGGAGACGGGCGATGCGGGTGATGGTGCTGGTGAAGGCGACGCAAGAGAGCGAGGCGGGAGACTTTCCCGAGCCGTGGACGAGCGAGATGATGGCGGCGATGGGCCGCTACAACGACGAACTGCGCGCCGCCGGATTGCTGGTGATGGCGGACGGCCTCAAGCCCACGTCATATGGCAAGCGGATCGCCTTCGACGGGACGTCGCGCACGGTGATCGACGGGCCGTTCGCGGCGACCGGGGAACTGGTCGCCGGTTTCTGGCTGTGGGAGGTCGCGGACATGGACGAGGCGGTGGCGTGGGCCAAACGTTGTCCCAACCCGATGCCGGGCCCCAGCGAGATCGAAATCCGGCCGTTCTACGCGATGTCCGACCTGGAATAGGCGCCGTCGATTTTCGCGCCGTGCCGACTTGCCGCCGCCGCCGTTGGGCGTGTGCGGGAAAGTTATTCCTGCGCCCATCAAGTCCCTGTCGCCATCGATGTGGTTAGTATAAGCTTAACGCTGATCCGATCCATGCCGACGATTCGGCTGTTTGGCGGGAGGGCAGAAATGGCTGAGTATATGTCGGCGGAACTGCTTTTGAATCCGCGACTTATTTTGCTTCCTGGGGTCTGAACGCACCTGGGTTCCTGACGGAATACGGTTCAGCCACTCCAGGAAGCCGACATCACCGCAGTCTTATTCCGCCCATGGACCATGGGCTCAATATCTCTTTGCAGGTGTGTATGAGCGACATCATTATGCGTGGCAATGTCACGCCCGCCAATGTCTCCGGGGTCGAACTCTCCCTGGGGCAGGCCAAGGTCCGTGTCCTGATCTCCAACGGGCTGCTCAAATTGCTGGGGCTGAGCGCGGCCGTCACGACATGCGTCGTGACATCGCAGCCGTACTGGCCGCAGGCGCTGGCCAGGGTGAACCAGGCCTTTGCCGACTATCATCAGCGGGAGGAGGAGACCCGCATCGCGGAAATCCGCGCCGACGAACATGTGAAGATCGAGACCGCGCGCACGGAGGTCGCCCGCATCCGCGCGGACGAGCGCGTGCGCATGGCCGACCGGCAGAATGAACGGCTGAAGGCGCGGCAGGCCTTCGAGATCGAGCAGCAGCGCCTTGCCATCGCCGAGAGCCGCGAGGCGGCGGTGGGCGCGGACGCCGACGCGCCGGACGGACCGGAACAGGTGGATGTGCTGGTGCGATGCGACGATACGCGCTGCGAAAGGGTCGCGCAGGCCGACGATCGGGGTGAGGGCGATCCCGTGGCGATGTAGGGGCGTGCAGCGGGCAAAAGCTACCGGTGAGCCGCTCGTCCGGTATCAGGTGCGATAGTCGCCGGAGAGCACGGCCATTGATCGAATATCCTCCCCGTGCCGGGGAGGATATTCCGCTTCCCATCCCTTTTCGCTGTTTCCGAATGCGAATGCATTTGCGCGGCCCTGCCGGTCACCTTCGCTTGCGGGCGCGGGGATGGAGGGTGGGGAAATAGAGGCCGGCGACGGTGCTGAGCGCCAGGAAGACGAGGCCGATGGCCAGTGCGACGACCCACAGGCGCGGATCTTCGCGCGAGACGAACAGGCCCGCGATCAGCGACGGGATGAACAGCAGCAGGCGGGCAAGCCAGAGCATCGGAGGCCTCCGGGACGGCAGGTGACGGACGGCCGGAGCATGCGCGTTGCGCCGCCGTGCGGGAATACGGGATTCCCACATGGAGCGGCGCGTGCGCGGGTGAGCGCGCGTGGGCGTTCAGGGCTGGGCGCGGCCGGTGCGGGGGCGACGGCGCGGGGCTGCGTCCGACTGACGGCGGACGAGCGTGTAGTCGAGCAGCATCCGGCCCGGGGCGCCGCCGTTCTCCCCCTTGCGCGCGCGCAACTCGCGCACCAGCAGGTCGACGGCGGCGCGTGACATGTTGCTGATCGGCTGGCGGATGGTGGTCAGTTCCGGCCAGATGGTGGTGGCGAGCGGCGTATCGTCGAAGCCGCAGACGGTGAGGTCGCCCGGCACGTCCAACCCGCGCCGGTGGGCGACGGCGACGGTGGCGGCGGCCATGTCGTCGTTGCTGGCGAAGATCGCGGTGGGCGGCTCCGCCTGGTCGAGGATATGTTCGGCCGCATCGAGGCCCGAGCGATAGGTGAAGTAGCCCTGCGCGACGAGGGCGTCGTCGGGCGCGTGGCCGGCGTCGGCAAGCGCATCGACATAGCCGTCGAACCGCCGGGCGCTGGCGCTCTGGTTCGGGTGCCCCTTTATGAAGCCGATGCGATGGTGGCCGAGCGCCAGCAGGTGGCGCGTCATTTCGTACGCGGCATGGTGGTCGTCGATGCTGACGACGGCCACGTCCTGCGGCATGCGGCCGGTGGCGACGGCGATCGCGGGAATGTGCGCGGCGTTGAGCGCGTCGATCATCGCCACGGAGTCGCACAGCGGCGGCGGCAGGATGACGCCGTCGATCCGCCCGCGCAGCAGATGGTCGACGACCGCCTTCACCGGCATGTCCTCATCGCATTTCTCGACGACGAGGTGGACGTTGCTGCGGCTTGCCTGATCGAGGCTGCCGACCAGGAACTCGCTGAGATAGGAGGAGGACGGGTTGCTGTAGAGCAGGCCGATCCGCGTCTCTTCCCCGCCCGCCAGGCTGCGCGCGGCGGCGCTGGGCGCGTAGTTGAGCGCGGCGATCGACTTTTCAACCTTTTCCCGGGTCGCGGGACGCACGATCTGCTCGCCGTTGATGACCCGGGAGACGGTCATCGGGGACACGCCCGCATGTTTGGCGACGTCGTTGATCGTCGGCGCATTACGCTGGCGCCGGGATGTCCTCGTCTCCATCAGGCCACCGCCTTTCCGGCGGCGCTATCATTCTGTTGCATCGCCGAAACCGTAGCGCCTGCGGTCGCGAATGCCAGCGGGAAAACGGGCGCCGGGGGAATTTCCACCATTTTTGCCTCGCAACAGATCAGTGCAACAGAGGGGCGCTGCGGGAGGGGAGGAGCCGCGGCGTCAGGGGTTCCCCGGCGCATAGGGGAAGGACTGAGCCTTGTACCAGTCCAGCGGATGCTCCGGCGCGGCGGCGCCGGGCGGCAGCGGACGCTTCGCGATCGACTGGAAATAGGCGATGCTGGCGTCCCGCCACCAGCGGGCCTCGCGCTCCTGAATGCCGAGGAAGGTCGCGGTTTCGGCGAAGCGCCCTGCGTCGATATGCGGGCGCAGCGTGTCCCACGTCCGGCGCATGCCCGCGACATAGGCGACGCCCGCGTCGTAGCGGTGGACAAGGCCGTCCCACAGCGTTTCGCCCGACGCCAGCCTGTCGTCCCAGCCGACATGATGGAACCACAGCAGTTCGGTTTCCGGCGTCGTCTTCGGACTGGCCAGCCGCTTCGCGACGGCGGGCGCATATTGGGCGATGGCGTTCGAACCGGTCTTCGTCCGGTCGAAGCCGATGCCCCGCGCGTCCGCCTTGTGATAGTAGACCGGGTTCCATTCGGGGCGGGCGAGGTCGGAAATCCACGGCGCCGGACCGTAATGATGGCCGGTGCCCATGACGTGGGCGAGGCCGAGCGGCGTCATATAATCGACCGCAGCCTCCCGCGATCCCATCATCATGCGCACGACGGGGTCGATGACAGCGGGATCGGGCGAGAAGGTCTGCGCCGCCCATTCGCGGGCAATGTCCTGCGCGCCCATGTCCGGATCCCAGGCGAGGCGGCCGAACGCGTACCAGTCCGCCTGATTGAAGATCGAGCCGCTCCAGTCGCGGTCGACGCCGATATTGGCGACGCCCGCGATGCCGGTCAGCGCATGGCCGTCCAGCGAGCCGTCGATCACCTTCGCCACCGTCGACCCCTTGCCCTTCGCGAAGGTATCGGCGCGCAGCGTCTCCTCGAACAAGGGCGCGAGATAGGTGAGGTGGGTCGACTGGCCCAGATATTCCTTCGTGATCTGGAATTCCATCATCAGCGGCGTCTTCGGCATCGCGCCGAACAGCGGATGGAAGGGCTCGCGCGGCTGGAAGTCGATGGCGCCGTTCTTCACCTGCACCAGCACATTGCCGGCGAACTGGCCGTCGAGCGGCTTGAAGTCGGCATAGGCCTGCTTGGCGCGATCGTCGGGATTGTCATGGGCATAGACGAAGGCACGCCACATCACGACGCCGCCATGGGGGCGAAGCGCCGCCGCCAGCATGTTCGCGCCGTCGGCATGGGTGCGGTGATAGTCCTGCGGGCCGGGCTGCCCCTCGCTGTTCGCCTTGACCAGCAGGCCGCCGAAATCGGGGATCGCGCGGTAGATCTCATCCGCCTTGGCCTTCCACCAGGCGGCGACGGCGGGATCGAGCGGATCGGCGGTCTTCAGCCCGCCGATCTCCATGGGCGCGGTCCAGCGGGCCGAGAGGTAGACGCGGATGCCCCATGGGCGGAAGACGTCGGCGAGCGCCGCCGCCTTCGCGATATAGGGCGCGGTCAGGCTGTCCGACTTCGCGTTCACATTGTTGAGGACGGTGCCGTTGATGCCGAGCGAGGCGTTGGCGCGGGCATAATCGGTGTAGCGCGGCCCCTTCCAGTCGGGCAGGCGCCACCAGTCCCAGATCGACTGGCCGGCATAGCCGCGCTCGACGGTGCCATCGAGATTGTCCCAGTGGTTGAGGACGCGCAGCGTGATCTTCGGTGCGCTCGACACCGCAAGGCGATCGAGCGGCGCGCCGGTCGCGGCGAGGCGGAGCCAGGCGAAGGCACCGTAGAGGAGGCCGCGCTCATCGTTCGCGGCGATCAGCGTCACCGCCTTCCCGTCGACCGTGACGCTGCGAATCACCCCACATTTCCCAAGTAAGGCGCTGATTTCGCTGTCCTGACCATTATATTTCCTATATAAAACATGGTGTTGAAGGCTGCGAGGGGCGCGTTTCATGGA
>QFQF01000029.1 GCA_003248935.1 Sphingobium sp.
AAGGCGCAATTTGCCGTGATCTTCGGCGAACGTTTCATCAGAGCCATGGCGGCCTGATGATCAACCGCCCGGCCGCACACGGAAATCCTGACAGTCCCCATCAATGCGGCATCAGCGCGCGAAAAGAGCATCCGGCACGGCCATCCTTCCACCCTGCATCTGTGGTGGGCGCGGCGTCCCCTGGCGGCTTGTCGCGCGATGATTTTTGCACAGTTGGTCGACGATCCATCCGCATGTGGAGATGAGTTCAAAACGGTAGAGGAGCAAAACAAAGAGCGGGATAGGCTCCACGCTATCATCGAAGCAATGGTGCCCTGGGAGGCATCAACCAATGACACGATCCTGCATGCTGCTCGCTTCGAAATTGCGCGATCGGTCGCTCGGAATGGTGGCCCTATGCTTCCAGCGGAATGGCGTCAGCCTACCCATTCTCGCGATGTTATCGACTATCTCCAACTTCATGCGCCACCGGTTCATGACCCGTTCTCCGGCGGTGCTTCGATACCGCTCGAGGCTCAGCGTCTCGGCCTCCGGTCGCGAGGGTCAGATTTAAACCCAGTAGCAGTGCTGATCGGTAAATCCTTGATCGAACTTCCTCCGAAGTTTGCTGGCATGGCGCCCCTCAATCCTGAAGCCGACCCGCACATTTCGTGGAAGGGAGCGCGCGGCCTCGCGGAGGACGTTCGCCACTATGGCCGATGGATGCGAGACAATGCAGCGAAGCGCATTGGCCACCTTTATCCCAAAGCAAAGCTAGCCGGCGGAGGAGAAGCCTCTGTGATCGCATGGCTCTGGGCTCGGACAGCTGCGAGTCCGGATCCACGAGCCAAGGGCGCGCATGTGCCGCTAGCTTCGTCTTTCATTCTGTCTGGAAAAAAGGGCCGTGAGGCAATCGTTCGGCCGATAGTCGATCGCGAATCCATGACGTGGACGTTTGAGGTTGTAGACGATCCGTCACCGGAAGATTTGGCAGCAGCGAAGAGCGGAACCAAAGCGGCGCGTGGTGCAAACTTTGTCTGTTTGCTGACGGGCTCCGCTATCGACGACAAGCACGTCAAGAGCGAGGCCAAGGCGGGACGCTTTGGTCAGCGATTGATGGCGATCGTAGCAGAGGGGGCACGGGGGCGCATCTACCTATCTCCTACGCATGACCAAGAAAGCCTAGCGCTCAATATCGAAAAACCCGATGCCCCTGAAATCGACCAACCACTGCCAACTAATCCCCGCTGGTTTGCGCCGCCTGATTACGGCATGCCGAATTATCGAGATTTGTTCACGGCTCGCCAATTAACAATGTTGACTGAGTTCAGTGAGCTAGTGAGCGAGGCTCGCGAGGCTGTTTTGTCCGACGCTTTGGAGAGATGGCAAGATAGCGCCACACTAACCGATGGGCGATCGTTGGCTAGTGGCGGTTCTGGGCCGACCGCTTATGCAGATGCTGTTGCAACCTATTTGGGCCTTTGCGTGAGTAGGCAGGCCAATCGTAGTTCCAACATGACATTCTGGCACACTGCCCGCGAAACCGTCGAGCAGGTATTTGCCCGACAGGCTATCGCGATGGTTTGGGATTTCTGTGAGGGAAATCCTCTTGGCTCAAAAAGTGGCAGTTTTCTGAGTTCTCTGAACTACCTTCCTGAAGCTGTTGGCAACACTCCAGCGCTTACACCTGGCTTTCTTGAAAATAGAAATGCTGCTGCCAACTCTTTTGAATCATCGACGTTGTTTTCTACAGATCCACCTTATTATGACAATATTGGGTATGCAGATCTATCGGACTTTTTCTATGTTTGGCTAAGAAAATCTCTTTCGCAAATTCATCCAGACCTTTTCAGACGCGTTGTGACGCCGAAGTCGGACGAACTTGTTGCAACTCCCTATCGCCATGGCGGACGTCAAGGCGCTGAAGCCTTCTTCATGGAAGGAATGCGCGCAGCGATGGCGGGGATGGCACGGGCGACGGCTGACCTGCCTGTCGCTATTTATTACGCTTTCCGGCAGTCAGAGACGGGCGAGGATGGCGTGACTTCCGCTGGTTGGGCTACGTTCCTGCAGGCTGTATTCGATTGCGGCTTCGTAATTGACGGCACTTGGCCGATACGATCGGAATTGTCAGGAAACCTGAAAAAGAGCGTCAACGCTCTAGCATCCTCGATCGTATTGGTTTGCCGTCGTCGTGATGCGGAAGCAGAGACGATTGCACGGCCGGAATTCATCCGCCGCCTGCGAGCTGAAATGCCTTCTGCTCTCGCGACTATACGAGCGGCGGGCGTTGGGCCGACGGATATTCAGCAAGCTGCGATCGGTCCGGGCATCGGAATATTTACTCGTTACGCTGCAGTTTTGAATACGGATGGCGAACCGATGAACGTGCGCGATGCACTGAAGTTGGTGAACCAAGTCCGTGAAGAGATCGCCTCCGAAGGGGAAGGCGACTATGATCCAGACACTCGTTTTGCGATCGACTGGTTTGTGACTCATGGCGTTGGCATCGGGAAGGCGGGCGATGCGATAAGCATGGCGAACGCCGCCAACCTTGGCCTGAACGATCTCGTCGCCGCAGGCATCCTTGAGGCGAAGGGCGGCACAGCGCGGCTGCTCCGTCGCGCGGAGATGCCGGCCGACTGGGATCCGCGCAAGGACAAGCGCCCCACGGCGTGGGAAGCGTGTCAGCACATGATCCGCAGGCTTGAGGCCGACGACGGAGGCATCGATGCTGCGGCCCGGCTCTTTGCGGTTCTCGGCGATCTGACCGAGCCGGCGCACCAACTCGCCTTCCGTCTCTACGACATCTGCGAGAACAAGGGCTGGCACGCCGAGGGCCGCCCATACAATTTGCTGATCCAGGAATGGGCCGAGATCGAAAAGCGTGCTTTCGCACTTCGCGATGCTCCTCCCGCACAGGGCGAGATGACGGTGTGATGCCAATGACGACCAGTGAGATTCGCGACGCATGAATCAGTTCAACAGTCTTCAACGGGTCAATCAGGGCCTGCTCGTGCTTGCCACCGCGCTGCGCCCGATCGTGGCACAGGCGATGGAAGTCGTGCATGGTCGCGAGTGGCGCCAGTTCGCCAGCATCGCGCGCGGGTCGGACCCCGAGGTCGATCTCGATGCCTATGCGCTGCTCAAGACCATGCTCGATAATTGGCAGAGCGTCTTCCGCGTCAGCCTGAAGCCGACCGACCGCACGAACGTCAGCCTCGCGCTCACCGCACGTAACGCCGCCGCGCACGCGACGGGTGATCTGCCGGCCGCAGACGCCGTCAGCTATCTCAACGCCTTCCAATATGTCGCCAAGGCGGTCGGTGCGAAGGGCGCGCTCGGCGGGCTTGAAGCGCTGCTGAAGGACCAGCTCGACAGCCTTGGCGGCGGTGCTACCGCTCCGGTGGTGCCGACCAAGGCGGACGCTGCTCCTGTGGCACTACCACCGGCGACGCTCGATCTCGGCGACGTCGGCAGCGATCGCTACAAGTGGCGGCCGTGGCGCGAAGTCGCGCCGCCCCACGCGGACGTGACGAGCGCGCGCTTCGTCGAGGCCGAATTCGCCGCCGACCTTTCCACGGTCGCGCGTGGCGAGGCACACGAAACCTATCAAGATCCGCGCGAATTCTTCCGGATCACCTATCTGACCGGCGGGCTCTCCTCAGTGCTGCAGGGCGCGATCCGGCGACTCTCGGCGCAGGGCGGCGATCCGGTGATCGGCCTGCAGACCGCCTTCGGCGGCGGCAAGACGCACACAATGCTGGCGCTCTATCACCTCGCCAGCGCGCCGGATGCGCGAGCGCTGCAGGGCATGGCGCCGCTGCTCGACCTCGAAGGCGTCAACACGCTCCAGCTGAAAACCAAGCCGATCGTGTTCGTTGGCACGGCCAGCGGCCCGAACCTTCCGCTCCACAGCGAAAGCGGTCGCCAGATCCATACCTTGTGGGGTTATCTGGCCTGGCGGCTGGCTGGCTGGGACGGGTATGAGAAAGTGCGCGCCGCTGACGAGGCACGGACCAACCCGGGCTCGGAAGTGCTGGTCAGCCTGCTGCGGCAGGGCGCGCCCTGCCTTATCCTGCTCGACGAAGTCGTGGCCTATGCTCGCCAGCTCGAAGGCGTCGCCTTTGACGCCTTCCTGACCTTCTTCCAGTCGCTGACCGAGGCCGCCAAGGCGGTGCCCGGCGCGCTGGTCGTCGGCTCGCTCCCGGAGTCGGCGATCGAGGCCGGCGGCGTCCAAGGCGAGGCTGCGCTGGAGCGGCTGACGAAGATCTTCGGCCGCGTCCAGTCCGCATGGGCCGCGGCGCAGGGCAACGAGACCTACGAGATCATCCGCCGCCGCCTGTTCGAGCCGTTCGACGAGGAGGCCGAAAAGGCACGCGAGCAAGCCGTGAAGGCCTATCTCGCCTACTACAAATCGAACCCCGGCGAATTCCCTGCCGAGGCCCGCGAGCGGGCTTTCGAGGACGCGATGCGCGCCGCCTGGCCGGTCCACCCCGAACTGTTTCGAATCCTCCAAAATGACTGGGGTGCGCTGCCCCGCTTCCAGCGCACGCGCGGCGTGCTGAAGATGATGGCGCAAGTGGTGTTCCGCCTGTGGCGTGACGGTAGCGACACCCCGATGCTGATGCCCGGCTATGTGCCGCTCGGCGACGACAAGGTCCGCGTCAACGTGCTCGAGCCGCTGGAGCCGCAATATGCCGCGGTGATCGACCGCGAGGTCGCGGGCGATCTGTCGCGCCCTGCTGCGATCGAAGCGCGGTCCCCGAACCTCGCCAGCAAGCGCGCCGCCACTCGCGCGGCGACCGCGTTGTTTATGGCTACCGCCCCCCACGGCGCCCGCAATCCCGGCGTCGAGATGGCCCGGCTTCGTCTGGGTTGCGCCGTGCCGGGTGACCAGCCGTCGCTGTTCGGTGATGCCGTCCGGCGGATGCAGGAAAGCTCGGCTTTCCTCTATGCTGAGGGCGACCGCTACTGGTTTTCGACCCAGGTCACGCTCAATCAGGAAGCCGACAATCGCGGCCAGGCACTGGCTGACGACGCGATCGAGACCGAGATCACAGCGATGCTGCGGGCCGAGGCCGAAGTCCGCGTGATGGGCGGCTGGCATCGCGTCTTCGCTGATGGCGATAACACGATCGAGGATACCCATCCGACGGCGCTGGTGCTGCTCCGCCCCGCGGCGCTCCACGCCGCGCGTATGGACAGCGAGACGGCGGCGACCGGCGAGGCGGCCGACATTCTCGAACGCAAGGCCTCCGGCCAACGCCAGTTCCGCAACCGACTCGTGTTTCTCGCGCCCGATCTGACGGCGATCACCGACCTCAAGACCAACGTCCGGCGCAAGCTCGCGTGGCAGTCGATCGTCAACGACGCGGCCGGGGCGCTGCAACTGACGCCATCGCAGGCGACAGACGCGACCAACAAGCTCGCAGAAGCAAGGGCGGCTGCCGAGCGCGCGCTCCGCAACTGCTGGAAACACCTGCTCTGGCCGGTGACGCCGGACGACCCCAATTCCCCGGACGCTGCGCGCGGCTTTTCCATCACGGGCGTTACGCTCGCCAACCGAGCCAACGCGCCGCTCGCTCAGGCCGCCTGGGAAAAGGCGCGTCCGGACACGGTGACCGACAAGCTCGGCGTGGCAATCCTTGCAGCCGATCTAAAAAAGGTCTGGCCCGATGGCGAAGGCCACCTCTCCGTTCGCCGCCTGCGCGACTGGTATGCCCAGTTCACCTACCTGACCCGGCTTCGGGATTCGGTGGTGCTGGCGGATGCAATCCAGGGCTTGGTCGGCCAGATCGGTGCGGCCTACGCTTATGCTTCGGCACCGCTGGGGCCGGATGGCTATCCGGCGCTTTCGCTCGACAAGCCGGTGTCCGTTTCACTCGATGGCGATGCGGTGCTGGTCCTGCGGACGGTCGCAGAGGCTCAACTCGACAAGATTAAGCCTGAAGGTGGAGCGACAGCCAATGCACCAACGGACGGCGACGTCGGCGGCGTGGAACCAGAACGGCCGATGGATAGGGGGACTACCCAGGCATCAACGCGCTTCCATGCCACCGTCGAACTGGATGCCGCGAGGCCGGGCCCAATGGTTGCCCAGATCGCTCAGGCGCTGCTTGTCGAACTCGCTCGCGGGCCGGGATCCAAGGTTCGCATTCGCCTCGACATCGAGGCGGAGGATGTCGGCGGTTTCGCACCAGACGTTGTAGACATCGTTTCGGACAACGCTCGAACGCTGAAGATCGCCGCGTTTGGCTTCGAGAAGGACTGACCGCGATCACACACGCAACCGGCATCTATCGGTAACGATGTTGTGATCGCTTTTTTTCCCGCTCCCGCTCTCGTCGGCTTTCAGGTCCGGTCAAAAGCAGGTGACGAGTGGCAGGTCGTGGGTGATCTCACTGCAGCTCAAGCCAATCCACTCGAAACCTCAACGAAACTTTGTCGCCATCGCACTTCGCGCTTACGATCCGGCCATCCAGACCAAGTGCCAGGCAGCGCTTCGGTATCTCGACGATCTCTGTGAGCGGCTTGAGGCTGTTTTGTAGTGCGACGCAAGCCGACTGAGGCAATGTCGCGCCGGATATGGTCAACTTGCCGTGGCCAGACCCTTGATCCTCGTAGAGGTAATTTTTGTAACGATGACGCAAAAGCCATCGGCCACCCTTCCTGATGAGCAAGTCCCGGCTTTCAAATCCGTCCCGCAAGTGGATTGTGCGCGGATCGCGGCGCCTCTCCGAGAAGTATGGATTTCCGCTGGTGCTAAAAAACCATAGGTGGTGCATAACTTTGCTGCTGATCTTGTGAACCTTCAGGAAATTCGCGCCAACCGGCGAAATCAGTTCCCCTGATCGGTCCTCAGAATAGTTCTGCAACATAGTTTCCCCGCTGATGGAACGCCTTGCTGGCCTTGACCGAGCGTTAGCCAGCATGGGTAAAGGCCAGGTTGAGGGTTACGGCGGGAATCTGCCATAGCCCTCAATGGTTTCAGGCTGCGTCCTCCCCAATCCAGGGCGCAAGGGCCGCGACATCGTTCGCCGCCTCGCCGACGGACTGCGAGAATCGAGCGCGCCGCCGTGCTTCCAGCGTCGCAGTGTAGCCGCGACCGGCGCGAAGCTCGATCACCCGGCGCAGGATGCGATCCTCAACGACTGCGATATCGGCGCGCCCGTCATGCTGCTGGCGCCATCGCGCGAGCAGGAGGCAGGTGCTGACAACATCGCCCTCGCAGGCTTCCTGCACCGCGTCCCATGCGCCCGCGTAGATCAGGCGTGCGACCGCGAACGCCGGCACGCTGATCTTGGCAGGGATGTCGAGGCTGGCGAGAACTTCGGCCATGTGGACGGGCTTCATCTTGAAGCCGCCGGTCGTGGTGCGCGCGAAGTCGAGATGCCGCACCGGATCGTTGCCGCCGAAGCCCAACCATCCCCAGCCTTTCGGCAGGGTCAGGCCGTGGCGCATGACGGCGAGCGACAGGAGCGGGATATCGTGGAGCATGCCGGCCCACGACACCATTTCTGCGCCCGGTGGTGCCTCGGCCAGCACCTGCAGGATGCCGGCGACTATCGCGCGTTCGTCGTGATCCGGCTGGCTGAGCGTGGTGAAACGGGTCACGTCGATGCCGCCATCCTCGTGCTCGACCACCACCATGATCGCGGCGGTCACGATCGTCTGAAACGGCCAGCGCGGCGTGCGCAGCGGATCTTCGCCCCGGGTGTAGCCCCGGCGCGACGGCTGGTCGTCGTTGCCGGGCGCCCACCGCTCCATTGCCTGATAGCGCTTGTGGCCGGCTTCATCGGTAACGGCGCTCTCGATATCGAGGATGACGTATGCGCGCGGGCGGCGCGGCGCGAAAAGATCGTCGAACTTCATTTTGCATGCTCCATCGGCGTTTGGCCGATCTTCAGGGAGAAGGTGAGCGGGCGCCGAGGGCGACGCCCGCACGAGGTTGATCAGCGGAACTGAACGACGGTCTCGAACGCCGCTTCCGGCTCGACCCAGTCTGCGCCGGTGGGCACGAAGCGGTTGTTGGCCATCAGCTGGTCGCCCATCTCGGCCGCGGTTGCCTTGATACGTTTCATCGCCAGCTTCCGCCCCCTGCCGATGTTCTTGGGCTTGCCATCGACCCTGACCAGCGCGCCGCGGCGATCGATGGCGAAAGACTCGTCCGCGCGGGTGCTGACGAGGATGATGGGCGCCGCGTCGCTGCTTGCGAAGGGCACGACCCGATCGACGATGTCGACCGTCAGCATCTCGCGATACGCGATGCAGAAGCTGGTCGGATCCTTGGCGCTGGTGCTGGACCAGCCCGTGTAGATCAGGTCCTTGCACAGCATCTGCGCAACGCGGGCAAGTTCGGTTCCGATTTCAAAGTCCATCTCCCATCCCGACGACCAGCCGATGCAGTCGTTGGCGGGTTTGAATGCGGGCCAGCCCATCTCGCAGCGGATGGCGAGCATGAAGTTCTGGTGGGCCACGGTCATTTCCATCTGATCATTTCCTTTCTGGTGACGGCCTGCTGGCCGGAGCTTTTTCCCGTTTCCCAGGATGCTCATCCCGATCCCCGTCGAAGGGGATCAGTTGACCGCGCGGGGCGCGTGTCGCGTGGATACGGCGACGACCGTCTCGATTGCGCGGCGCAGCCGTCGCACCGAGCGGGTGTGGCGGAACAGGCGAAGAAGCTGCGCTTCTGCCGCCGCCTCAAGCCTCGGCAGGGCCGCTGGCGAGAGGCCAACGTCGCGGGCGACGTCCCGCCACAGTGCTGCCAGCACCATCTCGGCGTGTTCCGGGCCGGGGCCCGCCACCTCGACGATCTGCAGCCGCGACAGCAGCGGTTCCGGCAGCCGGGCGATGTTGTTCGCGGTGAGGATCCAGTTGACCTGACCGAGGTCGATCTCTGCGGCGAGGCAGCCGTCGAAATATCTGCGGGCGGTCGCTCGTTCCAGCATACCGAGCAGGGTTGCGACCGGGTCGCCGGACTGACCGATGCAGGCTTTCTCGACTTCATTGATGATAACGAAGGGATTCGCCTTGCCGGTGGCCTGGATCACGCAGGCCGGGAAGGTGGGTTGCGAATGCCTGAAGCCACGCGGATTGCCCGCCAACTCGGCATTGCTGTTGACCCCGGCGAACGACAGGACCGCGTTGCCGCAGCCTGACAGTTCGCCCAGCCTGCGGGCGAAATGCGTCTTGCCGCTCCCCGGTGGCCCGACCAGCAGCATCGGTCGGAGCGACAGCCACGGCTTGCCCGCCCATAGCGACATCGCCGCCTGATCGGCGATCAGGTCAATGGCGGTGCTCATCCACGGGGCTTCCGCCCGCAACCTTGCGGCGATCCGCGGTTCGCCGCCGGGGCGGTCCGGCACCAGCATGGCCGCGCCGGCCAGCGGCATCAGCGTCGTCAGCGGTTCGTAGAGCGCGCCGATCGACGCGATCCATTCGTTGTTCTCGTTGCCGTCCGACGGGATGGACCGGCAGGGGCGGACGAAGGGCTTGCCGTCGACGATCCGCATCACAGGCGCACCTCCGCGTCCGGCGTGGCCAGCCAGGCCTCGGTCTTCTCGATCAGGCTTTCGGCGTCCGCCTGGCCGGCGAGCCACAGCCGCCACGTTGCGATGGCACGCGCGGCGAGTTGCTTGCGGATCGCACCGTGGCAGCCCGTCCGGTGCGCCTCGGCCAGATCGGCTTTGACCATCGGCACGACCGGAATGCCATAACGGTGCGCAATGGCGTCGAACGACGTGGCGGCAGCACCGCCATGCACCTCGGAGACGTCGATCACCTCGCCCGTGAAGGCGAGGTCAAGCTCGCGCAGCATCCGCGCGCCAGCCATCAGATCGCGCGCGCTTTCAGCCGCCGCGATGAGCGAGGGCACGACGATGTCCTCGGCACGCCACAGCAGCAGGCGTTCCGGCGGGACGTGAAGTGCTTCGGCGAGCCAGCAGATGGTCTCGGCGGGATCGTCGGTGATGGTGGTGGAGTGCGCCTGCAGGTCGAAGCCCAGGCTGCCGAAGCGGTAGCGGATGCTCAGCTTGGCGGCGCCGACCAGCAGCGTGCGTGCAGGGCGTTGCCCGAGGGCCGACTGGTGGATCCAGGCGGTGGCAAGAATGGCGGTATCGGTGGACATGGCTTCCTCGAAATGAAAGCGGCCCGGCCATCGCGAGGATGACCGGGCCGTATTGGCTGGTGATGGTGGTGACGATCAGGAGGCGAAGGCGCGTTCGTCCTCCTGTCGCTTGAGCCGCGCGGTCACGCGCTGGAGGGCGGCGGCGATGTCGGCCTTCATCGCCCGTGGCCGGCACCATCGCATCAGCGCGCAGTCCACGAAGGCGTGCAGGTGATGCAGGTCTGGCGTCGCCTCGATGTGCCGGGCGAGCGCGGCCATCGGCTGCGTCACCAAGGCTTCATCACCCGAGCGAGCGGCGGTCCACGCCCAGAACAGACATAGCGTGGCGACCGCATCCTCCATGACATAATCGCGGATGCGATCGGTCTCGCCGGCTTCCCACAGGGCGGCGACATCGCCGCCTGATGTGGACGTTTTCACCGGGATGCCGATCTCGTCGCAGAGGGCGGCAAGGCTCACCTTCCGCCCATAGCTGGCATAGAAATCCGCAAGATCGGCATGCTCAGGCCCGAACCTGTTGGCGGCGGCATGGTCGGCGAGCGCCTTCAATGACCAGAGGCGGGCCTTCTGCGCAGAGAGCCGGAGGACCAAGGCATCAAACCCGCGCGAGTTGTAGCCGGTCACGACGCTGGCTGCTGCCATGCGGCGGTCGGCCTCCCGTAGCAGATCGGCTTCCTCGACGCCGTCGGCAACAACCATGGCGGCGATGTCGAAGGCCCACCCGTGGGGGCTCTGCCACGCAGTGGCGAAACCGATCGCGACCGGCCGGTGTGTCGGCCATGGCGGGAACGAGCCGTCCGGCAACTGGGGAGCGATGGTCTCGATGTCGTAACTCAAGATCAAGCCGGGAGCGCGCACGCTGCCTGGCCCGCGCGTCGGATCGCGCATGGTCTACCTCACTATGATGGAAGCGGGTCGCTGCCCGCGGGGGCGATCAGAGCGCCGGGAGGCACGGCGCGAAACACGCCTTTTCCCCTCGATCACCCTGATCGTGACGCCGGTCGCCAACCGGCTTTTCCATCGGCTCTACAAGCGAATGGCTTCTGGGCGGCATGTATGGCGCCCGCGTTGGCGAGTTCGGCACCATCCGCAATGTAATTGAATTCCTGCGAGCCAACGACTTTATAATCGTTTTCGCAGGCAGCTAATCAATCTCACATATCAGGCGCGTCAGCCATGGCGCGCTGCGTGGCCTGCTCCATTGCCGCGATCTCGGTATCGGTCAGTTCATCAAACTGTCCGCGCTTGCTGTTCGACAGCCGCCCGCCATTCTGCAGCATCAGCCGGATCAGCAACGCCGCGCGGCGATCAGGCATATCGACCACCGCCCGCACGCCTTCCATCGCGCGGTCGAACACCGCCAGGAATCCGAGCTCTTCGCGCAGGTCCGTGCGGACGGTATCGACCACGCGGTCATAGAGATATTCCACGAACGGCGTGGCGTCGAAAAAGCGATAGAGTGGCGCGGTGTCGTTGCGAACCGCGATCTCTCGCTCGCTGGTCCAAGCCCAGTCGATCGCGCTGAACAGCGGGCGGGAGAAGTTTTCCAGCACCGCGTCGTAGCTGCGCTGGTCACGGACGATCGCCGCTGAAACGGGAAAGATCATCGTGTCCGGGCTGAAGCCGGTGCGGCTCAGCACATGATGGACAATGAAGCGGTGGATGCGGCCGTTACCGTCTTCAAACGGGTGGATGAAAACGAAAGCGAACGCAGCGACCGCCGCTGCGACGACGGGCTCGATCCCATCAGTAAGCATCCGGGCGGTCAGCGCCATCCAACCGGCCATCAGCGAGGGGACGTCCTCAGGCCGCGGGCATATGAAATGCACCTCCTCGCGGAAATCGACGGTCGTCTCTCCGACGAAGTTCTGAAAGGTGCGCCAGTCGGTGGCGGCATAGCGGCGATCGACGATCGCATTTTGCAACCTCACGATCGCGTCCTTGTCGCCGGTATCGAAGCCAGAGGCTGAGCGTAGCGCGGCGACGAAACGTTCAGTTCGATCCGGGCTGGGCGATTCCCCTTCGATCGCGAAAGACGAGCGCGTTTCCTTGGTGAACAGATACCGCACCGCTCGGGCGAGCACGGCGGGATCGTATTGCTCGATGATCGCGCGCGCCTCGGCATCGATATGCACACCGATCTGCCCTTCCAGCTTCGCTGTCCGGCGGACGGTCGGACACAGGCCCGGCGTGCCGAGCATGTTGTCGATGACCCGGTGCCGGGGCGAGTTCCGTCGCGCGCCAGTGACATGCTTCTGCGGATCGAGCGCCTCGACATAGTTGCCGGCGACCGCATCCAGAACGTCAAGCCGCTTGCCCGTAAGATATTCGTATAGGAACCACGCGCGACGGGCGTAACCGCCGCTCGGCTCGGCACGCACCCATGCCGCGATAATTTCGGCGTCTATGTCCGCGAAGGCTGCGGACAATACGCCCAGATCCAGGGGTTCATAGCGCAGGGCAAAACGGAGGTTGGCGACGATGTCGTCACCGGTTGCGTAGGATCGAGGATAAAGTTCGACAGTGCGTCCGGCGATCACTTCGGTGCGTCGTGCGCCAGCGACGAGGTAGCTCTCGGTATGAGGAGGCGGACCTTGCAGTGCCAACGCCGCGCGCAGCCACATATGGCCCAGCATGGTCCGATCATCATTCACGCTCTCAATCATGCAAAAACGCTTAGCGCGATGCGAGAATGATTACCAATGCGATCATTGGTTTAATATCGATTATTGGGGCAGGCTGCCAGTTCAGCAGTCTGCCCCAGTTCACGTCAGTCCAGCTTGTTGATCGCCTCGCGCATGTGTTCGACGCCGACGCCAGCGTAGCGCTGGACCATGCGGAGCGATTTCCAGCCGCCCATCTTCATGATGGTGATGAGGTCGATGCCCGCCATTACGCAGTGCGATGCCCAGTGGTGGCGCCAGTCGTGGATCGTGAAGTCATCGATCCCGGCGCGCTTGCATGCCGTATCGTGGGCGCTTCTGAGCGGGTTGCCGCCGGGGATCGCTGCCAGGCGGGTGTCCTGATACGGCTGGTCGAAGCGATTGAGGAAGACATGGCCGCTCTTCGGTCGACCGCGTTCTTCCCAGATCGGTAGCAGAACCTCCTTCACCCGGGGGTGCATCGGCACGCTGCTGACCGTCTCGGTCTTCTCGTGATAGAAGCGGATCGCTTCCCGCTTCATATCGACGCCGTTCGTCCCCCACTGGATCTGGAGCGCGTCCTGATTGCGCGGCCCATGGAACGCGAGCATCGTCGCGATCGGCTGCACGTGGGGGACATAGGAAGCGATGAGGAGATCGCGTTCCTCCTTTTCGAGCCAACGAACCCGCTCATTGTTGAATCGGATCGGCTCTATCTTGACGGGTTCGAGATCATGCTCCTTCCGATAGACGTTGAGGGCAGCCTGGAGGACGGCGCGATAGCGATCCTTACCCGCGGGCTCATGCTGAGCCAGATAGCCCGAGAGGAACGTCTTCCAGGCCGGCTTCAGATCGTTCAGGCTGAACTCGCCGATATGCTCGTTCAAGATCGAGATGCGCAGGACGTCGCTCGCGTGAGGTGGCGGAGCTTTCGACAAATAGCTGTCGAATGCATCGGCCAAGACGCCCTGTGCGACGCGGGCCGCTGGGCCAAACATGAGCTGATGGCGTAGCTTCATTTCATATTCGGCCATCAGGTGCGACGCAGCATCTGCGTCACTCGTTCCTGAACTGAACTCTTTGACGTCGATCCTTTTGTCGCCGAGCGCGACTGAGCCTCGGATATAGTAAATGCCGTTCTTCCCACGGCTGCGGATGGAGAGCATGTGATCTTTTCCAGGAGCAGTCGGTATTGCTCTTCCGTCGCGCGCATCTGACCGCACACGTGCATGAAGGGCACACCGTGTTTCTTGAAGGTGCGCCGCATCCATTTCGTCGGTTCCGCACTTGAGATGCTCAACCGATCGAGAATGTCCTGCGGCGTAAGGAGCGTTTCGGCCGAGCCGATGCCGCCCTTCCCTGGAGGTGAACGTGCTCCGTCTGCCCCATCCTGCCGAACGGCATGGGGCACGGCTGATCGACGCGGGGGCGCCGCGCGATCCGTCGAAGGCGCGACAAGCGCCTCGCCAGCTTCTAGTGCCTTGGCCTGCGGCCATTGTGGCACATCTGCATCGGCGGGGCTGGCGCCTGCCGTTACAGGGTTTTTAGTCGACATGTGGAAGGTCCACTCGTCGGCGCGCACGGGTCCCCGGCCTAGCACCCGACGATGGCCGGAGACCCGCACACGCCGGGCTTCCTCATGATCGTCGAGCCGGCCTCCCCGTTCGCGGACGAGCGGGGCGCCTGACCCTGTTATATCGGCGACCGCGATTTTCGCCAAGCGACCCGGATCGATATCGGCGGCGCAGTGGCGATCAGCCCAAGATTCGGCCCCCTCGGCGTGCCCAATATTTGCCCAAACGGCAGCCGATTTGCCCAAAATTTCTGGGCAAATGCTGGGCACGGAGCCCGAACCAGCGAGGTCTTGAGGGTATAAAAAACCCCGCCAACTCGTTGAGTTGACGGGGTTTTTTATGGTGGGCGTGGCAAGGATTGAACTTGCGACCCCTGCGATGTCAACACAGTGCTCTACCACTGAGCTACACGCCCACGGGAGTGGTGCCATTAGCGGGGGTGTGCCGGGGGCGCAAGCGGGAATTGCGCTTCCGCCGAAATAGGCGATGTGGTGCTGGACAGCGGCCCGATGTTCCATAAAGCTGCCCGTGAAAGGGGAGCCGCCGTCATGCAGCCGACATTGACCGAGCAGCCGCCGGCCGCGCCTGCGCCGTTCTATCGCCACCTGTATTTCCAGGTGCTGGTGGCGATCACGCTGGGCATCATCGTCGGACATGTCTGGCCGCAGACGGGCGAGGCGCTGAAGCCGCTGGGCGACGCGTTCATCAAGCTGGTGAAGATGATCATCGCGCCGGTCATCTTCCTGACCATCGTCACCGGCATTGCCGGGATGACCGGGCTCGGCGCGATCGGCCGGGTGGCGGCGAAGGCCTTCGCCTATTTCCTCACCTTTTCGACGCTGGCCCTGGTCGTCGGCCTGATCGTCGCGAACGTGGTGCATCCGGGCACCGGCCTCAACATCGACCCCGCCACCCTCGACGGCAGCAAGGTGACGGACTACGCCGCGCGGGCGCACGAGCGCACGCTCTCCGCCTTCCTGATGGACATCATCCCGACGACCCTGGTGTCGGCGGTGGCGGAGGACAATATCCTCCAGACCCTGTTCGTCGCGATCCTGTTCGGCATCTCCATGACCCTGATCGGGGACAAGGCGAAGCCGCTGATGGCGGTGATCGAATCGGCCAGTCACGCGGTCTTCCGCCTGGTCGCGATCCTGATGAAGGCGGCGCCCGTCGGCGCGTTCGGGGCCATGGCTTTCACCATCGGCAAATATGGCCTTGGCACGCTCGCCAATCTGGCCGGGCTGGTCGCCACATTCTACCTCACCTCGCTGATCTTCGTGCTGGGCGTGCTGGGCCTTGTCGGCTGGTTCGCGGGGTTCAACATCCTGAAGCTGATCCGGTACCTGAAGGCGGAACTGCTGCTGGTTCTGGGCACCTCCTCGTCGGAGGCGGCGTTGCCGAGCCTGATCGAGAAGATGGAGCGGGCCGGGTGCCGCAAGTCGATCGTCGGCCTCGTCGTGCCCACCGGCTATTCGTTCAACCTCGACGGCACCAACATCTACATGACGCTGGCGGCGCTGTTCATCGCGCAGGCGACGAACGTCCACCTGTCGCTGGAGGAGCAGGTGCTGTTGCTGCTGGTCGCGATGGTCTCCTCCAAGGGGGCGGCGGGCGTCACCGGCGCGGGCTTCGTGACGCTGGCCGCGACGCTCTCCATCGTCCCCTCCGTGCCGGTGGCGGGCATGGCGCTGATCCTGGGCGTCGACCGCTTCATGAGCGAGTGCCGCAGCCTCACCAACTTCATCGGCAACGCCGTCGCCACCGTCGTCGTCTCCGCGTGGGAAGGCGGCCTCGACCGCGAGCGGCTGAACGCCGCCTTGTCTGGCGTTCCGCTGGAGCCGCTGCCCGACATGCAGCGGGTGATCTGACCCGGCGGGCGAAGTTGCGGAAGTTGCGGGTATCCAGTGCCTCGCCCGCAAGGCGCCCGAAAATCGACGTTATGCGGCTGTAGCGGGACAAGAGCTTTCGGAGTCTTGGACAAGAGCTTTTGTAGCACTGCAATGACCGTCACCCACTGATAATCAGCTCGCGCGCGGCCGTCGCCTTGCCGCTGATCCGGTAGCTCAGATCCACGGCCTCGATCGTCGCCCAGGAGAACAGATCGCGGATCTCCGGCACGTCATTGATCGACAGAATGAAGCGCCCCTGGATGCCTTCTAAGAGGGTGCTTAGACGCTCGTAATCGGCCCGTGAGAACACGCCTGTCCCATAGTCGTCCTCGCACCCCCAATAGGGCGGATCGAGATAGAAGAGCGTCCCCGGCCGATCATAGCGCGGGATGAGCTGCTCGAAGGGCAGTCTCTCGATGACGACGCCGGCCAGGCGCTCGTGGACATCCTCAAGCATCGGAACGAGCTTCGTCAGGTCGAACCGCCCACTGCCCGTCGTCTGGGTGCCGAAGCTGCGGCCCCGGACCTTGCCGCCGAACGCCAGTCGCTGGAGATAGAGGAAGCGCGCGGCCCTCTCCAGATCGGTCAGGGTGTCCGGCGCGACACGCATCAGTCGATCGAACTCCGCCCGGCTGGTGATCTGCCACTTGAGGACGTCGAGCAGCTGCTGGAAATGGCGCTGAAGCAGCCGGAAGAGATTGGTCACGTCGGCCGAGATGTCGTTGATAACTTCGGCCTTCGGCCGGTGCGCCCGGCGAAAGAATACGCCGCCCATCCCCACGAACGGCTCGACATAGCACCGGTGGTCGATCCGAGCGATCATGGTGACGAGACGGCCGGAGAGGGTGCGCTTGCCGCCGATATAGGCCGCTATGGGCAGGACGGGCGAGACCGGGGCGAGCGTTGAGGAAATCGTCATACATGCATCTCACAACGTACCGCGCCGGGGTGCCCGGCGGCGGGGATCGACGGCGGCCAGCTGGCGCCTGAGATGCAGGGGCAGTCCTGCGGTTGGGGGGCGTTGGCGCGCCCCTTGCCCCCCGTCACATGGACGAGGGGCGGACGTGCTCACCCGCCGAAATATTTGAAGGCGGAGCCCTGGAAGCCGACGTAGAAGCGGCCCTGGATATTGAGATCACCGGCGATCGTGCCCGCGTTATCGATCGACCCTTCGGCAAAGAAGTCCGTGCCCGTCGCGATCCGGCGCCAGGTGGCGCAGTCGTCGGTCGAGAACCAGTAGCCGAACTCCCACGCGCCG
>QFQF01000030.1 GCA_003248935.1 Sphingobium sp.
CAAAAAATCCCCCTGATCCACGCCACGCTCCCGATCACATCACGAGAAAACCAGAATCATATCTCCTCTGCCAACGCTATGGGTTTTTCGAACCGTCCACCTGGCGAGGCTCAGTTGTTGCTATTCTGTACCGTCTGCACTGCGCTGGTCACAGTCAAGATCGGAGAAAACAGCTGGCTGATCAGTTGAATGAGTTTGCTGGGCTGATTTGCCGCTGCATTGCCAAAGTAAAGCACATCCTTGTCCTGCATAACAAAACGCTGAGCGAGGAAATAGGAAGGGGTTTTCATCATGTTAAGATGATAGACCTTTGGCACCTCATTGCCCTGCTCATCGCGCACGTAACGGAACACGAAGATCGCCGCAGGATTGCCTATGCCAGGATTTACGCCACCGGCAGTCGCAACCGCCTCCGCCAAGGAAACTGACGAACGGCTGAACGGCACCTGCTCCACCCGCCCGGGAGCGCCAAGCACCGAATAGGTGCGGGGGTTGTTGATCAGCATCAACCGGTCGCCAGGATAGGCGCGCACGTCCAGCTTGGGATTATCGACAAGATCGTTGACGCGGACGTCAACACTCTGCCCACCCCTGACGATCCGCAGCAAAAGATCCTTGGTGTTCCCACGATAGCCGCCAGCCAAGGCAATCACGTCGGATAGGGTTTCCCGATTGGTCTGCAACACGAGCCGGCCTGGCTTAGCTACCTCGCCCCCAACGATGATCGAGTTGGTGATTGCCTGATTCATCGTGACGATCACCTGGGGATTCTGCGAAAGTCTCGCCAGCGAATTGCGAATCATCGCCTCCACTTCGCCAGTGGTGATCCCCGCCACATGAAGCGTGCCGGCATAGGGAATGGTGATGTCGCCCAAATCGTCGACCCGCGTTGGTGGCAGTTTCTGCACCTGTACGCCCGGATTCTGGCTCATTCCTCCGCTACTACCGCCAGCACCTGCGAACAGGGCAACCCCCGCTTCGTAGATATTGATGTCCAGCACATCCCCCGGGCCGATCATGTCAGTCGGCGGTGGCGTGAGGTCAGGCAGCAATCCCGTCGCCACCGTATCCGCTCCCGGCACGTCCGCGATCGTGTTGATTGGAACAACCTGAATCGGTGCCGTTCCATCCTTGGGAGCAGCAGCGGATTGTGCGATCTGCCCCCCGGTAGGGCCGCTGGAGGGTAGCGTAGCGCATCCCGCAAGTCCGGCGAGCAGGGTTAGATAGACGCTATTCTTGACTTGCATCGCTAATGAACTCGGAGGCTTGCGGCTTCGATTTCGGACGCCTTAGCACCGGGTTTCAGCAATGGACAATAGTTCCTCTAACGATTGCGGCACAAAAACATGCTTGGCCTTGCGCCCTGCCGCATGTTGGCTTAGCGCAAGGGCGGCTTAGGTTCCCTTGAGGCGCTACAAAGATATTATGAACGTCAACCCCTCGTTCCCGGTGGAGGCCGAAGCACCCACCCAGCATTCCGCCCTAGAGCATTGGCTCAAGAAGCGTCGCTGGTTCCTGCTGATGGTTGCACTGCCCACGCTTCTGGCTGCACTTTATTATGGCCTGATCGCGTCCGACGTCTATGTCTCGGAATCCCGCTTCGTTATCAAGAGCCCGGACCAGAAACGCTCGCAGATGTCGACACTGGCCAATCTGGTGCAAACCGCCGGCCTGTCGGGTGGCCAGGAGCAGACGAACGAGGTGCTGACCTATGTCCGCTCCCGCGATGCGCTCAAGGCGCTAGAGCAGGACGTCCACATTCGTGACAAGTTCTCGAGCCCCCAGGCTGATTTTCTGAGCTACTTCCCCCAGCCATTTTCTGATAACAGCTTTGAAAGTCTGTTCAAATATTATGGCAAGCGGGTCGATGCGCGCCTGGACGTCGAAGCGGGCACCGCGATCATCAAGGTCGAGGCATTCACTCCACAAGACGCCTATGTCATCAACCGCAAGTTACTGGACCTGAGCGAGGGGCTGGTCAATCGGCTCAACGCTCGCGCGCAAAGCAAGGGGATTGCCGAGGCGCAGAAGCAGGTCGAACTCGCAACCCAGCGGGCTAGGTCTGCGCGGATTGCGCTAGCGCAATATCGCAACGCCCAGGCGCTGATTGATCCGGCCAAGCAGGCGGGCGGCGTGCTGGAAATCGCCAACACCATGATCGCGGAACGGGCCGCGCTTCAGGCGCAACTTGACCTGATGCAGCGCCTTACCCCCAATAATCCCTCCATCCCGGCGCTCCGCAATCGCATCGGCGCAATTTCCGTGCAGATCGCATCTCAGAACGGCCGGGTCGTGGGCACTGGCAGCGGCATCGCCTCGAAGATGGGCGGTTATGAAGATCTTTTGGTGGAGGAGAAATTCGCAACCGAAAGCCTGACAGCAGCCAATGCCGCCCTGGTCCAGGCGCGCGCCGAAGCGCTGCGCCAGCAATTCTATCTGGAGCGTGTGGTCGACCCTAATACGCCCGACACACCCTTGCTACCCCAGCGCTTCGTCAACATCCTAATTGTGTTCGCCGCATCCCTGTGCCTCTATTTCATCGCCTGGATGTTCATGATCGGCGTTCTTGAGCATGCGCCAGAAGATTAATCATGGCAAAAGGCAGCTTACAACAACTGCGCAATAGCTGGGCCGTGCAGGCTCGCGTCATCCACGCCTTGATGATCCGCGAACTGATCACCCGCTTCGGGCGGGAAAATATCGGCTTTCTTTGGATCATGGCTGAGCCCCTGATGTTCGCGGGGCTTGTCGGGCTGCTATGGCATTTCACCCACGGCGCCACCGAACATGGGGTCAGCGTGATCGCATTCGTGGCGACGGGCTATATTCCGCTAACTTTGTTTCGGCATTGCGTTTCGCGTAGCGTGGCGGCTTTTACCGTCAATCAAAGCTTGCTCTATCATCGCCAGATCAAGGTCGTCGATTTCATCATGGCACGGTTCATAATCGAACTTGTCGGCGGCATGATGGCGTATCTGTTCATAGCCCTGTTCTTGATCATAATCGGCGAATTCCCCATACCTTCCGATATTGGGCTACTGATTGCAGGCTGGATGCTATATGGCCTGTTTTGCTTCTCTCTATGCCTCATTCTAGCGCCGCTTTCCGAAGTATCGGAAACGGTGGAAAAATTTATCCCTGTCACGACTTACATCATGATCCCCTTTTCAGGAGCATTTAACATGGTGTCGTGGCTGACCCCCGACGCTAGGAATTTTTTGCTTTTTTCTCCTTTCGTGAATGCGATGGAGATGATGCGGAAAGGGATTTGGGGTGACAAGATCACCGCTTATTATGATCCTTGGAATCCGATCGTCTGCTCTGCCATCTTTGCGCTCGTCGGCCTCATCATGTGTCGTCGCGTGCGCCGTATGCTGACCGTCGAATGATCATTTGCCACAACATTAAAAAATCATACTCACATGGCGGCCGGCGCAAGCAGGTGTTCGATGGCGTGAACCTGACCGTCAGTCGGGGCGAACGCATAGCCTTGCTGGGTCGAAACGGCGCAGGCAAAAGTACGCTGATAAAATTGATCGGCGGCGTCGAAATGCCGACCTCGGGCAAGATTACCCGTACTATGTCGGTATCCTGGCCCTTGGGTTTTGCCGGCGGCTTTCAGGGCAGTCTGACCGGTTATGACAATGCGCGTTTCATCGCGCGAATTTATGAACGCGATTATGCCGGCATCCGCGCGTTTGTTGAGGATTTCAGCGAACTGGGCAGCCAACTGAAGATGCCGGTGAAAACCTATTCTTCCGGTATGCGCGCACGCTTGGCCTTCGCCCTGTCGCTGGCGATAGAATTCGAATGCTATCTGATCGATGAGATAATCCTAGTTGGCGATCAGAATTTTCAGCAAAAATGCCGGGTAGAAATGTTCGAAAAGCGTGAAGATAGGGCGATGATCATCGCTTCGCATGATATGAACTTTATGAGGAATTTCTGCAATAGTGCAGTGATTCTTCATGGGGGAACACTAAGAAAATATGATGACGTAAATTTGGCAGTTGATAATTACTCGAATTTATAGATTGCTGATTATTTATGCCGTAAAAAATATTTATGATTCCCTATTTTTCCTATTTTTTTCGTATTGAACAGTTTTCTGTTTCCTGATTATCTCATGCCTCGAGGTGGAGGGAGGACGAAGATGAAGGATCAGGTCGCTCTACACTCGACCCCAGCGTTGGCTGCTGCAACCTGGAGGGATCGAAGGACTGGTTCTTGGGGTATTTCGGTCTGATCATTCCCGGCGGGATCTGATTTGATCGCGAGATTTGGGTTTTCTCTGCCGTCCGAAAGGCGATCGGGCCTTCACTGGCCAGTGTCAGGTAGCGTTGATGCGCTCAAGATGTAGGAAGCGGCGGATATTGTAGACGAGATTGGCGAGCCCGATCTTCATTTCTGCCCTCTTGATGCCGACAGTTCGCACGAACAGGCCCGTGCGAGATTTCTGATCTGCGAACACATGCTCGACCCGTGATCGGATCATGGATTTGCCGGCGTTGGACCGCCTTGTCCGGGTCGGCATGTAGCTGCGCTGAACTAAGTTTCGCGATGCGGCGGCTTCTTTTGGTGCGCCCTCGACACGAAGCCATGGCGCTCCATGAAGCCCTCATTCGCGCCTGAGCGATAGGCGGTGTCGGCCCAGACATTGGAGCCGGTGTTGCTGCGATCGAGCAGCCCTTCGCGCAGGCGGGCCCCGTCATGAGCGCTGGCGTCGGTTGCGTTACCGCCCTTCGGGCGTTGCCTTCGGCCCCAGCGCCTGATCAGCCGGAAGCGTCGGTCAATGGATGTGTGGTTCTTATAACCGAAGGCCGGGATAGCCAGGTCCATCGCCGACACTGATCCATCATCCCTTGGCGTCGCCCCTTCGACAGGCTCAGGACAGGCTTTGGTGAACTTGAGCGTCCAGCGGGCGTCGCGATCCTTATGGCAGAGCTTGGCAGGCCTGCCTTTCCAATGCTCCGGGATACGCCCGGCCTTGATCTCCGCGTTATGCCCTTTGGGCATGGCCTTCGGCTCTCGGCTGCCGTGTTGCGCTGCCGCGGAGCGGCAAGCATCGCAGCGAACCGATCGAACAGCGTCTCAATAGCTCCGGTTTTCGTCAGTCGTTCCCGAAACAGCCAGATGGTCTTTGCATCGGGAACGCGGTCCGAAAGGCCAAGGCCCAGGAAGCGCATGAACGAAAGCCGGTCGTTGATCAGATACTCGGTCCGCTCGTCCGACAGCATCAGCACCGGGTCGATCGGCGGGCGTCCGCCTTTGCTGCCATCCGAGTAGTCCAGCGACCGTTCCAGATCAGGCCGGAACTGCTCGAAATCCACCGCACGGGAAAACGCTTCCAACTGATCCTCAAGGTCGCTCAGCCGGGAAAGCCGATCCTCAACATCGAAACGAAGTTCAACGCAGCTAAAAATCCCCGCTGACGCGTGCTCGATCGGATAATACTGTCGGGCTGCAATATAGACCCTCAATCCAAGGCCTACCGAGAATTGTCGGCGTTCTTCGCGGAGCGCTACCGGCACAATTTCATCGGGAGGAAGGGGGTCGCATATGGCTGATGCCGGGCGCAAAGCCGTTTGGGCACGGTGCCGGATCGACGTCTGCGGGCACCGCTGGGTCGTGGTTGATCTTCCCATGGAGATCATGAAGGCCGCGAATGCCATGAAGCGGGCGAAGTGCCCTGCCTGCGGCGATGCCCGGCCCTACGCCTCTGTGGCGCCCGCCAGCGGAGGTGCCGCGTGACGGTGCGCGGCGCTCATAGTTCAGATGCGCGTGTGACGACGAATTTCGTCGGCACTGTTTCTGCATTGAAGTCCCAGGCCATGCCGCAGCCGCCGGACGAGGCGGCGGCGCGCTCAGCGGACGGGTGCGAGTGCCTGTCCTGCCAGACCGGCCGGACAGATTATCCCTGCTTGATCGAGGGCGACTATATTTTTGGAGATCGGCCATGAACGATCAGGAAAAGTCCGACGCAATGTTAAGCGCCGTCGCGGTTGCCCGGCACGTCAAAACCCTACTTCCTCCGCTTAAGGACATTGATGCCATTTGGGCGGTGACCGAAATGGGCCAAGGATTGGGTCCGGAAATGACGGTGCCCGCCGTTTACCTGCACATTATCATTAGCGCATTCGAAGCCGAGGTTTTGGCCCATCAGCGTAAGGCAATGGAGGATGTCCTGCTGAAGCCGCAGACGTCAATGGATGATGAGCAAATCACCGAACTTGCAATCCATCTGGCCAACGAAGCGCATAATCGGTCATTTGAGGCCAGGGAAGCGGCAATGGCCCTGTGGAAAGGGGCTGCGTCGATAGCCATCGCTAACATGCCACATGCCACGGTCTTGGCCGCGCTCGACGGCATTCATGCGATCACGCGCGCAGATGTGGCGGACGTAATTGGCGCTGGGGCGACGAGGCAATGATCTATTTCGAACTGGCAGCCGTGGCGAAAGAAGCGGCAGTCTACTTGCAGGCCTTTCCAAATCGAAGCGCCGACGTCGCCGAGCCGGATATACCCGGCCTGTCAGGCGGGGCTGGGGCTAAGCTTAACTTAGGGTCTCAACTCGATCGAGGCTACGCGAGCGACTTAGTTTGGGACAGTGCCGGTGTGGATTCCGGTTGCAACGCTGCGGCCGGGAGGGAAGCACGTCATGGCGGTTGAACGGTCCATACCCGAATCGGTCATAGACCTCGACCGGAAGGTGTCCCGCGCGATGCAGTGCGGGCGGGGGATAACCCTGACCCGCGATCAACTCGATATCCTCGCCGGGATCGGCATGGTTCAGCGCTTGGCCGAGGCCAAGGCGGATGTCCTTAAGGAGCAGGCCGAATGGCGGCGGAAAAAGGTGGAGTTTACCAGCGGGGCGAGTTCTGGCTCGATCTCGCCCGAGGGGCAGGGGGGGCACCCGTCTCCAGCAAATGGTACATCTGGTGGTACGACGCCGCCAGCGGACGCCAGCGCCGGAAGAGCACGCGCACGTCAGATGTTCGATTAGCCTGCGATCTACTGGACGAACACTATCTTGCCGTACACCGGCCGACGGCGGCCGACCAGACCAGCTATTCCGTTTCCGAAGCCATGACGGACTACTGGATTGAGCATGGCAGCAAGCAGACCAGCGCCGAGGCGATCAAGGCGCGGCTGAAGCTCATGAGCCGGTTCATGGACCTGGAAGCCGAGGTCGGTCGCCTGATCGATCCATTCCTGCCCGATCACCTCGACGACAGGTTCCTCGGCAGGTTCCGGGATTGGGCAATCGCGGATCCGATCATCGCCCGGAAGAAAGATGCTGACGGGAACTGGATCGATGGCAAACGGCGGCAGCGTAGGGCGTCGACCGTCGAGGAAAGCGTCATCCAGTTGAAGGCGGCATTGAACCATGCATTCAATGCCCGACGGACCCGCTATGTGCCGCCGCTTAAGCATAAGACGCGCGATCAAGTCACGCCGCGTCGAACTTACCGCCTGTCAGTAGAAGCGCTTGCCGAACTCCTGGATTATTCAATGAAGGGCGGCGGTGTGTACGGAGGGCATGCCGATCGGTTGATCCCGTTACGACGTTATCTCGTCGGCGCCATAACGACTCTCGGTCGACCGGACGCCGTGCTCGACATGGGCGTGGCACGCGAGCGCGGGCAGTGGATGCAGAACGAACGCCGCTTTGCCCTAAACCCCGAGGCGCGCCTTCAGACGCGGAAGGTTCGCCCCGTCATGCCGGTGGTGGACCTTCTTCACTCTTGGCTGACGGCAAGCGAGGAATGGCTCGTGTGCGGGGAGAAGCGCGTCTACGATCCGAAACAGCGCATTTATCTGACAGAACAGTACCGGGTCGCCAGCGTGAAGAAGGGGTGGCTCAGTGCGCGAGAGAAGCTAGGCATCCCGGATGGCTGGGGACCGAAACTGATCCGGCACAGCATGGCCACAATTCTCGCGAACCGCCGCGTCGACCTGATCGAATTGGAGATCGCCCTGGGGCACCGTCCGCTGGGCAAAACGTCCAGCCGCTATGCCATCTTTGACCCCGACTATCTGGCCACGATCCGCGACGGAATTGAGGATGTGGTGGCTGACCTCACTAGGCTGGTCGGCCCCGCGCTTCACCCAAAACTCACCCAAGATCACGATAATGTGAGTGTGCTTCGGGCATAGAAAAACCCCGCTAAGGCGTTGGCCTTGCGGGGTTTTTCATGGTGGGCGTGGCAAGGATTGAACTTGCGACCCCTGCGATGTCAATGCGGTGATCGGCGGCGATTTCCGCCTTATTTTCCGAGAGGTTAGTAGCACCAGTAGGGGCGCTTGCCCAGTATTTGCGCAAATGGGTCATCGGAACGGCTCCTTCAAGTGAGATTCTCATCGACGCGGTGACCGGTCAATGCCTGTTCAAAAACGGCCATACTCCCCGAACCGGAGGGCCGTTCGCCCGGCTTGAACCATGAACAAAGTCCCAACCGATTTCCTAAACGCATCGCTTACACTCCCCAGGCAACAGATCGCCTTCGCAACGATCGCCAGTGTTTGCCGATCGCAAGAGGGAGTGATCTATGAACATGCATGTATCGGTAGGCGGCGCGGCAGATTACGCGGCTCACGCGCTCTGGGACAAAACCGTCATCGAGCTTGCCGCTGCGAAGCAGGCATCCGATGATTACAACACGTCGGTTCATGATCCGCTCTGGAACGAGCTCAAGCGCACGGTTCCCTTTCCGGGCCTTAGCTTCGAAATCGAAACGCTCGACGGCAAGATCACCCATTATCGCCTCGATCCCGACAATTTGCATGCCTGGGACAATCATTGGTCACCGGTTATTCGGCGCAATGCGGCGACGATCCGCGACGCATGGCTGGCATATCGCGACACGCATGAGCGTCTCGGGCTGGGTCCGGTGAACGAAGAAAGTGATCGGCTGTGCGATGTCCAGTGTTCGATCGAAGGCACGTTGATTGAGATGCCCGCCCCGGACCGGCCGGCGCTGCTTTGGAAGCTGGAGCGTCTCTTCGGCCCAGAAGCATGGGACGGTGACGACTTCTCGCCCGCCTGGTGCGCCAAATGGATGAACGCCGTAATGGATGACGCGCGTCGCCTGCTCGCCCAGGATATGAATCCACTTCGCGCGTGGTCAGCGCAAGAAAGGCTCGCCGCCTGACGGCCTCGCCAGCGATCGCCTCGCCGTCCACTGCATGGCGATCGCTGTTCTCTCCAACCACGGCGTTCAGTATGGTTGGGTGGGAACTGCTGCGCGAGCGCCAGTTCCTCAACCCGCCTGCATTCGAGGGCCACCGATTGCTGTCCATATTTGGACAATAGATTGTCTCTGGACCGCCTATCGTCCATATACGGACGATGTTTGAAACCGCACCGGAGATAGCGACAGCGCTGGGTAAACGAATCAGGCGTCGCCGCATCGCGCTCAGCTGGACCCAGGTCGATGCTGCCGCGCGGGCGGGTGTATCTTACCGCACATGGCGCCGGTTGGAAGCGGAGGGCAAGGCCTCGATCGACGATCTGATACGCGCGGCAGTGGCGTTGCGTTGCGAGCAGGATCTGGCCGCACTTTTTCCGGCACCCGCAGCAACTTCGATGGACGAATTGCTTGCGCAGCAAAAGGCTGCGGCTGCGGGGCTGAAGCAGCGGGTGCGTGCATCGCCGAGCAGGACGGTATGATCCGGTAGGCCCGTCTCTGAGACCGTGACCAATCTGTCGTCTCATCGTCCCTGCCCCTTCAACGCGGCCGCGATGGCCGCACGCTTGGCGGCGTCGCCCGCAGTCCCGCCATCTCGATTTGGCTCAGGACCGCTCTTGGCCGGCGCAGCTGGCGTCTGGGAGGATTGTTCGCGTTCGAGGATTGCCTCACGATGGGTCCGCAAAGCCTCGTCATCGCGACGCCGAGCCTGCAGCATCTCCTCTATGAGAGCCCGGTCTTGAACAACGTCGACAAGATTATCTGCCGCCGTTGGCGGACGCACAGGCTCCTCGCCTGAGCGCGTGATTGAGCCAGACAATGCTTCGACATCACTGTTCTGATCGCTTCGCAATTCTGCAGCAGCATCGCGACACTGCTGCGGCAATGTGAGGTCAGCGCCAAGTGCTTGATCGAGGCGCGCGAGATAGTCGGTGGCGGCTGACGTCAGAAACTCCGCATCACGACGTTCCCGAGGTGATCCAGCTAATGGGTCGGCGGAATAGGCTTGAAGGAGTTGGCCATTCTTGCGTCGGACGGAATTCGCCCGGGACCGTGCGCGCTCGATTTCTTGCTCGATACAGAACGCCATGTGATCGAGCCGGGCTGCTTCGAGGAGGCTTTCTGTCGGCGGGGCCGGCGTGGGGTCGCTACCACTAAGTTTGCGATCAGCCGGCGCAGCGATAGTCTCCAGCGCCAGTGCCAGTCCCGTGTCGGCCTGCCGCATGATGGCATCCCACTGACGGCGCTCATTTTCGCTACCGACGCGAGTAACGTCCCCTCGCGTTTCTGCAGCGGCCTGCTGGCTACCCAGATGTTCCTGTGGGTCGGCAATGATTCCCATCTGTTCATGCCGACGCGGATCAATTCGACGCTCTATCCCCGCGAGGGCCAGATGACGATTGGTTGCCACGGCCAGGCGCTTGCGGAGCTTTGGGATCCAGTCACGATGGCTGACTTCGCTGACCTTCTTCTGTTTCAATGGCACTTCACGGCCGTTAGAGCGCCCCTTCTTCGGCGTCACGACCGTGAAATCCCACATGCCTGGCTCGAGATGGTCGGTCCGATAACCCCGATTTTTCAGGGTGTTGAGATCTTCGTTCGTGATCCGACGGCATGGCCGATCATAATAAATAAGGTGGAAGTGCCAGTTTTTCTCGTCGTTATTGTGATCCGGGGCGTGCATCACAGCGACAAAGGGCAGATTTCGCTTTTCGAACTCCTCGGCGAACTCACGCATGATGGCGAAGCGACCTGCGACGCCAAGCTCGTTTGGCAGTTCGCCAACGGTCCGATACTGAACGCGGCCGCGCCGTCCATCGTGAAACTTGGCGAATGGCACCTCGCTCCCCTTTGGCTGTCGTCCGGAAGGCCTGGGCACCCAGCCCGACTGGGTCGCGAGAAAAGCGCGCATCGCCTCGCCGGAGGCGATTTCGAACCGGACGATCTCATCAGGATCTGCGGTGTCGATCGCTGCCTTCAGTTCCGGAGGGCAGTCCGCCCGCATTGAGACCAACCGCCAGAAGTCCGGCCGGTCCTTGATCCGCAACGACATCTTGTCGCCTTGGCTGGACGCTTCATGCTCCTCAACGAGTGCCCAGAAGCGGGCGCGCTCGTGATCGTCGGGATCTATGTTCGTCAGGAGCGCGCGTGTGCCGTCGGGCTGGATGGCGGTGGCGCCGACGCGGCCGATATAATCGTCATGAGCGGCCGCCTCGCTGGCGCTGCGAAGCGAGGCCGTGTCTATCGCTGATCCTTGGCCTCGATCGCCCGCCGACGGGCATCGCAGTCCGAGAGGGTCCTTCCCGGTTTCCAAGGATACATCCGCAGCGCTCCGCAGAAGACCATGGGCGCCTGATCCATGACGTACCAGGTCGCCGCGGGGCAGCAACCACATACGGGCATCGGAGAGGGCATCTTCGACTGGAGATCCCAGGAGAGGTCCCGCAGGGCCGGGCTCAGATACGGCGAGCTCCTCCACCAGTCCGAGGGGAGCCCATCGATCGGGCCGTCGCTGTTCGCTGTCGTCATGTTCTACGTCCTTTGCTGGCGCGCTGATCAGATCAGCCGGCGTTAGGGTGATGTGAGGTTCTGGTGAGGTGTCGTTCGCCTGGTCGATCGTGGCCGACACCAGTGCGACCGCGGCTTCCCGCTCCACGTATCGCCCGTGAGCGCGTGCAGCCCCCGGCTTGTTACGTCGGCCTTCCTCGCATGTGGCGAAAGAGACCTTGCTGATGGCGTGATGGGCGAAGTGAAACGAAGTGGCCCCCGTCGCACTGACCAGTCGATAGGATCGTGTCGCCGGCTTGTGGAAGGCGACCTTTGTCGCTGCTTGATATTCTTGCGCTGCGCCTCCCTCGGGAGCGACAGCGCGAGAACGACGGAAGAAATGGACGGTCGGTTCGCCCTTTTCGTTGGCGATCAGACCCTCGGCGATAAGGGCAAGTTTTGCTTTGGCGGCCGCGATGGCGTCCGCCATCTCGAGATAGCGATTGGATGGCATAGTTCGTTCTCCGCCACCGTTCTGGGACGGCCGCGCGCTTTGTGTGAAAGTTGATGGACGTCGATTTTATCGACTATCGCGCAGGGCGACGTGCGTTCCGGTAAATGTCATTCGAGCTGGCCTTGCACAGCAGTTTGGGCTCCCGCCCAAACTGCGGTAGTGCGCCTGAAAACATTGCAGGGGCAATGCCTTATAACTGCGCCGGCAGTGACTGTCCGCCGAGCCGCTATTCCCTCCGTGGCAATGCTGGAGCATTGCCACGGCATTGAGCGGATCAGCGTTTTCTACCCTTTCTCGAATTAAGGCGGCGCGCTTGGAAGTCACAGGTTGCCACTCTCAATGAGAGCGGCAACCTTGCGGAGGCCTTCCGGCGTGAAACCGGCTCGCGCTATCGCCTGCGTTACACGCGTGCGCCGGATGTTTTCGGTGAGTGCCGCGTCAGTCGCGTGCTCGATCACGTTCACGGGAAAGCCGGGCACCGCGACGGGACGATCGTGCTGGCCGAGAGTTTTGGGGATCGAGCCAATCAGGTCGAGCACGGGAGGCTGTGCCGCGAAATCACGCATCCACTCTGCGACCTGAGCTGCAGCCAAGCCGAACCCTTTCGGCGGATGTGCCACGGCGTTCGCCATCGTCTGACCGGGCTGCCGGATGTAGGCTTGAAAGCCGGGGCGCAGGTGTCCGACATCGATAACGTCGTCGCCTTCCAGCGTGCCTCCGAACGCCCGCGAATTGTCGCGATTGACCTTGACGAACAGCCGTTCGAACCCTTCGATCTTGGACGCGAGCGTCTTGATCGCCTCCACGGCACCGATTTTGTTCGTCGATACCGGCATGAAGGCAACCGTGCGATAGCTCGCCTCGGCAAAGGTGGTGCGCAAAGCGGGAAGCAGCTCGACGATCTCGCGCGCGGACGCGAGACTGTTTGCACCCAGATCGAGGATCACATGCGCGTGATTGGTCGCGGCGAGGATGTCGGGAGCCTTGATCGCGTCGACGCCCCAGCCGACGACTTTGGCATTGTCGTCGGCGACCTTGGCTGCCTGGTTTCCAGGGTCTCCGTCTAGCATGATGACGGGGTCGCCGGCGAGTTGCAGAAGCGCCTGGATCAGCTGCGCCAGTAGAGTTTTGCCCTCCCCGCCTGCATTGCTGATGATGACGATGAAGAGAAGCCTGATGAGATTGCTCATGACCGTCTCCTCAGAAGTCGCTAGGATTGCGGTCGTCGATGAAGCGGCCGCGCGCACTCTGCACTAAGTCGTTACCGGCAGAGGCAATGGGCGGCATAGGCGGCGCACCGACCGGATCGACGGAAGCGCCGTTACCCGGCCAACCGTGCTGATCGAGATAGAGGACTGCCGCACGGAAGCTGCTGTAGCCCTTGCCGACCGGATGCCCCGAGCGGCGGAGCGCGCGATAGATGGCGTTCAGCGGCTGGCCGGCATCCCGCGCGGCCTTGATGTCAGCCGCGTTCGCTTTGACCGCCGCACGGACAGGGCTGTTGCGCTCCCGCTCATTCGCGACGTCGTCGATAAAACTCATAGTCATTCTCCTGCTGGTGCCGCGATGGCGCGGCGCGAATGCTGCAACAGTGCAGCGCCAGCAGTTCTGGGATGGGAGGCTGGCCGTTGCGCATAAGTCAGAGTTCTAGTAGATAATGACTTTCGCGCAGCATTGGGTTCCGTGATGAAAAAGAAGGATGGTCGACCACCCCTCAGCCTGTCGGCCTGGAGGGCGCTTCAGGCGCAGAGCGAACTTGTGGCTCGCTTTCCCGCCGTGGCGATGTTGATCGATACCTTGGCCGGGAACGTCGATCCCGATCATGTGGAGACTGCGTTGGCCAATGCCATCGACAGTGTGAAAGCCGCGCGGGGTCGAAGTCGCGAGCCTTTGACGGCCTCCGCCTCGCTCGAGGAGCGCCAGTTATATGCCGCAGCGGAGGTTCAGCGAATCGCGCAGGATCGTCACACGCTGGCGAAGCTGGCTGTGACGGTGAACGCGGAACTCGATGGCGCCACTTCGGATCTGGCGGACGCCGAAATCCGGCTGCGCCGCGTTATGCTGGAAGGGGATCCGGCAAGTCGCTACGAACGCGATCTCGTCAGGAAACTGCGCGCCGCCGGCGTGACCGACAGGCTGGCGCGCGAAATCAACGCCGCCCACGTGACCCGCATCAAGGAAGCGCTGGATGTTGCGCCTGCGCCCCGTGCGCTGAAGCCTCGCCCTGTGCGTCGGAAGGCGGAGGTTGCGTTGGCCTGGACCGGCGACAATCAATGGGCCTCGGTCCTGGAGGCGGCGGCCGAGCATTTCCGGTTCGATCGACGACCCATGACGTCAGGTGCGGTGGACATCACTGCGTTGCGGCAATGCGGCCTTCCTCCCGATACCGACCTCGCCGCATTTGGCGACCCGCATCTGATCGGTCGGTTCGAGGCTGCTCCCGATGCACGGGCGCGGGCACGAGCCTGTTGGGATATCTGCGCGAAGTGGATTGCCGACAACGTCGTCGATGACATCGGCTCAGGCGTTGCCATCATGCGCGAGCGTGCTTGGACCTTTTTGTTTGGCGTCCAGCACGGGTTTGCGCGCGAGATCAGAAAACTAGATCGCGTGACGTTCCCGTCCCCATGGATGCTGAACGAATATGTGGTCGCGCAGCCGCGTGGCTAGGACGCGCTGGCATTTGAAGTCTTCACTTGCATCGACAGGACAACGACATATCCCGATATCATGCTGCGTCTTGAACAACTGACGCCCGGCGCTCGCGTCGTGGGCGTGAATGGCAACGAAACCGTTGAGGTCATCGCGTCCGAATGGTTCGGTGATCAGGCGGTGAACCTTACGTATCGTGGCGCGGCCGGGCCGGGATCACGCATTCTATACCGCGACGATGAAGCGTCGCTGGAGGCCGCGTCCGCCGGCCGCGCTTTCAGCTTCACCGGCGACGGTGAGTCATTTCGTCTGGCGTCAGAAGCGCAGCGAATTCGGCTCGCGCACCTGTTCGATCCGTATCTCGCTCTGGAGACATCGCGGATCCAGGCTCTCCCGCATCAGATCACCGCCGTTTATGGCGAGATGTTGCCACGCCAGCCGCTCCGCTTCCTGCTCGCCGACGATCCCGGTGCCGGCAAGACCGTCATGGCCGGGCTGCTGATCAAGGAGTTACTGATCCGCGGCGACCTCGAACGGTGCCTGATCATAGCGCCCGGCAGTCTCGTCGAACAATGGCAGGACGAGCTGAGCGAAAAGTTTGACCTCGGCTTCGACATCCTGACCCGCGACCAGATCGAGGGCTCGCGCAGCGGCAATCCCTTCACCGAGCATGATCGCATGATCATGCGGCTCGACATGGCATCGCGGTCCGATGACCTGAAGGCCAAGCTGGAAGCCGCGCCGGAGTGGGATCTCGTGATCTGTGACGAAGCGCACAGGATGTCGGCAAGCCTGTTCGGCAACGAAGTGAAGTTCACGAAGCGATACCAGCTTGGTCAGTTGGTCGGGACGCGTGCCCGGCATCTGCTGTTGATGTCAGCCACGCCACACAACGGCAAGGATGCCGACTTCCAGCTGTTCATGGCGCTGCTCGATGCCGACCGGTTCGAGGGACGCAACCGCGAGGGCGGGCGCAAGGCCGACGCCTCCGACATGATGCGGCGCCTGACCAAGGAGGAGCTGCGCAAATTCGACGGCTCCCCGCTGTTCCCGGAACGCCGCGCCTACACCGTGCAATATGCGCTGTCGCCGCTGGAAGCCGAACTCTACGCGGGCGTCACCCGCTATGTTCGCGAGGAGATGAACCGGGCCGACCGCCTTGCCGATGACGGCCGGCGCCGGAATTCGGTCGGCTTTGCGTTGCAGATCCTCCAGCGGCGACTCGCGTCGTCTCCGGCCGCCATATACCAGAGCTTGCGCCGCCGCCGCGAACGGCTGGAAGCCCGGCTGGCCGAAGAGCGACTGATCGCCCGTGGCGACGGCGCCCTGATAGCCCAGAAGACCGCGCCTACGAGCTATGACGATGACGATATCGACGAGATGGGCGGCCTCGAACTCGAAGACGCCGAGCAGACCGTCGTCGATCAGGCCACGGCCGCGCAGACCATCGCGGAGCTTGAAACCGAAATCCTGGGGTTGCGTGACCTCGAGCATCTTGCCGACCGCCTGCTGAGATCGGGCGAGGACGCGAAGTGGGCGCAGCTACGCACCATCCTCGACCAGCCGCCGATGGTCGACGAGGCGACGGGGACGCGGCGCAAGCTGCTGATCTTCACCGAGCCGAAGGACACGCTGAACTATCTGGCCGATCGTATCGCCCAGCGGATCGGCCGGCCGGAAGCGGTTGCTGTCATCCATGGCGGTGTGCCGCGTGAGCGTCGGCGGGCCATCATTGCTGCGTTCAACGACGATCCCGATCTGCGCGTGCTGATCGCCAACGATGCAGCCGGCGAAGGTGTAAACCTGCAGCGTGGCGCGCATCTGATGGTAAATTACGATCTGCCATGGAACCCGAACCGCCTCGAACAGCGCTTCGGTCGCATCCACCGCATCGGCCAGACCGAGGTGTGCCATCTCTGGAACCTGGTCGCGGGCGAGACGCGCGAAGGCGAAGTCTATGTCCGTCTGCTCGAAAAGATCGAGGAGGCCCGCAAGGCGCTCGGCGGCCGTGTCTATGATGTGCTGGGCGAGCTTTTCGAAGGGCGCCCTCTGCGCGAACTGCTGATGGACGCCGTGCGCTATGGCGAGCAGCCGGACGTGAAGGCTCGGCTGTTCACCGCGGTCGATGGCGCCGTGGACGTGCAGGCGATCGAAGCGCTGGTCGCCCAGCGCAAGCTGACGACAGAGGGCATGGATCCGGCGAAGGTTGCCGCGATCCGGGAGACGATGGAGCGCGCCGAGGTTCGCCGCCTGCAGCCGCGCTATATCCGTTCGTTCTTCGAGGCCGCGTTCGAGCGGCTCGGGGGGCAGATGCGCCGCCGTGAGGCGGGCCGGCACGAGATCGTGCGGGTGCCGGCTGCATTGCGCGAACGTGATCGGATCGCGGGCCGCGGCGACCCGGTCCTCCCCCGATACGAGCGTATTTGCTTCGAGAAGGAAAATGTTGAGGGGCAGCCGCGCGCTGCCATTCTGGCCCCGGGCCATCCTTTGCTCGACGCGACTGTCGCCGTCACGCTCGATCGTGCCGGAGATGTCATGCGACAGGGCGCGATTCTTGTCGACGAAACCGGCAGAGATGTCGAAGCGCCGCACATCCTCGTCATGCTGGAACATGCCGTGCGGGATGGACGAGTTACCCGTGAAGGACACGGCCGGGTCATCTCGCATCGCCTGCAGTTCGTGGCGATCCACCCCGATGGTCGCATTACCGATGCGGGGCCGGCGCCCTATCTCGACGCACGCGCGCTGCGCGATGACGAGCATGCAGCGGCGATGAAGCTGCTTGCCGATCCGTGGCTGTCCGAAGACGTAGAGAAGCGCGCCATCGGCTATGCGATCGCGTCACTGGTGCCTGAGCATCTGAACGAGGTGCGGACGCGTCGCCTGGGTGAAATCGAGCGGGTCGCGACTGAGGTGCGTGCGCGCCTCACTGCCGCAATTTCGTGGTGGGATGGCCGTGCCGAAGAACTGCGGTTGCAGGAAGCGGCCGGCAAGCAGCAACGGCTGAACTCAGCCAACGCGGCCTCGACCGCCGAACGGTTGGCTGACCGCCTGCGCATTCGCATGGCCGAACTGGATGCCGAGCGAGCCATCGCCCCCTTGCCGCCGACTGTGAAGGGCGCTGCGCTCATCATTCCGGCGCGTCTGCTGCGTCCGCCTGAAGCCAATGGCAACGCGACGAGCTTCGTCGCCGAGGATCCGTTCGATCGTCGCCAGTGCGAACTGGCGGCGATGGAAGCTGTCATGGCCGCCGAGCGCGCAGCCGGGCGCGTGCCCATCGACGTGTCCGCCGCCAAGGTCGGCTATGATATCGAAAGCCGTGACCCCGCCACCGGCGAGCCACGCTTTATCGAGGTGAAGGGGCGCCACGATGATGCCGAGGTCGTCATCGTCACGCGCAACGAAATCCTGACCGCCCTCAACGCCGGCGACCGCTTCTGGCTCGCGCTAGTGCGCGTAACCAAGGGCTTTGCGGGCGAGCCGACCTATATCCCGCAGCCCTTCCGTCGGGAGCCAGATTTCGGATCGACCGCGGTGGTGTATTCCATTGATGAGTTAATGGCAGGCCCACGCAAGGAAACTGCCAGCGGGGCATAGGCTTGACGGTGCCGCAGCTCGCACCGATATCGGATTTGTCCCCGCCCCAAGGGCGATGCATAATGTCGTTCGGCGTGGCGCGACACGCAGACTGAGATGCGGGATGGCAGGCTTGGCTAAGCCGGAGGCAGAGTGCTCGGACAGCGCGACGCCAGCCTATTAAGGCAGAACCGGAGTGACCAGCCAAGGGTCTCTTCTCTCAAAGAAGGGAGCCACTATGGAAATGAATGCAAGGCAGCTCGCCGCTTACCACAACATCCTGGAGCAGACCGTCGACGATGCCACTGAAACGTCGAGAACGCTCGGCGCGATTCTTTTGAACAGTTATAATGAAAATCTGCCGGGGACCGACTTTCGTGTCGGACGCTTCCGTAACTTTGACGCGACCAATCGCGGGGACGTGCTGATCTATCTCGAGTGGCTCGGTTCCGCTCCGGGCCTGTATCCGCCGTCCGACGACATGGACAATCTGAAGCGGATCTGGGCTGAGCGAGGGTGGTTCGACAAAATTCGCTGACAGGGTCAACTGCCGCGCGCCTCTATTCCAGCGTCGGTTATAGCTTCCGCTGCGACGTCTGCGACAGCCGCGAAGCGATAGGATGCACAGGCGGCGGCGATGGCCCTTGATGGGTGTGGGCGGGAGTAACTCCCGCCCTCAGTCCATGATGCGCTTTTGGTCGTGCCGTCCGCATTTGCCGAAGCAACCATCTCGTCGTGTGGCATCAGATACCAGTCCGTGCCGATGGGGAAGGCAATCCAGATGTCCCGGCCCAGATACTTGCGATCGATCGTCCACCGCCCCTTGAGCTGGACCTTACGGACGATCCCGTCACTCTCGCGATAGAGTATGAAATCGACCCCTCCGTCATAGACCGGAAGGAAAGCATTGTAACCCTGCGCGAGCGCGAGGCTGACAACAGTATTGCGGTTGATGACCTCGCGAACCTGCGAGCGATAGCGGCTCATTGCTTTTACTCGGGGGGCAGATTGGGTTCGATCTGAAAAACCATCTGTGTGATGTCGATCAAAATCAAGGCATTGAAAATCACGATCAACAGGCTCGCACCGTTCAAAAAGGAAGTCACGATCTCGCCGGCGTGGACGAGGGGTTTCACAACGTCGAGGGCGACTGTCGCAAGCAGCATGGCGATCATCCATGCTGCAGATTGCTTCAATCGGAGACGAGCTTTTGGGAATCCCCGGCGACCGGCCGCCTGCTCGATTTTATTGAGTTCCAGATGCAGGTTCGCGATCGATGCCAGAGTGATCGTGACTATCACGCCAAGGAAGCTGAGCACCTTGTCGCTCAGAAAATCCTTCATGAAGCTGTTATTGTCGCTCAGCACCCAGGGTGCGCAGACCGATAGGACGATCCAGACGCCGATCGATACGATGAACGCGCACAGGGCAACCGTTTTACTCACGCCCCAAAATCCTGCCGACTAGAGACGCAAGACGCACCAACGTCGGTCGCGTATCCTCCTCGGCAGGCTCGTCGAGCTTGCTGCTGGCGTTCGTTCGCGACGAATCAAACCGTTTCCCCGATTTCGTCCGCGCCTTGATGGTGCCGCAGCCCTGAACGGCATAATCGACCGCTTCCCGCGTTCGGTCGGTGTCGGTTTCGAGCCCTTCATTGCTCTGCAATCCGATCGTGACCTTTTCGGCATTCTCTTTTTGCCGGAAGGCGCGCAGTTCCTCGGACAGATCGTCGGTGCCGCCGAACATGTTCGGTGCGACGAACTCGAAGGTGAGCCGCGTGATCATCCCCTTGTTCTGCTCGGCGAAATGCCAAAACGATTCCGCATTGATGATGGCTGCGACCTCCACGGCATAAGCGGTGTGCGGGTAGGTCTCGTTGATTGCATCGACCAGGCCGCTGATCAGCCCCTTGGCCTTCCCGACCCTGTTATTCACCTCGACGGCCACCTTCTGCCCATCGTCATGGTGCTTCGGATCGACAACGATCGTTACTGCCCGCCAGCCGGCATGTATGGTTTCCTTGAAACCTTCATCTGGGGACGTGTTTTCTTCCGTGCTTAATGCTCGGCCGATGCGCCCCATCACCACATCAGATCGCGATTGCGGATCCTCGGGGACATAATGAAACTCGGTTCCGTAAAACGAGAAAGTGCGCTTCTCGCCGAATATTTTCCGAAGATATTCTTCGCGCGTCGGGTCTGGACCTTCGAAAGCGTCGCGTTGCTGACGCAGCAAAAGAGATAATCGGAAAAGATCGAATCGTTCGGCCACACGCTTCCCCTTGCGGTAACTTCAACATCGTGGCGGCGCGGCAAGGTGAAGGCAAGCACAAGGGCAGATGCATAAATTCCGCCATCAGCCGAAAAAGCCATTGGTTTTTGCCGCAACCCGTCTCTAGCTCGTTGCGGGCAAGGAGACGAATCATGCCCACACAAGCCCTGATCATCGACGAACCGTGGATCGGCCTCATCATGGCTGGCCAGAAAACGTGGGAGATGCGCTCCCGCGCCACCGCGAAGCGGGGCCCCGTGGCGCTAGTCCGCAAGGGAAGCGGTCAGATCGTGGCGATCGCGCACATCGCCGATTGCCTGGCGCCGCTGTCGGCGACCGGGATGGCTGGCACCTTCGATCGGCATTGCATCCCGCAAGCCATGGTTGAGGGAGGCGGCTACAAGTGGTTCACGCCGTGGGTGCTGGCGGACGTGCAGGTGCTCGACGCGCCGGTCGGTTATCGCCATCCATCTGGCGCGGTAACGTGGGTGGACCTCGCGCCCGAGGTGCAAACGCAATTGAAGAACGTGGCCGCCCGGCATGTGCCATTGGTCGCAGAGGCGCCACGCCCAGCGGGGCCGAGGATCGAACCTGCTCGGCGGGCCGCTGCAGAGCCGGCTAGCCACACGCCGGCGCCAAGCACCGTAGCGAACGGCATCCGCATCCCGCTGTCCGGCGGCAACCTGCGCAATGGCCATTTCTCGCTCCGGACGGCCCGGCACATCCTGCCCGAAGACAGCATCGGTGGCGGCAATCGCGACGAGGCGGGCAAGCCGATCATCGTGTCGTTCCAGCCGAGCAGCTCGATCGAGACCGACATCGCCGGCGACAAGATGATCCTGCGCGAGCGCGGCGCGATCCGCGCCTTCTTCGCCGCCACCAGCGCACAGGAAGGCGACGCGGTCCTGCTACGCCGCACGGGGGAGCGCGCCTTCTCGGTCCGCCTGGCACGATCCACCGATTGATGTGCCAATGCGGGTGACGAAACGGGGCCGCCTCGTTACCTATGGAGGGGAACAGAATCGAAGGTGGGATCAGAAGTTTTGGCGTATCGGAAGAAGTTGATTGAAGTGTCGTTGCCGCTGGACGCCATCAATGGGGACTGTCAGGATTTCCGTGTGTGGCCGGGCATAATGGGCAACAAGGAGTCCCACTATGTCACGACGCAAAGAACCTGCCATACCGAATGAGCTTCT
>QFQF01000001.1 GCA_003248935.1 Sphingobium sp.
CCATGAAACGCGCCCCTCGCAGCCTTCAACACCATGTTTTATATAGGAAATATAATGGTCAGGACAGCGAAATCAGCGCCTTACTTGGGAAATGTGGGTCTACCGGTGTTAGATTGCCAAAGGCTGGGTGAGCGTGATGCCTCATTCCAGACTGGCTTCTTCTATCCGCGGAGCCGTGAGAGGAAGCGCCGACGCCTGCGGCGCCGATGCGCCCGCTCCTGCCATGGGCCAAGTCTGCAATTTCACGGTCGCGGTGTCCCCACGTGCAGATGCGCTCCAGCGTAACGGGCCACCGCCACGAAAGAAGCGGTCTGTGATGGTGCGGGTGCCGTCGCCGACGAACACCTCAAGGATTGACTCGTCGACCATGACCCGCAGCCGCACTTTGCGGGTTTTCAGGTCAACCGGCGCCACGTGACGAATAGCGAAAGCGTCGTGGAAGTGGGGGCCCGACCGAGTGCGGTCTACAAACACCTCATTCACTGTCGGGTTGACGCCGATCAGCGTCTGATAACCCTGGCCGTCGGTGATCGCGAACGTCACCTGATCGGCTTTTCCAGCGTCAATGTCGGCGACAAAGTCGACCGAGCCGCCCGCAATCGGCAGATCGGTCGGCGCTTCGTCCAGCGAGGCGGAGAAGCTCTGGACCGGTCCGCGCAACGCGTCCAACTCGCGTACTGGCGCCTGCGCAATGCGGTAAGTGTTATCGGTCTTCAGCAACGTCACGGTCCGCGGCACCGTCATCAGCCCTCGTGAAGGCCAGGTGGGTATAGCCTCCGCATAACGCCAGTCGTTTGCCCAGCCGATCCAGATGCGACGCGGGTCGCTCTCAGGAAGATCGTTCCATGACACGGCGGCATAGAAGTCGGCGCCATAGTCCATCCAGCGTGGTTCATCCCCCCAGCCCGGCAGGGTGGCGAAGCGAGTTCCGTCGAAATTGCCGACAAAATACTGGCTACCCGAGCCACCGCCGATGCTGTTGTCGCCGAGGTTCACGCTTAGAACCCAGCGGCGCTCTCCGGGCACGCCCCCCATGACCGGGAGTTCAAAGAGATCGGGGCACTCCCAGTTCTTGCCGCGCGCGCCGGCGGGACCGAAGCTGCTGGCGAGACTCCAATTTTTCAGGTTCGGTGAGGTGAAGATGACGACACGATTTTCCAGCGCCATCACCGCGACCATGATCCATCGCCTTGTCGCGGCATGCCAGAAAACCTTGGGGTCGCGAAACTCGGGTGATCCGACGCTCAGCACCTCTCCGTGAACTTTCCAGCTACGGCCCCTGTCGTTGCTGTATGCGAGATATTGCGACTCCAGCCTCGCCTTCATATGGTGGCCGGTGTAGATCGCCACCAACGGCGGTTTTCCGCCGTGGCCAAAGCCGCTGCTGTTGTTCCAGTCCACCACCGCGCTGCCCGAATAGGCCATTACGTCTTCGGTCGCTGCTATGGCGATCGGCATTTCCTGCCAGTGCACGAGATCAGGGCTGACCGCATGACCCCAGCTCATGTGACCCCACCGGTCCCCGTGCGGGTTGTACTGGTAGAAAAGATGATACTCGCCATCATAATAAACGAGCCCGTTGGGATCGTTCATCCAGTTGCGCGCCGGCGCGAAATGATAGGCAGGTCGCGGATCGGCGCGTTGAGCCGACACAGCGGGCGACAGCAGCGCGGCGGCCGCCAGGATGAAGGCAAGCCTTTTCACGATGTGGTACCCCTTATATCCATATCTTCGAGCGCGATGCCGTTGGTCTCGGGCATGACGCGCCAAGTCCAGATGAATTGTACAAGCATCATCGCCCCGAAAAAGGCGAACACCCAACCGCCAACTGAGCCCGCAACGACCGGGAAGAGCCACGTGATCGCCGCCGCCATGACCCAATGAGTGGTGGATCCCAAGGCCTGTCCCTTGCCGCGCACTGCGCTGGGGAACAGTTCCGAGATGAATACCCAGATGACAGCGCCCTGGCTGACAGCAAAGGCTGCGATGAAACCGAGCAAGCCAAGGAGGATCAGCGTACCATCCGGCACTGCCTGCTCGAGTTGCCAGCCGACCAGCAGAAGCGCGAGGGCGCAGACCACTGAGCCCACGTAGAGCAGCGGCTTGCGGCCGAACCGATCAATAAGGAACAACGCGAGAACGGTGAAAACGAGGTTGGTGCCGCCCACGGCGATCGACTGGAGCAAGGCAGAGTCCGCACCCGCGCCTGCAAACTCAAAGATCCGCGGCGCGTAGTAGAGCAGCGCGTTGATGCCCGAGAGCTGGTTGAACATGGCGATCGCAAGCGCGCATGAGACCGGCACAGAATGAGCCGCCTGAAACAGACGGGGCGTTCCGCCCGCCTTCTCACGCATTTCTGCCGCCTCGATCCTTTCGAGTTCGGCGGCAGGATCGAGGAAGCCGAGCTTACGCATGCTCGAAGTCGCCTTCTCATGCGCACCTTGGATCGCAAGCCAGCGGGGGCTCTCCGAAAGCCGCAATGTAACGACGAGGTAGACGACGGAGGGCACCGCGACGATGCCGAACATCCACCGCCATGCGCGTTCTGTCGGCAGTAGCTGGGCAATGATGTAGTTCGACAGGAACGCGATGAGGATACCGAGCACGATGTTCAGCTGATTCAGGGCGACCAAACGCCCGCGGAAGCGCGCGGGCGCCACCTCCGCAATATAGATGGGCGTCACCACTGACGCCGCGCCGATTGCGAGGCCACCGAGAAACCGGAAAGCGATCAGCACGGCCCAGTTGCCAGCGAGGGCCGTTCCGAGCGACGAGATGACATACGCTATGGCGACAGACAGCATAACGGCGCGCCGCCCATGCCGGTCGGCCGGCGCGCCCGCGACAAGCGATCCGATCACGGTGCCGATCAATGCCGACGACACGGTGAAGCCGAGCGATGCATCGGTCAGTGCGAAGCGGGTCTGGAGCGCCTGGGTCGCACCCGATATAACCGCCGTGTCGAACCCGAACAGGAGGCCGCCCAGCGCTGCACCTGCGGCGCTCAGCACGATCGCACCGGTCACCCGCGCATCCGCGGTGGCTCGGGCATTCTCCATCGGCAGCAAACTATGCATCGATGATCTCCGGCTCAGAACCTGGAGGCGAGATCATCGAGCAACCGCCATGCGGAGGGCGGGAGTCCGGCGTGGCGTCCCACGAAAGGTGGTCGCAGGAGCGCGCTCCCGGGAAAACGCAAGTGCTCGTATGCAACATCTGGATGCGCGCTTATGAAAACGGACGATCAATCGACGCGGATGGCCGCGTAAACCAGCGGGCACCGTCATCGGTCACGTAAAAATGGTCTTCCAGACGGATTCCGAACTGGTCTGGAATGACGATCATCGGTTCATTCGAGAAGCACATTCCCGGGGCCAGCGGGGTTTTATCGCCACGTACGAGATAAGGCCCCTCATGGATCGACAGGCCAATCCCGTGGCCCGTGCGGTGCGGCAGGCCAGGCAGCATGTAATTCGGCCCCAGCCCGTATCGCTCCAGCACGTCTCGAGCCACTTGATCGATGTGTTCGCAGGCTATGCCTGGGCGGACCGCGGCAAATGCTGCGGCTTGCGCTTCATGTTCGATTGCCCAGATGCGCCGATGGGTTTCGGTTGGCTCACCGAAGACATAGGTACGCGTAATGTCTGAGTGATAGCCGGCGAATTGGCATCCCGTGTCGATGAGGACCAGGTCGCCATCGGCCAAGGCCTGCTCTCCTGGAACGCCGTGTGGATAGGCGCTGGCTGTGGCGAATTGTACTGCACAGAAATAGGAACCGTTATCCGCGCCCGCCTTGCGATGGGCGGCTTCGATGAAACGGCGAACCTCGGTCGTCGTTATGCCGGGCCTCAAGATGCGCGCTGCCCGCCGATGCACTTCCAGCGTCAGGCTCTTGGCATATTGCAAGCAGGCAAGCTCGGCCGCAGATTTGATGCTGCGACATCCGTCAACAACTGGCGCCGCATCGACGATCGTCATGTTCCGCGCCATCGCAGCAACCTTGCTGAAGACCAGGAAAGGCAAGGCAGGATCGAAGCCCAGCGTTTCGACGCCCATTTCGCGCGCGGTTGTGACGACCAACGCGGCCGAGGGCTCATCTTCCTGCCAAAGCCTTAGTTCAGCGTCGATCTGCAGGCTGGCTTGCAGAGACTCGCACTCGAAAGCAGGGCATATCATCATCGGCGTTCCGTTGACTGGCAACAGCATCGCAACCAGGCGTTCGGTGCCGGGCCAGCCGACACCCGTAAAATAGCGTAGACTGGTACCGGCGCCGATCAGCATCGCCTGCATGCCGGCGGCACGCATCAGCGCGCGCGCGCGCTCCATGCGGGCTTCGAGTTCCGTCGCCGCGATAGACTGCGGCGGCTCGGGCAGAGGCTGCAAGGCCTCCAGTTCGCGATCCCAGGTCGAACCGCCGATTCCGATTGTCATGTCAGTGTTGTCCAAGGTTGCGAGAAGGTTTGAAGAACGCAAAACGATCGATGTCGAAGGGCTGCATGTCGATCGCAGCGGCGCTGCTCGTCGCGAGTTGGGACACGATCTCGCCCGTTGTCGCGGCTAAAGTGAGGCCGAGATGTTGATGACCGAAGGCGTAGATCACATTATCGGCCCGTCGGCTGATCCCGATCGCGGGCAGGTAATCCGGCAAGGTCGGCCGGGCCCCCATCCATCTCGAGACCGGTTCGCCGAGATCCAGGCCCAATTCCCTCAAATGGCCGTGCAGTTTCTCCCACTTCCTGGGGTCGGGCGGGGATGAGGGCAGGCCGAACTCGGTAAAGCTGGCCGCGCGGATACCACTGACAAGGGCAGCGCCTCGCACCATCGGTTCATCGGCCAGGCTCCGGTCGAGCAGCGCTGTCGCGACATGGTTCGCGCCTGCCGAATTGCCGACGACCCAAATCTGATCCGGGTCGAAACCCAGATTGGCTGCCTTGCGCCTTAGCCATTCTACCGCCCGATGCACGTCGAGCGCACCTGCCGGCCAGCACGCCGAAGGTGCGAGCCGATAGTTCATCACGGCCCCGATGACTCCCTTCGAGGCGAACCAGCGCGCGATGTTGCCAAAAAACAGATCGTTGATGCGCTTGTCGCCGCCGTCAAAGCCGCCGCCCGGTACGAACAGCATCAGCGGGCCGCCGCGATCATGGGGGTGCCGGTACAGATCGAGAACCTGCCGTTCCTCGTCACCATATGCGAGATCGGCGAGACACTCGATGCTCGGATCGAAGACCAGATCCTCCGCGTACAGATCAAGGGTCGCACCGATCACGTCCGGGGTGAAGTTGTTTCCCATCGCCCGGATAGCACGCACGCGCTCATGGTGCCGCTGGCTCGATCCGCCACCAGAACCTTCGGACGCCGCTATCACAGCGACGCTCCCCGACGCGCTACCGTGTTGGCGGCAATTCCGACCCCCTCGATTTCAACTTCGATACGATCCCCTGCCCGCATGAACACAGGGGGATTGCGCGCATAGCCCACCCCTGCGGGGGTGCCGGTGGCAATCACGTCGCCCGGCTCGAGGGTCATGGCCTGCGAAAGTGTGACGATCAGCGTAGCGACGTCGAAGATCATGTCGGCGGTGTTGCTGTCCTGCATGACCTCGCCATTCAGACGTGCCTGTATCCGCAACCCCGAAGCACCAGCAGGAAGTTCGTCAGGCGTCACCAGCTCCGCGCTGAATGCTCCGGAATAATCGAAATTCTTGCCCGCCGTCCACTGGCTCGATTTACGCTGAAAATCGCGGATCGAGCCGTCATTGAAAGCACAGTAGCCCGCCACATACTCAAGCGGATTGTCCCGGACATTCGTGGCTGTCTTGCCGATCACGACGGCCAGCTCAGCCTCATAATCAAGCTTGTCTGAGATTTCCGGCAGAATGATCGCTCCCTCAGGCCCCACCAGCGACGTCGGGCCGCGAAGGAACACGGCCGGATATTCCGGGATCGGGTTCCCCCCCTCCTCCGCGTGGGCACGATAGTTAAGTCCGATACAGATGACCTTTCCAGGCCGTTGCACGGGAGCCAGCAGAGTGACGTCGGCCACCGCAATTTCCTCCCCCGCTTGGTAGGCAGCCTCGTTCATGGCGATATCGACAGCGGCTTCCGCCGTTGGGCGGACCTGAATGACATCACCGGTCCGAACGCCATGTCGAATTGCGCCGCCTGCCAAGAAGGTAACAACCCGCATTTACAACTCTCCCGCTGGTAGACGGACAACCCCGCCACCATTCCTAAATATTGGTATTCCTGCTAACTCACTCGCCCCTAGCGGGCGTCATCCGAATAAACAGACAGCACCACGTCACACCGTGGCGCAAGCAAACACGTCCTTATATGCCTGCCGCAATTCCGCCTTCTGCACTTTCCCCATCGCATTGCGAGGCAGTACGTCGATGATAAATACATGTTTGGGGCGCTTGAAAGCGGCGAGCTCCTGAGCCAGCCGGGCCGTAATCGCCGCCGGATCGAGCAAGGCGCCTGGCGCTGCAGTTACGAGCGCGACTACCCCCTCACCGAAATCGGGATGAGGCACACCAATGACAGCGCTTTCGTCCACACCATCAAGCGCATCGATCGCCAGCTCGATTTCCTTCGGATAGATATTGTAGCCACCCGAGATAATCAGATCCTTCGCTCGCCCGACGATCCGAATGATTCCGGCGTCGTCTTCCGTCGCAATATCTCCGCTGATAAAATAGCCGTCAGCCGTGTGGTCTTCCGCTGTCTTCTCCGGATTACGCCAATATCCGGCAAAAAGGTTCGGACCTTTGAGTTCCAACACACCGGCTTCACCACAGGCCGCCAGCCCGCCTTCGCCATCGGCGATCCGGACCATCACACCCGGCAACGGGCGGCCGACACTGCCCGCAATCCGCGGCCCGTCATACGGATTGGACGTGACCATCAACGCCTCGGTCATGCCGTAGCGCTCCAGAATGGCATGGCCGGTGCGGCGCTCGAACTCCTCGAACGTGGCATCGAGCAATGGCGCCGATCCGCTGACAAAAAGTCTCACCCCAGCACAAAGTGCCTCATCGAACGACGGCTCGGCCAGCAACCGGGTGTAGAAAGTCGGCACGCCCATGAATACCGTCGCGTAAGGAAGGTCGCGGAGGACCGCCGCTGCATCGAAACGGTCGTGGAACAATATCGGGGAAGCGCCCAACATAGCGCAGTGAAGAGCCACGAAGAGACCGTGCGCATGGAACGTGGGCAGCGCGTGAAGCAAGACGTCGTCATCCTGCCACCGCCACGCTTCGTTCAACGCCTGCACATTGGACGATAGATTGCCATGCGTGAGCACCGCCCCCTTGGATCGTCCAGTCGTACCGGACGTGTACAGGATTGCTGCGGCATCGCCTGGCGTGAGTATCGCCGTAGCGAGTTCACCTTGCGTCGCATGCCAAGGCGCCTCAGGCAATGAACCTGCAACAAGCGCGCGCGCACCGTCAAAGACGACCTTCTCCGCGGGCAATTCCGGACTCGATATGAGGAGTGCAGGATCGGCGTCGGACAGGAAGTAACGAAGCTCGCTCTCCTGATATGCTGTGTTGAGCGGAATGAAGACCGCGCCGGTCCGCAAACAGGCAAGATAGAGTATCACCGCCGCAGGAGACTTGTGCATCTGCACCAATACGCGATCGCCCTGGGCCACGTTGAGCGACCCAAGCCAGGCGCCCGCTTTCGCGGTCTCCGCCAGCATCTCACCATAGGTCAGCAGCGGCTGCCCATCTATCAGCATGAATGGTCGATCAGCATGGGCAGCGGCTGCGGCTTCGAACAGGGCGAATATGTTACTGTTCGATCGGTCCTCGCCTTGTTGCGCAATAAGGTCGGTCATGCCGCCGACACCCCCTCGAACTGAATGGTCAGCCGGCTCGCCTGGATCGGCGTCACGAAATCATGCACGAACGCCTTATGCTTGGGATGCGCCTGATAGGCATCCCAAGCAGCCCGGTCAGCAAACGCCGCGACCAGTCCATAGTCGCCGTTGCCATCTCGATAGCTGAGGTCAGGTCCGTGATCGATACTGACAAGCGCGCGCAATTCGTGGGCGAGTTCACAAAGAGCCGTCTTGAATCGCTCAATCTGACCGGCGTCACACTCGGGTCGCCAAGAGAAGATTACGACATGTCGGACCATTTACCCTCTCTCCCGTCTTTCGCGTTAAAATGAGAGATATCTCATTATGAGAGGGATGTCAACATTTGCAATCGCGGCGAGCGCCGACTATGGATCAGGGGTGGCAACAAAAAGCGTTAGACAATCGAGAGGCGGCAGTAAGCGTGAGCGCACCCGCGCGCGTCTGACCCAGGCCGCGCTGGAGTTGATGTCCGAGCGCGGCATCAACGCGACATCCGTAAGCGAGATCGCCGCCGCCGCAGAGCTCGCGAACGGCACTTTTTACATTTATTTCAAGGACAAGGCAGAGATCGTCTCCTCCGTATGCCGCGCCGTTACGCTGGCGATGCACAACGAAATGAGCAGCGCTCGCCTCTCCTTGGAAGATGGTGCCGCGCGGGTGGCCTTCGGCACCCGTCAATTTATCGAGATCGCCGCCGCCGAGCCGCTTTGGGGCCGGTTACTGGTTTCTGCTTTCACCGAATTCGAGGCGATCAAGGAAGACATTGCGCACTATATGCGTCTTGATGTCGCGTTGGGGATAAAGCAGGGTCGGTTCACAGAGCCGTTAGACGAGTTTGTGATTGACGCGCACCTGGCTCTCCTTCGCGCCGGGGTTAGCGCACGGCTTGAGGGCAGCGGGCCAGATGTGTCCGACCGCGCCGCGGAATATCAACTCCGTATCCTTGGGCTGAGTGTCGCCGAGAGCCGACAGGTGCGCCTCGCGAGCGAAGGTGAGAGCGTTAGCCGGGACGACCGATCGTCGGGTAAGTAATGCAATAGAGTTCCGGTTGGGCAGGAATCTGAAGCTTGACCGCTGCGGACCCAGCCCCCCAGGCATGGCGTCGTCCGTCAACCATGGCCTCGCCTCCAAACAGTACGGGCGCTGCTCGTGCGAGGACACCCGATCAAGTTAATGTTCGCTCTCCTCCCGCAAGGCGCAACGCGCATCGAAGCTCCGGGCCAGATCAGCGAGTTTCACTGCGCCTAGCCGAGCGATCAGCAATGCCTCTGCCTCCGCAAGCGCGTCATCCAACGCCTCATTGACGGCCGCTTCAACCGCGCAATTTGGATTAGGATGCTCACTTCCGATGGCAAAAAGCCGCAGCCCGCCTACCGCCCGATGAACATCGAGGAGTGACACCGTATCGAGATCGGCTGCGATCACCCAGCCGCCACCATGCCCCTTCTCAGAGGACACATATCCCGCGTCGCGCAGACCAGCCATCGTCCGCCGCACAACGACCGGGTTCGTACCCAGCATCTTGGCAATCGTTTCGGACGTCATCGCTCCCTTATGCCCCGCCATATGGAGCAGGACATGGAGCATTCGCGAAAGGCGGCTGTCATTGCGCATGGCCCACCCTCAGCCTTCCAACCCAGATTGGCAAGCAAGATACATCATGATACTTGTAAAGTTACATGATTCGTGGAGCTATCGAATGCGGGAGTTTGAGAACGCAGCCCATTGGGACAAGGCCGCTCAGCACTATGAGAAGACAGCCCATCCTTTCACTGCGCAATATGCCGAGGCGGCGCTGGCTCGAATACCCCTTGGGCCCAACAGCCGCGTGCTTGACGTTGCCGCCGGCACCGGCGCCCTGGCGCTGACGGCTGCAAGAACAGGCGCACAGGTGATGGCGATCGACTTTTCGCCCGGGATGGTCGCCCGCATCGCCATGGCAGGGTTGGCCAATGTGGAGGCTCGTACGATGGACGGGCAGAATCTGGCACTGCCGGACGGGGCGTTCGATGCCGTCTTCTCTATCTTCGGAGTCATTATGTTCCCCGATTGGCGCAAGGGGCTCGCCGAAATGGCAAGGGTCACACGCCCAGATGGCTACGGCGTCGTAGCAACGTGGCAGGAACGTGGCGCGGCGACGTTCCTGCTGCTTGGCAACATCCGCCGAAAGCTCTTCCCCGGCCGCGATCACATGGAAATGCCGGAAGCTGTGAACGCTCTCAACGAGCCTGAGAACTTCGCCCACCAGATGCATGTCGCCGGCTATCGCGACGCACGGATCGAGAGCGTCACCTATGATTACAAGCTCGATGTAAGCGCCCTGGATGATCCCGACACCTTGTTCGGCATGTCGCCTGACTGGGCAAGCCTCAGTGACGGCGAGAAGGCCGCAGTTGTTGCAGAAATCAGGCAGATGGCAGGCGAGCTCCCGATTTTGCCAATTCCGTCAACAGCGCTGATCGGTGTCGGTCGACGATAGCGCGCTCGTCTCCTGCCTCTTTAAGATATGGCAATTGCTGACCATTTCGAAAATACCCATCAGACTTCGACATTGCCGTCGTTGAGACTTAGAAAATCCTCATGTTGAGCTGAATTGTTGAGTGGCTTCCCAAGTATGTGATCGTGTGATTCATACGACGCGGTCGCGAAGGATGCGGCAGAGGCGCATCGCAGGCAAACCCGTGCGCTTATCATTGTCACCAATCATCCGCGATTTGCATGTGCTCGATAACGTAACAAATCTATTCGTGCTTCGTCGGATGCGAAGAGCAAGGTTATTTTAGACATTCCCTGAAATGGTAGACACATTTTTCCGATACCAGCGCCCATGTGCGCCTATCGGGACAGCGGAATCTCTATTCCAGCAATCAGATGTGCGATTTCATCCATAACGGGCTGGCGCCGATCAAACCAGCACCGACCCACGCGACTACCTTTCGATCGTCGCTATTTTTTCGGATCGAGCGTGAGGACGGCGCCGCCGGATCCGGCAAGAGCCAACGGGAACGCACCGCCAACCACATCCTCCTCCCGGATGACATCCGCCGCCGCCTTGCCGTCTCGCCACAGCGTCATTGCAAAACCTCGTCCCAGCCGGTCGAGAGGAAGCGTGATCGTCCGGGCCTGTTCATTGTTCAGCACGCCCACATACCATCGCCGCCCCTTTCGCCGGGCAACCGCGACATATTGTCCGGTTTCACCATCGAGAAACCGGGTCTCGTCCCAGGTCGTCGGCACGGTGCGGATGAAATCGAGTCCGGCCAGGCTTTCGGCATAGGTGTCAGGGCTGTCGGATACGGCCGCGAACGGACTTTCGAAGACGACATATTGGGCGAGGCCGTGCGCCCGCGTGGTCTGCACGAAGGGCAGGTCATTGCGAATGGTGAACTGGTCGGGCGAAACGTTGCGGAACCCTCCGGGCGTGTAGTCCATCGGGCCCAGCAGGCCGCGCGTGTAGGCAAGCATCACGTCATGGGTCGCCGTCACGCGGCGGCTCCATTTGTTGTACTCCGCGCCCATCACCCCTTCCTGCGTCAAGAAATGGGGAAAGGTGCGTGTCAGTCCGCGCGGGACATAGGCCCCGTGGAGATCGACCATTAGCCGGTGGCGCGCCGCTGCTTCCAGCAACCTGTGATACCAGTCGACCATCGCCTGATCGTCCCGGTCCATGAAATCGACCTTGATGCCGGCGATGCCCATCCGGGCATATTGCGCCAGAGCAGCCTCCATGTCGGCGTCCAGAGCGCGCCAGTTGAACCAGAGCCAGAGCCGAACGCCCTTGCCACGCGCGTAGTCGATAAGGCCGGGGAGATCGACCTCCGGCCTCCAGTGCAGCACATCGGCGCCGGGGCGGACGATACCCGCGCCACCCGCCCCCTGATACCAGCCCTCGTCGATCAGGCTGTAGGGGAAGCCGTTGGCGGCGGCGAAGTCGATGAAGGCCTTCGCCGTCGCCGTGTCCGTGCCAGCCTTCCCCACGGCCTTCACGCTGGGGCCGTTCCACCAGTCCCAGGCGGAGAGGCCGGGACGTATCCAGCCGGTGTCGGCCACACGCGAGGGTTCCGCGAGGCTGGTGACGAGGGTCGAGGAGACGAAGTCGCCCGCCTTGTCCCCCTGCATCACCAGACGCCAGGGTGTCGCGATCGGCGAACCGACCCGGCTGCGCACGGCGACGTTGGGATCATCGAGGGCCGAAGACAGGCGCAGGGCAAAACCGGGACCTCCATCGCCCCGCCCCGTCAGATACATCGCGGTGAAATCCGTAAGGCCTGCCTCCGTTATCGCCAGCGCCTTTCCGGCCCCTTCGCACAGAACCGGCAGGTCGAGGAGATTGTGCGGACGGACCCGCCCAGGATCGACGGCCTCATATTCCCCCTCATGGCTCTTTCCGAGGGACCCGATGTTGAAGCCCCAGCACTGCCGTCCGGGTGCGATCCTGAATTCGGTTTCCTCCGACCGCACGACCGCCGCGCGCGTCTGCGGTTGCGGCGGGACGATCGTGCGGAATGCCACGCCCCCTTCATAGGCGCGCAGTTCGACGTTCAGCGCGCGGCGCGCGCCCTTTGCCTCCACCAGCGAAATGGTGACGGCATTATATCTGTCATCCGCGAACGCGGCCTTGCCGGCGACGATCGGATAGCGATCCTCGCCCGAGGCCGTCGTCCTGCCGGTGATCGTCAGTCCTGTGGACAGGGGGCTGTCGTCCAGCGTCAGGCCGAGCGGCGACGCCTCGATCAGCGGTACGCCGTCCCGCGATGAGGACCAGACCACCCGGCCGTCATCGTCGAGCGCCATGTCTATCCGGTTATGGCCATCGGGCGACGAGACGCCGGTCTGCGCGGCGGCCGCCACGGGAGACAGGGAGACGATTGCCGAAAGCAGCAGAGACAGACGCACCGGGTTCATTGGCTGCCACCCGCGACGGCGGCCAGAACGATGGCGCCTTCGGACAGCGTCACGGTATCTCGTCCCTCGATCCACAAGCATTCGCCGACCTGCGCCCGCGTTCCGCCATGTTCCGCCGTGCCCGCTATGGGAACGACCCACAGGGGACCATCGCCCAGCCAGTCCCGGATCGTGCGTGCGTCGGCCGTGCGCATCACCTTGAACTGCCGGCAGGACGCCAGCATGCGGGTTCCGCCGTCGTCGTCCGCCGCACGCAAGGCAAGGCTCATGTCATAGGGACCAGCGCGTGACACCGCCGTGCCGTCGTCAAGGTGCAGTTCCCTTGGCCGCCCATAATCGTACAGGCGATAGGTGACGTCGACATTTTGCTGAATCTCGACCAGCGACACCCCTGCCCCGACCGCGTGGACCGTCCCCGCCGGAATGAAGAAGAAGTCGCCGGGATGCACCGGATGCCAGTCCATCAACGTCTCGATCGAACCGTCGAGCGCCGCCGCACGAAGCGCGTCTGCGTCCAGCGTTTCGGAAAGACCGATGCCGAGCGTGGCGCCTGGCTCCGCGCTCATGATGTACCAGCATTCCGTCTTGCCGCCCGGCAGGCCGCGGGCAATTCCCTGACCGTCATCGGGGTGGACCTGAACCGACAGGCGTTCGCTGGTGAACAGATATTTGACAAGCAGCGGCATTGGCCCTGCATCCGGCGCGGTGAACCATAGTTCGCCGATCGGTTCCCCGAGGTTCGCAGGCGGGTCGGCCCATTCGGGCAGGTCGTGGCGTCCCCACGGCTTTTCGACATATTGCGGGCGCAGTTTCATCGATCCATCCTTCATCACAAACCTAGCGCCGTCAGGCGGGGAGCAAGTACGGTAGCCATCGCGTCATATCCGGCCTCGGTTGGGTGAACGCCGTCATAGGCAAGGCCCGGCTTCATCCCGCCCCGGCCGTCGTCCAGCACCGGATGATAGTCTATCCAGACCGCGCCGCTTCGCTCCGCATAGTCCCTTAACCAGCGGTTGAGCGCGGTGATCGGCGAGGCCGTGTCAAGCCCGGGCCGCCAGGGAAAGTTTGCAGCCGGAGGTATTGAGGCAATGAACACCCGGATGTCGTTCGCCTGAGCCAGCGTCGCCATCGCGGCGATATTGTCGCGGCTCATCTGCCCGGTCATCGGCCCGGTATTACCGGCTATGTCGTTCGTTCCCGCCATGATGTGAACCGCGCGGGGACGCAGCGCGATGACGTCGGCCATCATCCGCAACAGCATCTGCGGCGTTGTCTGCCCGCCGATGCCGCGGTTCACCCGCCCGGCTGTAAAAAAGCCCGGCCGCTTGTCCCGCCAGCCTTCGGTGATGCTGTCACCGATGAAGACGATGCCGTTCGCCGCGCCGTCGGCCAGCAGCGCCCGGTTATCGGCCGCATAGCGATCAAGCCATGCGAAGTCGGTATGCAGCCGCCGTTCGGCATCGCCCTCCACCGGGCATTGCGCCGCGCTGGCCGGCAATGCCTTCGCCAGCGGCACAAGGGCGGCCATTGCCATCGCGGTTCGCCGGTTGATCACACGCATCCCCTAAAACCTGTCCATCCAGCCGCAGGGTTCTGCGGCCAGCGCCGCCCCGGGCGTGACGCCCGCAGCATCAAAGGTCACATAATGCCGGTCCCGGCCATAACCGGGCCAGTCGGGCAGTCCGGCACCCTCCGGGTTTCCGCCCGCCGCAAAGTTCAGCCAGTAAGCCTGCAGGGAGAGGTTCTCGCCGAAGCGCTGGTCGCCCAACACATAGGGGATGTCGGCACCATGGAAGCTGCGCCCGCCAGCGGGAGCGAGATCGAACTCATAGCGCCAAACCGGCCACCCGGCCGCCGACAAGAGGTCGGCCAGACGGCCCGCCGGGCATCGGAACAGAATGTGGGTCGCAATCCGCAGGTCGCGATCGCCCAAACGCGCGTCGGGTGCGGGATCGGGCCGGTCGAGGGCATAAAAGGCCCGGGCACGGTCGGCGTTTATACCGAAGGCCGCATCCACGTTCGCATCGCGATGCGGACGCCCGCCCGGCATGCCGAACTCCGCGCGGTTGGAGCCGATGATGACGGGCCGGACCGGCGCGGCACGCAACAGGGCCCGAAGATCACCCGGCAATACGGCGCCGTCCAGTGTCGGCCGAAGCCAGAGGAAATCATCACTCTCCAGCGCCTCGTCATGCAAGGCGAGGTCCGCGGCGAGCAGCGCCGGTGCCGAAGCGCTACGCAGAGCAGTTGCGGAGCCATCGGTTCCGAGCCGCGCGTCCAGTTGATCGCCCAGCCTGAGCGCACGATCAAGCGGGCGCGGCGGCAGTCCGAACCCCGGCGTGCCGCTTTGCAGGATCGCACGCGCGAACAGCCCCCTCGCATCGGGAGCCGCGAGCAGGAGTCCGACGTCCTGCGCGCCTGCGGATTCGCCGAAGATCGTCACATTCCCGGGGTCGCCGCCAAAGCGGGCGATATTGTCCCGCACCCACCGCAATGCGGCCACCTGATCCATCAGGCCGTAATTGCCGCTGGCGCCCCGCGCCTCACCGGCCAGTGCCCGGTGGCTGAGAAAGCCGAAGATACCGAGCCGATAGCGGATGGCGACCAGTACGACGTCCCCGCGACCAAGCGGCGCCGCCACCATATCCCCGGGCGACCCCGCACGGTTGCTGCCACCGTGTATCCAGACCATCACAGGATGCCGCGCGGCCGAATGTCCGGGCAGGCCCGGCGTCGCCACATCGAGCGTCAGGCAGTCTTCGCTGGCGAAAACATGGTCGACGCTATTCCATTTATAATCGTTCTGGAGACAGGCGGGCGCTCGGTCCTTCGCTGACCTGATCCCGCTCCACGCGCGCACCGGTTCCGGCGCGTGCCACCGCAAGTCCTTCAACGGCGGCTGCGCATAGGGAACGCCCCGGAACAGCAGCGGTCCGCCGTCGGTCGTCGCCACGCCCTCGACAACGCCGCCGGACACCGCGACGCGCGGCCCCGCGTCCTTGTCCGGAGCGCCGGCCGCGATCAGCAGCGCCGCCGCGATCGGGACAAGGGAGCGCATCGCCTCAGTTTCCGGCAGACCGGTTCTGAGGCTGCACGTTCCAGCCGCTCAGCGCAACATGCGGTGTCGCCGTGCGTCCCGCCGGATAGCGGATGGTGACGGTTCGCCGGTCGCCGGGCAAAAGCGCCACATAATTATCACTGTAATAGGCCGGGAGTATCCGTCCGCCCTTTTCGTCCAGCAATGTCAGCTTGGCGTTGAGCGCGGGTGTCGGCGTGTCGTTCGCCAGCGATACGGTGATCTGCTGCTCTCCATCGGCGGCAACCGGCGAGGCGACGCTGAACGCCAGATTCGCTTCCTGCAACGCGTCCAACGCCCGATAGGCGGCGGTGTCGTGTCCGCGCCAGTAGAAGTTCTCCGACACCAGCGCGCCGGACGCATCCGTCAGCTTTAGCGACACGAGCAGCATCGGATCGCGCGCAAAAAGCGTATCGAGCGGCACCGGCGCGAGGACGGCGTTACGATTTGCCAGCGCATCCACCCTGTCCGACCGCGCGAACAGCTCCCGGTTGTCGAGGCTGACGACCCGGACCGACGCGGTCAGGCCGGGGCGGTCATCCCGCGTCGTGTTCAGGACCACCAGTTCGTTGCCGGGCAGGTTCAACTGGACATGCAGCGGCTCTACCGCCTTCTTCGCTCCGTAATAGGCCGCGTGCGTGTCATAGTCCCAGCTATGGATCTGCCACGCGTTGGACGGCCAGGCCGGATGGGTCATCCAAAGCAGGCGACCGCTGTTCTTCGTCCACAAATGGCCCAGGAAGCCCTCGTACATCGCTTTGTGCGTTTCGAGGTTCATCATCTGCGCCTTGCGCTCGAAATCGTCGAAGCTGGTCGCCGGACCGAACATCGTCGTCAGCGTCGACATGAACGTCTTCGTGTCGCCGTTCCCGCTGAAATGCCAGTCATGGTAGGCGAGCGTGTCGCTGAGCGGCCAGAGGTCCGCTTCCGGCACGGATGCCCTGACCGACTCTGCCGTGGACAGAGACGGCGTCCCGGTCTCGACCGAAAAGCCGGTCGCAAGGTCGGTGAAATAGCCCTCCGGCGGGCGGTAGTTGTACGGACCCGACCCCTGAAGGTTGACCGTGTTGGAACTGCCGGTGAACCAACGGGTGCCGTCGAGAGCGAACACCGCATCGTCCAGCCCTTCGTTCAGCAGCGGATAGGGCACGCCTTCGTTGCGGCCGAACCACAGAATGATCGAGGGGTGGTTACGATAGCGACTGATCGTATCGCGCGCGTTGGCTAGGAATAGCGCGGGATCCTGCGGCTCAACCTGGAAATTCTGGGTCGATTGCCAGAAATCATTGAGCACCATCATGCCGTACTCGTCGGCAAGATCGTAGAACTCCGGCTCAGTGTTGGTGCCCATCCAGTTGCGGATGACGTTCATGTGTGCTTCCTTCTCAAGCCGGAAATAGGGCTCAAGCCGATCGCGCGAGATGCGCTTCATCGCATCGTCCATGCCCCAGTTGCCGCCGCGCGCGGCGATCTTCACGCCGTTCACGCGGATCGTCAGGTGCGGCTCGGGTAATGTGTCCCCGGCGCCAAGCGTCTGTACGGCTGGCGACGTCTCTCCGGCCGGGGTCAGAGATTCCGCCCAGCCCTTCGGGCTTTCCTTGATCGCCTCATGCCGGACATCGATCAGTTTCTGATGCGCAAGGCCGCCGTCGGTCGTCTGTACGTTGACGCGGCGCAAAGCCCCCTTGGCATCGAACAGTGACAGGTCGTAGCTCACCTCGCGGATACCGAAACGGCTGCTGGCGCGATCCGACACCGTTCCGTCGACGCTGGCGGTCATCTCCAGCCTGTGCAGCGCCTGCTCGCCATAGCCGTTGGGCCACCACAGACGCGGATTGCGGACCCTGAGCGCAGGAAAATCGGACGGCGTGAAGCGGACCTCGCTGACGCCCGGCGGAACGTCGATCGTCTTCTCCACCGCCACGTCGTCGAAGGCGGCGCGCACCGTGACGCGATGCGGCGATGTTCCTTCGTTACGGACGGGCACAGTAATATATACGTCGGCGCTGTCGATTCGGGGAAGCGGCAGGTCCGTCACCACCTGGGAATCGAGAATGCGGACGTCGCCATGCGCCTTCAACTCGACCGCCTGCCACAGGCCGGTATTCCGATCGCGGATGCCCGGTATCCAGTCCCATCCCTCCGTCGCGACAAAGGTCGGGCCGTCGATGGCAAGCTGGCCGCCATTCTCTCCGACCCCCGCCTTGATCGACTGTTCGTGCGGGATGCCCGGATGCGGGGGCGGAGATACACGCACGGCGATGACATTCTCTCCCGGAACGGCGGCGAAGGCGAACTGTCCGCGCGTAAATGCGCCAACCGTCGCGCCAAGCCGCGTGCCATTGGCCCACGCCTCGCCAGCATAGTTGATGCCGTTGAACAGGATGGTCAGACGCTTGCCCGCCGCTTCGGCGGGCACAGTGAAACGGGTGCGGTACCAGTAGTCCTGCCGAGCCAGGCTTTCGGGAATGGCCATGTTGTTGAGGCCATAATAGGGGTCGGGATAGACGCCCCGGTCGACCAGTGTCGTCAGCACCGTGCCAGGCACCGTTGCCGCGCGCCATTCGCCCGCCGGACTGCCGGGGCGTGACAGGGTCGCGCCGTCTGCCTTCACGCCGGGCGCTGCCGCAAGCTGCCATCCGTTGACCCGCCAGGCATCGGGGCCGGTCGAAACCAGCGCAGGCTGCAACGGCACGGGCTTGGCGAGCGGAGCGGAGTAGCCCCCCTTGCCCTGCGGCAGAGTCCAGGGGTCCTGCTGTCGCCAGAGTCCCGTATTGGCCCGACTCTGCCATTCCCAGCCGACACCGACGTGCCAGAGTTGCACCAGATCGAACTGTGGCCGGGCACGGACGGCCGTCTCCGCAGCATTCCGGTCATAAGCGACCGCTTCCGCCTTCGCATCGACCAGCGTACCCGCGAAATGCGGCCTGCCGTCCAAGGCCGGAGCAATCTGAATACGAGGAGGCAGCGGCGCGGCGGAACGTCCCGCACCGGCGAGATCACCCGATACCACCATCCGGCCATCGACGTAGATCGTCACCGTGTCGCCGTCGGCGGCCGCAGCGATATGGGTCCATCGATCGGGAAGGATGGCCTGCTTTGCCGAAAAACTCTTCGCTCCGATCGTCAACGTCGGCCTGCCATCGCGCAGGGTCAGGCAACGGCAGTTTGTCAGCGCATCGCCAACCGCGATCAGCACGACCTCACCAGCCGCGCGCTGGTCCGGACGGACCCAGGCGGACAGAGCCAGCGGCACAGACGGCGCGAGCAAAGGTGATGTCGCGGCGACCGGACGATCGATCCCCTTCCCGCCGTCTAGGAAAACCGCATTGTAGGGGCCGTCATTTTCGGCGATCCCCAGTGCCACGACACCCTGGGCAGCGGCCATTCCACCGGTGGCCAGCAGCGAAGTCGCAAGCAGGATATGGACAATGGACCGCATGACGTCTCTCCCTGTTCCGCCATGGGGCGGCCTGATCCGGTCTGGTGGCCGGCTTCTCTTTCCTTCTGGCGCAGGTTCATTTAATAAGTCAAATTGAAATATGAATTGAGGATGCCATGAACCTTCAACGCCCGGGCATTACGCCCGCCGTTTCCGCCAGCCTTGCCGGCCTGCTTTTCGGCTTTGACACTGCCGTCATTTCCGGCGTTACGGAAGCGCTTCGAAGTCAGTTCGCCCTGTCCCCGACGGGCCTTGGGCTGGCGGTTTCCGCCGCGCTCTGGGGCACCCTTCTCGGTGCGACATGTTCGGGGCGGCCCGGTGATCGATATGGCAGCCGCACCCTACTGCTATGGATCGCCGCGGCCTATATCGTCTCCGCCATCGGTTCGGCTGCGGCGCACGATCTGTGGACGTTCCTGCTGTTCCGCTTCGTCGGCGGCCTTGCCATCGGCGGATCGTCGGTACTGGCACCGGTCTACATATCGGAGGTCAGTCCGTCCCATCGGCGCGGTTTCATGGTGGGATTGTTCCAGTTCAACATCGTCGCTGGCATCCTGATCGCCTATTTCAGCAATTTCATGATCGCCTCGGCCTTCGCGGAGGGGGATGCGTGGCGCTGGAAGCTCGCTGTCGCCGCCGCCCCTTCCGCTCTCTTTCTCCTCATGCTGCTGCGAATCCGGGACAGCCCGCGTTGGCTGGCAAGCAAGGGGCTTACGGAAAGGGCGCGGGCGGCGGCGAACCGTCTGGGCATGGCAGACGGCAACTGGGAGACAGTTGCGCTGCAGGACGGTAGCGCACGTCTGAACTGGCATGCCCACGCCCGGCCGATCCTGCTCGCGCTGGCGATCGCGGCGTTCAACCAACTCTCCGGCATCAACGCCATCCTCTACTATATCAACGATATCTTCGCCGCCGCCGGGTTCGATCGCGTATCCGCCGACGTGCAGGCCGTCGGAATAGGCGTCGCCAATCTGATCGCCACCTTGTTCGCGATGACGATCATCGACAGGGTCGGCCGCCGCCCTTTGCTGCTCGTCGGCGCGACCGGGACGACCCTGGCCCTGGCTGGCGTCGCCGCGATCTATGGTTTCGGCGCGGGTGCGCAATGGCTGCTGCCGCTGCTCATCCTCTTCATCGTCAGCTTCGCGATCTCACAAGGCGCCGTGATCTGGGTCTATCTGTCGGAGATATTTCCTACCGCCGTTCGTGCCCGCGGGCAGGCGCTGGGCAGCGCCACCCATTGGGTGCTGAACGCCGTTCTTTCCCTCACCTTCCCGATGATCGCCGCGCACAGCCAGGCATTGCCGTTCCTGTTCTTCGCAGGCGCGATGGCCGTCCAGTTCTTCGTCGTCTGGCGCTGGTTCCCGGAAACGCGCGGCGTCAGCCTTGAGGACATGGAGTCGATTATGACGGGAACCGGAGCCCGGCCGCGTCCCGGACACAGCGTCCAGACGCATTTTTAAAGCAAATGAATTATCATTATTGCGTTTGCCGTCGAATCCGTAAAGGTCGAGACCCAATGCCGGTGACACAGGAAGGACTGAAAATGGCTGATCCAGCACGACCGCTGGTCCGGGGCGCCCGATGAGCCGCGATCAGATACGCCTGTCGGGCACGAACCTGGAGCGTGCGGCCGACCACAACCAGCGCGTGACGCTCCATGCCATCCGGGTGAAGGGACCACTGACCCGGATCGATCTTGCCCACATCACCGGCCTCACTTCCCCCGCGATTGCCAACATCACGAAGCGGCTGCTGGCCGAAGGGCTGATCGACGAAGCCGGTCAGCGGCGCGGCGGACGCGGACAGCCCGCGACGAAGCTGGTGATCAACAAATCCGCCTGCTACGCGATAGGCGTCAACATCGACCGTGACCACATCACCATCGTCCTCGTCGATTTCGCCGGACAGATACTTGCCCGGATATCGCGGGAAATGCCGTTCCCCATGCCGGAGGACGTCCAGACCCTCTATCAGCGGTCGATCGACAACCTGATCAAGGAAGCCGGGATCGATGCCGCTTTGCTGGTCGGTATCGGCGTCGCAAAGCCCGACGATCTGGGGCTGGTCGACCTTCCCGGGCGCCCGGCGGACTATGCCCGCTGGGAAACCACGGATATCGCGGCGCTGTTCGCCCGGCCCATCCAGCTGCCGGTCTTCATCGAGAATGACGCGGCGGCGGCGGCGATGGGCGAGTTGCAGCTTGGCCATGGGCAGAAGCATGCGAGCTTCTTCTACATCCTGATCTCCTCCGGTCTTGGCGGTGGCCTGGTGATCGACGGAACCTATTTCCGCGGTGCCGATGGCCGCAGCGGGGAAATCGGGTTCATGATGACCGGCAATGGTGCCGGCCAGCGCGACCAGGTGCAGAATCTGGTGTCTCTCTCCGGCCTTGCCGTCGAACTTGCGGCGGCGGGCCTGTCAATCGGCGACCTGTTCTCGCATCAGGCATCCGATCCCGCTCTGACGCAGATCCTCGACAAGTGGATCGAGCATTCGGTGGAGCGGCTGTCGGACCCGCTGATCGCCATCAACTGCCTGATCAATCCCGGCGCGATCCTGATCGGTGGGCGATTACCGGGCCAATGGGTCGACCAGCTTGCGCTTGGTCTCAACCGCAGCCTGCGGCAGCGCGGCACCAATGTTCCCGTGATGGCGCCGGTCAGTCGCGCGATGCTGGCGGAGGATGCACCGGCGGTGGGTGCCGCCATCCTGCCCTTCAGCCATTTCCACCTGCCGAAACCAAGCACATTGTGGTCGACCGACGCCCCCCCCGATGCGGTCGAAAGCGTCACCGCCTGACCCCCGGCCAGCACAACGACAAACAAACGGCCCGATGCGGGCCCCCATTTTCAGGAGAGTCACATGAACGCGCCCATGCGCGGCACCACCGGTGCCTTTCTATCCGTAACCACGCTGTTCTTCGCCTGGGGTGCGATCACCTCCCTGATCGATCCTCTGGTCGCGGCGGTGAAGGGCATCTTCAGCCTGTCTGACCTGATGGCGCAGCTCAGCGCGTCCGCATTCTTCATCGCCTATGGGCTCGTATCGCTTCCGGCGGCCGGGCTGGTCGGCCGCATTGGCCCGATCAAGGCAATCCTTTCCGCTCTCAGCCTGACGATCCTGGGTTGCCTCACGATGCTGGGCGCCGCCAATCTGGCGATCTACGCGCTGGTGCTCGGCGGCCTGTTCATTCTGGCGAGTGGCATCACGATCCTGCAGGTCGCCGCGAACCCGCTGGCGGCGGCGCTGGGCGACCCGGGTCGCAGCCACCTGCGCCTGACGCTCAGCCAGGCATTCAATTCATTCGGTACCTTCCTTGGCCCTATCCTGGGCGCTCACCTGTTCCTGAAGGGGCTGGAAGTGAAGCCCGGCAGCGTCGTCACCGATGCCGCGCGGAAGGGCGCACTGGCGGGCATCGATTCCGCCTATTTCTGGATTTGCGGCCTGATCGCCGCCCTCGCCGTTTTCTTCCTGATGCGGCGCTCCGTGATCGCCAGCGCGCTGGCGCGAAGCGAGACCGGCGTCACGGCGCCGCAACGGAGCCTCGGCCAATTGCTGGGCGAAGCGATGACCTCCCGCTGGGCGCTTTTGGGTGGTGCCGCGATCTTCCTCTATGTCGGAGCGGAAGTGGCGATCGGGGCACAGATGGCCCTGTTCCTGAACTCCGACTCCGTATGGGGCCAGTCGAACGCGCCCTTCTCCGTCCCCCTCGTCGGTTCGCTGATGGGCAGTGACGGCGTGGCCGGTGTCTCGCTGCAGGAAGCGGGCAAGGCCGTAGGCCTCTATTGGGGCGGCGCCATGATCGGCCGCCTGCTCGGCACAGTGCTGCTGATGCGGATCAGCGCCCCTCGCCTGCTCGCGGCAGCGACGGCCGTCGCCGGTTCCATGTGCCTCTACGTCGCCTTTGTCGGCGGTGTGAGCGCGGGCTTCGTCGCGCTGTCGATCGGCCTGTTCAATTCGGTCATGTTTCCGCTGATCTTCACCCTGACCCTGGAACGCTCGACCGCGAGCCAGGAGGCGACGTCCGGTTTCCTGTGTACCGCGATCGTGGGCGGAGCGGCCATCCCGCCGTTCGTCGGGCTGGTGTCCGGCACGCATGGCTATGCCGCCGCGCTGATCGTACCGGCGGTCTGCTACGGATTGCTGCTGCTGTTCGCCTTGGCGGCGGGCCGCAAAAAGCCCGAGGTCGCTATGACCCCGGGCTTTGCCGGAGGGCACTGAACGCCCTGATCGGACGGGGTCAGGCGGCGGTCACACCGGCCGCCGCCAGACCCATCGCGACCGGGCCGAGCGGTCCCGCCTGATCGCCAAGGCCCGGGGCACACAGGAACGGGCCATCGTCGGGAAGCGTGACATAGCCTGCCAGGCTTTCCTTCAGCATCGCCTCGATACGCCCGATCAGATGGGGCTGTCCCTTGATGACGCCGCCGCCCATCAGCACGCGACGCGGACCGCTGGCAAGCACCATCACATGGCACATCTGTGCCAGCGCGTGGCTGACATAACCCCAGAGAGGGTCATCGGCGGGAACGGCGGATACATGATCGGTCTGTATCCGCGCCTTGAGCGCTGGCCCGGCGGCCAGCCCCTCAACGCAGTCGCCGTGATACGGGCAACTACCGGGCCAGGCGTCACCCTTCATCCGCGCGACGCGCACATGCCCCAATTCGCAATGCCCCAGCCCGCGCGTCGGCCGGCCATTGACGATCAGGCCGACGCCTACGCCGGTCCCGACGGTCACATAAGCATAGTCGGACAGGCCACGCGTGGCGCCCCAGCATCCTTCGGCCAGCGCCGCGCCGTTAACGTCCGTATCGAACGCCATCGGCACGGGATAGGGCGCGGACAGCCTGCGGGCGACATCCGTCTGCCCCCAGCCTGGCTTCGGCGTGGAGGTTATGAAGCCATATTGCGGAGACGCCGGATCCAGTTCGACCGGACCGAAGGAGGCGATGCCGATCGCGCCAAAGGGCGTGCGTTTCCACCAGCCGTCCAGCGTCGCCTCGATCTTCCCCAACGTATCGTCGGGATGCAGCGTGGGGAACTGCGCCTGATCGATAATCGTGCCCTGTGCATCGGCAAGCGTTGCAATACATTTCGTACCGCCGAGTTCGATGCCAGCGACGACCAATTCAACCATGAAGAACCTTTTCCATATGCGTATTTTGGGGAGGGTGTGTCTGTGCCGACGTACGGGCGGCCGCATGCCTGGCAATAAAGGCGCCATGCGGCATGGCGTGGGCGCTCGCCGCGCCTATGGCCTCGCGCATGCGGTCCAGCGCCGAAGCGATTTCCGCGTCGGTGAAATGATCGGCCATCGGGTCATGCCGGTTGGGCAACATGCCGAATCCGGCATACATGCTGAGCCAGCTCGGATCGAGAAACGCTTCCCATTCATAGCGGACGAGTTTCCCGCGCGCCTGAAACAGGCGCAGCTTGTGCGCCAGCCTGTCGGGCGGCGACGCAGCGCGCAGCGCGTCCCACATCGGCTCACCCAGCCGCCGGTTACCGAGATAATGGAGGATCAGAAAATCCCGGATCCGTTCGAACTCCAGCGTCGTCGCCCGGTTGTACTCGGCTGCCAGCGCCGGATCGAACCCGGTGTCCGGAAACAGGTCGATCAGCTTTTCGACCGCCGTCTGGATGAGCGTGATGCTGGTCGATTCCAGCGGTTCGAGGAAACCGGCGGCCAGTCCGACCGCGACGCAGTTGCCGTTCCAGAAGTGCACGCGGTGGCCGGCCGAAAAGCGGATCAGATTGGGTTCGCCCAGCGCCTCCCCCTCCAACCGCCCGCGCAGATCGGCTATCGCCTCGTCGTCGGACAGATGCGCACTTGAATAGACATAGCCGTTGCCCACCCGGTGCTGCAACGGAATGCGCCACTGCCACCCGGCGGGACGCGCGGTGCTGACCGTGTAGGGGAAGTCCAGTGCTGGATCGAGCGCGCACGGCATCGCCACCGCGCGGTCGCGCGGCAGCAGGTCCCGCCAGTCGACCCATGGCGTATTCAGCGCCTTTCCGATCAGCAGCGCCCGGAATCCGGAACAGTCGATGAACAGGTCACCGGCGACGCTCTGCCCGCCCTCCGTCACGACGTCGCGGACATGGCCGCTCGCCAGGTCCAGCCGCACATCAACGATGACATCGTCGACGAGCCGGACGCCGCGCGCCATTCCGTGCGTCTTGAGCTGGCGGGCGAACAAGGAGGCGTCGAAGTGAACCGCCCAGTTGAAGACGCCCAGTTCGTTCACGGGATTGTCAACCGGCGGCATGAACAGCCCGCGACGCGCCAGTTCGCTGCACAGGCTGTAGTCCTCAAGCGGCCGCTCATCACCCGCATGCAGGCATTTCAGCCAATATTGATGGAACGGCACGCCACGGGAGGAGAGACCGTAGAGGCCGAATGGATGGAAAAACCGATGGCCCGGGCGCAGCCAGTCGCGAAACTCTATGCCCAGCTTGATGGTGCCGCCGGTCTCCCGCAGCACCTCCATTTCGTCCAGGTCGATCGCGCGGAAATAATCGCGGATCGCCGGGACAGTGGCTTCCCCCACCCCCACCGTTCCGATCATATGCGATTCGATGACGGTGATGGAAACATCCTGACGGTCCAGCCGCTTCGCCAGCAGGCATGCCGCCATCCATCCGGCGGTGCCCCCGCCGACGATGACGATCGACCGGATGGCCGAACCACCATCCCGAACCGCTGCCTTCCCGTCATCCGTCATCTGCCGTCTCCAGCCTTGTCCCCGGAAAAAGAAGGGCTCGTCGACCCGCGTGCAGTCGAGCCGACGAGCCCAGGGGGAGGGATCCTATTCCAACCTCAAAGGTCAGAATTTTGTCCGCGCCCCGACCAGGAAACGCCGTTCATAAATGTTGTTGAAGGCCTTCTGATCCGGGAAAGTCAGATAGTATTTCTCATATTCCCCGGTCAGGTTAGACCCCTGCGCATATATGGTCACATGATCGTTGATGTCATAGCTGATCGACGCATCGATGTAGTTGGTGGGCTTCTGATACAGCGTCAGCCCCTCGATACCGGCATAGTTGGACTCCTCGACCCGCTTGGAGCGATAGTTCCATGCGACACGAGCCTGAAGGCCGTATTTCTCGAACCACAGCGCCGCGTTGATCTGATGCCGTGAATTGTCCTGGAAGGGCTCCTTGGCGCCCGAGAGGTCGACACGGCCGGAGGAGGAGTCGGACAGCGTGTAGTTCGCGTCGAAACCGAAGCCGCTGAGCACGCCCGGCAGGAAGTCGAAGGCGACCTTCGCACCGGCTTCCAGCCCCTTCAGCGTACCGCCCTTGCCCTGAACATAGGAGCTGATCGGCACCGCGTTACGGACGACGCCATCCAGATCGGCCAGGTCGGTGCGGATCACCGTCGAGCGTTCGATGAAGCTCGCCACATTGACCTTGAACAGGCCGAGGCTGAGCAAGCTGGAACGGCCGAGATAATATTCGAACGAGAGATCGAGGTTTTCCGCGCGCCACGGATCAAGCTGCGGATTGCCGTTGGAGTTGCCGCCCGTGACGTGGAACACCGGCGGATTGGTCGTCGTGTCGATGGCGTATGTCAGGTCCAGGCCCCCGCCCCACTGCGACAGATCGAGCAAGGTCATGGTCTTGGCATAGGCGAAGCGGACACGGAAATCGTCGGTCACGTCGAGTGCCAAGTTGAAGGCGGGGAGGAAGTCCGTGAACGACCGTTTCGTGATGACGTCGCCGACATCCTCCTGCGGCAGGCCATAGGCCTGACCCGGGCCGGAGATATTCTGGCGCACCTTGAACTGCGTGTTGATGACGCGCACGCCGCCATTGCCGCGCAGGGGCATGCCCGCCACTTCGCTCTGGAAATTGAGCTGGAAGTAACCGGACCACTGGTCGAGGTCGATCGCGTAGGACCGGCCCGGCAGCAGGAAGCGTTCGTTGCCCGGATAGAAGCTGTTCTGGAACTTCTCCGGATTGTCCATGGCGGACGGATCAAGGACCAGGATGGAGCCTACGCCATTTGCCGGAACGTTGAACTGCTTGACCCACTGGGACAGCGTGGAATCGGTCGCCGGACGGGTCAGCCCGGCGGTGTAGAAGCCCGCTCCATCCCCGGCCGCACAACTGTCGGTATTGTTCAACTGTACGTCGAATGCCTTCCATTTGACGTAGCACCCGGCGGCGTCGGTGGCGCCATTGCCCGCGTAGAGCGGTGCCGCGCGCTCGAACGCCGTTTCCTGGGCCGACCGCGTACCGTAACGCGCGCCGAATGCGGCGTTGAAATCCGGGCTGAACTCATATGTGCCGTCGAACCGCACGATCTTCATGTCGGACTCGGACCGCAGGTTGTTCTCCGACGACATCGTCTTCAACGCATAGGCAGCCGGGTTGGTCAGGTTGCTGGTCAGCGCGTTGGGCAGGGAGAAACTGACGTTCGAGCCGGTATAATCCACGACCGCCGGCAGCGTATTGTAGCGATAGCCGAGTGCGTTGAACGTGCGGTCGCCGCCCAGCGACGCCGGATAATGGCCGACGCCGTCGAACCACTGGTCGCCGTCCGACAGGCTGAATTGCAGATAGCTGTTGTCCCGGCTGTATTTCGCCTTGCCGTACACGCCACGCAAGGTCGCCTTGAATGGGCCGCCGTCATCGTAGCGAAGCTCGATATTGGCGTTGCGGGAGTCGGACTTTCCGCGCGACAGGTCCGAATAGCTGTCGAAATTCTGCAGCGTGTAGTCGTAGCGCTGGATGGTGTTGAAATTGAACCCGTTGATCGTCGAACCGGTATCGCGGCTCAGGCCCGGGACAAAGTCCGCCGCCTGCCAGTTGACCGCCTGGAACTGGAAACCGGCAGTCCGATCATATTGCGTTTGCCGCGTATAGAAGCCGTCGGCCACCAGTTCGAGCGCATCGTTAATGTGCGCCTGAAACGACGCATTGATGCCCAGGCGTTCGCGCGAGGTGATACGCTCCCAGCCGGTGTGCGCCTGCGGAGAGAAGAACGCATCGTTGGCGTCGCCATCGCCGTTGACGTCCACCCCGACGAGCTGACCGTTCTCGTAAATCGAAGTGCCGCGCGTGGCGTCACCGCTGCGGAAGCCGCCATAGCCCGTCGCGTTGTCGATCGCCTCGGTAACCAGACGGCCGCCATAGTCGCGCTGGATACCTGAATAGGAATTCGACAAATCAACATCGGAATAGGATGCCGAGACGAGAAAGCCGAAATCATCGTTCCGCCAGGAGAGCAGGCCGTTGAACTGCGGGTTCCACTTCTCCGTCTTGTCGCCATAGGCGGCCTCCGCCGCAGCCGCGACAGTGAAGCCTGACTTCATGTCGAAGGGGCGGCGGGTCTTGAGATCGACGGTGCCGGTGATGCCAGCCGCGAGCAGCGATGCGGTCGGCGACTTGATGACGTCCGCGCCCGAAAACAGCTGGGAGGGAATGTCGGTGAAGTTGGGCTGAACCGAGGTAACCGAACCCGCGCCGAGGAAGGACTCACCATTCATCAGCGTCGTCACCTGCGGCAGGCCGCGCACGTTGATACGGCCGCCTTCGCCCGCTTCACGGCGAATCTGGACGCCGGGGATACGCTGCAACGAGTCGGAGATGGTTGCGTCCGGCAGCTTGCCGATATCCTGCGCGGAAATCGCGTCAACGACGCTGGCGGCTTCACGCTTCACGTTGATCGCGCGCTCCTGCGATGCGCGGATGCCGGTGACGACGATATCCTGGACATTCGCCGACTGGTCGTCGGATACGGTGGACGTGGCGCTTTCCGTCTGAGCGAACGCCGTCATCGGCGCGATCACGGCAAACGATGACACAGCGCAAAGCAGCATCGAACCGCGCGTACGATTTATGAACATTATGCCCTTCCTCTCCTGACGATGCTAAATCGATTCTCTATTAATGATTTTTGCTTTATCAATTTGGCATTGTTGCTGAGGACGGTCAATGGCCTTCTGTTTCCAGGCGGAACGTCGCCGGGAAAGTTCGCTTTTTCAGAGAGTTTGTCTGTGTCTGGCCAGGGCAAGAACCCTGCGGGGACCACTAGATCGGGCCTGTTCCCGTGCGTTCTGCCATGGCGGAAAGGTCTTCAGGGCTATTGATATTCGGGACCGGATCGTGCGCTATTCCCGGCACATCGACGGTCGCCGCCCATCGCCGCACGCTACGGTCGCCGCCTGCGGTCAGATGCCCGTCGAGCGGATCGGCCAGGGCCACCGGCCAGTAGCCGGCGATCGGCAGGTGACGGAGATACGCGCCACCCGGTCGCGCGATCAGTTCCTCCAGCAATGCCGACGGCACAACCGGCGTGTCACAGGCCATTGTCAGCACCGCCGCAAAACCCTCCGCCCGCGCATGCGCGAGCGCCGCGTTCAACCCGCCGAGCGGCCCGAGGTCCCGCGCTGGCCGGTCGGCTATACACGTCAGGTCAGGGTGGTCCCGCCCGCAAATGACGATGTCATCCGCAAACGGCATCAACATCGCGACGCAATGATCGATCAGCGGCCTGCCATCCAGCAGCGCCATCGCCTTGTCGCTGCCGAACCGGGACGAACGGCCACCTGCGAGCACGGCACCCAGTATCCGCCTGCCCTGCCCTTCAACCGTTCCTTCGGCCATGCGCACCTCAGTCCCGGGACGACCCATGGCGAAAGCGCCTCTGCGGGTCGTACCTGTTTACCACGTTCAGCTAGCGGCAATCTTCGCACTGGTCTATCGCTCCCCAACCCTTTCCCGCCTTCAGGCGTTCCGTCACCCGAACCGCAGTGGAACAGGCCGATCCTATGCCTCTCACCCGTATCCCTTCGACAACCGGCCGCCGCGTGCGCGCATTGCTGGCAATTGGCGGCGCGGCTTTGACCCTGCCGCAACCCGCGCAAGCCGACCCCAACCCCTTCGACCTTGCCGGGCCGACGCTGGAAATCAGCGTGACCCATGACGGGCAGACCTTGCCGATCGGCAAGGTGCCCAATCTCGCAACCGGCGACACCCTGTCCATCCGCGCCGATTTCCCGAAGGACCAGTCGGCCCATTATCTGATCGTTGCGGCCTTCCTGCGCGGCGCAACAAATCCGCCGCCCAAGGACTGGTTCTTCATGGCCGAAGCGTGGAAGCGCAAGGCGAAGGACAATTCGCTGAGCATCACCGTGCCGGAGGGTGCGCGGCAGATGGTGCTGTTCCTGGCGCCCGAGACAGGCGGCGATTTCTCCACGATCATGGATGCGGTACGGGGGCGCCCCGGCGAATTCGTGCGCGCGTCGCAGGACCTGAACCAGGCATCGCTCGACCGGTCGCGCCTCAACGCCTTCCTCGACGGCATCCGCGCGCTGGACTCAACCCGGCCCGAGCAACTGGAAACGGTTTCCCCTCTCCTCGCCCGCAGCCTGGCGATGAAGTTCAACGCCGATTGCCTGTACAAGGCGACGAGCGCGCAGGCGGCCTGCTTGACCCAGAACCAGGATTCACTGGTGTTGAGCGACGTGCACAGCAGTTCGATCACCGAAACGCTGACCGGCGCACCGACCGACCTCGCTCTCCAGATTGCGTCGACACCGCAGGGCGGGATGGGCGTCTACAGCCCCTATATCGGCGTGGTGCGTGACCTCGCCCGGGTACTCGGCGGGTTCCGGACGGCGCAGTATCAGTATATTCCGGCGCTGACCGTCGAACGCGACGACAAGCTGGCGCTGCTGCTGAATGTCGCCCCCTCCTTCAAGAAGCCGCAGTCGGTTCTGGTGGCGGCGCTCCCGGCGATCGAGCGTCCGCATCTGCCCCCGTTGCGCGCGGCGGAGGAAGGCGACCTGTTCTGCGCGGCCCGGCCCGGCCTTGTCCTGCCGGTGGACGGCGCACCGCTGATCTACGCCACGTCCTACGCCCACGATGTGCAACTGCGGGTAAAGGACAAGGATGGGCGGACAGTCGACCTGCCGGTCACGCATCGCGCGGACAAGGGCGGTTATCTGGTGGACGGACGCGGCCTGTCTGGCGTGGCGATCAATGGACCGACGGATGCCGTGCTCCATGGAAAATGGGGTTTCGAGGCGTTCTCCGGCCCGTCCTTCCGCCTGCAGCCGAGCGCGGGGCCGGACTGGAAGGTCGCGTCTGGCAACGGCTCGCCCGTCCGGCTGGAGGGCGGATCGGCTGCCTGCGTCGAACGCATCGCGCTGCGTGACGGGACAGGCAGGGAACAGGCGCTCGAATGGAAACCGGCCGCGGGCGGTGGCGTGTCCGTGACGCTGCCCGACGTTCCCGCCTCGGGTTCGCGCACGCTGCTCGTGCGCCAATATGGAGAGGCGACCCCCACAGAGGTCGCACTGCACGGTCCGGTTCGGCCCGCCGCCAGCCTTATCGCGAAGTCCGTGCAGCGTCCCGCCGGAGCGCAGGCCGCCAATATGCTCTACCTGGGCAGCGACGACGTGATACCCGCCGACGGCAGCCTCACCTTCTCCATCCGCGCGGGCGACGGCGGGAAATGGACCGGAGGCGAAACTGTGGAGGTGACGGCCGGGGACAATCCGGCGGCGGCCAGGCTGACCGGGACCGATGGCCTCAAGCTGCAGTCGGGCCAGGTGATGCTGGCGACGATCGATCCGGGCCGGTCTCTCGGTTCATCCGCATTCGGCCCGCTACGCTTTCGCGTCGTACGCGACGGGATTGCAAGCGAATGGCAGCCACTGGGCGCTCTGGTCCGCCTGCCCGCCATACAGGGCGTCAATTGCGGCGGTGACGGTCAATGCACCCTGACGGGCAATGGCCTGTTTCTGATCGATCAGGTCGCGGCCTCGCCGGACTTCGCCCAGCCGGTCCGGGTGCCTGACGGCTTTACCGGCATGGTGCTGAAGGTGCCGCGTCCGGCTGACGGCACGCTGTTCCTGAAACTGAGGGACGACGGGACCGTGCCCGCCACCCTGACTGTACCGGGCCGACCCTAGCCAACGCTCCCGTGCGCGACTATCATCCCCCTATGGTTCCACGCATCGGCCCGCTCAAGATCAAGGCCCAGATATTCTGCGACGACGAGCCCGCAATGGGGCCGGGCAAAGCCGCGCTGCTGGAGGCGATCGACCGTGAGGGCTCGATCTCCGGCGCGGGCCGTGCTCTCGGCATGAGCTATCGCCGTACATGGCTGCTGGTCGATTCCATGAACCGCTGCTGGAATGAGCGGCTGGTCGAGGCCGTGCCCGGTGGCGGGCGGGACCGCGGCGCGCGAGTGACGCCATGCGGGCACGCCGTGTTGCAGGCCTATCGCGCGCTGGAACAGCGCATCAGCGAGGCCGCAACGGCGGATGGCGGCCTGACCACACTCACGGCCCTGATGCGCGAAACGCCGGAACCGGCGAGCACACCATCCGCTTGAGGCGCACCGGTTCATACATTACGGCAGGCGGCTGACCATCAGCCGTACCGATGGCGCGCCGTTGGCCGCGACCTGCAGGGTGTAAGCGCCGGGCTGAAGCGCGAAATCGACCATCTTCCGGATGCCCGAGCAATCGGGACCATGGCCATGGGCGACGGAGGTCATGGCCTGTCCGCCCTTCAGCACGTCGATCCAGGCGCCAGAGCCGAGCGCGACGCGATACGTGCCGGCGGTCTCCACCTTGAACAGGTACATGCCGCCATAGCTGACCGTGCCGCCCGGCTTTTCGGGCAGGACGACATATTTGACGTCCGGCGTCTGCATCAGGGTCGCGTCAATGGCCTTGCCTGGCGTCAGGGCGCTCGCCCCGAGCAGATCGACGCTGGCAGCTGCCGGCATCGGCTGCGCCTTGGTCCATCCGGACAGGCTTTCCGGCAATGCGGGCGCGGGGGCTGTACAGGCGGGGGGCGACTGTTGCGCGGAGGCAACAGATGGCATCACCAACGCCGATGAAGCCAGGAAAATCGCCAGATATCCCCGCAAAACCAGTGATTTTCGCATCCCGCTTTCCCTCCGGCGCATTCAATGTATATGGCCATATACAGCATGATCTGACGGCACAATGCCGCACCAACGCAACAAAGGGGTTTTTCGATGCGCTTGTCCATGACGTCCACGGTCGCGGCTCTGATGGCTTCGGCCGTTTCGCTGCCCGCCGTGGCCCAGGAGCCCGCACCGGCATCGCAGGGCGGCGCAGACGGCACGTTCGGCCTTGGCCAGATCGTCGTGACCGCGCCTCGCATCGACGGGGTACTGCTGGGCAGCGGATCGACGCTGTCGTCGGAGGCGATCTATACGTTCAACCGTCCGACGCTCGACGAAGCGGTCAACCTGATCCCCGGCATATCGTCCGCGAACAGCGGCGGCTCCCGCAACGAGCGGCTGATCTTCGTGCGCGGCTTCGATCGGTTCCAGGTGCCCCTGTCGATTGACGGCATCCGCGTGTACCTGCCCGCCGACAACCGGCTCGATTACGGCCGGTTCCTCACCCCCGACATCGCCGAGATCCAGGTCGCGAAGGGCTATGCCTCCGTCCTCGACGGGCCGGGCGCGATGGGCGGTGCCGTCAACCTCGTCACCCGCAAGCCGACGAAGGAGATCGAGGGAGAGGTGCGCGGTACGCTCAACCTCGACAGCGACGCCGACTATGCCGGCTACAATGTCTTCGCCATGCTGGGGACGCGGCATGACACATGGTACGCGTCCGCCTCCTACACCCGCAACGTCGTCGATCACTGGGACTTGCCGGGAGACTATACGGCGGTGGCCGGTTCGGCCGAGAATGGTGGCGCGCGCGACTTTTCCGATACACGCGACTGGCGCGTGAACGCGAAGATCGGCTTCACGCCGAACGCCACGGACGAATATGCCATCAGCTATACGCGGCAAGAGGGGTCGAAGAACGCGCCGTTGCATGTGACCGATGCGGTCACGACGCCGCTGCCGACCGGTGCGCCCAACCCGCGCTACTGGTCATGGCCATACTGGAACATCGAGAACATCTATTTCCTCTCGACGACCGCGCTGGGCGACAAGGCGACGCTGAAGACCCGGATCTACCGGAACAGCTTCGACAATCTGCTGCGGTCCTTCGACAACGCGACGCAGACCACGCAGACGCTCGGCCGTGCGTTCAACAGCTATTATGCGGACAGGGCCTGGGGCGGATCAGCCGAACTGGCCGTCGACCTGACCGCCGCCTACCAGTTCAGCCTCGCCGCGCACTATCGCCGTGACAAGCATGTCGAATGGCAGCAGGCGTTCCGTACGGCCGCGCCCCTCACCTACACCGAGCCGAAGCAGACGGCGATCGAGGACACGTTCAGCATCGCGGCCGAAAACCGCTTTCTGCTCTCGTCCGCGCTGACCCTGACGGCCGGAGCCAGCTATGACTGGCGCGACACGAAGAAGGCGGAGGAATTCACCGGCGTCGTCGGCCTCTCATCCGCAACCTTCTTCCGCTACCCGGTACGCAACGTCGGTGCATTCAACGCACAGGGCCGGATCGAATGGACGCCCGACGCGGACACCAGCGTCCATGCGAGCGTCTCCTCCCGTGCGCGTTTCCCGACGATCTTCGAGCGGTTCAGCACCCAGTTCGGCAATGCCGCCTCCAACCCGGCGCTGAAGGCCGAACGCGCAACCAACTACGAAATCGGCGCGGCCCGGCAACTGGGCAGCCTGCATGTCGAGGGCGCGATCTTCTACAGCGACATCGACGACGCGATCGTCGCGGTGCGCCCGGCCGGTTTCCCCTCCACCGTCACCCAGCGCCAGAATCTGGGCAGCGCGGAATATTATGGCGGAGAACTCGCGCTCACCTATCGCCTCGGCGACACGGTGGAGGTCGGCGGCAACTACACCTACACGCACCGCTCGTTCGACATAGCGCCGCAGACGAACGGGACCGTCGTGCCCGTGTTCCGCCTGACCGACGTGCCGACGCACAAGGGCTTTGCCTACGTCTCCTGGGCGCCCATCCCGCAGTTGAAGATCGTGCCGAGCGTCGATGTCGCATCGAACCGGACCACGCTCGACACCTATAACGTGGCCGCGCCGTCCGTCACCCGCTACTACCGCACCGGCAGCTACGCGGTGGCGAATATCCGGGTCGATTTCGAGATCGTGGACGGCGTGCAACTGGGGGTCGGCGCTCGCAACCTGTTCGACGATTATTACGTCCTGACGGACGGCTTCCCCGAGCAGGGCCGCAGCTTCTTCGCGAGCCTGCGCGCCCGTTACTGAACGCACGGACAGCCTGACATGAAGGGCCGGGCGGTGACAGCCGCCCGGCCCTTTGCTATTCGTCACACGTCCGCCAAACCGACGACGAACGGCAACCGATGACCATCCGTACCACCTGCGGCGCTTGCGGCATCGGCTGCGGCATGATCGCCCATGACGAGGGAGACGGGCGCGTCGAGATCACCGGCGATATCCGTCACCCCGCCAATCGCGGGCAGCTTTGCGCGGTCGGGCTGGGCCTCTCCGATATGCCGGACGGGGACGAAAGGTTGCTTCATCCCGTCATCGCGGGCCGGAGGGCGAGTTGGGAGCGGGCGCTCGCCCATGTCGCGCGGCGGCTGAAGGATATCACCGCAAAGCATGGACCGGGCAGCGTGGCCTTCCTGTTGGGCAGGGACCTGCTCAACGAGGATTATTATCTGGCCAACAAGCTGTTGAAGGGCTTTATCGGCAGCACGCATATCTGCATGCCGTCAGCGCCCGGTCTCGACACCAACGCCCGGCGTCTGGCTGGCCAGCTGGGCGAGGATGTCACGCCCGCCAGCCGCGACGACATCGACCTTGCCGACCTGATCCTCCTCTTCGGCGGCGGACGGCCGATATTACGCGAACGGATTGAGGAAGCACGCCATCTTCGCGACGCCAGGGTGGCTGTGGTCGTCGAAACGAACCAGCCGATGTCCGCCGCCGAAGCGGACCTCCATCTTCCGGTCGCGCCGGGAACGACGGTTGCGCTGATACGGGGGCTGATCGCTCATTGCCGCCGGGCAGGCGCGATCGACGAACAGTTCCTGCGCAACCATGTCGCAGGCGGAGACAGGCTGCTGGTGCCAGAAGAAGGCGCCGATGACCTCTGGTCCACGGCCCGCACCTGCGCGCTGCCCCCGGCCCGGCTCCAGCATTTCTTCGACCTGTTCGCGACGGCCGCCCGTACGCTCACGCTGTTCGAGGAGGACGCCGAAGCGGGCGCGCTGACCGCCGCGATTCTCGACCTCCACCTTGCAACCGGCCGCCTGGGTCGGGCAGGCATGGGGCCGATGCCGCTTTCCGCTGCGCCGTCAGCGGCGGGATGCCGCGAGACGGGCGCGCTCACCTCCTTCCTTGCCGGACATGCCGACTTCGGCGAGGTCAACCACCAACGCCTCGCGCGCTTCTGGGGCACGAACCGGCTGGCGCACCAGCCGGTGGAAGACATCAGCACGCTGGCCGCGCGCGTGGCGACCGGCGAAGTCCGGGCGATCTGGGCGATCGGCTGCAGCGATGCGCCCGGCGTCGGCGATCTGCTGTCACGCTGTTCCTTCGCGATCCTGTCGGAGAGCGCAGCCCATACACCCGCCAACGCCGCCGCACACGTCCTGCTCCCGGCGCATCGCTGGGGGGAGCGGGACGGTACCCGGACCGCGCTCGATCGCCTCGTCAGCCGCGAGCGCCCGTTCCTGACGCCTGCAGGCGAAACCCGGCCGCACTGGTGGGCGCTGACGCGAGCCGGGCGCCTGATGGGCTGGCCCGACGCCTTCTATTTCGATCGGCCCGCAGACATCTTCCGCGAACATGCCCGGCTGACCGCCTATCTCGCCTACGGCCGCCATGTGCTCGATCTTCACGGCTTCGCGGCCATGTCGAACCCCGCCTATGCGGGCATGACGCCGTGGCGCTGGGGCGCGACACCGTTCGTTGGCGGCCGCTTCGCGAGCCGTGACGGCAAGGCGGTGTTGAGCGATGCAGCCTTCGGGAATATGCCCGGTGCCGTGACCGATAACCCGAAGGAGGCCGCCCCCGTAATGGCCGGCAACAACCACCTCCGCCACAAGGACGGGCATGGATAACGGCCCCGCTGCGCCGCTGGCCCATATTCGCGAGAACATCGTGCTGTATGGCGCCCTTGCCGCCAATGTCGGGATAGCGATCGCCAAGTTCGTCGCAGCGGGCATCACCGGCTCCTCCTCGATGCTGACCGAGGGCGTTCACTCGCTGGTCGACAGCGGGAACCAGATATTGCTCCTTCACGGCCAGCGCAGCGCGCGCAGGCCACCCGACAGCGGGCATCCTTTCGGCTATGGCCGCGAACTCTATTTCTGGGCATTCGTAGTCGCAATGCTCATCTTCGCGGTGGGTGCGGGCGTGTCGGTATATGAAGGCATCCAGCACATCATCGCGCCGGAACCACTCGCCGATCCGCTCGTCAACTATGTCGTCCTCGGTATCGCCTTCATGCTCGAGGGATCGTCCTGGATCATCGCGATGCGCGCGTTCGACCAGTCCCGGCGCGACACCGGACGGTGGCAGGCAATCAAGGCGTCGAAGGATCCGGCCGGCTTCATCGTGCTGTTCGAAGACAGCGCCGCGCTGATCGGCCTCGCCTTCGCCGGTATCGGCATCTGGGCCAGCCACCATTTCGGCGATCCGCGAATCGACGGCTATGCCTCGATCGCGATCGGGATCGTCCTTGCCTGCGTCGCCATGTTGCTGGCACGCGAATCCAAGGGCCTGTTGATCGGTGAACGCGCCGACATGCGGGTTATCGATACCGTGCGATCGCTGATCTCCGCGCATCCGGGTGTAACCGCCGTCAACCACGTCCGTACGATCCACACCGCCCCTCAATCGATCTTTGTCGCGATCAGCGCGGACTTCGACGACAGCCTCACCATGGGCGAGGGAGAAACCCTGATCGAAACAATGGAAGCGGAGCTGCGCAAGGCCGTTCCCAGCCTGTCCTCCATCTATATCCGCCCTGAAAAGCGGGAGGATGCAGCCATATTGCCGTTCGCACCGCCCTTACCCGAAGACCCCGCCTGACCTCGGTGACGCCGGATATCGGCACAAGGACGGCAAGGGACACGCAAAGCAAATCCATCGCGCCTTCCGCGCGGGGGGAGTTGCCGCGGCGCGGACTCAAGCGCTAAGGCGGCGCCATGTCGCCGTCCGCGTCCTCCCTATCCCCGGAATCGCCCGCGCCGCATCCGCTGACCATCCCGCGGTATCGATCCTATCTGTTCGCACGTTTCGTGACCGTCATCGCACAGAACGGCATGATGCTCGTCGTCGCGTGGCAGGCATATAATATCGCCCGGCAGACCATGGGGCCGCAGGGAGCGGCGGCGCAACTCGGCCTCATCGGACTGGTGCAGTTCCTTCCGCTTTTCTTCCTGACTCCCGTCTCCGGCTGGGTCGCCGATCATTTCGACCGGCGGAAGATCATCCGCTTCACGCTGCTTGCGCTCATCACCGGCATCAGCCTGCTGGCATTCGCGACCTATGAAGGCTGGATCAGCCTGCCCCTCATCTTCCTGCTCGCGGCACTGGTTGGCGTGGCCCGTGCGTTCAACGGTCCGGCGCTCAGCGCGCTGGCGCCCAATCTGGTGCCGCGCGAGGTGCTGCCCAACGCGATCGCGGTCTCCAGTGTCGTGTGGCAGGCGGGCGCGATCATCGGTCCGGCGACCGGTGGATATATGTACGCGATCGCCCCCTGGCTCGCCTATGCCACCAGCGCGACCCTCCTGTCCCTGGCGCTCACCGCCATGATGACTATCGGCCCGGTGCCGCAGCCACCGCGCAACACCAGCCGTTCCCCGATCGCCCAGATGATCGATGGGCTCGCCTATGTCCGGCGCAACCGGCTGGTCCAGGCCGCAATCACGCTGGACCTGTTCGCCGTGCTGCTCGCGGGGGCGACGGCGCTGCTGCCCGTCTATGCACGCGATATTCTCCATGTGGGGTCGCGCGGGCTCGGCCACCTCGCTTCAGCCCCGGCCATCGGCGCAGGCATCACCGCCCTTTTCTTCTCGTTCCGGCCGCTGCGGACCGATGTGGGCGTGAAAATGCTGGCCTCGGTCGTGATATTCGGCCTTGCCACCATCACGTTCGGCTGCACCGCCTTCCTGCCCGCGCCCTACGCGATGTGGACGGCGCTGGGCGCGATGGCGGTCTGGGGCAGCGCCGACATGTTCTCGGTCTACGTACGCTCCTCGCTGATCCAGCTTCACACGCCGGACGACATGCGCGGCCGGGTCAGCAGCGTCTCACAACTTACCATTTCCGCCTCGAACGAACTGGGCGAAGCGGAATCCGGTTTCATGGCGGCTTTGATCGGCCCCGTCGCGGCAGTCATTGCGGGCGGCGCGGGAGCCATTATCATCACGCTCATCTGGGCCCGGCTCTATCCCGAGCTCAAACAGGCACGCACTTTCGACCCACCCGACCACAGGGCGGCGGACATCCAGCAGGAGACAGTCAGATGAAGGCATCCAACATACTGGAAACCATCGGCAAGACGCCGCACATCCGGGTGAACCGGCTGTTCGGCGACGGGGCCGAGGTGTGGATCAAGTCCGAGCGGTCGAACCCCGGCGGGTCGATCAAGGACCGAATCGCCCTCGCAATGATCGAGGCCGCGGAAGCCTCGGGCGAACTGAAGCCCGGGGGCACGATCATCGAGCCAACCTCGGGGAACACCGGCGTCGGCCTTGCCATGGTCGCCGCCGTGAAGGGCTACAAGCTGATCCTCGTCATGCCGGAAAGCATGTCGCTGGAGCGGCGGCGCCTGATGCTCGCTTATGGCGCGAGCTTCGACCTGACGCCGCGTGAAAAGGGCATGAAGGGCGCGATCGAGCGGGCGCTGGAACTGCTGAACGCAACGCCCGACGCGTGGATGCCCCAGCAGTTCGAGAACCCCGCCAATATCGATGCCCACGTCCGCACCACCGCGCAGGAAATCCTGACCGATTTCGCCGATGCGCCGATCGACGCGCTGATCACCGGCGTCGGCACGGGCGGCCACATCACCGGCACCGCACAGGTTCTGAAAGAAGCCTGGCCGCACCTCAAGGTCTATGCGGTCGAGCCCACCCTCTCCCCGGTGATCAGCGGCGGCGCGCCCGGCCCGCACCCGATCCAGGGCATCGGCGCCGGTTTCATCCCGGCGAACCTGCGCACGCAGTTGCTGGACGGCGTGATCCAGGTCGACCCCGCCGATGCCAAGGACTATGCCCGCCGCGCGGCGACCCAGGAGGGTATGCTGGTCGGCATATCGTCCGGCGCGACGCTGGCGGCAATTGCACAGAAGCTGCCCGACCTTGGCACCGGCGCGCGCGTCATGGGCTTCAACTACGATACCGGCGAGCGGTACCTGTCGGTCCCGGACTTCCTGCCGGAATAGCGGCCAGCGGCACGCCGACAGGCATCTGAACGCCATGACCGGGGAACCGGCACAGCCACTTGCGCACGATGTGCCCATGGACGGGAACGCTCCGCGTCCATGGGCCATGGTCCTGTGGCTGATCCTGCTGATCGGCATTCCCATGACAGTGGCGGCGCTGGAGGGGGGATCGCTATCACCCGCGGCTACACTGATCGCCCGGGATCAGCGCCCCCCTACACCGCCGCCCATGGTCGAGCCGGTGGAACTCGTGGCGCTGGACGCGGATCAGGCACGCGCGTTCAACGCCGCCATTCCGTTTTCCAGCCTGCCCAATCCGGCCGCGCGTCCGTTTCGTTTCGAAGGATCGGCGTTGGCCCTTGCCCGCGCAACCGACTGCCTTGCCGCCGCCGTGCTCTACGAGGCCGGAAACGACCCTGCGGGGGAGCGCGCGGTGGCACAGGTCGTGCTCAACCGCCTGCGTCATCCGGCCTTTCCCAAGACGGTGTGCGGGGTGGTCTTTCAGGGGTCGGAGCGGACCACGGGCTGCCAGTTCACCTTCACCTGCGACGGCGCACTGACCCGACCGCCGATCTCCGCCCTCTGGGACGAGGCACGGAAGATCGCCACCAAGGCGCTGGCAGGTCACGTCTTCCGCAAGGTCGGCTATGCGACCCATTATCACACCGACTGGGTCGTCCCCTACTGGAGCGGCACGCTCGACAAGATCACGGCTGTTCACAGCCATCTGTTCTTCCGCTGGACCGGCTGGTGGGGCACACCCCCGGCTTTCCGGAGGACAGTGGACAGCGACGAGCGGGCCGTTCCGCTGCTTGCGCGCCTGTCACCTGCGCATGCGGACGCGGCGGCCGAAGCGGTGACGGAACTGGAGCCGGGCGGCGCCAGCGCACTGTCCAAGGCCCCTCTCCGTCCCTTCGGCCCCGACATGATCGGCAAGCGGCTGGGCGGCGCGCGGCTGATCGCGATCGAGGGGAACGGGGCAGCGACCGATACCGCTCCGCCGTCCAGCGCCGGGTTCATCGTCACGTTCGACCGGACGATGGTGCCCGACGATCTGCCACACCTTGCAGAGACCTTCTGCGGCGGACGGGTGCAATGCCGCATCCTCGCCTGGATGGAACCGGCCAAGACGCCCGGGCATTTCCCGGTCGATCCTGTCCTGCTGAACGACATGGCGTTCAGCTATATCCACGATGCCGTGACCGGGCTGCAACGGGCGCTCTGGAACTGCAGGCTGCTCCCCCGAGCCGCGCCGGCAGAGTGTATGCGCGAACGCGCGCCGCTGGTGTCCATTCCACCACCCCTTGCCGACCCCGCCACCGGAAAGCCGCCTGTCACGGTAATCGTGCCGCCTGCTCCCCGTCCCTCCCAACGCCTGCCGCGAGAACGGCGCCAGCAGGACGAACGGGGACAGAGCAGGTGACGATCAGGCCGCCAGGAACATCTCCGGCGGCAGCGCCATGAGCGCCTCTGCCCCGCCTTCGATCTGACGGCGCAAGGCGCCCGCCTGTGGCATGATGCGCTCGGCGAAATAACGGGCCGTCGTCAGCTTCGCTTCCAGCCATGCTGCGTCGCCTTCGCCGCTTTCGATCAGCGACGACGCAACATTCGCCATCCGCAGCCACATCAGGCCAACGGATACGATGCCCAGAATATGCATGTAGCTGTGTGCGGCTGCCCCCGCATTGTCGGGATTGGCCATCCCGTTCTGCATCAGCCACATGCTCGCGCCCTGCAACTGGCCGTTCGCCTTTTCCAGTGCCTCGGCAAACGCCGCGGTCCGGGCGTTCGCCTTTCCGGCGGCGACCTCCTCCGCGACCAGCTTGAAGAATGCCTGTATCGCACGGCCGCCATTGGCCGGCAGCTTGCGACCGATCAGGTCCATCGCCTGCACACCGTTCGTGCCCTCGTAGATCATCGCGATCCGCGCATCGCGGACATACTGCTCCATGCCATGTTCGGCGATGTAACCGTGGCCGCCGAACACCTGCTGGCAATTGACGGCGATGTCGAACCCCTTGTCGGTGCCATAGCCCTTGATCACCGGGGTCAGCAGGCTGAGGATATCCTCGGCGGCCTGCCGTTCCTCCTCGCTTTCGGACACTTCGGCGAGATCGACCTGAACCGCGCCCCACAGCATCAATGCACGCAGCCCCTCCGTCAGCGCCTTCGCTTCCATCAGCATGCGGCGCACGTCGGGATGGACGAACAGCGTATCCGCCTTTTCGTCCGGTTCCGCCGGGCCGGTCAACGCACGCCCCTGACGCCGTTCATGCGCGTAACGGGCGGCATTCTGGTAAGCGAGTTCGGCCTGCGCCAGCCCCTGCATGCCGACACCCAGACGCGCCGCGTTCATCATGATGAACATGGCGGCGAGGCCCTTGTTCTCCTCGCCGACCATCCAGCCCTTCGCCTCGTCATGGTTGATGACGCAGGTGGAGTTACCGTGAATGCCCATCTTGTGTTCGATCGAGCCGCAAGACACGCTGTTGCGCTCGCCCGGCATCCCGTCCGCATTCACCAGGAATTTCGGCACCACGAACAGCGATATGCCCTTGCTGCCTTCCGGCGCGCCGGGGGTGCGGGCGAGGACGAGATGGATGATGTTTTCGGCCAGATCATGCTCTCCGGCGGAAATGAAGATCTTCGTGCCGGTGATCGCGTAGCTGCCGTCCGCCTGCGGTTCCGCCTTCGTACGGATCAGGCCCAGGTCGGTGCCGCACTGCGGCTCCGTCAGGTTCATGGTGCCGGTCCATTTGCCCGAAACCATGTTGGGCAGGTAGGTCGCCTGCTGCGCCTCGCTGCCCTTCGCGATCAGCGCGGCGATCGCGCCCTCGGTCAGGCCCGGATACATGGCGAAGGCCATGTTGGAGGAGATCAGATACTCGCCGAACGCCGTCCCGACGACGTGGGGCAGGCCCTGCCCGCCGAATGCCTCTGGCATCTGCAGCGTGGTCCAGCCGCCCTCGGTCAACTGACGATAGGCCTCCTTGAAACCTTCGGGCGTCGTGACCGAACCGTCGTCATGACGGGTGCAGCCCTGCCGGTCGCCCACCTCGTTCAGCGGGAAGAGCACGTCGGCCACGAACCGACCGCCTTCCTCCAGCACCGCCTCCACCATGTCGGGCGTCGCGTTGCTGAAGCCGGAGAGGTTCGCATACCGGTCAAGCCGCAGCACATGATCGAGGATGAAACGCGTGTCGCGTACCGGCGGCGTGTAGCTGGGCATGATCCTTCTCCGTTATTATGCCTGGGACGTCCCTGTTTGGGGATCATCGTGAATTGTCCGGGGCTGTAGTGCCCCGCCGTTCAACCGTGGGGCGGCGGCGTCGATTCGATCCGTTCGACGAAAGCGGCGATCTCCTCGATCGCGGCATCGATGTCGGTGCGCTGCCGGACCAGGAAGTCGATCCGCGACCGGCACTTGTCGAGCGTCACCCGCCGCTGGGCAGCGCGTCCATCGCCAAGGTCGTAGAGATCGATCATCTCCCGAATGTCGGACAGGCTGAACCCGACCCTCTTGCCGCGCAATATCCACGCAAGGCGCGCGCGGTCACGCCGCGAATAAATCCGCGACAGCCCGTGGCGCTGCGGAGAGATCAGCCCTTCATCTTCATAAAAGCGAAGCGCCCGGGCGGTGATCCCGAACTCCTGCGAGAGGTCCGATATGGTATAGCTGTCCCGCTCGCTGAGGTCGGGCATCTCTATACCGGCGATTTCAACTGCGCTGTTCATAATGCCGCTTTACCTCAGGCTTACGCTTACGTCAACGCGATGACGAAAAGGTACGGCAAGGCCGCAACCTACCCTCGGCAGCCGTAACGTCCGACGGCACCGGCGGCTCCCACCAGAGCGATTTTTCAGTCTGCGGCCGGTTCCAGGCCCTGCGCCGTCACACGCCGGTAGAAGCAACTGCGGGCGCCGGTGTGGCAGGCCGGCCCGGCCGGATGCGCCTTGATCCACACGGCATCCTGATCGCAGTCGATCCGCAGATCGGCGACCCGCAACATATTGCCGGAGGTCTCCCCTTTCTTCCACAAAGCCTGCCGGCTGCGTGACCAGAAATGGGCAAACCCCGTATCCACGGTCAACGCCAGCGCCTGCGCATTCATATGCGCCAGCATCAGCACGTCCCCGCTGTGCATATCCGTCACCACGGCGGTGATCAGACCATCACGGTCGTAGCGGGGATCAAGGGTCAGGCCGGTGTCGCGTGCGTCTGTCATGCCAGCCCCTATAAAGCGCCGCTCCGTCAGAGGCGATAGAAACCAGCGACGCGATCCAGTGCCAATGTGAGGACCAGCTTGCCGGCACGTGTCGGCCAGCCCAGCGCCCGCTCCGCCGCCGCCAGCCCCTCACCCGCGCACGCCACCCGCCAGAGGATATCGGCCAGGCCACCGCCCGCCGTCTCCATCGCCCCGTCGAATCGTGCTTTGGCCGCGCGCTGGCCATCCGACAGGTCGAACACCGGTGCGGCACCTCGCTGTCCGCCGCCGGGAGGCGCCGCGTCCCAGCGCATGGTCACCCGAGGACCGAGCCCGGCCCTTTCCCAATCTGCGCGGAGCTTTTCACCCGCCCGGTACAGTCGTTCGTCGAGCAACCCCCGGGCATGAAGCCAGCATAGAGGAGACTCGCCCAGATGGACGGTCACGCGCTGACGCCGGCCCTGTGCATCCTCGATGGTTCGTTCCACATGCCGTACCGCAATTCGCGCCATTCCGGTGTCTCCATCCGTCCAGTTCCATCGCGATGGGCTTGCCATGAACGGGAAACTGTAGGAAAGCTTCAAAACCAAATAGGTTATTGCCGGTTCGGAAGCTTGTTCCGGCCGGACGGAAAGGCCGATGGACGTCGCGGGGCGCGTGTCCGGACAGGGCCGCCCAACATATATGGAACAGGGGACCCCATGATCACTCGCATCCGGGAGGTGCGCAGGGCGAAGGGACTGACGCTCGAACAGGTCGGCGCGCGCTGTGTACCGCCCACCACTGCCCAGACGATCGGTCGGCTGGAGACAGGTACCCGTACCGTGTCCGTCAACTGGCTGAACCGGATCGCCGATGCATTGGGCGTTACGGCGGCGGAACTGGTCGACATGCCGGGTCAGGAAACCGTGCCTGTCGCCGCCCTCCTCAATCATGAAGGCGCACGCGCGCCCAGCCAGACGATGCGCCTGACCACCCCACAGCCCGACGGGTCTCTGGTGGGTGTCAGGGTTACAGCCGGCATCGGCGACTATCGCAACGGCGATGCGATCTGGTGCGAGAAGATGGCACCGGACGGCTATGGACGGGCGCTCAATCGCGATATACTCGTCCCGCGTCCGGGGGGGCGCTTCCTGTTCGCCCGGCTGATCGGGCGGGAAGACGACAAGCTGCACCTGCTTCCGCTCGGCGCGGGCACCCGCCAGCAGGTGGTCAGCGACCCGCCGTGGATAGCGGTCGCCGTCCGTCTGATCCGGTCGCTCTGACCGGTTCGCTGGTAATCGGCGGCGAACCGTGCTTCGTTTCGGCTGCGCACTCCACCGTTCCCGCACCGCGCTGATATAGGTCGATGCCATGACGCTGAACGTCCTCATGCTCTCGACATTGTTTCCGGACGTGAGCCGTCCCAATTTCGGCGTATTCGTGGAACGGCAGGCGCGCGAACTAGCGAGCCGGCCGGACGTGGAAATGACAGTTATCGCGCCGGTCGGTATTCCCGCCTGGCCATTGTCGCTCGCCGAGCCCTATCGCGCGCTGAGGCACATACCCCGCCGGGAGCGCTGGCGCGACCTGACTGTCCATCGTCCGCGCTTCCGTATCCTGCCCAAGATCGGCGCCCGCACCAATGTTGGCGCCATCACCCGCGCGATCCTGCCTCTCATCCGCCGGCTGCACAGGGAAAAGCCGTTCGATGTGATCGATGCCAGCTTCTTCTTTCCCGACGGCCCGGTGGCACAGCGCCTCTCCCGCAAGCTCGGCATCCCCTATTCGGTGAAGGCCCGCGGCGCCGACATTCACCATTGGGGGCAGCGTCCCGCGAGCCGCCGCGCCGTGCTGAAAGCCGCGGAGGGTGCGTCCGGCCTGCTCGCCGTGTCGGAAATGATGAAACGCTCGATGATCTCGCTCGGCATGGATGGTGAACGGATCGCCGTCCATTATACCGGCGTCGACCTCGAGCGGTTCAGGCCCGGCGAGGCAGCCGCAGCCAAGCAAAGCTTCGGCCTTTCAGGGCCGGTGATACTCTGCGTAGGAGCACTGATCCCGCGCAAGGGACAGGATCTGCTGATCCGTGCGCTGCCGCAGCTGCCAGGCGTCACGCTGATGCTCGTTGGGCAGGGAAGCCACCGGCGCAGCTATGAACAGCTTGCCGATGCAGAGGGCGTATCCGACAGGGTTGGTTTCCTGGGCGGCGTCTCGCATGAGGCACTGCCCCGCCTGTTCGCCGCCGCCGACGTGATGGCACTGCCTTCATCTTCGGAAGGGCTCGCCAACGCCTGGGTGGAGGCGCTGGCCTGCGGCCGCCCGATCGTCATCAGCGACGTTGGCGGCGCGCGCGAACTGATGGATCGCCCTGAGGCCGGGTTGATCGTCGACCGCGATCCTGATGCCATCGCCGCCGCCATCCGGGCGCTGATCGCCGGCCCGCCCGATCCCGAAGCCGTCCGGCAAACGGCACTGCGCTTCACCTGGGGCGCCAATGGCGACCAGTTGCTGGCGCACCTGAAGGCCGTGGCAGGCAAGAGCTGAGCCCGTCGGCCATGTCGATGTTCGCTCATGTCCCGCTGGCGTTGATCATCCAGTGTCTCGGCTGGGCACTTGGGCGACGGCTCGGCGTGCCGCATCGTGCCAGTCTCTGGCTGGGATGCTTTGCCGCAGGCATCGCCTGCATCGTGCGGGAAATCACCCAGCATGAATATCGCTGGATCGAGGCGTTCGGGCACGGGCGCCGTGCGAACATGCCTGCGCTGGAAGGGCTCGCCTTCTGGGACTGGAACCGCCACTCGATCGAGGAGACCATCGTGGCGATCGCCGCTTCGGTCCTGTTCGCGCTGCTCGTTGACCGCTGGGTGAGTCGCCCCTAGTCCCTACAGCGGCAACAGCGCGGCGATGATCCAGCGCTGTTCGGCGCGCAGTACGCCCCAGGCGCGCGCGGCTGCCCTGCTATCCATCGGCTCGACACCAATTCCCTTTTCTTCCAGCGTGCGGACGAAGGCCCGTGGCGGCTGGATCAGGCTGGTGCCGGTCCCGAGCAGCAGGAATTCGGGGATCGGGTCGATGGCCGGCAGGTCGCCAAGCGCCTGCAACGACAACGCCTCCAGCGCGGGTGGCATGTCCCACGCCGTCGCCGCCAGCGGGCTCAGCAGCAATCCGGCGGAATAGACGGTATCGCGCACCTTGAAACCGCGTCCGGAAAAGCCCGTGACGATCGGCCCCTGCCCGCCGTCTTCACGGCGGACCTCTATCCCCGTCCGTCCGTTCAGGGCTGCGCCCCGTCATCGCCCACACGGGGTCCGGTACGTTCCGCCTGACCGGAAAAGCCGCCCTTCGGCGCCTTCTTGTCGGCCAGTTGCGGCTTCAGCCCCAGGGTGATCAGCAGCGAGGAGGAAACGTAGATCGACGAATAGGTACCCACAACGATGCCCAGCATCATAGCGGCCGTGAAGCCGCGCAGCACATGGCCACCCCAGATCAGCAGCGCGCCGAGCGCCAGCATCACGGTAACGGAGGTCATGACGGTCCGCGGCAGCGTCTCGTTGACCGACAGGTCGATCAGCGCCTTCATGTCCATCTTACGATATTTGCGCATGTTCTCGCGGATGCGGTCGTCGATCACCATCTTGTCGTTGATCGAATAGCCCACGATGGTCAGCACCGCCGCGACGATGTTGAGGTCGAATTCCAACTGGGTAATCGCGAAGAAGCCGAGCGTCATCAGCACGTCGTGCATGATCGCGACGAAGGTCGAGACACCGAACTGCCATTCGTAGCGGAACCAGGAGAAGATCGCGATGCCGATCACGGCGAGCATCACGGCCAGCACGCCGTTCTGAATAAGCTCGCCCGAGACCTTGCCCGAAACGGCATCATAGCGGCTGAACTTGGCGCCCGGGAAATCGGCCTCCAGTGTTTGCTGGACACGGGTGACGATCCTGTTCGTTGCCCCCTCGTCGGCGTTTTCTGGCGCGGGCAGGCGGATGGAAATCGTCTTGGGATCGCCGAACTGCTGCAGCGAGGTCTCGCCGAAGCCCAGACGGTCGATGCTGGAACGCACCTTTTCCAGATCCGGGGCGGTCGGAAAGCTTTCCTCGATCATCAGGCCGCCGACGAAATCGACGCCCAGGTTCAGCCCGCGATAGGCGGTTGCGCCGACCGCCAGGACCGTAAGGATCGCCGTCAGCGCGAAGGCCCAGTGGCGCAGCGCCACGAAGCCGATGTTTGTGTTGTCCGGGACGAGCTTAAGAAGCTTCATAACTGTCCTTTCGCCCCCCTTAGATATGGATTTCGGCGGGGCGCGCGGTCCGCAGCCAGCGGGCCACGAGCATGCGCGTGAAGGTGACGGCGGTGAAGACCGACGTTGCGATACCGATCAGCAGGACGACGGCGAAGCCCTTGACCGGGCCGGAGCCCAGCACGAGCATGATGCCGCCGGCGATCGCGTGCGTGACGTTCGCCTCGAAGATCGTGCGGCTGGCTTCCTTGTAACCGAACTCGACCGCCTGCACGACACTGCGCCCGCGCCGCCTCTCTTCCCGGATGCGTTCGTTGATCAGCACGTTGGCATCGACCGCCGTGCCGATCGTCAACACGAAACCAGCGATACCCGGAAGTGTCAGGGTGCCGTTCAGGATGCCCATGACGCCCAGAATGACGAAGATGTTAATGACGACGGCGATGTTCGCATAGAAGCCGAAGCGGCCGTAGCTGAGGAACATGAAGACGACGACGGCAACCGCCGCGATGCTCGACGCAAGGACGCCTGCATGGATGGAATCGGCGCCGAGTTGTGGCCCTACGGTCCGCTCGTCGATCACGGACAGCGCGACCGGCAGCTTGCCCGAACGCAGGGCGATAGCGAGCTGGTTGGCGCTTTCGACCGTGAAGCTGCCCGAAATCTGCGCCGTGCCACCCAGGATCGGCTCGTTGATGTTCGGCGCCGACAGCACCTTTCCGTCGAGGATGATCGCGAACGGGCGGTTCACATTCTCCTGCGTCACGCGGCCGAACTTGCGCCCGCCGCTGCCGTTGAAGGTGATGGAAACGATCGGTTCGTTGGTCTGCTGGTTGTAACCCTGCTGCGCGTCGACAAGATCCTCGCCGCTGACCATGACCTGCCGCTTGACCGCGATCGCCGCGCCACCCGTGGCATAGGGCAGGATTTCGCTGCCGACGGGCGCCTGCCCCTTGGCAACCATCGCCGGATCGGCGGTCGTGTCGACCAGCTTGAACTCCAGCTTCGCAGTCTGGCCGATCAGGGCCTTCAGCGCGCTGGGATCTTTCAGGCCCGGCACCTGGACCAGAATGCGGTTGGAACCCTGACGCTGGATGGTCGGCTCACGCGTGCCCATCTCGTCGATACGCTTGCGGATGACGTCGGTGGCGACCTCCATCGAATCCGAAATCGCCTTGTCGATGCCCGCCCGCGTCGGCGTGATGACGATCGTGCTGCCGTCGACCACCTCGACCGTGAAGTCGCGCTGGCCGGTCATGCCCGCGCCCTGGGTTAAAGGCCGCAGGCGCTCCACAGCCGCGTCGACCTGCGACGCCTCGCGCACCATGAAGCTCAGCTTGCCGTCGCGGCGGGAAATGTCGCCGATGGCGATCTTGGGCTCCTCGCGGCGCAGGGCGACCCGTACCTGCTCCTCCATCGTCTCGACCCGCTGCTTGGCGACGTCATCGGGGTTTGCCTCCAGCAGCAGATGGCTGCCGCCGGCAAGGTCGAGGCCCAGGTTGACGCGGGTCTGCAGCGCGGCCGGGAACCGCGACACAATGCGTTCCGGCAGGAAGCTGGGCACGGAGCAGAGAACTCCGATGCCGAGCGTCAATAGGATGAGCGCCACTTTCCAGCGCGGGAAGACGAGCATGGCTTTATCCAGTCCCTGCTGTCGATCAGTCGTTTGCCGGCTTGGCGCTCATCGGGTCGATCACGTCGGCCAGCGTGGCCTTCACCGCCTTGACCTTCATGCCCGGCGCCAGTTCGATGTCGACATAGACATCGTCGGCGCGCACCACCTTGCCGACGAGCCCGCCGCCGGTAACGACCTGATCGCCCTTCTTGACAGCTTCGATCTTCGCCTTCTGCTCCTTCATACGCTTCTGCTGCGGACGGATCAGCAGGAAATAGAAGACGACGAAGATCAGGACCAGCGGCGCGATCTGGGCGATGAAGCTGGCCGTGGAGGCCGAACCGCCCGCAGTCTGGGCAAAGGCTGGGGTTATGAACATGGAAGTCTTTCGATCGTGTTGCCGCGAAGCGAGACCGGTCTGTCTGCTCCGACATCAAGGGCGCGCGGCTAACACAAACCGGGCCGGGGTGGCAACAGGCACGCCGGATCGAATGGCCCCGTTCGCCCCACAATGCGCGCGATTGCGGCCGCTCCTTCATTGAAAATTAACCTTGATGCTCCATATAGGAGGCAAGCTACGTCGTCAGCCCGTCCCTGCCCGCCTCCCGCACAACGGGAATCCGGCAGGAGACGCTTCGGTCCTCCAGCGGGAGGACACAGTGTCCGGTCGCGCCTCGCTTACGCCGGACCGGCAGCTTTTACGACGTGCCATTTCCAACCGCTTTCGCCTTTCAACGGCTGCGAAGCCGTCCAGGCGAATCCCGTACACAAGAAAAGATCAATGCATATGACCACAAACAGCACACTCCACCCCCACGCCGCCGCACACAGGAGCCGCGTGTCACGCACCGACGCGGATGCGCGCACCCGGCGCGGTTCCCCGACGCTCTCGGGCAGCGAACTGCGGCGGATCGTCGCCGACATGCTCGGCTGAACCGGTCTCCTCCGGTTACGTTCACACACCCTCTTGCATGTCGATGCGCATCCGCCTAAACGCGCCGCTCCGGTCGGGGCGTAGCGCAGCCTGGTAGCGCATCACACTGGGGGTGTGGGGGTCGGAGGTTCGAATCCTCTCGCCCCGACCAAGGAATTTTTCGGGCAATCGCCCGGCTGCGGGCTGGAATGCCCCACTCTCTCCTTTTTCTCGCAAGCACGCATAGCATACGGTATGCTTTATCCGGGTCCATAATCGCGGGCTCGCGACGGGGGGATCGGCCATGAAACCATTCCATGCCGCATGTTTGCCTATATTCTGCCTGCTGTATTCGGCCACGAGCCACGCGGCGGACACCACGGCGGACCAGCCGTTCCGTGCCCTGATCGAGCAACGGATCGAAGCCGTCCGCACCGGAAATGTCGCGGCCTATCTCGCGCTGCTCGACCCGTCCTTCTTTACCATCACGGATACCGGTGTACGCGTTCCGCTGAACGACATGCCCGAACGCATAAAACAGATCTCTGGCGCCGAACGCGATTATCAGTTGCGGTCGGTGAACGTGCGCCAGATGGGAGACATCGCCATAGTCGACGCCGAAATCGGCGAACGGGGTGCGGACATGACCGGCGCCTGGCGCGAGACGGACGTAATGGTCAAAAGACAGGGGCGCTGGCTCTACCTCCAGAAGCAGGACACAGCCGTCCTTCAGGAACCGGTTGCCGTTGCGGCCGGCGGTGCCGAACGGATCGCCGACTATGTCGGCCATTATCGTTTTCCCAGCGGCACCACCGATATCATGTCGGTCAAGGGCGACACGCTGTACGGACGCAGCCGGGAAGACGACGAACCGACGGCACTGACGCATGTCGGTACCGGCGCGTTCGCCATTCCGGGACAGACAGACCTCATCGTCTTCACCCGCGATGCGACCGGCACGGTGACGGGGTTTATTTCACACGCGGCCAGTGGACAGATCGCCCAATCGCACAGGATCGCCGAAAAATAACGCGCAAAACCCCAGGAAAGGGGGCAGCGGCAGCGGAACCAGGGCCACACAACCCGCTGTCCCGCCTGTCCCGATTTGATACGTCATCGAAACATGCAGCTTTTGCAATCGGCATGTTGCAAACAGGCCATAGCGTCATGGCGTCGACTCGGGGGCGGAGGGGGCGCTGCAAGTACATGCCATATGTTATTATCGTGGAAGCGCCGGGACCGGATGGCCCGTCGCCTGGCGAGACGTCGATATCGAAGTCCGCAACCTCATTCGCGGTATCCAGCTTCCCGGCGCCAGCCAGGCCTATCATGACCTGCCGGTAAGCAGCGGCATTGGCCTGGGCACCAATGTGTCCAATCGCTATGAAACGCCGCTCGCCCTCGTTTCCCGCCTGATGACGCGGGCGATAAGGGATGTGGGCTATGACGACGTGTCGGTCATCCCCATCCCCTCGACCCGTCACGTCCGGCCGGCAGCAGACTTTCCGGGCAAGCGGATCGCCCGTATCATCGAACGGCGCGAACCCCGTTTCGTCAACACGCCGGTCCTTTATTTTGGCCATCCGGTGCCGCAGTCGACCCACAGCCGCCGCCGGACCGAAACGGCGTTGCGCATTAACCTGCGCGCGACGGATCTGCGCGGTATCCGCCGCGCGGTGCTGATCGATGACGTCATGACGACAGGCGCGCACCTGAAAGCGGCGGCCGCCTTTCTCGCATCGCGCCATATCCGGGTGGACGACGCCTTCGTGGTCGCGCGCCTCGCCGAACGCTGCCCAGAGAACATGTTCCGGCCGCCTGTTATCACGCTCTGAGCGCCCCCGCGTCAGGGGGATCAAGGCCGCGCTGTCCTACATGTAACCAAATAGGATAATCGACTCGCCATCCGGTTCTGGAACGGAGGGCAAACGGCCGTGAACATCGATACTCTGATCGACGCAGTCATCCTGAGAGAAGGGGACTATAGCGACCACCCCGCCGACAAGGGTGGCCCGACGCGCTGGGGCATCACGCAGGCGGTCGCTCGTGCAGAAGGCTATGACGGGGCGATGACCGCCCTGCCCCGCGATGTCGCGGCGCGCATCTATCGACGCCTGTACTGGGAAAAGCCGGGCTTCTGCTTCGTGGCGGAGATTGCCCCCTTCCTTGCCGCCGAGTTGTTCGACACCGGTGTGAACATGGGCACGGGGACGGCCGCCGGCTTCCTCCAGCGCGTGCTGAACGCCATGAACCGCGATCAGCGCGACTATCCTGACCTCAAGGTCGACAGGACGCTCGGTGCGAAGACGCTGTCCGCGCTCGCGGCATTCCTGAAGCTGCGCGGTGCTGTGGGGGAAACCGTCCTCCTCAAGGCGATGGATGCGCTCCAGGGCGAACGCTACATCGCACTGGCCGAGGCCCGGCCGGGAAACGAAGCATTCCTTTACGGCTGGATCGCCAATCGCCTGGCGTAACGCCCGCCCCCCTCATGCATTCAGGAGAACGGCCATGTCTCTGCTCGAAGGCCTGATCGGCCCGATCGCGAAGCTCGTCGACAAGATCATACCCGACCCGGAAGCAAGAGATCGCGCAAAGCTGGAACTGCTGAAGCTGGAGGGCAGCCAGGAGATGGAGGCGCTCCGCACCCAGCTTTCGGCGATCATGGCGGAGGCGCAGTCGAGCGACCCGTGGACCAGTCGGGCCCGCCCCGCCTTCCTCTATGTCATGTACGCCCTGCTGCTGTGGTCGATCCCCATGGGCCTGATCGCAGGCGCGCGGCCCGACATGGCGCAGGCGATCGCACACGGCATGAACGCGTATCTGGCGGGCATACCGGAACCGCTCTACGCGCTCTTCGGCACCGGCTATCTCGGCTACACCGCCGCCCGCGCCTGGGGCAAGGCAAGGGGGCTGGAGCGCTAGGACTTACTCGGCCGCGTCCGGCAGGGCGGCGGGCGCTGGCGCCTCCCCCTGCGGCTCGCGGGCCAGCGCGTCCACGGCATCGGCGGATTCGATCTCGCGAGAGCCGGTCTCGATATTGAGGTCGCGCAGCTTTCGCCCGGTGACCAGCACCCTGCTCTCGAAGCTGTTGACGAAGCTGTTATAGTTGGAAACCGCGCTGTTGAGGCCGGACCCCACCTTGCGCAGATGGCCCGAGGCGACGGCAAGACGCTCATACAGCTCCTTGCCGAGCGCGCCGATCTGCTGCGCCTCCTGCGCCAGCTTCTCCTGACGCCACACGCTCGCGACCGTCCGTGCGATGGCGACAAGGTTCGTCGGCGTCGCCAGCAGCACCCTCCGTTCGAATGCCCATTCCCACAGGCCCTCGTCCTGCTCCAGCGCAGCCGACAGGAAATGTTCGCCCGGGATATACATGACCACATAGTCCGCGGCCTTGCCGAAACGGGACCAGTAATCCTTCGCCCCCAGTTGCTGCGCGTGGAGACGGATGGACCCGGCATGTGCCTTCAGATGCGCGGCACGGCGTGCCTCGTCGACCTCTTCGGTCGCATCGAGATAGGCATTCAGCGAGCATTTGGCGTCGATGATCAATTCCCGCCCGCCCGGCAGGCTGACGATCACGTCCGGACGCAGCCGCCCGTCCTCCGTATCCACCGACACCTCCATGCGGAAGTCAGCGTGAGAACTCAGCCCGGCCTGTTCTAGGACGTTGCGCAACGACTGCTCACCCCAGCGCCCCCGCGCCTTCGGGCTGGATCGCAGGGCATTGACCAGACGGGCGGTCTCATCGCGCACCTGTCCCTGCCCCGTCCGAACCTGGTCGACCGCCTCGCGCAGGGCAGCATAGCTGTCCACCCGTTCCTTCTCGACCTTGCCGAGCCCCTCCTCGTAACGCTTGAGGGTCGTCTCGACGGGCTGGAGCAGGGTCTTCAACTGCGCCGTGGTCTTCTCATTGGCCTGATCGAACCGCTGGTCGGCGCGCTCCAGAAACGCCTTCTGCGCCTCGCCCAATATCTTGCCGCCGATCTCGCTGAACTGGGCCGACAACTGCTCGCGGGCCTCCTGTAACTGGCGTATCTGCGCCTCGAACGCTTCGGTGCGGGCCTGCTGCTCGGAACGAAGGCCCGCCAGTTCACGCAGCGCCGCCTCCCGCTCGTCGCGCACGCCGTCCAGCGTCGCGGCGATCGTCAGTGCCTGTTCGGCCCGCTGCTGCTCGACCGCAAGATCGCGCAGGGCAGCATTGCGCTGTTCCGATGTGACCGACAGCCTCTCGACCAGCGCATCCTTTTCTGCGGCGAGGGGCAAAACGCTCCGACCTCGCATGAACCAGCCAAGGCCGAGCCCGAGAATGAGCGCGATGCCGGAGAGAAGCGGAATGAGGACGGAGGAGTCCAAGAGCGGCCCTTTGCGAAAACAGAACGAAAAGGGAACCTAGAGCGCCGCAACGCTGTTGGCAATCGTTGCTCTCGCCGAAGCATGCGCGCCGGACATGAAAACACCGCCAACCGACGGCTGGCGGTGCATCAATCCTGCGGCCGGCAATCCGCGTCAGGCCGCCTTGCGCGCCTTGGTCAGCTTCTTGAGCAGCATATCCCGCTTGAGGCGGGAAAGATGATCGATGAACAATATGCCTTCCAGATGATCCATCTCATGCTGGAGGCAGGTGGCGAGCAGGCCGGTCAGTTCCTCCTCACGAATGCGACCGTCCCGGTCCATCCAGTTGGCGCGTATCCGCGCGGGCCGCTCCACCTCGGCATATTGCTCGGGAACCGACAGGCATCCCTCATTGTAGACCGACAGGTCGTCGGAGCCTTCGAGGATGCGGGGGTTGATGAAGACCATCGGCTTCTTGACCGGCTCACCTTCCTCTTCCTCCGGTTCCTGGAGGTCGATGACGAGCAGGCGCTTGGGCACGCCGACCTGGATCGCCGCAAGGCCGATGCCCGGCGCATCATACATCGTATCGAACATGTCGTCGATCAGCCGCTGGAGATCGTCGTCAATGCTCTCGACGGGCGTGGAGATGGTCCGCAGCCGGGGGTCCGGCGTCTCAAGGATCGGAAGAATAGCCATATCAGGCGGAAAATATGAGAGTTGCCGGGGAATATCAAGCGGCGGGATCGCGCTTTGTTCCTGTCATGCTGATCGATTTTCTTTGCCGGCCCATACCCGTCAGCTGAGCGGGCGCCGCGCGCGCAACGCCTGGGCCAGCGTGCCCTCGTCCATACAGTCCAGTTCCCCGCCGACCGGCAGGCCGTGGGCAAGCTGCGTCAGGCGAACCGGAAAGCTTTCGAGCCGCTCGGCGATATAATGCGCCGTCGTCTGCCCCTCCAGGGTCGCGTTCATCGCCAGCACGACCTCATCCACGCCGCCCGCCGCCACCCGCCCGATCAGCGAATCGATGGCCAGATCCTCCGGCCGCACGCCGTCCAGCGCAGACAGGCGGCCACCGAGTACATGGAAGCGTCCGGGGAACAGCCGCGCCTTGTCCAGAGCCCACAGGTCGGCGACATCCTCCACCACGCACAATGCCCGCGCGTCGCGGCGGGGATCGGTGCAGATGGCGCAGGGATCGACCGTGTCGACATTCCCACAGATGTGACAGGTGGACAGCCGTTCGCTGACCGCCTCCAGCGCATGCAACAACGGCTCGAGCGCCGCCTCCCGCCGTTTCAGCAGGTGAAGAACCGCACGCCTTGCCGATCGCGGCCCCAGACCGGGCAACCGGGAAAGCGCCTGCGTCAGCGCATCGATTTCGGGAGAGGCCATCACTCGTCACATAGGGGCTTGCGCTATCGCCCTGCAAGGTCTTGAGAGAGGGGCATGCGGATCATCTACATGGGGACGCCGGACTTCGCGGTGCCGGCGCTGGAGCTACTGGCGAAGGCGGGTCATGCCATCGTCGCCGTGTACAGCCAGCCGCCGCGACCGGCTGGACGCGGCAAGGGCCTGCGCCCCTCGCCCGTTCATGAAGCGGCGCTGGCGATGGGCATTGCCGTGCACACGCCGGTTACGCTGAAGGACGCAGAGGTGCAGGCGACATTCGCGGCGTATGACGCCGATGTCGCGGTCGTCGCCGCCTATGGCCTGATCCTGCCGATGCCGGTCCTGTCGGCGCCCCGGCACGGATGCCTCAACATCCATGCCTCGCTGCTCCCCCGCTGGCGCGGTGCGGCGCCCATCCAGCGGGCGCTGCTGGCCGGCGACAATGTGACCGGCATCACCATCATGGATATGGAGGCTGGCCTCGACACCGGAGCCATGCGCGCCAAGCATGTGACGCCGACGGAAGCGAAGACCGCGGGCACGCTGACCGCCGAGCTTGCGCAGGCAGGCGGCGAACTGATGGTCGAGGTTCTGGAAGCGCTCGACCAGTATCCGCCGGTGCCGCAACCCGAAGAGGGCGTCACCTATGCGTCGAAGATCGACAAGAGCGAGGCGCGGATCGACTTCATGCGCGAAGCCCATCAGGTCGAGCGGCAGGTTCGCGCCTTCAACCCGGCGCCTGGCGCCTTCTTCACCTATGGTGGCGAACGCTTCCGCGTGCTGGCCGCCCATTGCGAGGAAGCGAGCGGCCCGGCCGGGCAGTTCCTCGACGACAGCCTGCTCATCGCCTGCGGCCGCCATTCGATCCGCCCGACGCTGATCCAGCGCGCGGGGAAGGCAGCGATGAGCGCGGGCGAATTACTGCGCGGGTTCGAGATGCCGGCGGGATCACGGGTCGACGCCGACGGCCCGGTCGCATCGAGCGCCTGAAATGGCCCGCTACGCCTTCACCGTCGAATTTGACGGCCGTCCATTCATGGGATGGCAGAGACAGGCGCACGGTCCCTCTGTCCAACAGGCGATAGAGGAGGCGATAACGGCCGTGACGGGCGAGGTGGTGGCAATCCACGCCGCCGGCCGTACGGACGCGGGCGTCCACGGCCTCGCCATGCGCGCCCATGCGAACATCGAAAAGCCGATCGCCCCCTTTCGCCTGATGGAAGCGCTGAACGCACGGCTGCGTCCTGCGCCGGTCGCCATTATCGCCTGCCAGACGGTGGCGGACGACTGGCATGCCCGCTTTTCCTGCACCGGCCGGTCCTATGAATATCGGATCGTCAACCGCCGCGCGCCGCTGACGACACAGGCCGGGCTCGCATGGCGCGTCATACCGCCGCTCGATGCCGACGCGATGCACCGTGCGGCGCAATGCCTCGTCGGATTCCATGACTTCACGACGTTCCGGTCCGCGCATTGCCAGTCGGCCAGCCCGGTCAAGACGCTGGAACGGCTCGATGTAATCCGGCAGGGCGAGCATGTGTTCGTCCACGCTGCCGCCCGCTCCTTCCTTCACCACCAGGTGCGATCGATGGTCGGCTGCCTGGCCCTCGTCGGTCAGGGCAAATGGACGGTTGGCGACATGAGCGGAGCGCTGCACGCGCGTGACCGGGCAGCGCTCGGCCTGAACGCACCGCCGGACGGACTGTTCTTCGTAGGCGCCCGCTACCCGGACGCATGAAAGGCGGAAAAGGACCAGTATAGAAAAGAGGATGGGGGGAGAGCGCGTAATAACGCGGCTCGATCCCCCCGTGCGGCAGCCTCGCCATGCCGGTCTTTCCGGCGGCACCGCTCCTCAAATATTATTATTCGGCGCGGCAGCAGCGCACCCCCTTTAGCTGAGTCGCGGGCCAAAAAAAAGGCCGATCACAAGGACCGGCCGAAAAGTTTTTAGGAGAGGATGCCTGAAAGGCCTGCTCTCTTTGCGGTAACGTTCTCATTGCTGCAATTGCGAAAGTGATTGTGACGGTTGCATGAAACGCAACCATAGTTTCACATCGGCAATGACGATGTCAGGAAAGCCCGAAAATCCGGGCCAAAGCGCGATCCAGCATCAGCAATTGCCATAGCAGGCGCCCGTTGTCCGATGCGCCGGACCGATGGTCGCTCGCCACTTTCGACAGGGTTTGGCCGTTGAACCAGCCGCTGCGCAGCAAGGCCGAACCGGAGGCGATTCGTCCCGCCTCTTCGGCCAGCGCACCCCGAAACCAGTCGCTGAGCGGCGTTACGAAGCCCATTTTGGGACGATAGAGGATATCCTGCGGCAAATAGGCCTCCATCGCCCGCTTCAGAATATACTTGCCGCTGTTGCCGTGTATCCGTTGCGATACGGGCAACCGGCCGGCGAACTCCATCAGTCGGTGGTCGAGCAGGGGCTCGCGCGCCTCCAGCCCGACCGCCATGCTCATGCGGTCGGTCTTGGTCAGGATATCCCCCGGCAGCCAGATGGTCATGTCGGCATATTGCGCGCGATCGAGCGGCTCACGCGCGGGTGCCTCGCGCATCGCCCGCACATAGCGATCCTCCGCCCGGTGTCCGCCAAGGGCTGCTTTCATCGCATCGGTATACAGGCGTGCACGCATCGCCGACGGCGTCACGCCGACCGACGCCGCATAGGCCTCCGCCCCGTCCTGCCCCAGCCCCATCAGCGTCGACTTGGCACGCAAATAGCGCGGCGCCCAGTCGGCCTTGGGGTACCAGCGGCCCAGCGTTCCGAACACCGGCATCCGCACGGCATCCGGGATGAAACGGCGGACCCGCTCCTCGCGATGCTGGAACAGGTGCCTGCGGTAACCCGCGAATGCCTCGTCGGCGCCATCGCCGGACAGCGCCACCGTCACCTGCTCCCGCGCCAGTTCGCACACCCGGTATGTGGGGAGCGCCGACGCATCGGCGAACGGCTCGTCAAAATGATGGGCGAGCGTGTCGATCAGGCTGAAATCATCGGGTGAGACGATCCGCGTCCGGTGGTCAGTGGCGAACCGGCGCGCGATCCGGTCGGCATAAGCCGTCTCGTCGAGGGAAGCGACGTCAAAGCCGATCGTGCAGGTCTTGACCGCGCGCGGGCTCGCCTCCGCCATCAGGGCCACGACGCTGCTGCTGTCTACGCCGCCGGACAGGAACGCGCCCAGCGGGACGTCCGCGACCATGCGGGCGCGCACCGACGCGCGCATCAGGGCCGTCAGCTCTTCCTGAAGCGCCGGCGCCTTCGCACTGGTGCGATCGGCAAAGCTCAGCTGCCAGTAGCGTTGCGGCGCGGGCACGGGCCGACCACGTGCGAGCCGCAACGTCTCCCCTGCCCCCAGCTTCCTTACGCCCGCAACGAAACAGGCGTCGTCGGGCACATAGCCATAGGCCATATAGTCCTCGACCGCCGTCACATCGGGTTCGCGCCGCAGCAGCGGATGGGCGAGCAGGCCCTTCAGTTCCGATGCGAACAGCAGGCTGCCGTCGGACACCTGCCCATAATAAAGCGGCTTCACGCCCAGCCGGTCGCGTACCAGCCAGAGCGACTGCGCACGCTGATCATACAGGGCGAAGGCGAACATGCCGTCGAAGCGGCGAACGCACTCCTCGCCCCACTGACGATAGCCATGCAGGATCACCTCCGTGTCGCTGCCGGTGCGGAAGCGATGCCCCTTCCCCTCCAGCTCCCGGCGAACCTCGGCGAAATTATAGATTTCACCGTTGAAGGCGACGGCCAGATCCTGCTCCGGGGTCAGCATCGGCTGCGCCCCGCCTGCAAGGTCGATGATCGACAGGCGGCGATGTCCCAGGCCGACGCCCGGCGCAGTCCATACGCCCGATCCGTCCGGCCCACGGTGAGCGATCGCGTCGGTCATCAGCGCGACCCGCGCGGGATCGACGGGCTTTGCCGTTTCCAGATGAAAGATGCCCGCTATGCCGCACATGGATGCGCTGTCTCTAGTGGCATTTGCGCGCGGGCGGAATGCCCTATTCGATGCCGGCGCTGCGGTCCGCCAATACGCGTACCGGTCCCATGGCCGTCAGGAAGGCCCCGATCGCGGCATCGGCCGGTGCGCCGTCCCGTTGCTCGGCCGAAACGAGGATGGCCACGGCACGCTGATCCGTGCCCAGCAGGCGCGATTTCAGCGTTTCCAGCTTCACCCGCGTCGAACGTCCGGTGACGATGCAGCCCAGAGAGTAGAAGGTGACGACATGCCGCACCACCGGCCTGGGCGCGGTGATCTGCTCGCCGAGACCGTCAGCGGGCGCCGCCGCTGGAGAGGACCAGGCCCAGCCACCGTCGGGATCGACGGCCCCCTGCCCGAAGCCGACTAGTTCCCGCCCCTCTTCCTGCCGGTCGAACACGGCAATGGCGAGATCGACGACATGCCCTTGCGCGTCGCGATAGCGCCCCTGCACCTGACTGTCGGCACCATCGAAGCGCGGCCGCCACGGATAGGCTTGCGGCGCAGGCTCGACCGACCATCCGGCGACCGAGGGCAGTGCAACATGCGCCGGCACCGGCACGGCGCGCGCGGCAGTGGCGGCCGACCAGAACGGCGCGAGAGCGATCAATGCAGCGGTGGCGGCAGCAACATAGGCGGTGCGTCCGGTTCCCTGGATCGGCCTCCGGCCAAGCGTCACGGGATCGAACCAGGGGTCGCCCGGACGCCGGTCGAAAAACGGCCATGCGATCGCCATCGTCACGATCATCACCAGCGCGAAGAACAGCCAGCCGTAGACGACATGATCGAAACCCACGGCCGCATCGATGGTGGTAAGGTGCGCGACATAGATGGTCGCGAACGCACGGATGCCGTTCGCGATCACCGACAGGGCCAGCGCGCCCGCCAGAAACGCGATCCGCCGCGACCATGTGCGAAAGCAGAGATTACAGACGAGCGCGCCATAGGCCGTCATAGCGATCAGGAACTTCGCGCCTGAACAGGCCTCCGCCACCTCGAAATAGCCGGTGGGGGTCGAAATGAAGATGCCGTCGAGATGCGCCGGTACGGCCGTCACATCCAGCATCACCGTCGCGAGGCGCGCCGTCAGCAACTGGAGTTGCGGCACCACTTCCTCTCCGAAGGGAATGAGGAAGACGGCATAGAACAACGGAAAGGCGAGCGCCCGTGCAATCACCGGCCCCAACAGGGCGACGACGCTTCCCTGCAGCATGACGACCAGCCCCGCATGACGGAACAGGGCAACGCCAGCCGCCTCGCCCAGCAGCCAGCAAAGGGCACCCGCGCCGACCCAGGCAAGGCCGGGCCACCACGCCGTTGGCGCAAGCTGCCGAAGGCCAGGCATCCTTTGCTGCACCAGCCAGCCGATCAGCAGCGGCACGAACAGGCAATGCCCATAGGTGGACGCCGTCCACCAGATGCGGATCATGTCACCCACGTCCCGCGCGAACAGGAGCAGGATGGCGAGGGAAACCATGGCGAGCGCAGACAGATGCGTACGCCACTGGCCGAACGCTCCCGTCCGTCCGTTCCAGGGCAGGACCACGCCCATCATCGTGACGCCAGCAGCGCGGGCAGCCCGGCGAGCGTCGCCGCCCAGTCGTATCGCGCCTCCATCCTTTTGCGTGCGGCCACGCCCAAGGCAGCCGCGCGGGCCGGGTCCGCGATCAGGGACAGGACAGCCGCAGCCTCCCGGTCCGGCGTCGCCGCGACGATCAGGTCGCGTCCGTCCAGAGCGTCTATGCCCTCGGCCGCTTCGGGGGATGCGACGACGGGCCGGCCCATCGCCATCGCCTCCAGCACCTTGTTCTGAATGCCGCGCGCGATACGCAGCGGGGCGACGACGACATCGGCCGCTGCAAGCCAGCCGCGCACGTCCCGTACCGCGCCCGTCACAGTGACGCCGGGAAGGTTGGCCAGAGCTTCCACCGCAGGCACCGGACCGCGCCCGACAATAGCGAAGCGTGCATCGGGATGGACGGCACGGATGACTGGCAGGCTGTCATGCGCAAAGCTGCGTACAGCCTCCACATTCGGACGATATCCCATCTGGCCAGTGAACACTATCAGCGGCCCGGAGCCCCGCTCTTCGTCGGTGAGCGGCTGGAAATCCGACGCCGGGTTGAACATGTCGAGCGCGACGCCATTCTCGAGTGCCCGTACCCTGTCCACCCCCATGCCGGTCGCGGCACGAAACATCGCGGCCTCCGCCTCGCTGACGAAGGTGCTGACGTCCGCTCGCGCCGCCACGGACTGCTCGAATGCGAAAAGCTCCCTGCCTTCACGCCGGTTGATCCACGCCATCGGTCCCCGCGCACCTTCCGCATAGGACACATATTTGGCGGAATCGAAGTCGACGAAATCCATCAGGAAACGTGTCTCCTTCGGCAAAGACGGCACGAAATGCGCCATCTGGGCCGAATAGGCGACCACCGTGGAGATCGGCCGGGTGGCGAGCGTCCGCCGTACCCAGGCATGCATGGCCGGATGATCGAACAACGCAACCAGCATCGGCTGACGGCGATAGAGTCCCCGCGCCGCCGCGACGAGTTTGCGCGTATTGCGCGGCAGGACACACAGGCTGGCCGCCATGTCGCCCATCTCTGTCGAAAAGCCGAGATCGCGGGCATCGTCGGCGAAACAGCCGACATGCACCGGCGCGACCCGGCACAATGCGCGCAGCAGGTGATGGGAACGGATCTTGTCGCCGCGATCAGGTGGAAAGGGAACCCGGTGGCAGAGATAGAGGATCTCGCCGTTCCCGGCCGCGCTCATCCCAGCCCTCGCGCAAGCCACGGCCCGGCGAGATTCGCGACGGAAAGGGGAAGACGCTTCCAGAGGTCAACCTTTCGCCGGTATCGCGGCGACAGCGGATTGACGTCACGCGGCGCCATGCCGTCGGCCGTCCGAACGGCATAGGAAAGGGGAACCCCCTCGAATCCCCATGTCTTCTTCCACGCGGCATGACCGGTGCCGACCTTCGACCGGCCGAAATCGAACCGGCTGCATCCCCGTGCCCGGGCATGGCTCATCAGCCGGAAATAGAGGAATTCGTTCGATCGCAGGGCCCGGGCATCGCCGCTCGCGCCGTGCCAGTAGGGCATGACCGCGCCGCCATGGTAAAGGCTGAGCACCGAAGAAATGGGCACGCCATCCTTCCGGGCGACAGCGATGTCCGCGTCGTAGCCGAAGCCGTCCATCACCGCCTCGAACAGCGCCCTGGGGAAAACCGGAGTGCCGAGCCGGTGCACGCTCTGCGCGAACAGCCGGTAATGGATCGCCCGCAGCCGCGCGTCACGACCGGTCTCGAACGTCAGCCCGGCCTCCAGCCCCTTGCGCAGTTCCGCGCGGTGACGCCGGGGCATGCGCTGGAGCTCCGCTTCCTCATTGACGGCAAGGTCTCTCGCAAAACCGAGATAGGCGTCGGCCTTCTCCGTCCAGTCCTGCGGAACCATCCCGCCTCTCAGCTCGGCGGTCGCACAACCCATGCGCCCGGCAAGCGCCCACGCCGCGTCCGCCAGCGCCTGCGTCGCCCGGCCCGTCTGTGCCAGAATGCCGCCGTCGACAGCAAAACCGCTCGACACCAGCGCCTTGCCGAACAGCAGCGATCGCATCGCGGTCAGCGGCAGAACGCCGACGACCCCGCCGGATACGTCCCGCGCGACCAGCATCGTCGCCCGCTGGCCCGTTCCACGCGCCACCGCACGTATCCACGCGGGTCGATGGAAGGGGGTGGAACACGGGTCGGCAATGATCCATGCATCGACCGCAGCCACTTGCGCCGGATCATGGAGCGCGACCGTCTCCACCGTCACCGCACCGGGATCGAATGCCGCGTTCATCGCGCCTGTTCCCGCTCCAGAGCGATCCGCGCCCGTTCGGTCTCCACCAGAGCATCGATCCGGCCCCAGCGGAAATCACGCGCCAGGCGGCGCAGCTTGGGCGCCATCACCTTCAGGTTCGTATAATGCCGCAGCCGCGAGCGCAGCGGCGCGCTATCGACACGTGGTTGTTCGGTGTCGATTTCCCACGGGTGGAAATAGATGATCGCCGGGCGTCCATCCCGTCCGTTCACCTGCCGCACGGCCCAGCGGGAAAAGCTGTATGGCAACAACCGGAAAAAGCCCCCGCCCCCCGCGGCCAGCGTACGGCCCATCAACCGCGCGGTCGTCACCGGCAGTTCGACCAGCGGACTGCCGGCGACCGGCGCCCAGCCGAAACGCGGCGCATCCGGCCAGCCATAATGATCGTGGACCACCGGCGCGACACTACTCGAATAGGCATAGCCTTCCTCGGCCAACACGGCATGCGCCCATGGCGTCCGTGCATCGATGGAGAAGCTTGGCGCGCGATATCCGGTCACGCGGCCACCCGACGCCCGCTCGATCAGGTCGCGCGCCTTGTGAAGGTCCGCGCGGAACTGCTTCGGCGTCATGGTGAAAACACGCTGATGGTCGTAGCCATGGCTCGCGACCTCATGCCCGGCATCGGCGATCCGCCGCATCAGCAGGGGATAACGCTCCGCGACCCAGCCAAGCGTGAAGAAGGTTGCCTTGACCCGGGCATCCGCCAGCAGCGACAGAACAGCGTCGCTGTTGCGCTCGACGCGGTGGGGCAGCCTGTCCCAGTCCTCGCGGCGCAGCGTGCGTTCGAACGCGCCGACCTGGAACCAGTCCTCGACGTCGACCGACAGGCCATTGATCATGGCTCCGTCCGTTCCGTCCTTCCTGACCGGCAGGTCACGCATGCCTTCCCCCTTGCCCCCAAGCGTTTCCTTCTACGCAGCCTGCCCATGCGGCGAAAGGCCGGCGGCCTCGTCCCGCTCGATCCATTCGACCAGCATGGCAAGCACACGGCGCAGGGCCACGTCCTGCTCCCCCACGACGGACTCGACGGCATGCAGCCGGTCTTCCAGCGCGTCGACGCGATCGATCAAGGGCATGAGGTCGAGGTCGATCGTCTGCTGCCCGTCGATCGCAGCGCGCAGCGCACCGATCTCCGCGCGCAACCGCGCCACTTCCTCCCGATCCGCCGGAGGGGCTGAGGGCTGCACAACGGCGGACATCTCAACCGGATGGTCAGACGCCGCCTGCGGTGCCGCTACCGCACGGGCGACCGGTGCAGACGGAGCCGGAGGGCTCGCCTGCGCCTCGTTCTCCTGCGACAGTTCCGCCACCACGGCATCGATCACCGGCGTGTCGATCTCATCCAGCTTGTCGATCGCGCCGAGCAGCAGCACCCGGCTCATGAGCGCGTTGATCCGCCGGGGCACGCCTGCGGTCGCCATATGGAGCGCGGCATAAGCGCCGGGCGTGAAGCGCGGATTGCCCTGCCAGCCCGCCAGACCCAGGCGATGCTCGACATAGGGCCCGACTTCCGACGCAAGCATCGGGTCAAGATGATGGGTGGCGATCACCCGCTGGCGCAACTGCTCCAGCCCCGGCGACTGCATCAGGTCACGGAATTCCGGCTGGCCGAGGAGGAATATCTGGAGCAGCGCCTGCCCGCCCAGTTGGAAGTTGCTGAGCATCCGCAACTCCTCGATCGCGGCGATAGATAGGTTCTGCGCCTCGTCCACGATCAGCAGCGTGCGGCGGCCCGAGCGCGCCTGTGCATGCAGAAAGGATTCGATGCGAGTCAGGACATCGGCCTTGTCCATGCCCTCCGTCACCAGCCCGAACGAGCGGGCGGCAAGGCGCAGCATGTCGTCCCCCTCGACCTGCGTCGAGACGATCTTCACCGCCGTCAGGCGCTGCGGATCGATCGACGCCATGACGTGTCCGACCAGCGTCGTCTTGCCCGCGCCGATCTCCCCGGTAATGACGATGAAGCCCTCGCCCTGCGCCAGACCGTAGCCGAGATAGGACAGCGCCTTCCGATGCGTCGCACTCTCGAAATAGAAATGCGGATCGGGCGTGAGCTGGAACGGCCGCCCCTTCAAGCCGTAGAACTGGTCGTACATGGACGTCCTCTTATCCTTCGTCTGGCCTAGAACTGATAGCGCAGGCTCACCTGGCCCAGCGCGCTGATAATGCTGTCGATGCCGTCAGGATCGACGCCGTCGATGCCGACAGAGGCCGTGCCGGTCAGGCGACGGGTCAGGTTGCGATAATAGCTGGCATAGGCGCCGGCATTCAGCACATCGACGCCGCCGGTCCGGCCACCATCGTAATAATTGGCGTAGACCGTCGCATCGATGCCGGAGCGCTGGTCGATCCGGCGGCCCAGGATCATGTTCAGATAGTAATTTTCATCCACCGCCCCGTCGATGTTGACGAAGAGATCGCCCGTCGGCGCGATGAACTTGCGGCGAGAATAGCCGCCCGCCACGCCCCAGTTCCACGGGCCGCGTTCCACCGTATATTGGAAGGCGATGCCGCGATGACGGAAATTGGCGGCGCTGATGGCGCTCAGCGCGTCGGCGAAGCACTGTCCTCCACCCTGCGCACCATAAACGCAATTGTTGAGATCGCCGGTGAAGGGATTGCGCACCACTTCGAACTCTGTGCCCAAACCGGCGAGCGCACCGTTCATCATCCGGCCGAAGCTGTCGATCCCGTCGAAGACGACAATCCGCAGGGAACTGTCGCGGCTCGGCTGCCAGGAAAAGCTGCCTGTGAAACGCCATGAGCCATAGCGCTCGCCCACCCGCGCCTCCAGCGACGTGCGGCGGCTGGGCCGCCACAGGACGCCCACGTCCCAGAGCAGGCCATCGAAATCATAGGCCAGCGTGCGCGGCGACGCATTGTCGGTGACAAGCCGTCCTTTGGAAGAGATCACCGGATCGCCATTCGCGTCGCGCAGATAGTCGCGCTGGCCGATCTTCAGACGCTCATAACCGATGCCGCCGACCAGCGCCGTGGAAGCGGACACGGGAACGGTGACATCGCCCCGCGCCCATTTGTCGTCGAAACGCTGGTCGAGTATCTTTGCGTCCTCCCGGTCCCAGCCCGCGCTGACGGCAAGGCCCACAGGCAGCGGTCCGGGCTGGACACCGACCGACGCGGTCGCGCTCTGGAACAGACTGTCATCGAACGTGTCGAGACCGAACGGGCCGCCCAGATCGTTCGTCACCCTGGAATAGCCGAGCCGATAGGCCGCATTGATGTTGAGGTCACCCGCGCGCGTGGCGAAGGCCGGACCGACATAGGCCGAATACACCTTGGCCACCGGGTCGGAGCCCGACAGGAAGCCCCCCGCGCCGCGCAGGTCAGCGCGCGTGCGGGTGCCGATCGCGCCGCCTTCTATCGTCAGCGTATCGGCGATCGGCATAACGCGGCCGCGCACGATGCCGCTGATGATATCCTGATCCGCCGCATTGCCGGCCCAGCCGAACTGATGCTCGTAGCGCAGACTCACCTGCCCCTCCGCATCGCGGGTGGTGATCCGCGCGTCGACACCCGCCGCCGCGCCCGTATAGGCCATGACGCCATCATCACCGCCCGAGAGATTGGCGACCAGTGCCTGGTTGAGCTCCAGATAGGGGGAGATATCGATCCGCCGCTCCCGCTGCTGCGCGAAGGCAGGCGCCGCAAGCAACGGCATCAGGACCGCCGACGCCATCACACAGGCAAGGCCGCGTTTCACTGGGCGGTTCCGTAATAGGTGCCGAAGCGGCGGCCACTGGCCGAGAACTGCACGCCGTTCAGCATCAGTTGCACCTTCGGACAGGCTTTCAGCAGACCGGCGGCGTCGCGCAGCGCGCCTTCGGTCGTGCGATCCGCGCGCACAACCATCAGGGCCATGTCGACATGCTGGGCAATCGCTGATGCCGGAGACGCGGCGAGCAGCGGCGGCGAATCGAGCAGGATCAGACGCCCCGGTGCCGAAAGACGCCCGAGCAGCGCTCCCATCCGCGCCGAAGCCAGATACTCCGTATCGTTGTTGCTCTGCCGTCCGGCGGGCAGAACCGCCAGCGAGGGAATATCAGTACGCAGGACGCAATCCTCGACTGCCAGCATCGGATCGGCGAGCGCATCGAGGAAACCCGGGCATCCCTCCAGCCCGAGGGTCGAGAGGATAGCGGGACTGGCGACATCCGCGTCGACCAGCAACACCTCGATATCCTTCTCCGCCGCCAGCGACAGCGCCAGGTTGACCGAGCAGAACGTCTTGCCCTCACCCGGCAGGGCCGAGCAGACGAGCACCCGCGCGCCCGTTTCGCCGGCCATGTCGAGCGCCGACAGCAGCGCCCGCTTGACGATGCGGAACTCCTCCCCGATCGCCGTCACCGGGCCGTCGGGCAGCAGGAAACCGGCCTCCGCCAGCGCAACGCGATCCAGCGCTTGCACGGGGCCGGTCCATTGCGCGCGCGGACGCGACGCGGGCCCGATTGCCTCGGCGACCTGTTCCGGCTTATCGGGAACCATCGAGAAATCCGGCCGGCCAAGCTCCACGCCCGGCGCGATCGGCGGCGCGACATGGCCGCGCAGCGCATCGCCGAAATCATAGACCTGCGTCGCCCGCTCGAAGATCGAACGGCTGTCGGTCGGCTTTCCGTCGATCGGGCCTGTGGGCTTGTTCACCGGTATCTTTCCTTCAGGCCATCGCGCGCTGGATGAATTCGACGGCAATCAGCAGGCCGCAGGTGCCCGCGAGCGCGCCGCTGCCACCCATGAACCAGCGAAGCTTCTGCCGTCGCGCCTCGGCCTGCGCCGGGGTCTGTGTCTCACTGATCGCACCGATCACCGGAATGCCGGCGGCTTTCTCCAGCCGCGCCACGGTGGGATAGGTGGTGCGAACCTGCCCGACCGCGAAGGCCATGCCGATGCCGCCGGCGATGCCCGCGAGCAGGACACCGATCAGCAGCAGCGGACGATTGGGCGAAGCGGGCACGTTCGAGAAGCTCGGCGGATCGATAACGCGGAAGCGAACGGCGTCCGTCTCGGTCTGCGCATCTCCGCGCAGGCGGACATCCTCACGGTCGGACACCAGCTTGTCATATTGTGTCTTCAGCGCCTGATAGTCGCGCTCCAGCCTGTCCTGCTCGGCGGCAACGCCCGGCTCGTCGGTCTGGCGCGCGATCATCGCGTTCAGTTCCGATTGCAGTTGGCCCTTGCGGCTTGCCAGACCAGCAACGGTCGCCGCCTTTTCTGCCTGCATCGACTTGAGCGACAGATAGGCGGGGTTCGGGGAACCCGCGACCACCTGCGCACCGCCCTGCCCGCGCAGGCTCGCGATCTGCCGCTGGAGCGCGACTACGTCGGGATGGCTTTCAGTCCAGCCGCGCGCGCGCGCCGCCGCCAGTTCCGCCTGCGCCGAAGCGAGCGGGCTCGCGCCGCCACCTGTCGCCACGCCCGGGATGGTCGGCGGCGTGCCCGCAAGCTGGCCGTTCATTGCCGAAACTGCGCTCTGGGCGGCAACAAGCTGGGAGTCGATCTGGTTCATCTCCGTCCGCGCCGCGTTCATGCGGTCGCTGATCGATCCGACGCCCGGCAGCAGGCCGAGATATTTCTGCTCGAACGCGACACGACGCTGCTCGGCCTCCTGCAACTGGCGTCCGCGCTGTTCCACCTGCGCATTGAGGAAGGCGAGGCCTTGCTTTGTCTCGGAGCGGTCGGTCAGGATGTCGGCCTCCCGGAACAGGTCGATCAGTTTCTGGACCACCTGCGTCGCGATGCGGGCGTTCGCGCCATCCGAAAGGCCCCGGTCGGACACCGTCGCGCTGATGTCGTAGAGATTGTCCTGATCGACGACGATCTTGATCGACTTGCGCAGCATCCCTGCCTTCGCGCCGATATCCTTGTCGCTCGCCACCGACTGGGCGAGGTCGGTCGAACGGACCACCTTCTCCAGATTCTCGGCACTGGTCAGCGTCTGGCGGACGCGATCGACGTCCTGCTGCTGCTCGATCGGCGTCACGCCCATCTTGCCGGGCAGGATGGACTGCGCCTCGACGTAGATCTTCGCCTTCGATTCAAAGCTGCTGGGGATCAGCGCAACGACCAGCCAGCCGGCCATGCAAATGCCCCAGGCCGTCGCCAGCGCCAGCCAGCGGCGGTTCCATACCCCGTGCAGGGCGATCAGAAACTCGTCGTAGAATCCCGACATAAACGCGCCGATCCCGTCAGAACATGCTTTCCGGGATGATGATCACATCACCCGGCGCGAGCAGGACGTTGGCCTTCGTATCGCCCTTCTTGATGAGGTCGCCGATGCGCAGCGCGAATTCGGCCTGCTTGCCCGCCGTCTTGTCGTAGCGGACAAGACGCGCGCGGTTGCCGGCAGCGTATTCGGACAGCCCGCCGACAGAGATCATGGCGTCAAGCAGGGTCATGTTCGCGCGATAGGGAATGGAGGCGGGCTTTTCCGTCGCCCCCACGATCCGCACCTGCTGGCTGAACGTGCCGGAGAAATTGTCGACGATGACCGACACAATGGGGTTCTCGACATATTTGGAGAGCGCCGCCTTGATGTCATCGGCCAGAACCGCGGGCGTCTTGCCGACGGCGGGCAGGTCGGAGATCAGCGGCGTGGTGATGCGGCCATCGGGACGCACCTGGACCTTCGCGCCGAGTTCGGGGTTGTGCCAGACGAAGATGGTCAGCTGATCGAGCGGCCCGATCACATATTCCTCGCTGGGGCCAGTCTCATTGGAAACGAAGGATGCGGACGGCAACTGCGGGCCGCTTCCGGTCCCGGCACAACCGACCAGCGCCAACGCAGGCAACGAGAGGCCGAGAAAAATCCTGGAAACCCGCGCGAAAACCATCACTTGAACCCCTCGTAACCCCGCCCGCTCCCGCTCCGGCAAACCGTGCCGCCCCCGCGAACAGAGCGACGGACGGCCCCCATCCGGGCGCATGGCGTCGCGCTCTTATTAGGTGGGAAAGGGTGAAGATACCGTTAGGAGTGACCCGTCGCGGGATGTCCCCGTCCGGGACGGTCAGCGACGCCCGGATTAACCACGCGTCCAGATTTTGCGCCTAGGCTGAGGGATCGTTCGCACCATCGAAGCGAGGGGGTCAACGTCGCGATACGGCGGGGTTTTCCCTCCGATCCGACCGGGGTGCGCGGAGATTGAATGTGCCCGTTCCCATGCCATCGTCCAAGAGGGTGGAAGCATCGACAGATGGCGTCCTCGCGGCGCTTGCCGACCATCCCGCCCTCGGACGGGATAGGCAGGCGAGCCTGTTCGACCGGCTGGAATGGATCGCGCCTCTGCATGCACTGTGCATGCCCGAGGCCCCCGCCCGTGTTGCTCACGCACGGTGTGATGATGGCGAGGGCTGGCTGTTCCTCGCCGATCACGGTCGCGGACAGCTGAGCGCGATCGCCAACTACTACAGCTTCGCCGCCCGCCCGGTCTTCGCCGGCGCCCCAGCCCCTGAGGCGCGTTCGCGCCTTGTAGAGGCCATGGCGCGCACGCTCGGTCATGACGCCGCCCATGTCGACCTTTACCCCGTAACGGCGGAGGACGGCGATCGGGATTTGCTGGTCGGTGCGTTTCGCCGGGCCGGATGGGTGGCACTGGCGCGCGCCATGGGCATCAATCATCGCCTCTGCCTGAGTGGAAGGGACTTCGCCGCCTACTGGGCTGGGCGCCCCGGACGCCTGCGCAGCACCGTGCGACGCAAGATGCGCGATACCCCGTTCACCTTCTCGATCCACGACACGATCAGCGACGCCCTCTGGGCCGACTATGTCGACGTCTACGCGCGAAGCTGGAAGCCCGACGAGCCCGGCCTGCCGTTCCTGAAAACCATCGCCACGCAGGAATCGGCTGCGGGCACCCTGCGCCTCGGTCTCGCCCGGCGTGACGGACGCGCGGTTGCGGCGCAGCTGTGGACCGTCGAAAACGGCCTCGCCCTGATCCACAAGCTGGCCCATGATGTGGATGAGGATGCGGCCTCGCCGGGCACGCTGCTATCGTACCAGCTATTCCGCCACGCGATCGACGTCGATGGCGTGATGGAGATCGATTACGGCACCGGCGACAATCCATACAAGGCGGACTGGATGGAAACCCGGCGGACGCTCTACCGGGTCGATGCCTTCAACCCGCGCTTCATGTCCGCCTGGCTTCCTGCCGCGCGCGCGATACTCTCCGGCGTCAGGGGCTGAGCGGTTACTCCGCCGCTATCTTGGCCTCGAAGTCCGCTTCGGCCAGGAACCGCTCGGCATCGAGAGCCGCCATGCAGCCCATGCCGGCGGCCGTCACCGCCTGCCGATAAATCTTGTCCGTGACGTCACCGGCCGCGAACACGCCGGGGATGGAGGTGCGGGTCGTCCCCTTCTCCACCACCAGATAGCCGTCGTCGGTCGGCAGCACGCCCTCGAACAAGGCAGTCGCCGGTTGATGCCCGATGGCGACGAACGCGCCGTCGGCAGCGATATGGGACGGCTTGCCGGTGACCGTATCGATCAGGTCGACGCCGACCAGCCCCTCCGGATTGCCGCCGCCGACGAAGCGCTCGACCTGCTGGTTCCAGACGACCCGGATGCGGGGATGCGCGAACAGGCGATCCTGAAGGATCTTCTCCGCGCGCAGGGAATCGCGGCGGTGGATCAGCGTGACGTCATGGCTGTGATTGGTGAGGTAGAGCGCCTCCTCCACCGCAGTATTGCCGCCGCCGATCACCACCACTTTCTTGCCGCGATAGAAGAAGCCGTCACAGGTGGCGCAGGCAGAGACGCCCTTGCCCTGCAGCAGTTCCTCGCCTTCCGCGCCCAGCCACTTGGCCTGCGCGCCGGTCGCGATGACCAGCGTGTCGCCCGAATAGATGGTGCCGCCATCGCCGATCAGGCGGAACGGACGTTGCGACAGGTCGACCTGCACGATCTGATCGTACATCATCTGCGCGCCGACATGTTCGGCCTGCGCCTGCATCTGCTCCATCAGCCACGGGCCCTGGATCACCTCGCGGAAGCCAGGATAATTCTCGACATCCGTAGTGATCGTGAGCTGCCCGCCGGGCTGCATGCCCTGCACGACGATCGGCGCCATACCGGCGCGCGCGCCATAGATGGCGGCCGAAAGCCCTGCCGGGCCGGAGCCCAGGATCAGCATGCGGGTGGAATGGGTGGCGGTCATGGCGTCCTTTCCGAAAGCGGCGGCCCGTCCAAGGAGCCGGTTCAATGAGGGGACATAGTGGACCGGGCGCGCCGCGCAAGCATAGCGGTACCCCTGCCTGGCCCAAGAATTTCTTCGCGGGCTGTCAGTCCAGCACGTTGGGGAGGTCTTCGAACCCGCGCCGCAACGTCGCGGCCCACGCCTGGGAGATCATCGCGAACTCCTCGTCGTCCGGCTCGATCCGGCGGCGGACGCGGAACGCGAACGCGTCCTTGTTGATCACGGCAAGGTCGAGCGGCATGCCGACCGACAGGTTCGAACGCAGGGTCGAATCCATGGAGACACAGGCCGCCTTCACCGCATCGTCGATGCTGGTGGCCGGGCGGATGATCCGGTCCAGGATCGGCTTGCCATATTTATGCTCGCCGATCTGGAAGAAAGGCGTGTCCCCCGTCGCCTCGATGAAATTGCCGGCCGAATAGATCAAATAGAGGCGCGGCTTTCCGCCGCGGCGTTGCCCGGCAAGCAGGATCGACGCGTCGGCGCCCGCGCCCTGCATCTCGATCGTGTCGCGGTAGCGGCTCTGCATCGCCTGCATCGCGTCACCCACAATCTGCGCCGCACGGTGCATCGTCGCGCAGTTCAGCAGCGTCTCGACATCGGGATTGTCAGCAGAATCCTTGATCGCGCGGGAGAGCATGGTCTTCACCTCCTGCGTGATCGAGAGATTGCCCGAGCACATCATGGCGATGGCGCGATCCCCCGGCACTTCGTAGGTGAACATCTTCCGGAAGCGCGCGATATTGTCCATGCCCGCATTGGTGCGGGTGTCGGACAGCATCACAAGCCCTTCATCGACCCGAACGGCCACGCAATAGGTCATTGCCCTTTAATCTTCCTGTTCTTCCCGTCAGCGGGCGCGGCGTTGCTGTTGCTGCTGGCGTTGCAACTGCTGCTCGCGCTCGTCATCGCTCGCCTGCGCTATGCGAACGTCCGCGTCAATCTGGATCGTGCCCGCCGCCATCGCCGATCCCCGCACTGGCGCCGCATCATGCGCGTCCAGTCCGGCGGCCAGCCGCACATAGGCATCGGTGGTGCAGACCCGGTTCGACGTGTCGAACCCAATCCAGCCGACGCCGGGCACCAACACCTCCGACCATGCGTGGGTCTCGTGCAGCGCCTCGCCATCCTGAGTCGCGAGATAACCCACGACATAACGGGCTGGCACGCCCACCGACCGGGCGGCCGCGATGAATATCTGGGCGTGATCCTGACAGACGCCGCTGCCAATCGTCAGCGCTTCCGCCGCGCTGGTGTCCGGCCCCGTCGCGCCCGCGCGATAGGCGACCGCATCACGGACGAGATCCGACAGGCGGTGCATACGGTCGAGCAGGTCGCTGCCCTGCGCTGCCTCGGCCAGATCACGAATCTCCGGCGACGCCTCTGTCAACGGCGTGCGGCGCAAATAGATCTGCGGATGGCACCGCTCCACCAGCCCACGGACGATTCCGGCATGATCGCTCGTCTCGACGAGGCCTTCCGCCACGACATTCACCGTCTCCAGCCGGTCATGGCGTATCCACAACGCCTCCAGATCCCCGAAGCCGTTCGGCGTGAAGCCCAATATAGCCTCGTCGTTGATGCTGACCTGCCATTCCAGCACCCGCAGCCCCTCATAATCGCGCGGCATGAGCTTCAACAGCATGGCCACCCGGCTGGAACCCGCGCCGTAGCTGTAGCTGGTCTGGTGTCGGACAAGCAGCTTCATGGGCGATCAGCCGAAATGGTAGGCGGTGGCGATCTCGCTGCCGAGGCGGTTGGTCATCGCCAGCCCCTCCTGCACCGTTTCATGCAACCCGCGAAGGAATATCTCTCCGCTGTCCAGGCTTTCCAGGCCATTCACCATCGCCTCCACCGTATCGTTGCAGGCGACCCGGTTGTTGTGCCAGCCTGCCAACCGGTTCAGCCGGTAGCTGAGTTGCTCGTAGCAATAGGCGACACTGCGCGGGAACAGGCGGTTCAGGATCAGGAAGTCGGTAATCTGCCACGGTGTATAGGCGCCGCCATAGACATGGTGATAGGCCCGGCTGCCCGAAAGGGCGTGAAGAACCGACGTCCACTGATAATGGTCGCGCGTGCCGCCGACCACCTCGGTCTCCGGCAGCAGGACATAATATTTGACGTCGAGCAGGCGGAGCGTCATCTGCGCCCGCTCCAGCGCGCCGCCGGTCCGCAGGAAGTCATGCCCCTCGTTACGCAACTGCCCCGCGTGGGCCGCGCCCCGGAATGTCGCCGCGCGGGTCTTTACCCAGTCGATCAGGGTTGGAAGCTGCTGCCGCGCCTCCGACACGTCGTAGCTGTCGAGCTTGCGCCAGCCCTCGTTCAGCGCTTCCCACATGTCCTGGGTCAACATCGTGCGCGCCGACTTGGCGTTCGCGCGCGCCTTGGCCAGACAGGAGCGGATCGACGACGGATTGTCGAGATCGAGCATCAGATAACCGACGACGTCGGTTTCCTTCAGATGCACGTCGGCGGGAAAGTTCGCCTCCGCCCCGGTCGCGCGGACGACCGAGCGCCATTCGTCGCGGTGGTGCGCGCCCGGCAGGATCGCCATACGCTGCCCCATGGTCAGCAGGCGGGCGGTGGATTCGGCGCGCTCCATGTAGCGCGCCATCCAGAAGAGGTTCTCTGCGGTCCGGCTCAGCATCGCGTCAGTCCTGCAATACCCATGTGTCCTTCACTCCGCCGCCCTGGCTGGAGTTCACGACCAGCGACCCTTCGGTCAGGGCGACACGGGTGAGCCCGCCCGGCACGAGGCGAAGCTGCTGCCCCACCAGGCAGAAGGGACGGAAATCGGCGTGCCGCTGAACGATGCTGGCCGGGCCCAGGGTCGGCACGGTCGACAGGTCGAGCGTCGGTTGCGCGATGAATTCCGACGGGTTGGCCCGGATGCGCGCGGCATAGGCCTCGACCTCGTCGGTGGAGGACTTGGGGCCGATCAGCATCCCGTAACCGCCCGAACCATGCACTTCCTTCGCCACCAGTTCATGCAGATGCTCGAGCACATACGCACATTCATCGGGCTTCCCGCACTGCCAGGTCCGGATATTCTGGAGGATCGGCTGTTCGCCCAGGTAAAAGCGGATCATCTCCGGCACGTAGATGTAGATCGCCTTGTCATCGGCAATGCCCGCGCCGGGCGCCGAGCAGAGCGTGACCCCACCGTTGCGATAGACGTTGAAGATGCCCGGAACACCCAGCAGGCTGTCGGGCCGAAACACCAGCGGGTCGATATATTCGTCGTCGATCCGGCGATAGATGACGTCGACGGCCTTCGGGCCGAGCGTCGTCTTCATCCACACCCGCCCCTCGTCGACGAAGAGATCGGCGGGCTCGACCAGTTCGACACCCATCAGATCGGCCAGGAAACTGTGCTCATAATAGGCGCTGTTGAGTGCACCCGGCGTCAGCACGACGACGACCGGATCGCCCTTGCACGCAGGCGGCGCCACTTCCTTCAGGCTCTTGAGCAGTTCGGCCGGATAGTCGTCCACCGGCGCAACGATCCCCTGCTCGAACAGTTCAGGGAACATGCGGCCCATGATCTCCCTGTTCTCCAGCATGTAGGACACACCGGAAGGGGTACGGCAATTGTCCTCCAGCACCTCGAAACTGTCCGGGCCGGTGCGCACGATGTCGATGCCGACGATGTGGCTGTAAACCTTTCCCGGCGGCGAGAAGCCCACCATTTCGGGAAGGTAGGCGCTGTTCTGATAGACAATCTCGGCGGGCATCACGCCCGCCCGGATGATCTCTCCCCGATGATAGACGTCGTGGAGAAACGCGTTGAGGGCACGCGCCCGCTGGCGGATACCCTTGTCGAGGATGCGCCATTCGTGCGCCGTGAAGATGCGCGGCAGCAGATCGAAGGGGATAAGACGCTCCGGATCACCGCCCTCTCCATAGACCGCGAACGTGATACCGATCCGGCGGAAGATCGCCTCCGCCTCCTCGAGCCGCCTGTTCAGTCCTGAAATGCCTGTACGATCGACCCAGTTCTGCACCTCCGCGTAGCAGGAGCGAACGGACCCCGATGGATCGAGCATTTCATAGAACGTCAATGGCGTCTCCCTTTTCGGGCGAGATGATTGTTGGCGTTGTGCGCCGCAGCATTACTGCAAGCCGCGAAACGGATTGCAAGCGGAAAAATCGCGGCGGAACCAATGGCCCGCATTTCGCATCGGAACGAGCCTCATCGCGTGTCGGCCAAGGGCAGTGATATCTCCACCCGCAGCCCGCCCGCCGGGGCCTTGGTGAAGGCAATACGGCCCCCCATCGCCTCGGCCAGCGCCCGCACGATCGCCAGGCCAAGGCCAGTACCGCCGGTCCTCCTGTCGCGCGATGCGTCCACCCGGGCAAAGGCCTGCCCCAGCATCGGCATCGCGTTCGCCGGGACGCCCGGCCCATCGTCATCGAACCGCCAGCGGACGGTCATGCCATCTGCCAGCGCGGCGACCGTTACCTGTTCCGCATATCGCAGGGCATTGTCGGCAAGGTTGTTGAATATCCGGGACAGGCCGGCCGGATCACCCCGGACGAATATCGAGGGCGACATCATCACCTCTATTCGCTCCGCATCCGGCCGGCTCTCCCGTTCCTCGACGCACAACAGTCGCAGATCGACCAAGGCAACTGGACGAACGCTCCCTTGGGCAAGGCCCGCGAAGAGAAGGCTGTCATCCAGCAAGGCCCCCATCTGGTCCAGATCGCTCTCCGCCCGCGTTCGCTGTTCGGGATCGTCGATGAAATCGGCGCGCAGCCTCAACCGGGTGAGATAGGTGCGCAGGTCGTGGGCGATGCCCGCGAGGATGAACGTCCGCTCCTCCAGGAGCCGCGTGATCCTGCCCTTCATGTCGTTGAATGCTGTGGCAAGGCCGCGTGTCTCGGCGCTACCCTCCACCCGGGCATCGGGTGCCGTCAGGTCGGCGCCGAAAGCGCGGACGTCATGGGTCAGCCGAACCAGCGGGCGGGTGATCTGGCGAAGGGCCACGAACAACACCAGCATCAACACGGCACCGCCCGCAAGGCCCAACAGGCTGCGCTGGTAGAGAAAAGCGCGCAGCCCAGGAGATGGACGGCCGGTAAGGATCAAAACGCGGCCATCGCGCAACCACACCGTGATGCGGATCGGGATGGCAAGGCGCATGACGTGCGGCCGCCGTCCTGTCAGCCACCGGTTGAACCAGCCCGGGCCGCCGTCGACAATGACATTATGGCTGGCAAGCGCGGCGCGATAGGCAGAGGCAGCATCCTGCATGACCTGCGGAATTTCCATGAAGTGATCCGGCGCCCGATCGGCGATCTCGACCGCGAACAGGCCGCCGCCATAGCTGTCCGCAAGGGCCCTCTGCCCCTTGGGCCCGGCCATCTCCATCGCATCGACCAGCGCCGCCATGGCCGGCGGAGACGGCAGGCCATACCACATCCGGTCGCTGCCCCGCCCGGGCAGCGCGAGCGCGATCACCACCATCAGTTGCAGCAGGACGAAGCCGCCCAGCATGATGATGCCCAGCCGGAAGGACAGGTTCCTCACGCCGCCGCCCCTCTAGATCCGCCGTACCGGCGCAACGAAGACATAACCGCCGCCCCGTACCGTCTTCACCAGCGCCTCCCCGCCGGGATGAGCAGCGAGCTTGCGTCGCAACCGGCCCATCTGCACATCGATCGTCCGGTCGAACGGCCCTGCGTCGCGCCCGCGCGTCCAGTCGAGCAGCTGATCGCGCGAAAGAACGCGCTGCGGCCGCTCGACGAGGCACAGCAGCAGATCATGTTCGCCGCCGGTCAGTTCGACCGGAACACCATCCGGCGTTGCCAGACGCCGTGCCGCCACATCCCACTGCCACCCCTCGAAACCATAGCGATGGGCGCCCGGCGCAAGCACCATGCCGGGGTCGGCACGCGACCGGCGCAGAAGCGCACGCACGCGCGCAACCAGTTCGCGCGGGTTGAAGGGCTTGGGCAGATAGTCGTCGGCGCCGATCTCCAGGCCGATGATGCGATCGACATCGTCGTTGCGCGCGGACACGATCAGGATCGGCAACTGCCCGGCGGCCCGCACCCGGCGGCACAGGGACAGACCATCCTCCCCCGGCAGCATGATATCGACGACCGCCATGTCCACCGGGCGCGCCGCCACCAGCGTATCGAATTCCGATGCCGTGCGGCACGGATGAACGTCTAGCCCCTCACGGCGCAACAGGCCCTTCACGAGTGCGCGGATCTCGTCATCATCCTCGATCAGGGCGATCTGTGGAACCCATTGCTCGGTCATGCACGAAGGATGACAGCGGCCCCCGCGCCTGCGCAAGCGCCGTTACACTTTGTCACGCTTCGATTCCCGGTATTCGCATCCCGCTTACAAACGCGGCCGATACCCGGTGACAGAGGAAAGCCCCCGCTCTCCCCTGCCGAGGAGTTCGATCATGAAACATCTGACAATCACCGCCGCCGTGGCCCTCGTCCTGTTACCCGCGTTCACCGCCGCTGCCCCGGCCCAGGCCCGCGGCCTCAACCGCAACGTCAGCGTGCAGGGATCGGGCGGCCGCGGCTGGCATCGCAGCCGGTCGGTCGAGCGCAGCCAGGGTCAGGCAAGCGCATCGCGAAACCTCCAGACCAACAGCGGGCACGGCATCGCCTCCCAGCGGAGCGCGAACTGGAGCGACGGCGCCTATTCCGGCGGGGCCACGCATACCACCAATAACGGCGCCACTTTCGGCCGATCGACCAGCGTCGTGGACAATGGCGATGGCAGCTACAGCGGCGAAGTGACGCGCACCCGCGTCGACGGAACCACCCATACGACATCCGGCACGGTCACGCGCGACACGCAGTGAGCCGCCGGCCGGCCGGGCCCGTTGCCCCCGCTCCTTCGCCGCGGGCCCGGCCACCAGATGCATTATTCAGGATCAGGCCCATGAAGATTTCCAGTATATTCGTCCTCGTCATTGCGGCCGCGGGCGCGCCTCTTTCCGGACCGGCTTCAGCTCAGGGCCCGACGACTCGGGGTGGCGGTGATCCGGGCGCCTGGTTCGACAAGGCGGACGCCAATCACGACAGTGTCGTCACGCGGGCCGAGTTTGCTGCCTTCCGGTCGGAGAATTTCTCCCGGCTCGACCGCAACGGTGACGGCGTCGTCAGCCCGGCTGACTTCCCCCGGCTGGCCAAGGCACGGCCGGACGCCTATCGACGGCTGACCGCGATGCTGGGCGAGGCGGATACCAACCATGACGGCGCCGTATCCCGCGCGGAGCTTGCCGCCGCACCGCCGGTCCTCTTCTCCATCGCGGACGTCGATCATGACGGGCGGGTCACGCGGACCGAATTCGACGTCAGCCGGGAAAAAACGCGGCAGCGGCTGGAGCGGATGCAGCGATAGACAGCTATCTAACGCCTGCCTCGATCACACCGAGTCTCCCCGGCCAGGCGCACATTTGCCTGAACCCCATGCTACGAAAATTGCCCGAAGTCCCGATTCATGCACATCCCGTCGCGTGTTTTGGGACGGATTATCAACAAGTACGCCGTTTCCTGTGCATAACTTCCCGCAGCTATGGAAATGGCTGTATCAAAATGGGACAATGTTTCGACTCGCCGCAAGGGGTAACGGCGATGGAGAGGATCGGGCTGTCTGTGCCGCAGAACGGATCACGACGTAGGGATGAGGTCGAAAGGCCGGTCACCGGGCAGGTAACGCGCAGCGTCCTATCGGGCCAGATGCCTTATGCCGCCGCGCCCCAGCCTTTCACCGTCGACGGCATTCCGCGCCTGCCGGGCGAAAGCTGGCAGGAATATCATGAGCGGGCGCTGGCGTGGATCACCATCGAGGCGTCGACCATCCCGGCCAATGGCCGTTACATGTCACGCCGCCGTTTCGTGGCATGCCTGATCGTCATTCCGCTCATGGTCGGCGTGATTTTCGCGATGGCGCCCAACCTCCTGTAACCGTTCTGCAAAAAACGCGCTGGGCGGACTGGACCAAAGCGGCGGTCGCCACTATATACCGATCGGTATGGAAAGTTCGACAGCCATTGCGAGAGGGCGTCCGCGCGAGTTCGACCCCGAGGAAGCCCTGAGCGCCGCACTCGAGGTGTTCTGGCGCAAGGGCTATGAGGGCGCTTCCCTCACAGACCTGACCGAGGCCATGGGGATCACCCGTCCCAGCCTCTATGCATGCTACGGCAACAAGGAAGCGCTGTTCCGCAAAGCGCTCGAACTCTACGAGCGCGACAAGCTTTGTTATGTCAATTCAGCGCTGGAAGCGCCGACGGCGCGCGGCGTGGCGGAGCGCCTGCTGTACGGCGCGCTGACGATTCAGGCAGGAGATAGCGCCGCCAAGGGATGCCTGGGTGTCATCAGTACCCTGACATGCACTGAGAACGAAGCGATCCGCGATCATGTCGCCGAGCGCCGGGCTTCGTCCAGCGCGGCGCTCGTCGCCCGCTTCGCACGCGCGCGGGAGGAAGGGGATCTTCCGGCCCATGTGGAACCGGCGGCCATAGCCAACTATTTGTCCGCCGTGTCCCAGGGCATGGCTGTTCAGGCCAGTTCGGGAGCGACACGAGAAACGCTGGAAAGCCTGGTCGAAACGACATTGGCGATCTGGCCCAGCGCCTGATTTTTATGCGGACGGGGCTGCCCGCCCCTTGAAATTGCCGCACTGCAAATAAAAATACCGATCGGTATGAAAAAGCCATTGACGCATTCGCGCAATGTTTTATATACCAATTGGTACACAAGAAATCACGACGAGATGGCAGGAGGTCCGATCATGATATCCGATTGCCCACGCTGTCACCGCTGACGGCAGACGTGGCCGATTCCGGCAACGGATAGGCCTGATATCCAAATCGCAGAGATGAGTGCGCCGACGGCAATGGTCGTGGGCGCACCAGATCGTCGCACACTCCCATAGGGACTGCCGGCATGCGCCATGTGCGTGTCGGCAGATGCTTTCGCCCTGCATGCAGGGACGGAAACGGACGTGTGCGCCCAACAGGGAGAACCGAGCGCATGGCGTTCATAGATTTCAGCCTGCCCGGCATCGCGGCAGCCACCATTGCAGCCGACGCGCAACGCGCCGACACTGCCTGCCTGCTCACGAAACAGGAGCAAGCGGACGAAGCGACCCTCAGCCCGCTTGAGTGGAGCGTCGTCATGCTGGCACGGACCGACCGGCTGCGCACCTTGCGCGACCCCGGCCGGTTCGACCGCCTGTTCGCCTTCATCTTCGGCGAGCCGACCAATCCGCGCCTCGCCAGCAAGCGTCTGGAGGCACTCCGGCGGCTGGCGGTCGAGGCTTGGCATCGTGGCTACGCGGTGTCGCTGTCCGCCCTTTCCGCCTTTACGGCCGCCGGTTTCACCAAGGCCCAGCTCGAGCTGCTGCTCGCAACCATCAGTGCGGGCCGCGCCGCCCGCGGACGACGGAGTTTCGCATGAACATGCTCACGAAGATCACCGCCGAAAGCGAGACGGCAACGGAGGCCGACGTGCCGACGCGCCGCCGTTTCTCGCGCCGAAACGGTGCCCTCCTTACCATCGCGCTGGTACTGGTAGCCGGCATCGGCTGGAAGATTATCGACCGGCCGAAAGCGGAAGCGCAGGCGATGCTGCCCGCCACCGTCGGCGTCTCCGCCCCGGTCGCGCGCATGGTCACGCAATGGGACGATTATGTCGGCCGCTTCGCGCCCAGCCAGACCGTGGACATCCGTCCGCGCGTATCGGGCTCGGTAACTGCCATTCATTTCCGTGACGGCGATATCGTGCGCAAAGGGCAGTTGCTCTTCACGATTGACCAGCGTCCGTTCCTGGCGGCGCTGGCGGAGGCCCGTGCATCAGTGGCGAGCGCACGCAGCGCGCTGATGCTCGCACAGGCCGATTATGGCCGCGTGCAGCGCCTGACCGGCGACGAGGCGGTGTCCGCGAGCGAAGTCGACGCGCTGCGTGCGCAGCTTCAGGCGGCACAGGCGACCCTGGCCGGTGCCGAGGCCCGCCAGCGCCAGCGGGCGCTGGACGTGGAATTCACCCAGGTACGCGCCCCGATCGCCGGGCGCGTGTCCGACCGCAGGGTCGACATCGGCAATCTGGTGTCCGGCGCGGAAGGGGCCAACGCCACGTTGCTGACGACGGTGAACGCCCTCAATCCGATCTACTTCTCCTTCGATGCGTCCGAGGCCCTCTACCTGAAGTCGCAGCGCGACCATGCGGGACAGTCGGGCGGCGCTGAAGTCGAGGTCCGCCTGCAGGATGAAGGTGACTACCGCTGGAAGGGACGCCTCGATTTCACCGACAATGGTCTGGACCCCCGGTCCGGCACCATCCGGGGTCGCGCCACCTTCGCGAATCCCGACATGTTCCTGACGCCCGGCATGTTCGGCAACATGCGCCTGGCTTCGGCAGGCGAGGCAAAGGCACTGCTGGTGCCCGACGAGGCCATCCAGTCCGATCAGGCGCGCAAGACGGTGTTCGTCCTCGACAAGGGCGATACGGTCATTGCCAAGCCGGTCGAACTCGGCCCCGTCGTCGACGGCCTGCGCATCATCCGCTCCGGCCTTGCGCCGTCCGATCGTGTGATCGTGTCGAATATTCAGGCGGCGGTCCCGGGCGCGAAGGTCGCGCCCCGCCCCGCCCGTATCACCCCTGCCCCCGCGTCCACCGCGACGGAGACCCAGGCCAGCGTCCCGCTCGCGGCGCAGGCAACCTTCGCGCGCTGACAGCCAGCTTTACCGGGACATTCCCCATGCGCCTTTCACGCTTCTTCATCGACCGTCCGATCTTTGCGGCCGTCATCGCGGTGATCATCACCGTCGTGGGCGCGCTGGCGTTCATCGGCCTCCCGGTCACGCAATATCCCGACATCGTACCGCCGACCGTGACGGTCAGCGCGCAATATCCCGGGGCATCGGCGGAGACGGTGGCTTCGACCGTCGCCTCCCCGATCGAGCAGGAGATCAACGGCGTCGACGACATGCTCTACATGAGCAGCCAGTCGACCGGCGACGGCAAGGTGACGATCACCGTCACCTTCAAGATCGGCACGGACCTCGATGCCGCACAGGTGCTGGTGCAGAACCGCGTCGCGGTCGCCACCCCACGCCTGCCGGAGGAGGTTCAGCGCCTCGGCGTCGTCACACGGAAGACAACGCCCGACTTCCTGATGGTCGTGAACCTGCAGTCGCCCGACGGAACGTTCGACCGCAATTACCTCTCCAACTATGCGTTGACGCAGGTCCGCGACCGGCTGGCGCGTCTCGACGGCGTGGGCGACGTGCAACTCTTCGGCGCACGCGACTATGCCATGCGCATCTGGATCGATCCGGGCCGCGCGGCCGCGCTCGACCTGACGGCGGGCGAGATCGTATCCGCCCTGCGCGCACAGAATGTGCAGGTTTCGGCGGGCGCGATCGGCCAGCCGCCCTATGACCGGGGCGAAGCCTTCCAGCTCGGCGTCGAGATGCAGGGCCGCCTGACGGAACCCCAGCAGTTTGCCGACATCGTCATCCGTACCGACCCCGACGGGCGGCAGGTCCGCGTGGGCGACGTTGCCCGCGTCGAACTGGGCGCGCAGGACTATGGCATCAACACCTATCTCTCCAACAAGCCGACGGTCGTGATCGCCGTCATGCAGCGCCCGGGCTCCAACGCGCTCGCCGCGGCGGAGAAGGTGCAGGCGGAGATGGATACGCTCTCGAAGCAATTCCCCAAGGGCCTCGAATACAGCGTCATCTACAACCCGACCGAGTTCATCAGCCAGTCGATCGACGCCGTCTACAGCACCCTGTTCGAGGCGGTGATCCTGGTCGTCCTCGTGATCCTCGTCTTCCTGCAAAACTGGCGGGCGGCGATCATACCGATCATCGCGATCCCCGTGTCGTTGATCGGCACGTTCACGATGCTCGCCGCCGTGGGCTATTCCCTCAACAACCTCTCTCTCTTCGGCCTCGTCCTTGCCATCGGCATCGTCGTCGACGACGCGATCGTCGTGGTCGAGAATGTCGAGCGCAACATCCATCAGGGCATGACACCGCTTCAGGCGGCCCGCGTCTCGATGGATGAGGTGGCGGGCGCGCTGGTCGCGATCGTCCTCGTGCTCTGCGCGGTCTTTGTGCCGACATTGTTCATCACCGGCATCTCCGGCGCGTTCTACCAGCAGTTCGCGGTCACCATATCGACCGCGACGGTGATCTCGCTGGTGCTTTCGCTCACCCTGTCCCCGGCGGCGGCGGCGCTGTTACTGAAAGGACAGCACGGCACGCCGGTCAATGATGCGGCGCCCCACTGGCGCCGCCTGATGACCGGTGCCGCCGACCGTTTCAACCGGGGCTTCGACCGGATGAGCGAAGGCTATGCCAACCTCACCCGCCGCCTCGTCCAGCGTCCCAAGAAGATGCTGATGACCTATGGCGCCCTCATCGCGGCGACGATCGGCCTCTTCTGGGTCACGCCCGGCGGCTTCATCCCGCAGCAGGACCAGGGCTATTTCCTCGCGATCGTCCAGTTGCCCTCCGGCGCGTCGCTTGAACGCACTGACAAGGTGACCCGCGAGGTTGCGGCCAAGATCCTGCCGATCAAGGGCCTGCGCGGCGCGGTGATGTTCGCTGGCTTCCATGGACCGTCGCAGACCGGCGCGCCGAACTCCGCCGCGATCTACTTCCCGTTCAACAGCTTTGCCGAACGCAAGGCCGAGGGGGTCACCTATGCCGGCATCATGGAGCAGGCGAACAAGGCTGTCGCGGGCTATGACAAGGCGCGCATCATCCTTGCCCCTCCGCCGATCATTCAGGGCATCGGTTCCTCCGGCGGCTATCGCATGATGCTGGAGGATCGGGAGGATCGCGGCTACGCCGAACTCAACAAGGTTGCCGGCGAGATGCTTGGCAAGGCAAACCAGACGCCGGGACTGGCCATGGTCTACACGCTGTTCGACACGGGCACGCCGCGCATCTTCGCCGACGTGGACCGGCGGAAGGCCGACCTTCTGGGCGTACCGCCGGAGCGGGTGTTCGAGGCGATGCAGGTCTATCTCGGCTCTGCCTTCGTCAACGACTTCAACCTGCTGGGCCGCACCTATCGCGTCACGGCACAGGCGGATGCCGACCACCGGGGAACCGTTGCCGACATCGCCAACCTGAAGACCCGGTCCAACTCCGGCCAGATGGTGCCGATCGGATCAGTCTCGACCTTCAAGGACAAGACCGGCCCGTATCGCGTCGTTCGCTACAACCTGATGCCTGCGGTCGAAATCGACGGCGATACGGCGCCCGGCTATTCGTCCGGCCAGTCGCTCAGCACGATGGAGAAGCTGTCGGCCAACCTTCCCGCCGGCTACAGCGGCGAATGGACCGGCATCGCCTTCCAGCAGAAGACGGCGGGCAACACCGCCGGCATCGTCTTCGCCATGGCTGTGTTCTTCGTCTTCCTGGTTCTGGCGGCGCAGTATGAAAGCCTGACGCTTCCGCTGGCGATCATCCTGATCGTGCCGATGTGCCTGTTCGCGGCCATGCTGGGCGTGAACCTGCGCGGGATGGACAACAACATCCTGACACAGATCGGGCTCGTCGTCCTTATCGCCCTTGCCGCGAAGAACGCCATCCTGGTGGTCGAATTCGCCAAGCAGGCCGAGGAGGAGCAGGGATTGTCGCCTATCGAGGCGGCCGTCCAAGCGGCACGGACCCGGTTGCGCCCGATCCTGATGACCAGCTTCGCGTTCATCCTTGGCGCGGTGCCTCTGGTGCTGGCGACGGGTGCGGGCGCGGAACTGCGACAGGCGCTGGGCACGGCCGTGTTCTTCGGCATGGCCGGGGTCACCGCCTTCGGCCTCCTCTTCACCCCCACCTTCTATGTGGTCTGCCGCCGGCTTGGCGATCGCCTCTCGCGCCGCCGCCACGACGGCGGCACGGATGCCGCCGCCACGCTGCAGCCCGCGGAATAGGAGCTTCGCTCATGACACGACATTTGCTCGCATTGCTGCTGGGCGCCACGTCACTCACCGCCTGCGCGGCTGGCCCCGACTATCACGCACCGGAAACGAAAGCCGCGGCAGCGGCGCCGTTCATCGGCGGCACCGCGTCCGCCGTCACGACGGCCCCGGCCGACGACCATTGGTGGCGGCTCTATGCCGACCCGCTGCTCGAACGGATGGTGACGGACGCCCTTGCGGCCAACACCGACATTCGCGTCGCGGTGGCCCGGCTGGAAAAGGCCCGCGCATCACTGCGCGGCGCCCGCTCCGACACGCTGCCCCAGACCGGGATCGACGGCACGGTCACCTATGGCCGGACATCGGCAGCCCAGTCTCTGCCCGGTATGGACCGGGAGAACCGGACCGTCGATGCGGGACTCAACGTCGCCTATGAAGTCGACCTCTTCGGCCGCGTGAAACGGAATATCGAGGCTGCGCATGGCGATGTCGCCGCAGCGGCGGCCGATGCCGACGCCGTGCGCGTCGCGGTGGTCGCCGATACGGTGCGCGCCTATCTCGACGCGACCTCGGCCGCAGAGCGGATCGCCGTCGCACAGGAAACCGTCGCCCTGCTCGACCAATCGATCAGGATCACGACCGCCCGCTTCGACGTGGGACGTTCCGATCGGCTGGACGTGATCCGCGTGACCACGCTGCGCGACCAGCAGAAGGCACTGATCCCGCCCCTGCTTGCCGAGCGTGACGGCGCGCTGTTCCGTCTCGCGACCCTGACAGGCCGCACCCCGCAAGAGCTTCCCGCCGACGTCCGCGAACGGAAAACGACACCGGACCTCAGCCAGCCCATCCCGGTCGGCGACGGCGCGGGCCTGCTGGCGCGACGCCCCGACGTGCGTGCCGCCGAACGGCGCCTCGCGGCAGACACGGCCCGGATCGGCGTCGCAACGGCGGACCTCTATCCGCGGATTTCGCTGGGCGGGTCGATCGGCACGACCAGTATCGGGGGCGGCGATATTTTCGGCGGCGGCCCGCTGCGCTGGTTGCTGGGGCCGCTGATCAGCTGGAGCTTCCCGAACCAGGAGGCGATCCGCGCCCGGATCGGCGCGGCGAAGGCAGACAGCGCGGCGTCGCTCGCGACCTTCGACGGGACAGTGCTGCGCGCACTGCAGGAGACAGAAACGGCCCTGTCGGCCTATCGCAACACGCTGGAACGGCGCGAAACCCTGAAGGCAGCCCGTGACGAAGCAAGCCGCGCGGCGCGCATCAGCCTCGCCCGCCAGCGGGAAGGACGGATCGACTTCCTGACCGTGCTCGATGCACAGCGGACGCTGGCGCAAACCGAGAGCGATCTGGCGACGGCGGGGCGCGATGTCGCCTTTGCGCAGGTCGATCTGTTCCGGGCGCTGGGCGGCGGCTGGCCACAGCCGTCCGAGGGCGGGATCGCCAGCCGATAAGCCCCTCCAGGAAATGACGCAGACACCGGCGGGAGCAGGCAGTTCTCGCCGGTGCGCCTGCACCGTTTCGGATCAGGCCACCGAAATTTCTTAACGCATTAACCGATTATCATCGCTTCCGTTTTACGGCTCCCTCTCTCGGGGGAAACCATATTGACCTGTCGTGCCGCCGTCGCATTCCTGATCCTGCTGCTGTCGTCGATGATCGGCATGGAAGGCGCGCGGGCGGAGATCGTGCGGCTGCGGCAGGATGTCTGCTACGCAACGGCTGGTGCTGCATTCGAACCGACGGCATCCGGTGTCGCCGCTCTCAGATATGATTGCGCAAAACCCCCGGCGAGCGCCTATCATGGCGGATGGGTCTGGATGCGGGTGGCCGATGTCGGCAAAATCTCGGCCCTGCGGCGGCACTGGCTGCTGCTGATCGACCAGAGCCGTTTCGACAAGATTGCGGTGATCACCACGCGAACGGACGGATCGGTGCAGCGGATCGTGCGCGATGCCGACGAACTTGGCCATAACTGGGCCGTAGGCGGCATGATGCAATTCGCCATGGACATGCCGGGCAACACGTACCGATCGATAGAGGTGGGGTTCCTGCGGCTGGACGATCTGTCGCTGACACGCAAGCTATCGGCTGCCGATCGCGACAGCGCCGAAACGCTGTTTGCGGGCTGGCAGATACTGATGGGGGTGTTTGCAGGCGCCCTGCTCGCGTCCTTCTGCTACAATCTGCTCATCTATACGGGGCACCGCCGGGCGTTCCAGCGCCTCTATCTGATCTGGACCGCCTCCGCCCTCGCCTACGGGCTGTCATGGACCAACATGCTGACCTTCCTGGCGCCTGGTTTCGTCGGTCCCGTCGCTGTCCGTTCGGAATATGTGATGGTTTCGGTGCTGATCGCGGCCGGCCATGTCTTCTTCCTGTCGGTCATGGAGAATGGCGTGCTGCCGCGCTGGCTCAGCCGTGCGGGCTGGATCATATCGGCATTGGTGGTGGCGATGGGCGTGGTCGCGTCCGCCGACTGGCTGTTCCCGCCCATTCTCGTCGATCGCTGGCTCAATTATGTCATCATCGTCAACGCCGCGCTTGTAGGCGTGGGCATCGGCTATGCCATTCGCCGCCGGAGCCGGGTGGTCTGGTTCTATCTGGCCGGCTGGACGCCGGTCCTTTCCGTTTTCGTGATGCGCGTCGCCCGCAACATGGGCCTGCTGCCCCAGGACGACCGTATCGACATGGCGACATTCGCCGCGCTGACGTTCGAGGCCATTGCGCTATCGCTGGCCATCGCCGATCGCTTTCGTCTGCTGCGGAAGGAAAGGGACGCGGCGGAGGAAGCCCGCCAGCGGATCGCCATCGAAAGCGAGACCCAGCGCCGCGCGGCCGAGACCGACTTCCTTTCCGGCCTTGGCAACAGGACCGCCTTCCAGCGCCAATTGCGCATGATGGCGGATAATTCCGCCTCAGCACCCTTTGCGCTCGTTCTCCTTGACGTCGATCACCTGAAGGACATCAACGATCGCTTGGGCCATGACGGCGGCGACGCGTTGCTGGTCCACATTGCCGGCCTGCTGCGCAAGGCGGGCGGCGATCGGTCGACGATCGCGCGCATTGGCGGCGACGAATTCGCCATTCTTGCGGAGGTGGCATCGAAGGCCGCGCTGGTTCCCCTGCTGGAGCGGCTGGAAACCATGCAGGGACAGCCATGGACCCATGGCGGCCGGTCATGGCCGATTTCGATCAGCATCGGATCGGCCCTGTTCCCGCGCGACGGCAAGACCCCCGAGGCCATCTTCAAGAGTGCCGACATGGCGCTCTATCAGGCGAAAGAGAACGGGCGACGTTGCCATCGCAGCTACGACGCCAGCCTGCGGGCGAAACGCGACCGCCAGCTGGCATTCGCGCAGGATGCCTATGCGGCTCTCGACCGCAACGAGTTCGAACTGCATTTCCAGCCGATCGTCGACATGCGGGCCGACGCGCCGACGAGTTTCGAGGCGCTGCTGCGCTGGCGTCACCCCGTGCACGGACTGTTGACCCCAGCCGTCTTCGGCGATGTGCTGATCGAGCGCGAGATCGGCGCGATGGTGCAGGAGCGGGTGATCGCGCTTGGCCTTGAAGCGCTCTCGGCACACGACACCGCCGCTCTCCCCACACTTGCCCTGAATTTCACCGCCGCACATCTGGATGGCCCGCATGCGGCCCGGCGCCTGCTCGATCGCCTCGCCAAAGCGGGCGTGGCAGCCAATCGGCTGTGCATCGAAGTGACGGAGGATATCGTCCTCGGCCGGACGGTGAACAACACCGTGAAAGCACTGCATGCCCTGCATGACGCGGGCGTGCGTATTGCCCTCGACGATTTCGGGACCGGCTACGCCTCCCTGATCCATCTCAAGCAGTTGCCGATCGATACGTTGAAGATCGACCGATCCTTCATCCTTGGCCTGTTCGACGCCGACCGGGAATGCGAGGAAATCATCCGCGCGATCATCGGCCTCGGCCAGGGGCTGGGCAAGACGGTGGTGGCGGAGGGCATCGAGACGGAAAGCCAGAAGCGCCGCATCCTGGAGCTGGGCTGCACCTATGGACAGGGATATCTGTTCGGCCTGCCGGGCGCACTCACCAATGCCGGCGTGACTGCGGGCCGATCGGCCGCCGCCTAGACCAGACCGGAACGCTTCAGATCAGGTTGGATTGCAGCCGGCCGAGCAAGTCCAGCAGCTTGGCGAAGTCCGCTTCATCGATGCCGCGAATGATCTGCGCATAGATTGGCGCAGCCGCCTCTCGCGCATCCGCCAGCCTCTCCCTCCCCAGTTCCGTCAGCTCCACCTCGGTCACCCGCGCATCCAGCGCACTGGGCTGCGTGGTGACCAGACCGGCCGCGGTCATGCGCTGGACGATGCGGGTCATGGTGGAGAGAGGAATGATCGCGGCCTCGGCGATGTCACGGACGCCACGCGGGCTGTGTTCGCCCAGAGTCATCAGAACCCGCCAATAGGGAATGTCGAGACCAATCGACCGCAATCGCGCCTCGATGACGATATTATATCGACTGACCAGGCGATTGAGCTGGAAGAAGGGATATTTGTCGAGCTGGAAGGAAGCACTTCCCGGATCACCCAGCGTGCGATTGTCCAAACCTGTGTCTCCCGTGAAACGTCTTTCCAATGCGATGGCCGCAAAGCCCTTCAAAGGAAAGTTGCGAATACATGCTTCACCGCCGCCAGATCAACAGCCTCAATCGCAATATCTGTCCCGCTCATGCCCGCGTGGCGGGATTCCGCGGCACCAGCAGCATGCTGGCGCCAGCGCCAAGACCCGCCAGGGCGAACGCCACAAAGTTCCAGCTGATGGCGAGATGATATTTGGCGATGAACCCGCCGATCAACGGACCACTCACCGCCCCGAAGCGCGAGAAGCTGATGCAGCATCCGACCGCCGTCGCGCGCAGATTGGCTGGAAAATAGGAGGAGAGGTAGCTCGTCACCATCACGGCCGCAGAGACGCTGCCCACGCCCGCGATCGCCACGATGCCGTAGGTCACCGGCAATGGCCAGGCGTGCGACAGCATCAGGATGGCGACAGCCCCCACGGCAAACGCCGCCATGATCGTCAGCCCCCTGCCCACCCGGTCGGCTATCGCGCCCAGCAGGATGCCACCGACTGACGAGGCCAGCGCGAACACGCCGAGGAACATGATGCTGGGGCCAAGGTCATAGCCGGCCGCGCGCATGATCTGCGGCAGCCAGGTGTTGAGACCATAGACCAGGATCATCCCAGAGAAGGTCGCGAACCAGAAGCCGAGCGTCGCGCTGATCCAGCCCGGCCGGAACAGGGCCCGCACGCCGGGTCGCGCTCCCGTCCCCTGCCCGCCATCATCCGTGTCCCCACGCATCGGCACGTCGAGGCGTAGGGCGATCGCCTGCGCCTCCTCATCCCGTCCCCGCGCGAGCAGAAAGGCGATCGATTCAGGAAGATACCGGATCATGACTGGCAGAAGCAGCAGAGCCGCGGCCCCCAGTCCGATCACGAACCGCCAGCCATGCGTCTCGACCGCCAGAAACGAGCACAAGGCAGCACCGAAGATGCCGACCGAGTAGCCCGAATACATGATGGCGAACTGGCGGTTGGCCTTGCCTGGCGGCGCATATTCGCAGGTCAGCGCGGCGGCGATCGGCACGATGCCACCCACCCCCGCCCCGGCGAAGAAGCGGCACAACGCGAAAATCGCTGGCGACGGCGCGATCGCGGCAAGGCCGCTCGCCACGGAGAACAAGGTGAAACAGGCGAGATAGCTGGGCTTGCGGCCGAAGCGGTCGGCAAAGGTGCCGAATATGTACGCGCCGAAGAACATTCCCACCAATGCGGCGCTGGCGATCATTCCGGCAACGGCGGGGTCGAGGCGCCACACCGGATCGTTGATCATCGCGGGCAGGACAGCGCCAAGAGCGCCCATGTCGTACCCCTCGGAAAAGAGGGCGAACCAGCAGAGCGCGGTGACGATGATCGACACCCTGCGGACGGACGCAGGTGCGGCCCCGGACACGGATGGATCGTGCGACGCGCTCACCAGCGCGCCCCTTGAAAAATTGCCGTCAATTTTCCCCCTTGGACCCGCCATGGCAAGCCGCTCTTGTCAGACATGGCGGTGGCGTGCGCCTTTCATGCCCGCTCTGCGCCGGATATGCCAGCCAAAGCAATGACATGAAGCCGAAAATATGGGAAGAGCGCGGCGTCCGGCCGCAGGGAGTTGAGGAACGGGCCGGACGCCGCCATGGTTCACCGGCGGGAGGGGGGAACCTGCCGGCCCTGTCTGTCTACATTTCGGGTGATGACGGCCCGCTGCCCTCCGGATGAACAATCGGTCATGTCCCGACCCGGCCGCTGCGCTCCAGCTTGCCCCACCCGACCCATGGCCCCCGCACTGCGTTGGCGACAGCACGGATCACAACGCCGTACATCAGCTGGCGGTAGACGATCCGTTGCGCAACGAGCAGCAGCGCAGGATAACGCGCCTCCCGCCGCTCCAGCCGATAGGCGATCCAGCCGCAGGCGATATCGATAGCGGTAAACGCGATCCAGTAGACACCCATGCGCAGCACGTCACTCTGCGTCTGTGCCCAGCCGTGCTGCATGACGCGCACGATGGTGGAGATGATGCTGACCACCAGCGCCAGATCGATCAGCGGCGATATGACGGCGAAGCCGATCTGGAATATCCACGCCTGCGGCACGCCGACATAGGCGAGCCCGACCGGCTGTCCGGCGCGCAGGATCGCACGATGTTTCCACAGGCACTGGAGCGTGCCGAAGGCCCAGCGGAAGCGTTGCTTCGCCAGCGCACCGAAGCTTTCCGGCGCTTCCGTCCAGGCGACGGCATCGGTGTCATAGCCGACACGCCAGCCGCGCCGCTGAATCGCAATGGTGAGATCCTGATCCTCCGCCAGCGTGTCCGTGGGATAACCGCCGACGTCCTCCAGTGCGGCCTTGCGCCATGCGCCCACGGCCCCCGGCACGACCATGATCGCGTCGAACCGCGCCAGCGCGCGACGCTCGAGGTTCTGCGCCGTCACATATTCGACCCCCTGCCAGCGGGTGACGAGGTTGACCCGATTGCCGACCTTCGCGTTGCCGGCGACGGCGCCGATCGCAGGATCGGCGAACCAGCGCGCGAGCTTGGCAATGGTATCCGGCTCGAACTGCGTATCCGCGTCGAGCGCGATGACGATGTCGCCATTGGCAAGCGTCAGCCCCGTGTTGAGCGCCCGCGCCTTGCCGCCATTGTCCAGCGTCAGCAGGCGCACACGCGGTTCCTGCCCGAAGGTCGCCGAGATGATCCCGCTGGTGTCGTCCTTCGACCCGTCGTCGATGACGATCACCTCGACATGCACATCGATACTCGCGAGCACGCGCCGCACCGACGCCTCGATAACCTTCGCCTCGTTGAAGGCCGGGATCAGCACGGAGACAAACCGACCGGAATCGATCGGCGGCGGCGTGAGGCGATTGCGTGGGCTGCGACTGCCGAGCGCCAGTCCGGCAAGCACCACAGCGCGCGCCATGCCCAGGAAAATGGCAGCGAAGAACATCCATTTGAGAGCGTAGCCGAACCCGGCCAGGATCAGGAACAGCCCCACGTCAGCCCGTACCGCCAGCAGGTCTCGCCCGGTGATCGGCGGCATGACCTGATCCCGCGACAATCCGGCAAGCCCGGACACGGGCACGAACCGATAGCCCCTGGCCCGCAACTGGTCGATGATACGGGGAAGCGCCGCGACGGTCTGGGCCCGGTCGCCGCCGCCGTCGTGCAGCAGCACGATTTGCGCGGACCGCTCCTCGTCCCCGGCCTCGACCTGCGCGACCGTCGATCGGACGATGGCGTCGACACCGGGCCGCTGCCAGTCATTCGGATCCACATGCAGCCCGACATTCGTATATCCGGCGCGCTGGGCGACGAGCGCCGGGATCAATTCGTCGGCCGTGGTCGGTTCCGCATCCCCGAAATAGGGTGCGCGGAACAGGCGTACCGATCGGCCCGTATAGGCCTCCAGCACGCGCTGGGTCGCGTTCAGTTCCAGACGGGTGCCGCGCGCCGACACCCCGGCGAGGTTGGGATGCGTGAAGGTGTGGCTGCCGATCTCGTTGCCCCAATCCACGATCCGCCGGACCAGCACAGGATGCTCGACCGCGTTTTCACCGATCAGGAAGAACGTACCGGGCACATGTTTCGCGCGCAGGATATTCAGTATCCGCGGCGTCCAGGTGGGGTCGGGTCCATCGTCGAAGCTGAGCGCGATCGTCTTTGGCCGATAGCCGGTGCGCTGCACGACATAGGGGGTCGGCAGGGCACGATAGCCCTCATCGACGACCAGCCCCCGTGCGTCCACACGCATCGACCGCCATCCCGTCACGGGGACATCGGCGATCCGCAATATCTCCCCATTGCCCTCGACATCGACATTGCCGACGCTGTTGAGCGTGTGGACGTCCGGCAGGCTCCGGCCGCGGTCCCAGGCGTCCAGCACCTTCCAGAAGCCGGAATCCTCCGAGCCCAGACGCCAGAGTGCAACACCCGCCACACCCTTTCTCCGCGCAGCCTGCATCTCGTTCCATGCCGTTGCCGCGTCCAGCATCCAGACGCTGTGGACCTGCCCGCCCTCCTGATACTGAAATGTCGGGTTGCCGCTCTCCCGGTCGAACGTGACGGGCGCGCCGCTGTCGTGCGCCGCAAGCCACGCCTCCTCGACCGATAGCGTCGTCGCATGGCCGGGCGCAGTCCAGTCATAGGCATAGCCGCCGACGGCGACGATCACCTTATCCGCAGGCACTTGCCGCAATGCCTGATCGAGCCGCGCCACGAACCACGGCTGGCTGGCGATCGGGCCCGCTTCCCCGTCCGGCGAATGCTCGTCATAGTCCATCAGGATCACCCGGTCGGCGATGGCGGCATAGGCCTTCAGGCTCCAGTCGTCGTCGCCCACCGGAACGGTCACCGCCAGCAGCCGATGGTCGCGGGACAGGCGGGTGTGCGCCTCCGTCAGGAAGCGACGATAGTCGGCCTGCGCGCTCCCCGGCAATGCCTCGAAATCGAAGACCGCCCCTGCCGCCTTGCGCGCAGCAAGCGCCTGCTCGATCCTGTCGAGCAGGGCGGCGCGCGCCCGGGGATCATGAAGCAGGCGCGCCGATCCCGCTCCGTCCCACCGGTCGTCCACGGCATTCTGGATCATAGGCAGGATTTTCGGCCTGTGCGGCGTGGCGGCCAGCAACGCGTCGAACCGCGTGTCACGCGTAACCTTCAGCACATGCTGCGGACCGGTCACCGAATAGACACTGGGAACCACCCAGTCGAGCGACCCGATATGCGCGGCCAGCGACCCCAGGCTGGCATCGTCCCACGGAACGTAGAAGCCGACGGCGACCGGATCGATGCGGCCGCCTGCAGATGGCCCTGCGGGCAACCAGCCGAGACTGTGCCGGATCGCGGCCAGCCGTCTCGCTGCCTTGTGGCGAAGGCGGCCGACCTGCTGTGCAAGCGGACGCGGCATCGGATGCTCCATCACCAGCGCGAGCGGTCGCGGCACCGGCACCGCGACCAGCGTGGCGGCGAATATCCCCGCCGCGAGTACAAGCGCGACGATCAAAAGACGGAATGCGCGCACCGACCATCGGTCCCGGCGGCCGCTCTCGTCATAGAATACCGGCTTATCCACCGATCCCTGTCCCCTGTGCGTACCCATGCTGTCGGCCGCCTCTCGGGACGCGACGGTGCTCCGCTACGCTTGCGCGCCTGTCGTGAAGATGCCCGCCACATTAACGGTCGGTCATGCTGGCCTGGCGTTCACCGGATGACCGAAGTTTAATCCGGGGGTCAGCGCACGGATGCGGCGGCAATGTCAGGATCGGGATTGATCGTGAGGAGCCACGCAATGATCGATACCGAAATCCCGTCCATCGCCCCCGTGCGACCTACGCCTTCGCGCGATCGGTGTGGCAGGGGCCGTCATGTCGCGCGCTCGTCGATCCGCGTGGACGATCAGGGGATCGAGCACAGCCGGTGCCGGCATTGCGGCTGCGAATTGACGCGCATGCCCGTGCTGCGGCGCTGGTATCGCACCGGCATGATGGGCTGAATCGCCGCGCACCGGCAGTACCCTCACCACGGGGCCGTCAACATATTGTCATCGCACGATGCGATCCTGCGCGGGTATCGGCCATTTCCCCGGGATCATATTGTTCATGACCATGCCAATCGCCGCGCAGCCAGCCTTCGCTATGGACCGCATCAAGCAGGAGATCGCCGACAGCTTCGACGAGGAGTTGGAGATGGAGATCGACGAGAGCCGGCTGGAGACGATGCTCGCCGACATGGAGGAGCATCCGGACAGGGAGCAACTCGAGCGGCGCCTCTATTTCAGTGAGCTTTTCCGTCTCCAGCACGAACTGGTGCGGCTGCAGGACTGGGTGGTGCACAAGGGGCTGAAGGTGGTCGTCATCTTCGAGGGACGCGATTCCGCGGGCAAGGGCGGTGCTATCAAGCGGATCACCCAGCGACTCAATCCGCGCGTCTGTCGCGTCGCCGCCCTGCCCGCCCCCAGCGAGCGCGAACGCAGCCAGTGGTATTTCCAGCGCTACGCCGCGCACCTCCCGGCGGCGGGAGAGATCGTCCTCTTCGACCGGAGTTGGTACAATCGGGCGGGTGTGGAGCGCGTCATGGGCTTCTGCTCGGAGGACGAGGTCGAGGAGTTCTTCCGCTCCGTTCCGGAATTCGAGCGGATGCTGGTGCGCTCGGGCATCATCCTGCTCAAATACTGGTTCTCGATCACCGACGACGAGCAGCAGTTCCGGTTCGCGATGCGCATCCACGACCCGCTCAAGCAATGGAAGCTCTCACCCATGGACGTGGAGTCCCGCCGACGGTGGGAGGATTATACGCGCGCCAAGGAGGCGATGCTGGAGCGCACCCACATTTCCGAGGCGCCCTGGTGGGTGGTGGAGGCGGTCGACAAGAAACGCGCGCGCCTCAACTGCATCGCCCATCTTCTGGGCCAAATCCCCTATGAGGATGTGCCCAAGGCACAGGTCATCCTGCCGGAGCGGGAGCGCCATGCCGACTATATCCGTCACCCGGTCCCGACGGACATGTACGTGCCGAACCGGTATTGATCCGTCGGGGCGCAGTGATGGCAGATACGGTGCGCACCGTTGCTTTGCGCATTGCGCGATCTGCCCTTCCACGGGCGGCGCAAAATGGAAAATGCCTGCAGCCACTGACGTCGGAGGGATTGCTCCTGTTGAAGGACTCTGAATCAGACCCACTCCAAGTCGCGATCATAGGCCGAAGGTATAACGGATATCCGAAGAGACATATAAATCGCAGAAAACCAAGGGCGCGGGCGGCTTTTTTGTCGTTCGCGCCCTTGAGCGTTCATGCCCCCCCTGCTAGGCGAAACTCCTCTCCCCCCACTCCCTGGAAAGGAACATCCCCGCCATGAGCAAATTGCATCTGGTGATGGGCGGCCGCGTGAAAGATCCGCGTACGCTGGAATTCGAGGATCTGAACGCCATCGACATCGTCGGCGTGTTTCCCGATTTCCGCAGCGCCGAGAATGCCTGGCGCGCCGCCGCTCAGCGCACCGTCGACGACGCTGAAATGAAATATGTCGTCGTGCACCTGCACAAGCTGCTGGAACCCGACGTCAACGCCTGATCGACGCCCGGCTTGCGCGTCGCCACAAACCCTCCCGGCAGCGTTCCGGCGACGATCAATGAACCGCCGCGCTCTTCCTGCGAAACCGCAGGAGGAGCAGCGGACGGGTCAGCACAAGACCCGCGATAAAGCCGCCGATGTGCGCGGCAATGGCGATATTGCCGAAATCGCCCCCCTGCCCGCGCGTGGCCAGCCCGATCATCAACTGGATCGCGATCCAGCCCGCCGCCAGCCATAGAACCCGCATCACATTGGCGGACAGTGGGCCAAACGCGCGCACCTTCTGCTGGCTGTAGAGCAGCGCATAGGTCCCCAGCAGAGCGGAAATGCCTCCACTCGCGCCGATCATGGGATTGGTCGACATGGGATCCATCGCCCATTGTGCTGCGGCGGCCGCATAGGCGCCCAGCGCGTAAAGCAACAGCGTCAGCTTCCCGCCCAGCACATGTTCGACATGCCGTCCGCAGAACAGCAGCATCAACATGTTGAACGTGATGTGCAGCCAGCTCGCATGGATGAAGGTGGCGGACAGCGGCGTCAGGAAGACAGGCACGACGTTGACCGGCCCGCCCAGTTCCCCGAACAGCGCCGGTTCACCGACCCGAAGCGGTATGAAGCCGCCGACGAGCGCCGCCATGTCCGTCTGCCGCCCGAGCCAGACAAGCAGGAAGGCGGCGACGGTTATGCCCGCCAGCCAGTCCGTCCATTTCCCGCGCGGCAGCTTCACCGGATCACGACCGGATCAGATGAACGCGATCTTGTCGATCAGGTAAAACTTGTCGCCGGCAGGCACAGTCACCTCGACCTCCTCACCGACCTGCCGGCCGATGAGCGCGCGCCCTAGGGGGCTGTTGTAGCTGATCATGCCCGACTTCGCATCCGCCTCGGCCTGGCCCACGATCTGGTAGGTGACGGGCTTTTCGTCCTCGTCGATCAACGAGACGGTCGCCCCAAACACCACCTTGTCGCCCGACAGGCTGGTGGGATCGATGACCTGCGCGCGTGACAGCTTGTCCTCCAGATCGGCGATCGACGCCTCGACCTGGCCCTGCCGTTCCTTTGCAGCATGATATTCGGCGTTTTCCGAAAGGTCGCCATGCGCGCGCGCCTCTTCGATCGCGTCCACGATCAACGGACGCTCCGCTTTCAGGTCACGCAGCTGAGCCGTCAGCTTTTCGTACCCAATCGCCAGCATCGGCATTTTCTCGACGGTCGCCATGCGCGTTCCCCAATCGGTTTCTTCGTCAATAATTCTCTCTGAGCGCTCCGGTAGGGAAGCGCCCGCGGCTTACATCGCTTATCGGAAGTTCAGTCCAGCGAACGGGGATAATAGGATTGGAGGGCGCGTACTTCAAGTGCGTGCCCGCGCAGCGCTTCGATTGCGTCCACCGCGGCCACGCTCGCGGTCGCGGTCGTGAAGCTCGCGATCTTGCCCGTCTGCGCCCCCATGCGGATGGACTGGCTATCCTTCAGCGACTGCCACCCTTCCGTCGTGTTGAAGATCAGGTTGATTTCCCCGTCCTTTATCTTGTCCACGATATGCGGGCGGCCCTGCGCCACCTTGTTGACGGTCTCGACCGGAATGCCATTCTCTTCAAGGAAGCGGGCGGTGCCGCCCGTCGCCACGATGGTGAAGCCCAGCTTGCTGATCTTCCGCGCGGCCGGAAGGATGACCGGCTTGTCGCTGTCCTTCACGGAGATGAAGACCGCGCCCTCGGTCGGCAGGATGGTACCAGCACCGATCTGCGCCTTGGCGAAGGCCGTGGCGAAGTCCGCGTCGATACCCATGACCTCGCCTGTGGATTTCATTTCCGGGCTCAGCACGGGGTCGACGCCGGGGAAGCGGGCAAACGGGAATACAGCTTCCTTGACCGCGATATGCTTGATCGCGTTGCGGTCGATCGTCGGCAGCGCCGCCAGTTTCTCGCCCGCCATCACCCGCGCCGCGATCTTGGCGATCGGCGTGCCGATCGCCTTGGCGACAAAGGGCACGGTCCGGCTGGCGCGCGGGTTGACCTCGATCAGGTAGACCTGCCCGTCCTTGACCGCGAACTGGATGTTCATCAGGCCCCTGACTTCCAAGGCGCGGGCCAGCACGTCGGCCTGCCGCTCGATCTCCGCCACGATGTCTTCCGACAGGCTGTAGGGCGGCAGCGAGCAGGCGCTGTCGCCCGAATGGACGCCTGCCTCCTCGATATGCTGGAGCACGCCGGCAACGACCACGTCGTCCCCGTCGCACAACGCATCGACGTCCACCTCGACGGCGTCCCGCAGATACTGGTCGATCAGCACCGGGGAGTCGCCGGACACCTGCACGGCCGTCGTGATATATTTCTCAAGCTGCGCCTGACCGTCGACGATCTCCATCGCCCGGCCGCCCAGAACATAGGACGGACGCATCAGCACCGGATAGCCGATGCGGTTGGCGACCGCGATCGCCTCCTCCCGGCTGCGGGCGATGCCGTTGGCGGGCTGGAGCAGGCCCAGCTTGTTGATCAGCGCCGCGAAACGCTCGCGGTCCTCGGCCAGGTCGATCGCATCGGGCGAGGTGCCCAGGATCGGAATGCCCGCATCCTCCAGCGCCTGCGCAAGCTTCAGCGGCGTCTGGCCGCCGAACTGGACAATGACGCCGACCAGCGTCCCGGCCGACTTCTCGACCTCCAGGATTTCCAGCACATCCTCGGCCGTCAGAGGCTCAAAATAGAGCCGGTCCGACGTGTCATAGTCGGTGGACACGGTTTCCGGGTTGCAGTTGACCATGATGGTTTCATAGCCCGCATCCTCCAGCGCGAAGCAGGCATGGCAGCAGCAATAGTCGAACTCGATGCCCTGCCCGATGCGGTTCGGACCGCCGCCCAAGATCACGACCTTCTTGCGATCGCTCGGGGCCGCCTCGTTCCCCGGCGCACCGAAGATCGGCGCCTCATAGGTCGAGTACATATAGGGCGTCTTCGCCTCGAACTCGGCGGCGCAGGTGTCGATCCGCTTGAAGACCGGACGTACGCCCAGACGATGACGCAGCGCCCGCACTTCCTCTTCCGTCACGCCGCCGGTCATGGCGACGACAGCCTCACGGATCAGGCCGGAGCCACGACGGATGGCACTGTCCATGCCGGGCTGAAGGTTCGCGGACTGGAGCGCCAGCCAGGCGAGTCGCTTGTCGGAGAAGCCCATGGACTTGAGCGCCCGCATCCCCTCCGCATCGCGCGGCAGGCCGTTGGCGATCACGTCCGCCTCCGCGTCCACGATCTCCTTGATCCGCTCCAGGAACCAGGGGTCGTATTTGGCGATGGCATGGACTTCCTCGACCGAAAGCCCCTCGCGCAGCGCCTGCGCCGCCACCAGCAGGCGATCGGGTGTCGGCTTTGACAGCGCCGCGATGATGTCGTCCTTCGGTGCGCCGACCAGATGATCGACCTGATTGAAGCCGGAAAGGCCGGTCTCCAGCCCCCTCAGCGCCTTCTGCATCGATTCATGGATGTTGCGGCCGATCGCCATTACCTCGCCGACCGACTTCATGGCGGTGCCGAGCAGCGGCTCGGAGCCCTTGAACTTCTCGAACGCGAAGCGCGGGATTTTCGTCACTACATAGTCGATCGTCGGCTCGAAGCTCGCCGGGGTCACGCCGGTGATGTCGTTCTCGATCTCGTCCAGCGTATAGCCGACGGCCAGCTTCGCGGCGACCTTAGCGATCGGGAAACCGGTCGCCTTCGACGCCAGCGCGGAGGAGCGCGAGACGCGCGGGTTCATCTCGATGACGACCAGACGGCCGTCCTTCGGGTTGACGGCGAACTGAACGTTGGACCCGCCCGTCTCGACGCCGATCTCGCGCAGCACCGCGATGCTGGCGTTGCGCATGATCTGATATTCCTTGTCGGTCAGCGTCAGCGCCGGCGCGACGGTGATGGAATCGCCCGTGTGGACGCCCATCGGATCGACATTCTCGATCGAGCAGATGATGATGCAATTGTCCGCGCGGTCACGGACCACCTCCATCTCATATTCCTTCCAGCCGAGCAGCGATTCCTCGATCAGCACCTCGGTCGTCGGCGACGCGTCCAGGCCGGAACTGACGATCTGCCGGAACTCGTCCTTGTTGTAGGCGACGCCGCCGCCGGTGCCGCCCAGCGTGAAGCTGGGGCGGATGATGGCGGGAAGGCCGGTGAACTCCAGCGCCTCCATCGCCTCGTCCAGCGTATGGGCGATGCGCGAGCGCGCGCTTTCCAGCCCGATCTTGTCCATCGCGTCGCGGAACTTCAGCCGGTCCTCGGCCTTGTCGATCGCCGTCGCATCCGCGCCGATCATCTTGACCCCGAACTTCTCCAGCGTACCGTCATGCCACAGCGCCAGCGCGGTGTTCAGCGCCGTCTGCCCGCCCATCGTGGGCAGCACCGCGTCCGGCCGCTCCTTCTCGATGATCTTGGCGACCATCTCCGGCGTGATCGGTTCGATATAGGTCGCGTCGGCAAACTCCGGATCGGTCATGATCGTCGCCGGGTTGGAGTTCACCAGGATGATCCGGTAACCCTCCTCCTTCAGCGCCTTGACCGCCTGCGTGCCCGAATAATCGAACTCGCACGCCTGACCGATGATGATCGGACCAGCACCGATGATGAGGATGGAGGAAATGTCTGTGCGCTTGGGCATTAGAAGTAGCTTTTCCCGGTTTCGACCAGCTTTTCAAAAGCGGCTTTATCTAAACGAATTGTTTGCGAAACTTTTCCTGGGATCTCCCGATCAGGGCGACCGTAAGTATCTATCTGGATCAGCTTCTCTCGACCGCAATCTACCAGTCGAACGATGGTTTCGACCTCATCAAGAGGTCGGGCATTGTCTAGATGTTCAACCGTAAAGTCGCGCACCGTCGCCATTGCTCATTCCCCTCGAAGTTGCCTTGTCACTGCACCATCCCCGTCCGGGCCTCGCAGCCCCAGCCGTCATATTCGACGCCGCACAGGATTTCGATCTGGAGACATTTTTTCGTCAAGGCGCGGATCGATGCCTCGTCGACGGGCTGCACGCATTCGAGAAACAGGAACAGGTCGCCTTCCTCATCCTCCTCGCGGTCCAGTTCGACGAAACCGAACTGGCTGGCCAGACCCAAGACTCGCTCGAAATCCTGCTCGCTGCCACGGAAGCTGACATCGACGGGGCGAGCGATGCGCGCCACGTCGCCATTTTCAGCAAGATTGGCTAGCACGGCCCTATCCGCCTTCCACTCCGTCGCGAGACGCGCTTCATCAACCTGTGGCAGGTTCAGGCTCACGCCGCCACCGGGCGCTTCAGCCCCTCCACGAACCGCTCGAACAGGTAGAAGCTGTCCTGTGGCCCCGGTGACGCTTCGGGGTGGTACTGGACCGAGAAGGCCTTCCTGTCGGTAAGTTCAAGGCCGGCATTGCTGCCGTCGAACAGCGAAACGTGGGTCGGCTTCGCATTGGCAGGCAATGTGTCGGTGTCGACCGCGAAACCGTGGTTCATGCTGGTGATCTCGACGAGGCCGTCTTCCAGCCGCTTGACCGGATGGTTGGCGCCGCGATGCCCCTGATGCATCTTGATCGTCTTCGCGCCGACCGCGAGGCCGAGCAACTGGTGGCCGAGGCAGATGCCGAAGACCGGCACGTCGGCTTCCAGCACCCTCCGGATCACAGGCACCGCATATTCCCCGGTCGCGGCCGGATCGCCCGGACCGTTGGAGAGGAACACGCCATCGGGCTTGCGTTCCATCACCTGCTCAAAGGTCGCGGTGGCGGGCAGCACGGTGACGCGCGCGCCAGCTTGCACCAGATTGCGGAAAATATTGTTCTTCGCGCCATAATCGAGCGCGACGACATGGGGGCGATCATCCCCGGCCTCATCCAGGCCATAGCCATGGCCAAGTGCCCAGATACCGTCCTTCCACAGGCGGCTGTCCTTGCCCGTCACCTCGATGGCCAGGTCCATGCCCTCAAGGCCGGGCCACGCCTTCGCCTTCTCGACCAGCGCAGCGATATCGAAATTGCCGTCCGGATCATGGGCGATGACGGCGTTCGGGGCACCCTTCACCCGGATCATGCGGGTCAGGGCCCGTGTGTCGACACCGGCAAGACCGATCCGCCCCCGCTCCTTCATCCACTGGTCGAACGGCTCGACATTCCGGAAGTTGCTGGGTGCGGTCACGTCCTGCCGCACGACGCAGCCGAGCGCGAACGGGCTGTCCGCCTCCACATCGTCCAGATTGGTGCCGACATTGCCGATATGGGGGAAGGTGAAGGTGATGATCTGTCCGGCATAGCTCGGGTCGGTCATCACTTCCTGATAGCCGGTCATGGCGGTGTTGAAGCACAGTTCGCCCACCGCATCGCCCACGGCGCCGAAGCCGCGGCCGAAGACGGTCGTACCATCGGCTAAAACCAATACCCCCGTCGCTCCTTTGGGCACAGTCGGGGATTTGGCGTCTGCCATGATGTTTCGCGTCCTTCGTTTGGCTTTTGCGGCAACCCGGTCTTCTGCGGGTTAAACGGCCCGCCACCTATGCCCCCGGGCGTGCGGGGTCAATGCTATTAAAATACGCAATTTGTGACTATATCTGTTTCTTTCCGCAAACAGGAGCATCCCTTCGCCATGATTCGCGATGCCATCAAGGCCGCCCAGACCGCATCGATGAAGGCCGGAGACAAGGAACGGCTGGCCGCCGTGCGCCTGATCCTCGCCAAGCTGAAGGATCGCGACATCGAACTGCGTACCGCGACGCAGGTGCCGGAGGATGACAATATCGTCGTGGACGTCCTTCAGAAGATGGCGAAGCAGCGGCGCGAATCGATCACGATGTTCGAGAACGGCGGCCGGGCCGAGCTTGCCGCGAAGGAACAGGCCGAACTCGACGTCATCGAAAGCTTCCTGCCCGCCCGGATGAGCGAGGACGAGGCAAAGGCAGCGATCGAGGTGATCAAGGCGGAAGTCGGCGCCGCCGGTCCCAAGGACATGGGCAAGGTCATGGCCCTGCTCAAGGAGCGCCACGGCACCGTCATGGACATGAGCAAGGCCAGCGGGCTTGTGAAGGCGGCTCTCGCGTGAGATTCTGAAAAACTGTGCTGAAGCCACGGGACATCTCGTATCCTGATTGCGCCTTTGGACGCGAAGGGCTTTCTTCGTGAGCCTCTCCCCGCAATTTCTCGACGAACTGCGCGCCCGCACCACCTTGTCGACCCTGATCGGCAAGACGGTGAAGGTCCAGAAGGCCGGGCGCGAGTACAAGGCGTGCTGCCCGTTCCATAACGAGAAGACGCCCAGCTTCACGATCAACGACGAGAAGGGCTTCTATCACTGCTTCGGTTGCGGTGCGCACGGCGATGCGATCCGGTGGATGACGGAGAATCGCGGCCTTCCCTTCATGGACGCGGTGAAGGAACTGGCCGCCGCCGCGGGACTCGAGGTGCCAGCGCCCGATCGCCGGTCAGCGCAGCGCGCGGAACAGGCACGGAAACTCCATGACGTCTGCCAGGCGGCACAGGACTGGTTCGTGGCGGAACTTTCCGGCATCGATGGCGGAGAGGCTCGCGCCTATCTGAAGCGCCGCGGCATCAGCGACGCGACCGCACGCACCTTCGGCTTCGGCTTTGCGCCGGACGCGCGCGGCAGGCTGAAAGGCGCTTTGAACGAACAGGGTGAGGCACGCCTGATCGAGGCGGGCCTGCTCATATCGCCTGACGCCGACGGCGAAGCGGACGACTCGGGCAAGCGCAAGGCGAAACGCGAGAGCTACGACCGTTTCCGAGGGCGGCTGATGCTGCCGATCCGGGATGCGCGCGGCCGTGTCATCGCCTTTGGCGGGCGCGTCATCGGGAGCGGCGAACCCAAATATCTGAACTCGCCCGACACGCCGCTCTTCGACAAGGGGCGCACGCTCTACAATCTCGACCGGGCCTCGCCCGCCTCGCGAAAATCCGGGCGGGTCATCGTCGTCGAGGGCTATATGGACGTGGTTGCGCTGTCCCAGGGCGGCTTCCCGGAAAGCGTCGCCCCGCTCGGCACCGCGCTCACCGAGCACCAGATCGAGCGGCTGTGGAAAATGGTCGAGGTGCCGGTCCTCTGTTTCGATGGCGACTCGGCTGGACGAAAGGCGGCGGTACGGGCGGCGATGCGCGCCCTGCCCCTGCTCCGTCCGGGGCACAGCCTTGCCTTCGCCACGCTGCCGCCGGGACAGGATCCCGACGACCTGCTGAAGGCTGAGGGTCCGGCCGCGTTCCAGGCCGTACTCGACGCCGCCGAGCCGCTGATCGATCGCTTATGGGCAGACGCGCACGCCGCCGGTCCGCTTGATACGCCCGAGCAACGCGCGGGCTTCAAGCAAAGGCTGCGGGACATGACCGACGCCATCGCCCACCCGGACATTCGCGCGCACTACGTCCACCTGTTCAAGGAACGGCACGATGCGCTGTTCTTCGCGCGCGCGCCGTTCGCGCCACGAGAACGGCGGCCCGATCGAGGCGGAGGCGGACGGGACAGGCGCGGCAACTGGACGCCCCCCATCGCCCCGCCCACCGGAGAGGCCCGCGCAATCAGCAACGCGGGCATGCACGGCATGCTCCTGCGCGGCGTTCTGGCCGGCCTGCTGCGCTATCCGTCCGAAATCTACGTCCATATGGAGGCGCTGTCGTCCCTGCGGATCGGCGACCCGGAGGGCAGCGGGCTGCTCGCCGCGCTGATCGATTCGGCCTGTCGCGAAGAAATTGTTGAAACGGACGCCCTGCTTACCATATTGGGGCAAGGTGATCTGTATAATAGAGCGAAGGGGCTACTCCGGGCCGACGCGCTGAACTTCACCTTCACGCGAAAATCAGCCGATCCGGATCGCGCGCGCCGCGATCTGGGTGAAGCTGTTCGGGTGATGGCCGCGGGACCGGAAATTGAAGCTGCACTGGCACAGGCCACGCGGCGCGTGATGGAGGAACTGGACGAGGCCAGCCTGCTGGAACAGCAGCGGTGGCGCCAGGTTAAGGCCGATCACGAGCAACGGCTGGCTGATCTTATGCAGCCCGAGGACACAATCTGACGCTCCTTCGTTCCCGGAGGAGCAGCTTTCAAGGCGAATAAATGGCGAGCAAGGCGAACAAGGGACAGGGCGAAGACACAGAAGCGGGCGATGCCCCCCTCCTGGACCTTAACGAGGCGTCGGTCCGCAAGCTGATCGCGCGTGCGAAGAAGCGCGGCTACATCACCTATGACGAGTTGAACGACGCGCTGCCGCAGGACCAGATGTCCTCCGAGCAGATCGAGGACGTGATGTCCGCGCTCAACGACATGGGCGTGAACATCGTCGAGAACGAGGAAGCGAGCGAGGACGGCGAGGAGCGGCGCGACGAGAGCGACGACTCGATCGATTCGAACGAGGACGAGATCGACGACGGCACCTCGCGCGCCGTGACCGAGAAGAAGAAGGAAACGGTCGACCGCACCGACGACCCGGTGCGCATGTACCTGCGCGAGATGGGTGCCGTCGAGTTGCTCAGCCGCGAGGGCGAGATCGCCATCGCCAAGCGGATCGAGGCCGGCCGCGACACGATGATCCTGGGTCTGTGCGAAAGCCCGACTACGTTTAACGCGATCATCGAATGGTCGACCGCCCTCAACAATGGCGAAATGCAACTGCGCGAGATTCTCGATCTCGATGCGATGCTGTCAAAGGATCCGGCGCCCGAGAGCCTTGAGGAAGGCGGCGACGACGACGGCGAGATCAGCGAGAAGACCGCAGGCCCCTCGTTCAAGGACGAGGAAGAGCCCGAGGAAGAGTCCGCCGATCAGGACGAAGACGAGGATTCGATGACGGAGCGCCGCGCGCCCCGCATGGAAGAGGACGAGGAGGAGGACAACACCCTTTCCCTCGCCCAGATGGAAGAACAGCTCAAGCCGATGGCGCTGGAGAAGTTCGCCACCATCACGGAGATTTTCCGCGCATTCTCAAAGGCGCAGGAAGCCCGCCTGTTCGCCATGGGCAATGGCGACGCCTTCCCGCAGAAGGAAGAGGACCGCTATCAGGAACTGCGCGAGGAACTGACCGCGCAGGTCGAGAGCGTCCAGTTCCACCAGCAGAAGATCGAATATCTGGTCGATCAGCTCTATGCCTATAACCGGCGCCTGACCGCGTTGGGCGGCCAGATGCTGCGCCTCGCCGAGCGCAACAAGGTGCCCCGGAAGGACTTCCTCGACAACTACGTCAACCATGAGCTTGACGAAGGCTGGCTGGAGAAGGTCGGCAAGATCGACAAGAAATGGGCAGCCTTTGCCGCCAACGAGGCGCGCGCTGTCGATCGCATCCGCGCGGAAGTGGCGGAGATCGCACAGGCGACCGGCATGTCGCTCGGTGAATTCCGCCGCATCGTCAACATGGTGCAGAAGGGCGAGCGCGAGGCTCGGATCGCGAAGAAGGAGATGGTCGAGGCCAATCTCCGCCTCGTGATCTCGATCGCCAAGAAGTACACGAACCGCGGCCTTCAGTTCCTGGATCTGATCCAGGAGGGCAATATCGGCCTGATGAAGGCGGTCGACAAGTTCGAGTACCGGCGTGGCTACAAGTTCTCGACCTACGCGACCTGGTGGATCAGGCAGGCGATCACACGCTCGATCGCCGATCAGGCCCGCACGATCCGTATCCCGGTCCACATGATCGAGACGATCAACAAGCTGGTGCGCACCAGCCGCCAGTTCCTGCACGAGCAGGGCCGCGAGCCGACACCGGAGGAAATGGCCGAGCGCCTGTCCATGCCGCTGGAAAAGGTCCGCAAGGTGATGAAGATCGCCAAGGAGCCGATCTCCCTCGAAACGCCGATCGGCGACGAGGAAGACAGCCATCTGGGCGATTTCATCGAGGATAAGAACGCGATTATCCCGGTGGACGCCGCCATTCAGGCGAACCTGAAGGAAACGGTCACCCGCGTCCTCGCCAGCCTCACCCCGCGCGAGGAGCGTGTGCTGCGCATGCGCTTCGGCATCGGCATGAACACCGACCACACGCTCGAGGAAGTCGGCCAGCAGTTTTCGGTCACCCGCGAGCGTATCCGGCAGATCGAGGCGAAGGCCCTGCGCAAGCTGAAGCATCCGAGCCGCAGCCGGAAGATGCGCAGCTTCCTCGACCAGTAATCGCAACTCCCTACCGGCCCGCCGCACGGCCGCCTGTGCCCTTTCGGGACGGCTGCCGACGGCGGGCCATTTGCATCCAAAAAAGACCAATCTCTTCAATCGTTTAGACTTGACCTCCGCCTTAACCGCGGTTCCAAGCGCTTAACCCGCTGTTTACGCAGCCCGCGTAACGCTCTTCGCATGAATTGCAGCGCCCTGCACGGCGCCCAGCGGGATTGAGAAATGCGTAACGGAGCACCAGCGAGCCGGATCGGCATGATCTCGGACATTCTGGCGGCACTTGTCGCCGCGGACGGAACAGACGGCCATTCCTATGCGACGGAGGCATCGACCTCGCTGCTGACCCGCTCCGTGGCGAACCTTGCCGATGCCGTGCACTATCTCTGCATGCTGCATGGTCGCTATCCTGGCGTCATCGATCATGCCGCCGTTCGCACCGCCGACAACGGCGCGCGCGCGTGGCTGCTCCAGGCAGCGGACGGCTTTGCCACCGAACGGAGCATGCTGACGCAACTGACCGTCGCGGTCGGCCCCCTGCCCAGCACGGCAGGACAGGGCGAATCCGAGACCACCGTGCTTCAACAGCGCCACGCCATCGACATGCTCGCGCAGTCCGATCGGCGCGGCTGCGCGATGGGCGCCGCGATCGCGCTGGTCCTCGACTGGCAGGCGGTCCGCAAGCTGCTCGACATCGCATCGCTGCGCGTCGGCCTTGAGCCGCGCCCCAGCCTGCTGCCCGATGCCACTGCCACCTATGCGCTGGCCGACGAGGTCGCCGGCATGGAAGACGGCATGTCCCGCGCGATCCAGTTCGGCGCGCGCCAGATGCTGCGCCAGCACGGCGGCCTTTGGGATCTGTTGCAGGCCCGCGCAATGGTCCGCGCCCAGAGCTGACCCTCCCTTTTCCGTTTCCTGCCCTTGCACGGCCCCGGCCGCGCACCTAATCCTTGCCTGAACCTGGTGTACCGCAACAAGGAGCAGGCATGCGTTTTGAGGGAACCAGTGACTATGTCGCGACCGACGACCTGAAAGTCGCGGTCAACGCCGCCGTTCTCCTGCGGCGCCCCCTGCTGGTGAAGGGCGAGCCCGGAACCGGCAAGACGGTACTGGCACAGGAGATCGCCAAGGCCGTAGGCGCCCCCCTCATCGAATGGAACGTCAAGTCGACGACGAAGGCGCATCAGGGCCTGTACGAATATGATGCCGTGGCGCGCCTGCGCGACGGCCAGTTGGGCGACGCGCGGGTTCACGACATTGCCAACTATATCCGCAAGGGAAAGCTGTGGGAGGCATTCACGTCCCCCACCCTGCCCGTGCTGCTGATCGACGAGATCGACAAGGCCGACATTGAGTTCCCCAACGACCTGCTGCAGGAACTCGACCGGATGTCATTCCATGTCTACGAAACGGGCGAGACGATCAGTGCGATCGAACGGCCGATCGTCGTCATCACGTCCAATAACGAGAAGGACCTGCCCGACGCATTCCTGCGCCGCTGCTTCTTCCACTACATCCGTTTCCCCGAGCGCGAGACGATGCAGCAGATCGTCGACGTGCATTTCCCCGGCATCCAGAAGATATTGGTCAGCAAGGCGCTAGATATCTTCTACGAGGTACGGGACGTCCCCGGCCTCAAGAAGAAACCCTCGACCAGCGAGCTTCTCGACTGGCTGAAGCTGTTGCTGGCGGAGGACATGCCGCTCGACGTGCTGCAATCGCGCGATCCGGCCAAGGCGATTCCGCCGCTGCACGGTGCTCTCCTGAAGAACGAGCAGGATATCATGATGTTCGAGCGGCTGGCCTTCATGACCCGGCGGAAGGGCTGACGGAATGGCCCATGGCGCTGGCTGCCTGTGCGGCGCGGTCCGCATCGAAATTGCCGCAGAGCCGATGGCCGCGCGCATGTGCTGGTGCCGCCTGTGCCAGTATCTGGGCGGTGGCAGCGCGACCGTAAACGTCTGCTTCCCGGCGGACAGCGTGGCGGTGACCGGCGAGGTCGCCTGGCACGAAAGCATCGCGGACAGTGGCAATGTCATGCGTCGCGGCTTCTGCCCAGCTTGCGGCACGCCGCTGTTCAGCCTCGCCGGGGCGCGACCGCATTTGACCTTCGTCCGCGCGGGTGCGCTGGACGATCCGGGCCTTCTGGGGCCTCAGGCCGTCATCTGGACCGAAGCGGCGCCCGAATGGGCATGCTTGGACCCCGACCTGCCGCATTTTCCCGCGCAGATGCCGCCGGTCGCCTGAAACGCCCCGGAATCGGACGCTGACGGCCTCTGCGGCTCTTGCATGAGACGCCCTTTCATGTGATCGTCACATAACAAATCCAACGCCGCGCAGACGGTGGACATCGAGAGAGGATGACCCCGTGCGCAGTGCCATCATTCCGTTGATTCTTCTTTTGGCTACACCCGTGGCCGTCCATGCCGCATCCGCCGATCCGGAGGCATGGAGCAGCGATGGAGAGGTGCTGCACGCGAACGCAGCCGGCATCGGGCTGCCGCAAACCACCGCTAGCCTCAGCCTGGTGAAGTCCGGTGAAATCGCGGATGGCGACGAAGGCGGCCAGGGCCTCGACAATTATGCCCAGTTCACCTCGTCCGACGGCGTGATCCAGGCGACGGCCTATATCTACAGGCCCAGCTATGCCGATGCCGCCATTTCCGCCTACATGACGGACAAGGCGATCCGCGACCGCTTCGGCCCGGCCGAACGCACGGCCTATGGCGTGGCTCCGGCGGGCGCGCATCCCCACACGGCGATCCGGGCAAGCTATCGCGCGGCGGACGGCGCCCTCGTCACCACGGCGGCGTTCGTCCATGCCGGCCCGTGGCTGGTCAAGCTGCGCGTGACCGGCCCCGCCGAGCGCGCGAAAGAAGTGGAAAGCGGCATGACCGGCCTGCTTTCCGGCCTGCAATTCGATTCGCGCTCGACGCCCTCGCAGGTTGCCGCCAGCGCCATCGGCGCCTGCCCGGTCGCCGACGGTCCGGGGGCCAGCACTGTTCCACAGATGCAGGCAGGCAGGACAGACAGTGCCGACGCGGCCTTTCCCCGTGATGGACAGGACACCATGTGCATCCGCGGCACCGTGACCGTCGGGAACGAACGCTACGACATGCTTCAGGCATCGGCGGCAGGGAGCGGCGCATCCGCGGTCGTTATCCCGTTGAACGACGCCGGGCGCGTCATGCGCCTGGACGGGATCGCGGCCACGGGCGGCTATCGCCTGACCGTGCACGAAGTCGGTGGCGTCAGCATCGAGAGCAGCTTCGACCGCCTCCCCAGCACCCGGCAGATCGCCGCGGTGATCGACGGCGATGCGCTGACCGATGCCGGTTCGGCGACCAAGGCACCGGTTGCGCGCGCAATCACCGGCACCGTTCGCGCCGCGCGATAGGGCTTTAACGCAAGTTTCGGTTGATTTCCGCGCCCATTCGAGCGCTAAGCCTGAACGCATGATCCTTGTCATCGACAATTACGACAGCTTCACCTGGAACCTGGTCCATTATCTGATGGAACTGGGCGCCCGGGTGGAGGTGGTGCGCAACGACGCGATGTCGGCCGGACAGGCATTGTCATCCGGCGCGAGCGCTTTCCTGCTGTCACCCGGCCCCTGTACACCCAACGAGGCGGGCATCAGTCTGGACATGGTTGCAGCCTGCGCGGAGACGGGCAAGCCCCTGCTGGGCGTGTGCCTCGGCCATCAGGCGATCGGACAGCATTTCGGCGGCCGCGTCGTGCGCGGTGGCCTGATGCACGGCAAGACCTCCCCTGTCCGTCATGACGGCACCGGCCTGTTCCGCGACATTCCCTCGCCCTTCACGGCCACGCGCTATCACTCGCTGATCGTCGAGGACATTCCCGACTGCCTGGCGGTCAACGCGACCAGCGATGATGGTTCCGTCATGGGCTTCCGCCACAAGGAACTGCCGATCCACAGCGTCCAGTTCCACCCCGAAAGCATCGCGACCGAGCATGGCCATGCGATGCTGGCCAATTTCCTGACCATCGCCGGTCTTCCGGTCAGGGAGCGGGCCTGACGCCCCTCGCCCATTCCCGCATGACCGCCCTTCCTGACCCTTTCCGCCCGCTCGATGATGCCGCCGCAAACGCGGCGTTCACACTCCTGCTCGACGGAACCGTGCCGGAAGCGGAAATCGGCGCCTTCCTCCTTGCGCTCAGCGACCGGGGAGAAACGGCAACGGAAATCGCAGCGGCGGCGAACGCCCTGCGGGAACGGATGATTGCCGTCCGCGCGCCTGAAGGCGCCATGGACGTGTGTGGAACCGGCGGCGACGGACATCATACGCTGAACGTCTCGACCGCCGTCAGCTTGGTGGTCGCCGCGTGCGACGTTCCGGTCGCAAAGCACGGCAACCGCGCTGCCTCGTCGAAGGCGGGCGCCGCCGATACACTGGAGCAGCTCGGGCTGGATTTGTCCCGCGCCGGAGAGAACGCGGAGCGCAGCCTGTCCGACATCGGCATCTGCTTCCTGTTCGCGCAGGCGCATCATCCCGCGCTTAAGCGGCTGGGGCCGATCCGGAAGGCGATCGGCAAACGCACGATCTTCAACCTGATGGGACCGCTCGCCAATCCGGCACGGGTCTCCCGCCAGCTGGTCGGAATCGCGCGGCCCGATTACGTGCCGGTCTATGCAGAGGCTCTCGCCCGGTTGGGCACCGAGCATTCGCTCGTCGTCTCGGGCGATGAAGGGCTCGACGAACTTTCGATCGCCGGCGGCAATGAAGTGGCGGAGATCATGCCGGGCGGGGCGATCCGCCGGGATCGCTGGTTTCCCGAAGACGCCGGACTGCCCCGCCACCCGCTGGAAAGCATCCGGGGCGGCGATCCCGCCTTCAACGCCGCCGCCCTGATGGCGCTTCTGGACGGCGAAGCCGGTGCGTATCGGGACGCCGTGCTGTTCAATGCCGCCGCCGCCCTGATGGTCGCAGGCGCCGCACGTGACCTTCCCGACGGAGTCGAGGAAGCCGCCGAAGCCATAGACAAGGGCCTTGCCAAGGCTCTGCTCAATTGCTGGATTGCCTATCAATGACCAACAAGCTGACGGAAATCTGCGCGGTGAAGCGCGAAGAGGTGGCGGCGCGAAAGGCCTCCCTGTCTCTTGCCGAGCTTCAGGCGCGCGCGGCCGGGCAAACGCCGCCGCGCGGGTTCCGCCGTGCGCTCGACGCTGCTGCCGCCGACGGCTACGGCCTGATCGCAGAGGTCAAGAAGGCAAGTCCGTCGAAGGGCCTGATCCGCGCGGATTTCGATCCTGCGGCCCATGCCCGCGCCTACGCTGCGGCGGGCGCCGCCTGTCTCTCTGTCCTGACCGACGCGCCATTCTTTCAGGGGCATGAGGAGTATCTGGTCGCCGCGCGCGCCGCCTGTCCCCTGCCCGTCCTGCGCAAGGATTTCATGATCGACCCGTGGCAGGTGCTGGAGGCGCGGTCGATCGGTGCCGACGCCATCCTGATCATCGTCGCCGCGCTGGAAGACTGCCAGATGGCGGAGATCGAGGCGGCGGCGCTCGAACTGGGCATGGACGCCCTGATCGAAGTGCATGACGCGGCGGAACTCGACCGGGCGCTGGCGCTCCGTTCCCGCCTGATCGGTGTCAACAATCGCGACCTGCGCGACTTTACGGTGGATTTCGCCCGCACCTACGAACTGGTCGGCCGCGCGCCGGAAGGGGCAACCTTCGTCGCCGAAAGCGGCCTCGGGTCGAAGGCCGATCTGGATGCGATGGCCGGGCACGGCGTACGCTGCTTCCTGGTCGGTGAGGCGCTGATGCGCCAGCCGGATGTCGAGGCGGCAACCCGCATGCTGCTCACCGGCGCATGAGCGACCTCAGTCACCTCGACGATGCAGGCGCGGCGCGCATGGTTGACGTGTCGGGCAAGGCGGTGACCGCGCGGCAGGCGATCGCAGCCGGACGCATTTCCATGTCGGCCGCCGCCGTGCAGGCGATCCGGGAAGGAGCGAGCGGCAAGGGCGACGTCCTTGCCGTCGCCCGCATCGCCGGGATCATGGCCGCCAAGCGCACACCGGACCTCATTCCGCTTTGCCATCCGCTGCCGATCAGCGGCGCGACTGTCGATCTCGCCCTCGACGAGACAGGCGTTGTCGTGACGGCGACGGTGCGGACGAACGGTGTGACCGGCGTGGAAATGGAAGCGTTGACGGCGGCCTCCGTCGCCCTGCTTACCGTCTATGACATGGCAAAGGCGGTCGACAAGGCGATGGTGATCGACGGCGTGCGCCTTCTGTCCAAGACCGGCGGCAAGTCCGGACCATGGCAGGCGGACTGAACCTGATCGCCGTCGAGGAGGCGCAGGAGCGGGCATTGCGGCTTGCCTCGCCCCTTGCCGGAGAAAATGTGCCGCTCGCCAAATGCAGCGGGCGCTGGCTGACCGACGATATCGTGGCGCAGCGGGCACAGCCATGGGCGGATCTGTCCGCGATGGACGGCTATGCCTTGCGCCATGCCGATCTGACCGGACCGCTTGCCATCATCGGCGAGAGCATCACGGGCGGGCCGTTGCCACCACCCCTTGCGCCCGGGGCCGCATGCCGCATCTTCACCGGCGCGCCGCTTCCGCTGGGCGCCGACACCGTCGTGATCCAGGAGGATACGGCCATCGCTTCCGATGGGCGCCTGACCCTTGCTTCGGAAACGGGACCGCAACGGATGGGTCAGAATGTCCGCCCGGCGGGATCGGATTTTTCCGAGGGGCAAGTGCTGCTGTCACATGGACAGTGCCTTGGTCCCCAGCATATCGCGCTCGCGGCCGTCGGCGGATATGGCGCGCTTCCCGTTGGCGGAATGCCCCGCATCGCCCTCATCTCCACCGGCTCTGAGCTTGTGGCGCCGGGCCAAGCCGTCCGCGCCGACCAGTTGCCGTCTTCCAACGCCGTCATGCTCGAAACCATGCTCGGCCGATTGCCTTGCAGGGTCGACGATTTCGGCATCATCCCCGACGATCTCGACCAGTTGGTGGCGGCGTTCGGCCGTACCCGGGGCCACGATATCATCGTTACCACCGGCGGCGCCTCCGTGGGCGATCATGACCTTGTCCGGCCGGCATTCATGGCGGCGGGCGGCACACTCGATTTCTGGAAGGTCGCGATGCGGCCGGGAAAGCCGCTGATGGTCGGCCGGATCGGCGACGCCATATTGCTCGGCCTGCCCGGCAATCCCGTCTCGGCGTTCACGACGGCATTGCTCTTTCTGCTCCCCATCGCACGCAGGCTAGCCGGAAGTCCGGTACCGCTGCCCGCGTTGGTGGATATGACCGTAACCACCGGCCTCCCCGCGGGGGGTGACCGGCAGACCTATGTTCGTGGTCATCGGGAAGGCGCTGTCGTCACCCCGCTCGTAGATCAGGACAGCGCGGGACTTGTTGCGTTGGCGCAGGCAAATTGCCTGATCGTGCGTCCTTCCCATGCTGCTCCCGCGCCGGCGGGCAGCACGCATCCGGTGCTGCCGCTCGACTACTGATACTGGCGCGGGCCCGGTGCCCGGTCATGGCGCCGCTCGTCCCCCATTTGTCGCTGACGATCGGCCGGGCGGAACCGGTCGCGGTATCGCCGCTCGATCCAGCGCTCCGTCTCGTTCTGCTGCGGCATCAGATACTCTCCGCATTTTCTCATATCGGGACAACGCGCCATCGATACGAGCGTTCCGCGGCAGAAGGCTCGCTCGCGCTTGACTCACCCCGTTGTGTTTCCTATGCGTTCTTCATCCGTTCCATTTTTGGGTGGTACTAGAGCGATGATGACGGTCAAACAGCGCGAGCTTCTCAGTTTCATCCACCGCAGGCTGGAGGAAGGCGGCGTGTCCCCTTCCTTCGAGGAAATGAAGGATGCGCTCGATCTGCGCTCCAAGTCGGGTATCCATCGCCTGATCAGCGCGCTTGAGGAGCGGGGTTTCATCCGTCGCCTGCCGAACCGCGCGCGGGCACTGGAAATCCTGAAGCTGCCCGATGGCATGGACCGTGGCCGTCCCGTGGCCGATGTGATCACACCGCCCCGCATGACGCAGCCTGCACCCGCCACATTGCCGATCGCGGCCAACGACGTGATCGAGATACCGCTGCATGGCAGGATCGCGGCAGGCGTGCCGATCGAGGCGATGGAAGGGCAGACCATGCTCTCCGTCCCTGCGGCACTGCTTGGGTCGGGCGACCATTATGCGCTTGAGGTTTCCGGCGATTCCATGGTCGACGCGGGCATATTGGACGGCGACTTCGCGCTGATCCAGCGGACCGAGGTCGCGCGCGAAGGGCAGATCGTCGTTGCCCTCATCGACGAGATGGAAGCAACGCTCAAATATTTCCGGCGTGACGGTTCGCGTGTCCGTCTCGATCCGGCCAACGCCGCCTATGAGCCGCAGGTCTACGATCCGTCGCAGGTGCGCATTCAGGGGAAGCTGGCGGGCCTGCTCCGGCGCTACAACTGAGAGGCAGGCGATTTTCGGGCGACGGCAGGTGGGCGAGCCCTCTGTTGCCAGGGATGCCGGTCTCCCGGTGTGCGCACGGTCCTGATGACATTGCCTCTCCAGTAAAGGGCAACGCCGCCGGTCCCGGCAAGCGTTGCCTTGTCGACCTTCAGCCACCGCGGGTGGCATATACGCGGCAACCTCCGTTCGCTCACCACCACGTCGGCTTCCCCGCATGCGCGCCGCAGGGCTTCAATCGGCACCAGGTCGAAACTGCGGGTGGCGAGCAACCGGCGCCTGCCGCCCGGCGTGTTCATGTCCACCATGCACAGATCGCGACTGCATCGCGCCTGCGGCAATGCCTCCAGATCGGTCAGCGTACCCTCATAACCCGCCGCTTCGGTCAGAGTGTCGCGGACATAGTCCCCGGCCCGGGGACGCAACAGCGCCATGCCGCCATCGTTTGTCCGCACGATCAGGTGGCGGCCATCGCCGGTGATCAATATGTCCGGCTTCGGCGTCATCAAGATCATCACTATTCCGATGACCATGGGCGCCAACCCCGCCCACCGCACACGGCTTCTCCACAGCAGGCACCAGAGCAAGCCCGCCATGGTCAGTCCGAACGCCATCGTCGAAATGGCGGGGAGCGCCGCAACCGCGCCGGGCATACCGGCCACCAGATACGCGACGGCCAGCAGCAGGCGGAGCGCTTGCCCGACCACCCACCAGGCCGGTGCGCCCGCCCCGACGATATCCAGAACCAGCGCCAGCGCTTCGAACGGCATCACCACGAACGTCGTCAGGGGGATCGCGACCAGATTGGCGAGCGCGCCCAGCATCCCCGCCTGATGGAAGTGAAACAATGCGATCGGCGCCAGCACGGCCTCTACCGCAATACCGGTCAGGAACAGCCCAAGCACGCCGCGCGCGATACGTGCCAATGCACCTTCATCCCGCGCCGCCGTCAACGCCTTCAACCGGCGATGCTCGCCAACCGCGACAATGGCGGTCACCGCCGCGAAGCTCATCTGGAAGCTTGGCCCCGCCAGCGCCTCCGGCCATAGCAGCAGGACGACGAGCGCGCCCGCGGCGACAAGCCGCAGCGTGATCGCCTCCCGCCCCAGAGCAAGCCCCGCCAGCACCAGCAGGGCAGCAATGCACGACCGCACCGTCGGCACGTCCGCGCCGGTCAGCAGCGTATAGCCAACCCCCGCCAGCGCGCCCGCCCCGGCGGCGATCGCCATCAGCGGCCAGCGCAGGGCAAGCGCAGGGACAAGGGCCAGCATCCGCAGGACCAGAAAAATGACGGCGCCGATCAGCGCGGTGACATGCAGGCCGCTGATGGAGAGCAGGTGGGCAAGGCCGCTGCGCCGCATCGCTTCCGCGTCCTCCTCGGGAATGGCGCCCCGATCGCCGGTTGCCAATGTCGCCGCGATCGCGCCCGCGCCGCCAGCCACCTGCTCCCGGACATGCTCGGACAGGCGCTGCCGCAATGGCGACCGGCCATCGCCGGGCGTCTCGACGATCACTGGCGGAATGGCGCGGCCGGTCGCGCCGATCCCCTGGAAATAGGCCCGCTGCGCAAAATCATAGGCGCCCGGAACGGCTGGTGGCGCGGGCGGCATCAACCTCGCCCGGATCGTCACGACCGCATTCCGTAACAGGCCCTTCGGCACGTCGCCCGCCGCAATGCCGACCCTGATCCTGCCCGGCAAGCCTTCGGGCTCCCGCGGAGCCAGCATCACCCGCGCGATCCCCTGCGCCGGCAGCGCTTCGACCGACAGGATACGCCCGGTGACCGTCGCGACAACGGGCCGGGCGATCGGTGGCGTCCCCGTCAGGCTCGCCTTCGCCCAGATGATCAGACAACCCGCACAGCCAAGCAGGGCCACCCCCGCCAGCACGCTCCTGATCCTCCCCCCGTCCGCAGCCAGAAATGTTACACAGAACAGAAGGCCGCAGGCCAGGCACCAGGCCAGCCACGTTGCGGGCCCGGGTAGCAGAAACCACGCAGTAATGCCCGCCCCCAACGCGACCGGAACCCACAGGGCGATCTGTTCCCTATCCCCCTCAAGCCAGCGCTCTATGACCGAAAACAGGACGAATTGTTTCGGTCGGTTGCGTGGGGAAACCGACATTTGTAGTGGCTCCAAAGCCATGCTAGGGGGCGTCCGCAACATGAGGCTGAACGGAATGTCAGGGAATCGTTGAGTGAACGCAACCGTTCAGAATGCGGCTGTTTCGGGCCAAGTGGTAACGCGATTCGCGCCTTCCCCCACCGGTTATCTCCACATTGGCGGCGCACGGACCGCCCTGTTCAACTGGCTGTTCGCCCGGCATCATGGCGGCAGGTTCCTGCTGCGCATCGAGGATACCGATCGCGCGCGTTCGACCGAGGCTGCGATCGACGCGATCTTCGATGGACTCGACTGGCTGGGACTGGGCGGTGACGAACCGCCGGTGTTCCAGTTTGCCCGCGCTGCCCGTCATGCCGAGGTCGCACAGGCCATGCTCGACAGCGGCGATGCCTATCGCTGCTATGCGACGCCCGAGGAACTGGCGGAACTGCGCGAACAGCAGCGCGCCGCCAAGCAGCCGATGCGCTATGACGGCCGCTGGCGTGACCGCGATCCGTCCGAAGCGCCGGACGGCGCGCCTTTCGTCATCCGGCTGAAGGCTGCGCGCGAGGGCGAGACGGTGATCGAGGATGCCGTGCAGGGCCGCGTCGTCGTCCAGAACACCGAGTTGGACGACATGATCCTGCTACGTTCGGACGGTACGCCGACGTATATGCTCGCCGTGGTCGTCGACGATCATGACATGGGCGTCACGCACGTGATCCGTGGTGACGATCACCTGAACAATGCGTTTCGCCAGCTCGGCATCATTCGCGCCATGGGGTGGGCGGAGCCCGTCTATGCCCATATCCCGCTGATCCACGGCGCAGACGGCGCGAAACTGTCGAAGCGCCACGGCGCGCTCGGCGTCGACGCCTATCGCGACGAGATGGGCTTTTTGCCGGAGGCAGTGATCAACTACCTCCTGCGCCTGGGCTGGGGCCATGGCGACGAGGAAATCATCAGCCGCGATCGCGCGATCGACCTGTTTGATCTTGCCGGTGTCGGCCGTTCGCCGTCCCGCTTCGACTTCAAGAAGCTCGAAAACCTCAACGGGCACTATATTCGGGAGGCCGCCGACGATCGGCTTTCCGCGCTTGTCGCGCCGCGCGTCTCGGCCCTTCTCGGCCGCGAACTGACGGAAGAGAACGTGCGTCTGCTGGAGCGCGCGATGCCCTCGCTCAAGCCCCGCGCGAAAACGCTGGACGAGATCGCCGACGGCGCACTTTTTCTGTTCGTGCAACGGCCACTGGATTTTGACGAAAAGGCGGCGCTTCTGCTAGATGACGCCGCGCACGCGCTGCTTGAAAAAGCCGCCGATGCCCTCACCCCGGTCCAGTCCTGGACCCTGGAAAGCATCGAAGAAGCGATACGCGGCGTGGCGGAGGATGCCCAGATGGGTCTTGGCAAGGTCGCCCAGCCCCTGCGCGCTGCGCTTACGGGGCGAACGACCTCTCCAGGTATATTCGACGTGCTCTTCCTTCTGGGAAAAGACGAAACGCTTGCAAGATTATCGGATGCCCGCCGGGTGTCCGTAGGCTGACGCGAACAAAGGAGAACATTGTGGCGGACACCAAAGCCAAACTGACGGTCGCTGATACAAGCAAGGATTACGCGATCCTGAGCGGGACCCTCGGGCCCCAGGTGGTCGACATCCGAAAGCTTTACGGCGACACGGGAATGTTCACCTACGATCCCGGCTTCACCTCGACCGCGAGCTGCGATTCCGGCCTCACCTACATCGACGGCGACAAGGGCGTGCTGCTTCATCGCGGTTACCCGATCGACCAGCTCGCCGAGCAGTCGAGCTTCATGGAGGTCGCCCATCTCCTCCTGAACGGCGAACTGCCGTCCAAGGACGAGCTGGAAAATTTCATCAACACCATTACCCGCCACACGATGGTGCATGAACAGCTCACCACCTTCTATCGCGGTTTCCGCCGTGACGCGCACCCGATGGCGATCATGTGCGGCGTGGTCGGCGCGCTTTCGGCCTTCTATCACGACTCGACCGACATCAACGATCCGCAGCAGCGGATGATCGCCAGCCACCGCCTGATCGCGAAGATGCCGACGATTGCCGCCATGGCGTACAAATATTCGGTGGGTCAGCCGTTCGTCTATCCGCGCAACGACCTGTCCTACACGGCCAATTTCCTGCGCATGACCTTCTCGGTCCCGGCCGAGGAGTATGAGCCCGATCCGGTCGTCGTTGACGCGATGGACAAGATATTCATCCTGCACGCCGATCACGAACAGAACGCTTCGACCTCGACCGTGCGTCTCGCCGGCTCGTCGGGCGCCAATCCGTTCGCGTGCATCGCGGCCGGCATCGCCTGCCTCTGGGGCCCGGCCCATGGCGGCGCGAACGAGGCAGCACTCAACATGCTGCGGGAGATCGGGACGGTCGACCGCATCCCCGAATATATCGCCCGCGCGAAGAACAAGGACGATCCGTTCCGTCTGATGGGCTTTGGCCATCGGGTCTACAAGAACTACGATCCGCGCGCGACCGTCATGCAGAAGACGGCGAAGGACGTGCTGGAGAAGCTGGGCGTCAACGATCCCGTGTTCGACGTCGCCAAGGAACTGGAGCAGATCGCGCTCAACGATCCGTACTTCGTCGAGAAGAAGCTGTATCCGAACGTCGATTTCTATTCGGGCGTCATTCTCTCGGCCATCGGCTTCCCGACCGAGATGTTCACCGTGCTCTTCGCGCTCGCCCGTACCGTCGGCTGGGTTGCGCAGTGGAACGAAATGATCTCCGATCCCGCCCAGAAGATCGGCCGCCCGCGCCAGCTCTACACCGGTCCGCAGCAGCGCGACTATGTACCGGTCGCCAAGCGCTGAGTACGCACTGATCTGAAAACGAAGAAGGCGGCATCCACCCGGACGCCGCCTTCTTCGTTTCAGGTTTTCCGTTCCCTTCAGCCGACGTCGTCGTTCGCACCGGCGAGCGGCAGGGTGAAGAGGAACCGCGCGCCCTGCCCCGGCGCACTTTCGACCCGGATATCACCGTCCATCGCCCGCGCCAGCCGACGGGAGATATACAGGCCGAGGCCGCTGCCGCCGGCCTCGTCGCGTCCAAGCCGCTCGAACTTTTCGAATATCCGTTCCTGATCGGCCAGCGCGATCCCGCGTCCCTGATCGGCGACGACAACCTGCGCCATCGAACCTGCGCGCTCCAGCCTGATCCAGACCATCGACCCGCCCGGCGAGTAGCGCAGCGCATTGCCGACGAGGTTGACCATCACCTGCAGCGCGCGGCGGAACTCCCCGGTTGCTGGCAATATCTCATCCGATGCCGGAGCGTCGATCCGGATCGCCTTGTCCGCCGCTTTCACCGCGAGCAGCCCCGCCGTGCGCCGGGCGATGTCGGCCATGTCCAGTTCCTCGCGGGCGACGCTGAAGTCCGGCCGGTCAATCGCCTGCAGGTCGGCAAGATCATCGACCAGTTCCATCAGGTGCCGCCCCGCAGAGCCTATGTCCGCTGCATAAGCGGCATAATCCTCCCGCAGAGGCCCTTCGAGTTGCCCACTGATGGTATCGGCATTGGCGACGATACGTCCCAGCGGCTGTCGCAGCGCGCGATCAAGGCGGCGGCCGAACAGCGCCGAATAGGAAAGCGGAGCGACAACCGGCGTATCGGCGGCCTCTTCGGCCTCACCGAATGGCGCATGCAGCGCGGCAGGGTCAGCGGTTCCCCGATAGCCGATCAGGCGCCCCGCCACGTCGAACACCGGAGCGCCGGAGAGCAACACGTCCTCTATTCCCTGTACCTTCGCCATCTGTCCGTCGAAGGGCAGGCGTTCGGCCAGGGCTTCCAGAATGGGCATCCGTCCTTCCGCGTCGGCGACCAGAGCGAAATAGGCGGAGAGACGCGTGCCGGGCGGAGGCAGAGCGATGCCGCCGTGAGGACCGGGGCCGATCCGGTCGAGCGTGATAAGGCGCATCTGCGTGTCCGCCTGCCACGTCCACCCGCCCTCCGGCGCCATGGCATCCAGTTCCGCGCTCGCCCGCGGCCCACGCCCCGGCCGCTCGTGCCAGTCCAGAATATCGAGCGCGACCGTCGCGTCACCGCCCGGCTGCGCGCGGACCCACAGGTCGATGTCCACACCTTCGCCCGCCGCCATGACGGGACGGGAGATCGCAACATTCATGTCCCGCGCCAGGCGCGCCACGGCCGCCAGTTGCGGTACGACCAGAGGACCACCGAGCGCGCCGCCCGCTCCAAGCTGGAGCGCAAGGATCGGCGGGTCGGCCGACAGCAGCGAGCCGTCAGCCCCGATGACCGCGTGCAATGCATCCATGCGCGGCGTCGCCAGCGTCATCCCGCGCGCGCCGTGTCGAGAAGCGCCAGCTTCGCTCGCAATTCCGCCGGCCCACGCAGCACCGCGACGACCTGCTCCGCCACCGTGCCGCCCAGCCCGTCATAATCGCGCGCGAGGGCAAGAATCGCCGAATCGTTCAGCTCGGTCCGCGCCACCTTCAATTGAAGCAGCAGATGGCGGAACTCCGTGTCCGCTCCGCCCAGCGCATGGCAAATCGCGGCCAGTTCAGCAGCGGGAGCATGGACGAACAGGTGAAGCATCGCCTGAGTGTCCACCCCCAGCATCCGTCCGGCAAGAGCCGCGAACAAAAGTAGCCGCCGTTGCCCCAGCGCCTTGCCCAATGCTTCGCCCGCATGACCGGCGGTATCCAGCAGCGCGGCTATGCGCGTTGTTGCCTCAATCGGCGTCCCGGCATCTTCATGCCGCGCGCAGGTCTGCTGGGCGACATCGACAAGGGCGTGACGGTCAACTTCGCCCTTACCGCCGATGAGGGCCGTCACCGTCCAGACGATGTCGCTGAACATGTCGGCCGGCAGGTCCGGCGCCATAGCGTCGTCCTCTGCCCCCACAGCGCCCCAGCGCTGCTCGGCAAGCGCAACGCGCTGCGCCAGCATAGCCAGTTCGCCACCGGCATCGTCGTGCAGCCAGCTAAAATCCTCCCCCGTGGGCGCTGCGGGAGACGCGCCCCCGGCCGAAACGCCCTGCATTCTGGCGAGCAGACCCACGGTCGCACGGCAACGCATGTGCGCGATCAGGCGCGCCTCGATGAGTTGCGGATGCGCCTGTGCCCCCGTCCACGCGCGGGGTGCCCATCCCTCTGCGGAAAGATGCCCGTCCGCCGCAAGCTCTGCGACGATCGATGCCTCCACGCCGTTCAGGCAGCCGGCCAGGTGACGCCGCGTGGCACTGACGAGGGCATCGGTCCATCCGCGCTCATCGAAGGGAAGGAAACGGGAGAGATCAAGGGCATGTGCGACCGGCGCAACAACGAAACCGGCCGCGGACGCAAACCGTCCGTGACCGCTTGTCCAGGTCGCTCCATCGAGGGGCGGTCGCGCGCTCATGGCCGCGATCATAGGGACGCGTAGTTAATTTGCACTAAACTGCACGCCGCGGAATTGCTCAGCTTTTCTGCCGCCTCCGGCCGATCAGCGCATCGCCCAGCGAGACGATCGCCACGCCGACAGCCAGTTGATAGCCGAAATCGAGATAGCCCGCGATGGCGCTCGCCACCAGCAGCAGGATTGCCGATCCGGGCGTAGCAATCGCCCAGGGCCGCACATTGGGCAAGCGGCCCATCCGGAGAGCAAGCGTCGCTATCGCGACCAGCCCGGCCAGATACAGACCCAAAGCGCCCTGCCCAACCTGCCGCGCAGCGAGTGCGATGCCGAGGACCGAAACGGCCTGTGGCACGATCCATATCCAGCGGTCGGCGGAAGCGCGGCGGGCGAGCAGGGTCAGCCGAATGGCGGTGCCGCCAACGACCAGCGCCAGAAACAGGGTCAAAAGGCCCATCATCGGCCAATGAAGCAGAATCGTCATCGTTCCGATCGCGGCGATGGCGATCGCGGCGACGCCAACCTGCACGGCAGGCACCTGGCTCCTCAAAAGCATCGGCGCCAGACGTGCGGCGAGCGGCCCCACCACATACCGTTCCGCACCGGCATCGCCGGGCACGCTCGCATTGTCGGTTCCGGTGCCCAGCAACGCCTGCGTGACGAGGGTCGCCTCCGCCTGAGACCGAATGATCGCCAGCCGACCCTCGTTCGCCTCCTCTACCGGCACGGGAACGGTTGTCGCATTGTTCTGCACCGCCGCGCGGACCAGCGTCGATTCCAGATCCCAGTCACCGATCATGTCGAGGGTACCGAACAGCACATCGGCGCTGATCCGCGCGATGCCTGCCCAACGCTGACCGGGGCCGATCCGCTCGAACCCTGCCGTCGTCGCGCCGTCCTCAACCACCAGCAGGGATACGTCCTTGCTGGCTGCCAGCGTCCGGTAAAAGCGCTGGGGAACGACGGCGCCATCGGCGACCAGCAGGAAGTCGCCTTCGCGCGGTGCCTCCCGCAACAAAGTCACCATGTCCCGCACCAGCGTTACGCGTATGCCGTCCGCCGTCAGCCGATCGACGGCGCGCGACAGCGGCTGGGTAACGGCCCCCACCACGACCATCACCTCGGATGCACCGGCTTCGGTCACCTGCCGCACCTGATATTCGATCAGCGCCTGATCGGCGAAATGCAAAGTCGCGCGGAACATGTCCGGCGAATCGCTCGCCGCCTGTGAGGCGCAGATGATCGCTGAAAATGGCATGAGGAGGAACGGACCCGCTTTGACGCTGTGTTGTTGGGTCCGCCTTGTCGCAATCCCGGCCGCACTGTGCAAGTGCGCGCCGCGCCCGTTCAGGCCAGCGCGAATTCCGTGACAGCGGCCCGCAGACGCAGCAGCATCGTCGCGTCACCCGGCATACCTTCGGCCGCCTCATCGGCAAGTGCGATAAGCGTCGACACACCAAAGCTTGCAGCCAGGCCCTTGAGGCGCCATGCAGCGAGCTTCCAGTCGCTCTCTCCCACCGCGCGGCTCAACATATCCAGGTTGCGTTCGGCGCTGTCGAGGAAGGCGACACGCAGATCCGCGATCAGGACGGCGTCGTCTCCGACCGCTGCCGCAAGGGCGGCTTCGAGGGCTCCCGGATCATAGGACATGTTGCCTTGGTAGGGCGGAGAGCGTTAATTTTTCGTTGCGAATAGGCGTTCCCGGCGTGCCAAAACATGATACAGAAATAGCCATGAATGGGGGCAGCAAGATCGTGGGACTGCGGCGGGATTCCGGCGTCGCGGTCGGTCAGGAGACACCGAGCGACGACGAGTTGCTGCTCGAGGAATATTATGCGTCGGAGTTTGCGCAGGACGCGGTCGAGGCACGCTGGCCCACAGCCGCCCGGATGATTTTGGCCGCAAGCGCGGCCATTTGGCTCCTCTTCAATCTGTGGGTGCTGTTCGGACGCGGCGGGCCGTTGCCGTCCGTCGACCAGGTGCCCGGCGTGCTGGCGACCATTGCCATTCCCCTTGTCCTGATCGGTACGATATACCTGCTGCTGGTCCGCAGCAGCCATGCCGAGTCGCGCCGGTTCGCCCGGACCGCGGACAGCCTCCGGCGGGAGAGCCAGTCGCTCGAGCAGAAGCTGTCCAGAATTGGGACACAACTCGCCACCGCCAAGGCCGCGATGCAGGAACAGGCGGCGCAGCTCGAAAGCTATGGTGCGTCCGCCAGCGCGAACCTCGAAGCATCGGCGCAATTGATCGCCAGCCACGCGACCCAGGCGGCCGAGCAGACCCTGACCGCCGAACGCGCGGGCGCCGAGCTTGCCAACCAGATCACCGAGCTGGTCCGGACGCTCCCGGCGTTGCAGGAGCGCGCCGCGACGATGTCCGGCCAGCTGCTCGAAACCAGCCAGGCGATGACCGGCCGGATCGATTCGCTCGAACGGCGGCTGCAGGCCGTCATGGCGATTTCCGACGACGCACGCCTGCGCACGCTCTCCGCGACGAAGAGCCTCACCACGCAGCTTGCCCAGTTGCAGGAGGAAACGCGGTCTGCCGCAGACGAGATCAACGGGCTGGCGAGCCAGGCAAGCCAGCATATGGACACGGCCATTACTCGTGCGCGTGCGGCGATCGACGAAACCGGTACCGGCATCGGCAATCATGCCACGGCACTCAATGCGCTGATCGAACGGTCCCACACCGCTCTGGCCGCCATCGGCGACGAGACGGTTGCCAACTTCAACGGCCATAGCGACACGCTCGACGAGCGCATGCGCCAGCTGAATGGCCTTATCGAGGCGCACGGCAATCTCGTCGCGGGGCTGGGTGACGATCTCCAGACCAAGCTCGCCGTCCTTGAAGGCCGCTTTGCCGAGCTGGAGCGGGACGGCCTGGCCCGGAACGAGCGGCTGACCGACGCGATCGGCGCGATCGCGACACAGGCGGACCGGATGAGCCAGGCGCTCAACAGCGGCGCGGGGACCGCGGACCAGATGATCGCGCGCTCCGAAAGCCTGGTACAGGCGCTGGACGCGAGCCTGAAGGAAATCGAGGAAAGCTATCCGGCGGCGCTGGGGCGGCTCGATGCCCGCGTCGAGGAAACGCGCAAGCTGGTAACGGGTACCCAGCCCGAACTCCAGCGACTGGAAGCGCTGTCGGACAGCGTTCTGGGCCGTCTGCGCGAGACCGGCGACCTGTTCGCCGACCAGTCCGACCGCATCACTGAATGGCTTGCCGGGGCGGAGAGCGGAATTGCCGCCAATCGCGCCGAGATCGAGCAGCTTCAGTCCGCGCTGCAAGCCGCAGATGAAGGCGCGACGCGCCTGAAGGAAAGTGCCGGCCCGCAACTCGTCGCCACTCTCGTCCGGGTCAAGGACACGGCGGAACAGGCTACGGAGCGCGCGCGTCAGGCACTCGCCCGCGCCATTCCGGATGCGGTGCAGGCCTTCGGCGAGGCAAGCGAGGAAGCACTGCGCAAGGCGATGGCGGAGCAGGTCACCGCGCATGTCGGCCAACTGAATGCGGTGGCCGAGCGCACCCTCGGCGCTGCCCATCTTGCGTCCGACCGGCTGAACGAACAGCTTGATGCGCTCGTGAAGGCGAGTGCCGCGCTCGAGCAGCGTATCGCGGATGCCGACGAAGCAACTCAGGCGCGCGAACGCGGCGATTATGCTCGCCGGTCGGCTCAGTTGATCGAATCGCTCAACAGCACGGCGATCGACGTCGCAAAGGTGCTGTCGAGCGACGTCGCCGACAATGACTGGAGCGCCTATCTGAAGGGCGACCGCGGCGTGTTCACCCGACGCGCCGTCCGTCTGCTGGATGCAGGCGAGGCCCGGGAAATCGCCCTGCAGTATGACGGCAATGCCGACTTCCGCGCGCATGTGAACCGCTACATCCACGATTTCGAATCGATGCTGCGGATCATCCTGTCGGCGCGGGACGGCAATGCGCTGGCCATCACCCTGCTGTCGTCGGACATGGGGAAGCTATACGTGGCGCTCGCTCAGGCTATCGACCGCCTGCGCTGATCCGGCGGACCCTGGTGGGAATCCCCCCCCCCGTCAGCCCTGCTTCTGAGCGCCGCCACCTGTTCGGCCGTGATCCAGCCTTCGACATAATTCGCGTAATAAAGGCCGAACAGGATCGCTGACAATATGGTGGCGCGCAGTGCGACGCGCCCCGGCCGGAAGTTGCTCGGCGCGCTTTCCACCTGCCCCCTGACCAGCCCTTCGCCGGTCTCATGTGGCGTCCGGATGCCGAAAGGCAGGACGATGAAGGCGGAAATCACCCAGAACAGCACATAGATCGCCACGATCGCGTACAGGTTCATCCTCGCCTCCCCCTTCTTACACCGGCTGCGCCTTGGCTCAGCCGTTCACGATCAGCACATCTACCACCGGTTTCTTGCCGGTCCAGCGTGTTGCGGTGCGGCGCACGGCCAGGCGCACGCGTTCGCGCAGCGCCTCGATCTCCCGCGATCCCTTCGCGACGGCCTCGCCCGCCTCCTCCGCCGCCTCGATCAGGAACGCCTCGCGATCTTCCTCGACAGGCACGCCCTGAAGGCGGATCGCCGGAGCGCCCGACAGGCCGCCACGCCGGTCAAGCGCCACAGCGACGCTGATCTGGCCATTGATGCTGATCTTCCGCCGTTCGTTCATCGTCGTCCCGTCCGCGGGCAGGATGACGTCCCCGTCCAGCACCAGCCGGCCGACAGTTTCCTGACCGATGCGTTCCGGCGCGCCCGGTGCCAAACGGATGAGATCGCCGTTGGACTGGACCACCGCACGGGGAATAGCTGCGGCAAGGCCAAGTCGCGCCTGTTCGGCCATATGGCGCATCTCGCCATGGACGGGCAGGAGGATATCGGGACGGATCCAGCGATACATCGCCTCCAGTTCCGGCCTACCGGGATGGCCCGAGACGTGCACCTCCGCCTGCCGGTCGGTCACCATCACGATGCCCTTGGCCGCCAGCGCGTTCTGGATGCGGCCGATGGCGATTTCGTTGCCGGGAATCTGCTTGGAGGAGAAGATCACCATGTCGCCAGCCGAAAGCTTGATCGGATGGCTGTCGAAGGCGATGCGGGACAGTGCGGCGCGCGCCTCCCCCTGCCCGCCGGTTGCGACGATCATCACCTTGTCCGAAGGCAGGTCCATGGCCGCGTCCCAGTCGACCATCGGCGGAAAGTCCTTCAGATATCCCGCTGCCTTGGCTGTCGAGATGATCCGGTCCAGCGAGCGGCCCGCCACGCACAGCGTCCTGCCGGTGGCGGCCGCGACTTCACCCAGTGTCTGCACACGCGCCGCGTTCGAGGCGAAGGTGGTTACCAGCACCCGCGCCTTCGCGCCCGCCACGACCTCCATCAGCCCCTCGCGCACGGACGCTTCCGACCCGCTCGCTTCCGGATTGAACACATTGGTGCTGTCGCAGACCAGCGCCAGCACGCCTTCGTCGCCGATGGCGGTGAGCTGTTCGGGCGTCGAGGGAACGCCCAGCAGTGGCCGCTCGTCGAGCTTCCAGTCGCCGGTATGGAATATCCGCCCGTGCGGGGTATCGATCAGCACGGCATTGCCTTCCGGAATCGAATGGGCAAGCGGCACGTAGCGAAAGCCGAACGGACCAAGCTGGAAGCTGCCTTCATTGTCGATGACGTTCAGCGTGACGTCGTTGGCGAGCCCTTCCTCCTCCAGCTTCAACCGGATCAGCCCCGCCGTGAACGGCGTGGCGTAGAGCGGGACGCCGAGATCCGCCGCCAGATATGGAATGGCGCCGATATGGTCCTCATGTCCGTGGGTGAGGACGATGCCGAGCAGGTCGTCGCGCCGCTCCTCGATAAATGAGAGGTCGGGCAGCACCAGTTCCACGCCCGGATAGGCGGGATCGGCGAAGGTGAGGCCCAGGTCGACCATCACCCATTTGCCCTGCGTGCCGTAGAGATTGACGTTCATGCCGATCTCTCCCGATCCGCCGAGGGCGAGGAAGAGCAGCTCATCTTTGGGGGTCATTATGCGTGTATGCTCCGTTCGTGGAGAAGCGCCAGGCCCGTAATGGTAAGGTCGGGCACGATGGCATCGAAAACTGTACTGTGGCTGTCGAAGAGGACGGCGAGCCCGCCCGTTGATACTACCCGCACGGGCCTGCCGATCTCTTCCCTCAGGCGGGCGACCATGCCTTCCATCATCGACACATAGCCCCAGAAGACACCGATCAGCATCTGGTCCTCCGTCGTGCGTCCGATGACGGACCGCCCGGGCGGCGCGGTGATCGCAATCTTCGGCAATCGGGCCGCCGCGCTGACCAATGCATCGAGCGAGAGGTTGATCCCCGGCGCGATCACCCCGCCCTTGTAGGTTCCGTCACGGTCGACGACATCGAACGTCGTCGCCGTGCCGAAATCGATGACGATCAGGTCACCGTCGTACAGATGGTGCGCAGCAATCACGTTGACAACCCGGTCCGCGCCTACGGTCGCGGGCTGCGCGACATCGAGGACAATGCCCCATTCGGCCGGCGGTTGACCCGCGACCTGCGGCTCCACATCGAAATATTTGGTCGCCAGCACCTGAAGGTTATGGAGCGCGCGCGGAACGACAGTGGCGATGATGACCGCCGTCACATCCTTCATGCCGTACCCCTCAAGGAGCAGCAACTGGCTCAGCCAGACGGCATATTCGTCGGCGGTCCGGCGCGGATCCGTGGCGATGCGCCAGCGCGCCTTGATGTCCCGGCCATCCACCAGCGCGAATACGACATTGGTGTTGCCGGCATCGACGGCGAGTAGCATCGCTATGGGATCCTTTGCGGCGGCCCGGGAACAGGCACGGAAGAATCAGACCAGGAAGACGTCGCCGGCATGAATGACACGCGCGCCCCCGTTCGCCAAGTCGAGGATCATCGCGCCGTCCGTGTCGAGCGCGGAAAACCGGCCCTCGATCGTCTCACCGTCCGGCGCCGTAACGGTAAGCGGCGTGCCTTTCGGATGCGCGGCCGCAGTCCAGCCCGCGATGATCGGCGCGAGTCCATAGGTCCGCCAGATATGGAGCCGCTCGGCAAAACAACCCGCCAGCCGTCCCAGAACATCCCCGGCGCTCATGTGCGTGACGCCCAGCGCGTGCAGGCTGGTAACCACGCGCCCGTCAACCTCGGGGACCGTCAGGACGTTCATGCCGATACCGATGACCACAGCATTACCGGAGCGCTCGAGCAGCATGCCCGACAGCTTCCCCTGTCCCGCCATGATGTCATTGGGCCATTTGATGAAACTGCGTCCCGGCGCCAATGCCTCCACCGCATCCCAGGTCGCCAGAGCAGCGGCCAGCGCCAGCGACGGCGGGGGCGGATCGCCCGGCATCAGCCGCACGATGGTCGAGCAATGGAGATTGCCGGTCGGGCTTTCCCATGCGCGGCCCATTCGTCCGCGCCCGCCCGTCTGCCGTTCGGCACGGAGCCACAGCCCTTCCGCCGCGCCCTGCCCCGCCAACGCCAGCATGTCGGCGTTGGTTGAACCGGTTTCGGCGACTGTGCGGACCTCGATCAGAACAGAGCGGCTGCGGCGGCCGCCGAAGCGGAGTCGAGCAGCGGGTTGAGCAGGTAGCCCAGGACGATCACCGCCGCGCACGCGGTCATGATGACATTCTCGACCACGCTGCCGCCGCGCGCATATTCGGCCGCAGGCTCATCGAAGTACATCGTCTTGACGATCTTCAGATAATAGAAGGCGCCAATCACCGAACAGACGATACCAACCACGGCAAGGCCGGTGAGCCCGGCCGCAACCGCCGCGTCAAACACCAGGAACTTCGCCCAGAAGCCGAAGAGCGGCGGAATGCCCGCGAGGCTGAACATGAAGATCGCGAAGGCCGCGGCCAGTCCCTTGCGGCTCTGCGACAGGCCGGACAGGCTGGAGATCGTCTCCACCGGATTGCCGTCTGCGTCGCGCATCTGCAACACGCAGACGAAGCTGCCGACCGTCATCACGACATAGATCGCCATGTAGCTCATCGTCCCCGCAACACCGGCGGGCGTACCGGCGGCAAGGCCGATCAGCGCGAAGCCGACATTGTTGATCGAGGAATAAGCGAGCAGACGCTTGATGTTCGTCTGGCCGATCGCCGCCACCGCACCGAGCAGGATGGAGGCAAGCGCGACGAAGATCACGATCTGCTGCCATGCCATTCCGGCGGGCCCCATCGCCTCGATCGCGACGCGGATGGTGAGGCCCATCGCCGCCACCTTCGGCGCACTGGCGAAGAAGCCGGTCACCGGGGTCGGCGATCCCTCATAGACGTCCGGCGTCCACATGTGGAACGGCACGGCGCTGATCTTGAACGCGAGACCGGCAAGCACGAAGACCATGCCGAACAGTTCGCCATTGGACACGCCGTCCGACAGCGCGGCGGCAATGCCGGAGAAGCCGGTGGTACCCGAGAAGCCATAGAGCAGCGCGATGCCGTAGAGCAGAATGCCGCTCGCGAGGCTGCCCAGAACGAAATATTTGAGGCCCGCTTCGGAAGAGCGCTCGTCCTGCCGCATGAAGCTTGCCAGCACATAGGAGGCAAGGCTGTTCATCTCCAGACCAATGTACAGCGTCAGCAGGTCGGCAGACGAAACCATCATGCCCATGCCGACGCAGGCGAACAACACCAGCACCGGATATTCGGCGCGCAGCGTTCCACCGTGCGCGAAGAAACGCGGGGCGATCAGGATCGACGCGGCAGCCGCGCCGTAGATCAGCACCTTTGCGAAGCCCGCGAAGGCGTCGGCGTGATAGAGGCCGCCAAAAGCCATGCCGCCATGGGTCGGCAGGCCGGTCAGTGACAGGCCAGCCGCGATGAGCGCGCCCACGGCGGCCCAGGACACCGCGCGCGACGCGCCGTCCCCTGCATAGGCCGCGACCAGCATCAGCACCAGACCACCAGCCGTGAGGATCAACTCCGGCAGGGTCATCAACAGGGAAGCAGTTTCAACCATCAGTGCGCCTCCCCGTGCGCGGCAATGTCTTCATGATGCTCGGCGGCCGCGGGCGGCGCACCGATCTTGATTTTGGCATCCCCCTCCGGCGCGGAGCGGGCAAGGCGGGCCTCCAGCGACTGGATGTCGGCGCGCATCGGCGCGAGGAAGCTTTCGGGATAGACACCCATCCACAGCACGGCGGCGGCGATCGGAGCCAGCAGCCACATCTCGCGGGCCGAAACATCCGGCATCGCGGCCGCGTCGGCGTTCACCTGATCGCCGTAGCAGACCCGGCGATAGAGATAGAGCATGTAGGCGGCGCCCAGGATGATCCCGGTCGTACCGATCAGCGCGACCCAGCTCGACACCTGATACACGCCCATCAGCGCGAGGAACTCGCCGACGAAATTGCTCGTGCCCGGCAGACCGACGGAGGCCATGGTGAACAGCAGGAACAGGGTCGCATATTTCGGCATGTTGATCGCCAGACCGCCGTAACGCGTGATCTCGCGGGTATGCAGGCGGTCGTAGATGACGCCGACGCAAAGGAACAGCGCGCCCGAGACAAGCCCGTGGCCCAGCATCACCATCATCGCCCCCTCGATACCCGCCTGGTTGAAGGCGAACAGGCCGATGGTGACGATCGCCATGTGCGCGACCGAGGAATAGGCGATCAGCTTCTTCATGTCGTTCTGCACCAGCGCGACGAGGCTGGTATAGACGACCGCGACCATCGAGAGGCCCCAGACCAGCGGCGCCAGCTGTGCCGAGGCTTCCGGGAACATCGGCAGCGAGAAGCGGATGAAGCCGTAACCGCCCATCTTCAGCAGCACGCCCGCCAGGATCACGGACCCCGCCGTCGGCGCCTGAACGTGCGCGTCGGGCAGCCAGGTGTGGACCGGCCACATTGGCATCTTGACCGCGAAGCTGGCGAAGAAGGCGAGCCACAGCCAGGTCTGTACATGTGGGTCGAAATCATAGGTCATCAGCACCGGAATGCTGGTCGTGCCTGCCTCATGCACCATCCACATCATCGCGATCAGCATCACGACGGAGCCGAGCAGCGTGTAGAGGAAGAACTTGTAGCTGGCATAAATGCGATCGGCGCCGCCCCAGATGCCGATGATCAGGTACATCGGGATCAGCCCGGCCTCGAACATCACGTAGAACAGATACAGATCCTGCGCGGTGAACACGCCGAGCATCAGCACTTCGGTGAACAGGAAGGCCGCCATATACTCGCCGACGCGCTTTTCGATCGCCAGCCAGCTCGCGCCGATACAAATCGGCATCAGGAAAACCGTGAGGACGATCAGCAGCAGCGCGATACCGTCGATGCCCAGCGCCCAGGCGAAACGGCCGAACAGCGGCGCATATTCGGTGAACTGCCACTGCGGCGCGCTGCCCGACTGATCGAAATTCGCCCACAGGACGATGCCGAGCGCCAGATCGACCAGCGTCGCGACCAGCGCGATCATTCGCGCGGTCCTGTCGTTGACGAACAGGCACGCGATGGCCCCCGCCATCGGCACCGCGAGCATCAGGGAAAGGATTGGAAAGCCGCCCATTATCGTACGATCACCCAGGTTGCGGCCGCAGCGAGGCCAATGAGCATCACCAGCGCGTATGTGTAGAGATAGCCCGACTGGATCCGCCGCGTGACCTTCCCGCCCTCGACGACGAGCGCGGAGAGTCCGTTGGGACCGAACCGGTCGATGAAGCCGACGTCACCGAACTTCCAGAAGAAGCGGCCGACGGCGAAGGCAGGCTTGACGAAAAGCACGTTGTAGAGCTCGTCGAAATACCATTTGTTGAGCAGGAAGTCGTAGAGCACCCGGAATTCGGCCACGAACTTCGCCGGCCAGTCGGTGTTCCTGATGTAGCTCAGCCAGGCGATCAGCAGGCCGGTCAGCATCACCGCGAACGGCGCGAACTTGACCCAGGTCGGCACTTCATGGGCCGCATGCATCAGGTGGCTGTCAAACGCCAGGGCGCCCTTCCAGAACTCCACGCCGCCTTCCGGTCCGATAAACTGGTCGTGGAAGACGAAGCCGGCGAATACCGCGCCGAGGCTCAGCACCAGCAGCGGGATCAGCATGACCCACGGGCTCTCATGCGGGTGATATCCGCCGGTGCCGGTGGCCGGCGCATGATGGCCGTGATCGTCATGGCCATGCCCCGCATGCGCGTGGTCGTCGTGATGATCGTCATGCCCATGCGCATCATGCAACGCGTGCTGGATATGCTCGGACGCGGCCCAGCGCGGCTTGCCGAAGAAGGTGAGGAACACCAGACGCCAGCTGTAGAAGCTGGTCAGCAGGGCCGCGAACACGCCGACGAAGAACGCGCCGGTGCCTGCTCCGCCAGCGGCATAGGCCGCCTCCAGGATGCCGTCCTTCGAATAGAAACCAGCGAAACCGATACCTGCAAGAGGAATGCCGACGCCGGTGATGGCGAGCGTGCCCGCCGTCATCGCCCAGAAGGTGATCGGGATCTCCTTCCGCAGGGCGCCGTAATAGCGCATGTCCTGTTCGTGGTGCATCGCATGGATCACGGAGCCCGCGCCCAGGAACAGCAGCGCCTTGAAGAAGGCATGGGTGAACAGGTGGAACATCGCCGCGCCATAGGCGCCGACGCCCGCCGCGAAGAACATGTAGCCCAGCTGCGAACAGGTCGAATAAGCGATCACGCGCTTGATGTCGTTCTGCACTGTACCGACGGTCGCCGCGAACAGGCAGGTCGCCGCACCGACATAGGTCACGACGGTGAGCGCGGCCTGCGACGTTTCGAACATCGGCGACAGGCGGCAGACCATGAAGACGCCGGCGGTGACCATCGTCGCCGCGTGGATCAGCGCCGACACCGGAGTCGGGCCCTCCATCGCATCCGGCAGCCAGGTATGGAGGCCAAGCTGCGCCGACTTGCCCATGGCACCGACGAACAGCAGCAGGCACAGCACCGTCATCGTGTCGAAGCGATGGCCGAGGAAACCGATGGTGGAACCCGCCATTGCAGGCGCGGCGGCAAGGATATCCGGGATCGAGATGGTACCGAACACCAGATAGGTGCCGAAGATACCCATCATGAAGCCAAGGTCACCGACGCGGTTGACGACGAACGCCTTGATCGCGGCGGCGTTTGCGCTCGGCTTGCGGAACCAGAAACCGATCAGCAGATAGGAAGCGAGACCGACGCCTTCCCAGCCGAAGAACATCTGAAGCAGGTTGTTCGCCGTCACCAGCATCAGCATGGCGAAGGTGAAGAGCGACAGATAGGCGAAAAAGCGCGGCTGATCCGGCTCCTCGTCCATATAGCCCCAGCTGTAGAGGTGGACGAGCGCCGAAACCGTGGTGATCACGACCAGCATCACCGCCGTCATCGTGTCGACCCGCAGCGCCCACTGGGCGTCGAACGTACCCGACTGGATCCAGGTGAAGACCGGCTGGACATAGGGTTCGGCATGGCCGGTGACGAAGGCGAGGAAGATCGGCCAGCTCATCGCGCAGGACGCGAACAGCGCGCCCGTGGTGAGAATCTTGGCCGGAAGCTTGCCCAGCGCCTTGTTGCCGAGCCCGGCAATGGCGGCTGCTAGGAGCGGAAGAAGGACGATATACGCAATCATGTCTCTCGGCTCAGCCCTTCATCCGGTTGACGTCGTCGACGGCGATCGTGCCGCGGCCGCGGAAGTAGATGACGAGGATCGCAAGGCCGATCGCCGCCTCGCCCGCCGCGACGGTGAGGACGAACATCGCGAACACCTGTCCGACCAGATCGCCCAGGAAGGCGCTGAACGCGACGAGGTTGATGTTCACGCTGAGCAGGATCAGCTCGATGGCCATCAGGATGATGATGACGTTCTTGCGATTGATGAAGATGCCCAGAACGCCCATCACGAAGAGGATGGCGCTGACCACCAGATAATGCTGAAGGCCGATCACAGCTCCACCCCCTGCCCCACGGGCTGGTTGACGTTGCGCACCGCGTCTTCCGGACGGCGCCGGTTCTGCCGCGCGATATTCTGGCCGCGCACCCCGCCCCGCGCCCGGTGCGTCAGGACGATCGCGCCGATCATGGCGACCAGCAGGATGATGCCCGCCGCCTCGAACAGGAAGATGTAGCGGCCATAGAGCAGTTCGCCGATCGCCTTGATGTTCGGCGTGTCGGCCGCGGCCGGCGCGACGCGCTGGGCGAACTGGATCGGACCCGCCTGCCAGATGCCGACGCCCATCACGATCTCCAGCAGCAGGATGACCGCTATGAGTACGCCGAACGGCAGATACTGGACGAAACCGGCGCGCAGTTCGGCGAAGTCGATGTCGAGCATCATGACGACGAACAGGAACAGCACGGCGACGGCGCCGACGTAGACGATCACCAGCAGCATCGCGATGAACTCCGCGCCCAGCAGCACCATGAGCCCTGCCGCATTGAAGAATGCGAGGATCAGCCACAGCACGGAGTGGACGGGATTGCGCGAGAAGATCGTCATCGCGCCGCTCGCGATGACCACGCAAGCGAAGAGATAGAAGGCGAAGACGTGAATCACAGTTAACTATCCCCCTCGGACGGGTGGCGGCTTAACGATAGGGTGCGTCGGCGGCAAGGTTCGCGGCAATCGCGCGCTCCCATTTGTCGCCGTTTTCAAGGAGCTTGCTCTTGTCGTAGATCAGCTCCTCGCGGGTTTCGGTCGCGAACTCGAAATTCGGTCCCTCGACGATCGCATCCACGGGGCAGGCCTCCTGGCAGAAGCCGCAGTAGATGCACTTCGTCATGTCGATATCATAGCGGGTCGTGCGGCGGCTGCCGTCGTCGCGCGGCTGCGCCTCGATCGTGATCGCCTGCGCCGGACAGATCGCCTCGCACAGCTTGCATGCGATGCAGCGCTCTTCCCCGTTGGGGTAGCGGCGCAGGGCGTGCTCGCCCCGGAAACGCGGCGAGATCGGGTTCTTCTCGTACGGATAGTTGATCGTCGCCTTGGGCTTGAAGAAATACTTCAAGGTCAGCCAGTGCGCCTTCACGAACTCCCAGAGGGTGAAGGATTTGACGTAGTAGCCGAGGCTCATTGTGCGCCTCCATAGCGCGTCAGCATGAGGAAGCCCGAGACCAGGAAGACCCAGAAGAGCGAGACCGGCAGGAATATCTTCCAGCCAAGCCGCATCAACTGGTCATACCGGTACCGGGGCACCGTCGCCTTCACCCAGGAGAAGACGAAGAAGAAGAACAGTATCTTGGCGAACAGCCAGAGGATGCCCGGTACGCAATAGAGCGGCGCCCAGTCGAACGGCGGCAGGTACCCGCCCCAGAACAGGATGGCGTTGAGCGCACACATCAGGATGACGTTCGCATATTCGCCGAGCCAATAGAGCGCGAACGCCATCGACGAATATTCGGTCTGATAGCCCGCGACGAGCTCCGATTCCGCCTCGGTCAGGTCGAACGGCGCGCGGGCCGTCTCAGCCATGGCCGAGATCAGGAACATGATCGCCATCGGGAACAGCAACGGGTTGAAGCCGTTGCCGTTGATGAAGCCGTAATAGCCCTTCTGGCTTTCGACGATCGCGGTCAGGTTGAAGCTGCCCGCCCACAGCACGACGCTGATCAGGATGAAACCGATCGAGACTTCATAGCTGATCATCTGCGCCGAAGCGCGGATCGCCGAATAGAAGGGATATTTGGAGTTGGACGCCCAGCCCGCGAGCACGACGCCATAGACGCCGAGCGAGCTGATCGCGAGAATATAGAGCAGGCCGACGTTGATGTTGGCCAGCACCACGCCGGTCTGGAACGGCACCACCGCCCATGCCATCAGCGCCACCGTGAAGGTAATGATCGGGGCAATCAGGAACAGCGCCCGGTTGGCGGCCGACGGGATGATCGTTTCCTGCAGGAAGACCTTCAGGCCATCCGCGAACGACTGGAGCAGGCCGAACGGGCCGACGACGTTGGGGCCGCGCCGCAGCGCCATCGCCGCCCAGATCTTGCGGTCGGCATAGATGATCATCGCGACCGCCAGCATGACCGGCAGGGCGATCAGCAGGATGCCGATGATGGTCGAAAGGAACCAGGCGCCTTCGAACGGCAGGCCGAGGTCTTGGAAAAAGGCGGTCACTCGGCGGCCTCCGCAAGCGTTTCACCATGGACCAGCTCGGCCGAGCACTGCTGCATCGTCGGGCTGGCGCGGCAAATGGCGTTGGTGAGGTAGAAGTCCTTGATCGGCGAGGCGAATTCGCCCTCCGCTCCGGTCGGCAGCGACGGCGGCGCCCAGGCGTAGGAGGCCAGCCCCTCGACACCCAGCGCCGGAACCGCCTTCGCCATTTCAGCGCGCAGCGCGTCGAAGCTGTCGAACGGCAGGGTCGCGCCCAGCACTTCGGACAGCGCCCGCAGGATCGACCAGTCCTCGCGCGCGTCGCCCGGTGCGAACACCGCCTTCTCGCCACGCTGGACCCGGCCCTCCAGGTTCACATAGGTGCCGGCCTTCTCGGTATAGGCCGCGCCCGGCAGGATCACGTCCGCCGCATGGGCGCCCGCATCGCCATGATGACCGACATAGACGATGAAGCTCTTCGAGAAGGCAGCATAGTCCACCTCGTCAGCGCCGAGAGAGAAGATCAGCTTCGGCTTGGCGGCGACGATCGAGCGGATACCGCCATCGGTCGCGTAGCCAAGCATCAGCCCGCCCATCCGCGCGGCGGCGAAATGCAGCACGTTGTAGCCGTTCCAGCCGTCGCGCACGAGATTGAGCGTCTTGGCCAGTGCCAGCGTCGCGCCATGCGCTCCGTCCTTGGCCAGCGTGCCGCCGCCCACGATCATCGCGGGACGCTGCGCGTCCTTGAATGCGTCGAGCACAGCCTTGGGCAGCTTCGCCAGCAGGCCTGCGTCGTTACCCAGCCATTCGACCTTGTAGGTAAGGTCCAGCTCCGGACCGATGCCGAAGACCTTCGCGCCCTTCTTGATCGCTTTGCGGATGCGGGTGTTCACCAGCGGCGCTTCCCAACGCAGGTTGGTGTTGACCAGCAGGATCACGTCGGCCGTCTCTATGCCCGGCAGCGTCGTATTGAAATTGACGGCGGCCAGGTTCGAGACGTCATAGGCGAGACCCGTCTGACGGCCCTCGAGCATCGTGCCGCCCAGCTTCTCGACCAGCAGCTTGCCCGCGAACATAGTCTCGCAGTCGAGCAGGTCGCCAGCCAGTGCGGCGACCGAACCCTTCGCGCCCTTTGCTGCCTGTGCAACGGCGGCGAACGCCTCGCCCCAGCTTACCGGGACCAGCTTGCCGTCCTTGCGGACATAGGGCTTGTCGAGCCGCTTGCGGACGAGGCCGTCGACCGCGTGACGGGTCTTGTCCGACGCCCATTCCTCGTTCACGTCGTCGTTGACGCGCGGCAGCGAGCGCAACACCTGACGGCCACGGCTATCGAGGCGGATGTTGGTGCCGACCGCGTCCATCACGTCGATGGCGAGGGTCTTCTTCAGTTCCCAGGGACGCGCCTCGAACGCATAGGGCTTCGAGGTCAGCGCACCGACCGGGCAGAGGTCGACCACATTGCCGGACAGTTCGCTCTTCGCGGCCCGCTCCAGATAGGTCGTGATCTGCATGTTCTCGCCGCGATATATCGCGCCGATCTCCTCGACCCCGGCGACTTCCTCGGCGAAGCGCACGCAGCGCGTGCACTGAATGCAGCGGGTCATCACCGTCTTGACGATGGGGCCCATATACTTCTCGGTGACGGCGCGCTTGTTCTCCAGGAACCGGCTATTGCCCTTGCCGTACGCGACGGACTGGTCCTGAAGGTCGCACTCGCCGCCCTGATCACAGATCGGGCAATCGAGCGGGTGATTGATGAGCAGGAACTCCATCACCCCTTCCCGCGCCTTCTTGACCATCGGGCTGTCGGTGCGGATTTCCTGACCTTCGGCGGCCGGGAGCGCGCAGCTTGCCTGCGGCTTGGGCGGTCCGGGCTTCACCTCGACCAGACACATGCGGCAATTGCCCGCGATGCTCAGGCGCTCATGATAGCAGAAGCGCGGGATTTCCTTCCCGGCAAGCTCGCACGCCTGCAGGACGGTGGCGCCCGCGGGAACTTCCAGTTCTACGCCGTCTACAGTTAGCTTGGGCATGTTACTCCGCCGCCTCCATCATGGGGGCGCCCTTCGCCTCGTTGATCCGCCGCTCGATTTCGGGGCGGAAATGCCGGATCAGGCCCTGGATCGGCCAGGCCGCCGCGTCGCCGAGCGCGCAGATGGTGTGACCCTCGACCTGCTTGGTGACTTCCTGAAGGATGTCGATCTCGGACAGGTCGGCCTCGCCGGTGCGCAGCCGCTCCATCACCCGCCACATCCAGCCGGTGCCCTCGCGGCACGGCGTGCACTGGCCGCAGCTCTCATGCTTGTAGAAGTAGCTGAGGCGGCTGATCGCACGGACGATGTCGGTCGACTTGTCCATGACGATGACGGCAGCAGTGCCGAGGCCCGAGCCCAGAGCGCGCAGCCCGTCGAAATCCATCGGCGCGTCCATGATCTGCGCCGCCGGCACCAGCGGCACCGAGGAACCGCCCGGGATCACCGCGAGCAGATTGTCCCAGCCACCGCGGATGCCGCCGCAATGGCGGTCGATCAACTCGCGGAAGCTGATGCCCATGCTCTCTTCGACGACGCAGGGCTTGTTCACATGGCCGCTGATCTGAAACAGCTTCGTGCCCTTGTTGTTCTCCCGCCCGAAGCTGAAGAACCATTCGGGGCTGCGACGCAGGATCGTCGGCGAAACCGCGATCGATTCCACGTTGTTCACCGTCGTCGGACAGCCATAGAGGCCGGCGCCAGCCGGGAACGGCGGCTTCAGGCGCGGCTGGCCCTTCTTCCCCTCGAGGCTCTCGATCTGCGCGGTTTCCTCGCCGCAGATATAGGCGCCTGCACCACGATGGACGAAGACGTCGAAATCATAGCCCGAACCGCAGGCGTTCTTGCCAAGGAATCCCTTCTCATAGGCCTGCTCGACGGCGGCGAACAGCACCTTCGCCTCATAGATGAATTCGCCGCGAATGTAGATGTAGGCGGCGCGCGCCCGCATCGCGAAACCGGCGACCAGCGCGCCCTCGATCAGCTTGTGGGGATCGTGGCGGATGATCTCGCGGTCTTTACACGAGCCCGGCTCGGACTCGTCGGCATTGATGACAAGGAAGCTGGGACGGCCGTCCTTGCTCTCCTTGGGCATGAACGACCACTTCATGCCGGTCGGGAAGCCCGCGCCGCCACGGCCGCGCAGGCCGGACGCCTTGATTTTCTCGATGATCGTGTCCTGGCCCAGTGCCAGCAGCGCCCTGGTATTGTCCCAATCGCCGCGCTTCATCGCCGCGTCTATGCCCCAATCCTGGAAGCCATAGAGGTTCGTGAAGATGCGGTCCTTGTCGGCAAGGGGTGCGATGACGTCACTCATTACCATTGCCCCCGGTAATCGTGGTTTTCGGAGACCATTTCCTTGAGGGAAGTCGGCCCGCCCTCCGGGCAGCTCGTCTGCCGCTCGATCTGCGGACCGATCTTGGGTGTCCCGCCGCTGGCCAGCGTCTCAAGCAGCGCCGACATGCTGTCGTAGGTCAGATCCTCGAAATTATCGTCGTTGATCTGGACCATCGGCGCGTTGGCGCAGGCGCCCAGGCACTCGACCTCGGTCAGCGTGAACAGGCCGTCGGGCGTCGTCGCGCCCTTGACGAGACCACGGTTCTTGCAGGCGGCCATCACATCGTCGGAACCGCGCAGCATGCAGGGCGTCGTACCGCACACCTGCACATGATAGCGGCCGACCGGCGCCAGATTGTACATCGTGTAGAAGGTCGCGACCTCGTACACGCGCATATAGGCCATGCCGAGCTGCGCGCCGATATATTCCATCACCGGCACGGGCAACCAGCCCTGGGTCTGCGTCTCCGCTCCGACCTGCCGCTGGGCAAGGTCGAGCAGCGGCATCACCGCGGACTGCTGGCGACCGGCCGGATAGCGGGCGATGACCTTTTTCGCCTGCTCGGCATTTTCCGGCGTCCAGGCAAAATTGCCCCAGCGCGCACGGGTCTCGGCTTCGTCGGGAATGTGGGGTGCGTCGGCCATCAGCGGTCGCATTCTCCAAAAACGATGTCCATCGCGCCCAGCACGGCGGTCACGTCGGCCAGCATGTGGCCCTTCATCAGGAAATCCATTGCCTGAAGGTGCGAGAAGGCGGTCGGACGAATCTTGCAGCGATAGGGTTTGTTGGAGCCGTCGCTGACCAGATAGACGCCGAATTCGCCCTTCGGGCTTTCCGTGGCGACATAAACTTCGCCTGCGGGAACGTGGAAACCCTCGGTATAGAGCTTGAAGTGGTGGATGAGCGCTTCCATCGATCGCTTCATCTCGCCGCGCTTGGGCGGCACCACCTTGCGGTCGAAGCTCGCAATCGGCCCTTCGGGCATTTCGTTCAGGCACTGCTTCATGATCCGCGCGGACTGGCGGACCTCCTCCACACGCACCATGAACCGGTCATAGCAGTCATAGTTGGTGCCGACCGGAACGTCGAATTCCATGCGATCGTACACGTCATAAGGCTGCGACTTGCGGATATCCCAGGGAATGCCGGAACCGCGGATCATCGGGCCCGAGAAGCCCCACCTCAACGCGTCTTCCTTCGACACCACGGCGATATCGACGTTGCGCTGCTTGAAGATGCGGTTGTCGGCCACCAGGCTGATCGCATCCTCGAACAGACGCGGCAGGCGCGTGTCGAGCCAGTCGGCGATGTCCGTCAACAGCTTCAGCGGCACGTCCTGATGCACGCCGCCCGGCCGGAAATAGGCCGAATGCATGCGGGCGCCGGATGCACGCTCGAAGAAATTCAGGCAATCCTCACGGACTTCGAACAGCCACAGGTTCGGCGTCATCGCGCCGACGTCCATCACATGCGACCCCAGGTTCAGCATGTGATTGCAGATGCGGGTCAGTTCCGCGAAGAACACGCGCAGATATTGCGCGCGCAGCGGAACCTCCAGGTTCAGCAGCTTCTCGACAGCCAGCACATAGCTGTGCTCCATGCCGAGCGGCGAGCAATAATCGAGCCGGTCGAAATAGGGCAGCGCCTGAAGATAGGTCTTGTATTCGATCAGCTTCTCGGTGCCGCGATGCAGCAGGCCGACATGCGGGTCGCAGCGCTCGACGATCTCACCGTCCAGTTCCATGACCAGACGCAGCACGCCGTGCGCCGCCGGATGTTGAGGCCCGAAGTTGATCGTGTAGTTCTGGATATCCGTATCGCCGGGCGTCGGATCATCCGCGTTGATCTCGTGCCGGAGCTTTTCGAGATAATCTGCCATCAGGCTTCACCCTTGGGGGTCTTGGGGGCGGCGGGCTTGCGCACACGCTTCGGCTTCGCCTCGGCGGAAGCGCCCTCCGCCTTGGTCACGGCCGCAGCCTTTGTCGCACGCGGCTTCTTCGCGGGCGACGGCTTGGCCGCCTGCGCGTTCGCCGGCTCGCCGGCGCCGGTATCTTCCTTCTTCTCCGTCACCTTGGGCGTTTCCGCCTTCGCGGCAGGCGCCGGGGGCGGAGGTGGCGGCGGAGCAGCGGGCGGAGGCGGCGGAACGGCCGCCTTCTCGTCGCCCGGCAGCACATATTGCGCGCCTTCCCATGGGCTCATGAAGTCGAAGCTGCGGAAATCCTGCGCCAGACGGACGGGCTCATAGACGACGCGCTTGTCCTCTTCGGAATAGCGCAACTCGACATAGCCGGTCAGCGGGAAGTCCTTGCGCTGCGGATGCCCCTTGAACCCGTAGTCGGTCAGGATGCGGCGCAGGTCCGAGTTGCCGGAGAAGATGACCCCGTACATGTCGAACACTTCACGCTCCAGCCAGCCGGCGACCGGCCAGATGTCAGTGACGGAAGGAACCGGCGTATCCTCGTCCGCCGTCACCTTCACGCGAATGCGGTGGTTCCGGGTGACGCTCAGCAGGTGATAGCACACCTCGAACCGCTCGGCGCGATCCGGATAGTCGACGCCGGCGATCTCCATGAGCTGCTGATACTGCGCCTTGTCGCGCAGCGCGATCATCACCTCGACAAGGGCGTCGCGCGCAACAGTGAAGCTCAGTTCGTCGGCATGGTCGACGGTCTCGACCAGCGACGTGCCCAGAATGCCCGCGATTTCCCCGGCGATGCCGTCGATGACCGCAATTTTCGGTGCAGGATGCCCCATGTCAGTACGAGCCCCTCACCGTTCGATCGTGCCGATGCGGCGGATCTTCCGCTGCAGTTGCATGACGCCATAGAGCAGCGCCTCGGCGGTCGGCGGGCACCCCGGGACGTAAATGTCCACGGGCACGATCCGGTCGCAGCCACGCACAACGCTGTAGCTGTAGTGATAATAGCCGCCACCATTGGCGCAGGAGCCCATGGAGATGACATATTTCGGCTCCGACATCTGGTCGTAGACCTTGCGGAGGGCCGGAGCCATCTTGTTGCACAGCGTGCCCGCGACGATCATCACGTCCGACTGACGCGGGGATGCGCGCGGCGCTGCACCGAAACGCTCCATGTCATAGCGCGGCATGTTGACGTGGATCATCTCGACCGCGCAGCAGGCAAGGCCGAATGTCATCCACCAGAGCGAGCCGGTACGGGCCCACTGGAACAGTTCCTCGGTCGACGTGACAAGGAAGCCCTTGTCCGACACCTCGGCATTCACCGCGTTGAAGAAATCCGCGTCGGGCTGCGTGCCCGCCGGCGGCGCGCCATAGGGATTGATCAGAGTCCCGGGCCGCTCAAGTTCTACTCCCAATCGAGCGCTCCCTTCTTCCACGCATAGACGAGGCCGAGCACCAGCTCGAAAATGAACACCATCATCGTTGCCCAGCCGGTCCAGCCGATGCTGTCGAGGCTCACCGCCCAGGGAAACAGGAAGGCCGCCTCCAGGTCGAAGATGATGAACAGGATGGCGACGAGATAGAAGCGCACGTCGAACTGGCTGCGCGGTTCCTCGAACGCGGGGAACCCGCATTCATACTCGGAAAGCTTGGCAGCATCGGGCTTGTGCGCCCCTGTGAGCCGACCCACTGCCATCGGCAGGAAGACGAACGCGCTGGACAGCGCGAGCGCAACTGCAAGGAACAGCAGGATCGGGAGATATTGGGCGAGATCGACCAATGGAATCCTCTTTGGGGATGTGGCGTCCTGAGGGGGGCTTTAGGACTGCTGCACGTGCGAAGCAAGGCCCGGGAGGTATGAGAATGATTCGCAAGAAGGTGAGATTTCCGTGGGTTTCCGGATTGTAAGGACGCAATGCGGCCTCCCCGCCCCCTTGCAGGGCGCGGGACGCGAAAACGGTTTCGGAAAATGCGTTTGCCGAGCCCTCGTGGAGGCCGCAGCGAAAAACTCAGCGCAGCGCGTTCGCGACCAGCTTGTGCAGGCGGGAATGGATGGCGTCATTGCCAGCGATCACCTCACGGCGTTCGATCGGCTGATCCCCGCCACGAAAATCGCTGACGAAGCCACCCGCCTCGCGAACGAGCAGCATGCCCGCCGCCACGTCCCAGGGCTGAAGCCCGCTTTCCCAGAAACCTTCGTATCGCCCGGCCGCCACGTGGGCGAGATCGAGCGCCGCGCTGCCGAACCGCCGGATGCCGGCCACGGACGGCGCGACGGCCCCGAATATGCGCGCCCACTGGTTCATGTCGCCATGGCCAAGGAACGGAATACCGGTGGCGATCAGGGCATCTGCCAGGTCGCGGCGGGCCGACACGCGCAGCCGCTGATCATGGCGCCACGCGCCCCGGCTCTTCTCCGCCCAATAGCTCTCATCGGTGACGGGCTGATAGACGAGACCGGTCGTGACCTCCCGCTTGCCGCCATAAAGCGGCTCTTCCACAGCGATCGAGATCGCGAAATGCGGGATGCCGTGCAGGAAGTTGGTGGTGCCGTCGAGCGGGTCGATGATCCAGCGGGGCTTGGTGGGATCGCCGGGAATCTCCCCGCCCTCCTCCAGCAGGAAGCCCCAGTCGGGCCGTGCCTTCTGCAGTTCCTCGACCAGTGTCTTTTCGGCCTGCTTGTCCGCCTTGGACACGAAATCGGCCGGCCCCTTGCGGGACACCTGCAAATGCTCGACTTCGCCGAAATCGCGGCGAAGACGCTGACCGGCCTTGCGGACGGCGCGCTCCATGACGGTGAGGAGACCTGAGTGCGATACCATTTTTCTATGTCTTCCCTCCCTCCCTGAACAGGGAGGGATCAATCAGTTGTCAGTCCGCGCGCTTCACATATTCGCGTTCGTAGACGTCGACGATGATGCGGGTGCCGGTCGTGATGTGCGGCGGCACCATGACGCGCACGCCGTTGTCGAGGATCGCGGGCTTGTAGCTGGCGGAAGCGGTCTGCCCCTTCACGACGGCATCGGCCTCGACCACGGTCGCCTCGACCGTCTCAGGCAACTGCACGGAGATCGGACGCTCCTCGTACATTTCCAGCATGACCATCATTCCATCCTGCAGGAAAGCGGCCGCTTCGCCGATCAGATCCTGCGGCAGGTTGATCTGGTCATAGGTCTCCGTGTCCATGAAGACGAGCATGTCGCCCTCCGGATAAAGATACTGAAAATCCTTGGTGTCGAGGCGGATACGCTCAACGGTCTCGGCGGACCGGAATCGCACGTTGTTCTTGCGGCCGTCCACCAGATTCTTCAGCTCGACCTGCATATACGCGCCGCCCTTGCCGGGCTGGGTGTGCTGGATCTTGACGGCGCGCCACAGGCCACCTTCATATTCGATATTATTACCGGGACGGATTTCGACGCCGCTGATCTTCGCCATCGCGTTTCTCGCTATACAGGATTTGGAAAGAGCCGGGGGCGGCCCTTACAGCGAAGGTGTTGGAAGGGCAAGGGCCAAGGGCGGGGAGCGCATGCCTATCCCAGCAGCGATGCAAATGCCGCCACACCCGCGCGCGGCCCATCCGCATATGACCATATGGCCCCCGACACCGCCAGGAAATCGGCGCCGGCGGCTATCAGGGGCGCCGCGTTGTCCGCCGTGATCCCGCCGATCGCGACGCACGGCAATTCGAACAGCGTTGTCCACCAACTCAGGATCGACGGGTCGGGCCGAAGGCTCGTTTCCTTGGTGGTGGTGGGGAAGAACGCACCGAACGCGACATAGTCGGCCCCCGCCTCTCCCGCTTCCATTGCCAGATGGCGGCTGTCGTGACAGGTGATGCCGATCTGCGCGGTCGGCCCCAGCAGGCGGCGTGCCTCTCTCGGGTCACCATCCCCCTGCCCCAGATGGACGCCGTCGGCGCCAAGGCGCTTGGCCAGCGCCATATTGTCGTTGACGATGAAGGCCACGTCGCGCTCCGCGCACAACTTCTGGATCGGTTCGGCGGCCCTGGCGATCGCATGTTCTTCGACGCCCTTGAGCCGCAACTGGAACGCAGCCACCGCCCCCCCGTCGAAGGCCGCCGCGAGCGTATCGGCGAAGTCCCCGTCGATGACGGGCGGAGAGATCAGATATAGCTGCGCGGGCGGGCGGCGCCTGTCGCGCTCGAAACGGGCGGCAAAGCCTGGGTCCAGCGCCAGTTCGTCGGGAGTGAAGTCGGTCATCCCGCTCCCCTACCCGCTTCCCGTGGCGGACGGAAGCGGCGGCATATCATGGGAACGTCAAACGGGCAGGGAGCGGACGGACAACAACGCCGCCCGCTCCCAGCCTGAACCTTCAGGTAGCCTTGCTGGTCGAGGCGCCAAAGATTTCGTCGATCGCGCCGCCCAGCGAGCTGTTGAACTCGTCGGCGGTCATCTGGTGACGCAGATCCTCCAGCAACGCGCGGCTGAAGCTGGCGATCATGCCGCGGTTCTTCGCCAGTTCGGCGCATGCCTCGGGCCGGGCATAGCCGCCCGACAGCGCCACGACCCGCAGGACGCGCGGATGATCGACCAGCGGATCGAACAGGCCGGACTTCGCCGGAATCGACAGCTTCAGCATGACCTTGTCGTCGCCGGTCATGGCATCGAGCGCCTTCAGAAGTTCCTCCAGCAGGATCTGGTCGGCCTCGGCACGCTCGGCACTCTTGATGTTCACTTCCGGCTCGATGATCGGCATCAGTCCGGCGGCGAGAACCTGCTGGCCGACCGCGAACTGCTGCTCGACGATCGCGGCGATGCCCCCACGGTTGGCGAGGTTGACGACCGAACGTTCCTTCGTGCCGTACACGCCCAGATCCTTCGCCCGCTTCAACAGCGCATCGAGCTCCGGCATCGGCTTCATCAACTGCACGCCGTTGGCCTCGTCCTCCAGACCCTTGTCGATCTTGATGAACGGGACGACGCCCCGCGCGATCAGCGCCTGCGGCGTGGGCTTGCCGTCCACGGTGCCGTCCATCGTACGCTCGAACAGGATGGCACCGATCACCTTGTCGCCGTTGAAGCACGGCGCGGTGATGATCCGCGACCGCATGTCGTGGATCAGGCCGAACATCTCCTCATCATTCGAGAAGGCGTCGGCCTCTATGCCATAGCCCTTGAGCGCCTTGGGGGTCGACCCGCCGCTCTGGTCGAGCGCCGCGATGAAGCCGTTCCCCTCGGCGATCTTGGTCGTCATGTCCTTGTCCAGCATCTGCACATACCTTCTTGGTTGACACGTCGCCACAATGGCGACCGGGTTCAAATGCCCTCAACGGGCGTGGAATGGGAAATGACCTGAGAGCGGGCACGCGCGCCGTGGGCGTCTGACAGAAAGTCACCAGAAACGGGAATGGCTGTCGGCCTCATCAGGTTCCGCTTATCATTGATCGAGGGGCTGTTACCCAGTCCCATGCCGCACCGCAACAGCCAAGACGGGACCATCCCACTATGGGCCATCCCGTTTCGTGACAGCGTTCTGCCGTGCGGCAATCAGGCGGCGCGTCAGGCCATCAGCGCCTTCACGCCCGGCAGTTCCTTGCCTTCCATCCACTCCAGGAAGGCGCCGCCGGCGGTCGAAACAAACGTGAAGTCTGCGGCGGCGCCCGCATGGTTCAGGGCCGCGACCGTATCGCCGCCACCGGCGACCGACACCAGCGAGCCATCCTTGGTCAGCGCGGCAGCCGTCTTGGCGAGCGCGACCGTCGCCGCGTCGAACGGCGCGATCTCGAATGCGCCCAACGGCCCGTTCCACACCAGCGTGCGGCAGGTCTTGAGCGCATCGCCCAGCGCCTCGACGGCGGACGGACCCACGTCCAGGATCATCTCGTCCGCCGCGACCTCATGCACGTTGCACGTGCGCAGGCTCGGCGGGTTCGCGGCGAACTCCTTCGCCACCACCACGTCATAGGGGAGGTGGATCGTACAACCGGCCCTGTCGGCCGCATCGAAGATCGCCTCTGCCGTCGCGGCCAGATCCTTCTCGCACAGCGACTTGCCGACATCGACGCCGCGCGCGTGCAGGAAGGTGTTGGCCATGCCGCCGCCAATGATCAGATGATCGACCTTCGCGACGAGGTTGTTCAGCACGTCCAGCTTGGTCGAGACCTTCGCGCCGCCAACGACGGCGGCGACCGGCTTCACCGGATTGCCGAGCGCCGCCGCAAGCGCGTCCAGTTCCTTCTCCATCGAGCGACCGGCGAAGGCGGGCAGCTTGTGGGCCAGCCCCTCTGTCGAGGCATGGGCGCGGTGCGCGGCGGAGAAAGCATCGTTGACGTAGTAATCGCCAAGCGCGGCCATCGCGTCGACCAGCGCGGGATCGTTCTTTTCCTCACCGGCATGGAAACGGGTGTTTTCAAGGATGGCGATATCGCCGCCCCGCATCACCGCAATGCCGTCGGCTGCGGCCTGCCCCTGACAGTCGGGAATGAACTGCACATCGCGACCAAGCACCTGCGACAGACCACGGGTGACCAGGCTCAGGGACATTTCCGGGTTCTTCTGCCCCTTCGGGCGGCCGAAATGGGCGAGGATCAGGACCTTTGCGCCGCGATCGGCCAGTTCCAGCACCGTCGGCATCGCCGCGCGCAGGCGGGTGTCGTCCGTGATCGACCCGTCCTTCATCGGCACGTTCAGATCCTCGCGGACCAGCACGGCTTTGCCCGCGATATCGCCCATGTCATCGAGGGTCTTGAAAGGCTTGGTCACGCAGTTACTCCCGAACGTAAGAATCCCCCGTCCGGTTCGAGCAGCTTCGGCCGAAGTCGAAAAGCGTCAGTCGAGAACTCTGTGCCCCGTCCTCGACAAGCTCGAACCGAACGGATGTAGGTCTGATAGTAAAAAGGGCGGACATTTGCCCGCCCCCTTCGGCATCTTACAGGAACTTCGCCACCACGCCGGTGGTGTCGATCATCCGGTTGGAGAAGCCCCATTCATTGTCGTACCAGCTGAGCACGCGGACCAGCTTGCCGTCGATGACCGCCGTTTCCAGGCTGTCGACGGTGGAGCTGCGCGGATCGCCATTATAGTCGATCGACACCAGCGGCTCATCCGAATAGCCCAGGATCCCCTTGAGCGGACCGCTCTCCGACGCCGCCTTGAGAAGGCCGTTGACCTCGTCGATGGTGGTCGCCTTCTTGGCGATGAACTTCAGGTCGACGACCGAAACGTTCGGCGTCGGCACGCGGACGGACGAGCCATCCAGCTTGCCCTTCAGCTCCGGCAGAACTTCGCCAACGGCGCGGGCGGCGCCGGTGGTGGTCGGGATCATCGACAGGGCGGCGGCGCGGGCGCGGCGCATGTCCTTGTGCAGCTGATCCAGCGTGTTCTGGTCGTTGGTGTAGCTGTGGATCGTGGTCATGAAGCCGCTCTCGATGCCGAGCGCGTCGTGCAGCACCTTGGCGAGCGGCGCCAGGCAGTTGGTGGTGCAGCTGGCGTTGGAGATGACGACATCGTCGGCGCTCAGGCTGTCATGGTTCACGCCGTAGACCACCGTCTTGTCAACGCCGGTTGCGGGAGCGGAGATCACGACGCGCTTGGCACCCGCAGTCAGGTGCGCGGACGCCTTCGCCTTGTCGGCGAAGATGCCGGTGCACTCCAGCGCGATCTCGACGCCCAGAGCGGCGTGCGGCAGGTTTGCCGGATCACGCTCGGCCGTCACCTTGATGCGCTTGCCGTCGACGACCAGATATTCGCCGTCGACCGACACATCACCGGCGAAATTGCCATGAACGCTGTCACGCTTGAACAGCAGCGCGTTCGACTTGGTATCGCCCAGATCGTTGATCGCGACCAGTTCCAGGTCATGATCCGTGCGCGTCAGGATCGCGCGCGCCACGAGCCGGCCAATACGTCCGAAACCGTTGATTGCTACCTTAGTCGCCACTGCACTCGCCTCCTTGATCTGTCCTAATTCAGAGCCGCGATGATCTGCGGCGCTATCTTGGCGGCCGTCAGGCCGAAATGATCGTACAGCACCTCGGCCGGGGCCGAAGCGCCAAAGCCGTCAATGCCGAACCGCAGTCCGTCCGGACCGGTATACCGTTCCCAGCCGAAGGTCACCCCCGCCTCGATCGACGCCTTAAGCGTATCGGCGGGCAGGAGGCCAGCCTTGTAGGCGGCATCCTGTGCATCAAAATGGGACCAGCTCGGCATGGATACGACATCCGCTCCGATGCCCTGCGCCTCCAGCATGTCTGCGGCCTCCACCGCAATAGCCACTTCCGATCCGGTGGCCAGCAACACGACTTTCCGTTCCGCCCGCGCGGCGCGCAGACGATAGGCGCCCTTCGCGCAAAGATTCTCCGCGCTCGCTTCGGTGCGCAACTGCGGCAGGTTCTGGCGGGTGAGCGCCAGCAGCGAGGGACCGTCGCCATCGGCAAGCGCCAGCGCCCAGCATTCCGCCGTTTCCACCGCATCGGCGGGGCGGAACACGTCCAGGTTCGGGATCATCCGCAGGCTCATGACATGCTCGACCGGCTGGTGCGTCGGGCCGTCTTCGCCAAGGCCGATAGAATCATGCGTCATCACATAGACGACGCGGGCCTGTTGCAGGGCCGACAGGCGGATCGCCGCGCGGCAATAATCGGAGAAGACGAGGAACGTGCCGCCGTAGGGGATTACGCCTCCGTGCAGCGCCATTCCGTTCATGGCAGCCGACATGCCGAACTCGCGGATGCCGTAATAGACGTAGCGGCCGGAATAATCGTCGCGGGTAAGCGGTCCGGTCGACTTCGTCTTCGTGTTGTTGGACCCGGTAAGGTCCGCCGAACCGCCAAGGGTTTCCGGCACAGCGACGTTGATCGCCTCCAGAGCGATCTCGCTCGCCTTGCGGGTGGCGATTTTCTGCGGACTGGCGATCAGCGCGTCGATATGCGCCTTGATCCCGTCGTCGACGGGCAGAATGCCTGCCATGCGCCGCTCGAACTCGGCCCGGTGCGCGTGCGTGGCAAGCAACGTCTCCCAGGCCTGACGCGCGTGGGCGCCACGTTCACCTGCCTTGCGCCATTCGGCCGCGACATCCTCGGGAATGACGAAGGGCTCGCTGGTCCAGCCAAGGAAGGCGCGCGCGGCGGCAACCTCGTCCTTGCCCAGTGCCGACCCGTGAACGCCGGACGTGCCGGCCTTGTTGGGCGCGCCATATCCAATCTTGGTCGCGCACCGCACCAGCGACGGGCGCGGATCGGCGATGGCGGCGTCGATCGCCTTGCGGACGTCAGCCGGGTCATGACCGTCGCAGGACACGACATGCCAGCCGGTCGCGGCATAGCGCGCGGGCACGTCCTCGCTGCTCGACAGCGACACGGCGCCGTCGATCGTGATCTTGTTGTCGTCCCACAGGACGATCAGACGACCAAGGCCGAGATGTCCGGCAAGGCCGATCGCTTCATGGTTGATGCCTTCCATCAGGCAACCGTCGCCCGCGATCACCCAGGTACGATGATCGACCAGCGCATCACCGAACACGGCGTTCAGGTGCCGCTCGGCAATCGCCATACCGACAGCGGTTGCAAGGCCGGAGCCGAGCGGACCCGTCGTCGCCTCAACGCCCGCCAACTCGAAATTCTCCGGATGCCCGGCGCAGGGCGAGCCCAGCTGGCGGAAATTACGGATATCCTCGATCGTCGGACGGGCATAGCCGGTCAGGTGCAGGAGGCTGTAGATCAGCATCGAGCCATGCCCCGCGGACAGGACGAAGCGGTCGCGGTCCGCCCATTTCGGCGCAGCGGGATCGAATTTCAGATAGTCGCGGAACAGAACCGTCGCCACGTCGGCCATGCCCATGGGCATCCCGGGGTGACCGCTGTTGGCGGCTTCGACCGCATCCATCGACAGCGCCCGGATGGCGTTGGCGAGCGTGGTTTCGGAAACGGTCATCGCCGGAATTATCCCTGTAAGCAAAGGCCCGCCGGACAGCGCGCGCGGGCGAGTCGTGAAATCGCGCTTCCTTTGTCGTCAGAAAGCAAAAGCGTCAACCGCGCGGCGGGGCGGCCCTTTGCCCGGATCGCCACGAAAGCCAGAACCTCCCTCGCTTTTTCCGGCGCGCATAATATTCCGGCGGTTCACAGAACTGACTTCCCCCCGTCATCGCCACGACCCTCTCCCGCCCTATCCGCCGCCGCATCCGATGGGGGCCGCACTGGGGCAAGGGTCTCCCGCCGGAGGAGGACAATGCGATGAACCGGAAGAGCATGGTCATGCTTGGGGTCGCAACACTCGCCGCAGGCGGTAACGCCCCTGCCGCACCCGATGCCCGAATGGCGCAAGCAAGGATGTTCGCGTCGCAGGCTTCGCCGCCGGGACAACTCAGCCTGCTGACGTACAACGTAAGCGGTCTTCCCTGGCCGCTGGGTCTGGACCGGCCCGCAAAGCTCGCGCAGATCGCCGACCGCCTCGCCGCCCTGCGCGCGACAGGCAGGGCACCGCAGGTCGTGGTCCTGCAGGAGGCATTCTCGCCCGAGGCCGAGGCGATCGCGCGGCGTGCCGGCTATCGCTACACCGCCTTTGGCCCGACAAGCGCTTCCCCCCAGCCCGAGCGTGGCTACACCCGCCCAGGCATGGTGCTGAAGGGCGAAGGACTTGGACCAATGCTGTCCAGCGGATTGATCCTCATGTCGGACTTCAGGATCAGCCACGTTCGCCGCACGGCATTTCCGGTAGGCGCCTGCGCCGGATACGACTGCCTTGCCAACAAGGGCATATTGGCCGCGCGCATCGCCCTGCCCGGCGTCGAAACACCGGTCGAGATCGTCACGACCCATTTCAACAGCGGCAACCCCTCGGGACAACCCGAGCCGGTCAATCGCATCGCTTTCAACCGGCAACTGGAAGCGCTGCATCGCTTCGTCGCGGACGATGTCGCTGTGGCGAAAAACGCGCCGGTGGTGCGCATCTTCGCCGGCGACTTCAACATGGGCCACTCGCCCGCACGCCTGACCGCGCTGCTCGGCTATATCAAGAAGCAGAAAGGGTTCGCCAGCAGCGCGCTCGGCCGCGACAAATATTCCGGCCTCTGCCAGTCGCAGCCGGATATTTGCCGGGAAGGGCTCGCGCTTGCCGCCAATGTGCCTCTGCGCCACGCCAACGACTGGCAATTCGTAACGGCGCCTCAGGACGTGCAACTGACCCCGCTCGCGGCGGAAATGATGTTCGGCAAGGACCGCGCCGGCAAGACCTTGTCCGATCATGTCGGTCTGAAGGTCGTCTACCAGTTCCGCTGACACCACCACGACGGCGGTAAAATCCTCCCCTGCGCGCCTTTCGCAGGCACGATGGTTAATGCTATGGCCTTGGCATGACCGTTGATCGCATGACGTTGGCCGTGGACCGCATCGAGCGCGCCCTCGCCCGCCTTGAAGCATTCGCGAAGCAGAAAGAGGATGGCGGAAATGCGATTTCCCAGTCACCATTGCCCGATGGATTGTCTCGTGACCGGGCGGTGGCTGCACTGCAATCGCTCGATTCCCTGATTTCGGACCTCAAGGCCCGTGCCTGACGTGGACATCATTGTCGGCGGGCGCCGTTACGCCATTCATTGCCGCGACGGCGAGGAAGCGCACGTCGCGCGGCTCGCCGGCGTGATCGACCGGAAGGCGCTGGGCGTCCGGCAGTCCTCCAGCGCGGCCTTGTCGGAAGCGCAGGAACTGCTGTTCGCTGCGCTGCTTCTGGCGGACGAGGTCGATGAACTGCGCAGAATCAGCCCGTCATCTGCTGCCGGAGGCGATGAGGGAGCAGCGGCATCGGACAGCGTTGCTGGTACACTCGAAACCCTCGCCATTCGACTTGAAGGACTGGCACAAAAGCTTGCTCCGGAACCGCCCAGCACCTAAATGGGTCGTGGCGGGTACTGCCTGGTACGAGCTCCAGCGAACATCCCTGAGGCGATATCACATCCAAGGGGGCTGTCTCTGAACGGATCCAGGTCCGATTTACATGGTCCCCACCTGACGTTGAGGCGTCAGAGGATTTTCCGGCAAACGGCCGAGGCGGTCCCGCCACCCCGCTTCTCCCCGATCGGCGCATTCGCATCACGGCTTGCCTGCTGTCGCCCGCAACGCCACAGCGACATCAGATAAGAGAATCGAACATGGCGGATCAGGTGAGCGACAAGAAAGACCTGCGGGAAAAGGCGGTGGCGGAACGGCACGCTTTCGTTGAGATGCTCGATCCCCTCGCCCATCGCCTGGCGTTCAAGGCGGTCCCCTCTCCGCTTTCGGCGATGCTTGGCTTCGCCCGGACCATAGCGCTCTACGTACCGCTGGATGACGAGGCGCCTGCCCTCAGGCTCGCCGAACCGCTCGAGCGACTGGGAAAGACCATTTGCCTGCCGCGGGTCGTCGACCGGATAGGCAGCATGGAATTCCATCGCTGGTCGAAAGATGCGCCGCTCCACGCCGGTCCCTATGGCACCAGCCATCCCGCACCGGACACGCCGGTCGTCGCGCCGGATGCGATCATAGCACCGTTGCTCGGTTTCGACCGGCGGATGAACCGCCTCGGCTGGGGTGGCGGCTATTATGATCGGGCATTTGCGCGCTTCCCCGACGCACTGCGTATCGGGCTCGCCTGGTCGATACAGGAGTGTGATGCAGTGCCTGCCGACGTCTGGGACATGCCGCTTCACGCCGTCCTGACGGAAGTCGCGTTCATTGAGGGTGTGGAATGAACGGCGGGCCGCAGCCCAGTTGGAGGAAACCCTTCGGCATGTTCCTGATCCTGGCGCTGATAACCGTCTGGGCCGTGTCGGTCGCGAGCCTTTCCGGGTGGATCGGCCGCCTGCCCACCGTACTGCAACTGATCATTTACGTCTTCGCGGGCATCGCCTGGATATTGCCGCTCCGACCGCTGCTGGCATGGATGGAAACCGGCCGCTGGAAACCCTGAGCGAATTCCCGTTCACAACGCGTGATTAACCATTTATCCTAACCATGCCGTCAGAAGCGAGGGGGAGAGCCAGCATGTTCATTACACGCCGCAGTCCGGTTACCCGGTCCGGGCGAACGACGCCGGGACGGATACCCGGCAGTTCCGGCCACAGCAGTGGCGGCGCGGGCGAGGCGGTGATGATGATCCTGGCCACTTTGGGCGCTATCGGCGGTCTTGCCTGGGTATTCACCGAACTCTGATCCGAAAAACTCGTGATCAGCCCCCTGAGGGCTACATCTTGAGAAAAGTTGCCATTTCTCGAAAACTTAGGCTATTCCCGACAGCGAGCGAAGACGCCGCCGGGCGCCTTTGCCTGCGTAGCCGCTGTCCGCTATCGCCACTTCCATGGAGGTACGAATGCCGGAGGATGTCGAGAACGCCCTGCTTCGCTTCCAGTCGTTTCTGGCGCGCTATACCATGGGCGAGATCATCGACCAGCGGAGCGGGTTTACGGTGAACGACGCGCGGCTGCTGATAGGCGAAATCGAAGTGGCGGCGCAGCATCGGCTACACGAGCGCCCTGACCGCTATTCCTGAATGCAATCAGCCTGGACATGAGATAGTCCACGATACGCGGACACCATTTCCAACATACTGAATTTTATGGGAAATGGCGCGAGTGACGGGGCTCGAACCCGCGACCTCCGGCGTGACAGGCCGGCGCTCTAACCAACTGAGCTACACCCGCGTTCGGTGTGGAGCCGCGCAGGTATAAGAGGCGACCGGCGGTGTCAACCGTCCTCTTTTGAACGACGAAATTTCTCTTCGCGGCGCGGCGGCGGCATCGCGGTCAGCGTACCATGCTCGAACAGGAAGCCCGCGATGTCGGGCTTTCCCGCGGCGGCAAGCACCGTCTGGATGATGATCAGCAGCGGCACGGCCAGCAAGGCGCCCGGCGTTCCCCACACCCAGCCCCAGAAGCTCAGGGAGACGAGAATCAACAGCGGGTTCATCGTCAGCCGCCTGCCAAGCACCAGTGGCGTGATCGCATTGGCCTCCACAAGATGGAAGCAGATCTGGATGACCGCCGGCATCAGCGCGACCCAGACGTCGTCGAACACCATGAGGCCGCCAAGCCCCAGCAGGATGGCCGCCAGTATCGGGCCGAAATAGGGAACGAAATTGAGCAAGGCGACGATACCGCCCCACATCAGCGGCGAGGGCATGCCGATCAGGAACAGCGACATTGCGACCGCCAGACCCAGGCTGACATTGATCGTCGCGATCGTCATCACATAGGCCGACGTCGCGTCCACGACATTCTGGATCAGCCGGGCGATCGCCAGCGAATCATCATAGCTGTGCCGCCCGGTGATCGTCCGCCGCCGCAGGCTGGTCCATCCCGACAGGAAGAAATAGATGACCAGCAGGGCAAAGAACATCTGGATGATCGCGGACGGCGCGGAGGTCGCGGCGAACTGAAGCAGAGAACTCGGCGCGTCGACAGCGGCAGTCTGCGCAGCGGCGACCGGCCCGGCCGCCAGCATCTGAACCGTTTCGTCCACGAACTTCTGAAGTTGCGAATAGAAGTCGATGAGCGGCGACAGATTCGCCTGAATATGCGGGATGCGTTCCGGCAATATCCGGAACCATTCGGCCGCAGGCACCACGATCAGCACCAGCGCCGTATTCGCCGTCAGCAGGAATGCGACCACGGCGACCAGCGCGGCAAGACCGGATGGCAGCCCCCGCGCCTCCAGCCATTCCAGAAAGGGGACGAGCGCGATCGCCACCACCATCGCTGCGGCGAGAGGAAGAAAGAACGGCGCCCCCTCGCGAAGGGCGAAGGGCAAGGCAATGACCAGACCGACCCCAGCGAACAGCGCAAGCGCAGCCAGCAGGCGGTCACGCCGCTGATCGATGCCTTCCCTGTCGCTCCAGCCCGAATCGTCCTGCTTCACCTGCGCACGTGCCCCTGTTCCGTTCGGCGATAACCCCGGCCGCGACATCGGTTCCGTACCGTCGCAGCCTTTTGCCCTGTGCCCCCTCCTTGTGCGCCTCCCCGCCCGCTCCCGCAAGCATCGCCAAGCCTTGATGAAGGCTGTGTTAACCATTTCTTGGGGATCGGACGGATAGGCAGTCCGCCTGCCATGCGCAGAGGAAAAAGGACGATCCGGGACCATGTACCGCACGCTCACCCACACCCTGTCCGGCGCCATCGTGGCGCTGATGCTGACGCCGCTCGCCGCCCATGCCGGCGAGGCCGTGTCGCTCAACTCGGCAGTGTTCGTGGAGGACGTCGGCACCGACGCCGCAGGCCAGCAGCGCCGCGTGCTGAAGGCGGCGGATCGGCTGGGTCAGGGCGACCGGCTGGTCTTCGTCATGAAATACCGCAATGACGGCAGCGCACCCGTGCGCAATTTCGCGCTGACCAATCCGGTCCCGCGCGGCGTACGGATCGATCCGGCCCATGGCGACATGCAGGTTTCGGTCGATGGAGGGCGGTCCTGGGGCCGCCTGACCGACATGATCGTCAGGACGCCGCTGGGCGGCACGCGCCGCGCCACGCCCGACGATGTCACCCATGTCCGCTGGACCGTCGATACGCCCGTAGCGCCGGGCGCGAGCGGACAGATTGCATGGCGCGGCACGGTCCGCTGACGCTTTCCGCCACCTTCATCCTTGCCCTGACCAACCGGCCTTCTATCCTCGCGGGACGAGAGGATGGAGCGAGGGCATGGACGACAGGCTGATACTGGTCATCGACGCGGGGACCACGTCGACCCGCGCCATGCTGTTCGATGCCGCGGGATCATGCCTGTCGCTGCATCAGGCGGACCTGACCCAACATTATCCGCAGCCCGGCTGGGTCGAACATGACGCAGCCGAGATATGGGATGCAACGCTCGCCTGCATCCGCACGGTCATCGGGCAATGCCCTTCACCCGCTCGGATCGCTGCCATCGGCATCGCCAATCAGCGGGAAACCGTCGTCTTCTGGGATCGTCGCACGGGCATCCCGCTTGCCCCCGCCATCGTCTGGCAGGACCGGCGCACCGCCGACCTGTGTACACGTCTGCGCGAAGCGGGACATGAAGAGACGGTCCAGTCCCGCACCGGCCTGCTCCTCGATCCCTATTTTTCCGCGAGCAAGATACGCTGGGCGTTCGAGCACTGGCCGCAATTGCGGGAGGCCGGGCCTCATCTCGCGATCGGGACGGTCGAAAGCTATCTGGTCCATCGGCTGACGGGCGGCCTGCACATCACCGACGCCACGAACGCTTCGCGCACCAGCCTGATGCATATTACCGGTGGAGAATGGGACGATGCGATGCTCGCCCTGTTCGATATCGATCCGAAATATCTCCCGGAAATTACTGACTGCGTGGGTGACTTCGGAACCGCGCGCACCGATCTGTTCGGCCATGCCATCCCCATCCGGGGCATGGCGGGCGACCAGCAGGCGGCAAGCATCGGCCAGGGTTGCCTTGCTTCCGGCCAGTGCAAGGCGACCTACGGCACCGGCGCCTTCATCCTTGCGCAGACCGGGAGCGAGGCCCGCTTGAGCAAAAACCGCCTGTTGACGACCGTCGCCGTGCAACAGGATGGTGAGCGGCGCTACGCGCTGGAAGGCGCGATCTTCGTCGCGGGCAGTCTGGTGCAATGGCTGCGCGACACACTGGGCATATTGGGTTCGGCGGCCGAGACGGCGACGCTCGCCGCCAGCGTACCCGACACTGCCGGCGTCCATCTGATCCCCGCGCTCGCGGGCCTTGGCGCACCCCACTGGCGCCCTGACGTTCGGGGAGCGATCACGGGCCTCAGCTTCGGCACCGGCCGGGCGCATATCGCCCGCGCGGCACTGGAGGCGATGGCATATCAGACCCACGACCTGATGGCCGCGTTCGCCGCCGACGGCGCGCTATGGCGGGAATTACGGATCGATGGCGGCATGGCGGCGAACGACTGGATGGCGCAGGATATTGCCGACATGCTCGATATCCCGGTCCTGCGCCCCGACTTCGTCGAAACGACGGCCAAGGGCGCGGCGATGCTGGCGGCTGTGGGGGCCGGACTGTTTCCTGACCTCGGCGCGGCGGCCGACGCCATGGCCGGACCCGTGTCGCACTTCACCCCTCATCTCGCTGCCGGGACCAGGCAGGCACGCCTATCGGGCTGGTCCGGTGCCCTTCACACGACTTTGAATGGCTGAAAGCCCCCCCGCCGGCGAGCCCGTGCTCGACCCGCCGGTCACTTGCCGGTTATCGGGCGGACGACAACTGCGCGCCACTCGTTCGCCATGCCGCAAGCCGCTGCTGATACGCCGCGTAGGCGTCATAGAAAGCGAGGAACGGCGCTTCCAGACTTGCCAGTCCTTGCGGCGCATAACCGGCAAGCTCCGCCGATTTCTTCGTATTGACTGTACGGCCCACCGATAGCGCCTGATCGCAGAAGCCATGCTGAACCGGTGGCAGCGCAAAGAAATTATAGACGCGCGTGTTGAGCCTGTCCCGCATGTCGACGCCCTTGGCACCATATTGTGCCCTGTACTCCGCATCGACCGCCTTGTTCGCTTTCGCCAGCGCCGTCTTGTGATCCTTCAGGAACGCGTTGTACTGCACCCGCGCGGCATCCTGGGAAAGACAGGAGAGCGCGGCGACATTGAGCGCCATACGCAAATGCCAGATCGCTCCCGCCTCACTCAGGTTGCTGTTCGGCGTGACGCGCCGCCCGTTGGCACCGATGTCCGGGATCGTCATCCCGACGGTCGCGCCCATCGGCGGCTGAGGCATCGCTTCGACATGCGCCTTGCCCGGTACGGGTTTCGAAGCGACCGGCTTCCTGCCGCCGCCCGCACACCCGCCCAAAAGGCCGATGGCGATCGAAATTGCGACTGCGCGCTTGACTCTTGTCTGCATGAGTATGGCCCCCACTCCCGAGAAGCCATGTTCTATCACAGCGGTTAACGTAGATAGTTAACGATTCCATCACCTTGTCGCGAAAGCGACTCGGGTGATCGCTCGATCACCCTACGCCGGACACCCGACAAGGCGTTGGATTCAATCAGCGAAAAGAAGCACCGGCGTTTCCAGCAGCGCGCGTACCGCCTGAACGAAGCTGGCAGCGTCCCAGCCATCGACGACACGATGATCGCAGGAGATCGACAGGTTCATCAGCTTCGCGGCCACAATCTCTCCGTCGCGGATCACCGGCCGCTCGACGATGCGGTTGGGCCCGATGATCGCCACTTCGGGCCGGTTGATCACAGGCGTCGTCGCGATCCCGCCAAGCGGGCCCAGCGATGTGACCGTCAGCGTCGATCCTGACAATTCCTCCGACTTCGCCTTGCCGTTCCGGGCCGCATCGGCCAGCCGGACAATTTCGCTCGCCAGTTGCCAGACGTTGCGGTCCTGCGCATCGCGGATAACCGGCACCATCAGGCCCGCATCCGTCTGCGTCGCCATGCCCAGATGGACCGCGCCATGGCGCGTGACGATGCCCGCATCGTCGTCATAGCGCGCGTTGATCATCGGAAAATCGGGCAAAGCCCGGCACAAAGCAACGATCAGCAACGGCAACAGGGTCAGCTTCGGCCGGTCCCCGCGATTGACGTTGAGGTCGGCGCGCATCGCCTCCAGCGCGGTGACGTCGATCTCCTCCACATACGTGAAGTGCGGAATATGCCGCTTCGATGCCGCCATATTCTCCGCGATCCGGCGGCGCATGCCGATGACCTTCACGGCCTCGTCGGGCCGGGCCCGGCGGGCACCAGCAGGACGATACCCCTCGCCCGCACCATAGAGCAGATAGGCGTCGAGATCGGCGTGACGAATACGATCGCCACCATGCTTTACCTGCCCGAGGTCGATGCCCAGATCCTTCGCCCGCGCGCGAACCGCCGGGGACGCAAGGACCGGCGGAGCGGATGAAGCCCCACCCTTTGCAGGCACCTGAGTGGTCGCAGTTTCCGCCTTCGCCTCAGAAGCCGTGTCGCGCGCCGCATCGGGCTCATCGGCTTCCACGGGCGCGTCATCCGGCATTGCCGGCACTGCGGCCTCCATCGCCTTCTTCGACGGCGGCGCTTCGGCCGGCGTAACAGCCTTATCCCCGCCCTCCGTCTCGATCACGGCCAAAGTGGAACCGATCGGCACCTGGTCGCCCGGTTCCCCCGCCAGTTCGACGACGACGCCGGACACCGGCGATTCCATCTCGACGGTCGCCTTGTCGGTCATCATGTCAGCGAGCGGCTGATCTTCCTCGATCCTGTCACCGACCTTTACGTGCCAGGCGACGATCTCCGCCTCTGAAATGCCTTCGCCGATGTCCGGCAGGCGAAAGGTGAAACGTGCCATCGCTCGTCAATCCTTCATGATCCGGTCGATCGCGCGGCGAATGCGGATCGGTCCGGGGAAATAGGCCCATTCCAGGCTGTGGGGATAAGGGGTGTCGAAACCGGTGACCCGCGCGATCGGTGCCTCCAGATGATGGAAGCAACGCTCCTGCACCAGCGACAGAAGCTCGGCGCCAAAGCCGCTGGTCCGCGTCGCCTCATGCACGATCATGCAGCGCCCGGTCTTCCGGACCGACGCCTCGATCGCCTCGATATCCAGCGGCACCAGCGTGCGCAGATCGATGATCTCCGCGTCAACGCCTGCTTCCGCCACCGTGTTGGCGACGACATGCACCATCGTTCCATAGCACAGGATGGTGAGCGCCTCCCCCTCCCGCACGGTTCGCGCCTTGCCGAGCGGAATACGATAATGTCCCTGCGGCACCATGGCATCGGCATGACCGGCCCAGCTCTTCGCGGGCGTGTCATAGTGGCCGTCGAACGGTCCGTTGTAGATTCGCTTGGGTTCAAAGAAGAGTACGGGATCATTGTCCTCGATCGCCGCGATCAGCAGCCCCTTGGCGTCATAGGGGGTCGAAGGGATCACCGTCTTGATGCCCGAGACATGCGTGAAGATGCCTTCCGGGCTCTGGCTGTGCGTCTGTCCGCCGAAGATGCCGCCGCCAAAGGGCGAACGGACCGTCATCGGTGCGGTGAATTCGCCCGCCGAGCGATAGCGCAGCCGCGCTGCCTCGCTCACCAACTGGTCGAGCGCGGGATAGATATAGTCGGCGAACTGGATTTCCGGCACCGGCCGCAGGCCATAGGCGCCCATGCCGACGGCAACGCCGATGATCCCGCATTCGGTGATCGGCGTGTCGAACACGCGGTTCTTGCCGTATTTTTTCTGAAGGCCCGCGGTCGCGCGGAACACCCCGCCGAAATAGCCGACGTCCTCGCCCATGACGACGACGTCGGGGTCGCGATCCATCATCACGTCCAGCGCGCTGTTGATCGCCTGGATCATGTTCATCTGCACGGTCTCATCCGCCGCTTCCGTCATGACAGCCCCACTCACAGCCCGGCGGCCTTCTTCTCGGACAGCGCCTGTTCGAGTTGCTCCCGCAGATGCCACGGCATCTCCTCGAACACGTCCTCGAACATCGTCTCGAACGGCTGGTGCATGCCATGGCCCAGAATGCCGTTCTTCTCCGCCGCGCGCGCGGCATCCTTGACCTGGTTTGCGAGTTCGAGGTCCATTGCCGCGTGCCTTTCCTCGTCCCAGATACCGGTGGCGATGCAATGCGCCTTCAGCCGGGCGATGGGATCACCCAGCGGCCAATGGCTGCCCTCATCCGCCGAGCGGTACTGGCTGGGGTCGTCGGACGTGCTGTGCCCCTCCGCCCGATAGGTGAAATGCTCGATGAGCGTAGGCCCGGCGTTGGATCGTGCCCGGTCGGCGGCCCAGCGCGTCGCGGCATAGACGGCGAGCGCGTCATTGCCGTCGACGCGCAGGCTGGCGATGCCGTAGCCGACGCCACGCGCGGCGAACGTCGTCGCCTCCGCCCCGGCAAAGCCGGAAAAACTGCTGATCGCCCACTGATTGTTGACGACGTTCAGGATGACCGGCGCGCGATAGACGCTGGCGAAGGTGCAGGCCGAATGAAAGTCGCCCTCCGCCGTCGACCCCTCGCCGCACCATGTCGCCGCGATCCGGCTGTCACCGCGCGCCGCGCTCGCCATCGCCCAGCCGACGGCCTGCGGATACTGGGTGGTGAGGTTACCGGAAATCGAGAAGAAGCCCGCCTCCTTCACTGAGTACATGATCGGCAGTTGCCGCCCCTTCATCCGGTCGGCACTGTTCGAATAGATCTGGTTCATCATGTCGACGATGGACCAGTCCCGCGCGATCAGCAGTCCCTGCTGGCGGTAGCTGGGAAAACACATGTCATCGGGATCGAGCGCGAGCGCTGCGGCGACCGCGACAGCCTCCTCGCCCGTCGACTTCATGTAGAAGCTGGTCTTGCCCTGCCTCTGCGCGCGGAACATGCGGCCGTCGAATGCCCGCGTCAGCGCCATCGCACGCAGCATCTTCAGCAGCGTTTCAGGGGACAGTCCCGGATTCCACGCGCCCGTCGCCGTGCCATCCTCATCCAGCACGCGAACAAGGCCATAGGCCATATCTCGCATTTCAGCGGCGGGCGCCGCCTCGTCCGGACGGCGGGCCGCGTCGACCGCCGGAATATCGAAGGCGGAGAAATCGGCATCATCGCCCGGCCTCGACGGCGGTTCCGGCACATGCAGGCGGAGCGGCGGAAGGTTACGCCTGTCCCTCAATTGGCTCATGATCCACTCTCCGGAGCGGCGCGCTGCGCCGCAACAATGTTTCCTTAGAGAGGTATGATATTACAAAAATACAGAAAGGCAAGCTTTCCTTACCTATTTTTCTTTCAGGCGTTTCCGGGACACCAGTACGCCTTGCGCTAAACGGCAACGGCGGCGGAGATGTGCCCTTGCGGCGCGTAGTCCTCGACCACGAAATCCTCGATCGCATAGTCGAAAATGCCTGGAGGGCGGCTTTGTATCCGCAGCTTCGGCGCGCCGGCAGGTGAGCGCTCCAGTTGCGCCTCCACCAGTTCGCCGTGATTGAGATAAAGGTGCACGTCGCCGCCGTTCCAGACGATCTCGCCGGGCTCAAGGTCGCATTGCTGCGCCAGCATGCGGGTAATCATCGCGAGCCCGAAGATATTGAACGGCACGCCGAGCGCCAGGTCGGCGCTTCGCTGAAACAGCATGCCCGACAGTCTGCCGTCCGCGACATGAAACTGATAGGTCATATGGCACGGCGGCAGCGCCATGCGATCGACCTCCGCCACGTTCCAGCCGGTGAACAGCAGGCGACGTGATCCGGGATTCGTGCGGATCGCCTGGACCAGATCGGCAATCTGGTTGTGCCCTTTCTCCGCCCGGCGATAGAGCCCCTCTCCCACCGGTTCGTAACGCGGCCAGTCAACCCACTGCTTGCCATAGACCGGCCCCAGATCGCCCCAGCGCAAGGCAAAGTCTTCATCCTCGATGATCCGGCGCTCGAACGCATCGCGATCGATCGACTCCCCCGTCGCCTTGCGATAGGCGTCGAGCGGCCAGTCGGTCCAGATATGGACCCCCTGCGCCACCAGCGGGCGGATATTGGTCTCTCCCGACAGGAACCACAGCATCTCCCGTGCAGCGGCCTTCCAGTAGACCCGCTTGGTCGTGAGCAGCGGAACCGCGTCGCCGGACAGGGAAAAGCGCATCGTCGCGCCGAGAATCGATCGCGTGCCGACGCCGGTCCGGTCAACCCGCTCATTCCCGTGCGTCCAGATATCCTGCATCAGGTCGAGATATTGCTGCTCGTAATGGGGCGCCATGCCTTGCGATTCATCCGTCATGCGCCCTGTCTAGACGAGCACCCGCCCCAGTCCAGTCCGGGCACACCGATGAACGTTCACGCGCGACACGGTCCGGAATGGATACGCATCACAGGGACTGCACCGAAATAGAGAGCAGAATGGAGGAATGCTTCGTGGCGCATGCCCCACCCATGCCGTCAGATGCCGCCATGGGGGTATTCGATCATTGCCCGGAGCATGCCCGCGACGATCGGATCATGCCTCCGATCTGCCGCAGCATGGCCAGTGCCGACCCGTCGAGGGAACATGGCGGCGTCATACTGTTCGATTCGCGGCGCCGGAACATACATGCGATCCATTTCGAAGGCGGAACGGCCGATCTGGCTTTGCCCTATCGCATGATCGTTGCCGCCGTTCTGGAACATGACTGTTCCGGCGTGATCCTGCATCATTCGCACCCGTCGGGCGACCCGCGCCCCAGCCGGAACGATATCGTAGTCACGCGCACATTATGGAGCATTTTGCGACCGCTGGATGTCCGCCTGTACGATCACGTCATCGTGTCAGGCGGCGCATCGTTCAGCTTCCGGGCGGAAGGGCTGCTCTGATTGTTGTGGAGACTGAGCCGGACACCCGAAGCAGGTTCGGGGTCCGATCAGAATAAATGGTCGGGGAGAGAGGATTCGAACCTCCGGCCCCTGCCTCCCGAAGACAGTGCTCTACCAGGCTGAGCTACTCCCCGACCGGGCCGGAATCGCGTAGCGTTCCGGCAAGGCAGGCGGCGGTCTATAGAGTCGGGATTCCGATGTTGCAAGCGCTGCGTCAGGCTTTTCTGACAGGTTGCGAAAAGCCGCCGAAATCCTTGAATAATGCCGAGCCGGGCGCGCGAAATCCAGGCCGCCCAAGCAACCCTTGACGCCCGGAGGATAACAGGCGGACTAGCGCGCGTCGGCGGCCAGCGCCGCGTCCGCCTTTGCCGCGCTTTCCGCATAGGCCCGCGCAATGAACGCACAGGCGATGAGCTGGATCTGATGGAACAGCATCAGCGGCAGAATGACCGGCCCAACCTGTGCAGCCGGGAACAGGGCGGCGGCGATCGGTACGCCGCTGGCAAGGCTTTTCTTCGAACCGCAGAAGACCAGGGTGATCTCGTCCGGCCGCGAGAAACCGAGGAGCCGGGCCATGAGCTTTGTGGCGCACAGCACGAGGGAGAGGAGCAGGATGCTCAACAGCGCGATCGCGATCAGGTCGTGCGCCGTTATCCGGCTCCACAACCCCTCAATCACAGCTGCGCTGAATGCGGTGTAGACGACCAGGAGGATGGAGCCCCGGTCGACACGGCCCAGCAGTGCCTTGTGCCGGTTGACGAACTTCGCGGTTAGCGGGCGCGAGAGATGACCAAGGATGAACGGCAGCAACAAGGTCGTCGCCACGGAAATGATTGCGGACAGGATGTCCGGTCCGCCGGCGCTACCGCCCGACGAATGGATCAGCACACCGGCAAGCAACGGCGTCAGGATGACACCCAGAATATTGGAGAGAGAGGCGCTGCAAACCGCTCCGGCCACATTACCGCCCGCGATGCTCGTGAACGCGATCGAGGACTGAACGGTCGAGGGCAGGATCGCCAGGAACAGCATGCCCGCCTTCATGTCGGTGTCGACCAGTCCGTCGGGCAAAGTCCCGATCAAGATGCCGAGCAGCGGGAACAGCACGAACGTCGCAAACGTCACCGCCAGATGAAGCCGCCATGCGCCGATCCCGCCCAGGATCGCCTCCCGGGATAGCTTCGCGCCATGCATGAAAAACAGCAGCGTGATCGCAATCTTGGTTGCCCATCCGAAGGCGACTGCGGCGTCACCCCTGCAGGGCAGGAAGCTGGCGATCAGGACCGTCGTCAGCAACGCGATGGTGAAACCGTCTGGCTTGATACGGGCGAGCATGCGAGCCTTCCTTGACGCAAAAGGACGGCCTGCGCCGCCAAACCTCACCCGTTTGGCGCGTTTTGTCCAAACGTCAAGAAGCAGCCGGCAATAAGTAAGTGTTTATTGACTTAAGCAGCCTGCGCCGCAGGATCAGGCAAGCCAGTCGTCACGCCCGCCGTCAGCAACAAACCAGGCGACCAGACCGGCCCCTATGACCAGACCCGAAATGAACATCATGGAGCGACCCCATTTTTCCTACCCCGATTCTTCGGGTAGCCGGGAAAAATGAATAAAAATGGTTAACAAAACGTTAACCGCCATTGAAAGCCAAGCAGCATAGGCACTTCAGCCTTGCCATATGGTTAACGAAGCCGTTGTCTATATTATGTTTATTCACACTGGGCGTGGTGCAAACATGGTTGCGGCCCTGCCTATCGATGCCTCGGCTGCGGCGCGATCCGGCGCTTCATTGGCATCATTATATCCGAACCACTCATCGTCCCCAGTCTCCTGAACGACGATGCCGTCCCTGCGCGCCAGCACGCTCAACGAGCGGTAATAGACGCCATAGGTGACCCCTGCCTGCGGGATAAGCCAGGCGATCTGCCCGCGCACCGGCACGATGCTTTCATCCCTCCACAGTGCCCGGGCACCATAGCCCGTGCAGTTGATGATGACCTTTTCCTTCAGGCGCGACAGGTCCGACGGCGCGTGGAACTCGGCCGGGACGAGCTTTCCACCGCCGATCAGGAAATCGTTCATCAACTGGCGCGACAGGTCGGCGACATTGAAAGTCAGGGACGCGCTGCGATAGGCGAACGGTGTCGGGAACGGATGCTCGCCCGGCGCCAGTGGTTGGGATCGCGGAGAAATGTCGTGCAACCGGCCCTCAAGGCGCAGGAACCCGCTGTCCTGCGGAACACGCGCCGCGCGCTGCTCCGGCGTGAGTTCAGAGAGCGCATAGCGGTCGGTCCATTCGACCGGATCGCCGGGCATGCCCAGATAGCTCTGGAACATGGTGAAGCTGGCGCGCGCCATCGTTTCCCATCGATCGCCGAAACCGGCGTCGGCATCCTTGGTCAAGGCGATACGAGAGTCGGGCGACCATGTTCCTGTCGCGCGGGCCGAGCGGACGTCGGGGAACTGCTCCTTCGCATAGATCGTCACCCGCGCACCCGCACGCTGCGCCGTGATCGCCGCGGTCAGCCCGAGCGCGCCGGCGCCGATCACGGCGACATCGCGTGCGCCGGCCTCCATCGCCATGCGAACGGCCACTGCGGCCGAGCCCCACGACAGGGACCAGCCGCTGCCGCCGTGGCCGTAATTATGGATGACCAGCTTGCGACCGACTTCCTCCGGCCCGATCCGGGGACCGGCAGCCCGGAACGGCCGCAGGCAGACGGTGATGCGGAACATGCGATCGATGCTTGCCTTCACGGGAATCAGTGGCGGCGCGTCGAACAACGCCCCCGCCCCGCGTGCGGCACCCGACAGACCGATCGCGCCCATTCCCATAGCACCGCGCGCCAGAAAGCCACGCCTGTCCATTCTGCTCACCCTTCCCGTATCACGTCATCCGCTACCCTGTCGTAACGAACCGGCACCCACAACACGCAGTGTTTCGCGGCTTGTTGCCTTTCGCTCCCTCCCCTATCTGGACTGCACAGCACATGGGAGATGATCATGGCCAGCAGCATTCAGGACATTCCGCTCAGGACCATCCGCGGAGAGGCTTCGTCCCTCGGCGCTTATGACGGCGATGTGATCCTCATCGTCAACGTCGCCTCGAAATGCGGCCTGACGCCGCAATATGAGGGACTTGAAGCGCTGCAGAAGGCCTATGGCGACAAGGGCCTGGTGATCGCGGGTTTCCCGGCCAATGATTTCGGCGCGCAGGAACCCGGCAGCGAGTCCGAAATCCTCGAATTCTGCACAACGAATTTCGGCGTATCCTTTCCGATGTTCGAAAAGATCACCGTGGTGGGTGAGGACAAGCATCCGCTCTATCGTGCGCTCACCACCGCCGTGCCGGACGCACAGGGCGATCCGGAGGCCTTCCGCGAGCGGCTGCGCGGCTATGGCATGACACCCAACCCCTCTCCCGAAGTCCTGTGGAATTTCGAAAAGTTCCTGATCGGCCGGAACGGAGAGGTCGTCGCCCGCTTCGCGCCCACCACCGCGCCGGACGATGCCGCGCTGGTCGCGGCGATCGAGGCGGAACTCGCCAAGTGAACCGCCTGTTCGGACAGATAGAGGGATAGCACGCCACCACGGGGCACGGCGCACGGACGACATGGACCAGCACATATCAGACACCCCGGCCGCCGTTTCGTCCCGGCCGTTCGACGTGCCCATATTCCGGGCGATCTGGATCGCCACGCTCGCCTCCAATTTCGGGAGCCTCATTCAATCGGTCGGCGCGTCGTGGATGATGATCTCGATCACTCATTCGCCGACGATGGTGGCGCTGGTACAGTCCTCGACCACATTGCCGATCATGTTGCTCTCGCTATGGGCGGGCGCGATCGCCGACAATCTCGATCGACGCCTCGTGATGATAGCGGCGCAGATATTCATGCTGCTGGTTTCCATCGGTCTGGCACTCTGCGCGTGGCTGGGCCTTTTGAACCCGTGGCTTCTCCTCGCCTTCACCTTCCTCATCGGTTGCGGCACGGCGCTGAACGCGCCTGCATGGCAGGCATCGGTCGGTGACATGGTGCCACGCGTGGCATTGCCCGGCGCGGTATCGCTGAACAGCATGGGCGTGAACCTAGCGCGCAGCACCGGCCCGGCGATCGGCGGCGCAATTGTCGCCGCAGCCGGTGTGGCGGCAGCATTTGTCGTGAACGCAGTCAGCTACCTCGGCCTGCTGGTCGTGCTGGCGCGGTGGCGGCCGGACATGCCACCACGCATCCTGCCGCGCGAGACGCTGGGCGCGGCGATGGGAGCAGGCGTGCGCTACGTCGCCATGTCCCCGCATATCCGCACGGTGCTGATCCGCGCAGGATTGTACGGCTTCACGGCGACGGCGATAACCGCGCTGCTGCCGTTCGTCGCACGCGACCTGATCACCGGCGGCCCGCTCACCTACGGCCTGCTGCTCGGCGCGTTCGGCCTTGGCGCGGTCGGGGGCGCTTTCTCCAGCGGCTATATGCGCAACCGTTTCGGCAACGAAATCCTCGTGCGTGGCGCGACCGTAGCGCTCGGCCTCGGCGCAGCCGTCACCGCGATTTCGCATATCCTGCTCGTTACGATCGTCGCGCTGCTCGTCGCCGGGGCGGGATGGCTGCTCGCGCTCTCGACCTTCAACGTCTCCGTGCAGATGGCGGCGCCACGATGGGTGGTCGCGCGGGCGATGGCGCTCTATCAGATGTTCGCGTTCGGCGGCATGGCGATCGGCAGCTGGGTTTTCGGCGAACTCGCGGCATCGCGCGGCGTTTCCCAGACCCTGCTGATCGCCGCTGCGCTTCAGGTTGCCAGTGTTCTGGTGGGATTGCTGCGTCCGCTCGCCGTGGTGGAGGATCTCAATCTGGACCCGCTCAGCCAATGGTCGGAACCGGATACGGCTGTCCCTGTGGAGCCTCGCAGCGGCCCGATCGTCGTCACGATCGAGTACAAGGTCGCGGAAAGCCGTATCCTCGAATTCCTGACCATCATGAGCGAGCGGCGGCGTATCCGGGTTCGTGACGGGGCGCGCCACTGGACACTGTTACGGGATCTGGGCGACCCGGAGCTTTGGATGGAGCGCTATCATGTCGCGACCTGGCTCGATTATATCCGCCACAACCAGCGCCGCACCCACGCCGATGCCGACAATGCCGCCCGCCTTCACGCCATGCTGATCGAACCTGCCCGCGTACACCGCATGATCGAGCGCCAGACCGGGTCCCTGCCCTTCACGCGCACCATGGATGCCCGCGAGATGGCCGCGCCCGTTTCCGACCCCACCGGATCACGCTGATCGTTGGGGCTTGGCGGCACGCGCCGCCGGGGTTAGCATGGCCTCCTCTGCCGGGGTGAGGGCATTGGCGATGGACGACGTGGCGATCATCGATTTCGAGGCATCCTGCCTCCCGGAGCAGGGCGAGTCCTATCCGATCGAGGTGGCGCTGGCCCGGGTCGGAGGCCCGGCGAAAAGCTGGCTGATCCGTCCTGCCGTGCGCTGGCGCTACTGGGACTGGTCGAAAGATGCGGAGGCCATGCATGGCATCAGCAGGGACATGCTTGCCGCACGGGGATTACCACCCATTCAGGTGCTGAACGAACTCGCGCGGGAAGCCGCCGGATGCCAGGTATACGCCGACAGCGACCTTGACGCCTTCTGGCTGGAAACGCTGGCCGAGGCCTGTGGCCGGCAACCGCCCTTTCCTATCCTCTATCTCGGCGAACTCTTCCAGCAGATGCATGCCACGCCGACCGCCATCGTCCGGGCGGAGGATGCCGCCCGCATCCGCCTGCCGCAACAGCACGTCGCCTGCAAGGATGCCCGGAGGCTCGCCATCGCGGTGGAACTTCTCTCGCGCGCCTGAGCGTATTTACCGCCTGCCGAACGCGCCCCGCACGACATTGCCGGTCAGCGCGAACTTTTCGACGAACAGGTCCGCCGGCATGGGGACGCCGAACAGATAGCCCTGCCCCTCCTCGCAGCCCTCATCCGCGAGGAAAGCCCGTTGCTCGTCCGTCTCTACGCCTTCGGCGACGACGGCCAGCGACAGTTGATGAGCAAGCTTCACAAGCGCCGTAACGATCGCCTGGTCACGGCCGGATTCATGCATCGCCTGAACGAAGCTCTTGTCGATCTTGATATGCGTGATCGGATAGCTTTTCAGCAGATTGAGCGACGCATAGCCGGTACCGAAATCATCGAAGGCAAGATCGACGCCCTGATCACGCAACCGGCGCAGTTGCGGTAGGATCAGGCTCTCCTGATCCAGTACGACATTCTCCGTGATCTCCAGTTGCAGTCCTTCGGGCGCAAGACCGGATAGTCCGAGCGTACGCGCCACGACCGCGCAAAGATCATCGGCGCGGAACTGCGCGGCGAACAGGTTGACGCTGACCCGGAATTCCGGATTGACGGCGCGCCATTCGGCCGCCTGGGCGCAGGCCCGCTCCAGCACCTTGCTGCCCACCGTCGTCGCCAGGGCGCTGTTCTCCAGCGCCGGCAGGAACGCGGCAGGCAACAGCAGGCCGCGCACCGGATGACGCCATCGGATCAACGCCTCCGCACCGATCAAAGCTCCGTCGGACAGCCGTATCTGCGGCTGGTAGTATAGAAGGATTTCGTCCCGTTCGACCGCGCGATGCAGTTCCGCGTCATACATCCGGCGGGCCACCGCCTCTGCCCGCAATGCCGGGATATACAGGAAGGAATGGCCGCGCCCGCGTGCTTTTGCCTGAAACAGCGCCAGATCCCCGCTTGCGATCAACTCTTCCACGGTATCGCCATGGTCGGGCGCGATAGCGAGGCCACAATTCGCCGAAATCCGGATTTCATGCCCTTCGATCAGGATTGGCTCGGCAACCGCCCGCATCGCCCGATCCGCCATGCGTGACAGTTCGATGGGGTCGGCAATCCCGCGCATCAGCATGGCGAATTCGTCGCCGCCGACGCGGGCAACCGTGTCCTTCGCCCCTGCCAACTGGCTCAACCGCACGCCTACCCGGCGCAGGATCGCGTCGCCGACGGCCTGACCAAGCGTGTCGTTGACATCCTTGAACCCGCCCAGGTCGATCATGATCAGGGATGGCGGCACGGCGCTGCGTAGGGCCGCTTCGGCGCGACTGTTCAGCAGGTTACGATTGGGGAGGCCCGTGAGACTGTCATAGTTGGCCAGCCGATGCAGTGCATCCTCATGCCGACGGCGTTCGCTGATGTCGCGCACGATCGCGCCAAAATGAAGCTTGCCGTCCTCCCGCCAGCGGGACCAGGACAGGTCCACAGGGAACGGCGTTCCGTCACGGCGCAACCCGCGCAATGACACCGTTTCCTGACCAGGACCAATATCCTCCCGGGCGCGGTTGATCGTCTCGCGCACCATGTCGCGCTCGTCCGGATGGACCAGCATGAACAGCGGCCGCCCTATCACATCGTCCGGCATATGGCCGAACATCGCAATCGCTGCCTCGTTCCAGGCTGTGACGCGATAGCTCTCGTCGAAACAGATCACCGCATTGGGAGATGTCGCGGCGCTGGCGGCGAACTGCGAGGGCCGCGCCTCGCCAGCCACTTCCAGCCGACGCAGTTCCAGCTTGTCCGACGCCATTTGCCCCAGATCCCTGAGCCGGGCGCGATCCTGCGCATCGAAGGCTGTCCAGGGCTCTGAATCGATGACGCACAGCGCGCCCAGCGCGTGCCCCGCCGGATCACGCAACGCCACCCCGGCATAGAAACGGATCATGCCGCCCCTGACCAGAGGATTGTCATGAAAACGCAGATCGAGTTGCGCATCCTCAACCACCAGAACTTCCCGCTGGGTGATCGCATGGGCGCAAAACGAGATTTCGCGGCGCATGTCCGCTTTGCCGATTCCCGAGCTGGCGGCAAAGAAAACGCGCTCCTCCCCGATCATGTTGACGGCTGCCGCTGGTGTTGAAAACACCCGTCGCGCAATCTGAACTACGGGATCGAGAGAGGGCAGCATCCTGCCCTCGGCCAACGCATAGCCAGCCAGGGCAATGAGCCTGCCTTCCTCATCCGCTATCGCATCTGGACACCGCACACATTCGTTCCCTGTTGCCCAAGGGCCGACGCTATGCGGCAGAAACCAACAAATCTCTAAAATGACGACAAAAAAACGGTCTGTTCCGGATTGATTGGCTCACCGTCTTGATTGCGCAACCGTTGTCCTCTTCACATTCCGTCCGCATACCCTAATTTATGTTGTGTCGATCTGGAGCGGCGAACCGAACGTCGCCGCTGGAGTCAAACCGTTCATGGATGATCCCGCAAAACTGTTCGACGAAGCCGGACGGCTGGCCGCGCTCCAGCGATACGATATTCTGGACACCGACCCCGAGGGGCCCTTCGACAAGATAACGGCGCTGGTCCGCACGATCCTGGACGTGCCGATGGCCGCGGTCTCGCTGGTTGACGCCAATCGCCAGTGGTTCAAGGCGCGGCAGGGTCTCGACGCCTGCGAGACGCCGCGTGACGTGTCGTTCTGCGCCCACGCGATCCGCGCGTCGGAGACCATGGTCATCGTCGATGCGCGTGCCGATCCGCGTTTCCAGGACAACCCGCTGGTGACCGGATCGCCGTTCGTCGCCGCTTATGCCGGGGCGCCGCTCCGGACGCCCGATGGCTACAATATCGGCGCGCTCTGCGCCATCGACACGCAGCCGCGCGCCTTCGATCCTTCCCAGATCGCTATCCTGGGCCAGCTCGCCAGTCTCGTCATGGACAGCATCGAACTGCGCCAGATCGCGGACCGCGATCACCTGACTGGCGCGCTCACCCGGCGCGCGCTGATCGCGGAGATGGACAGGGAAATAGAACGTCACGCCCGCTACCATCGCTCGGCATCGCTGATGCTGATCGACATCGATCACTTCAAGGCGATCAACGACACGCATGGCCATCCCGTCGGGGACGAAGTACTGAAGACGATCGCCGCCTGCTGCGAGGCGCAGATGCGGCCAAGCGATTTTTTCGGACGCATCGGCGGAGAGGAATTCGCCATCCTTCTTCCGGAAACGGACGCCGACGATGCGATGCTTGTGGCGGAGCGCCTTCGCGGGTCGGTTCGCGCGTTGGTCATCGACGTCCTGAAGGGCGCCGCCGTCACCGCAAGCTTCGGCATCGCTGCGCTGACACCCGATTGCGTGTCCAGCGAACGCTGGCTCGCCCGGGCCGATGAGGGGCTGTACAGCGCGAAACGCACCGGTCGCGATCGTTGCTGCATCGCCGGTGCGGCCATTTCCTGAACCCATCGGCCATCAAACCGATCCTCGTTGCGCAAACGCAAGGAAATCCGTCCCTTTCTCTCCGTCATGAACATCTTGTTAACCAATTAAGGTGACAATTGCCGGGACCAAAGCTGGGGACCGACAATGCGTCAGGATGCACGAAGCCTGCTGGAACGACTGGGCAGGAAGGGATTCCGTTATGAGGAATTCTCCGATCCGTTCGCCGATATGGAGCTGTGGCCCATCTTCGAGGCGCTGCTGAGGGATGAGCGCGTGGTCGGAACGCAGCCGTCGACGATCCGCATGGCGGAGGTCGAAATGCGGGCGGCGACGCGCCCGGATGTCGCTGCTCCCGCACAAATGGCCGGACCGCTCGCGGCCCCCGCGCATCTTTTTGATCGTTACGCCGCGCCTGCGGCCGACCCCACGCCCCCCAACATCGTCAACATGCGCCAGTTCTTCGGGCGCCTTTCGGACGGAGAGCGCTGATGCTGATTGTCGCGCACGCGCCCAAGGGCGGCACCGGCTCAACCTTCCTGACGGCGATGCTGGCGCAGAACCTCGCCGCGCGCGGCCACCAGGTCGCCGCCGTCGACATGACCTTTCAGGATTCGCTCAAGCTCTATTTCGGCCTGCTGCCCAACCAGCCGGTCATCGAGATGACGGCCACGACCAGCGAGACGATGATGGTCGCTGGCGTCGAGTTGCTGAACGCCCACAGCTTTTCCCGCGACCCCGCCTTCGCCGAATCGATCGGAGAGGGCTTCTCGCCGTTGCTGGCGAAGGATCGCATCACCATCGTCGACGTCGCGTCCGACGACCGCGCGCTGAAGGATTTCCTGATGCCGCACGCGGACCTGCACCTGTGTGCGCTGACCGCCTGCCCCGCATCGGCGGCCGTGCTGCCGAAGGTAGAGCCGGGCACGCCGGCTGTCTCGCTTGCCAGGACCGCCTTCGTCCTTAACCAGCTGGACGATCGCCGCCGCCTGTCCCGGCACACCCACAGCTTCCTGCGCCAGTTGCTCGGCGATCGCCTGATCGGCACCGTCCGCGTGGACGAGGCGCTGAATGAAGCGCTCGCCACCTTCGAGCCGCTGGCGAAGGCAGCGCCATCCAGCGTGCTGATCCCCGACATGTTGCGCCTCACCATCGCGCTCGAGGCGCGGCTGGGCATCGCGCCCGAGACGGACGCGACCTCCCTCCAGAATGCGGCAGTCTGATGAACGCCATTCAGAAGGGCATCGCCGTACTGGCCATGGCCGATCGCGAAAACGATCCGTCCGCCGCGAGCCTGTCGCGTACCATAGCGACATGGCTCGTCGGCCTGTGCGTGGTCGGCCTCGCCATCATGGTGATCACCGTACCACTCGACCTGCACGCGCAATGGTCGTTCGCGATCGCCAGTATCGTCGGCGCGATCCTGATAGGCCGCGTCAAGTCGCGGCGCGCGACGCTGGTGATCGCCGCGCTCTCGTTGCTGGTCTCGACGCGCTACATGCTCTGGCGCACCACCAACACGCTCGAATTCGACAGCTTCCCCGCCTTCTTCCTGGGGACGGGCCTCTATCTCGCGGAACTCTATGCCTGGCTCATCCTGGCGCTCGGCTTCCTCCAGACCAGCTGGCCGCTGGAACGGCCGGTGGTGGAAGTCGAGGGCACGCCGGACCAGTGGCCGACCGTCGATATCTACGTTCCGACCTATAACGAGAGCCTGGAGATCGTGCGCAACACAGTCTTCGCCGCGATGGACCTCGATTATCCGGCCGACCGGTTCAAGGTGTTCATTCTCGACGACGGCCGTCGCCCGGAATTTCGCGCCTTTGCGCGACAGGCGGGCTGCGGCTACCTGACCCGTGCCGACAATCTGCACGCCAAGGCTGGCAATCTGAACGCGGCGATGAAGAAGACGGATGGCGAGTTGATCGCCATCTTCGACTGTGATCACGTACCCACCCGCGCCTTCCTCCAGCTCTCGGTCGGCTGGTTCCAGAAGGATGCGAAGCTGGCGCTGATGCAGACGCCGCACCATTTCTATTCGCCCGATCCGGTCCAGCGGAACCTCGGTGCCGCCGACATGCCCGGCGAAGGCGACCTCTTCTACGGTGCCGTCCAGAAGGGCAACGACCTGTGGAACGCGACCTTCTTCTGCGGCTCTTGCGCAATCATCCGCCGCGAGGCGCTGATGCAGACCAACGGCTTTGCGGGCGAGACGGTGACGGAGGACGCCCACACCGCCCTCAAGCTGCAACGCATGGGGTGGAACACCGCCTATATCGCCGCGCGCCTGTCCGCCGGTCTCGCGACCGAACGGCTTGTCCTGCACATCGGCCAGCGCATCCGCTGGGCACGTGGCATGACCCAGATCTTCCGCATCGACAATCCGCTGCTGGGCAAGGGCCTCAAGTGGCAACAGCGGCTTTGTTACCTGAACGCGATGCTGCACTTCCAGTTTCCACTGCCCCGCATCGTGTTCCTGACGTCTCCGCTCGCCTATCTGATCGCCGGACAAAGCATCATCCACGCATCCGCGTCGATGATCTTCGCCTATGCGCTACCGCATTTGTTCGTCTCGATGCAGTCGGGCGAGCGGCTTCAGGGCGGTGATCGCCAGCCGTTCTGGGGCGAAATCTACGAGACGCTGCTTGCCTTCCACCTCGTCAAGCCGACGGTCTTCACGCTGTTCCAGCCACGCAAGGGCAAGTTCAACGTGACGGACAAGGGCGACCTGCTCGACCAGACCTATTTCGATCTGGCGACCGTGCGCCCACACCTGATCGCAGCCGGGCTGCTGATCTTCGGCATCGTGCTCGGCGTATCCAAATATCTGTTCTTTCAGGATCTCTTCCCGATGCAGCTGGGCACGCTGCTGCTCAACACCCTGTGGGCGAGCTTCAGCCTGATCATCCTGCTCGCCGCGATCTCGGTCGCGCGGGAACGCAAGCAGACCCGCCAGCATATCCGCATCACCGCATCCCTGCCCGTCACCCTCTATTTCGAGGACGGCTTCGTCGTCGAGGGCGTGACGGAGAACATCTCCATGGGCGGCCTCGCGATCCACATGCCGAAGGGCTTCGCGCTTCAGGACCGCGTCGTGACCGACGTATCGCTGCCGATGGGCGACGAGACGCTCGCGATCCCGGTTGAGGTGATCCGCATGGCCAGCGGGCTGGCGCAGGTCCGCTTCAAGCCGCTCGAGGACGTCCGCATTCGCCAGCTCGTCCGGTCCGTCATGGGCCGCGCCGACGCGTGGGAGCCGGTCGCGCCCCACCCGACCATTTCCGGCCTGCGCTCGCTGCGCAACATCATTCGGGTAGACATGACCACTCTGGGAAGGATTTCGACCGTGTCTTCGTTCATGCGGCGGAAAGCCGTGGTCGCCGCTGGCCTCGCAGCCGCGCTGGTGCTGACCGGCGGGCTCGTGATGACGGCCCCGGCATTTGCCCAGGACACGGCGGACGCGACCGCGAAGCCGGCCGAGGCAAAAGTCGAAACACCCGTGGCGGGCGGCATCGCGCAGCACCGCCTCACCCTGCGCGACCTTCAGGTTAAGAGTCCGATCCGGCTTCAGGGAACACGCGGAGAGATCGGCATTCCGTTCGGCCTGCCCGCGAACCAGGTGGTTACGGACGCCACCCTGACCCTGTCCTTCGCCTATTCACCCGCCCTTATCGGCGATCTCAGCCAGCTTGTCGTCCTGCTGAACGGTGAGGTGGTAAAGATCATCCGTCTCGATCCCTCGGGCGCGGCTGGCCAGCAGATCGCGATCCCGGTCAATCCGGCGCAGATCGTGCCCGGCACCAACCAGCTGAACCTGCGCCTCATCGGCCATTACACCCGCGATTGCGAGGATCCATTCCACTCCTCGCTCTGGACCAACATCAGCAATCTGCGTTCCTGGCTCGACCTTTCGACCCAGACGCTGGACATCGCACCGGACCTTGCGCGTCTTCCCACGCCATTCTTCGACAAGAACGAGAACAGTGCGCTTCGCTTGCCGTTCCTGTTCGCCGGTGCGCCGACCAATGCGGAGCTGGAAGCCTCGGCGAGTGTCGCATCCTGGTTCGGCGGCATGGCGAGCTATCGCGGCTTCTCGTTCAAACCCGGCTATGGCCAGTTGCCGCGCGGCAACGCCGTCGTCTTCATGACGCCGAACCGGCGTGTGGGCGGGCTGACCCCGAACATCACTGGCGCTCAGATCGCCGTCATCCGCAACCCGGCGGACCGCTTCGGCCAGTTGCTGGTCGTCATGGGCCGCAACGATCGCGAACTCAAGCAGGCGGCGGCCGTCCTCACGAGCGGCCGAGGCGTGCTGGGCGGCGCCATCGTCTCCGTCGACGGTGCCCGCATCCCGTCCTATGCCCGCTACGCCGCCCCCCGCTGGCTGCGTACCGACCGGCCCGTGCGGCTGGGCGAGTTGGTGAGCGGTTATGCGCTGGAGGGCCGCGGCCTGCCGCCCGGCCCGTTGACGGCCGGCTTCAAAGTCGCGCCGGACCTGTTCTTCTGGCCGCGTCAGGGCGCCACGCTGAACCTGCGTTATCGGTACCCCTCGGCACCCTGGCTGGACCCGGCGGCATCGCGCCTCGACGTGTCAATCAACAACCAGTATCTGCGCACCCTGCCGCTGACCGATCGCGGCTGGTGGGACGTGCTGCGCGGCGTGCCGCATGCCAGCTCGACCACGGGCGAGAATGCCGTGATCCTGCCGCGCTACAACCTCTTCGGTCACAACGAGCTGACGTTCGACTACAACATCATTCTGGCCGAGAAGAAGAAGTGCCAGGGCACGATGCCCGACAATGTCCGGGTCAGCATCCTGCCCGACAGCAGCATCGACCTGACCCATGCCTATCACGCGCTGCGGATGCCCGATCTCGCGACGTTCGCGAACGCCGGCTATCCCTTCACCATCCGTCCGGACCTCGCCGAAACGACGGTGATCATGGCCCCGCAGGCCGATCCGGCCACAGTCGAGGCGTTCCTCCAGCTGATGGGCCGCTTCGGCGACTCCACCGGCGCGGCCGTGACGCGCCTTACCGTGACCCGCAGCGTCGATCGCGGCGCGCTCGAGGGGAAGGACGTGATCGTCATGGGCGGCCTGCCGATGGCACAGTCGGAAGCGCTGTTCGATGGCGCGCCCGTCCGCTTCGAGGATGGCCACCTGCGCGTCGCCCAACGTACGCCGGTTGCCCGCATCTTCGACGGTTTTTCGCCATTCGCCGATCCGGTGTCGGAACGCGCGGGCGAATTTGTCGACAGCACCGACAGCTTCTCCGGCATCGTCTCGTTCCAGTCGCCGTTCGAAAACGGCCGGACCGTCATCGCCCTGCTCTCCAGCGACACAGTCTCGCTGCCCTCGATGGTGGAGGGACTCGCTGACGTAAAGATCAACGCCCAGGTCCAGGGCGACCTTTCGGTCGTCGACGGAGAGGGCATGTCCAGCTTCGCGGTGGGCAGCGGCTACTGGGTCGGCTCCCTGCCGATCTGGATGAAGCTTGCCTACTGGTTCAGCCAGCGCCCGCTGCTGATGGCGCTTTCCGGCCTGCTCGTCGCGCTGCTGATCTCCGGGCCCGCCTACATCTTCTTGAAACGCCAGGAGCGTCGTCGCCTGAGCGCGGTGGAAAAGTGATGAACTTCAAGCACATCAGACGCAGCCTGCTGCTGGGCTTCGCCCTCGTCGGCGCCGCTGTGCCGTCGTTCGCGACGGCCGAGACGCCCGGCGTAACGGCACTGCTGAACCAGGGTCGCTACTGGCAGGGCAAGGGGCGCCCCGATCTCGCGAACCAGGCGTTCCGCCGGGTGCTGGCGATCGATCCGCAAAACGCGGCGGCGAAGGCTGCGCTGGCCAACACTCCGAAGGCCCCGCCCCCCGCTCCCCCGGCCGCGAAACCGGCTAAGCCGAAAGTGGCGCAACCCGCCCCCGCTCCGGCGCGTCCCTCCGCGCCTTCCACCGCCGCTGCGCCCAAAGCGCAGCCATCGGCGTCCTCGGATCGCGGTGGTGACGCACGTGCGGCCGGTTTCCGGGCGCTCGACGCGGGCAATCTGTCGACTGCCGCCGACCGTTTCCAGACGGCTCTTCGCGCCAATCGCAACGACGGCGATGCGCTCGGCGGCCTCGGCCTCGTCCGGCTGAAGCAGGAACGTTTCGGCGAGGCGCGCGACCTTCTCACCCGCGCGTCCCAACGCGGCAGCGCCGCGAAATGGAACGAAGCGCTTGCCTCCGCGCGCTTCTATGCCGGTATTCAGTCGGCGCAGGCGGCATCCGACGCCGGGCGCCTCGACGAAGCGCAACGCATTGCCGAGGAACTCGCCGCGTCCGATTTCACGGACAAGCAGCCCGCTCTCGACCTTCTCGCCGGCGTCTACGAGCGGCAGGGCCGCTATGCCGACGCCGCCCGCCTCTACCAGCAGGCAGGCGCCAAGGGCGGCAATCCCGCGCGCGCCAGCGGTAACGCGATCCGGGCGCAGGCCATGGACGCCGCCGCGAACGGCAATGCGGCCATCGCCGAGCAGCTATTCCAGCAGGGGATGATGGCGAACCCGGCCGACCCCTGGATCCGTTACGAATTCGCGCGGTTCCTTGAAGCAAGAGGCCGCAGGGCCGATGCCGACGGCATTGCCGGGTCGCTGCGCAACGCGACCGACGCCGAGGCATTGTATGCCGCAGCGTTGTTCAGCAGTCAGACCGACCGGCCGATGGATGCCGAAGTCCTGCTCGACCGCATCCCGGCGGCAGCGCGCACGACCGAGATGCGCGACCTTGCCGTTTCGCTGAAGACCGATGCGGCGATTGCGCGGGCACGGACGCTGGCCGGACAGGGTCAGGGCGCGCAGGCAATGGCCGCACTGCGACAGATCGCAATGACCCCCGGCCTCCCGGCCGGACGGCAGGGCGCGATCGCGCAGGCGATGGCGGACATGGGCGACCTGGGCGGCGCCTCGGCTATCGCCCAGCAGGCGCTCAATGCACCCAACCCTGATCCGCAGGACATGGAACCGCTGGTCCGCGTATTCGCGATGACCGGGCAGGACGCGCTTGCCGCAGCCGCCGTTCAACGTGCGGCGCAGGCCGCCGGGACCATACCGGACGGGCAGAAGCAGGTCGCGCGCCTCAACGCCGTTCTCGCCGTGGCGCAGGCCGATCGCCTGCGCGAGGCGGGACAATATGCGCCTGCTTTCGACATATTGCAGGCACAATGGAATGCCGCGCCCGGCAACGCAGACATATTGAGCGCGCTCGGTCGTCTCTATCAGTCGGGCGGGATGTCGGCACAGGCCGCACAGACCTTCCAGATGGTGCTCAACCAGGCGCCGTCCGACATGGGTGCGCTGACCGGCCTCATCGACGCGGCCAGCGCCGCTGGCGACTTTGCCACGGCCCAGAACGCGACACAGCGCGCGCTCGCGGCAGCCCCGGCCGACTACAAGGTCTACCTTGCCGCCTCGCGGATGGAGCAGGCCCGCGGAAACGATCGCGCCGCCAAGCGCTACCTTGCGCGCGGACGCGAGCTCTATCTGGGACAGACCATGCCCTCCGGCGGTGGTTTCACGGCAACGAACCCATTTGCGGGTCGCGCGTCGGCAGGCGGCAATCCCTTCGCACCGGCGGCGGCGGTCAATCCCTTCGCCCTCGGCTCTACCCCGGCTGCATCGGGACGCTTCGCCGCGGTGCCAGCCTATGGCCAGCCCTTCGCAGCCCAGCCCGCGTTCGTTCAGCCAGGTTATGGCACGGGTCAGGGCTTTGCGCCTGTCGCCGCCGCTCCGGCCTCCGGCTATGCCCAGGGTGGATATGCCCAAGGCGGGTATACGGCTGCGCCGGTTCCGGACGAACAGATCGCCGATCCGGTCCTTCAGTCCATCGACCGTGACATGCGTACGCTTTCGGCCGAAACCGGGCCGCAGGTTGAGATGCAGACGGGCTATCGCGAACGGTCGGGTGAAACCGGGCTCAGCTCGCTCAAGGAACTGACCGGCGACATCAAGGCATCGACCGACCTTGCTGGCGGCCGTGTCTCGGCCAAGGCCAGCGCGGTGGTCCTCGACGCCGGGCGTCCCACCGGATCGGGGCTCGCCCGTTTCGGTGCCAACCCGCTGCTGGAAGCGGCGGCGATCGTCGCGGAGCAGCCCTCCGACCTCGTTCAGGCAGAAACACAGCATGCCTCGGGCGTGGCGCTGTCGGTGGGCTATGCCGGCAAGACGGTGCAGGCCGATGTCGGCACGACCCCGCTCGGTTTCGACAAGACCAATGTCTCTGCCGGCCTGTCGGTGACGCCGCGCCTGTCGCGATACAGCACCGCGCGCATCTGGGCCGAGCGCCGCCCGGTGACCGACAGCGTCGTCGCGTACGCGGGCACCCACGATCCGGTGACGGGCACGTTCTGGGGTGCGGTGATGAAGAGCGGCGGCGGCTTCTCCTATTCCTTCGACAAGGATGGCAGCGGCATCTACGGCGATGCGTCCTACTACCATTATTCTGGTGAAAACGTCCGCGACAACAGCGGCATTCAGGTGAACGCGGGCGGCTATCTGCGCGCCTATCGCGATGCCAGTTCGACCCTGACGGTCGGCATCAACGCCAACTATCAGGACTATGACAACAACCAGAATTTCTTCACCTTCGGCCAGGGCGGCTATTTCAGCCCGCAGAGCTTCATGAGCGTCAGCTTCCCCGTCCGCTATGCGTACCGGAAGGACGCGCTGGAGGTCGGCGCGAACATCGTGCCCGGCTACCAGAGCTACAGCCAGGACGGCGAGCCGCTCTTCCCGACGGTCGATGCCGCACAGGGGGCACTCGATGCCCTCAAGTCGCTGAACAGCGACGTACGCGCGCGCTTCGACAGCATATCGAAGACCGGCTTCGGCATCTCGGCGGGCGGATCGGCTTACTATCAGCTTGGCGACGCCACGAAGATCGGCGGTGAACTGAATATCAACACCTTCGGACAATATAACGAGTTCCGCAGCCTGCTCGGAATCAAGCGGCAGATTGGAGGCGGCCAGTAATGTTCATCGAACGCATAGTCGAAGGTACGCCCACGGGCCTGCGCGGCTGGCCGGCGCTGGTCGGCGCGATGGTGGCGGAGGTCCGCTCCGGCGCCACGGAGGATCAGGCGCGCGGCTTTTTCAATACCGTCGGCGAACGCCTTGCCCGCATGGCACCGGTGGACGATGTCGAGGACGCTGACGTGCTGCGCGACAGGATCAACGCGCTATGGTCCACCATCGATTTCGGTCGCGTCGCTTTCCGGTTCGACGATCAGGGGATTGATATCCATCATGAAGGGCTGCCCCATGTGCTGGGCACGGAGGATGACGGACTGTGGACCTCCGTCCTCGGCCAGATTCTGGAGGGCGCCTATGGCGCGTGGTTCCGCAGCCTGGGCAGTGGCTCCCACCTGCATACCCGCGTAATCGGCTGGACTGACCGGGGCGTCGACCTGCGTCATGGACTTTGACCGCCGGGCGCTGCTGGTGGGCAGCATGGCCGTCGCCCTGTCGGGCTGTGGCCGGAGCACCGCAGGCAAGGCCGCGGTGAAGGAAATGCGGACGGATCGCCCCCGGCTTGAAGGCTGGGCACCGTTCAAGACCGCGTTTCTGGCTCCGGAGGGGCGGATCGTCGACACCGGCAACAACGGTATCAGCCACAGCGAGGGGCAGGGATATGGCCTGCTGTTCGCCGAGGCGGCAGGCGACCGCGGCGCGTTCGACCGGATGCTCGACTGGACGCAGAAGACGCTCGCAAGGCCCTATGACGCGCTCTACGCCTGGCGCTACGCACCGCACGAGCCGACCCCGGTGTCGGACCCCAACAATGCGACGGACGGAGACATGCTGATCGCATGGGCGCTGATGCGCGCGGGCGACCGCTGGGGCGAGGCGCAGTATCACGACCGGGCGGCAACGATCCGCGCAGCCATCGCCGACCATTGCGTACGGCGTGTCGGCGGACGCACCCTGCTCCTTCCCGGGGTCAACGGCTTCGACAAGCCGGACCTGACCACCGTCAACATGTCCTATTACGTCTGGCCGGCACTCGACCGCTTCCGGATGGTGGAGGATGAGCCGGTCTGGCAGGACGTGACCGCGCAGGGTGAAACGCTGCTCGACGAAGCGCGCACGGGCGCCCACGCCCTCCCCACCGACTGGACGGACGTGCCAGTCGCCGGGCCGGTGGCGCCCGCCGCGGACAAGCCGCCGCGCTTCGGCTTCGATGCCGTACGCGTACCGCTCTACCTCGCCATGGGCGACCGTCCGCAAAAGGCGGAGAGCATGGCACGTTTCTGGCAGCACTATGCCGACCAGGGGCAGGATATTCCGGCCTGGGTCGACGTGATCAGTGGCGAACGCGCGCCCTACGCGCTCTCCACCGGCGGCTATGCCGTGGTACGGCGGGTTCTCGGCCGGGACGTCCCGCACAATGCGCCCCCGCAGAAGGACTATTACAGTTCGGCGCTGGAACTGCTTGCCCATCTGTAGGATGGGAACGCGAAGCGGGGTGGCGCTCCCCGTTCACCCGTGACATGGCGGACGGCATGAACCAGCCCGCCATCGACCCCGTCGAACCATTCCACGCGATCACGATCAGCCGCCTCGCCCACCGCCTGGAGCAGGAGGGCCGGTCGATCATCCACATGGAGTTCGGCCAGCCCTCGACCGGCGCGCCTTCCGCAGCGATCGCCGCCGCGCATGCCGTGCTCGATCGCGATGCGATGGGGTATTGGGAAAGCGTCTCCCTGCGTGAACGCATCGCGCAATATTATGCCGATAATTATGGCGTCACTGTCGACCCGGAGCGCGTTCTCCTGACCTGCGGCGCATCGCCCGCGCTGGTGCTGGCACTCACCACCGCGTTTCGGCCGGGCGATGCCGTCGCCACCGCACGACCCGGCTACGTCGCCTATCGTAACAGCCTGCGCGCGCTGCACATGACCGTGACGGAGGTCGATTGCGGGGCGGCCGAGCGGTTCCAGATGTCTCAGGCGGCGCTTGCCGCGCTCACACCCGCACCACAGGGCCTGATTCTCGCCAGCCCCGCCAATCCGACCGGCACGATCATTCCGTCCGAGGAACTCGCGGCCATCGCCGCCCATTGCCGCGCACACGGCATCCGCATCATCTCGGACGAAATCTACCATGGCCTGAGCTACGGCAGGCCGGCCGACACCCTCCTGCGCCACGACGACGGCGCGATCGTCATCAACAGCTTCTCGAAATATTTCAGCATGGCGGGCTGGCGGCTCGGCTGGGCGGTCATGCCGGACGCTCTGGTCGATGCGGCGCGCAAACGGATCGGCAACCTGTTCCTGACGCCACCCTCGCTCAGCCAGCATGCGGCGCTGGCCGCGTTCGACTGCCTGCCGGAACTGGAGGCGCATCGCGACACCTACAGCGCCAATCGCGCGCTGCTGCTCGATGCCTTGCCCGCCCTTGGGCTGCGGGAGATCGCGCCGCCCGACGGCGCCTTCTACATCTATGCCTCGATCGCGCATCTGACCGACGACAGCATCGACTTTTGCGAGCGCATGCTGCGCGAAACAGGTGTGGCGACCGCCCCGGGCGTCGATTTCGATCCCGTGCACGGCCGCCACTTCATGCGCTTCAGTTTCGCGGTGTCGACGCCGCTGGTGCGCGAGGCACTCGATCGGCTCCGTACCTGGCTCCCTGCCCAGCCGGTGCGTGCAGAAGCGACCGGCTGAGCTGCCCCGTCACCGGGTCAGGTCTTCCTCGGGATCGGTGTGGAATTCATGCCACAGGCCGTTCAGGATGCCGAAGCCGACAGCGAGGCCAAGGCCCAGTATCCAGCTGAAATACCACATATCGTCTCGCTCCGGTTCAGTAGAAGTCGGGATTGGTGCGCACGTCCTGCAGCGTAATCCGCCCGAACAGCACCTTATAGACCCAGGCGGTGTAAAGCAGCACGATCGGCAGGAAGATCAGCGTCACCAGCAGCATGATGAACAAGGTCACATGGCTCGACGACGCATTCCATACCGTCAGGCTGGAGGCCGGATCGATCGAGCTGGGCAGGATGAACGGGAACATCGAGAGGCCGACGGTCGCGATGATGCCCGCAGCCCCCATGGACGACCCGCCGAAGGCAAGAACCTGCCTGCGGCCCCGGATCCCGGCCAGCGCAAGCACCGGCCCCAGGAAACCCATAATGGGCGCGATCAGCATCCAGGGGTGCAGGCCGTAATTGTCGAGCCATGCCCCCGGCGCCACCACGCTGCCCGACAGCAGCGGGTTTGACGGCCCGAACGGATCGCCACCATGGTTGAGGCGAAAGCCCATGCCCATGGTCGCCACCATGACGCCGCCGACCGCGAACAGCAGGATGGAGGCGATGGCGGCACCACTGCCGATCCGCCGCGCCCGCTCCAGCACCGGCCCTTCCTCGACCTTGATCGCCAGCCAGCTGGCCCCATGCAGCACCAGCATCGCGACGGAGAGCAGCCCGGCCAGCAACGAGAAGGGATGGAACAGGCCCAGCAGGCTGCCTTCGTAGAAGGACCGCAGGTCGCTATCGAGGCGGAACGGAATGCCGGTCAGGACATTGCCGACCGCCACGCCGAAGACCAGCGCCGGGACGAAACCGCCGACGAACAGCGCCCAGTCCCAGTTGGTGCGCCAGCGGGCATCGGGCTTCTTCGAGCGATATTTGAACCCCACCGGCCGCAGGATGAGCGCGGACAAGACAAGGAACATTGCGAGGTAGAAGCCGGAGAAGCTGACCGCATAGACGAACGGCCAGGCCGCGAAGATCGCGCCGCCGCCCAGAATGAACCACACCTGGTTTCCTTCCCAGGTGGCGCCGATGGAATTGATGACCATCCGCCGTTCCTCATCATCCCGCGCAACGAACGGCAGGAGCGAGGCGACGCCGAGATCGAAGCCGTCGGTCAGGGCAAAGCCGATCAGCAGCACGCCGAGCAGCGCCCACCAGATCAGACGGAGGGTTTCATAGTCGATGGGAGGTGCCATGACGCAATCTCCTTATTCTGCGGGCAGCGGGGCGTAGCCGTGAACGGCGCCCGGTGCGGTGGGTTCTTCGGCATGTTCGATCGGCCCCTTGCGGATCGCGGCGAGCATCAGCCTCACCTCGATCACGGCGAGCGCGCCATAGAGGAGCGTGAAACCGATGATCGTCGTCCACAATTGCGGCACCGTCAGGCTGGACGCGCCGAGGAAGGTCGGCAGCACACCCTCGATCGCCCAGGGCTGGCGGCCGATTTCCGCCAGCACCCAGCCGAATTCCGCCGCGAGCCACGGAAGCGGGATCACCCAGACCGCCGCGCGCAGATACCAGCGGGCATCGAAGCGCTGCACGGTGCTGAAGTAGAAGGCCGTGAGGAAGAAGGCGATGAAGAAGAAGCCGAGCGCCGCCATCCCACGGAATACCCAGAACATGACCGGCACGTTCGGCACGGTGGTCCAGGCCGCACGCTGGATCTGCGCGGGCGTCGCCTGTCGCGGATCGGACACAAAACGCTTCAGCAGCATCGCATAGCCCAGATCGAGCTTGTGCCGCTCGAACTGTTCGCGCGCGGCAAGGTCGCCGCGATCCTTCTTCAGTTTCTCGACCGCATCATAGGCCAGGATACCGTTCTCGATCCGGCCCTCCGCCTTCGCCACCAGTTCGAAAATGCCGGTAACTTCCCCGGTCAGGCTGCGGGTGGAGATGAGGCCGAGGACATAGGGAATCTTGACCTCATAGAGGGTTTCCCGCCCGGACATGCTGGGAATGCCGAAGACTGCGACGCCTGCCGGTGCGGGTTCGGTGTGCCACATGGCCTCCAGCGACGCGAGTTTCATCTTCTGGTTGTCGGTAAGGGCATAGCCGCTCTCATCGCCCAGCACCACGACCGACAGCGAAGACGCGAGGCCGAACGCCGCAGCCACCGTGAACGAGCGCTTGGCAACAGCCACCCACTTGCCCTTCAGCAAATACCAGGCCGACACGCCGAGCACGAACACGGATGCGGTGACATAGCCTGCGCTGACCGTATGCACGAACTTCGCCTGCGCCACCGGGTTGAACAGCACCGCCATGAAGTCGCTGACTTCCATGCGCATGGTGTCCGGGTTGAAACGCGCGCCGGTCGGATGCTGCATCCAGCCGTTGGCGATCAATATCCACAGCGCCGACAGGTTCGACCCAAGCGCCACCATGAAGGTCGTGAACAAATGGGCGGGTTTCGACAGCCTGTCCCAGCCGAAGAACATCAGGCCAACGAACGTCGCCTCGAGGAAGAAAGCCATCAGGCCCTCGATCGCCAGCGGCGCACCGAAAATGTCGCCGACATAATGGGAGAAATAGGACCAGTTCGTACCGAACTGGAATTCCATCGTGATGCCGGTGGCGACGCCCAGCACGAAATTGATGCCGAACAGCTTCGCCCAGAAACGCGTGACCGTCCGCCATATCGGCCGACCGCTCATCACGTAAATACTTTCCATGATGACGAGCATGAACGAAAGCCCAAGCGTCAATGGAACGAAAAGAAAATGATACAGCGCCGTCAATGCGAATTGCAGGCGCGAAAGTTCTATGACTGCCATATCAATCATGGCGGCACTCCCGACTTACGTAATGCGCACGATAGGGATGAGCCATCATTGCCCCTATACTCGCGAGGATAAACCCGGTTACTATCGACATCAAGCCAATCGAACAGGACATAATGCCCACCCTTCGCCCGTCCCTTTACTGGCTGAGCGGAAGCGCAGCCGCGCTACCGATCGCCGCAGGCCTCGCTTTGGCAATAACCGCCGGCGCTGACCATTGGGGGAAATACATAGCCGCCCTCGCCCTCCTCGTCGGCGCGTCCCTCCTCCGGGCCGCGCTGCAATGGCGCGCGACCGTCAGCGGCCATCGCGCCGCTCTTCGCGCCAAGGCGCCGTGGCGCAACCGCGCGATACAGGTCCTGATCGATCTTGCGCCCGGCGCCCGCATCACATTGGGGGATGACATCGCCACGGCGACCGACCGGGTCGAGGACCTGGACGACTATCACGCCCGCTTCCTGCCGCTCCGCATGGCGGCCGGGCTGGCACCTCTGCTGATCGCCGCCGCCGTTGCGTGCGCGAGCTGGGTGTCCGGGATCATCCTGCTGGCGACGCTGGTGCCTTTCGCGTTCGGCATGATCCTCGCGGGGACGGCCGCCTCCCGCGCCGCGTCGGCGCAGATGGAGGCGCTCGGGCGGCTGAGCGGCCTCTTCATCGACCGTATCCGCAATCTGCCGCTGATCGCCAGCTATCATGGCCAGGATCGGATCGGGCGGCATCTTGGCGATGCGACGCGCGAAGTGGCGGAGCGCACCATGGCGGTGCTGAAGGTCGCCTTCCTCTCCAGCGCGGTCCTCGAATTCTTCGCCGCTCTCTCGGTCGCGCTGGTCGCGGTCTACTGCGGCTTCAGCCTGCTCGGACTGCTGCCATTTCCGGCGCCCGAGGCACTCACCCTGGACGAAGCGCTGTTCGTCCTTGTGCTCGCTCCGGAATTCTATTTGCCGATGCGCCGACTTGCCGCCGCCTATCACGACAAGCAGAAGGGAGAGGCCGCGCTGGAGCGACTGGAAAGCTTCGCCAGCCCGGTTGAGGCGGCGGATGGCCCGCCCGAAATCGTACTGCACGCCCCTCCCGCCCTGTCCCTTGGCCAGATCGTCATCGACCATGGCGATACGCGGGTCGGCCCGTTCGATCTGGATATCCGGCCCGGGGTCATGACCGCGATCATGGGTCCGACCGGATCGGGCAAGTCGAGCATTCTGCATGCCCTGCTCGGTCTCGCCCCCCTCGCCGACGGCCGTATCCTGCTGGACGGAGAGCCGATGCCGGCAACCGGATTGCGCGGCGCCGTCTCATGGGCGGGACAGACAACGGCGCTGCTGCCGGGATCGATCCGTGACAATATCCGCCTCGCCCGCCCCGGCGCCACCGACCGGGATGTGGAGGCGGCTGCGCAGGACGCAGGCCTCTCCGGCCTGCTCGCATCCCGCGCGGAGGGGCTGGACCTGCTGCTCGATCCGCGCGGCTCCGGCCTTTCCGGCGGCGAGCGACGGCGCATTGCCCTCGCCCGCGCTTTCCTGCGCGATGCCCCCCTCTGGCTGCTTGATGAACCCACCGCCGATCTCGATGCGGCAAGCGCCGCGACGATGATGGAGAATATCATCAACGCGAGCCATGGCCGGACAGTCCTCATCGTCACGCACGACCCGCTGGTGACGCAAGCAGCCGCATGCAGGATCACACTGTCATGACGCCGCCGGACCTCTCCGCCCTGTTGAACCGGAGCATGGCCGATGAACGCCGCCGCCTGCGCTTCGCCGGTCTGTGCGCCATCGCCGCGACGGCCGCCGCCATTCTCCTGCTCGGCCTGTCGGGCTGGTTCATCGCCGGCGCAGCGCTCGCCGGGCTGGCTGGCGTCGCCGCGGCCCAGGCGTTCAATTATCTGCTGCCGAGCGCCGCGATACGCCTGCTGGCGATAATCCGTACCATGAGCCGCTATGGCGAACGCTATCATGGCCATCATGCCGCGCTGACGGCATTGGCGGGACTTCGCAGCCAGCTGTTCGACCGCATGGCGGCACATCCCGCGCCCATGCTCCGCATCAGTGCGGGCGATATCGCCACGACGTTGATGCAGGATGTCGATGCGCTGGAAAATGCGATCATCCGCAAACCGGGCATCGTCGGCGCCTGGTCTGCCGCGGCAATCGGCCTTCTGCTCTGCGGCGCGGCGGGGTGGCCGGCCGTCATGGCGCTCGCCGTCCTGCTTGGCCTGATGCTCATCCTTATGCGCCGCCTCTCCGCCCGCTGGCTTGCCACCCCGGCGCGCGTGCAGGCCGACACCCTTGCCGCGATGAAGCAGGACCATGTCGAATATGCCGCCGCATCGGCAGACATCGCCGCTTACGCCCTCTCGTCGCAGGTGCATGCAGCGCTGGAGATGCGGGCGAGGGCACTCGACGACGCACGCCTGATCCACCTGAGGCGGGAAGCTGCCATCGCTGCCATTCCCGTCGTGATCGGCGGTATGGCGATGGCGCTGGTCATCGCATTGTCGCAGGCAGACATCCCCCTGACCCTGCTCGCCACGCTTGCCGCCGCCGGTGCGGTGGAAGGGGTGTCAGGCCTCGCCCTGTCCTATCCGCGTGACATGGCGACACAGGCGGCTGGACACAGGATCACGGCCCTGCTCGCCGCCGATGAAGAGCCCGCGCCGCCCACGGCCGTTCGCCCGGCAGGACACGAGATCACTTTTGCATATGGAAGCCAGCGAACAGCCGTTCGCAGCGGCGAATGTCTCGCCCTCGTCGGACGATCGGGATCCGGCAAGACCAGCCTGATCGAGTGCCTGGCGGGCCTGAGGGTCTCCGCCTGCCCGGTCGACCTTTCCATTGACGGCCTGCCTGTCGGATCCATCCCGCCCGACGAGCGCAGCGCTCTCTTTGCCCTCGCGGCACAGGACGCGCCGATGATCGCGGGAACGGTGCGGGACAACCTGCTGCTCGCGCGCCCGGGACTGACCGACGCCGATCTGTGGGACGCGCTCGACACCGCATGCCTGGCGGAAGAGATACGCGTCATGCCCGACGGCATGGAAAGCTGGATCGGCGATGCCGGTGCCCGCCTGTCGGGCGGACAGCGCAAGCGCCTCGCCCTCACCCGCGCCCTGCTCGCGCGCCGCCCCTGGCTGCTGCTCGACGAGCCGAGCGAAGGGCTGGACGCGTCAACGGAAGATCGGCTGTGCCGGGCACTCGCCAGTTGGCTCGACCGGACCAATACAGGCCTGATCCTCACGTCCCATCGCCAAAGGGCGCTAGACCTGACAGAAAAAAGATTTGATCTGTGAGAGTTTACGATCCGGTGTAAACCGCTCGTCGCCCTGATCACCAGCCGTTCGATTATGGTAGCGGAGGAGGGACTTGAACCCCCGACACGCGGATTATGATTCCGCTGCTCTAACCAGCTGAGCTACTCCGCCCCACGGTATCGCCGATGGTGGAAACCGCCCGGCGCGCAAGGTGTCCGCCCTTTCGGGCGAAGCGATGAGCGGGGCCTATAGGGTGGGATTTCACGGGGGTCAACCGGGCGTTTCATCCCGATCGCGGCGGAGAGTCTTGCATGCCGTGGAAAAGCAGGCCAATGCGCCGGGAACCAAGACAAACGTGACGAATAACAGGGGTGCTGCGAATGAGCCATTACGATGTCCTGATCGTCGGTGCGGGCCATGCGGGCGCGCAGGCGGCATTGGTCCTGCGTCAGCTGGGCTTCGACGGCACCGTCGGCGTGGTCGGTGACGAACCGGAACTGCCCTATGAACGCCCCCCGCTGTCGAAGGAATATCTGTCGGGCGACAAGACGTTCGAGCGCATCCTCATCCGCCCCGCCACCTTCTGGACCGAACGGAATGTCGACATGTTGCTCTCCAGGCGGGTGAAGAGCGTCGACCCGCAGGAGAAGGCGGTCACCCTCGCCGACGGATCGGAGATCGATTACGGCAAGCTCATCTGGGCCGCAGGCGGCACTCCCCGCCTCCTCTCCTGCGCCGGAGCGGACGCCCGCAATGTCCACGCCGTCCGCCGCAGGGACGATGTAGACGCGATCATGGGAAGCCTGCCGGACATCGAGCATGTCACCGTCATCGGCGGCGGCTATATCGGCCTTGAGGCGGCGGCCGTCTTCACGAAGCTGGGGAAGAAGGTCACGCTGCTAGAGGCGCTCGACCGGGTGCTGGCACGCGTCGCCGGAGAGGAACTCTCGCGGTTCTACGAGGCGGAACACCGGGCCCATGGCGTCGACCTGCGCCTGGGCACCATGGTCGACCATATCGAGGCGAGCGACGGCAAGGCGACCGGGGTCATCCTGGCGGACGGCGAACGCATTGCGACCGACATGGTGATCGTGGGCATCGGCATCGTGCCGGAAACCGGCCCGCTGATCGCCGCTGGCGCTGCGGGTGGCAATGGCGTCGACGTCGACACCTTCTGCCGGACCAGCCTGCCCGACGTCTATGCGGTGGGTGACTGCGCGGCCCATGCCAACGGTTTCGCGCGCGGCGCACAGATTCGCCTCGAATCGGTCCAGAATGCCAACGATCAGGCGAAGGTCGCCGTCCAGCACATCATGGGCGAGGAAAAAGCCTATGACGCCGTGCCGTGGTTCTGGTCGAACCAGTATGACCTCAAGCTCCAGACGGTTGGCCTCTCGATCGGGTACGACCAGACGATCACGCGTGGCGACCCGGCGACGCGGAGCTTCTCCGTCCTGTACCTGCGCGGCGGGAAGCTGATCGCGCTCGACTGCGTCAACATGGTGAAGGACTATGTGCAGGGCCGCGCGCACGTCGTATCCGGCGCCCTGCTGGATCAGGCGCAGCTCGCCGACGCCTCGCGGCCGCTGAAGGAAGTCGATCTCGCCTGAGCTTGGGGTTCCCACCCATTGGAGCGTTTTCCAAGCAGGTTGAATGCCCTGCTGGCTCGGAAAACGCGGCCAAACAGTGAGATAGAGCGGTCGATCTGATTCAATCAGATCGGCAACCGCTCTAGCGGCGGAACCGCATTTCGCGAACCGCCTCCCAGGGGCCGTCGAGGTAGCGCCAGACGGCAATGCCCGCGATGGCCAGAGGCCGGGGTCTGAACGTGCGTGCAAGCGTGGCGTACAGAACGCTCGCTTCGCCGGGCTCGACCTTGTTCTGGATGGTGATGTGGAGGCGCGGCGGAACCGCATCCTGTGGCACCAGCAGCCCGTGGGAAGCCTCCGCCAGCTCTCCCCTGATCGCGGCGAGCCCGGCGCTTTCGACGCGATAGGCCACGCCCCGGCCCAGGCTGATGACGCCTGTCAGCCGCGCTGGCGGGCATGGCTCGGCGCAAATGCGCGACAGCCTTTCCAGCAACTCGGGCAGGACCGACGGCGGCAGATGGTGGAACAGCGTGATATGCGCCGGCACATGATTCCGTTCCGGCGGAAAACACGCGCGCCTCTGCCCATCCGCCCACATGAAATCGGCTTTCCCCATGGTCGCGGTGACGATCAGCGGCGCGTGCGCATCCCCCATTTTCGTGTGCGTAGCGCATATTGTAGCGCCCCTCAAAGCGGCATAGGATATCCCGCTCCCGACGGAGGGGGCCTTGACGGAGGGGAAGGCCATGACAACGCCGCGCAGCTTCTATGTGGTCGCCATCCTGTTCCTGCTGTGGAGCCTGGCAGGAGACGCCGCCTATATCGCGCAGGTCACCGCAAATCCGGCAGAACTCGCCGGGACCGATCCCTATACGGCAAGGATTTTCGCCCGGATGCCCGTCTGGGCATGGTCGGCCTATGCGATCGCCGTCTGGGGCGGCACGCTCGCATCGATCCTGCTGCTCATGAAACGGCGCCTTGCCGTGCCGCTCTATGCGCTTTCGCTCGCGGCTGTGGTTGTCCAGTTCAGCTACAGCTTCCTGGGCACCGATATGCTCGCCGTGAAGGGCCCCGGCGTTGCCGCCTTTCCGCTCGTCATCTTCGTGATTGCTGTCGTCGAACTGCTCTACGCACGCACCATGGCGCGCCGGGGCGACCTCAGATAGCTGCGATCACAGCTCGCCGCGCTGGCGCCTGATCTCGAACCAGCGTTTCACATTGGCGTTGTGCTGCTCCAGCGTATCGGCGAACACATGCCCGCCCTTGCCGTCGGCGACGAAGTAGAGCGCATTCGTCTTCGCGGGCTGCAGCACCGCCAGGATGGACAGGCGGCCGGGATTGGCGATCGGCCCCTTGGGCAGGCCGGTCATCGCATAAGTATTGTAGTCGTTGACGGCCATGATCTCCGACCGGCGGATGCGCCGTCCCAGCGGCTTCCCCTTCGTGATCGGGTAGATGATCGTCGGGTCGGCCTGCAGCATCATCCCCTTGCGCAGGCGATTGGAATAGACGCCCGCCACGGTCGGACGTTCGGCGGCGACGCCCGTCTCCTTTTCGACGATGCTGGCGAGGATGATCGCCTCCTGCGGGGACTTCACCACCGTGTCCGGGCTCTTTTCCACCCAGAGCGCCGCCAGCGTCCGCGTCATCGCGTCCTGCATGCGCTTCAGGACGACGGCGCGAGCCTCCCCCTTCTCGAACGCATAGCTGTCGGGAAGGACACTGCCCTCCTCCGGCACGGGAACGGTCCCGGTAAGGTCCGTCTGCGCCATCAGCCGTTCATGGACCAGGATGGACGGCATCCCCTCCGGAATGGTGATGAGCCGGGCGACCACCTTGCCCCCCTGCAGGGTCGACAGGATATCAGCGCTGCTCGCGCCCTTGGGGATCCGATATTCGCCAGCCTTGATCGGCGCCGATCCGCCCAGCAATTTCGCGCGCAGGAGAAACATGTCGGCGGAACCGACCAGTTCCGCCTTCTCCAGATCCCGCGCCGCGATCTTCAGGGTCGATCCGTCGGTCACGACGAAACTGACGTCGCGGCCGGATGGACCGGTTCCGTACCAGCCCTGCGCGAACCATCCGCCAAGCGCCACCACGGCCAGTCCCAACAGCAGGATCAGGCAGCCGGTACGGCGCATAGCAGTCCTCCTCAGATCGCCTTCATGACAAGGCTGGCGTTGGTGCCACCGAAACCGAACGAATTGTTCAGCACGGCCTTGACCTTGCGCTTCTTCGCCACATGCGGGACGAGGTCGACACCGACGCAGTTGTCACTCGGATTATCGAGGTTCAGCGTCGGCGGTACGACCTGATCGCGCATGGCGAGGATGCAGAAGATGCTCTCGACCGCGCCCGCGCCGCCGAGCAGGTGCCCGATCGCCGACTTGGTCGAGCTCATCGACACGCCGTCCAGGGCGCTGCCGAACAGGCGACGCACGGCGCCCAGTTCCAGCTCGTCGCCGAGCGGCGTGGAGGTGCCATGGGCGTTGATATAATCGATGTCCTCGAGCGCTAGGCCCGACTTGCGCATCGCCATTTCCATCGAGCGGAACGCGCCCGACCCTTCCGGGTGCGGCGCGGTTACGTGATAGGCGTCACCCGACAGGCCATAGCCGATGACCTCGGCATAGATCTTGGCGCCGCGCGCCTTGGCCCGCTCATATTCCTCGAGCACGACGACGCCCGCGCCTTCGCCCATGACGAAACCGTCGCGGTCCTTGTCATAGGGACGGCTGCCGCGCCACGGCTCATCGCGGAAACCGGTGGACAGGGCGCGCGCCTGGCCGAAGCCCGCGATGCCGATCGGGCAGATGGCGCTTTCCGCGCCGCCCGCCAGCATCACGTCGGCATCGTCCATCGCGATCATCCGCGCGGCGTCGCCGATCGAGTGCGCGCCGGTCGAGCAGGCCGTGACGACCGCGTGGTTCGGACCCATCAGGCCGTATTTGATCGAGACCTGACCAGAGATAAGGTTGATCAGGCGGCCATGAACGAAGTGCGGGCTGACGCGCTTGGGCCCCTTGTGCTCCAGCACCAGCGATTCGCTTTCGATGCCCGGCAGGCCGCCGATCCCCGACCCGATCGAGCAACCGGCGCGGAAGCGCTCCGCCTCGCTCATCTCGGTAAGACCGGCATCCTCGAGTGCCTGACCGGCGGCATCGATGCCGAAGACGATGAATGGATCGACCTGCCGCTGAATCTTGTGGTCGACCCGCTTGCCAGGGTCGAAACCATATTCGTGATCCGCGGGCTTCACTTCACAGGCGTAATTGCTGTGAAAATCGGTCGCATCGAAACGGGTAATGGTCCCGGCGCCCGACTTGCTCTCGATGATGTTCTTCCAGGCGGTTTCGACATCCGCACCCAGCGGTGTCACCATGCCAAGGCCTGTTACGACCACACGACGCATAATCCAGCTCCGTCAAACATATTCTCAAAGAGAAGCGGCCCCCCTACCACCGGATTGCCCGGGGTTGGAGAGCCGTTTGCCTCTGTTCCGACACTTCCGCCCGGCTCAGTCGGGCTGGAAGCGAGCCTTTTCAGGCCTTGGAATCGATATAGTCGATGGCGTCCTTGACGGTCGCGATCTTCTCGGCCGCATCGTCAGGAATCTCGACACCGAACTCTTCTTCGAACGCCATCACCAGCTCGACGATGTCGAGGCTGTCCGCGCCCAGATCGTCGATGAAGCTCGCGTCCTCGGTGACCTTGTCGGCCTCGACGCCCAGATGCTCGACGACGATTTTCTTAACGCGATCCGCGGTCTCACTCATGAGTGGTCCTTCTTGGTAGGTATATGGACTATGAATATCTGTTCAGCGACCTGCCCTAGAGCGAAGCCGCAAATGAGGCAAGAGGCAAGGCGACCATAGGTACCAGCCTCCCGTTCTGCGTCAGATCATGGCCATTCCGCCGTTCACATGCAATGTCTGACCGGTGACATAGCCCGCCTCGCGGCTGGCGAGATAGACGACGGCGGCGCCGATATCCTCTCCCTCGCCCATCTTGCCCGCCGGGATACGGGCATCGATCGCCTGCTTCTGCGCATCGTTCAGCGCTTCGGTCATCGCCGAGCGGATGAAGCCGGGTGCGACGCAGTTGACGGTGACGTTACGGCTGGCGAGTTCCGCCGCAAGCGCCTTCGACATGCCGATGATTCCGGCCTTCGAGGCGGCGTAGTTGGCCTGGCCCGGGTTGCCGGTGACGCCGACGACCGAGGTGATCGACACGATCCGTCCGAACCGCGCCTTCATCATCGGCTTGGCGGCCGCGCGGGCAAGCCGGAAGGCGGCTTCCAGATTGACCGAGATGACGTCAGTCCATTCCTCGTCCTTCATCCGCAGGATGAGGTTGTCGCGGGTAATGCCCGCATTGTTGACGAGGATGTCGAGCTTGCCGCCCAGCGCCTCGACGGCCTGCGGCACCAGCGCATCGACAGCTGCGCCGTCGGACAGGTTGCAGGGCAGCGTGACGTGGTCGCCATCGAACTGGGCCGCAAAATCCTTGAGCTTGCCCTCATTGCTGCCCGAGAAGGCAACGCGTGCGCCCTGCGCGACCAGCGCCTTCGCGATCGCCGAGCCGATCCCGCCGGAAGCGCCGGTGACCAGCGCGGTCATGCCTGTAAGGTCGAACATTGCCATGCCTTTCAATATAATCAGGTTCAGAGGCGCGCGAGCGCCGCCTCGATATCGTCCATGGTCACTATGCTGGTCACGGTCGCATCGGGCGCGATCCGCTTCACCATCGGTCCCAGCACCTTGCCGCCCAGTTCGACGAAGTCGGTGACGCCCGCCTCGAACATCGCGGCGATCGATTCCCGCCAGCGCACGCGGCCCGTCACCTGCTCGACCAGACGCATGCGGATGTCGTCCGGCGCGGCGATCGGCGCGGCAAGGACGTTCGCGTAGACCGGCAGCAGCGGCGCGCGGATATCCGCCCTGGCCAGCGCTTCCTCCATCACGTCAGCAGCAGGCTGCATCAGCGGGCAATGGAACGGCGCGGAGACCGGCAGCAGCACACCGCGCTTGATCCCGTGGTCCTTGACCATGGCCACAGCGCGCTCGATCGCCCCCCGATGGCCGGAAATCACGACCTGCGTCGGGTCATTGTCATTGGCGACGGCACACACCTCGCCCTCCGCCGCCGCGTCAGCCAGCGCCTGCGCCTTCTCGATATCGGCTCCCAGCAGCGCCGCCATGGCGCCTTCGCCCACCGGCACCGCCGCCTGCATCGCCTGCCCCCGCAGCTTCAGCAGCCGCGCCGTGGTCGGCACGTCGAGCGCCTCAGCCGCGCAGAGCGCGGTATATTCGCCCAGGCTGTGCCCCGCGACGAAATCGCCCTTGTCGGCGAGGCGCAGGCCGCCTTCCTTCTCCAGCACGCGCAATGTCGCAATGGCGTTCGCCATAATCGCGGGCTGCGCGTTCTCGGTCAGGGTGAGGTCGCTCTCCGGTCCCTCGACCATGATGCTGAACAGCTTCTGCGACAGCGCATCGTCGACTTCCTGGAACAGCTCGCGCGCTGCCGGGCTGGCATCGGCCAGCGCCTTGCCCATGCCCACGGACTGGCTTCCCTGCCCCGGGAAAAGGAACGCCCTCATGACATCATCCTCTTTGGAAAAACCCTTCGGCACCGGACATGCGAAGCGCCCGGATGCGCTCTGATACACTTTGAGACACAAAAGCCGTTGAGGCCCCGTGCCGATTTCGGCAGGAACTAGACACCCATTGATCCCGGCGCAAGGCCCGCTTGCGCAGGAATATCGTCCACCTCAGGGAGCCGCCGACCCCAGTGCGCCTGACCGTTCGTCATATCCGGGCAATGTCCCTGCCGACGCTGCTCGCCCTCGCCGGCTGCGCGGCAGGCCCCGATTATCACGCGCCGAACACGGCCTCTCTTGGCGTGCCAGCCGCTTATACCGGCGCGCAGGGCACGCCCGACGCCCCTGTGGATGAGGCCGCGCTGGCACAATGGTGGCACGGCTTCAACGATCCCGCGCTCAACGGCCTCATCGATGCGGCCATCGCCAACAACCTCGACATCGTGCAGGCGCAGGCTCGCCTGAGACAGGCACGCGAAGCGCTCCGGCAAGCCAACGCATCCTTCCTGCCGCAGGTCAGCGGCTCGGCCTCGGGCGGCAAGAATTACCGGAGCGGCGCCACCAGCGGATTTCAGCTCGACAGCAACGGCAACGTGATCGGCTCCTCGTCCAATCGCTGGAGCAGCACCTATTCGGCCGGCGCCAGCGCCTCATGGCAGGTCGATCTGTTCGGTGAACTCTCGCGCAGCGCCGAGGCGGCACGGGCCGATCTCGCCGCCAGCGGCTATGACCTTGCCAATGTGCGCCTGTCGATCATCGCCGAGCTGGTCAGCAACTATGTCCAGGCCCGACTGGCGCAGGAGCAGCTGCGCATCGCCCGCGAGACACTGACCAATCAGCAGGACAATTACGACATCGCCAGCTGGCGCCTGCAGGCCGGTCTCGTCTCCTCGCTCGATCAGGAGCAGGCCCGCGCCCAGCTCGCGCAGACCGGCGCCACGGTGCCGACGCTCGAAGCCAATGTGAAGGCGGCGCTGAACCGTATCGCCGTGCTGACCGGACAGGCCCCGGGCGAAGCGACGCGCGCGCTCGAGGCGCAGGCACCGATCCTGACGGCACCGGCAGGAATCACCGCCGGAATTCCCGCAGATACATTGAGACAACGGCCTGACGTACGGTCGGCCGAGCGTTCGCTGGCCGCGGCGACGGCGCGGATCGGCGTCGCCAAGGCGCAGCTTTATCCATCGCTTGGCATCAGCGGCAATATCGGCACCTCGTCGACGGCCTTCAGCAACCTGTTCGACATCATCACAGGCGGCGTCTTCGCCAACGTCGCCCAGACGATCTTCGATGGCGGTCGCCTCGCGTCGCAGCTGCGTTCGCAGAAGGCCGCGACCGACGCTGCGTTCGCGGCTTACAAGGGGACGGTGCTCGGCGCGCTGGAAGACGTCGAGAACGCGATGGCATCCCTCACCGCCGCGCGTGAGCGCGAAACCCAGTTCGCGACCGCGCTGGAGGCTTCGACCAACGCGGCGATCCTCGCCCGCAGCCAGTATCAGGCCGGGCTCACCGATTTCCAGACGCTGCTCACCGCCGAGCAGACCCTTCTTTCCGCGCGCAATTCCCAGGCAAGCGCGCGATCCGACGAAGTCCTGGCCGTTGCCCAGCTGTACAGCGCGCTCGGCGGAGGATGGCAGAACATGGATGGACGGCCGCAATGACCGACAGCACGACCCCCGAAAATCAGGCCCCCGGCAATGAGGAAAGCCTGGACGATTTCCTTGGTACCCGGCCGGAAAAGCCGTGGCGCAAATGGGTAAAATGGGGCGTCATCGGGCTTGTCCTGTTTCTCCTCGTCTTCCTCCTGTCCCGCTGTTTCTCGTCGGGCGATCAGCCCAATTATGCCACGCGCGAGGCACGCAAGGGCGACCTCACGGTCACCGTGTCCGCTACCGGCAACCTGAAACCGATCAATCAGGTCGACGTCGGTTCGGAACAGTCGGGCAAGATCACCGATGTGTATGTCGACGTGAACGACCGGGTGACAAAGGGCCAGAAGCTGGCGGAGGTGGACACCCGCCGCTTGATCGATTCGGTCAACCAGTCGCGTGCGCAGGTCTCCTCTTCCCAGGCGGGCGTGACGCAGGCCCGCGCGAACCTTGCCTCGCCAAGGCAACGCTCGACCGGCAGGAGAATGTCTACAAGCTTTCCGGCGGCCGCGTCCCCTCCAAGACGGAGATGGACAGCGCCCGTGCAACCTATGAACAGGCTGTCGCGTCCCTCCGCTCGTCCGAGGCGCAGGTACAAGTATCCAACGCCCAGCTTTCCACGGCCCAGACCAACCTGTCGATCTCGCAGATCGTTTCGCCGGTAAACGGCGTCGTCCTCTCCCGCGATATCGAGCCGGGTCAGACCGTCGCCGCGTCACTGAATGCGCCGGTGCTCTTCACCCTTGCCGAGGATCTCACCAAGATGGAGGTCGAGGTTTCGGTGGATGAGGCCGATGTCGGCCAGGTCAAGGAAGGGCAATCCGCGACCTTCGCCGTCGACGCCTTCCCCGGCCGGCAATTCCCGGCAAAGGTCACACGCGTGAACGTGGGCTCCAACAGCTCCAGCAGTTCGTCGTCGTCCTCCTCCTCGTCGTCGAGTAGCAGTTCCAGCAGTTCGACCGGCTCGGTCGTCGCCTATACCGCCGTGTTGTCGGTCGACAATAATGACGGGATCCTGCGCCCCGGCATGACGGCGACGGCCGACATCGTGACACAGGAACTGCACGATGTGCTGCTCATCCCCAACGCAGCGCTCCGCTTCAAGCCGAGCAGCAGCTCACAGGGAGGCGGCATCACGAGCCAGATACTGCCCGGCCCCCGCTTCCGTCAGGGCAGCAACCGGCAGGTCAGCATCGGCGCCGGCAGCAGCCAGACGATCTACGTCACCGGCGACGACGGCAAGCCGAAGGCGATCCAGATCACGGTCGGCGCCAGCGACGGTTCCCGTACCGTCGTGACCGGCGGCGACCTGAAGCCGGGCATGCGCGTCATCACTGGACAGCTCGCCGCCGGGCAACAGCAGCCGGCTGAAGATCAGGCACAGGGCAATAACGGCGATCATCAGAAGGCGCAGGGCGACCGCAAGGCTCAGGACCAGAACCGTTCCACCGACGGCAGCCCTGCAACAATGAACGCGCTTGGCAATTCGAGCGAAGCCTCGTCCACGAAGGCGCCCGCCGCCCCGTCCGGCAAGCCCACGCAGGGCGAGGAGCCGCGCGGCACGGGACGCCAGAGCGGGACCTGACGCATGGCTGATGATCCGATCATTTCCCTGCGCGGCGTCACCAAGGTCTACGGCAGCGGCCCCACCGCCTTTCAGGCACTCAAGGGCATCGATCTCGACATCTCCGAGGGCGATTTCGTCGCCGTCATGGGGCCCTCCGGGTCGGGCAAGTCCACCACGATGAATATCCTGGGCTGCCTCGACGTGCCTTCGGGCGGCACGTTCCTGTTCAAGGGGCGGCATGTCGAGACGCTCGACCGCGACCAGCGCGCGCTGCTGCGCCGCCGTTACCTCGGCTTCGTGTTCCAGGGCTTCAACCTCCTGTCGCGCACCACCGCGCTGGAGAATGTCGAACTGCCCCTGCTCTATCGTGGGGAGGACAAGAAGGCGCGCTATGACGCAGGCATGGCCGCTCTCGACAAGGTTGGCCTGAAGGACTGGTGGGACCATACGCCCGCCGAGCTTTCCGGCGGACAGCAGCAGCGCGTGGCGATCGCCCGCGCCATCGTCACGCAACCCGCCGTCCTCCTCGCCGACGAGCCGACCGGCAATCTCGATTCCGAGCGTTCGGTGGAGATCATGGAACTGCTGACCGACCTCAACCGCAACAGCGGCATCACCGTCCTGATGGTCACGCACGAACCCGACATGGCGGCCTTCGCGCGCACGATCGTGCATTTCAAGGACGGTCTGGTCGAGCGGATCGAGACGGGAGGAACCGCCTGATGCTCGGCACGACGATCACCCTCGCCTTCCGCGCGATCATGCGGCACAAGCTGCGCTCCTTCCTGACGACGCTGGGCATCATCATCGGCGTGGCGGCGGTGGTGACGATGGTCACGCTCGGCAACGGCGCGACCGCGGCTGTGCGCGAGCAGATCAGTTCGCTCGGCGCCAATGTCCTCCAGCTCCGCCCCGGCCAGGGTTTCGGCCGCGGCGGCGGCGGCCCTCGCCCGCCCGACTTCAAGCCGCAGGACCTGACCGCGATCCAGAACCAGCTGACCGGCGTGCGCGCCGTCGCGCCCGTCGTGCAGTCGAGCGGCACCGCGATCTATGAGGGCAGCAACTGGTCCACCACCGTCTACGGCACGACCTCCGATTATTCGGAGGTCCAGCAATGGAAGGTCGCCACCGGCCGCCTGTTCCTGCCCGAGGAGGAGGAGGCGGGCCGCCCGGTCTGCATCATCGGCAACACGATCAAGACCAACCTGTTCCAGGGCAACGACCCCGTCGGCAAGCGGATGCGCATCAAGGGCGTATCGTGTCAGGTGATCGGCGTGCTCTCGACGCGGGGACAGGGTGGCTTTGGCGATCAGGACGATGTCGTCGTCATGCCAATCAAGTTCGTCCAGCGCCGCTTCACCGGCGACCGCGACATCAGCCAGATCATGATCGCGGTCGACGACGCCTATGACACCACGGTCGTTCAGAAGAGCCTTGAGCAACTGATGCGCGAGCGGCGGAAGATCAAGGCCGGATCGGATGACAATTTCAACGTCTTCGACACCAAGCAGATTTCGGACACGCTGACCGGCACCACCACCATCCTGACGCAGATCGTCGCGGCAGTGGCCGCTATATCCCTGCTCGTCGGCGGCATCGGCATCATGAACATCATGCTGGTGTCGGTGACCGAACGCACGCGGGAGATCGGCATCCGCCTCGCCATCGGCGCCGTCGCGCGGGAGGTGCTGCTGCAGTTCCTTGTCGAGGCGATCGTGCTTTCGTGCCTGGGCGGCCTGATCGGCCTCTTCCTCGCCCTGATCGCCTCGGTCGTGATCGCCCCGTTGATGCAGGTGCCTTTCCTGTTCAATGTCCAGGTAAACCTGATCGCGTTCCTCTTCTCCGCCGCGATCGGTGTCGTGTTCGGCTACTTCCCGGCACGGCGGGCGGCGGCGCTGAACCCCATCGACGCCCTGCGGCACGAATAGGCGTGCCATCCCGCACGCCTGTTCGTGCTGTCGTTCAGAATCCGACGCGCAGCCCGACCCCGTAATAATGGTCGCCAACATTGCCTTTCAGGCGAAGGAACGGCGCCAGCGGCACGCTGGCCGTGCCGTAAAGCCGGGCCTTGTCGCCGCTGAGGCGCACGCCGCCGCCCACTTCGGCGAAGGCGGGAATGGTGTAGGTTACCTCCCCCTTCGCATAGAAGCTCGTGTCCCCATCGTGCAGGAACGCGCCGACAATGGGACGGACGGCAAAGCCGCCGCTCCCGGTTTCCAGCCCGCCGCCCAGTTCGGTGCCCCAGTCGCCCTGGGCATGCACATAGTTGCCCTCCAGCACGATGCCGCGCGCCTGCGCCGCCGGGGCGATCCCCGCAAGAGACAGGAGCAAAGCGGCGAAGAAAGAAAGGCTGCGGATCAACATCTTGAAAAAGCTCCCGGAACATCGCCAAAGGCGTTGCTCCGTCCGCTATTCCCCCCTTCATTCATCGACAAGCGCCAAGGGACGAAGCGAATCGGATGAACGGCGGACCGAATCAGCTGCACCGCACTTGCATTCGCACTGCTTTTCGGTCATAGGCGCCGCTTCGCGGACGGCCGGGCTATTCCGGTTTTCGTGAAACTATGACGACAGCCGGAGGGGCGACCGCATGGGGCGGCGTCAGCGATCGGCCAAGATGAGGTAAGACCATGGCTCTTTACGAGCACGTGTTCCTTGCGCGCCAGGATCTGGCACAGGCGCAGGTGGACGCGCTGGCGGAAACCGCCACCCAGATTATCGAAGCGAACAACGGCAAGGTCGTGAAGACCGAGAATTGGGGCCTGCGCTCGCTCGCCTACAAGATCGCCAAGAATCGCAAGGCGCACTATGTGCTGCTGAACATCGACGCCCCCGCCGGCGTCGTTGCCGAGCTGGAGCGCCAGACCCAGATCAACGAGGACATCATCCGCTACATGACCGTCAAGGTCGATGAGCTGGAAGCTGGTCCGTCGGTCATGATGCGCAAGCAGGAGCGCAGCGGCCGTGGCGAACGCGGTGAGCGTGGCGACCGTGGCCCCCGCGAGGATCGCGGTCCGCGCGAAGATCGTGGCCCGCGTCGCGACCGTGAAACCGCCGACGGCGAATAAGGAGTTTCAGGACTATGGCACGCCCCTTTTTCCGCCGCCGCAAGAGCTGCCCCTTCGCCGCGAAGGATGCGCCCAAGATCGACTATAAGGACGTTCGTCTGCTGCAGGGCTTCGTTTCGGAGCGCGGCAAGATCGTCCCGAGCCGTATCACGGCCGTCAGCACCAAGAAGCAGCGCGAGCTCGCCCAGGCGATCAAGCGCGCCCGTCACCTGGGCCTCCTGCCCTACATCGTGAAGTGAGGGAGTAGGACTCATGGAAATCATTCTGCTCGAGAGGATCGAGAAGCTCGGCGCCATCGGTGACATCGTCACCGTGAAGGACGGCTATGCCCGTAACTTCCTGCTGCCGAACAAGAAGGCGCTGCGTTCGAACGCCGCCAACAAGAAGGTGTTCGAGGCGAACCGCGCCAAGATCGAGGCTGACAACGCCTCCCGCCGTGGCGACGCCGAAACCGCATCGAAGGACATCGAGGGCAAGCAGGTCGTCCTGATCCGCCAGTCGTCGAACGCCGGTGCGCTGTACGGCTCGGTTTCGGTCCGCGACATCGTCGAGGCGCTCGACGCTGACGGCGTCAAGGGCGTGACCAAGGCGATGGTCGTCCTGGAGCGTCCGATCAAGACCGTCGGCCTGTTCGACGTCAAGGTCGCCCTCCACCCGGAGGTTGCCGTGACGATCCAGGTGAACGTCGCCCGTTCGCCCGAGGAAGCCGACCTTCAGAAGGACGGCGTCGATGTCATGGCCTCGCTGTTCGAGCGCGAGGAATCGGGCTTCACCGAGGATTACGATCCGAACGCCGAACCCGGCGAAATCGCAGCGGAGCCCGCCGCGACGGAGGAAGACGAAGCCTGATCGCTTCGTTCGAACCCAAGGATTTCGAAAAGGGGTCGTCCGGGCAACCGGCCGGCCCCTTTCCTTTTCCGGCCCCATTTTTTTGGCCCCATTTTTTTTGGCCCATGCCTTTTCCGGCAACGTCATGATTCTCACATGTTCATCGCGCGCGCCGTAACCGCGCCGTAACGCGCGGGTCACCGCCACGTCACCGATCCCCCCTATTTCCACCGGAAACAGGGAGCCATGCATGACCCACCATCGCGTCCTTCGCCTCGCCGCGGAGGAGAAAGCCCGTCTGAAGCTGATGCTGCTCGCCCGGCATGCGAAATCGGGCGGGCGGCTCGATCGTGTCGACGGCAGCCATGCGGTCTATCATCACGAACTTCTGGAGACATTGCGCGGCGTCGGCCTCAGCGTGGAGGCCGCCGACCGGTTCGAGGACCTGGACGATGCGTCCGCCGACTTCGTCATCCCGCTCCTCAACCGCGCCGGCTTCGTCAACAGCGAGATGATGGCACCGCTGATGCTGGAACGCGCAGGCACGCCCTATCTTGGCGCGCGTCCGATCATCCGCGGCCTGTCGGATGACAAGCATCTGATGAAGCATCTGGCCCGCGCCCATGGCGTTGACACCTGCGAATGGGCCGTATTCCGCCTCGGCCAGATGGTCGAACGGCCGGATTTCGCGCGTGACGGCCGCATGATCGTCAAACCCAACGCCTCATCCGCCAGCTGGGGCGTGGCCGTCGTGGACGATTGGGAATCGGCCGCTGCGCAGATCGACTGGCTGCATGATGAGGGCCATGACGCGATACTGGAGCCCTGGATCCCGGCGATGGACCTTGCCGTGCCGGTGGTCGGCGCAGACGGCCCCTGGATGCTGCCGCCACTCATCTATCCCAACGGACTGCGCACCTATGAGGAAAAGCGCAACCTGATCGACGTCGATGAGGATCCGCTGGCGCCGTTGACCGACATGCACGCCCTCGAACGGGCAACCGGCTTCACCCACAGGCTGATGCGCGAACTCTGGCCGTTCGACTATGGCCGTTTCGAGTTCCGCTACGATCCCGCCACCGGCCGGATCGCGTTCATGGAAGTGAACCTGAGCTGCAACCTGTGGTCGAAGAAGACGATCTCCCGCTCCGCTGGTCTGCTTGGCGTCGACCATGGCGCACTTGTCGAAACCATCGTCACCCATTCGCTGCTGCGACAGGGCGTACTGCGCCGCACGGCGGTCGAACTCGCGGCATGACCGGCATACTGATCCTCGCCGCCAGCCGGGAGGGTGCGCTCGATCCGCTCGCGCAGGCGGCCGAGGTATCGCACAAATGCCTGGTGCCGGTCGCCGGTGCGCCTCTCATCACCTATCCGCTCCGCGCCGCGCTGGACATGCCCGGCGGCGGGCTCATCCTCATCTCCACAGACGACGCGCAGGGCCTTCGTACTGTCCCGCTGGTTGCCCAGGCCGAGCGGCAAGGACGCGTCGTCCTGATCGATGCCCAGCCCAATCTGGCCGACAGCATTGTGTATGCGGGCCAGCGGGCCAGCTTCCCGCTGATCGTCACGACCGCCGACAGCGCCCTGCTGAACGCGGCCGCCCTGCGGGACTTCGCCCTCGCTTCCGACGGAACGAAGGCGATGGCGACACTGGCCCTTGCCACCCGCGAAGCGGTCCGGGCCGCCCATCCGGATGGACAGCGGCGCTTCTACACCTTCGCGGACGGCGCCTTTTCCAACTGCAATCTCTACTGGTTGCGGGCCCCGGAAGCGCTGGCCAGCGCCCGTGCCTTTGCCGGCGGCGGCCAGTTCGCCAAACGCCCGGCCCGCATCGTCGCCGCATTCGGCGTCATCAACCTGCTGCTCTTCCGCCTTGGCAAGTTGCGGCTCGCCACGATGATGCGGCGTATCTCCCGCGTGTTCCGTGTACCGATCGAGCCGGTCCTGATACCCGATGGCAGGCTGGCCATCGACGTCGACAATGCCCGTACGCACGCAATTGCCGAGGCACTGCTTGCCACCGGGCATCGCGCGGCCGCCTGAGGCCACGCGTTACCGTCAGAGATGCATGAAATCGCGGGGATAGCTGCGCATATGCGCGCCGCCGTCGACATAAAGGACTTGCCCGGTCACCGCCGTCGCGCTCGCCAGATACAGCACCGCCTCCGCGATCTGGGCGGGCCTTGGCAGATGAGCGAGCGGCATCGCCTCGGCAAGGTCGCGGGTCTGCGCCGGGGTGTAGTCCGGCGTCACCAGCGTCAATCCGGGCGCAACGCCATTGACCCGCACCTTGGGCGCGAGTTCGCGTGCGGCAATCTGCGTGAAACCGGCCAGCCCCATTTTTGAGATGGTATAGGCAAGCTGATCGCCATGCGGATGGTCTATCCGCTGGTCGAGGATGTTGATCACACTGCGATCGACAGGCCCGGAGGGAACCGTCGCAAACGCCTTCGTCAGCAGGACCGGCGCTGCGCAATTGACCGCGAAATGCCGCATCAGGTCATCGCCGCTGACGTTCGCCAGCCTGTCCTGCCCGAAGATCGCGGCACTGTTGACCAGCAGGTCGGGCGGCCGCCCGAACACGCCAGAGATGCGGGCGATCAGTTCCTCGGCCGCGTCGAGATCAGAGAAATCGGCGACGAACCCTTCCCATGACGTGCCGTGATCGTCGAGTGCGCGCTCCAGCCCGCCTTCCAGTTCGACATCATGGCTCCCGTGAATCGCAAGCGCGTATCCGGCGGCGGCCAGCGCCGTGGCGATCGCCGCCCCGAGCCTGCGATGTCCCCCGGTGACAAGTGCGAGCCTGCGCCCAGAGACCGGCAATGCGGTGGCCTCGGCCGGTTCCGGCACGCTTGCGAGCGGGGCCCCCAGCGGGCGATAGCGTCCCTCTTCGTCGGTCACACGCCCATCAGCTTCAGCACTTCCTTGCGGCTCTTCTCATCCTCGCGGAACACGCCCATCATCCGGCTGGTCTTCATGACCACGCCCGGCGTGCGCACGCCCCGCCCCGTCATGCAGCCGTGCGTCGCCTCGATCACGACCGCCACGCCCAGCGGTTTCAGATTGTCCCAGATGCAGTCGGCAACCTCCGCCGTCAGCCTTTCCTGGACCTGCAGGCGTTGGGCGTAGGCATGAAGCACACGCGCAAGCTTCGAAATGCCGACCACATAGTCGCCGGGAAGATAGGCGATATGCGCCTTCCCCACGATCGGCGCCATGTGATGCTCGCAGTGGGACTGGAACGGGATGTCCTTCAGCAGCACGATCTCGTCATAACCGCCGACTTCATGGAAAATGCGGCTCAGATGATAGGCAGGATCCTCGGCATAGCCGCGGCAATATTCCTTCCACGCGCGCGCGACCCGCTTTGGCGTGTCGAGCAACCCTTCGCGCTCCGGGTCATCGCCCGACCAGCGGATCAGCGTACGGATGGCGTCGGCAACCGCGTCGGGCACCGGAATCTTTCCCGGTTCCGCTACCAGATCGCCATCGTCGAGGTCGGATTCCGCCATTTTCATCCTCTTATCGGTGCCTTGCGATGCGCATATGGAATGCGGGACCGCCCTTGACCAGCCTTTCCTTGCGTCTTCACCGGAAATGCGAGGCCTCACTGGACAGAGGCGCCACCCAATGCCACCTCATCACCCATGGATACTCCCCGTTCGGTTATCGATGCCGCCCGCGCATGGCAACCCGCACGCCTTGCCCTGGCAACGGTCATGTCGACCTGGGGTTCGGCCCCGCGTCCACAGGGATCGCACATGCTGGTGCATGAGGACGGACGCTTCGAAGGGTCGGTATCGGGCGGCTGTGTCGAGGGCGACGTGCTGGCGACGGCGGCGGAGGTCATCGCCACCGGTGCGACGCGGGTACGACGCTATGGCGTGGCGGACGCGAGCGCATGGGAGGTCGGGCTGCCATGCGGCGGAACCATCGAGGTACTGGTCCAGCCCGTCAGCGAGCACGGCTTCCCGTTCCGGTTGTTCGACGCGATCGAGGCGGCGGTCGGTGACGGGCCACCGCTCGCGATATCGACGGACCCCGAGAGCGGCCTCAGCCGCGAGGGGGTGATCGATGGCCTGTTCGTCAATCGATATCGCCCGCGCAGACGGCTGATCATCGTCGGCGCGGTACAGATCGCGCAATCGCTCGTGCCCATAGCCCATGCCCTCGACGTGGCGGTGACTCTGGTCGACCCCCGCGCCCGTTTCCTGACGGCCGAACGCTTTCCCGATGTCACGCTCGACGATCGCTGGCCTGACGAGGCCGTGGCTGCGCTTCGTCCCGATGCGGCGACCGCCGTCATCACGCTCAGCCACGATCCGAAGATCGACGACCCGGCCCTGATCGCAGCGCTTTCGGCGCCGACCGGCTATGTCGCGGCTCTCGGTTCGCGCAAGAGCCACGCCGCCCGACGCGAACGCCTGACCGCTGCTGGCGTGCCGGACGCCAACCTCGACCGGATCGACGGCCCGGCCGGCGTCGACATAGCGGCACGCGGGCCTGCCGAGATCGCCCTGTCCGTCGCCGCCGGCATGGTGCAGGCGCTCAACCGCGCAGGCTGACATGAAGCCGGCCGACACGACCGGAGTACTGCTCGCCGCCGGGCTCTCGCGCCGCTTCGGCCTCGCCGACAAGCTCGTCGCGATCCATAAGGGCCGCCCTTTGATCGCGCACGCGGCCGAAGCCTTGGCCGCGATACGACCCCGCCACCTGATCGGCATTGTAAGGCCGCTGGACGACGCACCGGTCGTGCATGCCATCCTGACCGAACTCGGCTTCACGCTGCTCGTCAACGATCAGCCGGAGGCGGGCCTGTCCGGCAGCATAGCGCGCGCCATGGATCAGGTGATGAAGACAGGCTGCTCAGGCGCGCTGATCGTGCTGGCTGACATGCCGGGCGTGACGGCAGGGCATCTGTGCGGAATCTGTGACAAAGCCACAGATGACAGGTCCATCGTCGCCAGCCTTGACGGCAAATCCCCTTCTCCCCCCTGCCTTTTCGGCCGTGCGCACTTCTCAGCGCTTGGCGCACTCCAGGGCGACAAGGGCGCGCGCGATCTGCTCTCCGGCGCGTCGCTGGTCCCGGCCGCACCCGGCATGCTGGGTGATGTCGACACGCCGGAGGATCTTCACGGCTTTGACGGCTGACCGATCGCGTCGAAGCTGAAGCGCACGGATACATCGGATGCAAGGCCGGTGCTGCTGTCACCATTCCCTACCCCGAATAGCCCGCGGGCAACCGATGCCGTGCCCTTGACCGTCCGACTCATGCCTTTGCCGGATAGAGTAAAGCGTATCGTCTGGGGCTTGCTGACCCCCTTCAGCGTCAGCGTGCCGTTCGCGCGGTAGCTGCCCGGCCCCGTGCTTTCCGCTCCCCTGGCCGTGAAACGGGCGGTCGGATGCGCCGCCACGTCGAAGAATTCGGCTCCGGGCAACATGCCGTCCTGCGTCGGATCGCCAACGGTCGCACTCGCAAGGTTGATGTCGACACCGATATCCGCCGTCTCGGGATGATCAGGATCCATCACGATCCGCGCCGACCAGCTATTGAAATGCCCGGCGATAGTCGAACCGTCTGAACTGCCGACGGAAAAGGCCAGGTTTCTGCCTTTCTGCACTTTCCACAAGGGCGGCGGCCCGACAGGCGCAATGTCCTCTTTGCTGGCTTCCGCGGCATTCGCGGGCGTCGCCGCCGCATTATCAATGACCGCCCCGGCTGACGCATTCGCCGCTGCCTCAATCGCATTGTCTGCTCCGGCCTCTGCTGGAACGGAGGCGACAGGTTTGGGCTGCGTTTCCTTGCCCGGAAGGGCCGCCTTGCCCAGCACCAGACCAAGCGGCACCAGTGCAACCAGCCCCAGCATCATCGCCATCGAACGGGTCGGCACCATGCGATAGATGAGCCCGTCGCGCAGCAGCACATGGTGCCGGAGGGCACCCGCGACATGCAGCAGGAAAAGCGCCACGCCGAGCCAGGCGATCAGACCGTGGGCATTCTCGTACAGCGCATGGCTCGCCTGCGCCAAGGGCAGATGCGGCAACGGTATCGTGCCGAAGATCAGCGTCGGCACCTTGACCTTCGCCGTCGACACGAGCGCCCAGCCGGTCAGCGGCCCGCCCAGCATGAACACATAGAGGCCGATATGAACGCCCTTCGCCAGCGCGCCATTGATGCCGCCCTCCTTCGGTGCCGGGCGCGGCTTCCAGTAACGAACGGCTATCCGCGCCAGGGTAAGGACCAGAATGGTGATGCCGACCGATTTGTGTAGCTGGAAGGCGGAAAAGCCTCTCGCCCCCAGCCCTTCGAGCCCCCAGCCAAGTGCGATCTGAAAAGCAAGGGCGGCGGCGATGGCCCAGTGAAGCGCGATGGCGATGCGGCTGTAGCGTTGCATGCAGGTTCCCTTTCGGCAGGCCGGCACGCTACAGCGCCCGGCGGACACTGAACAGCGCCGCAACGGAAATGATGCGTTACCGGAATAGACCGGTGATCGGCATCGTCCTGTGTCCTGTCCCGTTCCATGACGAACCGGTTTGAAACGCCGCCTGATCGTGCCGCCGCCATTGCCAATCCTTGTTGCGCTGCAGTATCGCATCGCCACGAGGAGCGGGTCCATCATGAACAAGCCTGTAGTACTGGTTACCGGCGGCGCCGGCTATATCGGCAGCCATGCCGTCCTTGCCCTGCGCGATGCGGGCTGGCCGGTCGTCGTCATCGACAATCTCACCACCGGCTTCCGCTGGGCCGTGCCTGAGGATGTGCCGTTCGTGTCCGGCGACATAGAGGATCAGGCACTGGTCGAAGCGACCATGCGCACGCACGGCATCGGCGCGGTCATGCATTTCGCCGGTTCGATCATCGTGCCCGAATCCGTCGAGAACCCGCTCAAATATTATCACAACAATTCGGTGAAGAGCCGCGCCCTCATCGAAAGCGCGGTGCGAAGCGGCGTGCGGCATTTCATCTTCTCCTCCACCGCCGCGACCTATGGTATTCCCAAAGAAAGCCCGGTGCGGGAGGATAGCCCGAAACAGCCGATCAATCCCTACGGCATGTCGAAACTGATGACGGAGATCATGCTGGCCGACGTGGCGAAGGCGCATCCGTTCAATTATTGCGCGCTGCGCTATTTCAACGTCGCGGGCGCCGACCCGCGTGCGCGCTCCGGCCAGTCGACGGCAGGCGCCACCCATCTGATCAAGGTCGCGGTCGAAGCCGCGCTGGGCAAGCGCAGCCACGTTTCGGTCTTCGGCACGGACTATGACACGCCGGACGGCACCGGGGTACGCGACTATATTCACGTTTCCGACCTTGCGAGTGCACATGTGCTGGCGCTGGAAGCGTTGATCGCCGACCCGGCGGCGAGCCACACGCTCAACTGCGGCTACGGCCGGGGTTTTTCGGTCCTCGAAGTGCTCGACGCCGTCGACCGTGTGACCAACATGCAGATCGAGCGGAGGATCGAGGGGCGCCGGGCGGGAGACCCCGACGCGCTGATCTCCGACAACAGCGCGATCATGGCGCGGTTCCCGTGGCAGCCCAAGCATGCCGACCTCAACGAGATCGTCAGCCACGCCCTCGCCTGGGAACGGAAGCTGAGCGAGATTCGCCCGGCATGAGCCTCGAGTCCGTCCGCGCCGACCTGGCACTGAAGGCCCCGGAAATCGCGATCATCGATCAGAGGGCGAGTACCGCAACCGTGCTGGAGGCTGCGGCCGTCCTCGGCGTCGAACCGGCGCGGATCGCCAAGACGCTCTCGCTGCGGATCGGCGATGCGGTCGTGCTGGTGGTGGCCCGCGGCGACGCCCGCCTCGACAACCGGAAGGCCCGGGCGGCGCTCGGCGGCAAGCCCCGCATGCTGGGCGCTGAGGAGGTCGAGGCATTGACCGGTCATCCGGTGGGCGGCGTCTGCCCCTTCGGCCTTGCGACGCCGCTCGCGGTCTATTGCGATGTGTCGCTTCAGGCGTTCGACACGGTCTTTCCGGCGGCGGGCGCACGCACCGCTTCGGTGGAACTCTCTCCAGAACGGCTTTCGACCATCACCGGGGGCCAGTGGGTGGATGTCTGCACCCTGCCGCAGCCTGTCGAGGCGGCGGACTGAGGCTTCAATCGGCCATCGCGCTCCGGGGAACAGGCGCGGCCGGTCCGCTTCCGTTCCCCGGCCGGCCGGCATCGGCCCTGACATAGGCGCGGATCAGGTTGATGCCATGCGCCAGCCAGCCCTCACGCCATTCGGCGCTGCGCATGTCGGTCTGGAGCAAGGCGGACAGCGAATAGCTGCTCGATATGTGAAAGCGGCTCAGCGCCGTGATCGTGACGTAAAGATGATCGGCGTCGACGCCGGGCCGGAACTCGCCCTTCGCCTCGCCCGCCGCGATGATCCGCTTCAACACCTGCTTCAGGTTTGCCGCCGCCTCCGGCACGCTCTTTGACTGGCGGACGAACTTTCCCTGCATCATGTTTTCGGTGCGCAGCAACCCCTCGAAATAGGGATTGTTCTGGAAATAGGCGAAGGTGAAACGGAACAACTGTTCGACGCAGCCCGTCGGATCGTCATAGTCGAAGACCAGCGCCGCTTCCTTCGTGCGCAAATCCTCATAGGCGGCCTCGATCGCCGCGACGTAGAGCGCCTTCTTGTTTCCGAAATGATGGTAGAGCAGGCGAATATTGCATTTGGCGAGGGCGGATATGCGCTCCGTCCGCGCGCCGGAAAAGCCGTTGGCGCTGAATTCGCGCGTCGCCGCCTTCAGGATCGCGGCGCGGGTGCGCTCGCTGTCCCGCTTGCGCACCGGTGCCGTCGTCGTTTCGGCTGCCGTCATCTTCACCCTCCCTGACCGGAGGAACATCCGGTCTTCTCCGGCGGCAATTCGCCGGTCTCACTCGCCTGCACTGGGCACATTGTCCTTGTATCGGCTCCAGTGCGCCAGCAGTTCGTGAAGAACCGGCGCACCGACCCTGTAATTCGCTTCATAGGCCGCGACCTGCCCTGGCCCCTCGTCTCCGACGCTTTCAGCCGCCGGAACACCCGGCGGCGGCATGGACGGGTTGCTGGCAGTACGCAGCACCATCACGCGGTTGACGTCGACCAGACCCAGCCGCCCGCCAAGTTCCATCGCGGCCGCCATGGACTGGCTTTCCATGTTGGTCATGGCGAAAGCGCCCTTGCCGCCGGTCCACAGCTTCACCCAGTCGCGGGCCCACTGGGTACGGCCGGGGCCATGCCAGTAACGGCGCGAACCAAGCGTCTCACCCATCAGGACAAAGGGCGGCTTCTGGGCGTTGGGATAGCCCGTCCATTTCACCCGGTCGGCACGAAGGGCTGGCGAGTCGGGAATTTCGACGTCCTTGGTCATGCCATAGGCCCAGCGCGCGAGCCCCTGATTGAGCGTGATCGACATACTCAGCTCCTTCGCCGCGCTGTCCTCCGTCATGCCTGCGAAGCTGCCGGGGTTCCTCGGCAGTTCATTGGGCTTCCCCGCGCCGATCGCGAACAGGCCATAGGGCCAGCCCTTCGGCACCTCACGGTCGTCGAACTCCCGCATCGTGTCGCCCTGCACCACCCAGCGCGCCCAGGCGGCACTGCCCACCGACGCCAGTTCGGGGTCCACCCCCGATATGCCGGTGAACAGCCAGTAGGTCTTCGAAAAATCGAATCGGGGATCAAGCAGCAGCGCCGTCAGCTGGTCGGACACCTCCGCGAACAGGGAACCCGTGCTGCCCCACACCATGCCGTACAGCCCGTCCTTGTTCCGCATCAGCGGATGGATCGCGCCGCGAACCGGGATGGCCTCGTCCAGATGCTCGCGCTCGGCCCAGGTCTGGAACTCCCCGGGCACGTCGCCCTTGTCCGCACCGGGTTCGAAATTGGCGATCACGATGACCTTGACCGGGATCGGCTTCACCCGGGGTAGCGCAGGTACGGGCGGCTCGGCCGCGATCGCGGCAGGCACCGCTCCGAGCGCCGCGAGTGCGGCGACTATCCCGACCCAAAAGCCCCATATCCTGCGCGTCATCGTGGCGTTCCTCGTCGGTCATGCTATAGCGACGGCGACGGACCGCCGGACGCTGCCATCAAGTAAGTAAAAAGTTCGTGCATTGTCCAGCAGCGACGGGCGCTTTTCTATGCCGTTCGGGCGAAAGCGCGGCGATCACCGCTTCCCCGTTGCCGATCCGCGACGGACAGGATAACGGTCTGCCTTTCCCACTTCCTGCGCAACTGGACGCCCGACGATGAGCACCGCCGCCACGCCCGAACTCTTCTATATCTCCTTTGATGGTTTCCTTGCAGATGTGGGAGCCGTGGCGGAGCAGGTGAGCGGCGCGGAATGGAAGCCGGACTTCATTATCGGTATCGGCCGCGGCGGCCTGGTTCCGGCGGTCTTCCTCTCCCATCGGCTCGACCTGCCGATGCTGTCGATCGACCATTCCTCGAAGGTGCCGGGCTTCGCCGACGAACTGCTCGGCAAGGTCGCGGCCAAGAGCGCGGCGGGCGTACGCCTGCTGTTCGTCGACGATATCAACGACAGCGGCGGCACGATCGACTATATTCGTCGCCTGCTCGCCGACAATGGCTGCGACCACGGCAACCTCCGCTTCGCCGTCCTGATCAACAACAGCCGCTCGAAGGTCGAGGTCGACTATTGGGCACAGATGATCGACCGCGACGAGGACAAGCGCTGGTTCGTCTTCCCGTGGGAAGCGGTCGGGACCAAGAACACGATCGTCGAGGAAGCCTTGTCCGTGCCCGAGCGGCTCGCCTGAACCGCCGGTAGCACAGCAACATGCGCATCTGCGTCTTTCTCGGCTCGTCGCCCGGTCGCCTGCCCGTCTATCGCGAAGCCGCCGTGCGCTTCGGAACGCTGCTCGCGGAACGCGGCATCGGCCTCGTCTATGGCGGCGGCACTGTCGGCCTGATGGGCGCGATCGCGGACGCCGTCTGCGCCGCCGGTGGCGAGGTGATCGGCGTCATCCCGGAGGCACTGCGCGCCCGCGAGCATGATCATCAGGGCATCACGCAACTGCACGTCGTCGAAACCATGCACGAGCGCAAGGCGATGATGGCGAAGCTGGCCGACGGCTTCGTCTGCCTGCCGGGCGGGATCGGCACGTTCGAGGAATTGTTCGAGGTCTGGACCTGGGCACAGCTTGGCTATCACGCCAAGCCCTGCGGCCTCCTCGACGTCAACGGCTTCTACACCCGCATGTCGGATTTCATCGACCATGTCGTCGATGAAGGCTTCCTCCAGCCGCGCCATCGCGCGATGCTGCTGATCGAGCGGGAGCCGGAGGCGATGCTGGACACGATGGCACGCTATCTCGCGCCACCGACCGAGCAATGGATCGGCGAGAAGGACGTCTGAACGCCCTTCCCGCTGCCGCACCTGTTACTTCTCCCCGGCCGCCTTCGCGCTGTTGCTCATCAGCTTGACCATCAGCGCCTCCAGCCGCTTCGGATCGACCGTGCGCACCACCTCCGCCGGCTGTTCGCCAAGGCCGGGCTGGTAGCCGGCCCGCCATGACAGCGTATCGCCATAGCCGGCGCTGAACTGGGTGTTGTAGTCGACGAACAACGTGTCCTTGTCCGTGGCGATCGTCGGATCGATGAAGACCGCTGCCGCGATCTCGTCCCACAAGGGGAAGCCCCCTTCCCATCCCGACAGCCACTTGCTGATCGCGGGGCTCGATACCTTCGCGATCCGGCCGAGCAATTCCTTGCTGAGCTGGGTCGAGGTCGAGGGGTCGGCGGGTACGACCGTGATCGCCTTCCACGGACTGCGCGAGACGATGCTGGCGGCCTCCGGGTCGAAGCGGATGTTGAATTCGCGCCGGGGCGAGTTGACGAACTCACGGGCGAATTCCGCAGCCGACATGTTGTCCAGTACCTGACGCGGGTTGAAGCTGCCGCCCATGTAGACCAGCCCCTTCGCCAGACCGGCGAACTCCGGGTCCAGTCGCTGGGCAAGCGCCAGGTTCGTCATCGGTCCACCCTCGATGATGGTGATTTCGCCGGGATATTTGCGGACCATGCGGATCATGAAATTGGCCGCAATCTCGGACGATGGCTTGATCGCCGCGTTGCCCCAGGGAAGGTCGACGGGATCGTTGGGGCCGTGATATTCGGGCGTGCTCTGGACAGTGGGCTCGACCCACTGCTTCATCCACGCCCCCTTCCACGTCAGCTTGCCGTACAGCGCCTCCCACCGTTCGGTCGCCGCCTCGGTATTGAGCAGCGGATAGGTCGCGCCAGGCACCACGGGCACGTCGGCGCGCCCGACGATCTCCAGCCCGCGCAGCGCCTGTGCCGTCGCCCGGTTGACCCAGACATTACCCGAAACGGTGGTGATGCCGATCACTTTGACATCCGGCGCCTCCAGCAGCATCATATGCATCAGGCTGAAGCCCTCGTCGTCGATGATCACCTTCCGCTTGCCGGTGTCCGCATGCGCCGTTCCCATCGCAAGACCGGTCAGAGCCAGGACCGTCAGGGCAAGAACGAGCAACCGTAAACTGTTGGACCAGACGTTGAAGGCTTGTGTCATCGATTATCCTTTGCTGGGCCGTGCGTCCCAGAAGGCGCGCTCGGCGGGATTGGGATCAGTCTCGACGCGGCATGGCAAGTCGATGCACATGACCGCGCGCGTATCGAGGGAATAAGCAGGCCACTCCGGCTGCCCTGCGGCCGACGGCCGGCCGTTGCGGGCGAAACTGGCCCATAGCTCGCTCATCGTCCGGCACATGGCGACCCGTTCCGGGCGGGGACCGGCAAGCGGATCGAGGCCGGTTTCGGGCGGCGGCGGATCAGGGTTGTCGAACTTGATCGGCATGTCGAGTCCGTGGAGCGCGCCGAACGGATAGGTCGTGCCGGGCACCATGTCGCCGCGTGCGTAGGTGAGACGGTAGAGATAGACCGGCGCTCCGCCCTGCGCATGCTTGCGCTCGGCGATCGTTCGCGCGCCGATGCCGGAAAACAGTGCGCTGCGCATCGCAATATAGATTTGCGACGGGCTGGCATCCGGCCGGTCGCGGCGATAGGCGGCGATCATGTCCGGCGCGCCGTCACCGACCACCTCACGTGCCCGCGCGGCAAGTCCTGCCTCATCCAGGCGGAAGGCGTCCATGTCGCCACGCATGAAAGCGAAGGACGTCTCCTCCTCCGCATTGCCGCCGGTGATCAGCGGCTTGTTCTTCGACACCGCGGGCGCTTCAGGATCGAACGGATGGGCGGTGAAGACGTGACCGTCGCGGACCGGGCCGATGCCGCCCAGCCCGACCGAGGCGATGCCGTCGCGTCCCCGAAAGGCGTCGACACCGGCCATGTCCTTTTCAAGCTGTTCCTGCGCGTCGAGCAGCCGCTGCGCGGGCACGCGCGCCAGTTCACGCCATGTCGAACGGTCAAGGCCGAGGCTGCGCAGCACGCGGTCGGTGCTGTCCATCGCTGCCTCCCGCTCCATCAGGCGAATGCCCGGCCCGCTCTCGATCGACGCCTTGTGGAAATAGGGCGCTGCCGCCGGCATCGCATAGAGGCAGGAGGTCTTGAGACCGCCGCCGGACTCGCCGAAGATCATCACGTTGCCGGGATCGCCGCCGAACGCCGCGATGTTCCGCTGGACCCAGCGCAGCGCCAGCGCGATGTCGCTGATGCCGCCATTGCCCGACCCGGCATATTCCTCGCCGCCCAGATGATCGAGATAGAGATAACCGAGCAGGCCGAGCCGGTGATTGGTCGACACGACGACCACGTCCTGATGCGCGGCCAGATGGGCGCCGTTGGTATAGATGGTGCCGGACGATCCAAGCGTGACGCCGCCGCCATGATTGTAGACCATGACCGGCCGCCCCGGCTTTGCGCCGGTGGGCACCCACACATTGAGGAACAGGCATTCCTCGGCATTGGGCGGTTCGCCCGGCGCCCAGCTCTTCGCGGCGCGTTGCATCGATCCGGGCCGCAGGTGCGTGGCGTCATGGGTGCCGTGCCAGTCCTGCGCCGGTCGCGCCGGCTTGAAGCGATGCTCACCCGAAACACCCTCGCCATAGGGGATGCCGAGATAGGAATCGGCGCCACCGGCGCGAATGCCGCGTAGCCGCCCGGCGGGCACCCTCACTTCGCAGGATGCGATGTCTGCCGCCCGGGCAAGGCCGGGCATCATCGAAACCGCCATCGACACCGCCCCGCCCTTCAGCAGATCACGACGGTGAAGGACGGTCATCGCAGGCTCCTCGGCAGCAGGAAGTCGGAAAAATATTCCGGTCGTGACACGACCATAGAGGCGTGCAGCGTGCGCGCCACAAAAAGGATCGGGCCGCCGGACAATCCGGCGGCCCGCAATGCCTTTAGAAGTTGATCTTGAACTCGCCGCCGATGATGCGGGGTTCGTTGACCATCGCCGTCAGGTTGTTGAAGTCGATGGCCGAGACCGCGCGGATCTGGTTGGTGATGTTGCGGGCGAACGCCGCCACTTCCCAGCCCTTGCCGATGTCGCGATAGCCGAGACGCAGGCCGCCCTCCAGCGACGAGCGACCGGTGAACTCGATCGATTCGTAGAGGAAGAAGTTGACCTTCGAGCGGTAGGCCCAATCGGTATAGGCGAACAGCTCGTTGTCGTTGCCCAGCGGCACGGCGTAGCGCAACGTCGCATTGGCAATCCAGCGGGGCGCCTGCGGCAGGCTGTTACCGTCGATGGACGCGAGCGTCGTCGATCCGACCGTCACCAGCGGATCGGTCACGGTGCAGCCGCCACCGCAGGGCGCCACGAACAGGTCGGCGTCCTTCAGTTCGGTGTGGTTGTAGCTGCCTCCCAGCGTCAGCGCGAGGTTCTCGACCGGCGTCGCCGTCAGTTCGGCCTCCACGCCATAACCCGTCGCCTTGCGGGCGTTCAGCAGGCGCGTGACGTTGGAACCGCCGCCGACAGCCGTCAGCTGGATGTTCTTCGTGTCATAGTAATAGCCGTCGACAGCGAAGCTGAAGAGGCCCGGCTGCTCGCCCTTGAAGCCGATCTCGTAGGAGGTCGTCGTCTGCGGACGGGCAATGGTCGACACACCGGCGGTCACGTCGTTCTTGATCGCCGCGCCCAGATAGCCGGAGGCCGCGCGGGCATAAATGCTCATGTTCGGCGTGAACTTGTACGTGGCGCTGCCGTCCCACGACCATTTGGAGCCGCTGACCTTGCCGATCACGGCGTCCGTCAGGTCGTCGATGTCGGCGCCCGGAACCAGCACGCTGGTCTTCTTGTCATGCGACCAGCGCAGGCCGCCACGCAGGATCAGCGCGTCGACAGGCGTATATTCGACCGAGCCGAACAGCGCGTAGGTCTCATTGTCCAGATGCGCTGTCGAACCCTGAACGAACGTGCCGTCCACCGTCCAGCTGCCGCTGCCCGGCCCACCGTTTTCCAGGTTCTGGTTGAAATAATAGCCACCCGCCTGGAAGCTGACATTGCCGAACTTCTCGGACGCGAAGCGCAGTTCCTGCGTGAATTCCTTGGGGCTGTTATAGCCACCGGTCTCCACCTGGAACGGCACCACGCCGGGATAGCCGCCGTCGATATCGCCGCGCGAGAAGACCTTGGCCCGCTCCCATCCGGTTACGGAGAACAAGGTGCCGACGCCGTCGAAGTCATAGCTGATCTGGGTATTCGTGCCCCAGCTTTCCAGCGTCTGCGGGTTGTGGCCGTTCTGGGCGGCATGCTCGACATCGAAGCCGTCGACGAAGTGGTTCGTCCCCTTCTCGATCGCGTTGCCGCGGAACATACGCGCGGACCCCTTCAGCGAGCGGGCATGAACGTTCACGAGGATATCGAGCGGGCCGTCCTCATATTCGACCTGGGCGCGACCGGCGAGATCCTGATAGCCCTCGAACGCGCGCTCGTAGCGGGTCGCGGCATAATCGTTCTTCACCCAGTCGTCGCGACGCTGCACCATGCCGGCCAGGCGGAAACGCAGCTTCTCGGTCAGCGGCGCGCCAACGGCGACTTCGCTGTTGACCGTATTGTACGTGCCCCAGGAAACGTTGGCGTGTGCGTCGAAATCCTCGGTCGGGCGCTTCGACGTCAGCTTGATGACGCCGGCCGGCGTGTTACGGCCGAACAGCGTGCCCTGCGGTCCCTTCAGAACCTCGACATTCTCAAGGTCGAAGGCGGGCGACGACTTCAGGAACGGGCTTTCCAGCGCGATATTGTCATAAACGACGGAAACCGGCTGCGCCGCGTCGGCGGAAAAGTCCGTATTGCCAAGGCCACGGATGTAGAAGCGCGGGAAGGTGCGGCCGAACGAGGACTCGGCGAGCAGGCTCGGCACGCGGCCCGACAGGAAACGGATATCCTGGCCGCTGGAATTCAGCACGTCCAGCTTTTCGCCGGTCAGCGACGATACGGCCACGGGAACGTCGATCGCGCGCTCTGCGCGGCGGGTCGCCGTTACGATCAGTTCGCCGCCGTCATTCGCGGCGGCAGCGTCGGCTGACGCATCCTGCGCCAGCGCCACACCCTGAGTCGAAAGCACAATGGCCATGGCGGAAGCAAGGCGAAGCGCCACTGCCGAACGGCCGGTCGGGAAACGTCCCATAGAAGATAAGCCCCTTTTGTCGATACGGCCTCTCCAACGGCGCCCTGTATCCGGGCATGTCGCGCGTTTATGTCCGCCGACCCTCGGCCCGCAACACGGAACTCATATTTTACGGATATTTGCGCAGCTTTGTTGCAAGGAAACCACAGGGCCAAAGCCCCCGTTCAGTGCGCCGCGATGTAGGTTTCCAGCCGGTCCACATGCGCTTTCACCGCGTCCTCGGACAGGAAGGAACCGGTAAAGCTGTTGCGGGCCAGCGCCGCCAGCTGGTCCTTGTCGAGGCCTCTTGCGGCTGCGACGGCACGATAGTTGTCCCCGACATAACCACCGAAATAGGCGGGATCGTCCGAATTGATCGTCGGCCGCAGCCCCGCCTCCAGCATCCGGTCGATCGGATGGTCGGCAAGGTCGTCGACCACGCACAGCTTGAGGTTCGACAACGGGCAGACAGTCAGCGTCATGCCCTCCCGCGCCAGCCGCTCGACGAGTGCCGTGTCCTCCAGCGACCGGTTGCCATGATCGATCCGGTCGACCTTCAATATGTCCAGCGCCTGCCGCACATAATCGGGCGGTCCTTCCTCACCCGCATGGGCGACGCGCTTCAGTCCGCGCTCGGCGGCGGCGGCGAAGACGCGGGCGAATTTCTCCGGAGGATGCCCGACCTCCGACGAGTCGAGGCCAACGGCCTCGATCCGGTCCAGCCAGGGCGTCGCCGCTTCCAGCGTCTCGAACGCCTCGTCCTCGCTCAGATGTCGCAGGAAGCTGAGGATCAGGCGGCTGGTGATACCGAGGCGCGTTTCCGCCTCCGCCATCGCCGACAGCAGCCCTTCGATCACCGTCGCGAACGGGATGCCCCGGGCCGTATGGGTCTGCGGATCGAACATGATCTCGGCATGCACCACACCGTCCGTCGCAGCCCGCCCGAAATAGGCGGCCGCCAGATCGTGGAAGTCCGCCTGCGTCAGCAGCACCGCCGCGCCGGCATAATAGATGTCCAGGAAATCCTGCAGATTGCTGAAGTCATAGGCAGCGCGGACTTCCTCGACGCTGGCATAGGGAATGGCGACCCCGTTCCGCCGGGCGAAGGCGAACATCTGCTCGGGCTCCAGGCTTCCCTCGATATGCAGATGCAGTTCCGCCTTCGGCAGGCCGGTGATGAACGCGTCGAGGTCGGTCATGCGATACTCCCTGTGGGCGCCGCATCGCGCGCGTAGGCGCAGCGGCCCGCGACATAGGTCCGGGCAATGCAGCGGTCGTCTCCCATGATCTGGAGCGCGAACAGGCGCTGGGCAAGACCCGCGCCCGTCATGCGACGGGCAAGCAGCGGCGTTGCGGCCCCGTCCAGCACGACAAAGTCCGCCTCCTGCCCGGCTTTCAGCGCGCCGATCCGGTCGCCAAGGCCAAGCGCATTGGCGCCGCCCGCTGTCGCCAGATGAAGCGCGCGAAACGGATCGAGGGCCTGCCCCCGCATCTGGCATATCTTGTACGCTTCGCCGAGGGTCGAGAGGATCGAGAAGCTGGTACCCGCCCCCACGTCCGTTCCCATGCCCACGGTCACGCCATGAGTGTCCGCGCGCGCAAGGTCGAACAGGCCCGATCCCAGGAACAGGTTGCTGGTGGGACAGAAGGAAATCGCCGCCCCCGCTTCCCCCATCCGGGCCAGCGCCCGGTCGCTCATATGGATGCAATGCGCAAATACCGAGCGCGATCCCACGAGGCCGAACCGGTCGTAGACGTCGAGATAGTCGGCGGCATCGGGAAAACGCTCGGCCACCGCCGCGCATTCACCCATATTTTCCGCCAGGTGCGTGTGCATCAGCGCGTCCGGATGCGCGGCCAGCAATTCACCCGCGCCGACCAGTTGCGCGTCGGACGAGGTCAGCGCGAAACGCGGCGTCACCGCATAGCCGATCCGCCCGCGCCCGCGCCACCGTGCGATCAGTGCCTCGCTTTCGGCTCGTCCGCCCACGGGATCGTCCTTCAGCCCTTCGGGTCCACGATCCATCAACGTCTTGCCGGAAACGATGCGCATGTTGCGCGTCAGCGCGGCCTCGAACAGCGCATCGACCGAATGGGCATGCACGCTCGCGAACACCAGCGCGCTCGTCGTACCGTTGCGCAGCAGTTCGTCGAGGAAGAAGGCCGCCACCGCATCCGCATGCGCGCGGTCGGCAAACGCAGCCTCCGCAGGGAAAATGTGCCGTTCCAGCCATTCCAGCAGTTGCGCGCCATGCGCCGCGATGCTGTCCGTCTGGGGGTAATGGATATGCGTGTCGACAAAGCCGGGAACGAGCAGCCCATCCAGATGTTCGACCGGAACTCCGACGAACCGATCCGCAAGCGTCGCATGATCGCCGCAGGCAATTACGATCCCATCCTCGACCACCAGCAGGCCGTCGGGCCAGTGCCGAACCGCCCCGCCATTACCGTTTGCCGGATCGTCGGGAACCGTCAGGATTTCCGCGCGGAATGCCGTCAGCGTCATGCCGCCCTGTCCGTCAGCGTAAGCAGCTGTGCCAGAGCGGCGACGGCAATGACGGCGGGCTCCTTGCCGGTGATGCCCGGCATACCGATCGGGCAGGTCAGCCGGGCGCGGATGCGCGCGTCGAAGCCGTCCGCCTCCAGTCGGGAAAGAAACCGTGCCCGCTTGGTCCGCGACCCGATCAGGCCGACGAACGCGGCGTTCCCACGCAGCGCCGACGCCGTCAGGCGATAATCGAGACCGTGATCATGGGTCAGGATCAGCAAGGCGGCATCGGCGGGCGCTTCGGCCGCGCAGGATACGATCTCCTCCTCGTCGGCGAACATGGCACCGGCGGTGTCGGCCATTTCCCGCCGGCTGTCGAACCAGGCCAGATGGAAGGGTAGCCCGTCCGCCGTCGCCGCGATCGCCTGCCCGACATGCCCGGCGCCGAACAGATAGAGCGGCCGGAGCATGCTTTCCGGCGGTTCGAGGAAAGTCGCGCCCACGTCCGGCCGTTCCCCGCGCGCGCTCGGCTTCGCAAGGCCCTGCTCATCCGCCGGCCGGCGCGCGACGCCATCGGGCAGCAGGCTGGCGATCATCGGACCGTGACCGTCCGCCAGCCATGCGGCATCGTCCGGGTCCAACCGCTCGACCAGCAGGCGCACCCGTCCGCCACAGCACTGGCCGAGCAGCGGGCCCAGCGGATAGTCCTGGACCCGCCACGTACCGGGCGAATGCGCAAGCACGGCGCGCGCCTGCTCGGTCGCGCGCAGTTCGAGCGCACCGCCGCCAATCGTGCCGAACAGCATGTCATGCGTCACCACCATCCGGGTGCCCGCCCCGCGCGGCGCCGACCCTTCGGTCGCAAGAACAGTGACGAGCGCTGTCGCACCGCGCACCAGCCCCTCCCGGGCGGCTGCCGCCCAGTCAGGCACGCCCGCCTCGCGCGCGCAGTTCGGCGATGGCGTTCAGGATGCTTTCCGGCGTGGCGGGTGCATCGAGCCGGGGCAGGCCCCTGCCCGGCGCGACCGCCATCACCGCCTCCGTCAGCGCCGACAACACGGACAGTGCCAGCATGAACGGCGGCTCCCCGACCGCCTTCGAACGGTGGATGGTCGGCGACATGTTCCGCCCGTGTTCCCACAGCGCGATGTTCAGATGCTTCGGCCGGTCGCTGGCGGTCGGGATCTTATAGGTCGATGGCGCATGGGTCAGCAGCCTTCCCTTGCCGTCGAACACCAGTTCCTCGGTCGTCAGCCAGCCCATGCCCTGAATGAAGCCGCCCTCGACCTGTCCCAGATCGATCGCCGGATTGAGCGAACGGCCGACGTCATGGAGGATATCGACAGCGAGCACCTTATGCTCTCCGGTCAGCGTGTCGATCACCACCTCGCTCATCGCCGCGCCATAGGCGAAGTAGAAGAACGGACGGCCGCTGTGCGTCGGCCGGTCATAGTGGATATCAGGCGTCGCGTAGAAGCCGCTCGCCGCAAGGGATATCCGGCTCATATGCGCGAGGCGGCACAGTGCGGCGAAGGGCATCACCGTGTCGCCCGCCACTACGCCCCCGGCAGTGAAGCGGACATCTTCCGGAGTGACGCCATGCCGGTGTGCAAGCAGCGCCGCGAGCCGGTCGCGGATCGCCGTCGCCGCGTTATGGGCGGCCATGCCGTTCAGGTCGGCGCCCGAAGACGCAGCCGTCGCGGAGGTGTTGGGTACCTTGTCGGTCCGGGTCGCGGTAATGCGGACCTTCTCCAGCGGCACGGCAAAGACGTCGGCGACGACCTGCGCCACCTTTACCATCAGCCCTTGCCCCATCTCGGTGCCGCCATGGTTCAACTGGATCGAGCCGTCGGCGTAGACCAGCACCAGCGCGCCCGCCTGGTTCAGGTGCGTGGTCGTGAAGCTGATGCCGAACTTGACGGGCGTCAGCGCCAGCCCCTTCTTCAGGACCGTGTGGCGCGCGTTGAAGTCACGTACCGCCGCCAGGCGCTCTTCATAGCCTGCACGCCGGGCCAGCGCGTCGATCAGGTCGGGCGCGACATTGTCCGTCACCTGCATGTGATAGGGGGTGATGTCGCGACCGCTGCTTTCGCCTATCCGGTCGTAGAGATTGGCCCGCCGCACGGCGAGCGGATCGATACCTAGATCGGCCGCGATCGCATCCATCACCCGCTCGATGACCAGCATTCCCTGCGGCCCGCCGAACCCGCGAAAGGCGGTGGCGGAAACGGTGTGGGTCTTGAGACGGTGGGAGACGATCTCCACGGCGGGCAGATAATAGCAGTTGTCAGCGTGGAACATCGCCCGGTCGTTGATCGCAGGGGACAGGTCCGTCGACGCACCGCACCGGCCGGCCAGTATCATCCGGATCCCGGTGATCCGCCCTGCGTCGTCGAAACCGACATCATACTGGGCGGCGAAGTCGTGCCGCTTGCCGGTAATGGCCATGTCGTCGTCCCGGTCGCAGCGGAACTTGGCCGGCCGTCCGGTCTTCGTGGCGACCAGCGCGGCCGCGGCGGCGAACATCGCAGGCTGCGTTTCCTTACCCCCGAAGCCGCCACCCATGCGGCGTATTTCCACCGTCACGTCAGCGCTGTCGACATGCAGCAGATGGGCGACGAGATGCTGGACCTCGCTGGGATGCTGGGTCGAACTGAGCAGATGCACCTGCCCGTCCTCGCCTGGCGTCGCGAGGGCGATCTGCCCCTCCAGATAGAAATGGTCCTGCCCGCCCATCACGACCTTGCCCGACAAGCGGCGCGTGGCGCCGCCCAGCGCGTCGTCGACATCGCCGCGGCGCATCGTCTGGCTGTCCTCGATCGTCGAACCAGCCGCCATCGCAGCGTCGATGTCGATCAGCGCAGGCAGCGGCTCATAATCGATCCGGCCAAGCTTGGCCGCACGGCGCGCCGCTGTCACACTGGTCGCGGCAACCAGGAACAGCGGCTGTCCGACGAACTGCACCCGATCGGTCGCGAGCAACTGGTCGTCACCGGCCACCGGCGCGACATTGTTGCTGCCCGGGATGTCTTCGGCCGTGAACACCGCCACGACGCCGGGCGCGGCGCGCACCGCCGACAGGTCCATGCCCTTGATCAGGGCATGCGCCTCGCTACCCTGCCCGAACGCGAGGTGCAGAAGGTCGCCGGTCTCCGGCGTGTCGTCGATATAGCGTGCCGCGCCCTGCACATGGGCGGGGGCGCTGTCGTGGATGCGGGAACTGTGCACCACCCCAGGCGCGTCCACGGGCCGCAGGTCCATCTCAGCCATGCGCAACCTCCCGGTTCAGGGACGTGTCGAGCACGCTGACCGACTCGCCGGGATTTTGCGTTTCGTGCCACAGGCGGCGCAGCAGGTTTGCGGCCGCCGCGATCCTGTATGCGGACGAGCCACGCACGTCGGTGAGCGGGCTATAGTCGCTCGCCATCGCCTGCACCGCTGCCTCGACCGTGGCTTCGCTCCACGCCGCGCCGGTCAGCGCCGCTTCGCATGCGGAGGCGCGTTGCGGCGTGCCTGCCATGCCGCCGAATGCGATCCGCGCGGACGACACCCGTCCGCCAGCTAGACCGATGGCGAAAGCGCCGCAAACCGCGGAGATATCGCTGTCGAAGCGGCGCGACAGCTTCGTAATCCGGATAAGGGTTCCCTCAACGGGGCGGGGCACGAAAATGCGCTCGACAAACTCGCCCGGCGCGCGATCCTGCTTGCCATAGGCGATGAAGAAGTCTTCCAGCGGCATGGTCCGGCGGGTCGCGCCCACGCGCAGGGTGAGCGTCGCGCCCAGCGCGATCAGCGCGGGCGGCATGTCGCCGATGGGCGAACCATTGGCGATATTGCCGCCGATGGTGCCGGCGTTGCGGATCTGCGTGCCGGCGATACGGCGTACCAGTTCGCCAAGATCCGGATGCAGCCGGGCCAAAGCGGCGTGCGCGTCGGCGTAACGCGCCATCGCTCCCAGCGTAACGCCATCCTCACCCTCGTCCACAAAGCGCAGGTCAGCGACCTCGCCCAGCAGGACCACAGTATCGAGCACCCGCTGCTGCTTCGTCACCCAGAGGCCGACATCGGTCCCGCCCGCGATCATCCGCGCGGTGGGATGATCGGACAATATCTGCGCCAGCTCATCGGCGCTTCGCGGCGCGAAACATCGGCGATGCGTCTCCGACAGCGGATCGTCGTAGGCGAGCGCAAGCGACGCGTCCCGTCGCAAGCCCCCAAGCGCCGCGATGACCGCGCTGTCGTCGACCGGCGCAGGCGGAACCGCCCGCCCGGCCTCCAGGATCGGGCCATAGCCGGTGCAGCGACACAGATTACCTGACAGTACATCCTCGACAGGGACATCGACGGTACCCGCAGCGCCGATCGCACGGCCGTGCAGGGACATGACGAAACCGGGCGTGCAGAAGCCGCACTGCGACCCATGGCAATCGACCATCGCCTGCTGCACGGGCGCCATCACGCCATCGCGGGCAAGGCTTTCGACCGTCATCAGCGCACGGCCGTCCAGCATCGGCACGAACAGGATGCAGGCGTTGATCGCCCGCCATTCGACGGCATCGCCATCGTGCGTCAGGTCGCCGAGCAGCACGGTGCACGCGCCGCAGTCGCCCTCGGCGCATCCCTCCTTGGTTCCGGTGCGCCGCAACCGGTAACGGAGCAGGTCGAGCACCGTCGCGGTTGGATCGACACCGTCCAGTGTCACGACTTCCCCATCCAGGAGGAAGCGGACCGTTGAACCACTCACATTCATTCAACTGCCTCTGTAGGTCGAATAACCGAAGGGGGAGACAAGCAACGGCACATGATAGTGCGCATCCGCATCCGCGATCCCGAAGTCGATGGCGACCTCGTCAAGGAACGGCGGCTCGGGCAGCATGATCCCGCAATGCGCGAAATAGGCGGCGACGGCGAAAATCAGGCGATAGCGCCCCGGTTCCAGCGGCGGCAGTTCGGGACATCGGCCATCGGCATTGGTCACGCCTGAAAGGATCAGGCGCCCGTCGGCATGAAGCAGATGGAGCGACACGCCGGCGGCCGGGCGACCGTGGGTCGTGTCCAGAACATGGGTCGAAAGACTGCTCATGCCGCCGCATCCTCCTGGGTTCTGGGCCACTGGCCCAGGAACTCCGGCTCGTCATAGGCCACAAGGTCGGCGACCAGCGCTGCCCGGTCGTCAAGAAACAACTGATCGGCGACACCCTGCACCAGCCGGGGCAACGCGGTCCGCAGTCCCGACAGTGCGGATGCCGACAGGCCGAGGCTGATGAGCGCAGAGTAGTTGAACGCGAAGAGGCCGTGCAGCGCATCGGCGTCGTCCGCACCGCGCGGCGTCAACTCGAAACCCGGGCCGAGATAGGGGTGCGCGTCGATCAGCGCATTCTCTTCACCGGCGGGTGGCGTGAAGCGATCGGCCCAGCGGGCGATGCGGCCGGCCACGCCCGACAATTCGGGCCGGAGCCCCGGATCGCTGACGAGGCCCGTCGACAGCACCACGAAATCGAAATGATGGGTGCCGTGCGGCGTCGTGACCAGCACGCCCTCGCCTTCCTGCGCCACCGAAAGCCAGGGCGAACCCAGATGCAGGGAGAAACCGGGCCATGCCGCCGCCCGCTCGAACGTGTCGTTCGTCGGCGGTTGATTGTGCCCCAGGAAGGCCGCCATCACCGCATATTTCTCCGCATCGTCGAGCGCCGGATAGCGGCCGGTGAAGCCGACCCGCTCCATGAAGCGGATGGGGTTGATACGCGGCAGCACCTTGCGCCGGATGAAGACATGCGCCTCCCCGACACCCAGCGCCAGGGCGGCATTCGCATTGTCGAAGGCGGAGGCCCCGCCCCCCAATATGCCGATCCGCTTGCCCGCAAGTGCCGGGAAATCGATCGGCTCGCTGGTGTGGGCATAGAGGGTGCGCGGCAGCGCATCACTGATCATCGCGGGCGTATGCCATTCGCCGCCGCCCTGAATGCCGGTCGCCAGCACCACCTTGCGCGCCAGCAGCGGCGCCTGCCCGTCAAGATGCAGGCGATGCAGGCCGTCGCCCAGCGGCTCGACCAGCGTCAGGCGCGTGTCGTTGCGTACCGGCAGCGCCAGCACACGCCGATACCAGCGCAGATAGTCCATCCAGTCGCCGCGGGCGATCTTGTCGACTGCCTCCCACCCTGCGGTGCCGTGCTGCGCCTCCCACCAGGCACGGTAGGTCAGCGCGGGCACGCCGAAGTCGATCGGATTGAGTTCCTTGGGCGTGCGCAGCGTGATCATCCGCGCATAGGTTTCCCAGGGGCCCTCGAACCCTTCCGGGTTCTCGTCGATGACGAGGATGTTGGACACGCGCTCGCGCAGCAGGCCGAACGCGACGGAGAGGCCGCTCTGCCCTCCGCCGACGATCACGACGTCATGAACATGCCCGTCGCCATGCATGCTCGGGCGTGTCCAGTCCGCGCCGCCATGCCCGATCAGTGCCAGCTGCCGGGCAAGCGCCGCCTCCAGCGCGGGCAGGCCGATCGCCTCCACCCCGCTCATGACAGGTCTCCCAGGCGCAGACGCACGATCTCGCCGATCTGGGCCAGTGCGGTCGCGATCTCTTCGTCGCGACTGTTGCCGAGACGATCTTCCATGGCCGCCAGAATACCCGCCTTGTCGGTCAGACGCACGCAGATGATGAACGGGAAGGCGAAACGATCCCGATAGGCGCCGTTGAGCGCGTGAAAACGCGCGAATTCCTCCGGCGTCAGGCGATCGAGCCCTGCTGACGCCTGTTCGGAAGCCGACGCATCCGTCAGCGTCTTGTCGATCGCCGCCTTGCCCGCCAGTTCCGGGTGCGCACGGATCAGGGCAAGCTGTTCCTCCGGGCTCGCCGCATGCACGACCGCCATCAGGTCCGTCCAGCGATCGCCGGAGGACGGCAGCGCGCCCGCCCGCGCCTCTACCCAGGGACTATGTTCGAACAGCGCCGTCAATGCGTGCTCCCCTCAAGCGAGACGTGAGCGGAGACCACCTTCCATCCATCCGGAAACTTCACCCAGCTCTGGGTCTGGCGCCCGCGCCGGTCGCTGTTCTCGCGAAAGAATTCGGCGTCAGCGGTCGCGAAATTGTCGCCGTAGACGGTGATCGCCACCTTGCCGAGCTTGCGCTGGGGCGATCCGCCGCGTCCCTTGCGGAACTCCCGGATCTCCTCGATGCCGTACAACACCTCCCCCACGCCATAGCGGTTGGTGGTCGACGCATCGTGGAACAGCAGGTCCATCGCCGGAATATCGTCCTCCATCAGCGCGCGCTCATATTCCATGAAGGCGGCGGTCACTTCGGCGAGCAGGGTCGGATCGTCGATCTTGATCTCGGTCGTCATGCAGGGTGTACCTCCATCCAGTGGCGGGCGATGTCGATGCGGCGGGCGATCCAGGCGTCGCCGCTGGCGATCACATGGTCAAGGAAGCGGGCGAGCGCACGCGCCCGGCCCGGGCGACCGGCGATGCGGCCATGCAGGCCGACGGACATCATCCGCCCGCCTTCCTCGCGCAGCTGGTCGAACGTGTCGCGCAGGTAGCGGAAGAACTGCTCGCCCTCCGTGAACCCGTTATAGGCGACCATCTTCATGTCGTTGGCGTCGAGCGTATAGGGTACGATCAACTGGGCCTTGCCATGCCGGTGATCCCAGTAGGGCAGGTCGTCGGCGTAGCTGTCCGCGTCATAGGCAAAGCCGCCCTCCTCCACGACCAGCCCCGCCGTGTTGGGGGAGGTCCGACCCTGATACCAGCCAAGCGGCCGGCTGCCCGTCAGGCGGGTGTGGAGGGCGATCGCCTCAGCGATGTGGGCGCGCTCGACCTCTTCGGGCACATATTGGTAGTCGATCCAGCGCAGGCCGTGGCTCGCAATCTCCCAGCCCGCCTCCAGCATCGCATCGACCGCGGGAGGGTTCATCTCCATCGCTTTCGCGACGCCGAACACGGTGACGGGAAGATCCCGCTCGGCAAAGGCGCGATGCAGCCGCCAGAAGCCCGCCCTGCTGCCATATTCGTACAGGCTTTCCATCGCCATCGCCCGCGCGGGATGGCTGGCGGCGCCGACCATTTCGGACAGGAAGGCTTCCGATCCCTTGTCGCCGTTGAGGACGCTGTTCTCCGCCCCCTCCTCGTAATTGACGACGAACTGCACGGCGACCTTCGCGCCGCCGGGCCAGCATGGATCGGGCGGCGTGGCGCCGTAACCTGAAAGGTCACGCATCCCATGCCTCCATCGCCGCATTGACGGCGGCACCCGGAGGAAGCGCGAACCCCTCCCTTGCCAGGCAAGCTTCCAGTGCACCCAGGGTGATCAGCACCTTGTGCTTCATCGCATTGTAGCCCATCGCCCCGATCCGCCAGATGCGGCCTGCGAGCGGACCGAAGGCGGTGCCGATCTCGATCTCGAAATGCGTCCGCATCGCGATGCGGACGTTTTCGCCGTCGATGCCTTCGGGAATGAACACGCCGGTCACGTTGGTCATCCGGTATGCGTCGTCACCAAAGACGGTAAGGCCCATGGCCCGCAGGCCGGCGGTCATTGCCCGTCCCGCCGACGCATGACGGGCGTAGCGCGCCTCCAGCCCTTCCCCCAGCATCACCCGCGCGCATTCCCGCGCGGCATACAGCATCGAGGTCGCCTCGGTATGATGGTTGAGGCGCTTTTCGGACCAGTAGTCCATGATCATGCCAAGGTCGAAATAGTTCGATCCGATGCGCGGCCCGGCTCCGTCGCTGATGTCGTCACGGCGAATGCCCGCCTCGACATGCTTGCGTGCCTGGATCGCCGTCGCGGCCGCGTCCGAAACGGTGATCGGCGCGGAGCCGGATGGACCGCCCAGACATTTCTGGAGCCCCCCGGTCACGATGTCGGCGCCCCAGCGGTCAGTCGCCAGCTCCATGCCGCCGATCGTCGCCGTGGCATCGACATAGAGAAGCGCGCCCGCCTCCCGGCACAATACGCCAAGCCCGTCGAGCGGCTGCGCCATGGTCGTCGACGTATCGCCATGGATGGTCGCGACGACCTTTGGCGCGGTACGGGCGATGGCGGCGGCGATCGCGTCCAGCGGCACCACTTCGCCCCAGGGCGCGTCGACCGTTTCGATCCGCGCACCGATGCGGCCGAGGATTTCGGTGAGGAGCAGGCCGAAGCGGCCGAAATTGACCACCAGTACAGTGTCGCCCGCCGCGACGATGCTGACCAGAGCCGCCTCTATGCCCGCTCGCGCCGTGCCGTCGACCAGCATCGTCCAGTGGTTCGCCGTACCGAAAATCGGCCGGTACAGCGCCATCACCTGGTTCATGTAGCCGGTCATTTCCGGGTCGAACTGGCCGAGCAAATCTGCCGACATCGCCCGCAACACGCGGGGATGCGCATTTACCGGGCCGGGCCCCATCAGAAGGCGCTGCGGCGGGTCGATCTCTCCGAACAGGTCCGGGGTCAGGTCATTGGCCATATTTGGCTCCCAGTTTATCGATGAAGCCGAGCATGACCTGCAACGCCGCGTCGACGTCGGCAGGTTCCACATGCTCCGCGGGATTGTGGCTGACACCACCCTTGCAGCGGATGAACAGCATGGCGGTAGGACAGAGCGCGGCCATCACCATGGCGTCATGCCCGGCACCGGACACGAGACGGAAGGGCGGATGCCCTGCATCCCCCGTCGCCGCGTCCATCAGGTCCATCAACGCGGGATCGCACGGGCTGGCGGGCAGGTCGTGGATACGCTGAATATCGAAATCCAAATCGCGTCGGTCAGCAATGTTGGCGAACGCATCGAGGATCACTTCAGCCGCCCGGTCGCGCCGGGCCGGGTCGCCCGAGCGTATGTCGAGCGTGAAGCGCACCTCGCCGGGAATGACATTGGCGGCACCAGGCAGCGCCTCGATCCGGCCGACGGTCGCGACCAGATCCGATCGATCCTCCAGCGCGATTCGCTCGGCGGCCAATACCATCTCTGCCGCGCCCGCAAGCGCGTCGCGGCGCAGGCCCATGCTGGTCGTACCGGCATGCCCGGCCATACCGATGACGACGATCTGATAGCGAAGCTGTGCCGCGATCCCCGTCACGGTGCCGACGGCGAGCCCCTGCGCCTCCAGCACCGGCCCCTGCTCGATATGCGCCTCCAGATAGGCGAGGGTCGTACCGGGCGCACGGGCGGCGGAAAGATATTGGTCGACACCGGCCGGAGCGAGCGCCGCGTCCAGCGTGACGCCATCCGCATCCGCCATGTCCAGCGCGGAGGGCGCGAGCGTGCCCGCAACCGCGCGGCTGGTCAGCATCGCGGCGGGAAAGCGCGACCCCTCCTCGTCTCCGAAGGCGATGACCTCGATCGGAAACGGAAGGCGTCTGCCCTGCGCCTGCAGCGCCGCAGCGACCTCCACCCCCAGCATGATGCCGAGCGGCCCGTCATAGCGCCCCCCGTCCCGCACGCTGTCGAGATGGCTGCCGATCAGCAAGGCGGGGGCCGCCGGGTCCGTCCCCTCATAGCGCCCGAGCAGGTTGGCCGCAGGGTCGCGGGCGACGGTCATCCCCGCCGCCTCCATCCACCCGGCCAGCGCCGCCTGAGCCGCCGCATAGGCCGGCGTCAGATAGCCGCGATAAAGGCCACCTTCCATATCGCTATAGGGCGCGACGCCCAGTGCGTCGCAGCGAGCGACCGCCCGCGCGCCACCAGGTGTCGCCAGCTCTACCACGCCGCCACCTGTCCGTCGCTGCGCGGATCGGTCGCGCCCTCCAGCCCACCATCGGCGTGCCGGACGATGGCACCGGCATGGCCCATCATGGCGGTCAGCGGCCCGACGCGCTCGACATCGTGTCCGGCAGAGGCGAGTTGCGCGTACAATGCCGCATCGAACCCGTCTTCCAGCTTCAGGGTTGTGCTCTGCTCGCCCCATGTCCGGCCCAGCAGCCAGCGCGGCGCACTGATCGCTTCCTGAAGGCCGACGCCGAAGCGGGCATAACGGGTAAAAAGCGCCGCCTGCGTCTGCGGCTGGCCCTCGCCGCCCATCGTGCCATAGGCCATGGTCCGTCCGTCGTCGAAGCGGGCGAGCGCGGGATTGAGCGTGTGGAACGGCTTGCGACCGGGCTTCAGCGCGTTCCAGCCGTCCTCCGCCAGCCGGAAGCTGCTGCCGCGGTTCTGCCAGGTGATGCCGGTACGCGGCAGGATGATGCCGGAGCCGAACTCGAAATAGGTCGACTGGATGGCGCTCACCACCCTGCCCTCGCCGTCGGCCGCCGCGAACCAGCAGGTGTCACCCTGCGCCGAGGGTTGCGGCCAGGGCAACGCACGCACGGGGTCGATGCCCGCCGCCATCCGGTCCAGCGCGCCGCCGTCATCGAGCGCCTGCTGCCAGTCGAAGTCATGATAGGCCGGGTCGCCGACATGCCGGTCGCGCAGAAGGAACGCGCGCTTTGTCGCCTCGACAAGGCCGTGGACATGATCGAAACCGTCCGCAGCGTCCGCCTTCAGCCGGTCAAACAGCGCGAGGATCATCAGAGAGGCAAAGCCCTGCGTCGGCGGCGCGCTGTTGAACAGGTCGATACCCTTGATCCGCGTGCGCAGTGCTTCCGGTCGCGTGGCGGCATGCGCGGCGAGGTCGGCGCGGGAAACGGGGCTGCCGACCGCCGCCAGATCCTCGGCGACCAGATCGGCAAGCGCCCCCGTATAGAAATCGGCGATGCCGCGCTCGGCTATCGTCTGCAACGTCTGGGCCAGCATCGGCTGCCGCAGGCGATCGCCCTCATGCAGCGGCCGCCCCTCGGGCTCGAACGTTGCGGCCCAGGCACCCGGTTGCCCGCGCAGTTCGGCGCCTTTCGCTGCCGCGATTTCCGCGCCGCCGCGCGTAACGGCGACACCGGCCTCGGCATGATGGACAGCGTCCCGCACCAGCCGGGCGAGCGACAGCGATCCTCCTGCGCTTTTCAGCACCGCTTCCCAACCCGACAACGTACCCGCCACGGTATTGGCCGCCAGCGGCCCGCGTGTCGGCACCGCCTCCAGCCCAGCATACAGCGACAGGTCGGCATTGGCCGCCGCGCCGCCACAGCCGTGGACGGAATGAACCCGTCCGTCGGGTTCCGCGACCAGCCAGAAGCTGTCCCCGCCGATGCCGGTCATGTGCGGATAGACCACGGCCAGCGTCGCGGCGACGGCTACAGCAGCCTCGACGGCGTTGCCGCCATCCTTCAACACATCGCATCCCGCCCGTGCGGCGAGGTGATGGGGCGCGGTGACCATGCCGCGCCAGGAACGAACCGAATGGCGCATCAGTCGGGCAACCCCGCAACGAAAGCGCGCACGACGTCGGCCGAATTGACCGACGCAAGCGTCATGAAGGTATTCATCTGGTTTTCTCCGGCATCACCGCCCGCAAGATCGGAAAGACTGCGGAAGACGATCGCAGGAATGCCGTTGGCATAGGCGACCTGCGCGACCGCCGCGCTTTCCATGTCGAGCACGTCGGCCTTCCACGCGTTGAACAGATAATCGCGGAACTCCGCATTGTCGGCATAGACGCCCGCGCTGACGCCGACGCCGCCGACGACGATCTTGGGCGCATGAGCGAGGCAGGCCTGACCGCCAATCGCCGACGCAGGCGCGTTCTCATAGGCAGGCACCTTCCCGTTCTCGACACAGCGGCGCAGCGTCACCGCCGGTGCGATCTTCCGCGCCAGCGCCAGCAGCGCCGGATCGGCGGCGAACGCATAATGGCGCCGTGGCGTCTCGGCGGCGTTGCCCAGCCGCACGCCACGCGGAAACATCATGCCGTAGTTCGCCGGCGCATCGGCATCGACGGCTTCGGGCGGTGCCCATCCCGCGTCCGTCTTCCGCGCGAACGACACCTCCAGATATTGCGCCCACTGCTCGGGCACCACGACGTCGCCGATCGAAAGGGACGGGTCGACCCCGCCCGCAATGCCGGAAAAGACGATCCGCTTGACGGTGAAGCGGTCGAGCACAAGCTGCGTGTTCATCGCCGCATTGACCATGCTGACCCCGCTCTGCATCAGCAGCACCGGCCGACCAGCCATCGACCCGGCAAGGAAGGTCTGACCGTTGATGCGGAATGTCTTCGGCCTCTCGACCGATCGCACCAGCGCATCCCATTCGGGCGGGAACGCCGTCATCACGACGGTACGCGGCGTCCTGTCGTCCTTCTTCGCGAGCGCTGGTGTCGCCCCCGCAGCCAGCGCGAATGCCAGCATCAAGCCTGCAAGACGCATCATGCCCCCGCGCTCATCCAGACGAAGCGAACCACGAACAGACCTGCCAGTACCAGCAACAGCCAGTCCTTCCGGCCGAGTTGTCCCCGCACCATCTTCAGCGCCGCATGGGCCGTGATGCCGAAGGCAAGCCCGTTGGCGATCGAGAAGGTCAGCGGGATCATCGCCACGGTCAGGAAGGCGGGGATCGCCGCCAGCGGATCTTCCCACTCGACTTCGGTCAGCGGCAGCAGCATCAACCCGCCGACGATGATCAGCGCCGGCGCGGTCGCCGCGATCGGCACGACCTGGGCATAGGGCGCCACGAACATCGTCGCCAGGAACAGGACGCCGGTGACAACCGCCGTCAGACCCGTGCGGCCGCCCGCCTGAACACCCGCAGCGCTCTCGACATAGCTCGTGACGGTGCTGGTTCCCGCCATCGACCCGACGATGGTCGAGGTCGCGTCGGTGATGAGGATACGGTTGAGGCCCGGAATGCGGCCCGCCGCATCCATCAGGCCGGCCCGCTTCGTCACCGCGACCAGCGTGCCGATATTGTCGAACAGGTCGACGAACAGAAAGACGAAGAGGATTTCGACGAGGCCCAGCCCGTGGCTGCCCGACAGGCCGAACACGCCCGCCAGATCGAGCTGGAAGGCAGTGCCGGTCAGCGCGGCCAGACTGTATGGCTCGGCCGTCAGCGTCACGAGGCCGAACAGCCAGCCCACCAGCGTCGTCGCGACGATGCCGATCAGCATCGCGCCGCGCACGTTCCAGACGCTGAGCGCGCCGATCAGCAGCAGGCCGAACAAGGCAAGTGCCGCACCCGGCGCCTTCAGGTCACCCAGCGCCACCAGCGTCGCCGGATTGGCGACGATGATGCCTGCATTCTTAAGGCCTATGAAGCCGATGAACAGGCCGATGCCGCCCGCCACCGCCGCGAACAGATAGGTCGGGATCGCCGTCACGATTAACTGGCGGACACCCGTCAGCGTCAGGATCAGGAAGGCAACGCCGGATATGAACACACAGCCCAGCGCGATCTGCCAGGGGACACCCATCTGCTGCACGACAGTGAAGCTGAAATAGGCGTTAAGGCCCATGCCCGGCGCCAGCGCCAGCGGCACATTGGCCGTCAGGCCCATCAGGATGCTGGCAAAGGCGGCCGCGAAGCAGGTCGCCGCCGCAACCGACGCCACCGGCATGCCCGCCTGACCCAATATGGCCGGATTGACGAGCACGATATAGGCCATGGTCAGGAAAGTCGTGACACCGGCCAGGATCTCGGTCCGGACCGTGGTCCCGCGCTCGCCGAGTGCGAACCACCGTTCGAACACGGCCGTCATTGCACCACCGCCGCGCGGATCGCGAAGCCCATTACATGCTGACCCGCAGGATACGCCCCGCGAGCGATCAAATGGAGACACATCATGGGCTATTTTCCCCCTTGGATTGCTGCCTCCTCCTGCTGTTACCGCCTCTCTTCGGAAGCGCTATCCGAAAAACTTACCAGCCCGCACGCGGATTGCAATACGCATAAAACGCTTACTTACCTGAAGCAGCAAAAGCGGCCGAAACTGTGGGTTTTTCCGCAGCATACTGGATACCATCGCACCACAATGGGCAATGCGTGCGCTTCCAAAATATGGGGTCTCGATGGAACAAGGATGGTGCGGGCGGTCGGGCTCGAACCGACACTCCTTGCGGAACCGGATTTTGAGTCCGGCGCGTCTACCAATTTCACCACGCCCGCACGTCGCCGGCCGATCCGGCCGAACCTGTAGCGCGAGCCTATAGATAAGCCCTTCCGATATTTCCAGACGGGAAATCGCAGCCGGCAAAACCATCCATGACGGCTCGGCGGCGGCCGCGCCGTCCTTCCCCTGCAATGCGTCCGACGCGGGGCGCATCGACAGGGAGACATCATGCGACATTTGCTGGGCCACACGGCCATGACCACGGTCCTGGCCGCGACGGCGATCCACTACGCCCTGCCGGAACAGGCGCGGGCAGAAACGACGATCAGTTCGAAGACGACCACCCCCCTCCTCACCTCCACGGCCGCCAGTGGACAGGCCGACAGCATTTCCATCGCATCGGGCGGGTCCGTCGTGCTCTCCAGCGGCACCGGCGTGACGATGGACAGCGACAATGCGGTCACCAACGCGGGAACGATCACCATCAGCGATGCGGACGGCGCCATCGGCATCCGCGCCGCCTCCGGCACCAGCGGCGCGATCACCAACAGCGGCACGATCACGCTCGATGAAGACTATACCGCGACGGATACCGACAGCGACGACGATGTTGATGGCGCCTTTGCGAAGGGGACCAATCGCACCGGCATCCTTGTCGAAGGCCCGCACACCGGAGACATCGCTCACAGCGGCACGATCACGATCGAAGGCAACCAGTCCTACGGCATCCACCTCACCGGTCCATTGACGGGGGCGCTGACGACCAGCGGCACGATCGCTGTGACCGGCGACGGCAGCACGGGCATCCAGGCCGATGCCGTTACCGGCGACGTCTGGTTGCGCGGGTCGACGAGCGTCCAGGGCGCCTCCAGTACCGGCGTTGCCCTCGACGGAGACATTACCGGCGCACTGAAGGTACAGTCGACCATCGTCGCGACCGGCTATCGCAGCACGACGGCACCGACCGACACTTCGGACCTCGACGCCGACGATCTGCTTCAGGGGAGCAATGCCCTGCGGATCAGCGGAAATGTGTCGGGAGGGATCATCTTCGATACTGCGCCCACGGATTCGGATTCGAGCGACGACGACGAGGATGACGACGGCGTCACCGACACCTCGGAAGGAACCGCATCTGTCGTTTCCTATGGGTCGGCGGCGGCAGTCCAGATCGGCTCTGCCACCAACGACATCGCCATCGGCGCAGTCGCCAGCAGCACCACCGGCTATGGCCTGATCGTGAAGGGCGCCATCGCGGGGCGCGGCGTCTACACCGGCATCGATGCACAGGGCATGACGATCGGCGGCCTGGGCGGCGATGTCGTGGTGACGAAGGGCATGAGCGTGTCGGGCTCGATCATCGCGGTCTCGCTCGACAGCAACGCAACGGCCCTGCGCATCGGCAGCGGCGCCAGCGTCGACGCCATCGTCAATTCAGGCAGCATCGCATCGTCCGGCGCCACCCTGACAGGGAAGAGCAGCCGCGCGCTCGTCATCGACAGCGGCGCACAGGTCTCCTCGCTCACCAACAGCGGCGCGATCAGCGCGGCGGCGGGAGAGGACGGGACCGCGATCGCCATTCTCGACAGTTCCGGTGGCCTCAGCACGATCACAAACACCGGCGAGATTTCGGCGGCGGGCGCCGATGACGGCCGCAACACCGCGATTGACCTTTCCGCCAACAGCAGCGGCGTCACCCTCACCCAGTCTGCGGCCGCTTCCGGCTCCGCCGCACCCAAGATCGTCGGCGCAATCCTCACCGGATCGGGGAACGACACCATCACCGTCAGCGCGGGCACGATCACCGGCGACATGATGCTTGGCGCAGGCGATGACAGCGTGGCGCTGTCGGGCAGCACGGCGATGACGGGCGATATCGACTATGGCACGGGCACCGCGACCCTGTCGCTCGCCGGGACGTCCAGCCTGACCGGCGATGTGGATTTCGGCGGCAACAGCGGCACGTTGACCATCAACGATACCGCCGCCCTCGTCGGGCAGTTGCGCGATGCAGACAATGTCGACGTGGTGATCAACAGCGGCACGCTGACCGAATCGGTGACCGGCGCGATCGCGCTCAAGTCCCTGACGCTTGGTAGCGGCGGCGTCATCGGCGTGACCGTCGACGGCGCGACCGGTACGAGCACGCTCTACGACGTGGCGGGCGCGGCGAGCTTCGCCAGCGGCTCGCAGGTCCAGGTCAAGCTCGCACAGGTGAGCGGATCGGAAGGCAGCTTCACCATCGTCCAGGCCGGATCGCTCTCCGGCACCCCGACGCTGGACACAAGCTCGACGCTCCTGCCCTATATGTTCAAGGGCACGATCGCGAGCGACAGCTCCGCCGGTACGGTCTCGCTCGACATCACGCGCAAGACGACCACCGAACTGGGCCTCAACCGGTCGCTTTCCAGCGCCTACAACGCCATCTACGCGGCGCTCGACAATGATACCGACGTCGCGCAGAGCGTTCTGGCGATCACGGACGGCGATAGCTTCCGCCAGTCGCTGCGCCAGATGCTGCCGGATCATGCCGGCGGCGCTTTCGAAACGGTAACGGCGGGATCGCGGGCCGCTGCCCGCTCCCTCGCCGATCCCGGCAGCATGATCCGGGGCGAAGGCCCCGTCTCCACATGGCTCCAGCAGGTCGCATGGGGCAGCGCAAAGAGCGTCGGCGACACCGCATCCTACGACGTCAGCGGCTGGGGCGCGTCGGGCGGCGCGGAGGTCGCGACCGGCATCGGCGCGCTCGGCCTTGGCCTCGCCTATCTCCATGGCACCGACGAGGACAGCGATACCGACAACGCAGTCTCGTCCGACCAGTACGAACTGTCTGCCCACTGGCGCGGCGGGCGCGGACCGCTGACGGCCTATGCCCGGCTCTCTGCGGCGCACATCAGCTTCGACAGCAGCCGCGCGTTCGTCGGCAATACCGGTTCGGCCGACGTCACCCGTACCGCAAAAGGCAAGTGGAACGGCCAGCTCTATTCCGCCACGGCCGGAGCCAGCTACGAGAAGCGCTTCGGCAAGCTCAGCCTGCGGCCGATCGTCTCGTTCGACTATTACCGGCTGAAGGAAGGCGGCTATGCCGAAACCGGCGGCGGCGACGCCTTCAATCTGACCGTCGCGAGCAGGAAAAGCGATGAGCTGGCCGCGAACGGCAGTATCGCCGCCGGTTACGACATGGGCGGCGCCAATCGCGACGAGGGCTGGCTCCGCGTCGAGATGGAGGGCGGCCGCCGCCAGTTGATCGGCGGCTCCCTCGGTGCGACGACGGCCAGCTTCACGGGCGGCGACAGCTTCACCCTGTCACCCGAGCAGCGGACCAGCGGCTGGACGGGGAAGGCGCGTATCCTGGGCGGCTCCGACGCGTTCGTCGCCGCGGGCGAGTTCAGCGCGGAACAGCAGCAGGACCATGTGTCCATCGCGTTCCGCGCCTCCATCCGCTTCCCGATGTAGACCTGCGGCGATCGAACGAGAGCAACCGGAGAGCGGAGGGATCGAGCGAGACACGATCCCTCCGCTCTTGGTGTTGCGATGGAACGGCCAGTCGCTATAAGCAGCCCCACGTGCAGAAAAACCAGTGACGAAAAACGGTAGGGGACACACCTTTTGACCGAACCATCTGCCACGCTCGTTCTCTTCGGTGCCACCGGGGATCTCGCGCACCGCATGCTCTTCCCCTCTCTCTACAATCTGCTTGGTGACGGACTGCTGCCCGACGACTTCCTGGTCGTCGCCTCCGGCCGCTCGACGCTCGACGACGACGGTTTCAGGAAGGATGTCGACGCCGCCCTGCGCAAGTTCATCACGCCCGAACGCTATGACGCGGAACTGGCAGGCAGGCTCTGCGCGATGATTCTCTATGCCCCCGTGGAGGCGGGCAATGCCGATCAGTTCCGTGCCCTCGCCGATCGCATCGCCGACCGGATGGACAGGGGCATCGCCGTCTACCTCTCCACCCCGCCGTCCCTGTTCGCCCCGACGGCGCAGGGTCTCGCCGACGCGGGCCTCGTCGGTCCCGCGACGCGCATCGCGATGGAAAAGCCGATCGGCAAGGATCTCGCCTCCTCCAAGCAGGTGAACGACGCCATCGGCGCCCTGTTCGAGGAGGAAGCGATCTTCCGCGTCGATCACTATCTGGGCAAGGAAACCGTCCAGAACCTGATGGCGCTGCGTTTCGGCAACATGATGTTCGAACCCCTGTGGAACGCCGGTGCCATCGACCATGTCCAGATCACGGTTGGCGAGACCGTCGGGCTGGAGGGACGGGTCTCCTATTATGACGGGGTCGGCGCCCTGCGCGACATGGTGCAGAACCACATGCTCCAGATCCTGTCGATCATCGCGATGGAGCCCCCCGCCCGCCTCGATTCGACCGCTGTGCGCGATGAGAAGGTGAAGGTGCTGCGCTCGCTCCGCCCGATGGACGAAGACAGCGTCAAGACGCACAGCGTCCGCGGCCAGTACACGCCGGGCGCCGTGCAGGGCCAGATCGTCACCGGCTATGCCGACGAGCTGGGCAAGCCGTCCGACACCGAAACGTTCGTCGCGCTGAAAGGCTATATCGACAACTGGCGCTGGACCGGCGTGCCCTTCTATCTGCGCACCGGCAAGCGGATGCCCGCCCGGCAGTCGGAGATCATGATCCAGTTCAAGCCGGTCGCGCATTCCATCTTCGGCAAGCGCGGCCATGGATCGGGCCTTGAGCCCAACACGCTGATCATCCGCCTTCAGCCCGAAGAGAATATCCGCCTGCTGATCATGGCGAAGGAGCCGGGCCTTGACGGCGTCAAGCTGCGCGAGGTCGGCCTCGACGTATCGCTCGACCATGAATTCGGCGGCCAGCGGCGACGCATCGCCTATGAACGCCTGCTGCTCGACCTGATCGAGGGCGACGCGACCCTGTTCGTCCGCCGCGACGAGGTGGAGGCGCAATGGGTCTGGATCGACTCGATCATCGACGGATGGAAGGAGGCGGGCGTCAAGGTCGCGCACTATGCATCGGGGAACTGGGGGCCCTCCTCGGCGATTGCCCTCATCGAACGCGACGGAGCCAGCTGGCATGACTGATCTTCACCCCACCCTCGCCGCCGTTACGGAGCGCATCGTCAAGCGGAGCGCGCCCCGCCGGCAGAAATATCTCGAGCTCATCGAACGCGGGCGTGACGCGGGCACCAACCGGCCGCAGCTGAGCTGCGGCAATCTCGCCCACGGTTTCGCAGCGTCCGAACAGGACAAGCCCGCCATCAAGGGCGGCCGCGCGATGAACATGGGTATCGTCACGTCCTACAACGACATGCTGTCCGCGCATCAGCCCTATGGCCGCTATCCCGAGGCGATCAAGATCGCCGCGCGGGAGGTCGGAGCCACGGCGCAGGTCGCGGGCGGCGTTCCCGCCATGTGCGACGGCGTGACCCAGGGCCAGGCCGGCATGGATCTGTCGCTGTTCAGCCGCGACACGATCGCGCTCGGCACCGCCGTCGCGCTCAGCCACGCGATGTTCGAGGGCAATCTGATGCTCGGCATCTGCGACAAGATCGTGCCCGGCCTGCTGATCGGCGCGCTGCGCTTCGGCCATCTGCCGACGATCCTCATTCCCGCCGGCCCGATGCCCTCGGGCCTTCCGAACAAGGAAAAGGTGCGCGTGCGCCAGCTCTATGCGGAGGGGAAGGTCGGCACCGCTGAGTTGCTGGAGGCGGAAAGCGAATCCTATCACAGCGCAGGCACCTGCACCTTCTACGGCACGGCCAACTCCAACCAGATGATGATGGAGATGATGGGCCTGCACATGCCCGGCGCCGCCTTCGTCAATCCGGGTACGAAACTGCGCGGGGAACTGACCCGTGCCGCCGTCCATCGCCTCGCCACGATCGGCTGGGACGGCAACGATTACCGTCCGCTCGGTCATTGCGTCGACGAGAAGGCGATCGTCAATGCGATCGTCGGCCTGCTCGCAACCGGCGGTTCGACGAACCACGCGATCCACCTGCCCGCCATCGCCCGCGCGGCGGGGATCAGCATCGACTGGACGGACTTCGCAGAGTTGTCGGACGTGGTGCCGCTGCTGGCGCGCGTCTACCCGAACGGGTCGGGCGACGTGAACCAGTTCCATGAGGCAGGCGGCATGGCCTGGATCATCAGCCAGCTGCTCGACGCCGGGCTTGCCCACCGCGACATCATGACGGTCGCACGGCAGGATCTGACCGACTATGGCAAGACCCCCGTGCTGGAGGCCGAGGCGCTGGTCTGGAAGGATGCACCCGCGCGGCCGGGCGACGACACGATGCTCCGCCCGGTGTCCAACCCGTTCAGCCCGGACGGCGGCATGCGGCTGCTCGCCGGCAATCTCGGCCGTTGCGTGATCAAGACCAGCGCGGTCGATCCGGCGCGCTGGACGATCGAGGCCCCCGCCCGTGTCTTCCAGGATCAGGACGATGTGCTGAAGGCGTTCAAGGCCGGCGAACTGGAAGGCGACTCGGTCGTCGTCGTCCGTTTCCAGGGGCCAAAAGCGAACGGCATGCCCGAACTCCACAAGTTGACCCCCGCGCTCGGCGTGCTGCAGGATCGCGGCTTCAAGGTCGCGTTGCTGACGGACGGCCGCATGTCCGGCGCCAGCGGCAAGGTTCCCGCCGCCATCCACCTGTCACCCGAGGCGCTGGGCGGCGGGCCGATCGGCAAGCTGCGCGACGGCGACATGGTCCGGGTGTGTGCTCGCACCGGCGTGGTCGAGGCGCTGGTGGATGCGGCCGAATGGGACGCGCGGGATAATGCGAAAGCACCCCCGCCGCCCTATGACACCGGACGCGAACTGTTCGCCCTGTTCCGCAATCATAGCGACCTTGCCGAAGAAGGCGCGTCGCCCCTGCTCGCTGCGATGGAAGCGGAAATCTGATCATGACGGAGATTATCGCCGCCGACATCGGCGGGACCAACGCGCGCTTCGCCCGTGCGACGCTCGACGCGAACGGCGTGCCGACGCTCGGCGAGGTGCGCAAATACAAGGTCGCCGAACAGCCGAGCCTGCAGGCATGCTGGGAAAAGTTCGCACGCGACGATGGCGGCCCGCTTCCGGAGGCAGCCTCGATCGCGTTCGCGACCGCGATAGGCAGGGATGTCATCAAGCTGACCAACAGCAGCTGGATGATCCATCCGGCCACGCTCGCGGATGAACTCGGTCTCAGGCAATTACGCCTTGTCAATGATTTCGAAGCCGTTGCTCACGCCGTTTCGAAGTTGCCGAAAGACAATCTGGAGCTGCTGTTCGGGCCGGATGAGCCGTTCCCGCAGGACGGGTCGGTGACGATCCTTGGCCCGGGCACGGGCCTCGGCGTCGCGCTGATCGCCTATGATCAGGGGATACCGCACGTCATGGCGACGGAGGGCGGGCATCTCGACTGGGCACCGCTCGATCCGCTGGAAGGCAAGGTGCTAGACTATCTGCGCGACAAGTTCCTGCGCGTGTCGACCGAACGGCTCGTTTCCGGCCCCGGCCTCAACAACCTCTACAAGGCGCTGGCGACCATCGGCCATGAACGGGTGGAGCTGATGAACGATGCCGATCTGTGGCAGGCGGCACTGTCCGGATCGGACGGTTTCGCGCGCACGGTGCTCGATCGCTTCTGCCTGTGCTATGGATCGGTCGCGGGCGATCTCGCGCTCGCGCAGGGGCCGCACAGCGTCGTGCTGGCGGGCGGCCTCACGCAGCGCATGAAGGACGTGTTGTCCACCAGCGGTTTCCATTCGCGGTTCACCGCCAAGGGGCGGTTCCAGGGCCTGATGGCCTCCATTCCGGTGCGGCTCGCCGTGCATGAGGAAATCGGCCTGTTCGGCGCCGCCGCAGCTTTCAGGGAGAAATAGACGATGTCACTGACCGTATCGCAGGTCATGGAACTGGCCCCGGTCGTGCCGGTGCTGGTGATCGAGAATGTCGCAGACGCCGTTCCCATCGCGCAAGCGCTGGTGAAGGGCGGACTCCGCGCGCTGGAGGTGACGATGCGCACCCCCTCCGCGCTGGAGGTGATGAAGGAGATGGCGCAGGTCGAGGGCGCGGTCGTGGGCGCTGGCACCGTGCTCAATCCGCAGCAACTCGACCAGGCGCTGAAGGCCGGTGCGCAGTTCATCGTCAGCCCCGGCCTCACCGAACCACTGGGCAAGGCGGCCATCGCTTCGGGCACCGCGTTCCTGCCGGGCACGGCCACCGCCGCCGACATCATGCGCGGCATGGACATGGGCCTTAGCCATTTCAAATTCTTCCCGGCCGAAACCTCGGGCGGACTGCCCGCGCTCAAGGCGCTGGCGGCGCCGCTCTACACCGCGCGTTTCTGCCCGACGGGGGGCATCACGGCGGAGAGCGCGCCCAAATGGCTGGCCGAACCGGCGGTCAAGTGCGTGGGCGGCAGCTGGGTCGTGCCGAAAGGACCGGTCGACGTCGCGAAGATCGAGGAACTGGCGCGCGCCGCAGCGGGACTGCGCGGCTAGAGCGTTTTCCAAGCAGGTGGAATCACCTGCTGGCTCGGAAAACGCGGCCAAACAATAAGATAGAGCAGTCGATTTGATTCAGTCAGATCGACTGCTCTAGGCCGCCGTTGCTGGGTGTCGCCTAGCTGGTGGCGCCCCACAAAGCATCGGCGCGAACGAACCCTTTCTTCCCGCCGACATCGAACAGGCACCAGCCGTTCGCGCAATCGCCCAGACGCCCGACCACGCCGGGTTCGGCCCGGAAATTGACGCCTGCGCTCTCGTCCGGCGCGGCGCGCATCGCGGCAAGCCCATCGACGACGATGGCCGTGCGCGTGTCGCTGAGCAGACGGACATGCATCCATCCCTGCGCCCCGGCCGAATCCTCGACCTTCCGCCAGTTGCCCAGCACCTGGACGATGCGCACGGGCAAATCGCGGCGGCGATAGATCCAGTTGGAGGGGTAATCGAGGCTGGGGCCAACGCGCATCCGCGCCTCCTGCTCGGAGATCGACGCCCAATAGGGCACCTTGCGCTTGCCCTCGCCATGCGCGGCGCCCGCCATCGGCCCGATCATCACGACCGCCGCCAGCGCCAACCCCACAACCGCCCGAACCCGTGTCGTCATTCGCCTGCAATAATCCCCAATGAGCGGGAACGCCGTCCCGCTGCCCGATTTCCCGTCCGGCCGATTCCCTGTCCGGAACGGGAGGCCGTGTATAAGCGCTTGACCTCTCCCCCGCCACCGGCTTAGCGGCTTCAGACATGCCAAGACGAGAACGCCCGGCAACGCCAAAGGTCATCGTCACCCGCCGACTGCCACCGACGGTCGAGGCGCGGATGGCCGATCTGTTCGACGTTCACTTCAACGCCGACGACGTGCCGATGGACCGCGCCGCCCTTGCGGAGGCGATGGCGCAGTGCGACGTCCTGGTCCCCACCGTCACCGACCATCTGGATGCCGCCCTCATCGAAGAGGCCCCGGCCCGCCTGCAACTGATCGCCAGCTTCGGCAACGGCGTCGACCATATCGACCTGCATGCCGCACGCAAAAAACGGATCATCGTCACAAACACGCCGGGCGTCCTGACCGAAGACACCGCCGACATGACGATGGCACTGATCCTGTCCGTGCCCCGCCGTCTGGCAGAGGGCGAGAAGCTCATCCGTTCGGGCGCATGGGGTGGCTGGAGCCCTTCGGCCATGCTCGGCCACCGGATCGGCGGCAAGCGACTGGGCATTATCGGCATGGGCCGCATCGGTCAGGCCGTTGCCCGCCGCGCCAGCGCCTTCGGCCTTTCCATTGCCTATCACAACCGCGAACGCCTACCCGAACAGGTCGAGGCGGAGACCGGCGCAACCTATCAGCCGACGCTCGACGCCCTGCTCGCGGAGAGCGACATCATCTCGATCAATTGCCCCCTCAACGCGGACAGCAAGGGCATGATCGATGCCCGGCGCATCGCGCTGATGAAGCCCACCGCCTATTTCATCAATACGTCGCGCGGCGAGATCACCGACGAGGAGGCGCTCATCGCGGCTCTGGAGGCGGAACGGATCGCCGGTGCGGGCCTCGACGTATTCGCGCACGAACCCGCTGTGGACCCCCGCCTGCTCGCCCTTTCCAACGTCGTCCTGCTGCCGCACATGGGATCGGCGACGTTCGAGGGACGGGAGGCGACGGGCGCGAAGGTGATCGCCAGCATCCGGACTTGGGTGGACGGGCATCGTCCGCTGGACCAGGTCCTTGAAGGCTGGATCTGACGCGCGCGTGACGACCGCCTCCGAACATGAGCGGCGCGGCAAGTTCGACCGCTGGTGGCACATCTGGGTCATAGGCGGTGTCGACCATGACGCCGTGCTGGATCAGGTCGCCGGCGAATCCGGCTGGTCCGGCCGATATGCGTTTCTTGTCGTCATATCGGCCGCGATCTCCCTGCTGGGGCTGCTGATACCGTCCGTGGCCGTGCTGATCGGTGCGATGCTGCTGTCCCCTCTGATGATGCCGATCATCGGCCTGGGCTTCGGCATCGCCACGCTCGACTTCCAGGAAATCCGTCGCGCGGCCATCGCACTGGCGCTGGGCTCCGCTCTTGCCATCCTGCTCTCCGTCCTGTTCGTCTCGATCTCGCCGGTCCAGACGATCACCAGCGAGATTGCCGCCCGGACCCGGCCGACGCTGTTCGACCTGCTCGTTGCACTGCTCTCCGCTGTCGCGGGCGCATATGCCCTGATCCGGGGCCGGGGCGGCACGGTCGTCGGCGTGGCCATCGCCATCGCGCTGATGCCACCGCTTGCCGTCGTCGGCTTCGGCATCGCCACCTGGAACTGGACTGTCTTTGCTGGCTCGCTGCTGCTGTTCCTGACCAATGCGGTCACCATCGCGCTGACGGCGGCGCTGGTCGCACGCGTATACGGTTTCGGCAGCCACCTCTCGCGGCACCACACAGGCTGGCAACTGATCCTGTTCATCGTGTCGCTGGGCATCCTCTCCATCCCGCTGGGCGCTGCGCTGCGCCAGATCGCGTTCGAGGCGGTGGCGCAGCGGCAGGTACGCGACACCGTGCGCGCGCATTTCCCCTCCGACGCGCGATTGAGCCAGCTCGACATCGACTATGGAGCGAAGCCGCTGCGCGTGCGGGCAGTGATGCTGACCCCGCGCCTCGATCCGCGGGCTGACCGCATCATTGCGATCGACCTCCAGGGGCGCCTCGCGCAGCCGATCGACATCCATGTCGACCAGTTGCGTGTCTCTCTGGAGGCCAATGCGGCGGAGGCGGCGCAGATCGCGCGTGCGAACGACACCGCCGCCGCTCTCACCGTCGACCGCAAGGAACGTGCCGTGGCCGATCTCGCTCTGATTGCCGGGATCGCCCCGGCATCCGTCCGCGCCGACCCAAGCGGTCGGACGCTGGCGGCGTCGGCGGCCGCCCTTCCGGGCCTCGGCCTCGCCGGATATCGGGCACTGGAGCAACGCGCTGCGGATGCGGTGGATGGCTGGAAGGTCGCCCTTGCGCCTCCCGCCTCAATCGCACTCCCCGCCATCGCGGTGCGTCAGGGGGTTATCGATAATGACGCGCTCGACCTTGCCGGGTGGAGTTCAAACCGGCTGGCGCGCACGATCCTGGTCGAAGGCGGCACGCAAGCGCAGCGCGATGCGGTTTCCCAGGGTATCGTCGACCGGGGCGGTCGCGCAGAAGCCGGGGAAAGCCGCGGTTCGCTGCGGCTCGCCTGGAAAACACTACCTGCAACGGACGAGACGGCACCAGCGCGCTAACGGTTCTATGTCCGCCTACCCGGCCGGCTTAGCCGATCCCGCGATGCTTCAGGAAAGCGGCCGTCGCCTCGGCCGCACCGCGATACGCCTCCTGGAACTCCTCGCTCCAGTAGAGCAGATCGTCGATGTCGATCCGCTCGCCACTGACCGCACACAGGACGAACGAACCGGGGCGCTCCACATCATAATGGGGCGTTCCATAATGCAGGACGGCGAGCCCCGGGATATCGGCCATCCGGTCAGTCGCCCGTGAGGATCCGGTCGACGAGCTGCTTGACGGTCGGCACGAAGCCGTTCGAATAGAACGGGTCCTTGCCGAACATATACGCGCTGTGGCCGGCGAACATCAGGTTCCGATCGACCTCTCCGCCATGGGCGATGTCCTGCAGCGTCTTCTGGATGCAGAAGCTGCGCGGATCGGCGAGGCGTCCGGTCGAGTTGGTCTCGCTGTCCATCCAGCTGGAAAAGGCGCACTGGCTTAGGCAGCCCATGCAGTCGGCCTGATCCTTGCGGATCTCCGACTTTTCGACATCGGTGACGAACACCAGCGTATTGTCCGGCGTCTTGAGCGCCGCTTCATAGCCCTCGCCCACCCAGGCGCGGGCACGCAGCAGGTCGTTGCGCGTGACCCAGAAATTCTTGCCGCGCACGCCAACGTCGAGCTGATGGGTATGATCGCCCGCCTGCTCCAGGCTGAACGCGATCTGCCGCTCGGAACGGGCCTCCAGATTGCGGAGGAACGGGTTGCGCACCGCCGAGCTATAGAAGCCCGTAGGCGAGAAGCGGTGGAGCAGCACATCACCCTCGTCGAGTTGGGTCAGCCTTTGCTTCCACTCGTCGGGGATCGGGCTTTCCTGCGTCAGCAGCGGCCGGGTGCCGAACTGGAACGCGATGGCGCCCAGTTCCGGATTATCGATCCAGTCGTTCCAGTCACGCAGGTGCCAGACGCCACCCGCCATTACGATCGGCACGTCGTCCGAAATACCGCCTTCGCGCATCGTATCGCGCAGCGCCTTGACGCGTGGATAGGGATTTTCGGGCTTCAGCGGATCTTCGGCATTGGACAGGCCATTGTGACCACCGGCCAGCCAGGGGTCCTCATAGACGACCGCCGCCAGCCACTCCGCAGCCTTTGAATAGGCGCGCTTCCACAATGCGCGGAAGGCGCGGCCGGAACTGACGATCGGCAGATAGCTGACATTGTAGGACGCAGCGATCTCACTGAGCTTGTAGGGCATGCCCGCGCCGCAGGTCACGCCTGACACCATGCCGCGCGTCTTTTCCAGGACGCCGTGCAGCACCCGCTGCGCGCCGCCCATTTCCCACAGCACGTTGATGTTGATCGCGCCCTTGCCACCGGCGACTTCGAACGCGCGCTTCACCTGCTCGACGGCACCGTCGATGGCATAGGCGATCAGTTCCTCGTGCCGGTCGCGGCGCGTCTTGCCGTGGTACAGCTGCGGGATGATCTTGCCGGTCGGATCATAGCTGTCGGCATTGACCGCCGAAACCGTGCCGATACCGCCGGCGGCCGCCCAGGCGCCGGAGCTCTGGTGGTTGGAAACTGCAACGCCCTTGCCACCTTCGATCAGCGGCCACACCTCGCGACCACCGTAGACGATGGGTTTCAAACCCTTGAACAATGAAGTCTCCCACGCAACGCCGGCCGTCCCCTGACGGCCCGTGCAATCCAAAGCTTCGCGCACCCATACCAGCTTTTGGGTGACAGCGACCGAAAAATTCGGGCCGCCTTAATGCAAAACATCGGGTCTGGCCAGCGCGTCGCGATAGATATCGGCGTAGCGGGCGATCATCGTCGCCTCGTCGAAACCGATGACGGCCTTCCGCCGGTTCGCTTCGCCCACAGCCCGCCGAAGGCCGACATCGGCCGCCAGCCGCGCGAGCGCCGCCGCCAGTCCCGCCTCATCGTGGACGGGAACCACAAATGGCTGATTCTCCTGCGAGACCATGTCACGCACGTCGCCAACGTCCGTCGATACCACCGGCAGGCCTGCCGCCATGGCCTCCACCAGCGAGATGGGAAATTGTTCACTGTCGGACGACAAGGCGAAGATGTCGAACAGCCCGACAAAGCGCCACGGCTCCGCCATGAAACCAGCCATGTGGATGTCGGACAGGCCATGGGCCCGGGCCTCCGCCACGATGGCTTCCCGTTCCGGTCCCTCCCCCACGACCACCAGTTGCAGCCTGTCGCCAAGCGCCGCGACGGCCCGGACAAGGCGAGGAATATTCTTGACCGCCCGCAACCCCGCGAGCGTTCCGACAACCAGCTTGCCCGGCGCGCGCATGAAACCGGGTATCGCATCGGCACCCGGCGACGTTGCGTAGCGCGCCACCTCGATACCGTTGGGGATCAGGCGGATGCGCGCGTCCGGTTGCCGCCATGCCTCCCGCGCAATACCTTCCAGCCGCCGGGACGGCACGACGAGCGCCGCCGCAGCGCCCAGAGCGACGCGGCGATAGCGGTTGCGGGCGGGCTTCAGCCCCTGCGCCTCGTCCTCGTTGAACCCGTCCTCATGATGGATAAGTGGCGGCAGGGACATGAAAGGCGCCCACAACCGCCGCGCCATGACGCCATCCAGCGCACCCCAGTTGTAGGTGAGGACAAGGTCATATCCGGCCATGAACCGCGCCAGCGCATGGAAGCGTCGCAGCCCCGGCCGCCCGGTCAGCGAGGGCGCGTCGGGAAACGACACCGGCACGCCCGCATCGATCGCCGCCCGCGCGCCCATCATGCCGGGCACACCACTCACCACCGCATGATCGAGCCGATCGCCCCAGACATTCATCAGGCGGACGGCGCGCGCCTCCTTTCCACCCAGATTGAAGCTGGAATGGAGATGCAGCACGCGCGGCCGGGCGCGCGAAGCAGGATCAGCCATCTGCCGGCACGGACCCGGCAATGCGTTCCAGCAGCCGGTCGATCGCCCCGGCCGCGACCGGTTCGTCCAGCACAGGGGCATGGCCAACGCGCGGCACCGTCACCACCTCTGCACTCCCGCCGTTCTCGCGCACCATCCGGTCCGCCGTCGCCGCGCTCAATATGTCGGATCGCTCGCCCCGCACGATCAGCGTCGGTACGCCCCGGAAGCCCTGCATCGCCGGCCACAGGTCGACACCTGCCTCCCCGCCCGGCACGCGCAGCGGCTCCGCTATGCGCATGTCGTAATCGAGGACGACCCGGCCGCTGCTGTTCAGGCGATACAGGCGCTTGGCCATGCCCAGCCATTTCTCCAGGTCATAATCGGGGTAGACGGCGGCATTCCCCTCCTCCAGCGCGCGCGCGGCGTGGACCCAGGTCGGATGCGTGCTGCCGGAGCCCACATAACCGCGAATACGCTCCAGCCCTTCCGGCTCGATCTGCGGCCCGACATCGTTCAGCACCGCGCCCGCCAGCCGGTCGGGCCGGGTCGACGCCATCAGCATGGCGATGATCCCGCCGAGCGACGTACCCACGATCACGAACCGGGTGAGCGCGAGGTCCGTCAGCAGCCGCTCCAGATCCTGAAGGTAGGACAGCGGCACATAGGTCATCGGATCCTTCGCATAGGCGCTTTCCGCACGCCCGCGCAGGTCCGGGCAGATCAGCCGCCACTCCCCGGCAAGCCGCGTCGCCAGCGGCTCGAAATCGCGGGCATTGCGGGTAAGGCCCGGCAGGCACAGCAAAGGCGGCCTGTCGGCGCGCCCGGGATAGTCGCGATAATGGAGCCTCAGCCCGTCGTTGGACCAGGAATAGCCGTCATGCCAGCCCTGCCCCGTCCGGTTATTTCCGCCTCCAGCCTCGGCCACGCTTGATCCTTCCGCCTTGCCGCCCCCATATCGCGCCATGCGCAACGCCCCGCAAGCTGGCAAATATCGCCCCGAAACCGAAATCCTCTCGCTGGGCGAGGGCATGGCCGATGCCGTTGCCGCGGCCGGCTTCCCCGATACCATCCTGCGTTTCCGCAACGGCAGGCATGCGGCGAGCGTCGGACTGGATGACCTGTCCGACGCCGAATGGATCGCCCATTTCGGTCGCTTCGCGCCATTGCCCGGGTCGCTAGATACGCCGCTGGCGCTGCGTTATCACGGACATCAGTTCCGGTCCTACAACCCCGACATCGGCGACGGGCGCGGCTTCCTGTTCGCGCAATTGCGTGATTCGGCCGGGCGGCTGCTGGACCTGGGCACCAAGGGATCGGGACGCACACCCTTCAGCCGCTTCGGCGACGGCCGCCTGACGCTGAAGGGCGGCATGCGGGAAATACTGGCGACCGAAATGCTGGAGGCGCTGGGCGTCTACACCAGCAAGACCTTCTCCCTGATCGAAACCGGAGAGGCGCTGGAACGTAACGACGAGCCCTCGCCCACCCGCGCCGCGGTGATGGTGCGCCTCAGCCACGGCCACATCCGCATCGGCACGTTCCAGCGCGCCGCCTTCGAACAGAACCTCCCGTTGATGGAGCGGCTGGTCGGCTATGCCCTCAACGCGCTGTATGGAGAGGCGCCGGGCGATAACCCGGCCGCGCAGTTGCTGGGCCGCGTGGTCGAGCGCACGGCCGATCTCGCCGCCAGCTATATGGTTGCGGGCTTCGTTCATGGCGTCCTCAACAGCGACAATATCAACGTCACCGGCGAGAGCTTCGATTATGGCCCATGGCGCTTCACGCCCGCCTGGGATCCCGCCTTCACCGCCGCCTATTTCGATCATCAGGGGCTTTATGCTTTTGGACGGCAAGCGGAAGCGATCCACTGGGATGTCGCGCAGCTGGCCGTCTCGCTGCGCCTGCTGGTGGAGGCGCCGCCACTGATCGCGGAGCTGGAGCGCTATCCGGACCTTTACGTCGCCGCCCTCACCCGCCGCTTCCTCTGGCGGCTCGGGCTGGAGGCGCGGGAGGGCACGGATGCGGCCGCCTTCGTACGAAGCGCGGTTCAGGCGATGATGGCGAGCGGTACCGGCATCGACCGTTTCTTCCACGACTGGCGTCATGGCGAGCTGCGCGGCTCGGGCTATGAGGGGGCGGACTGGGCGGAACTTCGCGCCGCCCTTCCCGGCTTCACGCCCACGGGCAGCCGGGCCGATCACCCCTATTGGGGTCAGGAGAGCACCTGCTCCATGCACATCGATGAGGTCGAGGCGATCTGGTCGGCGATCGACGGCGCGGACGACTGGAGTCCCCTCCACGCGAAGGTCGCCGCGATCAGGGCGATGGGGGACGCGCACGGCGATCCGCCACCCCCGCCCTGATACCCAGCCGCCTCTTCCCAATTTGCTCCAATTCGGCCATATCCAGCCCATGGCATCGACTTTGATTTCGACCGAACCCGCGACCGGTGTCCATCTGTGGGAAGCGGACATCAGCAATGTCGATGCGGAGGTGGAACGGGCCCGTTCCGGCTGGCCTGCCTGGGCCGCCCAACCCCTTTCCGTCCGCATGGAAACGCTGCGCCGCTTCGCCAATGCGGTACGCGGGGCGGAAGAACGGCTGACCGACCTGATCGCGCGCGAGACCGGCAAGCCGCTCTGGGACGCCCGGACGGAGGTCGCGGCCGTCATCGGGAAGGTCGACATCTCCATCGCCGCCTATTCCGAACGTACCGGGCATAAGCGGCTGGAGGGCGCGATGGGCGCACGACAGGCTGTCCGGCACAAGCCCCATGGCGTCATGGCCGTCCTTGGCCCCTATAATTTCCCCGCACATCTGCCCAACGGACACATCGTTCCCGCGCTGCTCGCGGGCAATGCCGTCGTCTTCAAGCCATCTGAGAAGACGCCGGCGGTCGGCGCCCTGCTGGTCGAGCTCTATCACCGGGCGGGTGTGCCGCAGGACGTGGTCCGCCTGATCGTCGGCGGCCCGGCGGAAGGCCGGGCGCTGACCGCGCATGCCGACGTGAACGGTATCCTGTTCACCGGATCGGCCGCGACCGGCATCGCCATCAACAAGGCGTTCGCCGACCGTCCGGACAAGATCCTGGCGCTGGAAATGGGCGGCAACAACCCGATCGTGGTGTGGGACACGCCCGACATCGCCAGCGCCGCCGCGCTGGTGGCGCAATCCGCCTTCCTGTCTGCCGGACAGCGCTGCACGGCCGCCAAGCGGCTGATCGTCAGGGACAGTCTGGCGCCGCTGCTGGTGCCGGAGATCAAGAAGCTGGCTAACCGGCTGATTGTCGACCATCCCCATGCCGACCCGGCGCCCTATATGGGACCGGTGATCGACAATCAGGCGGCGGATGGCCTGTCCGAAAGCTTCCTCATCCTGATGAGCAACGGCGGGCGGCCGATCAAACACATGGCCCGGCCCCAGTTCGACCGGCCGTTCCTCTCCCCGGGTATCATCGATGTGACCGACATGCCCGAACGGCCGGACATCGAACTGTTCGGCCCCCTGCTCCAGGTCATCCGCGTCCCCGATTTCGATGCCGCCATCGCAGAGGCGAACAATACCCGCTACGGCCTGTCTGCGGCTCTGGTCGGCGGATCACCGCAGCTTTACGACCAGTTCTGGGCGAACATCCGCGCCGGCATCGTCAACTGGAACCGGCCGACCAACGGCGCGTCCTCCGCCGCGCCCTTCGGCGGCGTCGGCATTTCGGGCAATCATCGGCCAAGCGCTTATTACGCGGCCGATTATTGCGCCTATCCGGTGGTGTCGTCGGAGGCCGACCAGCCCCGCACGTCGATCGGCATCGGCCTTAAGGAAATCGACACCGCCGCCATGGGAGACTGAGCGGGAATCCGAGGATATCGTCAGATTCCGGGACCGCAATCCCGCCCCGAAACATTTCCTAGCATCGCCCATACTCATTCTCGGTTGCGGTGCAGCAGGGCAAGGCGCATGTGGGCGAACGTGAAGAATAATATGTCAGGGACAGTGTTTCTTGTCGGCGCGGGACCGGGCGATCCGGAGCTCCTGACGCTACGGGCGGCGCGACTGCTCGCCGCCGCGTCCATCGTCGTGCATGACGGCCTGGTGGACGATGCGATCCTGTCCATGATCCGCCCCGACGCCCGCCGCATATCGGTCGCCAAAAGCCGCAGCCGCCACTCTCTGCCGCAGGAGGAGATCAACGCCCTGCTGGTGCGGGAGGCGCTTGCCGGCAATGACGTCGTCCGCCTGAAGGGCGGCGATCCGTTCGTTTTCGGCCGGGGCGGCGAGGAAGTTGACGCCTGCCGCGCCGCAGGTGTGCCGGTGGAGGTCGTTCCGGGCATCAGCGCGGCAATCGGCTGCGCGGCCGAGGCACGCCTGCCGCTGACGCACCGGGACGCATCGAGCGCAGTCACATTCGTCGCGGGCCAGTGCAAGGGGCTGACCGATCAGGACTGGTCGGGTCTTGCCGGAAAGGGCCGCACGCTCGTCATCTACATGGGTGTCGCGACGGCGGCCGACATCGCCGAGAAGCTGATCGCCGACGGCGTGTCGCCCGCCATTCCCGTGGCTGTGCTGGAAAAGGGGACGCGCGGCGACAGCCGTTCGCTCCGTACGCTGCTCACCGACCTTGGCGACATGGTGGTACGCGAGCATGTGCAGAGCCCGGCGCTGATCGTCGTGGGCGAAGTGGCGGCCTATGCCGACGCCGAGGACAAACTTGCGGCCTTTGCCGCCTATGCGGAGAAGAATGCGTGATCTTGCTGACGGGGAATGATCTGGCGACGGGCGCCGTCATCTGGTGGACGGGCGGCGAGGGCTGGTCATTGCACGTCGGCGACGCAGTGGACGCCGGTGCCGAGGCGGAGGCCATACTGGCGCGCGAGACCGCGGCCCGGCGCGTGAACGGCGGCTATCCGGTCGAGGCCGAACAGGACGCCAGCGGCCCCCTGCCCCTGCATATCAAGGAGCGCATCCGGGCGAGCGGCCCGACGGTGCGTACCGATCTTGCCATCAACACTGAAATTCCCATCGTAAAGGCCTGATTCCATGTATCGTTACGACCAGTACGACCAGGAAATCGTGGATGCCCGCGTCGCGGAGTTCCGCGACCAGGCCCGCCGCCGCCTGGCGGGCGAGCTGACCGAGGACCAGTTCAAGCCGCTGCGCCTGATGAACGGGCTCTACCTCCAGCTGCACGCCTATATGCTGCGCGTGGCGGTCCCTTATGGCACGCTGTCCGCCCGGCAGATGCGGATGCTGGGCCACATCGCCCGCAAGTACGACAAGGGCTACGGCCATTTCACGACCCGCCAGAACATCCAGTACAACTGGATCAAGCTGGAGGACGCGGCCGACATCCTCGCCGAGCTGGCGACGGTCGAGATGCACGCCATCCAGACCAGCGGCAACTGCATCCGCAACATCAGTTCGGACCAGTATGCCGGTGTCGCCGCCGACGAGATCGCCGACCCCCGGCCCTGGGCGGAACTGCTGCGCCAGTGGTCGACCTTCCACCCGGAGTTCACCTACCTGCCGCGCAAGTTCAAGATCGCCGTCATCGCGGCGGACGAGGACCGCGCAGCCATGCGCCTGCACGACATCGGCATCCAGCTGGTGACGCGCGACGGCAAGGTCGGGGCGAAGTTCTTCGTTGGCGGCGGCATGGGCCGCACGCCGATGATCGCGCCGGAAATCAAGGATTTCGTCACGGAGGACGAGATCATTTCCTATGCCGAGGCATGCCTGCGCGTCTACAACCGCTACGGCCGCCGCGACAACAAGTACAAGGCGCGTATCAAGATTCTGGTGCATGAGATCGGCGCCGACGAGTATCGCCGTCAGGTCGAGGAAGAGTTCGCCCACATGAAGACGTTGGGCCTCGACCCGCCGGTGGCCGAGCTGGACCGTATCCGCGCCCAGTTCGCCGATCCGGCGTTCGAGAGCGGGCTGCCCGAGACGGTCGACCGTTCCGATCCCGACTTCGCGCTGTGGCTGGACAACAATGTCGCCGCGCACAAGGCGCCGGGCTATGCGATCGTCAACATCAGCCTGAAGCCGGTGGGCGGCATTCCGGGCGATGCGTCGGCCGACCAGATCGACCTGGTCGCGGACCTCGCCGAACGCTACTCGCTGGACGAGATTCGCGTCACCCATGCGCAGAACCTGGTCCTGCCCTATGTGAAGAAGGCGGACCTCTACGCCCTGTGGCAGGCGCTGCATGCGGAGGGTCTGGGCGAGGCCAATCTGGACCTCATCACCGACATGATCGCCTGCCCCGGCCTCGATTACTGCGCGCTCGCCAATGCGCGCTCGATCCCGGTGGCGCAGAAGATCGCGCAGCGCTTCGCCGACCCGGCGCGGCAGCGTGACCTGGGCGAGCTGAAGCTCAAGATTTCCGGCTGCATCAACGCCTGCGGCCATCATCATGCCGGGCATATCGGCATATTGGGCGTCGACCGTAAGGGCGTGGAGAACTACCAGCTCCTGCTCGGCGGCTCCGGCGCGGAGGATGCCAGCATCGGCACGATCACCGGACCCGGCTTCAGCGAGGACGGCGTCGTCGATGCGATCGAGAAGGTCACCGACATCTACGTCGCCAACCGGCAGGAGGGCGAGCGTTTCGTCGACACCTATCGCCGCATCGGCATGAAGCCCTTCAAGGAGGCGATCTATGGTTGATGTCCTCTCGTTCCGCGACGACACGCCGACGCAGGAACCGGTGGTGACGCTCGATGCCTTTGCCGGGCAGAGCAACGCGACCGCAGTCCGCATCGAGCCCGGCGAGGACGCACGCCTGCTCCTCCCCTATCTCGACCGCCTGTCGCTGGTGGAGGTCAACTTCCCCGTGTTCGGCGACGGCCGGGGCTATTCCGTCGCGCGTATCCTGCGTGAAGCGGGCTATGCGGGCGAATTGCGTGCCGTCGGCGACGTGCTGGTGGATCAGCTTCCGGCCATGCGCCGGTGCGGCTTCGACGTGTTCAAGCCCAATGCCCCGCTCGACGATGCCGTCGTCGATCATGCCCTCAATCTCTATGCCGACGTCTATCAGAAGACGATCGACGCCCGCTCGCCCGTCTGGGCCAAGCGGCACCCGGAGAGCAACAATGCCTGACGCCGCAGTCCGCGCGCGCGATGTCATCGACGCGCGCCCCGCCTTTACCCAGGCGGATGCGGATGCACTGAACGCCCGGTTTGAGGGCGTGGAAACGCTGGCCATGCTGCGCGCGCTGTTTTCCGAAGGCGCGCTGGGCAATGTCGCGACAGTGTCGTCCTTCGGTACGGAGAGCGCGGTGCTGCTGCATCTGGTCGCCCGCGCCGATCCTTCGGTTCCGGTGATCTTCGTCGACACGCTGAAGATGTTTCCCGAGACCCTTGCCTATCGCGAGACGCTGGTGAAGGCATTCGGCATCCAGAACAGCTTTGCGGTCGAACCCGACGCCGCCGTGCTGGCGAAGAAGGACGAAACTGGCCTGCGCTGGTCCTACGATCCCGACGGCTGCTGCGAAATCCGCAAGGTCGAGCCGATGAACCGCGCGAAGCGTGGTCTCGATACCTGGATTTCGGGACGCAAGGCGTTCCAGTCGGTCACGCGGCAGAACATCGCCCGTTTCGAGATCGAGGACGGCCGCCTGAAGCTCAACCCGCTGGGCGACTGGACCAAGGCCGATCTGGATGCCTATTTCGTCGAGCATGACCTGCCCCGGCATCCGCTGGAGGAGCAGGGTTATCTGTCGATCGGCTGCGAGCCCTGCACGTCGAAGGTGAAGCCGGGCGAGGATCCGCGCGCCGGACGCTGGCGCGGATGGGACAAGGTCGAGTGCGGCATCCATACCGCCTCGACACCGATCGGCGATCCCGATGATCCGGCAAACCTGCCGGCCTTCTGAGGACAAGCGAGGGCGCCCGCGGGCGCCCTTATCCTCACTCGCCCTTATTCGTAGTCGTCCATTGCCCCGTAGGAATCGTCGGCAAGGTCGCTGAACCGGGTGATCCGGGCATCGAACTTCATGCGGATGCGGCCGGTGGCACCGTGACGCTGCTTGGCGACGATCAGTTCGGCGAGGCCGTAGATCTTCTCCATCTTCTCGGTCCAGGCGGCATAGGCGGCCTCGTCGTCCGGCTTCGGCTCCTTGGCGGCCTCGTAGTAATCCTCGCGGAACACGAACCAGACCATGTCGGCGTCCTGCTCGATCGACCCCGATTCGCGCAGATCCGACAGCTGCGGCCGCTTGTCCTCGCGCTGCTCGACGGCGCGACTGAGCTGGGACAGCGCCAGAACCGGCACGTTCAGTTCCTTCGCCAGCGTCTTGAGACCACGCGAAATCTCGGAGATTTCCTGCACGCGGTTGTCGCCCGACTTCGAGGTGCCCTGAAGCAGCTGGAGATAGTCGATGACGATGAAGCCGATATCGTGCCTGCGCTTCAGACGGCGCGCGCGTGTACGCAGCGCCGCGATCGTGAGGCCGGGCGTATCGTCGATGTAGAGCGGCAGCTCCTGAAGGTCTCGCGCCGCGCGGGAGAGGTTCTGGAAGTCCTGCCGGCTGATCTTGCCCATGCGCAGCGCTTCGCCGGAAATCCCCGATTGCTCGGCGAGGACGCGGGTTGCAAGCTGGTCGGCCGACATTTCCAGGCTGAAGAACGCGGTCCGCGCGCCCATGTTCTTTTCCGGTGGGATGCCGTCGGCATCGTCCCGTACCCAGCGGGAGGACGCGTTATAGGCGATGTTCGTCGCCAGCGACGTCTTGCCCATGCCCGGGCGTCCGGCCAGGATCATAAGGTCGGAATTGTGAAGACCACCGATCTTCGCGTTCAGGCCGGCGAGGCCGGTCGTGATCCCCGAAAGATGGCCGCCGCTGTTCAACGCACGCTCGGCGACCTGCACCGCCATAGTGCTGGCCTGGACGAACGTCTTGACCGACCCGGTCTCGCCGTCGCCCTCCGACACCTTGTAGAGCGCGACCTCCGCCGCCTCGATCTGCCCGCGCGGATCGACGTCCTCGCTGGTATCGAGCGCCTGATCGACGAGGTTGCGGCCCACGCCCACCAGCTGGCGCAGCAGCGCAAGGTCATAGATCTGGCCGGCAAAGTCGCGCGCGCCGATCAGCGCCGCGCCACTGCCGGTCAACTGCGCCAGATAGGCGGCGCCGCCGAGTTCCTTGATCGCAGGATCATTCTCGACCATCGGTTTCAGCGTCACCGGATTGGCGATCATGTTCCGGTCGAGCAGCTTCATGATCGCTTCGTAGATGCGGCCATGCAGCGGTTCGTAGAAATGCTCGGCGCGCAGCTTCATCTGCACGTCCTCAGCGATTCGATTGTCGATCATCAGCGCGCCCAGAAGCGCCGCTTCGGCCTCCACATTACGGGGCAGTTCCAGCGCGGCCGTCTCCGGCGCGGGCATCAGTCTCATCGTTTCGGCCATCCCCTATCATCCTCTCCTTGGCCGTCCGGGGCAAGAGCCAAGCATCATCGCCGCCGTGGACAGCCTCCGGCTCGCTGTGGATAAGCGCCCCGCCCGCCGGGTCGGCCCTTGCAATTCCGGGCAAGCCGCCGCACTGACGGGCTTTCGCATGGCAGACCCGCGCATCATAGACATCGAGCTGGACCAGCGTACGATCATCTGGCGCAATGCCGATGTCGAGCAGGAACGGCGGATCGCGATCTTCGACCTGCTCGAGGAAAATCACTTCGCGCCCGCGCGCGTTCAGCCGGACGGCTATGCCGGCCCCTACAAGGTGCGCCTGCGCGTGGAGGAAGGGCGGCTCGCGATCGAGATCGGGCGTGAGGACGGCGGCGCGCTGGAGGCGATCATCCTGGGCCTCGGCCGGTTCAGGCGACCGATCAAGGACTATTTCGCAATCTGCGACAGCTATTATCAGGCGATCCGCAACGCGACCCCGCAACAGATCGAGACCGTGGACATGGCCCGCCGCGCCATCCACAACGAAGCGGCGGAGATGCTGCGCGAGCGGCTGGAGGGCAAGGTGGAGGTCGATTTCGACACGGCCCGCCGCCTGTTCACGCTGATCTGCGTGCTGCATATCAAGGGTTGAGATGAAACGGCGAAGTTACCGCGCGACGCTGGCCATAGCCGGCTTCGTCCTCCTGCTGACGGCGCTGCTCGCCCTCGCCGCCTGGCTTTATGCGCGGACCTGGGCGCCGTCGCGCGCCGACTATCCGATGCAGGGGCTTTCGGTCAGCGCCGATACCGGGCCGATCGAATGGGGCACCATTCGCGCCGCCCATCCCGATTTCGCCTATATCCGCGCCTCGGCCGGCACGCGCCGCGACCTGGCCTTCGCCGCCAATCTGACTGGCAGCCGGGCTCTTGGTATCCGCGTCGGCGTCGTCCACGACTTCGACCTCTGCCGCTCGCCCGCAGACCAGGCGACGATGTTCATGACGACCGTGCCGCATGACAACGCCCTGCTGCCGCCCGCCGTCCGCCTCGCGCTGACGCCCGGCTGCGACCAGCGTCCGGGCCGCGACGCGATGCTCGCCGCGCTCAACACCTTCCTCAACCTGATCGAGGCGCACAGCGGCAAACCCGCCGTGCTGCGCGTATCGCCTGCGTTCGAGGCGCTCTACGGCGTGGGCGGTGGCATCAACCGCACCCTCTGGCTGGAGCGCAATTTCATGAAGCCCGCCTATGCCGACCGGCCGTGGGTGATCTGGACGGCGACCGACATGCGGCGCCTTGACGGGGTGGACGGCCCGGTGGAATGGGATGTGGTGACGCCATGACGCAAACCTCCCTCTCCGACGCCCCGGACGATGTCCACGCCCTCGTCTCGGCGGCGCGCGCTGTCCTTGCGAACGCCCATGTCCCCTACAGCCGGTTCGCCGTGGGGGCCGCCGTGCGCCTGACCGACGGCACCGTCATCGAGGGCTGCAACTTCGAGAATGCGAGCTACGGCCTTTCGCTGTGCGCGGAGACCGTGGCGCTGGCGACGGTCAACGCGCGCGGGCGGCTCCGCGATGTGGAGGCGATCGCTGTGACCGGCGGTGGGCTGGATGGCGGCGATGCGGCCATCGTGCGCCCGTGCGGCCGTTGCCGCCAGATCATGAACGAGGTGGAACAGATGGGGGGCCGCCCGATCGCCATCTATTGCACCGGAGCGACGGGAGACGCCGTCGAGCAGCACCGGGTCGCCGACCTGCTGCCGCACGCCTTTGGCCCTGCCGACCTCGGCTTTACCGCCGCGCCTGCCGCCGACACATCTCAACAAGGGGACGCCTGACCGCCATGGCCATTCTTTCCGACAAGTGGATTCGCAGCCAGGCGCTGGAAACCGGCATGATCGAACCGTTCGTGGAGGCGCAGAAGCGCGACGGCTGCATCAGCTACGGCCTCTCCTCCTACGGTTACGATGCCCGCGTTTCCGACGAGTTCAAGATTTTTACCAACGTAAACAGTAGTATAGTCGATCCGAAGGATTTTGATGGCAACAGTCTGGTCGACCGCAAGACCGACTGCTGCATCATCCCGCCGAACAGCTTCGCACTGGCCCGCACGGTCGAATATTTCCGTATCCCGCGCGACGTGCTGGTGATCTGTCTCGGCAAGTCCACCTATGCCCGCTGTGGCATCATCGTGAACGTGACGCCGCTGGAGCCGGGCTGGGAGGGGCATGTCACGCTGGAATTTTCCAACACCACGCCGCTGCCCGCGAAAATCTACGCCAATGAGGGCGCCTGCCAGTTCCTCTTCCTTCAGGGCAATGAACCCTGTGAGACCAGCTATGCCGACAGGGCGGGCAAATATATGGGCCAGCGGGGCGTGACGCTGCCGCGCCTCTGATGTAAGCTGCTGTCACGACTGCATTCTTTTGGTGAGGCGGGCAAAGCGTTCATCCCGCGCTCAGGCACGCCATGACAGGATTGTCCTTATCGACCTATGCTCGGATTCCTGAAGAAAAGGCGTGAGGCTGTTTCGGAGGCGTTGCCCGCCTCCATCGGTGAACAGCGCCGCGTTTACGCCATCGGGGACATCCACGGCCGGGCGGACCTGCTCGTCGAGATACTGGAGGCGATCTTCGCGGACAATGCCGCGCGATCCCCGCTCCATTGCCAGATCATCTTCCTGGGCGACCTCGTCGACCGCGGGCATCAATCGGCACAGGTCGTGATGTGCGCGATGGAGATGGCCCGGCGGGGTGCGCCCGTCCGCTTCCTGAAGGGCAATCATGAGGAAGTGTTCGTGCGCGCCGCGCGCGGCGACGTGAAAATGACCCGCTTCTTCTGCCGTATCGGCGGGCGCGAGACGATCCTCAGCTACGGCCTGCCGGAAGCCGACTATGCCGCGATGGATTTCACCCAGCTCGCCGCCTGGATGCTGGAGAACATCCCGCGCGAGCATGTCGATTTCGTCGACGGGTTCGAGGATATGGTCGACATCGGCGATTATCTGTTCGTCCATGCCGGTATCCGCCCTGACGTACCGCTCGACGCGCAGCAGCCGAGCGACCTGCGCTGGATCAGGGACGAGTTTCTGAGCTTCCGCGAGCCCCTGGGCCGGATCGTCGTTCATGGCCACACGATCACGCCGGCCGTGGACCAGCGGTCGAACCGCATCGGCATCGACACCGGCGCTTTCCAGAGCGGCCGGTTAACAGCGATCGGGCTGGAAGGAACAGAACGGTGGTTCCTGTCCACCGGCGACAATGTGACGGCGGCCCCGCTCGATCTGACGTCCGACGACATGCTGCCGGACGGGGACGAGACGGATGTGGATCAGTGAAAATCGCGTGATTTCGGCATGATCCGCACGTTGCGCGGATGCCGCGCGCGCGAAGCCCGATAGTCCTCGCCTGATCCCGGCGGCCTGCCCTGTTGTGCCGCGCCGGAAAGCCGGTCCAGGTCCATCGACCGGTCATGCACGCGGCTTGCCATCAGGTGAACGACGCCCTCCTTGCTGCGCTGAACCTCACCTTCGACCAGCATCAGGCGGGACACCATGACCGGCCGCCGCTGCATCTCGAACAATCGTGCCCACAGGAGCACATTGGCGATCCCTGTCTCGTCCTCCAGCGTGATGAAGATCGCATTGCCCTTGCCCGGACGCTGCCGGACCAGGACGACACCCGCGGTCCGCACACGCGCGCCGTTCTTCGCCGCTCCCGTCTCCGCGCAGCTCAGCACCCCCTCCCTACGGAAAGCGGAACGCAGGAACTGCATCGGGTGGCCTTTGAGCGACAGGCCGGTCATCTGATAATCGTCCGAGACATGCTCGCGCAGCGGCATGGCTGGCAGCGCGGCGTCGGGCTCCTCCCCGAGTTCCCGCGCGCCCATTGCCGTGAACAAGGGCAACTCGTCGGTCGGCACGCGCCGCACCTCCCACAATGCCTCCCGCCGTTCCTTGCCCAGTGACGCGAGGCCGTCGGCATCGGCAAGCAGGCGCAGAGCGCGCGCGGGAAGGTTCGCCCGCCGCGCCAGATCCTCGACGCTTCCGAATGGCGCCACCGCCCGCGCCGTACCGATCGCAATCGCCCACTCCTCCCGGAACCCCGTCACCTGCCGCAGGCCCAGACGCAGCGCGAGCGGGCCGTCCCCCCCGCCTTCCCGTTCCACATCATTATCCCAGTCGCTGACGTTTACATCGACGGGGCGAACGGTCACGCCATGCTCGCGCGCATCACGGATGATCTGTGCTGGGGCGTAGAAGCCCATAGGCTGGGCATTGAGCAGCGCGCAGGCGAAGATCGCGGGCTGATGGCACTTGATCCACGCGGAAACATAGACCAGCCGGGCGAAGGAGAGTGCATGGCTTTCCGGGAAGCCATAGCTCCCGAACCCTTCGATCTGTTTGTAGCAACGCTCGGCGAATGCCTCTTCATAGCCGCGCTCCGTCATCCCCTTCACCATCATTTCCCGGAAACGGTGGATGGTGCCGGCATTGCGGAAGGTCGCCATCGCCTTGCGCAACTGATTCGCCTGCGCATCGCTGAACCCGGCGGCAACGATGGCCAGCCGCATCGCCTGTTCCTGGAACAGCGGTACACCGAAGGTCTTGCCGAGCAGCAGCCGCAGTTCGTCGGGATCATGCGGATGACCGGGCGAGGGAAAATCGACCTTCTCCTCACCGCAGCGCCTTCGCAGATAGGGGTGGACCATGTCGCCCTCGATCGGCCCGGGGCGGACGATGGCGACCTGGATGGTGAGGTCATAGAGAGTACGGGGTTTGAGGCGCGGAAGCATGTTGATCTGTGCCCGGCTCTCCACCTGGAACACGCCGATGCTGTCGCCCGTGCACAGCATGTCATAGACCGCCGGATCGTCGGCCTTCAGGTCGATGTCGAGCTGATGGCTCCCCATACCGTTTGCACGCATCAGGTCGAACGCCTTGCGAATGCAGGTCAGCATGCCGAGCGCCAGCACGTCGACCTTCATCAGGCCGAGCGCATCGATGTCGTCCTTGTCCCATTCGATGAAGGTGCGGTCCGCCATCGCCGCGTGATGGAGCGGCACCGTTTCATCCAGCCGGTTCTGGGTCAGCACGAAGCCGCCGACATGCTGCGAAAGATGGCGGGGAAAGGGCCGCACCAGCAACCGTTCGACAAGCGCGCGGAACCGGACGATCTGTGGATTGCCGGGGTCGAACCCCGCCTCGGAGAAGCGCCGTTCCTCCCGGTCGCCCGAATAGCTGCCCCAGACCGTCGAGGCGAGGCGCGCGGTCACATCCTCCGACAGGCCCAGCACCTTGCCCACCTCCCGCATCGCGCTGCGGGACCGGTAGTGGATGACGGTCCCGGTGATCGCCGCCCGATGCCGCCCGTAACGCTGGTAGATATACTGCATCACCTCCTCGCGCCGCTCATGCTCGAAATCGACGTCGATGTCGGGCGGCTCGTTGCGATCCTCCGAAACGAAACGGGAGAAAAGCAGGTCATGCTCATTGGGATCGATCGAGGTGACGCCCAGCAGGAAGCAGACGGCAGAGTTGGCGGCCGATCCACGTCCCTGACAGAGGATCGGCGGCTCCTGGCTCCGTGCGAAGGCGACGATGTCGTGCACGGTCAGGAAATAATAGGCATAGTCCCGAGCACGAATGAGCGCGAATTCCTGTTCCAGGGACCGGCGCACCTTGGCCGGAATTTTCGACCCGTAGCGCGCATAGGCGGCGCTCATCGTCAATTCCTCCAGCCAGTCCTGCGGCTCCCACCCCTCCGGAACCGGCTCATGCGGATATTCGTAGCGCAGGTCGGACAGGTCGAAGCGGATTCCGGACAGGAAGCGCGCGGTTTCCTCCACCGCCTTTGGACAGGCGGCGAACAGGCGCTGCATCTCTGCCGGTGCCTTCAGGTGCCGCTCGCCATTGGCCGCCAGCCTGCGTCCTGCCTCCGCCAGCGTCGTGCCCTCCGCGACGCAGGTCAGCACATCATGCAAAGGGCGATCGTCCTTCCCGGCATAGAGGACATCATTGGTGGCGAGCAGCGGCACGCCCGCCTCGTCCGCTATCACCTCCAGCCTGTGCAGCCGACGGGCATCGCGCCCGCCACGTGGCAGGCTGGCGCCCAACCAGACCCGCCCCGGCGCGACAGCCGCAAGGTGACGCAGCACGTCAGGCAGGGTTTCGGGCAAGGGCGGTGGGACCAGCCGCAGATGGGCTTGCGGCGACGGGATACTTTCCTCCGTCTCGAAAGCCGCGGCCTCGGCATCCGTGAAGGCATAATCCACCGGATCGCGATGGGGCGTCAGCGTGAGCCGCGTGCTTTCCGGCAGGACGATCAGTTGCAGCCCCTCGACATGAGCGAGCAGGTCAGCGAGATGAAGGATGCACCCGCCCTTCACCGATCGCAGGTTGCCCATGGTGAGCAGGCGCGTCAGCCGCCCCCAGCCGGACCGGTCGACGGGATAGGCGACGATGTCGGGCGTGTCGTCCGCGAAGACCAGCCGCGCGCCGGTGATGAGCCGCAGGCCGGTGCTACAGGCCGCCTCCTCTTCCGCCGACAGTTCTGGCGGAAGCCCGGCCTCCCGCTTCGCGTCGTTCAGCGCGGTTCCCGCCTGGTCGGGATAATCGCGCAATGCCCGCCAGGCCTGGACCACCCCGGCCACGCTGTTACGATCGGCAATGCCCAGCCCCCTGAGCCGGAGGTCGATCGCCCGCAGGACCATGTCGCCCGGCCGCGACGCGCCACGCAGGAAGGAGAAGCCCGTCGCGGCGACCAGTTCGGCGAACGCAGGCGCTTCCTCCGGCACCCGCCCCTCGCCCATTGCCTTTCCGCCGGGAAAGGGCGTGACGTTGCTCTGCGTCCGCCGGTCGGTCTCCCGCGTGCGGGCCGGGTCCGGATGACCGTTCCGTTTCATGCGAACAGGCCGTGCATATACCAGATGGGCTGCCCCCTTTCCGTGCCGTAAAGACCGTCCCGGAAGATCCAGAAGCGCCGTCCGCGTACATCCTCGACCCGGAAATAGTCCCGGGTCAGGCCCGCATCCTCGCCGATCCGTCCCTCCGCGTCCCGCCACCATTCGGGCGCAATCCGCTCCGGCCCCTCGAACCGGTTGACCTCGTGCAGGGTCCGGCGCCAGCGGAAGCGGTGCGGCGGCCCGTCGGGCACCTCCGCCACCACCTCGATCCGCTGCGGCGGGTCGAACATGTGCAACGGGCGGAGCGGCGGCTCTCCGGCTTCCGGCATGTCCCAGCCGCCCGGTTCCCGTACCTCGACCGCCGGCAGCGCGAGTTGCGCCTGTTCGGGAATATGGCTGTCCTGCGGGATCAGACGCATCACCCGCCTGCGGCCTGCGCGCGTCGCCAGCCGGTCGACCAGCGGTGCCACCTGCTCCTCCGTCCCTTCCGCCTCTCCCTCCAGCGCCAGTTGCCCCGGGCGAAGCGACTGGGTGGCGGGGATCGCAAGGCGGATCAGGTCGAAGCCGAAGCCGGGATCGATGGGATCGGTCAGGCTGCCGATCCGTTCCTCGAACAGCCGCAGGACAAGCTGCGGGTCGCGGGCCGGAAGGCCCGTTTCAACCCGCAGGGGAAAGGCAAGCCCGTCGCTCCGGAAGAAGGTCGCGGCGAAGCGGCGCCCGCCCTGTTCCCTCTCAGCCAGCAAGCGGGCCGCGTCGACGAGCAGGTCTTCCAGCACCTTGAGGGCGTAAGCGGTGCTGCCGACCGGGTCGGCAAAGCGACGCTCCAGGATGAGGGCCGGTTCCCGGTATTTCGGATCGAGCGGACGCGCCGCCTCGCCCAGCAGGCGCTGCACCGCATCCACCGCCCCCGCCCCGAAACGGGCAGCCAGACTCGCCATCGGGCGCGCCGCAACCTCGCCGACGGTCCGCAGACCGGCACGGCGCAGGGCCGTCTCGCTCTCCACCTCCAGTTCCAGCGCAGCGACCGGCAGGCGCCGCAGCGCCGCCGCCTCGTCCGGCGCGGGTGCCGCCTGAAAACGGGCAAGGGCATGTGCCGCCTCCGGCGTCCCGCCCAGCGCGTGGCGCAGCCGCAGGCCGAAATGGCTGAGGCGCCCGGCCACGGCCTCCGCCATCGTGGCCTCCCCCCCGAACAGATGCGCGCAGCCGGTGATATCGAGCATCAGTCCGTCGGGCGGATCGATCGCCACCATCGGCGTATAACGGCGGCATCCGTCGCACAGCCGCTCCAGCCAGTCCTGATCGGCATGGGGATCATGATCGAAGACGCGCAGATCGGGCACGCTCGCCCGCGCGTCCGACAGGGTCAGGCCCGGTGCCAGCCCGAGCGCCAGGGCATCCGCATCCAGCACCTGCAGGCGAATGCCGCCGCGCTGCTTCTCCACGATGGCGGTCGGCGCATCGGGCGCATCATCCGGTCGCGCCCATGTCCAGGGTGCCGCCAGCCGCAGCCGGTCGAGCGGCAGGAACGGGAACCACAGGGCCAGGAACCGCCTGCCGCCCCGGGACGGGCTGGCGCGACGGGTCGACGAAACAATGTCGGTCACGATTCCACTCCAGGCGCCAGGCAAGGCCATCCCGGCCCGCCCGCTGGCGCAGCAGGCTGATGTCGAAGGCGCTATGGCCCGGCGCATCGGGCGCCAGCGGCACGGACGGCGCGGAGGCGATGCTCCAGCGTGTATCGGCGGCGCTGGGCATGGGCCGGGCGTCGAGCCGCAGCAGGATGCCCGCCGATCCCCCCTGCTCCGCCGCCAGCGTCAGCCGCCTGCTCGCGGTCAGGTCCAGCGCAGCCGGGTTGCCCCAGCATTCGATCACCACCGCCGCCAGCACCGGCGAACGCAGGCAGTCGGCGGCGGCTCGCAACAGCATCGCCTCGTCGGGCAGCACGATCAGCGTCAATCGCGACGGATCGATCCCCAGGTCGGCAAGACCCGGTCCGTAGACATGGCCGCTCCGCCGATGTGCGCCATCCGTGCGCAACCAGAACAGCGGCCTTTCCCCCTCCACCGACGCCAGCAGGGCGAGCAACAGGGCAAAGGCGGTCGCACTCGCATAATCCGCGGTCTCGCACGCGAAGCATTCATGCAGGCACCCCCGCGCCAAACCACCGCCCAGACCGGTATCCAACGGCCCATGCCCGGTCGCAAAAACCGTCCCCCCACGGACCGGCACACCGCTTCGCCTGCCGTCGAGGGTTCTGATCTGCCGGCGCAGCGCTTCAAGGGGTGAAGAATCGATCATCGCAAATGTTCTCTTTTTGTTCTATACTTCCTTCCCCTACGGGTCTGTCAATATGGTGTGCCCCATCTCCGGGCGACAGGCACGAAAAAGGGCGCCCGCAGGCGCCCTCCCGTTGCTTCGCGTATGATCGCGAGGCTTACTTCTTCAGCGTCAGGCCGCCAAAGCGCTTGTTGAAGCGCGCAACCTGACCGCCCTGGTCCAGCAGGCGCTGCGAACCGCCGGTCCATGCCGGGTGCACCTTCGGGTCGATGTCGAGGGCCAGCGTGTCGCCTTCCTTGCCCCAGGTCGAGCGGGTGCGGAACGTGCTGCCGTCGGTCATCTGGACGGTGATGAAGTGATAATCGGGATGCGTGTCGGTCTTCATGTCTCGGCTCCGGATACGGCCGGTTTCCGACCGGCCATGGACGCTTCAATGCGAAGCGCGGCCGTTAGCGGTTTTGAATGCCGATGGCAAGGGCCCCGATGGCAAGAGGACGTAGGGACGTCCAGCACCTGCCCCCTTTGCTTCCTAGGGGATAGGCGGCGCAGTGCCATCCGCCTGTGCTGCTGCGGCGGCATATAACTTCGCCAGATCGAGATGGACCTTGCGTGCGCCCGGTCCCGCCCGGCCCGCATTGGCCAGGCTCTCCTGCTCGCGCCTTAGAAAATAGCTGCGGTCTTCGGTCGTCATGCCTGAACTCCTGCTTACAAGCGGCAGCTCCGCATGCTGTCAGTCGACGCCGTGCTCGAACGACTCCAGACGTCAATAGGCACATCATAACATCAACGGGAAAACGCCAAAGCGAATTCCCGTTGATGCATGTAACTGCTTCAGATCAGGCCGGGCCGTGCCGGCCTGCCCGTCAATCCTTGGGCGGATCGGCGATCATGGCCGTGCAACTGGCTTCCGCAGCGAGCTTGCCGTCGACCATCGCCTTGCCCGTAAACTTGCACACCGCGCCACGCAATTGCGTGAATTCGACATGGAAGTCGACCAGGCAACCCGGCTCCACCGGCGACCGGAACTTCGCGTTCTCGATGCCCATGAAGTAGACGAGCTTGCCCGAACCGGCGAGGCCCAGCGAGTGGACCGCGAGCACGCCCGCCGCCTGCGCGATCGCCTCGACGATCAGTACGCCGGGCATGATCGGACGGCCGGGGAAATGCCCCTGGAAAAACGGCTCGTTGAACGACACCGCCTTCACCGCATGGATCGAGGTGCGCGGCACCATCGAAACCACCCGGTCGATCAGCAGCATCGGGTAGCGATGCGGCAGGGCCGCCAGAACCCCCCGGATATCCAGGGGGCCCAGCGTCTCCACGCCCTCGCTCGGCGGGCCTTCGCTCATCGGACGATCAGCGCGACTGCGGCTGCTGCGACGGATTGGCCGGCGCCGCGCCAGGAGCGGCCTGACCCTGCTGCTGGCCAGGCTGCCAGCCGGCCGGCGGCGTGATGCCGACGCTGGGGACCAACGCATTGATTTCCGTCACCACATTGGCGGTGATGTCGACGGTCGGCTGATAGGACACGGTGGCATCCGGCGTCAGCACCAGATCGACCTTCGCCTTGGTCATCGCGGACTTCAGCGCGTCGGACAGCTTCGCGGTGATCTGCTCCTCGGCATAGGCGTTGGCGAGCGCGATCGGCTGGCCCAGACGCTGCAGTTCGGCCTGTGCCGACTGCTGGGCCTGCTGGAACTGCTCATACTGGGTCTGGAGCGCCGGGGTGGACTTGCCGCCCGCCGCCTTCAGGCCGGCCTGCAGTGCGTCGCCCTTCGTCTTCAGGTCGGCGTCGATCGCTGCCTTGCGGGCGTTGAACGAGTCGATCTGCGCCTTGTAGGTCGTCTGGATCTGAGTCCGGGCGGTGGTGTAGGCGGCGCTGGTGCCGACGGCGCGCTGCAGGTCGACGACCGCGATACCCTGCTTCGACTGGGCGGCGGCGGGAGCGGCGGCGAGCGCAACGGCGACAACCGGCGCCAGGCCGAGCGCGGCGGCTTTAAGCATTGTCTTCATCAGAATTGAGTCCCTACGTTGAATGTAATGAGCTTGGTTCGATCACCCGGCTCCTTCAGCAGCGCCTTGGCAATATCGATGCGGAAGGGACCGAAAGGTGAATTCCAGTTGACGCCGAAGCCGACAGACAGGCGCGGACTGAGCGTATCACCGAAATACTCCTCCTCGAAATTCTGCCCGGAGAAGGTGTAGTTTGTTGGGCAGGTGGGAGCACGCGGCGTTCCACCGGCAGTCACCGTCGACGAGCCTGAAGGCGCCGCATCACCCGGTGAGCAATAGCCATTGAAGTTGATCGTCGTGGGGTTCTTCAGACCGGCGACGGCACCTGCATCGACGAAAAGCGAAGGACGCAGGCCCATTTCGCGGGCACCAGCACCGAGCGGAATTTCCAACTCCGCGTGCGTGAGATAATAAATTCGGCCGCCCAAGGCGTCGTCGGAAATCTGGTTGTTGCTGGTCCCACGTACATAACTGCCAGCCGTTTCGCCCTGCACCAGATAATAGCGCTTCACGCGCGGACCGACGCCACGAATGCTGAAGCCGCGAATCTGCGGCTCGCCCAGGAAGAAGCGATCGGTCAGACGAATCGAATCGACTTCATCCCCGGCTTCATCGCGACGAGTGCCCTGAAGGGAATGGATATAGCCGCCCTCACCGCTGACCGAGAAGATGAAGCCCCCACCCACGCGCCAGTACTTCGCCGCCTTCACCTGCGAACGGACATAGCGGACGCTACCGCCCAGACCCGCAAAGTCCTGGCTGAAGGTGATCATCTGACCCCGCGTCGAGCGGATGCGATTGTCCCGATCGTCGTAGATGAGCGAGTAACCGACCGACGACGTGGTGCGCTTGCCGATCGCATCGCACAGATAGCGCCCGGCACGGATCGGGTCGCACACAAGCTGCCCGGCGGAATTGGTCGAGTAATAAGTATCCTTGTCCAGCGTCACGTCATCAAGATTCAGCTGATAGCGCAGCGCCAGCGACATATATTCGGTCAACGGCACGCCCGCGCGGATCTGGAAGCCGGTCGTCGTCTGCTCGTAGGTCGTGTTGCGGTCGTTGTTGAAATAATTGAAGCTGTTGAGGTCGCGGCGATAGATGTCGCCGCCCAGCGCGATGTTCTTGTCCATCAGATAGGGCTCGGTGAAGCCCAGTTCGATCGACTTGGAATAGCTGGAATAATTGACGCTCGTCCGCAGCTCCTGCCCCTTACCGCGGAAGTTGCGCTGGGTGATAGAGGCCGAGACGATGAAGCGCTCAAGGCTGGAGAAGCCCGCCGACAGCGACAGTTCACCGGTCGATTTTTCCTCGACGTTGGTTTCCAGTATGATGCGGTCGGGCGCGGAACCGGGCTTCTGCTCGACGTCCAGCTTGTCCTGAAAGAAGCCGAGCGAGTTGATGCGGTCCTTCGAGCGCTTCACCTGGAAGCTGTTGAACGCATCGCCCTCGTTCAGGCGGAACTCGCGGCGGATCACCTTGTCCTGGGTCAGGGTGTTGCCGTTGATGTCGACACGCTCGACATACACGCGCGGGGCGTTGCCGATGTTGAACGTGATCCCCATCGTCAGGGTGTCCTTGTCCCGATTGAAATCGGGCTGGACGTCGGCAAAGGCGTAACCGAACAGGCCGGCGGTCTCGTTCAACTGGTCGACCGTGTCCTCGACCTGCTTGGCGTTGTACCAGTCGCCCTTGTGCATGGGCAGCAGGCGGGTCAGGTTATCGCTCGCCAGATCGCGGATATCGCTCTTCACCGCGACATCGCCGAACTTGTAGCGCTGTCCTTCCTCGACCACGTAGGTGATGATGAAGTCCTGCTTGTCCGGCGTCAGCTCCGCCACGGCGGAGATCACGCGGAAGTCGGCGTAGCCGTTGGTCAGATAGAACTGGCGCAGCTTCTGCTGGTCATAGGCCAGACGATCCGGGTCGTAGCTCGTGCCGGAGGAGAAGATGCGATACCAGCGCGCGGCCTTCGTCGCCATTTCCCCGCGCAGTTCACCGTCGGAAAACTTCTCGTTGCCGATGATGTTGATCTGCCGGACCTTGGACTTGGGGCCCTCGCTGATCTCGAAGACGATATCGACGCGGTTCTGGTCGAGCTGCACCATCTTCGGCTCGACGGTCGCGGCGAAGCGGCCCTGACGGCGATACAGCTCGATGATGCGGGCGACGTCGGCGCGTACCTTCGAACGGGTATAGATCTGGCGCGGGGAAAGCTTGATCTCCGGCCGGATCTTGTCTTCCTTCAGGCGCTTGTTGCCCTCCAGAACGATACGGTTGATGACCGGGTTTTCCTTGACCTGGATTACGATGTCGCCGGTCTCGGCGCCGCTGATCTGCACGTCGGCGAACAGTTCGGTCTCGTAAAGGTCGCGCAGCGCCTGATCGAGGGATTCCCGGGTATAGGGCTGGCCCTGACGCAGCTTCTGGTAGGACAGGATCGTGTCGGGCTCGAGGCGCTGCTGCCCAGAAACCGACAGCGTCTTGATCGTGGTCACCGGCGCCGGAGCGACGGCAGGAACCGGAGCGGGCGTGGGCGACTGGCGCGCATCCTGTGCCTGGGCGGCGGTCGCGGCTCCGGACAGAACGGTGCCCGCCAGCAGCGCGGCGACGACAGGCCTGTGAATGTTGCTGCGCTTGATGGCTGTCACCCGTTCTTCTTCCTCAAGTTAACCATGTTCAAGGGTAGTTTCGGGCTGGTCCGGGTCCGCCGCCGGCGCCCGCTCGCCGTATCAGCGTGCTTCCCTGCCCTAAGCGCGCTAGCCGATCAAGCCGGACAGGCTCTTCCACAATCCGAAAGACGATAAATCGTTGAAAGTCACCAAAACCATTACCGTCAGCAGCACAGCCAGTCCCGACCGGTAGGCCCATTCCTGCGCCCGTACGCTGACGGGACGCCGCTGCACCGCCTCGATCGCGTAGAAAAGCAGATGGCCTCCGTCCAGCATCGGAATTGGCAAGAGGTTGATGAACCCCAAGTTAATCGAGATGAGCGCCATGAAGAAGATGAAGTCGGGCAGTCCCCTGCCCGCCTGCTCGCCCGAAAGCTGCGCCATCTTGAGCGGCCCGCCCAGCTCGTCGAGGGGCCGTCGGCCGGTCACCATCTGGCTCAGCGTCTCGACCATCATGCGCACGATCGACACCGTCCGGTCGAGCGCAACGCGCGGCGCGTCGATGACCGACACGGAACGCTGGACCGGCGGTCCGCTCTGGATGCCGATCTGTCCGAAACGATAGTGGTTGCCGAACCGGTCCACCTCCGTCCGGGTGCCGATGACCAGTGGCAGAACCAGCGGCTCCCCGCCGCGATCGACGCCGATGCTCGCCTTCTCCCCGGGCCGGTGGAACACCGCCTGGGTCAGTTGATCGAAGCGCACGATCTCCCGCCCGTCGACGGACGTGATGCGGTCACCGCCGTGAATGCCGGCCTTCTGCGCCGCACTGCCCGCCATCACCTTGCCGACGACCGGCGGCGTCACATTCTCGCCATAGGCAAGGGCAAACCCGGCCATGATCAGGAACGCGAACAGGAAGTTGATGGCCGGTCCCGCGAAGACGATCGCCGCGCGCTGCCAGACCGGCTTTGCCGGGAAGCACTGGGCGCGCTCGGCCGCAGGCATCTCCAGCCACGCCGGGTCGGCCTGGCTCGCCGCATTCATGTCGCCCTTGAACTTCACATAACCGCCGAGCGGCAGCATGCCGACCCGCCAGCGCGTACCCCGCCGGTCGACCCATGCGGCGATTTCCTTGCCGAAACCGATGGAGAAGGTTTCCGCCTTCACCCCGCACCAGCGGCCGACGATATAATGTCCGAACTCGTGGACGAAGACGAGCGGGCCGATGACCGCCACGAAGGCAAGGACGGTCACGATAATGCCGGAAGCTGCGATCAAACCTGCACTCTTTCCAAAATGCGGGCGGCCGCCGCGCGTGCGCTCCGGTCCGCTGCAAGGACATCCTCGATGTCGCGCGGAGGGCCCGCGCTGTGTTGCGAGAGTGTTTCCTCCACAATCATGGCGATTTCAAGGAAGCCGATGCGCCCCGCCAGGAAGCCTGCCACGGCGACCTCGTTGGCGGCGTTGAGGACGGCCGGGCTGACGCCCCCCGCCTCTGCTGCCTGCCGCGCCAGACGCAGCGCCGGAAAGCGTTCCGGATCGGGTGCCTCGAACTCCAGCCGTCCGAGCACCGCCAGATCGAGCGGCGTACAGGGCGTCGCCATCCGCTCGGGCCAGGCGAGCGCGTGGGCGATCGGCACCCGCATGTCGGGACTGCCCAGTTGCGCCAGCGTCGACCGGTCGCGAAACTCGACGAGGGAATGGATCACCGACTGCGGATGCACCAGTATCTCGATGCGGTCGAGGCCGACGGGGAACAGGTGCGCGGCCTCGATCAGTTCCAGCCCCTTGTTCATCATCGTCGCGCTGTCGACGCTGATCTTCGCGCCCATCGACCAGTTCGGGTGGCGGACCGCCTCGGCCGGTGTCACCGCTCGCATCGCCTCCCGCGTGAACGCCCGGAACGGGCCACCGCTCGCGGTCAGGATGATGCGGCGCACCTCCGACAGGCGGCTGCCAGCCAGACACTGGAAGATCGCATTATGCTCGCTGTCCACGGGCAGCAGCGTCGCGCCGGATGCCCGGACCGCTTCCATCATCAGGCCGCCGGCGGACACCAGCGACTCCTTGTTGGCCAACGCAACCGTGCCACCGCCCTCGATCGCGGCAAGCGTCGGCTCAAGCCCCGCACAGCCGACGATCGCCGCCATCGTCCAGTCGGCGTCGAGCCGAGCGGCCTCGACCAGCGCCTGCGGGCCCGCCATCGCCTCGATACCCGATCCCGCCAGCGCCGTGACAAGGGCGGCATGACGTCCCTCCTCACCGATAACGGCAACGCGCGCCTTGTGGCGGACGGCGGCGGCGGCCAGCGCATCCACATCCCTGTGCGCGGTCAATGCGACCACTTCGTACCCGCCCGGATCACGCCCGATCAGATCGAGAGTCGATGTGCCGACCGATCCCGTCGCGCCAAAGACGGATACCCGCCGCATCTCAGACCAGCCCCGGCGCCAGGACCAGCAGCGCCGCGAGCGGCGCCGCGGCAACCGCACCGTCGAGCCGGTCGAGCACGCCGCCATGGCCGGGCAACAGCGTACCGCTGTCCTTCACGCCCGCGCGACGCTTGATCCAGCTCTCGAACAGGTCGCCGCCCTGCGCCGCGACTGCCAGCAGGCCGCTCGCGGCAGCAAGGCGCACGGGCAATCCCGCCAGCGCATTGAGCAGAAAGCCGAAGGCCAACGCGGCCGCCACCCCTCCGGCGAGGCCCGACCAGGTCTTGGACGGGCTGATGCGCGGCGCAAGCTTCGGCCCACCGATCGCGCGTCCGGCGAAATAGGCGCCGATGTCGGTCGCCCAGACAAGGCCCAGCGCCCAGAAGGCGAGAAGCAGCCCACCGCCCGCCCCGCCGGTCGCGGATTGAAACCGCAGCAGCAGCAGCGAAAGGATCGGCACGACTACATAGATGACGCCGACCGCGATCACGGAGGAACGGGTCGCGATCCAGGCGAACAGCGCAGCGCCGATCATCAGACCAAGCGCCAGGAAAGACGGCCCGGCCGCCAGCGGATCCGGCGCCATGATCGCGAGCGGTACGCAGACGGCAAACATGGAGAGCCGCTTCTGCCGTGCGTCCGCACCCATCAGGTCGGCCCACTCGCCCTGCATCAGCACGCCCGCGATCGACACCAGTATCCAGAACGGAATGCCGCCCGCCACCAGCGCGCCCACTGCAACACAGATGAGCGCGACACCAACGACCGCTCGCGTCTGAAGTTCGCTCGCCATGCGGATCAGAGGCCGCCGAAGCGCCGCTCGCGTTCCTTGAACGTCGAGAGCGCCTGCGCCAGTGCGTCGGCGTCGAAATCGGGCCAGAGCATGTCGGTGAAATAGAGCTCTGCATAGGCGGCCTGCCACAGCATGAAATTGCTGAGGCGCTGCTCGCCTGAGGTGCGGATCAGCAGGTCAAGCGGCGGCAGGTCGGCGGTATCGAGACTGGCGGCGATCTGTTCGGGGCCGATATCCCCCGGCGCCAGTTCTCCGGCAGCGACGCGCGTGGCCAGCGCCTGCGCCGCCCGCACCATCTCGTCCTGCGATCCGTAATTCAGGGCCACGGTCAGGGTGGAGCCGCCGTTGCCGGCTGTCCGCGCCATCGCATCCTCGATCAGGCGGACCAGCGACGCGTCGAGCGCGCGGTAGTTGCCGATGATACGCAGACGCATGTCGTTGGCGTGGAATTCATCGACATCGGACCGGATGAAGGCGCCGAGCAACCCCATGAGGTCCGCAACCTCCGTTGCCGGTCGCTTCCAGTTCTCGGAGGAAAAGGCGTAGAGCGTCAGGCATTCGAGGCCCAGGTCGCGCGCCGCCCGCGCGGTGCGGCGTACCGCTTCCACGCCCGCGCGGTGACCCGCGATGCGCGGCAGGAAACGCTTCTTCGCCCAGCGTCCGTTGCCGTCCATGATGATGGCGACATGCCGCGCGCCATGATCGACGACGGGGACAGGGAGGGTGCGCTTTGCCTTGCTAGCCACGGAACAACCCTATGCGCCGATTCGCGCGTTATTGGCCAAGGATTTCTTTTTCCTTCGCCGCAGCGGCGGCATCGACGTCCGCGATCGTGCTGTCGGTCATCTTCTGCACTTCGGTTTCCAGCCGCTTGCGCTCGTCCTCGCTGATCTCGCCCTTCTTCTCATCGGTCTTCAGGCTGTCCATGCCGTCACGGCGGACGTTGCGCACGGCAATCCGCGCGCCCTCGGCATATTTGCTGGCCAGCTTCGCCAGTTCCTTGCGGCGCTCCTCGGTCAGGTCGGGGATCGGCAGGCGCAGCGTCGTGCCATCCGTGATCGGGTTGAGGCCGAGGCCCGCCGAGCGGATCGCCTTCTCGACGGGGGTGACGTTGCTCTTGTCCCACACCTGCACCGAGAGCATGCGCGGCTCTGGCGCGGAGACGGTCGCGACCTGATTGAGCGGCATGTGCGCGCCATAGACCTCGACCGTGATCGGATCGAGCAGGGCGACGTTCGCACGTCCGGTGCGCAGGCCGGTCAGATCGCCCTTCAGGGATTCGACGGCCCCCGCCATGCGGCGCTCCAGGTCGGCCTTGTTATATTGCGGCATCTTACTTCTCCTGACTCTGGACGATCGTCGCCACGCCTTCGCCCGCCAGCACCTTGGCCAGATTGCCCTGCTCGCGGATATTGAAGACGACGATGGGAATGTTGCTGTCGCGGCACAGCGCGATGGCGCTGGCATCCATGACCTTCAGATTGTCCGCGAGAACCGTGTCGTAACTCACTGTTTCGTAACGGACGGCATCCGGCACCTTCTTGGGATCGGCATTGTAGACGCCATCGACCGAGGTGCCCTTGAACAGGGCATCGCACTTCATCTCGGCCGCGCGCAGGGCCGCGCCGCTGTCCGTCGTGAAGAATGGCGAGCCGACGCCCGCCGCGAAGATGACCACGCGCCCCTTTTCCAGGTGGCGCTCGGCCCGGCGGCGGATGAACGGTTCGCAGACCGACGCCATGGGAATGGCGGACTGGACGCGCGTATCGATGCCGATCTGCTCGAGCGCATTCTGCACGGCGAGTGCATTCATCACCGTCGCCAGCATGCCCATATAATCGGCGGTCGCCCGCTCGAAGCCCTTGGCCGCCGCCGCGAGGCCACGGAAGATGTTGCCGCCGCCCACGACGACACACAGCTCGAAACCATTTGCCCTCGCATCGGCGATCTCACCCGCGACCCGCGCGGTCACCGCCGGATCGATCGCCAGGCCATCGGGGCCCATCAGCACTTCGCCGGACAGCTTGAGGAGAATACGCTTGTAGGTCGGGCGGGTCATGCAGGGTTCCGGTTCGGGAGTAAGCGGGCGGGCAAGGAAATGGCGCGCACCTTAGGGAGTGCGCGCCATGATGTGAAGCGGGGTTTTCCCCGCGCGATCCATCCCGCGCCGTACCGCGCCCGGTGGGCGTGGCAGCGCGGACGGACCGCCTATAGGATCGTCAGGAAACGCCCGCGGCCGCAGCGACCTCGGCCGCGAAGTCGCTGACTTCCTTCTCGATGCCTTCGCCCAGCTGGAAGCGGACGTAGCTCTTGAGCGCGATCGACTTGCCCGCGTCCTTCGCCGCCTTTGCGACGACGTCACCGACCGGGGTTTTGTTGTCCATCACGAACAGCTGGCTGAGCAGCGCATTCTCCTTGGCGAACTTCGCCACGGCGCCGTCGACCATCTTGGCAACGATCTCGGCCGGCTTGCCGGACTCGGCCGCCTTTTCGGCTGCGATCGCACGCTCGCGCTCCAGCAGGGCCGGATCGATGTCGGACGCGGCCAGCGCCAGCGGGAAAGCGGCGGCGATGTGCATCGCGATCTGCTTGCCCAGCGGCTCCAGCACGTCGGCACCGGCATCACCCTCCAGCGCGACCAGCACGCCGATCTTGCCCAGACCCGGCGCCGCAGCGTTGTGGACGTAGGGAACGACGACACCCTGGCTCACCTCGACCTGCGCGATACGGCGCAGTGTCTGGTTCTCACCGATGGTGGCGATGTTCGCGACCAGCTTCTCGGCCACCGTGCCGCCGGAGGGATAGCCCTCTGCGGACAGCGCCTCGACCTCGGTCGTCCCGCTCTTCAGCGCGATGCCGGAGACGGTGCGGACGAAATCCTGGAACTGATCGTTCTTCGCGACGAAGTCGGTCTCGCTGTTCACCTCGACAGCGACACCCTTCGTGCCGGTAACGGCAACGCCGACCAGCCCCTCGGCCGCGGTGCGGCTCGACTTCTTCTGGGCAGCGGCCAGACCCTTGGCGCGCAGCCAGTCGGTCGCCGCCTCGATATCGCCATTCGCTTCGGTCAGGGCCTTCTTGCAATCCATCATGCCCGCACCCGAACGGTCGCGCAGTTCCTTGACGGCAGCGGCGGTAATCTCGGCCATGCTTCGGCTCCCAATGCTTGTGTTCAATGTTTCAAATAAACGGCAGGGCGCGTTCCCTTCAGGAGCGCGCCCTACCCGGTCAACTTTGCAATTCAGCGAAAGCGATCAGGCTTCGGCGGCCACCTCTTCGGCGACCGGCTCGTCCAGCGCGCCGAGGTCGACACCGGCGGCCTGCTGCGCACCACGGTTGCCACGGGTCGCGGCAGCCGCGACGGCATCGCAGTACAGACGGATCGCACGGCTCGCGTCATCGTTCGCGGGCACCGGGAAAGCGATGCCATCGGGCGAGACGTTCGAATCGAGGATCGCGACGACCGGGATACCCAGCGTGTTGGCCTCCTTGATCGCCAGCTCTTCCTTGTTCGCGTCGATGACGAACATGATGTCGGGAATGCCGCCCATGTCGCGAATGCCGCCGAGCGACAGCTCCAGCTTGTCGCGCTCGCGGGTCATCTGAAGGACTTCCTTCTTGGTGAGGCCGTGGGTGTCGCCCGACAGCTTCTCCTCAAGCGTCTTCAGACGCTTGATCGATCCCGAGATGGTCTTCCAGTTGGTGAGCATGCCGCCCAGCCAGCGATGGTTGACGAAGTGCTGGCCCGACTTGCGCGCCGCTTCGGCGATCGGATCCTGCGCCTGGCGCTTCGTGCCGACGAACAGCACCTTGCCGCCCTGGGCGACGCTGGCCGACACAAAGTCGAGCGCACGCGCGAACAGCGGCACGGTCTGCGACAGGTCGAGGATGTGGATGCCGTTACGATCGCCGAAGATGTACGGCTTCATACGGGGGTTCCAGCGGTGGGTCTGGTGGCCGAAATGTGCGCCGGCCTCGATCAACTGCTGCATGGTGACGACGGGAGTCGCCATAATCAATTCTCCTTCCGGTTGGGCCTCTGGGAATCAGTAACCGGACGATCCGCCCGGCACCGGTATGTGCGATTCCCATGTGGGTTAGGAGCACGCCCTTAGCGGCACGCGCGCCCCTTGGCAAGACCAACGATCGGTGGGTAGTGGGTCAGTTTGAAATCTAGCCTGCAATCTCACGCCAGCCACGCTATATGGGGTTCATGAGTGCGACTGACCGATGGGAAATGGACCTCACGTGCCCTGATTGCGGCGCGATCGGAACTGCGGACGCATTCCAGTATGAGGGCTGGTCGTTTGCTAGCGATAGCCGGACACATTTCTCGTCGGTGACGCCCGGTTTCAGGATTGAATCTCCAATGAGCAAGCATAAGAGCGCCAAGATTTTTTGCGAGCAATGCGGGACGCAAGTTAAATGACCAAACCCCCGAAGCGCCCTCGCGATCCGAACCAGCTTGCGAAGCTTATGGTCGATATCGCGACTGGCGAAGAAGCTGCCCCAGAAGTCGCGCCTACCATCGCACGAGCGAAAAAGGCGGGTCAGAAAGGCGGCCCAGCACGTGCAAAGGTTCTTACACCAGAACAGCGTTCTGAGATCGCCGCGCTTGCCGCTCAAGCGCGATGGAAGAAGGGTTAGGCCGCGCTTCTCCCGTCCCAGAAGCGACGCTCCTCAACGTCATCTCGGAAATCCAGCAGCATCGGGATTGGCGGCTGCTCATTGTTCATGTCGTTGTAGACTTCAACGTCAGTAGCAAGCTGGACGCAATCCCCGACGATCTGTTCGCGACGCTGAATGAACGCCTTTTGCATATGGTCACGGGGTGCATGACCGAGAATGGCCCAGAAGGTATGCTGCACCCCGGCCTTATTGACGCGAACAGCGTGATTCTTTCGGTACCGGCGACCGAGGCTGTCGGTCCCGTATTCTTCGCGAAGCGCCCGCGCCATATCTTCCGCCAGCCGGCCGTAAGGGTCAGGATCGGGAACATCGATCATTCCGCGCGTGGCGCCCCAGATGACCGCATCGCGAGGCCGCGCAGGAAGGTAGCCATGCTCCTTCTCGTATTCGTGCCAGACCTTCTGAAGCTGCTCGTTATAGGTAGCCACAATAACCCTCCTTAAAGCGAGGCCGACGCGGGGGCGCCCCATCCATCGACGACGCTTGCGGTAACCACGTGCTGGCGCACCTTTACTTTGTAGCGGGCGAGCCAGTTGTAGCGGTCCATCTTCCTTTGAAGCTGCCCAACCACGATTCCAGGATGACGCTGAATGCGGCGAGCGAAGCCGATGACGTCCTTTTCCGAGATAAACGGAAACTTCCTTGTGAAGAACGATTCAAGCTCATCTCGCGGCACGCAAAAATGCGCTGCCGCTTCATTGGCAAGCCGCTCCTCTTCACTCTGGCCGCCTTCTTCACATCGTCCGGCATCGATATCGCTGTCGATAATAGCCGCCGTCATGCCGCCCATCCCGTCGCCGTTGAGAACATGCTCAAGCTCATGGCGAAGAACGAACCAGAAATTATCAATCCGGTCCTTAAGGGTCGACATGCCGATCACCGGTGAAGTGTTGTCGAGCCAGAAGCACACGCCATCAATTCGCGTGTTCGGTAGGGTCTCCACAACAACAAATCTGATCCCGCATTCCGCCAGCATGTGCGGAATGAAGCGCAGTTCCTCCGGGTCAACGGTATAGCGAGCAAGGTCAGCGACCAAGGCACAAAGCTTGGTTTTGGAATAGGCGGGAGCGGGCATATCGGCCGCGAGCTGGCGAACACGGTAAAGCCACGCGAGTTGCGTTGGCGTTGTTTCGCTGTAGTCGCTCTTGCTTGCAGCGTGCGCAAGGTGCTGCACTTCGCCTAGATCATTGGCGCAGAAAAACCGCATCAACTGCGTTTCCAGCAAGCCAATGTCGGTATCCTCCAGCCAACCACGTCGGATCATCTCGCGAACCGGATAGGTCGCCTGCAATTGCGCGCGCCGCGCGATGCTCGGGTCCGGCGCGCGCGCGTTCGACATTTCAAAGGCCTTCTGAAGATTGGCAAAATATTCGGCGGACACATCGAAAGCGTCGCCAAGGGCCTTTGCCATGTCCGGGCTGATCCCGCGCTTGCCGGAAACGATCATATTGACCGCCTGCTCGGGGCTACCGAGAATATATGCCAAATCGCGCTGCGACCAACCACGCGCCTCCAACTCGTCGCGAATGAACTCGCCGGGGTGCGGGACATCAGTCAGGCAAGATGCAATGCTCATATCGTCCCTTTCCTAGTGAGTGTCGCCAATTTCAACGATCACAATGACCGGCGGTTTCTCGTCCTCCAACAGCGTAAAGACGATGCGATACTGGTCGTTGATGCGTATTGATCGTTGCCCCTCACGATCACCTTGTAACTTCTTGTAATTCAAGCTCTTCAAATTCCTTAAGTCTCGCTCGTCATGAGCGGCTTCAAGCTGTATCAGCTTACGACGAGCAGCTTTGATAACCGCGAACGGGAGCCCCAGTTTGTGGGCTTCGTCCGTGCATATCTGGGCCAAGCCATCATCAGCAAATTCAACTTTCATGCGGAATCTATCTAGGGAGACCAGGATTCATTGTCAATGAACGAATGAACGCTATGCGATGATTCGATATATTTAAACTGACCTTTATGCTTGACTAAGGCGCCGAAAGGTCAGATACAAAATGCATGAACAAGCTGACCATCGAACAGCGAGCCAAAATCCTTCATCTTCTCTGTGAAGGCATGAGCATCCGCGCGATCACCCGTCTCACTGGAGCCAGCAAAAACACCGTTGCCAAGCTGCTGATCGACGCGGGCAAGGCTTGCGCTGCCTATCACGACGCCAACGTGCGCAACGTGAAAGCCGCTCGCGTTCAGGTCGATGAAATCTGGTCGTTCACCTATGCCAAGCAGAAGAATGTCGCGACGGCGAAGGATGCCCCGGAACGCGCTGGCGATACGTGGACGTGGACCGCGCTTGACGCCGATAGCAAGATGATCGTGTCATATCTCGTCGGCGGACGTGATGCCGAATACGCGATGTGGTTCATGGACGATCTGGCCGCTCGCCTCGCCAACCGCGTGCAACTCACCAGCGACGGTCACCGCGCTTATCTCGAAGCCGTTGAAGGCGCGTTCGGCGCGGACGTGGACTTTGCACAGCTCGTAAAGCTCTACGGCTCCGTTGGCGGCAAGACTTCGGAAGTCCGCTACAGCCCGGCCGAATGCACTGGCATCCGCAAGCGCACCGTCGAAGGCAAGCCGGACGCGGCCCATATCTCGACCAGCTATGTCGAGCGCCAGAACCTGACCATGCGGATGCACATGCGCCGGTTCACCCGCTTGACCAACGCGTTCTCCAAGAAGGTCGAGAACCACGCCCACGCCGTCGCGCTGCACATGATGTATTACAACTTCGTCCGCATCCATAAGACGCTGCGCATGACCCCGGCGATGGCTGCCGGCGTGACTGACCGCCTTTGGGAGATTGAGGATATCGCCATGCTGGTCGAGGATGCCGAAGCTAAGCCCGGCAAGCGCGGCCCGTACAAAAAGCAGGGTCAGATTTCAAACTGACCCACTACCGATCGGTGTTGACAAGCGGAACAGATAGGAACATAACAAGAACATCAGGAACAAACCCACGTATAATGGGGTTTCCCCGCCATATCGGCGATCATGGGGGACCGCCTTCGGAAGGAAGAAGCCCGATGTTCGCAATCGTTTCCGCCCTGGTTTTCGGTACCACCTTCACTCTCGCCGTGACTGTCATGGCATATATGTTTTCGGCCTATCGCGACAAGATGATTGCTGCCCTGTTCTATCAGCCGGAAACGGCGGCCGGTGCGCCGGCCTGCCGCGTGGCGGTGACCCGCATGTCCGGCCGTGTCGCAAACCGGACGACCGCCTTCACCCCTGCCAATACGCGCTCCGTCCGCACCACGCGTGCAATCGCCGCTTGAAACGCGCGCCATATTGAACGGGATCAGGCTACGGAGGCCATCCTGATCTTCCTGACCCGGGCATAGCTTATCATGCCGAACGGGATCAGCAGGACGTAGAACAGGCTGAGCGTCAGCAAGGTAAGCCAGGGATTGCTCATCAATGTCGCGGCGAGCAGCCCTGCGATCATGATCGCCTCCAGCCTCACCGTCTTGCGCAGCTTCAGCGCCTTCCAGCTGTAGGTCGCGATGTTGGAAATCATCAGGAACGCGACGAACACCGCCCATGGCGCCACCACATACCAGGCGCGAAATATGTCGAGCCCCGTCACCAGCCAGAAATAGAGCGGCACGAAGGTCAGGCCTGCACCTGCCGGGGCGGGCACGCCGGTCAGGAAGCCCGCCGACTTGTGCGGCTGTTCGTCGGCATCGATGTTCGCGTTGAAACGGGCAAGGCGCAACGCACAGGCGAGCGCGTGGCAGAGTGCGAACACCCATCCCGTCTGCTGCGGCATCGCGTGCAAAGCCCAGAGGTAAAGGATCAGCGCCGGGGCTACGCCGAACGCGATCACGTCCGACAGCGAATCGAGTTCGGCACCGAAGCGACTTTCCCCGCGCAGCATGCGGGCGATCCGGCCGTCGAGGCCATCCAGCACCCCGGCGATCACGATAGACGCGACCGCACGCTCCCAGTCGCCAGATATGCCATAACGCACACCGGTGAGGCCAAAGCACAGCGCCATCGCCGTCACCGCATTGGGCGCGAGCATGCGCAGGGTGATACCGCGACGGAGGCCTCGCGGAATGCCGCGCAGCCTGCGCGGACGCCGTTCCCTCACTGCAGTACGCCCGCTACGACCTGCCCTTCGCCGATCCGCGCGATCACGGTCTCGCCCGCCACCGTACGCTGGCCCAGCACGACGCGCGGCATCGTCCCGGCGGGAAGATAGACGTCGACCCGGCTGCCGAAACGAATCAGGCCGATCCGCTGGCCCGCAGCGACGATGTCGCCGGGCTTCACGAACGGCACGATCCGCCGCGCGACGAGCCCTGCAATCTGGGTGAAGCCGATGCGCACGCCATCGTCGCGCTCGACCAGGATGTGCTGGCGCTCATTGTCCTCGCTCGCCTTGTCGAGGTCGGCATTCAGGAACTTGCCAGAGATATAGACGACGGACTTGACCGTGCCGGCGATCGGGGTGCGATTGATATGGACATCGAACACGCTCATGAAAATCGATACGCGGACCATAGGTTCCTCACCCAGGCCGGCGGCGCCCGCCATTTCCCTGGGTGGCGAAACGCGCTGGATCAGGGTGACGAGCCCGTCGGCGGGTGCGACGATTAGGCTGTCGTCCTGCGGCGTCGCGCGTATCGGATCGCGGAAAAAGGCGAGAACCCACAAGGTCAGCAGCACCAGCGGCCAGCCGAGCCACGGCCAGCCCATCAGGAACGCCAGCGCCGTGATCGCGGCGGCGATACCCCCGAACTTGTATCCCTCGGGATGAACGGCGGGGAAGCGCCACTTGACGCTGCCGCCGGTGGCCAGTGTGAACTCGGTGTTTTCCATGGCCGGTCTTTAGGGCCTTGCCACGCGACTGACAACGTCCGCCCTGCCCTCTCCCCTTCGCTCGGAACAAAGAGGCATATTGCTATTGCAAATCGGTATCGAATTCAGTCGCGCGAAAGGTGGTGCTCAAGGTTGAACATTCCCTTCGCATTGCTTAGGGACGCTCCCATCTCCCTACCCAGGACAGAGGCGGAAAAGCGCATGGCGACCAAGATCAAGGTAAAGAACCCCGTAGTCGAGCTCGATGGCGATGAAATGACCCGGATCATCTGGGAATGGATCCGTGAACGCCTGATCAAGCCCTATCTCGACATCGACCTTCATTATTACGATCTTTCCGTCGAGAAGCGCGACGAGACCAACGACCAGATCACCGTCGACTCCGCCAACGCCATCAAGAAGTACGGCGTCGGCGTGAAGTGCGCGACAATCACCCCTGACGAGGCCCGCGTCGAGGAATTCAGCCTGAAGAAGATGTGGAAGTCGCCCAACGGCACCATCCGCAACATCCTGGGCGGCGTCGTTTTCCGTGAGCCGATCGTCATCAAGAACGTACCCCGGCTGGTTCCGGGCTGGACCGACCCGATCGTCGTCGGCCGCCACGCCTTCGGCGACCAGTACCGCGCCACCGATTTCCGTGTCCCCGGGCCGGGCAAGCTGCGCCTCGTGTTCCAGGGTGAGGACGGCACGCTGATCGACGAGGAGGTGTTCCAGTTCCCCTCCTCCGGCGTCGCCATGGGCATGTACAACCTCGACGATTCGATCCGCGACTTCGCCAAGGCCAGCATGAACTATGCGCTCGACCGCAAGTGGCCGCTGTACCTGTCGACCAAGAACACCATCCTGAAGGCCTATGACGGCCGCTTCAAGGATCTGTTCCAGGAGGTGTTCGACGCCGACTTCGCCGACAAGTTCAAGGCCGCCGGCATCGTCTACGAGCACCGCCTGATCGACGATATGGTCGCCTCTGCCCTGAAGTGGAGCGGCAAGTTCGTCTGGGCGTGCAAGAACTATGACGGCGACGTGCAGTCCGACACCGTCGCGCAGGGCTTCGGCTCGCTCGGCCTCATGACCTCGGTCCTGATGTCGCCGGACGGCAAGACCATCGAGGCGGAGGCCGCGCACGGCACCGTCACCCGCCACTATCGCCAGCACCAGCAGGGCAAGGCGACCTCGACCAACCCGATCGCATCGATCTTCGCCTGGACCCAGGGCCTGACCTTCCGCGGCAAGTTCGACGATACGCCGGACGTCGTCCGCTTCGCCGAAACGCTGGAGAAGGTCTGCATCAAGACCGTCGAGGACGGCCACATGACGAAGGATCTCGCCCTGCTGATCGGCCCGGAACAGGCCTGGATGACCACGGAGCAGTTCTTCGAGCAGATCCGCGTCAACCTGGAAGCGGCAATGGCCAGCTGGAACTGATCCGGCGCATCATCCGATGACTCGAAGGGGGCGGGCTTGCGAAAGTCCGCCCCTTTTTTGCTATGAGGCAGCGTCGAGGGCGGAACAATCCGCCGTGATCGCGGGTCGGAACGGTCTCGGCCATCCGCCTGATGCCGGACATCTGATACTGGGCAAGGGAGCCTTCGCATAATGACCACCACGGGACGGAAACGCCTGGAAGTCCGCAACGCCGTTCCCGGGGATGTCCGTGCAATCATCCGGCTGATCGACCGTGTCTATCCCGACATGCCCAATTATGCCCCGGCCACGGTGCGCGGACAGATCAACAATTTCCCCGAGGGCTGCTTCGTGGCGCTCTACGACAACAAGGTCGTGGGCTATTGCGCGACGATGCGGGTCAGCAAGGCGATGGCCTTTTCCCCCCACGACTGGGAGGAGATCACCGCCAACGGCTTCGGCACGCGCCACAGCGCGGCGGGCGAATGGCTGTACGGCTATGAAATGGCGGTCGACCCGCGCCAGCGCGGCCTGCGGATCGGCCAGCGCCTCTATGACGAACGCAAGGAACTGGCCGAGCAGCTTGACCTGCACGGCATCGTCATCGCCGGCCGCATGCCCGGCTACAGCCGGGCGCGCCGCAAGTGCAGCGGCCCGGCCGATTATCTGGACAAGGTTGTGACCGGCAAGCTGCCCGACCAGGTGATCAGTTTCCAGCTGAAGAACGGGTTCGAGCCGCTGGGCGTGCTCGCCAAATATCTGCCGGAGGACAAGGCTTCCGCCGGGAACGCCGCGCACCTCGTCTGGCGCAATCCCTATGTCGACCCGGACGAGGCGCCAGAAATGCGGGTGCCGCGCGGCGTGGAAAGCGTCCGCCTCGCCACCTGCCAGCTTCAGGCACGCGCGGTCGGCGACTTCGACGAATTCATCCGCAACGTCGAATATTTCGTCGACGTGGCCGCCGACTACCGCTCGGACTTTATCGTGTTCCCGGAACTGTTCACACTTCCCCTGCTGTCCTTCGAGACGAAGAAGCTGACGCCGGTCGAGGCGATCGACAAGCTGACGGCCTATACCCCGCGCCTTACCAAGGAACTGGCGCGCATGGCGCTGGAATATAATATCAACATCATCGGCGGCTCACACCCGACGCGCGCGGACGACAACGATATCCAGAACGTCGCCTATGTCGCCCTGCGCGACGGGTCGATCCACGCCCAGGAAAAGATCCATCCGACGCCCAACGAGGCGTTCTGGTGGAATATCAAGGGGGGCGACTCCCTCGACGTCATCCAGACGGACTGCGGCCCGATCGGCGTCCTCATCTGTTACGACAGCGAATTTCCGGAACTGGCCCGCCGTCTCGTCGACCAGGGCGCGCGCATGATATTCGTTCCGTTCTGCACGGACAGCCGCTCGGGCTACATGCGCGTGCGCTACTGCGCGCAGGCCCGCGCGATCGAGAACCAGTGCTTCGTCGTCCTCTCCGGCAATGTCGGCAACCTGCCGAACGTCGACAACATGGACATCCAGTACGCGCAGAGCTGCATCCTCACGCCCTGCGACCTGCCCTTCGCGCGGGACGGCATCGCGGCGGAGGCAAGCGAGAATGTCGAAACACTGACGATCGCCGACGTGAACCTCGCCGACCTCAGCTGGGCACGGGCGGAGGGCACGGTCCGCAATCTGCGCGACCGGCGTTTCGACCTCTATCATATCGAATGGGACAGCAGCGGCACCCACGCCCATGCGCCGAGCGGCGGGCCGGTTCCCGCGGGCGGGCACAACTCGCCGGGCGGCGGCTGAGGACGGCTATCAGGCGCGCGGAGGGACCGACGGCGAACGGATATGCTCCCGCCGCACGCCAAGCCCCAATATCCGCGCGGGAATGCCACGAAGCACCGCATAGCGATCCAGCAGGCGGAGCGGCAACGGCACCCGCTCCAGCCGCACCTCGGGCCTCAGCAGCGCCCCGATGATCCGGTCGTGCACCATCTTCTGCATGCCTTGCACGACCCGCGTGGGGAACAGGCGACGGGCCTGCACCTGTGCCAGCAGCGGATCAGGGTCCATTCCCTGCGCCAGTGGACCAGCCAGTATGTTCGCCGCCGCGACCGCATCCTGAATGGCAAGGTTGATACCGACCCCGCCGACGGGCGACATGGCGTGCGCCGCGTCGCCGATCGCCAGCAGTCCCGGCATGTGCCAGCGGGTCAGCCGGTCGAGCGACACCGACAGCAGTTTCACCTGATCCCAGTCGGTCAGCGTGGCGGCCGCCTGGGCAATCTCCGGCGTCAGCGTCGCCAGTTCAGCATGGAACGCGTCCATGCCCCGCGCACGCACGGCATCCGCCTGCCCCTTCGGAAAGACATAGGCGGCCTGCCAGTAATCGCCGCGATCGATCAGGACGAACAGGCGCCCGGCCTCGAACACGCCCATGGTGTCGTTGCCCGCCGTGTCCAATTTCGGTAGGCGGAACCAGAAGACGTCCATGGGGGCGCCCATGTCCTCCAGTGGCAGGGCGGCAGCGTCGCGCAGTACGGATCGCCGCCCGTCGGCCGCGATCACCAGCCGCGCGTCGATCGTATCACCATCGGCCATGCGAACGCCGTCGACCCGCCCGGCGGCATCGGTATGGATGCCCGTCGCCTCGGCATTCATGCGCAGGTGGAAGGCCGGATAGCGTGCAGCCGCTTCCTTCAGGAAATCCAGGAATTCCCATTGCGGCATCAACGCAATGAACCGGCTTTCCACCGGCAATCGGGTGAAATCGGCGATCCGCACCTGCCGGCCGGCGACACGGCCGGTCAGTTCGGTCGCCTTGTCATGCGGCCGGGCGAGAAGTTCGTCAGCAAGGCCAAGTTCGCGGAACAGCTCCAGCGTGGAAGGGTGCACGGTATCGCCGCGGAAATCGCGCAGGAAATCGCCATGCTTCTCCAGCACCAGCGTCTCGACACCGGCCCGGGCGAACAGCAGTCCGGCCATCATCCCGGCCGGTCCACCGCCCACGATCACCAACGGCTTTGCCATGACCCGTTATCGCACCCTATGCCGCCATCCGACAAGCAGGATCGACACGCCATCAGACGGGCAGCACTTCCTCCACCATGCGGCTGGCGATTTCCTCTTCACCCATGATCGTCAGGTCGGCGCCCAGCTTGCGCAGATGCTCGACCTCGTCGCTGGAATGCGCCCGGGCGACGATGCGGATGGCGGGGTTCAGCTTGCGGGCCTGTTCCACCACCTGCCCTGCCTCGAAGCTCTGCGGGATGGCGACGAAGATGATGCGGGCGGCGTCGATATCCGCGCGGCGCAGCGTGTCGACGCTGGCCGCATTGCCCTCAATCACGGTCGCGCTGGCGCTTTCCGGCAAATCGGGCCGGTCGGCGTCGGTCTCGATCACCTTCAGCGTCTCCCCGGCCTTCACGAGCCGCGTCGCGACGCTGCGCCCCACCCGGCCAAAGCCCACCAGGATCACATGACCACTGGCGGACGCGGGTGTCTTGACCGGTCCGGTGGGAGTAGCGGCAACCGCCGCTTCCTCGCCATCGCTCCGCCGGCTGAGGCGATCGATCATCATGAACAGCACCGGGTTCAGCAGGATCGACAGGATGGCGCCGGCGAGGATCAGGTCGCGGGCATCGGCCGGGATCAGCTTCAGCGACGTGCCCAGCGTCGCGAGGATGAAGGAGAATTCACCGATCTGCGCCAGGCTGGCCGCGATGGTGAACGCCGTCCGGCTCGGCCGGCCGAAGGCGCGGACGATGGCATAGGCGGCGACGGACTTGCCCACGATGATGATGGCAAGCGTCGCGATCAGCGCCAGCGGCTCTGTCAGCAGCACATACGGGTTGAACAGCATGCCGACCGACACGAAGAACAACACCGCGAACGCATCGCGCAGCGGCAGCGTCTCTTCCGCCGCGCGCTGGCTGAGCGGCGATTCCGCCAGGATCATACCCGCGAAGAAGGCGCCGAGTGCGAACGACACACCGAACAGCATCGCCGCGCCGAACGCGACGCCCAGCGCGATGGCCAGCACCGCGAGCCGGAAGAGTTCCCGCGAGCCGCCATGCGCGATGAAATGGAGAATGCCGGGGATCAGGCGGCGGCCGACGATCAGCATGAAGGCGACGAACGCCACGACCTTGCCGACCGTCATCAGCAGGGTAAGGCCGATATCGGCGCCCCCATGGCTGCCCGCCAGCGCCGGCAGCATCACCAGCGCAAGCACCATCACCAGATCCTCGACGATCAACCAGCCGACCGCGATCCGCCCGCGATCGGTGTCGAGGATGCGCCGTTCCTGCAAGGCACGCAGCAGCACGACGGTACTGGCGACCGATAGCGCGAGACCGAAGACGAAACCCGCACCCATCGACCAGCCAAGCATCCACGCGAGGCCCATGCCCAGCAGGATGGCGACGCCGATCTGTGCGATGGCGCCCGGGATCGCGATGGCGCGCACGGCCATCAGATCCTTGATCGAAAAATGCAGGCCGACACCGAACATCAGCAGGATGACGCCGATTTCCGCCAGTTCGTTCGCCAGATGCTGGTCGGCGACATAGCCGGGCGTAAACGGACCGACGCAGACGCCGGCGAGCAGATAGCCGACCAGCGGCGATATCTTCAGGCGAAAGGCAATGGCTCCGAAAATGAACGCGAGCACCAGACCGGCGACGATGGTTGCGATCAACGGCGTTGCGTGCGGCATTCCGGAATGGCCCTCCCTGTGTTCCTTAATAGATCAACTAGGGGCAAGAAGCGGATATTTCGACCCTATCGGTCATAATTTTCTTTCCCAAGCTGGCATTTATGGATCGCGGCCGCAATGATGCCCGCATGGCGGTTTCACTGGATACAGAAGGCTTTCGCGATTCGCTCGTCATCCTGGGCGCGGCGGGCCTGGTGATCCCCGGCTTTGCCCGGTTCCGGATCAGCCCGGTGATCGGCTTCATCCTCGTCGGTTTCGCGGTGGGACCGGCCGGTCTCGGCGCACTGGTCGAGCGCTACCCGTGGCTCTATCACATTACGATATCGGATCGTGAGGAGATCGCCCCGTTTGCGGAAATGGGCATCATCCTGCTGCTTTTCTCGATCGGCCTTGAACTCAGCTTCAAGCGATTATGGTCGATGCGCACGCTCGTGTTCGGGGTCGGCGCGGCGGAACTGCTCGGCGGCGCCTCCATCATCGCGCTGGCGCTGTCCTTCCTCGGCCAACCCACGGCGGGCGCGATCGGCCTCGGCCTTGCCCTCGCCCTGTCCTCGACGGCGCTGGTGCTGCCGATGGTGGGCACGCAAGGCGCGGTCGGCCGCTCGGCCTTTTCCATGCTGCTGTTCGAGGATCTGGCGCTCGTCCCGATCATCTTCATGCTGGGCGCCCTTGCGCCTAGCGTCGCGGGCGGGCCGGGCGGGCTCGCCTCCCTCGGCGCGACGGCGCTGAAGGGCGGGGCGACCGTTGTCGCCATGCTGGTGCTGGGCCGCCTCACCCTTCCCCATATCTTCAGCCAGGCGGCGCGCACCAAGAGCCCGGAGGTGTTCCTCGCCGCCAGCCTGCTGGTCGTCATCGTCTCCAGCCTCGCCACGGCGCTCGTCGGCCTCTCTCCGATCGTCGGTGCGTTGCTCGCTGGCCTGCTGATCGCGGAAACCGACTATCATGGCGAGGTCGAGGTGATGACCGCGCCGTTCAAGGGGCTCGCGCTCGGCGTATTCCTGATCACGGTCGGCATGAGCCTCGACATCCGGGTCATCCTCGCCAACTGGGCCAGCCTGCTGCTGGCGGTGATCGGAGTGGTGATCGCCAAGACGATCGTGACCGCCTTGCTGTTGCGGCTTGCCGGCGCCCGCCGGGCCGTGGCGATGGAGGTCGGGCTGCTGATGTCCAGCCCGTCCGAAACCACCCTGATCGTGCTCGCCGCAGCCGCAGCCGCGCAACTCATACAGCCGGAAACCGCCGCGTTCTGGCAGATCGTGACCGCCGTCGGCCTCACCATCACCCCCCTGCTCGCCCGCCTCGGCCACGACATCGCCCGCCGTGTCGATCTGGCCAGCGGAGAGGAGCCGCCCGCGATGGGCGACGATGGCGGACAACCGGCCGCCGTCGTCATCGGCTTCGGCCGGGTCGGGCGCATGGTCTGCGATCTGCTGAAGACCCACAACCAGCCGTTCATCGTCGTCGAATCCGATGCCGACGTCGTCGCGGAGGCCCGGCGTGGCGGTTATCCGATCGTGTTCGGCGATGTCTCCCGGCCGGAAATGCTCGACCGGCTGCGCCTTGGCCATGCGCGCGCGCTGATCCTGACCATGGACGACCCCGTATTGTCGGTCCGCACGACGAAGCGGGTGCGCGGCTGGGTGCCGGACCTGCCGATCATCGCCCGCGCGCGCGACGCGGACCATGCCGCCCAGCTTTACAAGGCGGGAGCGAGCGACGCCGTGCCGGAAACGCTCGAAAGCTCGCTGCAACTCGCCGAAACCGCGCTCGTCGACCTGGGCGTGGCGATGGGACCGGTGATCGCCTCGATCCACCAGACGCGTGAAGACCTGCGGCAGGAGATCAAGGAAGCAGGGAACCTTACCACTCCCCCCAAGCTGCGCCGGCTTCGCGAAGGCGAGGCGGGCTGACCGTCAGGCTGCGGAACCCTGCCTCTCACGGCATCGCGATGTCCACCCGCAACCCGGCATCCCCCTCGAAGCGTTGACGCTTTCCTTTCGTCAGGCGAAACGGCTGCTCGATCGAGATCGTCCTGGTCCCCCCGCAGATATCGGAACCCGGCCGGGAATAGCGCGCCGTGAGGCGATAGACAGGATCAGCGCCACGCATGCGGCTGGCATTCAGCGAGAGTTCGACGCTGCGAACCTCCCGATCACCATAGCCGATGGCGAGGTCGCATGACGCGTCCCGAGCCATAGGTTCGTTGATGCTGACCCGGGTACCCTGCTGGCCAACGTTCAGCGTGCCGCCCCAGAGGATCTTGCCGTCGAAGGAAAAGGTCACATCCATCGGCACGACGGGAACGGCATTGGCATCGCTACCGACCGGCGCATAGACTTGCGGGGGTGGTGGATATGCGCGTGGTACTGGCCGCGCCGGCGTTTGCCCGACCACCGGCGTCCCGGCCGCACCCGCTGCCTGAGGCAGAACGCTCGCCAGGGGGATGGCAATCATTGCCCCCACAATCCTGATCGAAACCATATCCATCCCCTCGCCCGGTCTGACACAGGCGGGGACTTTATAAGGGCAGGCTTAACGCTTCATCATGCGCGACTTGGAAACTGCGCCCGAAACGGTGGTTTCGGCCTCGCCTTTCCGTAGCCTTTGCAACGCAATCAGGCGGGCACCTTCAGCAGCGCTGCCTTGACCGCTTCGATCGCCGCCTGCGCCTTGTCGCCGTCCGGACCGCCGCCCTGGGCCATGTCGGGACGGCCGCCGCCGCCCTTCCCGCCCAGCGCCTCGACACCCGCCCGCACAAGGTCGACGGCGCTGATCGTCGTGACCAGATCCCCGGTCACTCCCGCTGCGATACTCGCACGGCCGTCGGTCACGGCAACGATGGCCGAAACACCCGAACCGAGTGTCTGCTTGTTGGCGTCGACAAGGCCGCGCAGTTCCTTGGGGTCCAGCCCCTCGATCACCTGACCGATGAAGTCGATCGTGCCGACCTTCTCCGGCCCCGCTGCCTTGGCCGCGCCACCGCCGCCCAGCGCCAGCGCCTTCTTCGCCTCGGCCAGTTCGCGCTCCAGCTTGCGGGTCTGTTCGACCAGCGCGGCGATGCGCGCCGGTACGTCGTCGGGCGCGGTACGCAGGGATGCAGCCGCGGCCTTCAGCTTGTCCTCGCGCTCCGCGAGATACAGCCGTGCCGCCTCACCGGTCAGCGCCTCGATGCGCCGCACGCCGCTCGACACGGCGCTCTCGGACACGATCTTGAACAGGGCGATATCCCCCGTAGCGCGCACATGCGTGCCGCCACAGAGTTCGACCGAATAGCTGTGTTCATCGCCCCGGCCCATCGAGAGCACGCGGACCTCGTCGCCATATTTCTCGCCGAACAGGGCCAGCGCGCCCGCCGCCACGGCGTCATCCGGCGTCATCAGCCGCGTCGTCACGTCCTCATTATGGCGAACCTGCGCGTTCACGTCCGCTTCGATTTCGGCGATCTGCTGCGCGGTCAGCGCCTCGGGATGGGAGAAGTCGAAACGCAGACGATCGGGCGCCACCATGCTGCCCTTCTGCGTCACATGCGCGCCCAGGCGGTTGCGCAGCGCCGCGTGCAGCAGGTGGGTCGCGCTGTGATTGGCGCGCAGCCGGTCACGGCGATCGACATCGACGGCCAGTTGCACCGTATCGCCGACCTTGACCGACCCGGCCTCGATCACCGTCCTGTGCGCATGCAGCCGCCCGAGCGGCTTGCTGGTATCCTCGACCTTCGCAACGAGCCCGCCGAGCGCGGTGATCGTGCCCGCGTCGCCCATCTGGCCGCCGCTCTCGCCATAGAATGGCGTCTGGTTGGTGATGATCGTCACGCTGTCACCGGCGGAGGCCGCATCGACGCGCGCGCCGTCCTTCACGATCGCCAGCACCTCGCCCTCGCCCTGCGTCGCGGTATAGCCGACGAACTCGGTCGATCCCTCGCTTTCGGCGATATCGTACCAGACATCCTCCGACGCCTTTTCGCCCGATCCCTTCCAGGCGGCGCGCGCGGCGGCCTTCTGCTCGGCCATCGCCTTGTCGAAACCGCCACGATCGACGCCAAGCCCGCGCGAGCGCAACGCGTCCTCCGTCAGGTCATAGGGGAAGCCATAGGTGTCGTAGAGCTTGAACGCGGTCTCGCCGGGCAGAGTACCGCCATCGCCCATGTCCACCGTCGCTTCGTCGAGCAGCTTGAGGCCGTTCTCCAGCGTCTTGCGGAAGCGCGTTTCCTCGCGCAGCAGCGTCTCCTCGATCAGCGGCTGGGCGCGGACCAGCTCGGGATAGGCGCCGCCCATCTCGCTGACCAGGCTGCCGACTAGCCGGTACATCAACGGTTCCTTGGCGCCGATGATGTGCGCATGGCGCATGGCGCGGCGCATGATCCGGCGCAGCACATAGCCGCGCCCCTCGTTCGCGGGCAGCACGCCGTCGGAAATCAGGAATCCGGCCGAGCGCAGATGGTCGGCGATCACGCGGTGGCTGGCCTTGAACGCGCCCGCCGTGTCGGTCTTCGTCAGCGCGCCGCTTTCGGCGATCAGCGCCTTGAATGTGTCGGTGTCGTAATTGTCATGCACGCCCTGCATGACGGCTGCGATCCGCTCCAGCCCCATGCCGGTATCGATGCTGGGCTTGGGCAGGTTGCCGACGATCTCGTTCGCTTCCTGCTCGAACTGCATGAAGACGAGGTTCCAGATCTCGACGAAACGGTCGCCATCCTCCTCCGGACTGCCCGGAGGGCCACCCCAGATATGGTCGCCATGGTCGTAGAAGATTTCCGAGCAGGGACCGCACGGACCGCTGTCGCCCATCGCCCAGAAATTGTCCTTGGTGGGAATGCGGATGATCTTGTGCTCGGGAATACCCGCGACCTTCTTCCACAGGTCGAACGCCTCATCGTCGGTATGATAGACGGTGACGGTCAGCTTCTCCGCCGGAAGGCCCCATTCCTTCGTCAGCAGGGTCCAGGCATGGGTGATCGCCTGTTCCTTGAAATAATCGCCGAAGCTGAAATTGCCCAGCATCTCGAAGAAAGTGTGGTGCCGCGCCGTATAGCCGACATTGTCGAGGTCGTTGTGCTTGCCGCCCGCCCGCACGCACTTCTGGCTCGATGTCGCCGTGCTGTAGGCGCGCGTCTCAAGGCCGGTGAAGACGTTCTTGAACGGCACCATGCCCGCGTTCACGAACATCAGCGTCGGGTCGTTGTGCGGCACCAGCGGAGCCGATGGCACGATCTGGTGCCCGGCCTTCCCGAAATAGTCGAGGAAGGAGCGGCGGATGTCGTTCGTCGAGGTCATGCTTGCGATCTAGGCGAGTGTCTTGCCGTACACAAGCCGCGGACTGCCGCAGAACGGCATGAGTTTCGAGACGTGGAGAACGGGTCACGGCCATCCCGCACGGTCAGGTGCAAGTACGGGAGCGACGGCAGACGGCCATTGGCCCGGTTTCGACCATCCTCCCCGGCACGGGGAGGTGGCAGCGCGAAGCGCTGACGGAGGGGGAGGGCCTCGCAGCGCCGGGCTATTGGGTTGCCCCCCTCCACCATTTGCTGTGCAAATGGTACCCCTCCCCGTGCCGGGGAGGATATTCCGCAATCCACCTATCCCGGCAACCAACTAACCAATCCTAACCCAGCGGCGCGTCGATAGATGTCGGCGGGATCGAGAACCATTTCGGTCCGCTCTGCGTCATGTGGAAGCAATCCTCCAGACGGACGCCGAAGCTGCCGGGTATGTAGATACCCGGTTCGTTGGAAAAGCACATGCCAGCCGCCAGTTGCGTCGTCTCGCCATGGACCAGGTTCACCGGTTCATGGCCGTCCATGCCGATGCCGTGGCCGGTGCGGTGCGACAGGCCGGGCAGCGCATAGCCCGGACCATAGCCGAGCGACTGGTAATAGGCGCGGACCGCATCGTCGACGCTGCCACAGGTCGCCCCCGGTTTGGCCGCCGCGAAAGCGATCTGCTGCCCCTTCGCAACCTCGTCCCACACCTTGCGCTGCGCGGCACTTGCCTGCGCACCGGCCACGAACGTGCGGGAGATATCGGACTGGTAACCCTGCACCGTACAGCCGCAATCCATCAGGACGATGTCACCCGCCTTCACCACTTGCGGCGCGCGCGTGCCGTGAGGGAGCGCCGCCGAAGCACCGACCAGGACCATCGAGAATTCGGGCGTGCCGCCCAGCGCCTCCGTCGCGCCGTTCATCAGCGCTGCGACGTCGGTATGGGACATGCCAGGCCGCACCTGCGGTATCGTCCAGCGATAGGCGGCCAGTGTCACGTCGCTGGCACATTGCATCAGCGCGATCTCGGCGGGCGTCTTGATCATCCGGCAACCGCGCACGACCGGATTGGCCGACACCAGTGCCGCCCCGGGCAGCCGGTCGCGCAGCCCGTCGAACGCGAAGAAGCGCACGGTCTCCTCGACGCCGATCCGCGCCCGCGCGAGGCCGCGCTCGGCCAGGACGGCGGCAGCGAGCGCGAGCGGATCCTCATGCTCCTGCCAGACGCGGATATCCGCGTCCACGCCCAGCGATTCGGCGACCGACGGACGCTCGAAGAACGGGGTGATGATGACCGGCGCGCCCTCCGCCGGGATGATCGCGGCGGTCAGCCGTTCCGATCGCCACCAGACGACGCCGGTGAAGTATAGGAGGCTGGAGCCCGGCTCGATCAGGATCGCGCCGATATCGCTGGCGCGCATCAGCGCCTGCGCGCGGGCGAGCCGTGCCGCCCGCTCCTCCCGCCCGATCGGCGCGGTGCCTGCGGTAAGGGATTTGAGGTCGCCGGCGGCCGCTTCCGCCGCCCGCAGCAGTCCCGGCATGGCGAGCGCGCCGATGCCGAGCGCCGCCCCCTTCAGCACCGCGCGGCGGCCGATCCCCGCCTGCATCCGGATGACGGACCGACCGGACATCATGCTGCCCCCTCCGGCGATGCTGCCCCGGCCCGGGCGGTCCAGAGCCATGCCGCCGCGCGGAAGGCAACGACACCGTCCTTCAGGTTCGCTTCGACCCAGCCACGCAGCCGTTCCAGAAACGCGGCGTGCGTTTCGCCTTCCAGCGACCGGATCGCGGACGCCGCCGGGCCGATCACGGAGAAGAAGGAGAGCGCATCCGCGACGGGATTATCCCCCGCCCCGACGACATAGGCGAAATCGACCGCCTCATGCGCGATATCGCGCCAGCCCGCTGCGGTGAGCAGCGACTGGACGTGGGCGGGTTCGGCGAAAGCGAAGGGGCCCGCCGCGCCCGGCGCAAGCCGCGCCGGCACGGCCTCGGCCGGAAGCAGCCCGGCAATGCCGGTCGCCCATTCATTCTCCGCCGGGGAGCGGAAACAGGAAAAGAGAAGGCGCGCGTCCGGTGCCGAAACCGCCCGCAGGTGAGAAAAGGCGGCAATCGGATCATCGAAGAACATGACGCCGTGCCGCGATATCAGCAGGTCCGGCCGGGACGCCGGATCGGCCCAGCCGGCGACATCGGCACAGACGAAACGGCAGTTGGATGCGCCGTCGCTCCGACCCTGCGCGACAGCGACCAGGGCCGGGGAGATATCCACGCCGGTCACCTGCGCCCCGGGCAGCCGCCCGGCCAGCGTCAGGCTGGTCGATCCAGCACCGCACCCGATATCCAGCACGATCCGAGCGCCGCCATCTGCATGTCCGGGCTCCGTCACCAGCATCACGGCGCGATCGAGCAGCAGGTCGGTCAGCGGCGCGAAGCTGCGATCGGTTCGCCGCCATTCGCGCGCCCATGCATCACCGACGTTCGCTACCCAGTCTGCCTGATCCATCCACTGCATCCTTCCTGACGCTCCCGACCTCATCGCGCCGAAGCCGCGATATGGCAAGCGCATCGCGTTTGCCCGCCATGCCGGGGGTCAGAACCAGCCCCGCGCGCGCAGTTCAGATACCGTCGATCGCGCGACGGGAACTTCCAGGCCGTTGACCAGCCGAATGGACACCGCCCGCCCACGCCGCTCGACGCCCGCGAATGCCGATCGCGCGACCCACCAGCTTCGATGGGTGCGCGCGCCGTCGATCCCGTTCAGTTCTCCGATCGCGTCCCCTATCCGCATCAGGACCAACGCATTTCCATTTTCCGTGTACACGCGGACATAATGATCCTCGCTCGCGAGCGCGACGACCGCACCCGCGATCCCGGGCGGGAGGCGATCACGCAGCCTTGGCGGGGCCGCAGGCGCCTCGGTGCCTTCATCTGCGGCTTTCTCCCTGCCCTGGACGACAGTGATTTCGCTCGGGACGTCCCCGGACCGCATGACTGTGGAAGGTTCAATGGGTGCCGGGACGTCCGCCCGCCGGGCAGCGACCAGCATCTGGACAAGCGTCGCCACCAGCCCCAGCAGCACCACCTGTCCATAGATGCGGGCCAGGGCACCCGCATCCAACGTCGCCAGCGCATCCCCCCTCATCATCCATGCAATCAGTACAGCAGCGGGCATCGCGGCGATCAGGCAGGCAAGGCCGATCGCAACCAGTCGCGGCAACGGCGTGTGGGCGGCGACGATGTCGCCCGCCGCGATGACCGGCCGGAAACAGGCATAACCGACGAAAGCGAACAGTTCCCAGCCCAGTATGCGGGTGCCTAGCGGCGCGGAGAAACTGCCGAAGGGCCCCAGGAAAGCAACGACCAGCGCGATGCCCGCCATCACCGCCAGTTCCATCGCCAGTTTCCGCAAGATCATCCCCGGCCGCTGCCCGTTCACGCTTCGCCAATGGTACAGGCGCCGCTCGTAGCACGGCTTCACGAATTTTGCCGCACCGTTTGCGCAGCATTGCTTGTGCGCCGGCGGGCATGGGCCATCCCGGCCCGGCGACAGCCACCGGGGGGAGCAATCCGACACCCCAGGCAAAGCCGTGCGGCGGTTCCATTCACGCGCCGGAAGAGAAAGAGCCGGAAGAGAAAGAGAAGGATGATCCCGATGATCGATGAGCCAACATCGACCGCGCAGCCGCATCGACAGGCCTCGACAAGGGGCGTGGCCGATGTCGCCATATCACGCCCGGGGCGCGTCCGCCTGCTGGCGCTCCCCGGCATATTGCTGTGTGCCCTGCTGGCCACCGCCGCGATACGGCGAACCGGCGCGGCCGGTTCATTCTGGCCGTCGGCCTACGGCATATGGGTGGCGATCCACGTCGCGACGGTGGTACCGGCCGTTCCTCTTGGCGCTTACGTGCTGGCGCGGCGGAAGGGCGATGCGCTGCATCGCCTGCTCGGCCGGATATGGGCGATGCTGATGCTGGCGACGGCATTCACCAGCTTCGCCATCCAGCGGATGACCGGGCAGTTCAGCCCGATTCATCTACTTTCCATCCTCGTCATCGTGACGATGATACGCGGCATCCACTTCGCCCGGACCCGCGACATCCGCCGTCACCGACGCAGCATGGCGCTAGCCTATGTCGGCCTGATCACCGCAGGCCTCTTCACCTTCCTTCCCGGCCGCCTGTTCGGCGACTGGCTGATGGGGTGAAGAGCGATCATCGGCCGGGCGGCAGGCATTCGCTCTCCCATGGAGAAAAATGACGTGCGCTAGACCTGTTCGCATCTCGACTGCGCTCGAAACGAACGCATATGAATATCGGCCAGAATTCATCCGGCTCCAATGCCCTCCCTTTTCCGTCCCCGAACGATAAAGGGCCCGCCGGCGCATCGCCCGGCAGGCCCTTTCGGATCGTGAAGCATGAGGCCGGGCGAACCGACGAAACGCGTGGGACCGGATGTACGGGCCAGTCCCTGACGTCCCTATTCGCCCTCGTCCCCCGCTTCGGCAGAGCCGGTCATCATCTGTTCGGCGACAGCCTCCGTCTGGGCACGCACCGCCTTTTCGATGCGGTCGGCCATCTCGGGATGCTCGCGCAGATAGGTCTTGGCGTTCTCGCGCCCCTGTCCGATGCGGACGGAATCGCAGGAGAACCAGGCGCCGGACTTCTCCACGACCCCAGCCTTGACGCCCAGGTCGAGGATTTCGCCGATCTTCGAGATGCCCTCGCCATACATGATGTCGAATTCGACCTGCTTGAACGGCGGCGCCACCTTGTTCTTCACCACCTTCACGCGGGTCGTGTTGCCGACAATATCGTCGCGATCCTTGATCTGGCCGGTACGACGGATGTCGAGGCGGACGGAGGCATAGAACTTCAGCGCGTTACCGCCCGTCGTCGTTTCCGGATTGCCGTACATCACGCCGATCTTCATGCGCACCTGGTTGATGAAGATCACCATGCAACGCGACCGGCTGATCGAACCGGTAAGCTTGCGCAGCGCCTGGCTCATCAGGCGCGCCTGAAGGCCGACATGGCTGTCGCCCATCTCGCCCTCGATCTCCGCCCGCGGCACCAGCGCAGCGACGGAGTCGACGACCAGCACGTCGATCGCGTTCGACCGTACCAGCGTGTCGGTGATCTCCAGCGCCTGCTCGCCCGTGTCCGGTTGCGACACGATCAGCTCGTCGATGTTGACGCCCAGCTTCTTCGCATAGACCGGATCGAGCGCATGTTCGGCATCGACGAACGCAGCGGTGCCGCCGTTCTTCTGCGCCTCGGCGATGGCATGCAGCGCCAGCGTCGTCTTGCCCGAGCTTTCCGGCCCGTAGATCTCGATGACGCGACCACGCGGCAGGCCGCCGATGCCGAGTGCAATGTCGAGCCCCAGCGATCCTGTCGAAATCGACTCGATCTGCATGGCTTCCTTCGAGCCAAGCTTCATGGCCGAACCTTTACCGAAGGCGCGATCGATCTGAGCGAGCGCTGCCTCCAATGCCTTCTGTCTGTCCATTGTCCCCGTCTTCTTGTCGGAATCGATGAGTTGGAGCATTGCGGTCATCGGCCTATCCCCTGTCAAGCCACGGCGGCGATTGACGATGATGTACCGCATTTGTTCCATACGAACAAGTGGGGAACAAATTTTTGTTCCCACCCGCAATTTCCCAGAATAAATCTTTTATATCAATCGTCTTGCAGCAATCGCCCAAGCATACGCTCCACCGATCCGATCGTGAACGGCTTGGCAAGCGTCGGACGGTCGGCGAACGCCGTCGGCACCTCATCGGCACTGCCGCCGGTCGCAAAGAGGAAGGGGATGTTGCGGTCCGCCAGTATCTGGGCGACCGGCCATGCCTTCTGCCCGCGCAGGTTGCAATCGAGCACGGCGGCGTCGAACCCGTCGCCACGGGCAAGGTCGCAGGCCTCCTCCACCGTGCCGACGAGGCCGTGCAGCCGGTAGCCAAGCGCGTCGAGGAAATCCTCCAGCATCATGCCGATCATCATCTCGTCTTCGACGACGAGGATGGATTTGCCTGCCAAATTGCCGCCCTGAAGGTTCATGCGGGATGCAGGGCTATCGCAAGTGCAGGCCCTTGCCTAGCGGATTTACCTTGATCCCGAGCAGGAAACCCGCCGCCCGTCACTCTGCCGCCGCACGCGAAGCCAGCGTCTCGCGCGCCGCCTCGGCCAGTTGCTGGACGGAGAAGGGCTTGGGCAGGAAGGAGACGTTGGCGATGTCGATCGACTTGCGCAGTTGCTCCTCGGCATAGCCCGACATGAACAGCACCGGCAGGTCGGGGTGGGTCCGGCGCGCCTGCGCGACCATCGTCGGCCCGTCCATGTTCGGCATCACCACGTCGGAAATCATGAGGTCGATGGTCTCGCCGCCGGCCAGCACGTCGAGCGCCTGCTCCCCGTCCGCCGCCGTCAGCACCTTGTACCCCTGTCGGGTCAGCGCACGCTCCGCCACGGCGCGCACCATGTCCTCGTCCTCGACCAGCAGGATGGTGCCCGTGCCCCAGGTGTCGACACGCCGCTCCGGCACGCGCGGACGTTCGGGCACCTTGTCCTCGGGCTGCACGGCATGGACCGGCAGGTAGATGACGAAGCTCGCCCCCTGCCCCGGATTGGATTCGGCGAAGATGAACCCGCCCGACTGCTTGACGATGCCGTAGACGGTGGAAAGGCCAAGGCCCGTGCCCTTGCCCACTTCCTTGGTGGTATAGAAGGGCTCGAATATCTTCGAGAGCACGTCGGGCGGAATGCCGTGCCCGGTGTCGGAGACGCGCAACGCCGTATAGTCCGCGACCGGCAGGATATCGCTGCGCATGTCGCGCACGCGGGAGGCGGGCACCGCATAGGTCTGGATGCTGAGCGTGCCGCCGCCCGGCATCGCGTCCCGCGCGTTGACGGCCAGGTTGACGATCACCTGCTCCAGCTGCCCCGGGTCGGCGCGCACGGGGCCCAGGCTGCGCCCATGATTGACCTCCAGCCGCACATTCTCACCCAGCAGGCGCTTGAGCAGGTTCGACACGTCGGCGACGATGTCGGGCAACTGGAGCGTCTGCGGCCGCAGCGTCTGCTGGCGGGAAAAGGCGAGCAGCTGCCGCGTCAGTCCCGCCGCGCGGTTGCTGTTCGACTTGATCTGCTGAATGTCGTCATAGTCGCTGTCGCCGGGCGTGTGGCGCATCATCATCAGGTCGCAATGGCCGATGATGGCGGTCAGGATATTGTTGAAGTCGTGAGCGACGCCGCCGGCGAGCTGGCCGATCGCCTGCATCTTCGTCGCCTGCGCGACCTGCCGCTTCAGCTTGCTCTCCTCGCTGTTGTCCTTGAGGGAAAGGAGAACCGCCGCCTCCCCCAGGCCGCGCACACCGGCCAGGCTGAGCGCCACCGGTTCGTCGGGCTGGGTGCGCATGCGCACGGCAATATCGCCGGACATCTGCGGGCCCACCCCATAGCGGCGCACGGCGTCGGCTACCGCCGCCTGATCCTCCCGCACGACGAGATCGCCGGGATAGGCGGGCTTCTGTTCCGGCGCGACGCCGGAAGCCCGCGAAAAGGCATCGTTCAGGAACAGCAGGCGGCCGTCGCGATCCGCCATGGCAAGGCCGAAGGGCAGCAGCGACAGCAGCGTCTCGATATAGGAAAGCGCCGAGGTGCCGTCGCCGACCCCCGCCTTCTCATCCAGCATGACGACCAGCATCGGACCATCGGTGGCGCCGGGCTTCAACGGCACCTGCAACAGGCGCAGAGGCGTCGCACCCCGTGCTTCGCGCGCAAAGAACACCTGCCCCCTGTCGTCGACGCGCAGGTAGGAGGCGAAGTCCTGACCGCTGAGGTCAGCGTCCAGACGCCCTGCCGCGCGCAGCTGGAACGCGCCGTTGGCGACGCGGATGCGCCCCTCCGCCCCCAGCATCGCGGTCATCATCCCGACTTCCGACAACTGCCAGCCCGCGTCGCCGGTGATCAGGCGATTGAAATCGTCGATGATGCTCGGCTGCCGCACCGGCGTGAAACGCCACAGCAGGTAATCGTCCGCGCGCCCGGCACGGCTGATGTCCGCGTCCAGACGCAACTGCCCCTTGCCCAGCCCCTCGACCCGGGCGCCGCCGTCGCGCCAGCAGACCTTCCCGGCGGCGGCGAGTCGATCGGCATCGCCTTCCTCCAGCGGCAGGTGCGCGGGCGCGGGATAGGCCGGGAACCACTCGCCATAGACGTCGCTGGCGCAGACCAGCTTGCCGGACCGGTCTGTGATCGCGATGGCAACGCCGGACGCGCTGGCGGCGGCGCGGGCGATCGTCCAGTCGGGCGCAGCCTCCACCACGTCGGCGGACTGCTGCATCGATCCCGTCAGATAGTGGGCGGCGGCGGCCAGCCCGACCAGCGTGACGACGAAACCGACCGCCAGCGCCATCTGTCCGATGGTCGCCCAGATGATCGCCGCGCAGCCGATCGCCGCGAGCGCCAGCAGCACGAGGCGCAGCGCACCCCCGCGTCCCGGCGTCAGCGCGATGCCGTCATTCCTGCGTGCCGAACCCTGGGCCGCCATGCCCCGCCTACCCCGTCTGAACAAATATCTTCGCGCCCGGACGGGCCCTGTCCATCAGGACATGTGCCCGTCGGGACATGTTCGCCCGCGCACGCCTCAGGCGGCGGCGGTTTCCTCTATTGCGCCGGTTTCTCCGTGCTTGCCAATCCTGATTTTGCGGGCCTGCCACTTGCGGCCCATGCGCACGCGCCAGAACCAGATGGCGAGGAAATAACCGACGAGCGCGCTGACGAACGAAATGATGAACAGGCCGAACAGCATGGCCGGCGCCGCCTCGGAAAACAGCCAGGCGGACCACTGGCGCAGCCCGGCGCCGTTGTGGATCAGGGCCATCAAGCCCGAAAGGTCGGCGCTGCGCCCCAGGGTGATGTTGCCGATATAGACCGAGGCCCACAGGATGAACGGCGTCGTCGCCGGGTTGGACAGGAATGTCATCGCCGCCGCGACCGGGATGTTGGCGCGGAACGTGAGCGCCAGCAGCGCGGCTCCGGCGATCTGAAGGCCGGGAATCAGCAGGAAGATGCCGACGAACAGGCCGAGCGCGACGCCGCGCGGCACCGACCGCCGGGTGAAGCGCCAGAGCGAGGGCTCCAGCACCCGGTGCGCCACGGGCGCCAGCACCCGGTTGTTCTCCAGCGACTCCCGCGTCGGCGCGTTGGCGTGCCACCAGCGGGTCAGGCGATTGGTCATGCGTTCAGCCCCGCGCCCGCATGATCCGGGCCTGGTCCCGCTTCCAGTCGCGCTCCTTGATCGTCTCGCGCTTGTCGGCCGTCTTCTTGCCGCGTGCCAGCGCAAGTTCCACCTTCGCCCGGCCGCGCCCGTTGAAATAGATGGACAGCGGCACCAGCGTCATGCCCTGACGCGCGACGGCGCCATGCATCTTGGCGATCTCGCGCGCGTGGAGCAGCAGCTTCCTTGGCCGCTTGGGCTCGTGGTTGAAGCGGTTGCCGTGGCTGAACTCGGGAATGTTGCTGTTGATGAGGAAGACCTGCTCGCCCTTCACCTCGGCATAGCTTTCCGCGATCGAACCCTCGCCGAACCGCAGCGACTTCACCTCCGTGCCCTGCAGGGCTATGCCCGCCTCGAACACGTCGTCGATGAAATATTCGAAGCGCGCGCGCCGGTTCTCGGCAACGATCTTCTTCTTGTCGAAGGTCTCGGGACGGGGGCGGGCCATGAAACTTCCAGTTACCTCAACATGCGTGCCATACCCGGATGGGCCATCCCCAGATGGGGACGCGGCCGCGTCAGACCAAGCCCGCTATTTCCAGCGCGCGATCAACCGCCGCGCGGCTCGATTCCGACGGCCAGGTGATCGGCAGGCGTACGTCAACCGGCATGTCCGGCCGCACCCGGGACAACGCATATTTGACCGGCCCGGGTGAAGAGTCGCTGAACAGCGCGTCGTGCAGCGGGTACAGCCGGTCCTGAAGCGCCACCGCCTCGTCCCATCGGCCCGCCGCGCAGGCGGCCTGGAACTCGGCGCACAGGCGCGGCGCGACATTGGCCGTCACGGAAATGCAGCCGACGCCGCCCATCGCGACGAAACCCAGCGCCGTCTCGTCATTACCGGAAAGCTGGCAGAAATCCGGACCGCAGGCGAGCCGCTGCGCGGTGACCCGCCCCAGATTCCCGGTCGCGTCCTTGACGCCGACAATCGACTGGAACTCGCTCGCCAGCCTGTGCATCACCGGCACGCCGATGTCGGTGATGGTCCGGCTGGGCACATTGTACAGGATGATCGGCAGGTCGCAGCGCTCGGCGAGATAGGCGAAATGCCGATACACCCCCTCCTGGTTGGGCTTGTTGTAATAGGGCGCGACGACCAGCGCCGCGTCGGCACCCGCCCCCTGCGCGGCATACATATGTTCCAGCGCGATACGGGTGTCGTTCGATCCGCATCCCGCGATCACCGGCACCCGGCCCTTCGCCTGATCGACGCAGATGGCGATGACGCGGTTATGTTCCTCCACGGTCATGGTGGCGCTTTCGCCGGTGGTGCCGCAGGGGACGAGCGCGCTGCTGCCCTCCGTGATCTGCCAGTCGACGAACACGCGAAAGGCCGCCTCGTCGAGCGGTCCGTCGCGAAAAGGCGTCACCAGAGCCGGTATCGACCCGGAAAACATGCAAAAACTCCTTCAAAGCACCGGGGTTCCGGGGCATAAGCGGTCGGACCCTATAGCGCCCTGTTCACCGCCTGATAAGGAAGCAATCGCCATAATGTCCAGCATGGTTTCACTGGTCTCCAATCCAGCCCCACTGGTCCGCATGTCGCTGATTGCCCTGCTCCTTTCGACGGCATCCGCCGGGGCGCAGACCGAAAGCGTGCCGCCGCCCACCAATTTGCTGCCCGGCGCCATCGCTCCCGCACCCCAGACGGCACAGCCCGCACAGACAGTTCAGAACACGACGCAGGGCGACTGGGAGCGTGCCCGCGCACAGGTCGGCGTCCCCACCGACGCGCAAATCGGCGCGGCCATCGCGCAATGGCGATCCCTGCAACAGAGCGACACCCTGCCCGCCGCCAGCTATTCCAGCTTCATCATCGCCAATCCGGGCTGGCCGGGCGAGGACCGCATGCGTCGCCTCGCCGAAACCCGGATCGATCCCAACAGCTATCAGCCAAGCCAGGTGGTCGCCTATTTCTCGCGCCTGCCCGCCCGCACCGCCGTCGGTCATGCGCGCTACGCCGCCGCGCTTTCCGCCATGGGGCGGCTGCCGGAGGCGCGACTGGAGGCGCGAGCCGCCTGGACGGCCGGTGGCCTGACGCCCGACGATGAGGCACGCCTGCTCTCTGCCTTCGGCTCGTCCTTCACCACCGCTGACCATGATGCGCGCGCCGACATGCTCCTGTGGCAGCGGAACAGCGGCGGCGTGGACCGCATCCTCTCCTATACCTCGACCGCGCGGCGTCCGGCCTTCGCCGCCCGTCTCGCGATGATCCGCAAGGCGCCGGACGCTGCCGTCAAGGTCGCCGCCGCCGAATCCTATTCCGCCGCCGATGCGGGCTTCCTCGCCGACAAGGCCATGTGGCTGCGCGATCAGGGCAACAGCATCGCCGCGCGCACCCTGCTGGCGAACCGGCCGGTCCTGGCATCCCGTCCCGGTGACGTGGAGGACTTCTACGAGGCGCTGCTCGCCAACGCGCGCGCCGCCGCTAACGACAGCCAGTGGTCGTTCGCCTGGGCGATCGCCAGCAAGGTCGACGATGCGCTCGCCCCCGGCGTGCAGGTGCGTGATCAGGGAATCGGCGTGCGCGACGACTATACCAGCCTTACCTGGCTGGCGGGCACGACCGCCTTCTACAATCTCAACAAGCCCGCGGACGCGATGGGCATGTTCCAGCGCTACGCGACCGCCGCCCGCTCGCCCCAGACAATCAGCAAGGGCTATTACTGGGCCGGGCGCGCCGCACTGGCGATGAACGACAGGACGCGGGCGGACTCATTCTTCGCCCTTGCGGCAGGCTATCCCGATCAGTTCTATGGTCAACTCTCGCTCGAACGCCTCGGCCGCCCGGTGCCGACCCCGGCGACGATGGACCGTTCGCTATCCATAACCCCGGCGCAACGCACCGCCTTCACCAACAGCAGCGTGGTGCGCGCGGCGAAGGCGCTGGGCCAGATGGGCCTGTGGGAAGACCAGAGCAAGTTCATCCGCGCCATCGCCGCCAACGCGGATTCGCAGGCCGACCATCAGCTCGCAACCGAGCTGGCACTCGCGATCGGCCGCCCGGACCTGGGCGTCATGGTCGGCCGCCGCGCCGTGGCGGATGGCCTGTCGGGCTATGGCAGCGCGAGCTTCCCGCGGATCACCGTGCCGTCGGGTCATCAGGCCAACTGGACGATGATCCACGCCATCGCGCGGCAGGAAAGCCAGTTCGACCGCGCCGCCGTCAGCCATGCGGGTGCGCGCGGACTGATGCAGCTGATGCCCGGCACCGCACGGGAAACGGCGGGCAAGATCGGCCTCAGCTACAATGCCGGCGCGCTCACGGCCGATACAGGCTACAACATCCAGCTCGGCAGCACCTATTTCCAGAAGATGCTGAGCTATTATTCGGGCAGCTATCCGCTCGCCGTCGCTGCCTACAACGCCGGGCCGGGCAACGTGAACAAGTGGCTGGCCGCCAATGGCGACCCGCGCCTGTCGGGCGCGGACATGCTGCGCTGGATCGAAAGCATCCCTATCTACGAGACGCGCAATTATGTGCAGCGGGTGCTGGAAAATGCCGTCGTCTACGACGCGATGAACCCCGGCAATGCGCGTTTCCGTGGATCGGCGACGCCGCTCAGCCGCTATCTGGGCAAGAACAGCGCGGGCTGACCCTTCGCGCGGGCAGCGGCCTGCGCTAAGGCACCGCCTATGAGCACGCCCTATCCCAACTACATCACCCCGGCAGGCTTTGCCGCCCTGCGCGCGGAATATGACCATCTGCTCGGCGTCGAGCGCCCCCGCATCGTGGAGGTGGTGAGCTGGGCGGCCAGCAATGGCGACCGCAGCGAGAATGGCGACTATCTCTACGGCCGCAAGCGGATGCGGGAGATCGACGGCCAGCTGCGTCGCCTGTCGAAGAAGATGAAGGACGCCAAGGTCGTCGACCCGCGCCAGCAGCCGGACAAGAGCAAGGTGTTCTTCGGCTGCACCGTGACCATCGCGGACGAGGACGACATCCACCGCACCATCACGATCGTGGGCAATGACGAGGCTGATGCCGGTGCCGGGCGCATCGGCTGGGGCTCCCCCATCGCCCGCGCGCTGCGCGGTGCAGCGACCGGCGACCTGCGCCGCGTGATGCTGCCCGCCGGCGAGAAGGAATATGAGGTGATGGTGATCAGCTACCCGGACTGACGCCGCTCACTTCGGCTTGTAGCCGTATGCGTCCTGCGCCAGCTTGATCACCTCCGGGTCGGCGGCGGGCATGTCGGTCGGCACCAGCCGTTCCAGCGTTTCGGCGACATGGGTCAGCGCCGCGATCCGCGCCGCCTTCCGGTTGTTGCCGTCGATCACCTTCCACGGTGCCCAGCGCGTGTCGGTGTGCTTGAACATGTCGTGCATGGCGGCGAGATAGTCCTTGCGCCGCGACCGGTTGCGATAGTCGTCCTTGCCGGTCTTCCACCGCTTCCACGGCGTATCGAGCCGCTCCGCAAGTTGCTTGTCCTGCGTATCCTGCGTGACGTGCAGGAACAGCTTCACGATGTTGGTGCCGCTGTCGATCTGCTGCGCCTCGAACGCGTTGATCTCGTCATAGCCGCGCTTCCACTCCTTCTCGGAGCAATAGCCCTCGACCCGCTCGACCAGCACGCGCCCGTACCAGCTCCGGTCGAACACCGCGATATCCTGGCTGGCGGGCAGCTTCGTCCAGAACCGCCACAGATAATGGCGATCCAGCTCCTCCTGCGTCGGCGCGGAGATCGGCCAGACCTCGTAATAGCGCGGGTCCCATTCGGCGGTCATCCGCTTGATGACGCCGCCCTTGCCCGCCGCGTCCCACCCCTCGAACAGGATGATCGACCGGCGGCGGTGGACGATGTGGGCGACCTGCACCTTGGCGAGCCGTTCCTGAAGTTCGGCGAGGGTGGCGTCATAGTCGCCCTGAAACTTCTCGCCGTCCTCGAAATCCTCCAGTCGGATCGTCACCCTGTCGCCTCTTCCCATGAATCGCGCCTCAGCCCTTCTTTTGCGGCTCCACGACGCGAATGTGAAGGTCGCGCAGCTGCTTGAGCTCGGCTTGGCTGGGTGCGCCCATCAGCAGGTCTTCGGCGCGCTGGTTCATCGGGAACAGCGTGATCTCGCGCAGATTCTGTGCGCCGCACAACAGCATCACGATGCGGTCGACGCCCGCCGCCATGCCGCCATGGGGCGGCGCGCCGTACTGGAACGCGCGATAGAGGCCGCCGAAGCGCTCCTCGACGTCCGCCTGGCTGAGGCCGACAAGCTCGAACGCCTTCACCATGGCCTCGGGCGACTGGTTGCGGATCGAACCCGAAGCGATCTCATAGCCGTTGCAGACCATGTCGTACTGATAGGCCTTCAGGCTCAGCGGATCGCCGCCGTTCAGCGCCTCCAGCCCGCCCTGCGGCATCGAGAACGGGTTGTGCGCGAAATCGATCTTCTTCTCGTCCTCGTCATATTCATAGAACGGGAAGTCGACGATCCAGCAGAGCGCGAACCGGTCCTTGTCGATCAGGTCGAGCTGCTCGCCGATGCGAATGCGCGCGAGACCGGCGAGCTTGGCCGCCTGCCCTTCCTTGCCCGCTGCGAAGAACACACCGTCATTGGGGCCAAGGCCCAGCGCCGCGATCAGCTTCGCCGTCGCCTCCTCGCCATGGTTCTTCGCGATCGGGCCGCCGGGCACGCCATCCTTGATATTGATGTAGCCAAGGCCGGAATAGCCCTCGCCCCGCGCCCAGTTGTTCATGTCGTCGAAGAACTTGCGGCTGCCTGCGCCAGCGCCCGGTGCCGGGATCGCGCGGATGACCGCGCCACCCTCCACCAGCGAGGCGAAGATGCCGAAGCCCGACCCGTGGAAATGGTCCGTGACGTCGGTGATCTCGATCGGGTTGCGAAGGTCGGGCTTGTCGCTGCCGTACTTCAGCATCGCCTCGGCATGCGGGATGCGCGGGAAGCTGCCTGCCGGGGTCACCGGCTTGCCGTCGGCGAACGCCTCGAACACGCTCGCGATCACCGGCTCCATCGTGTTCCACACGTCTTCCTGCGTGACGAAGCTCATCTCCAGGTCAAGCTGGTAGAACTCGCCCGGCAGACGGTCGGCGCGCGGATCCTCGTCGCGGAAGCAAGGCGCGATCTGGAAATAGCGGTCGAAACCGGCGACCATCAGCAGTTGCTTGTACTGCTGCGGCGCCTGCGGCAGCGCATAGAACTTGCCGGCATGGATGCGGCTCGGCACCAGGAAGTCGCGCGCGCCCTCCGGCGAGGACGCTGTCAGGATCGGCGTCGAATATTCGGTGAAGCCCGCGTCCTCCATCCGGCGGCGCATGTCGCGGATGATCTGCGTGCGCTTGACGATGTTGGCGTGCAGCGTCTCGCGCCGCAGGTCGAGGAAACGATAACGCAGGCGCACGTCCTCGGGATAATCGGCCTCGCCCGCGACAGGCAGAGGCAGTTCCTGCGCGGCGGACAGCACGACCGCGTCCTCCGCCCGGATTTCGACCTCGCCGGTGGCAAGATTGGGGTTCACCGCCTCGTTCGCGCGGGCGACAACCCTGCCCGTCACGGTGACGACGCTCTCCGCACGCAGCGATTCGATCACCGCAAAGACCGGGCCGTCGACCTCGGTCACGATCTGGATCATGCCGTAATGATCACGCAGGTCGATGAAGACGAGATCGCCGTGATCACGCTTGCGATGCACCCAGCCGGAGACACGGACAGTCTCGCCGACATGGGCGGACCGCAGTTCAGCGCATTTATGGGTGCGATAGGCGTGCATGGCGTTCTGGTCTTCCAACTGCATTTTACGGATAGGACATTGCCCGTTGGCGGGTTATGGGCTGCAACTGTCGTTACTGACGCGCCCGCCGGGAAGCGGGCCAGCCCATAATAAGATCGAAGTCCATATGCAAATTCATCCGCTGATTACCGACAGCAAGACCCTCGCCGAATTCTGCGCGCGCATCGCCAAAAGCCCTTATGTGGCCGTCGATACCGAGTTCATGCGCGAAAACAGCTACTGGCCCGACCTCTGTCTGGTCCAGATCGCCGACGCCAACGAGGCCGCCGCGATCGACCCGAAGGCGCCCGGCCTCGACATGACCCCTCTCCTCGACCTCATGGTGGACAACCATGATGTGCTCAAGGTCTTCCATGCGGGCGGGCAGGATATCGAAATCATCTTCAACCTGACCGGCAAGACGCCGCATCCGCTGTTCGACACGCAGATCGCCGCGATGGCGCTCGGCCTTGGCGAGCAGATCGGCTACGGCAATCTGGTCGAGGCTTGGCTGGGCATCAGCCTCGACAAGGGCGCGCGCTTCACCGACTGGGCGCGCAGGCCGCTCGACAAGCGGCAGATCGACTATGCCATCGGCGACGTCACCTACCTGATCCAGATGTTCCCCGTGATGCTCGAAAAGCTGCGCAGCACCGGGCGCGGCGGCTGGCTCGACCAGGAGATGGAGCGGATCAGCGACGCGGAAAACTATATCAACCGGCCCGAGGACGCCTGGCGCCGGGTCCGCATCGCCAGCCGCAAGCCGGACGTGCTCGGCCGCCTGAAGGCGCTGGGCGCTTGGCGCGAGCAGGAGGCGCAGGACAAGAACCTGCCGCGCGGCCGCATCGTCAAGGACGAGACGCTGGCCGACATCGCGTCCCATCCGCCCCGTTCGCAGGACGACCTTGCCAAGGTCCGGGGGCTTTCGGCGGCATGGAAGGGCAACGACATCGGCGCCCGCCTGATGGCCGCGCTCGACGGTTATGCCCCGCTAGGCCGGGACGAGATGCCGGATCGCGACCCCAAGAAGCCCGGCCTGGGCAAGGACGGCGCGCTGGTCGCGGACCTCTTGAAGCTGCTCCTCAAGATCCGCTCGCGCGATATCAACGTCGCGGCCCGCCTGATCGCCCGGTCGGACGACATCGACGCGCTCGCGGCGGGCGTGCGGGACAATCTCTCGATCCTCGAAGGCTGGCGCTACGAACAGTTCGGGCGCGATGCCGTCGATCTAGTCGAGGGACGCATGGCCTTCGCCGTCCGCAACGGCCGCCTGCGCATGACACGAACCGGAGACGCGGTGGAGGGCAAGGCATGAACGGGAATATGACCGGCAAGACGCATGGCATGATCGCGCTTGGGCTGCTGGCGATGCCGCTCGCGGCCTGCGCGACGACGACGACGGGCGGCGATACCTCCGCAACGCCGCCGCCCACGGAGGCGGGCACCTGCTCCAACGACGGCCTCGACCGCTTTGTCGGCCAGGCGGCGACGGCGGAACTGGGCGCGGAAATCCTGAAGGCATCCGGCGCGCGTACGCTGCGCTGGGGCGCGCCGGGGACGGCGATGACGATGGATTTCCGTCCGGACCGGCTGACCGTCAGCTATGACGAGAAGATGGCGATCACCGCGGCACGCTGCGGCTGAGACCAGGCCAACCGGCCTAGGCGCCGTCCAGGACCACCCGATAGGGCAGGTTCATGGCCTGCGCGAGCTGACGCAGCCGCCGCTCGACCGCTTCGCCATGAAGGTCCGCATGCTGCGCGGGCAGGATCAGCGACAGCGCCTCCCCATCCGCCTCCAGCCGGCCCGCCCGCAACGGCCCCTCTACGCCGCCGGACAGCCGCTGGCCGAGCCGGATGGCAAGGCCCCATAACGCCGCGCGCCGCAGCGCCTCCGGTCGCGCAAGCCGCGCCAGTTCCGGCGCGGTGCCGATACCGGCGCCGAAATTGCTGTACAGCGCCTGCGCCAGCATCGCCCGCCCCTCGACGTCGATGCCCACCCAATTGCTGTGCAGCGCGATCTCCACGCCTCGTTCCGACCGGAAATCGGGATTGGCCCGCCAGCCGACATCGGCAAGCAGGCAGGCGGTGCGGCGGATGCGCCGCCATTTCGACCCGTCCTCCAGGAACAGAGGCGCGATCCAGTTCTCTATGAGGTCGCCATGACCGGGAAAGCGCCCCTGCGCCTCGCCCTCCGCCTCGGCCGCGACCAGCAACGGGTCGAGCGCACGAATATCCTGTGGCAACGCCGTGTAGAGCAGTCCTTCCCGCAGGCCGTAGGCCGAAACGATCAGCCGGGTGCTCTTGAGCTGCCGCACGAGCACGGACAACAGCCCCGCCGCGCCCGGCAGGGTCGGGATGCGCGATCCCGTCAGCGCCGGCACCCCCTTCAGCGAGTCGCGGCCCATGTGGGAGACGGCGCGCGACAGGTGCTGCGCCCGCTCGGGCGGCATTTCATAGTTATGGATCACAGGCAACGGAAAGCCCGTCAGGTGCATGTCGAGCCGCGCCATCGAACGCCAGGAGCCGCCCACGAGATAGAAGGGCAGTCCCTTCTGGCCCGTGTCCCAGCCCGATCTGGCGATCAGCTTGCTGACTGCCCGCTCGAACGCGGCGCTGCCCTTCGCCCGCAGGGCCGGCAGACGCAGCACGCCAAGCGGCAGGGACACGCACTGATGCACCCTGCCTCCACTGACCCGCACCAGTTCCAGGCTGCCGCCGCCCAGATCGCCGACGATGCCGTCCGCATCAGGAATCGCGGACAGCACACCATATCCGGATGCCTCACCCTCCTGCCCGCCCGACAGCAGTTCGATGTCGAGGCCGAGGGCATTGGCACGGGCAATGAACTCCGGACCGTTGGACGCATCGCGCACCGCGGCGGTCGCCACGCAGCGCAGGTCCGTCACGCCCATCTCCGCGCACAGGTGCCGGAAACGCGCCAGCGCCGTCAGTCCGCGCTCCATCGCCGCCGTGTCCATCGCGCCGGTGGTCGCCAGCCCGCTGCCCAGCCCGGCCATCACCTTCTCGTTGAAGAGGATGAAGGGAATGCGCCGCGGCCCGTCATAGACGACCAGACGCACGCTGTTGGAGCCGATGTCGATGATCGCGGAGCGCGCGGTCGCGCTGGCCGGATCGACGGCCCGGGTGTCGGCCTCGGTCTGCACGAGGGTCAGCATCGCCATGGCCTCTTCAGCGCTTCCGCAATTGCAGCTTGGGCACCGCGTCACTGGACTGGAGCGCGGCACCCCGGCCGGACAGCGACGGGTTGGTCATGAAGTACCGGTGCAGGTTGAACGGCTTCGATCCCGGTTCCAGCCGCCGGTAATGCCCGCTGCTGTCCAGTTCCCAGCTTTGTTCGTTGTCGATGAGGTTCGCCACCATCACCTGATCCAGCACCTGATCGTGGACGGTCGCATTCTCGATCGGCAGCATATACTCGACCCGGCGATCGAAGTTGCGCGGCATCCAGTCGGCCGAACTGATCAGCACCTTCGCCCCGTTATTGGGCAGATCCTTGCCGTTGCCGAAGCAGGCGATCCGGCTGTGTTCGAGGAAGCGGCCGACGACCGACTTCACCCGGATATTCTCCGACATGCCCTGCACGCCCGGCCGCAGGCAGCAGATGCCCCGGACGATCAGGTCGATCTGAACCCCCGCATTGCTGGCGGCATAGAGCTTTTCGATGATCGCCGGATCGACCAGCGAGTTCATCTTCGCCCAGATGGTGCCGGGCCGCCCGGCACGGACATGGTCGATCTCCGCGTCGATCAGCGTGCAGAGCCGATCGCGCAGGTCGCGCGGCGACATCACCAGCAGTTCCAGGTGCTGTGGCTCGACATAGCCGGTGATATAGTTGAACAACGCGGCGGCATCCCGCCCGATCCGCGGATCGGCGGTAAAGAAGCTGAGGTCGGTATAGATGCGGGCCGTGACCGGGTGATAGTTGCCGGTGCCGAAGTGGCAGTAGGTGCGGAATTGCTCCCCTTCCCGCCGGACGACCATCGAGATTTTCGCATGCGTCTTCCAGTCGATGAAGCCGTAGACGACCTGCACGCCCGCCCGCTCCAGCGCGCTGGCCCAGAGCAGGTTCTGCTCCTCGTCGAACCGGGCCTTCAGTTCGACGATGGCTGTCACCGACTTGCCCGCCTCCGCCGCATCGATGAGGGCGCGGATGACCGCGGACTGCTTGCCCGCGCGGTACAGCGTCTGCTTGATCGCCACGACATCGGGATCGGCCGCCGCCTGTTTCAGGAACGCGACGACGACGTCGAAGCTTTCATACGGGTGGTGGACCACGATGTCCTTTGCCCGGATCGCCGCGAAGCAATCGCCGCCATATTCGCGAATCCGTTCCGGAAAGCGCGGGGCATAGGGCTCGAACTTCAGGTCCGGACGGTCCTCGTCGACGATCGCCGACAGGTCGCCGATGCCGACGAAACCGTCCACTTCGGCGATGATCGAATCATGGCCGTGGAGCATTTCCTGCAGCATCTCCTCAACCGCCTCGGGCAAACCCTCCTCGATCTCCAGCCGGATCACCCGGCCGCGCCGCCGCCGCTTGATGGCGCTGCGGAAATAGCGGACCAGATCCTCCGCCTCTTCCTCGATCTCGATGTCGCTGTCGCGGATCACGCGGAACACGCCGCTGTCCTTGACCTTGTACCCGGGGAACAACCTGCCCGAAAAGCGCCGGATCACCGCCTCCAGCGCCATGTAGCAGGCCCGCTCGCCCGGCAACCGCACGAACCGGTTCAGCGTGGACGGGATCATCAGCAGTTCGCGGACGGGCTGTCCGTCGGACAGGCGTTCGAGGTCGAAAACGACCGAAAGGCCCTGGTTGGGAATGAACGGGAACGGATGCGCCGGGTCCAGCGCCTGCGGCGTCAGGATCGGGAATATCTGCTCACGGAAGTGATTTTCCAGCCACGCATCCTGCTTCTCGCCAAGCGTGCCCGACCCCACGACCTCAATCCCCGCGCGGGCCAGCGCGCCGTGCAGCGCATGCCACACCTCCTGCTGGGCGTTCATCAACCGGTCGGCCTCATCGGCGATGGCCGCAAGTTGCTGGGCCGGCGTCAGCCCGTCGGCCGAACGCAGGTCGACGTCCTGAAGTTGCTGCCCCTTAAGGCCGGCGACGCGGACCATGAAGAATTCGTCGAGATTGTTGCCGGAGATCGACAGGAAGCGCAGCCGCTCGAGCAGCGGATGCGCGTCGTTCATCGCCTCCTCCAGCACCCGCTGGTTGAACGCCAGCCACGACAGTTCCCGGTTGAAATAACGGTCGCCGGGCAGGGTCAGGCTGGAGGCGGGATCGGCTTCGGCCACGGATACTCCTATTGCGATGAAGACGCCGGATCGGAATGGAGTATAGGCAAAAAGCCCGCCTGTTGCAGCGTTTCCCGTGCAAGCGGCACGGAAATCTTTCGCCCGGCCGAAAGCGACGCCGCGTTCAGGCAATCCACCACCCCGGATATGGTTGCATAGCTGCGCTCGATGCGGCGATGCAGCCATTCGGGCAGGTCGGGCGACCAGTCGGTCCCCGCCTGCGTCAGGCCCCGCTCGACCAGCGCCATCGCGAGTACCTCATCAGGCTCGCAAATGGCCACATGCGGCGCGGCGGACAGGCGGGACCGCAGGTCCGGCAAGGCGATGGTCCAGTGCTGCGGCGGGCGAAGCGCGATCAGCAGCAGTGGCCGCCGGTCGAGCTGCGCGCGGTTCCAGGCGTGGAACAGCGCCTCGTCCTCCTGCCCCTCGGCGTCGTCGATCACGTCCCCGCCGGACATCTGCGCGAACAGCCGCCCCAGGGTCGACCGCCCCGAGCGGCGCGGGCCGGACAGCACGCTCGTCTGCACCGGCCAGTCCGCCCAGCCCTCCAGGTGACGAACGGCGATTGCGTTCGCCTCGCTGACGAGGAAGTCCTGTTCGCCTCCCCGCCCCGCCCAGTCGAAGGGGAGGCTGAACTGGGTCATTGCGCGGGCGGAGGCGTCGGGGCCGGCGCAGCCGCCCGACGGGAGATACGCAGGGTGGTGCCGGATACCTGCACGGCGAAGCCGCGTGCCTGAAGCGCCGCGGACAGCGCGTCGGCCGTGCCCTGATAGGAAACCTGCATCACTGACATACCGCCCAGCGCCAGGCTGGTCGTCGATGCCGAGCGGACGCCGGGCACACCGCGCATCTGCGCCTCGCCCTGCGACACCGCGGCCGCATTCGGCGTCTCATATTGTATGGAGAGGGAAACGGTGTCCGGGCTGACGGGCACGTCGATCGCCTGGATATCGCCCTCGGTCAGGTTCTCCAGCTCCAGCGAATCGGGATCGACCGGCTCCTCGATGACCAGCGACGGATCGGGCGCCAGATCGCCGCTGATCAGTGCCCCCGTATAGAGACCGTCGATCCGCTTGGCCGCCGTGTCCATCATCGCCGGGATCGCCGCCTCATTGGGCGCGCGCAGGGCGAAACTGCCGATCAGGTGGTTGTCGGGACCGTAGCGGGCGGAGAAATGGCCGATCACCGGCCCGCCCGGCCACTGCCGCTCCAGCCGGGCGATCGGGATCACCACGTCGGCCGCACCATATTGATCGAGCAGCACGCGCCACCACAGGCGGCTGCGCCTGCCCGTCTGCGCCGCGTTCAACAGCAGCGGGTCGGCGCTGTCGCCGCGCACCCGCAGATAGTCGATGGCGCTTTCGCCGGTCTTGAACCGGGCCCAGGCCTTCTGCCACTCGTTGATGCTTTCGTAGCTGACGGCGGCGCCGCCCTGCCAAAGGACGGGAATGACCAGCAGCGGCGGCGAACGCACGCCCGACCCGCTGACACCCAGAAGCTGCCCGGTACGCGCCCGGTCGAAACTGACGCCCAGCGTCGCGATATAGCGATTGGGTCCGGCCTGCTCGCCCTCGATCTCGATGCCGGAGACCATCGCCTCCAGCTGCGAATCGGACAGTACCGGGACACCGCCCGCGCCGTTGGTCCGCGTCCACAGCATCTTCCACGCCGTCCGCTGCGCCTGCCGCCATCCGGCGTAGCGTGCCGCGTCGGCATTGGGGCCGTAGACGTCGACCTTGACCCCGCTCACCTCGAAATCGCCGCCGCTCGCGATCGGCGGCACGCCCCGCTCGCCCTCGATCTGCGCGACGAGCACGGCGGCCGCGAGGCCGAGCGCCAGCAGGATGACGAGGTACAGCGGGCGGACAGGGAACGGAAAACGGACGCGGGTCATGTGCACGGGCGCCCTTTTGACGGCAAAAGGGCGCGAAGCCAAGCGCGTTTCGGGCAAGGCAGGCAATGGACCGTCAAACTGTGCCTTGATAAAATCGCCCAAAGGGCTAGGCGCGCTAGGCATGAGCGACACCCCATCCGACAGCCCCTCCTCCTACAGCTACGCCCAGGCGGGCGTCGACATCGCCGCCGGCAACGCCCTCGTCCGCGCGATCGCGCCGCTGGCAAAGGCAACCCGTCGCCCCGGTGCGAATGCCGAACTGGGCGGCTTCGGCGGCTTCTTCGACCTGAAGGCAGCGGGCTATGACGATCCCCTGCTCGTCGCCGCCAATGACGGCGTCGGCACGAAGCTGAAGCTCGCCATCGACCATGACCGGCACGACGGCGTCGGCATCGACCTTGTCGCCATGTGCGCGAACGACCTGATCGTACAGGGCGCCGAGCCGCTGTTCTTCCTCGACTATTACGCCACCGGCAAGCTGGAGAGCGGTGTTGCCGAGCGTGTCATTGCGGGCATCGCCGAAGGGTGCCGCCAGGCGGGCTGCGCCCTGATCGGCGGTGAGACAGCCGAAATGCCGGGCATGTACGCACCGGGCGACTATGATCTTGCCGGTTTCTGCGTCGGCGCGGTCGAGCGATCGAAGGCGCTGACCGGATCGCGCGTGGGCGTCGGCGACGTGCTGGTCGGCCTCGCCTCCTCCGGCGTCCATTCCAACGGTTTCTCGCTGGTCCGGCGCCTTGCCGCCGACAAGGGGTGGAAACTCGACCGCCCCGCCCTGTTCGACAATGAAATGCTGCTGATCGACGCGCTGATGGCGCCGACGCGCATCTATGTCCGCTCGCTGCTGCCGTTCGTACGCGCGGGGAAGATCAACGCGCTCGCCCACATCACCGGCGGCGGCCTGCTGGAGAACATTCCCCGCGTGCTGCCCGACGGCTGCCATGCGGTGGTTGAGGCGGACCGCTGGGAACAGCCGCGCCTGATGGCCTTCCTCCAGGCGCAGGGACATATCGAGCCGGAGGAAATGGCCCGCACGTTCAACTGCGGCATCGGCATGGTCCTGGCCGTTGCGGAAGGCGAGGCGGAAGAGCTGATCGCCGGACTGAACGCCGCTGGAGAGACAGCCACCCGCATCGGTCATGTCGAGGCGGGCGAGAAGGGTTGCACGGTCAGGGGCAGCACGGAAACATGGAGCGCCCGCGCCGACTGGTCGGCGACGCATCTGGGGTAGCCGGGACCGATCCTCCACGCCCGTTCGTTTCGAGCGAAGTTGAGAAACGGGCAGCACGCACCTCATATTTCTCGACTTCGCTCGCAAACGAACGGATTCCGGGCCATGGCAATGAAGAAGGCAAAGGTCGCAGTCCTCATTTCCGGCCGAGGATCGAACATGGCGGCGCTGCTCTACGCGGCGAAGGCGGCCGACTGCCCCTATGAAATCGTGCTGGTTGCCGCCAATGATCCGGATGCGGCAGGTCTCGCCCTTGCCGCCGCCGAGGGAATCGCGACCTTCGGCCAGAGCCACAAGGGCATGAAGCGCGCGGAATTCGATGCGGTCATCGATGCGCAGTTGCGCGAGGCCGGGGCCGAATTCGTCGCGCTCGCCGGCTATATGCGGCTGCTCTCGCCCGGGTTCGTGTCGGGCTGGGAGGGCCGGATGCTGAACATCCACCCATCCCTGCTGCCCAAGTACAAAGGCCTTCACACCCATCAGCGGGCACTGGACGCCGGGGACAGTCACGCCGGTTGCTCCGTCCACATCGTCACCGCCGAACTCGACGACGGGCCGGTGCTGGGCCAGACGTCCGTCGCCATCCTGCCCGGCGATACCGAGGATATGTTGGCAGCCCGTACGCTGATCGCCGAGCATCAGCTCTATTCCCGCGTCCTTGCCGACTTCGTCATGCGCGACCGCCGGCCGGAGGCGCTGCTGGAGAAGGTACGCGCGCTGGCCCTTGCCCTTCCCTCCGCCGACGAGACGAGTTCGCACGGCATGCCTTGCTTCGGGATCGAGAAGGGCAAGAAGTTTGCCTATTTCACGCACGACCATCATGGCGACGGCATCGTCGCAGTGATCGTGAAGACCAGCGCGCCGGAAGAGCAGGCGATGCTGATCGAGCAGGATGCGGACCTCTATTATCGTCCCGCTTATTTCGGCCCGTCGGGCTGGGTCGGCATAAAGCTCGATCCCGGTACAGTTGACTGGGATATGGTCGCCGACCGCCTGCGGCGCAGCTGGCGCACGATCGCGCCCCGGAAACTTGCGGGCCTGATGGACATCGCCGAAGACTTCTGAACGTTCATCGCCGCGAAAGCGGCCGTGTCGCAAGGCGACGGCTTGACGCGATCCCCGCGTGGTGATGCTGTTGAGCCATGGCCGATCCCCAATCCAAGTCCGATACTCCATCCTCCCCCGCCGAGGCCCGCGCGCAGGAGGCGGCCGCCATCCGGCGGCGCTGGATCACGCTGGGCGAGGGTCTGGCGGTGATCGCCGTGGTGATCTCCGGCCTCACCCTCTGGAACAGCTGGTCGGAACGCAGCGGCAGCCAGGCGGAAAAGGCACAGGAGGCCGAGCGCGCCACCACCCGCGCGGCGACGCTGGTGCTGACCGCCGGGGGCAGCGGCGACACGCTGGTGCTGAAACCCGTGTCCGCCGACCAGACGGTGCAGCAGCAGACGATCCGCTTTCCCGCCGCGCTCGGCATCGCCCCGGCCGAAACGACCGGCGAACCACGGATCGAGGCGAGCTGGTTCGAAGCCGCACTGAAACGCGCGCGGGAAAAGGCGGGCCTGCCCGACGACAGCCGGGGCGACGAGCGCCTGCCCGTGGCGATCGTCACCCGCTTCCTCGCAGATGGCGACGTGCATGAGGATATCGCGCTCTACGACATCGGCTACACGATCGAAGGACGGTGGCTCGGCGGCCATCGCGTTACGCTGCGTGGCCTGTCTTTCGCCCGGCATGTAAAGGCCGCCGACGCGCAGGCTCGGCTCAACGCCCGCTGGACGGCGCTGCTTCCAGCCAGCGACGGCAAGGCAGCCCAATAGCAAAAGGCCGCCGGATCGCTCCGGCGGCCTTTTGCCTGTTCATCCCGGAACGCCGGTTCAGCCGACGATTTCCTCGGGCTTGAAGAAGTAGGCGATCTCGATCGCGGCATTCTCGTCGCTGTCCGAACCGTGGACCGAGTTCGCCTCGATCGATTCGGCCAGTTCCTTGCGGATCGTACCGGCGTCGGCGTTCGCCGGATTGGTGGCGCCCATGATGTCGCGGTTGCGCTTCACGGCGTCCTCGCCCTCGAGAACCTGCACGACCACCGGGCCGGAGATCATGAAGGCGACGAGGTCGGCGAAGAAGGGACGCTCCTTGTGAACGGCGTAGAAGCCCTCGGCCTGCTCGCGGCTCATGCGGATACGCTTGGATGCGACGACGCGCAGGCCGGCTTCCTCCAGCATCTTGGTGACCGCGCCCGTCAGGTTGCGCCGGGTGGCGTCGGGCTTGATGATGGAGAAGGTGCGATTTGCGGCCATTGTCGTGGAAAGCTCCATTTGGGGTCTGTTGGGCGCGGCCCTTAGACCCGCTGGCCGAGCGCCGCAAGACCGTTCCGCGTACCGGCACGCAGGCGACCGGGAACGGGACGGTTCAGGCGACCTGCGTCCACCGGCCGCCATTCTGCCGCCAGAAGCGCGGCTCGACACCGTCGCGGCGGGCCACATCGCGCCAACTGGCGCGCGCGCCGTCGATCGTTGCATCATCGAAGAAATAGAAGGCACGGGCGAACGCCAGCGCTTCCTCCCGCCATAGCCCGTCCGCCAGGGCGACGTGGCGCGCCCCGTTCTCCGCCACCATCGCCTGCGACAGCAGGATCGGCTGGATCGCGGCATTGGCCTCGCCCGCATGGCCGTGTGCGAGGAAACTGCTGGCCTTGTGGGTCCAGAGCCCCTCGCTCATCGCGTCCCGGCTGCCGCGATCGGCCGCCACCACCAGCAGCCTGTCGCCACCCGCCAGGATGCGCTCCGCGATCTGCGGCAACACCTTTTCCACCGGATCCCGGCTCAGCTGGTAGAAGTCGACCTGCATCGGCGCGGCTCCGGACGTGCGCGGCTCAGCGCTCGAACCGCTCGGCGACGAAGCGGTCGAGCAGGCGCACGCCAAAGCCGGTCGCGCCCTTGTCCCACACCGGCCCGGGCTTGTCGGCCCACACCATGCCCGCGATGTCGAGATGCGCCCACTTCACGCCCTCGTCGACGAAGCGCTTGATGAACTGCGCGGCCGTGATCGACCCCGCCCCGCGCGGCCCCACATTCTTGATGTCGGCGATCGGGCTGTCGATCAGCTTGTCATAGGCTTCGGACAACGGGAACCGCCACAGCGGATCGCCCGCCGCGCTCCCCGCCGCGATCAGGTCGGCGGCCAGCCCGTCGTCGTTCGAGAAGATGCCGCCATGCTGGTCGCCCAGCGCGATTATCATCGCACCGGTCAGCGTGGCGAGGTCGACCATCACCTCCGGCGCATACTCCTTCTGCGCCCATGTGACCGCGTCGCACAGCACCAGCCGCCCCTCGGCATCGGTATTGATGACCTCGATGGTCTGCCCCGACATTGACGTGACGATATCGCCCGGACGCTGCGCGTTGCCGTCCGGCATGTTCTCGACCAGGCCGCAGATGCCGACCACATGCGCCTTCGCCTTGCGGCCCGCGAGCGCCTTCATCGTACCGGCGACGGCACCTGCGCCGCCCATGTCCCACTTCATGTCCTCCATGCCGGCGGCGGGCTTGATGGAAATGCCGCCGGTATCGAACGTGACGCCCTTGCCGATCAGGACAAGCGGCTTCTCCTGCGCGCCGCCGGTGCCGTCCCAGCGCATCGCGAGCAGGCGCGGCTTGCGTACCGACCCCTGCGCCACGCCCAGCAGGGCGCCCATGCCAAGCTGCGCCATCGCCGCCTCGTCCAGCACGGTGATCTCGATGCCCAGATCGGCGAGCGGGCGGCAGCGCTCGACGAAGCTTTCGGGATACACGATGTTTGCGGGCTCGGAGACCAGCTCGCGGGTGAAGGCCACACCCTCCGCCAGCGCCGACAGCGGCGCCCATGCGTCGGCCAGACCATCGATCGCGCCTGTCAGTGTCAGCCTCTGAAGCGTCGGCTTCGCCTTTTCCGGCTGGCGCGTGCGGTAGGTATCGATCCGCCACGCACGCAGGCTGGCGCCAAAGGCGAGGCGCGCGGCCGCCGCCCCTGTGGTGGTGCCCGTGAACGCGACGGCGGCATGGGTCGCGCCGGAGGTCAGCAACCGGGCGACAAGCGCGCCGCCCGCCTTCTCCATCTCCGCATCGCTCCCGCCGCCCGTGCCGAGCAGCAGCACGCGCAGGACTTCGCCGCCTTCCTCCACGAAGCTTTCGAAGGTAGCGCCCGCTTCGCCGCCGAAGCGCGCCGCGCGAGCGCCCGCCAGCAGGACGGACGACGCCTGAAGGTCCAGCGCCTCGGGCAGATCGCGCGGCAGCGCCACCACCAGCGTGTCGATGTCGAACGGACGGGCGGGGCTGAACGCGATATCCATGAATGGTCCTTCTGTTCTTGCTCGATCGGCAGGATGCCGGACGACATGCCGGCTTGCGCCATCAGATAGTGTGCCGGGCGGCGTCTGGCAAAGCCCTGTTATCGCCCGCTTCGCCCTATTTCGGTATCCCGCCGCACCGCAAGGCGATTGCGATGCACGCTAAGCAGTGCAATAGGCTGCAATCCACGCGTTCCGTGACGCGCCTTTGGATGCCCTGCTGCTGCATGACCCTTTTCCGTCCCGCTTCCCGTAACGCCCTGCTCGCGACCGGAACGGCGCTCGCGCTGTTCGTCATGACGCCCGCCGGCATGGCACAGGATCTGCAGACGCCGCCCAGTCCCGGCCCCGCTCCGGCCGACACGCCGATCCCGCGCACCGACGAGGAAATCGGCTTCGCGTCGGACATGCTGGAATATGACGACAACAACGACGTCGTCACCGCCACCGGCAATGTACAGATGCTGCGGCAGGGAAACCGGCTGCGCGCCGACAAGGTCGTGTGGGAACGCAAGACCGGTCAGGTCGTCGCGTCCGGCAACGTGTCCGTCACGGACCCGGACGGCAACATCGCCTATGGCGACAATTTCCAGGTGACCGACACGCTGAAGGACGGCGTGGTCGAAAACCTGCTGCTCGTCCTGCAACAGGGCGGACGGCTCGCCGCCAACAGGGGCAAGCGCACCAACGGCATCTACACGCTGGAGCATGCGGCCTATTCACCCTGCCCGGTCGCGGACGACGACGGCTGCCCGAAGGAGCCGACGTGGCAGATTCGCGCGGTGCGCGTCATCTATAATCCCGAGCGGCAGCGCGTGACCTACAAGGGCGCGCGAATCGAGCTGTTCGGCCTGCCCCTCATCCCCCTGCCCGGCCTGTCCCACCCGGTCGGTCAGGGCGGCGGCAGCGGCCTGCTGGTGCCTGGCCTGCGCTACGACCGGGTCAACGGCGCGGAAATCACGCTGCCTTATTACTACAAGATCGCGCCGAACCGCGACCTGACCATCACGCCGCATGTGTTCAGCGATGCGCTGCCGATGCTGGAGGGCAATTATCGCGCCTTGCTCGGCAACGGCGCCTATCAGGTCAGCGGCTACGCCACCTACGGCAAGCGCACGTCCGTCACCGACGTGACGCCGACCTCCATGAAGGATTTTCGCGGCTATCTCGACGCCAGCGGCAAGTTGCAGCTCGATCCGGACTGGAGCGTCAGTTCCTCGATCCGGGTCACCACCGACCGCACGTTCCTGCGGCGCTATGACATCAGCCGCGATGACCGTCTGCGCTCGACCGTCCAGGCGGAACGGGTCGGCGACGACAGCTATTTCTCGATCGCCGGCTGGGCGACCCAGACCTTGCGGGCGAACGACGAGCAGGGACAGGTGCCTGTCGCCCTGCCCGTCATCGACTGGCGTCTGCGCATGACCGACCCGGTGCTGGGCGGCAAGGTGCAGTTCCAGGCGAACAGCCTCGCCATCACCCGCACCGACGGGCAGGATACCCAGCGCGCCTTCGCGGGCGTGCAGTGGGATCTGCGCAAGCTGACCGGCATGGGGCAGGAGGTAACGTTCACCACCTATCTGCGTGGCGACATCTATCACACGGACGAAGGTGACCTCACCGACACGCTGATCTATCGCGGCAATCCGGGATGGACGGCGCGCGGGATCGCGGCGGCGGCAGTGGACGTCAAATGGCCCTTCATCGGTGAGGCGTTCGGCGGCACGCAGCGGATCACGCCACGCGTGCAGGTGGTGGCCGCCCCGCATATCTCCAACCTCACCGTACCCAATGAGGATTCGCGCGCCGTCGACCTCGACGACGGCAACCTGTTCGCGCTCAACCGCTTCTCGGGCTACGACCGGTTCGAGGATTCGACCCGCGTCACCTATGGCCTCGAATATCAGGTGGACCGCAGGAACCTGACGCTCGACATGGTGGTGGGGCAGAGCTACCGGCTCGACAATCGCATCTCGATCCTGCCCGACGGCACCGGCCTGTCGTCGCGCACGTCGGACATCGTCGGTCGCACGACCATCCGCTATCGCGATTTCCTGACGTTCACGCACCGCTACCGGCTCGACAAGGACAATCTGGCGATCCGCCGGAATGAGGTCGATGCGACGATCGGCTCGCGCGATACCTATCTGATGGTCGGCTATCTGCGGCTCAACCGCGATATCTCGACCGATCTCGAAGATCTGAAGGATCGTGAGGAGTTGCGCGTCGGCGGCCGTGTCCAGTTCGCGAAATACTGGTCCGTCTTCGGTTCGACGGTGATCGACCTTACCGGCGCGCAGGAAGACCCGCTGTCGGGTGCCGACGGCTATCAGCCCGTCGTCCACCGCGCCGGCATCGCCTATCAGGACGACTGCCTGGAACTTGGCCTGACGTGGCGGCGGACCTATCGTGACAATGGCGACGCGCGCAGCGGCAACAGCTTCCTGCTGCGACTCGCTTTTCGCAATCTGGGCATATAAGAGAGGCCTGACCCCGATCCCCGTGACCCGGGACCGCTCAGTCCCGGTTAAGCCGACCGGACATATATGTGCGGGACGAACCTGTTGGAGAGCCGTTGTTGCCGATGTCTTCCGTTGCCCGTTCCCGCCGGTTGCAGGTAAAACTGCCGGCCGCCATTCTCGCAGCCACCCTGACCTGCCTGTCCTGCGTCGCACCGGCGCAGACGGTGGACGATGACGGCGGCCTGCCCTCCGCCTCGCTCGACCTGCCGAAGGATCTGACGATCTTCGGCAAGTCCGATCCGAACGTCCGCAAGGCGACGGCCGTCATCAACGGCACGATCATCACCGGCACCGACATCGACCAGCGCCTCGCGCTCGTCATCGCGGCGAACGGCGGCAAGGTGCCGGAGGAGGAGAAGGAAAGGCTTCGCCTCCAGGTGCTGCGCAACCTGATCGACGAGACGCTGCAGATTCAGGAAGCGGCCGCCAACGACATCAAGATCGACAAGGCGGAAATCGAGCAGAGCTATGAGCGGGTCGCGGCGAATTTCCGTCAGTCGCCCGCCCAGTTCGAAACCTATCTGCGCCAGCAGGGCAGCTCGTCCGCCAGCATCAAGCGGCAGATCGAGGGCGAACTGGCGTGGAGCCGCCTGCTCCGCCGTAACGTCCAGCCGTTCGTCAATGTCGGCGAGGACGAGGTCCGCTCGGTCGTCGACCGGCTGAAGGCCGCGAAGGGCAGCGACGAGTTCCGTATCGGCGAAATCTATCTGTCTGCGACGCCCGAAAACGCGCAGCAGATCAGCACCAACGCCCGCAACATCATCGAACAGATCAAGCAGGGCGGCTCGTTCCAGGCCTATGCCCGGCAGTTTTCAGAGGCATCGACAGCGGCCGTGGGCGGCGATCTCGGCTGGGTGCGCCCCGGTCAGTTGCCCGACGAACTCGCCCAGGCGGCCAGCGACATGAGCGTCGGCCAGATCGCGGGTCCGATTGGCGTGCCCGGCGGCTTCTCGATCATCTACGTCATGGACAAGCGCAAGGTGCTGACCGCCGATCCGCGCGACGCGGTGATGAGCCTCAAGCAATTGTCGGTCGCCTTCCCGAAGGGCACAACCCGCGATCAGGTGAACAGCCGCGCCGCCGCGTTCGCCGCAGCGACCAAGGAAATCAAGGGCTGCGGCGCCGCCACTACGGTCGGCCAGCAACTGGGCGCCGACGTTGTCGACAACGACAATGTCCGCGTGCGCGATCTGCCGCCGCAGCTTCAGGAGATGCTGCTGGGTCTTCAGATCGGCGAATCGACGCCGCCCTTCGGCTCGATCGACGATGGCGTGCGCGTGCTGGTGCTGTGCGGCCGCGACGATCCGCAGGATGCGAGCCAGCCCTCCTTCGACCAGATCATGGCCCAGATGGAGGATGATCGCGTCAACAAGCGGGCCCGCATCTACCTGCGCGACCTGCGGCGCGACGCGGTCATCGACTATAATTGATGGCGGACGCAGCGCCCACCGCGCCGCTCCTTCCCTTCGCCGTTCCGCTGGGCGATCCCGCCGGCATCGGGCCGGAGATCGTGGCCAAGGCTTGGGCGCGCCGTTCGGACGCGGACCTGCCGCCCTTCTTCGCGGTCGGCGACAGCGCCGCGCTACGGGCGGTATGGGACGGCCCGGTGACGGTCATTTCCACGCCGATTGAGGCGTCGGGCACGTTCAACAAGGCCCTGCCCTGCCTTCAGGTGGCCGATGCCGGACCGGTCGTGCCCGGCACGCCCACGACTGACGGCGCGCGCGCCGCGTTCCAGTCGCTTGAAGTCGCCGTCGGCCTCGCGCGCAGCGGGTCGGCGGGCGGCATCGTGACCGCGCCGGTCGGCAAGGCCCAGCTCTACGAGGTCGGCTTCACCCATCCCGGGCAGACGGAGTTCATCGCTGAGCGGTGCGGCGTGTCGGCGCAGAATGTAGTGATGATGCTCGCGGGTCCGTCCCTGCGCGTCGTGCCGATCACCATCCATGTCGCGCTGGCGGATGTACCCACGGCGCTGACCGCCGACCTCATCCGCGCCCGCGCGCTGATCACCGCCCGTGGCCTGCAACGCAACTTCGGCATCGCCGCGCCGCGCCTCGCCGTCGCCGGGCTCAATCCCCATGCGGGGGAAGACGGCGCCCTCGGCCGCGAGGAGATCGAGATGATCATTCCCGCCATCGAGGCGCTGCGGGCCGACGGCCTCGACATTGCCGGGCCATTCGCCGCCGACGGCATGTTCCACGCCCGCGCACGCGCCGGTTATGACGCCGCGCTGTGCATGTATCATGATCAGGCGCTGATCCCGATCAAGACGCTCGACTTCGACGCGGGCGTCAACATCACCCTGGGCCTGCCGATCGTACGCACATCGCCCGATCACGGCACGGCGTTCGGCATCGCCGGTCAGGACAGGGCCAATCCCGGCGCGATGATCGCGGCGATCCGGATGGCGGCGCAGGCCGCGCACCACCGCCGCGCCCATACCGGCTGATCCGATGCCTGTGCTGCCGCCCCTGCGCGAGGTGATCGCCACTCACGGCCTGCGCGCGAGCAAGGCGCTGGGCCAGAATTTCCTGCTCGACGAGCAGTTGCTCGACCGGATCGCGGCCATCCCCGGCCCGATCGAGGGCGCGAGCGTGTTCGAGGTCGGCCCCGGCCCGGGCGGCCTGACCCGCGCCGTGCTGCGCGCCGGTGCCCGCGTCGTGGCGGTGGAACGGGACGCGCGCTGCCTTCCTGCGCTTGCCGAACTGGGTGCGGCCTTCCCCGGGCAATTGCAGGTGATCGAGGACGACGCGATGAAGGTCGACGCCCGCGCGCTCACTGGCGAGGGCGCGCATATCGTCGCCAACCTGCCCTATAATGTCGGGACGGCGCTGACCGTCGGCTGGCTTTCCGCCGACTGGCGACCCTGGTGGGCGTCGCTGACCCTGATGTTCCAGCAGGAGGTCGCGGAGCGCATCGTCGCACAGCCCGGCGGCGATCATTATGGCCGTCTCGCCATCCTCGCCCAATGGCGGGCGAAGGCGCGGATCGCGATGAAGGTGCATCGCAGCGCCTTCACCCCGCCGCCCAAGGTGATGTCCGCCGTCGTGCACATAACGCCCGTCGACGCGCCGGAGGGTGTGGCGCTGCGCGATCTGGAAAGGCTGACTGCCGCCGCCTTCGGTCAACGGCGCAAGATGCTGCGGCAAAGCCTCAAGGGCCTGCCCGGCGGACTGGAGGCACTGGCCGCCGCCGGCATCGATGCCGAACGGCGCGCCGAAACGCTGACCGTCGCGGACTTCGTCGCGGTCGCCCGATTGCTCGGGCAACAGCGCTAAAGTCAGATCAACCGAACAGGCCCTTTGCAAGGCCTCCCAGTTCGTTCAGCGGATTGCCGTCGCCGTCCCGGTCGAGCAGACTGCCAAGCTTGCCCATGATCGCCTCCGGACCGCCGATCCCGTCCAGCATGTCCTGCAGGGCGTCGAGCGACAGGCCGTGCTCCTGTGCCGTCGCGGCCAGCGCGCTCGCCTGATCGCCGCCCTCACCCAGCCTCGCGCCCAGCGTCTCGGTCATCGCCTTCACCTGATCGGCAGGCACGCCCAGCTTGGCCGCGATCGCGTCCACATTGCCCAAAATGCCGTCGAACATGCCCATTTTTCGATCTCCGAGTTGATGGTGTTCATCCTAACATCAATCAAACGGGGCGAAAAATGAAAACGGCCGGGCAGCATCACGCCGCCCGGCCGTTTTCATGGCGTTGTCGCGCAGAGAGGACGTCAGGCGGCCGAGAGCGCAGCCTCCCGCACGGAGGCGTCCACATGATCCTCGAACTGCGCGAAGTTGTCGACGAACTGCTTGACCAGCTTGATCGCGGTCTCGTCATAGGCTTCCTTGTCCGCCCAGGTCTGGCGCGGATCAAGGATCGCGCTCTCGACGCCCGGCACAGCGACCGGCACCTCGAACCCGAAATTCGGATCGGTGCGGAACTCGGCGCTGTTCAGGCTGCCGTCGAGCGCGGCGTTCAGCAGCGCGCGCGTGACCTTGATCGGCATGCGCTTGCCGATGCCGTACTTCCCGCCGGTCCAGCCGGTGTTCACCAGCCAGCAGGTGACGCCGCCCTTGGCGATCCGTTCCTTGAGCAGATTGCCGTAGACGGACGGGTGGCGCGGCATGAACGGCGCGCCGAAGCAGGTGGAGAAGGTCGCGGTGGGTTCCGTCACACCGATCTCGGTACCCGCGACGCGGGCGGTGTAGCCCGAGAGGAAGTGATACATCGCCTGATCCGGGGTCAGCCGCGCGATCGGCGGCAACACGCCATAGGCGTCGGCGGTCAGGAAGATGATGTTCTTCGGCACCGGCCCCAGATTGTCCTTCGACGCATTGGGGATAAAGTCGATCGGATAGGAACCCCGGCTGTTTTCAGCGAGCGAATTGTCGTTGAAGTCCAGTTCGCGCGTCTCTGGATCGATCACGACATTTTCGAGCACGGTGCCGAAACGCTTCGACGTGGCGTAGATTTCCGGTTCGGCTTCGGCCGACAGGTTGATCATCTTGGCGTAGCAGCCGCCCTCGAAGTTGAAGACGGCCGTGTCCGACCAGCCATGCTCGTCGTCGCCGATCAGCGTGCGGCTTGCGTCGGCGCTGAGCGTCGTCTTGCCGGTGCCGCTGAGGCCGAAGAACACCGCCGTGTCGCCGTCCGGGCCGATATTGGCCGAGCAGTGCATCGGCATCACGCCCTTCACCGGCAGCAGGTAGTTGAGGATGCCGAATACCGACTTCTTCATCTCGCCGGCATAGCGCGTACCGCCGATCAGGATCAGCTTCTCGGTGAAATTGACCGCGATCACCGTCTCCGTCCGGCTGCCGTGACGCGCCGGATCGGCCTGGAAGGTCGGCAGGTCGATGATCGTGTATTCGGGCAGGAAACCGGGCAGGTCATCGGCGGTCGGACGGACCAGCAGCGTACGGATGAACAGGTTGTGCCAGGCGAACTCGTTAATCACGCGCACCTTGACGCGATGCTCGGGCTGGGAACCGCCGAACAGGTCGGCGACATAGAGCGTGTCCTTCTCGCCCAGCGCCTTGAAGAAATCCTCCTTCAGCGCAGCGAAATGCTCGGGCGTCATGGGAACGTTGGTGTTGCCCCACCAGACGGTGCTTTCCGTCTCCGCGTCCCTGACGATGAACTTGTCCTTGGCCGAACGTCCGGTATGCTTGCCGGTGGCGACCACGAGGGGGCCGTCTTTCGCCAATATGCCCTCGCCATTGGCCAGAGCCGCTTCCACCAGCGGGGCCGTGCCCAGATTCCAGAACTGTTCGGCACGGGTGGAAATACCCTGGTCGGCCAGGGTGTAAGAGGATTTCGCCTGCACGCGGTTCTCCTGTTTCGCAATATATTCGGAAACCGCTCCCCCTCCTGTCCCGCGTCCATCTCCTGTCCGGACGCCGAACCGGACGGGAATACACGGTTCCCAGCCTCGGTCCTGCGGGCATAGGGCGTAGCGCGGCGTCCCACAAGGGCTGTACCCGCGCCACACGGCGTAAGGGGCCGGGATTGCGGCGATTGTCCCACTTTGTGCCAGCGATTGCGCGCCTTGCCGCACGGCCCGCCATCGTCTAGGCCTCATGCAACGCCCGCGTGACACGCCCGACGGATTGAGGAATGACTGCTACCATCGCTCTGGTGGACGACGACCGGAACATTCTCGCGTCCGTCTCCATCGCGCTCCAGTCCGAAGGTTATGTGACACGGGTCTATTCGGACCCGGAGGTCGCGCTGAAGGCGTTGCTGGAAAACCCGGCGGACCTTGCCGTGTTCGATATCAAGATGCCAAAGATGGACGGCATCGAACTGCTGCGCCGCATCCGGGAGAAGAGCCAGATGCCGGCGATCTTCCTGACCAGCAAGACCGACGAACTGGACGAGGCGCTCGGCCTCGCCATGGGCGCGGACGACTATATCTCGAAACCCTTCTCGCAGCGGCTTCTGCTCGCCCGCATCCGCGCGATCCTGCGCCGTGCCGAGTTCGCGAAGGCCAGCGCGGCGGAGGCGCCCGAACCGGTGGCCGATCCGATCGTGCGCGGCGCGCTGGAGATGGACCCCGCCCGCCATCGGGTGAAATGGAAGGGGAAGGACGTGACGTTGACCGTCACCGAATTCCTGATCCTGGAGACGCTCGCGCAGCGCCCCGGCGTGGTCAAGAACCGCAACCAGTTGATGGACGCCGCCTATCAGGACGACGTCTATGTCGACGACAGGACAATCGACAGCCATATCAAGCGACTGCGCCGCAAGTTCCGGGAGGTCGACTCCGATTTCAACGCGATCGATACGCTCTATGGCGCCGGTTACCGATTCTCCGACGAGTGAGGGGGAGCCGGCGCCGCTGCGCTGGTCCGGTCAGCTCTCGCTGACCTGGCGGATTCTTGCCGTCAACATCTTCGCGCTCGCGCTGCTGGCGGGCGGCTTCTTCTATCTCGACAGCTATCGCACCCGCATCGTCGACACGCGGCAGGATGAGACGGCGGCGCAACTGCGCCTGCTCGCCATCGCCCTCGACAGCACGCCCGCCGACCAGCACAACCGCCTGATCACCGCGTTCGCGAAGCAGGAGGAAAACCGCATCCGTCGCTATGACGCCGATGGGCGCCTGATCGCGGACAGCTTCGCGCTCGGCGCGCCGCGTTACGAATTGCGCGACCCGCGCGATGAGCCATGGCAGCGGCACGTCGCGCGCTTCCTCGACCGGGCGGTCGACCATATCGTCTTCGCCGACATCCCGCCGATCTTCTTCGAACCGAAGGTCGACCGCGCCGACGCCTGGCCGGAAATCATCGCCGCGCGCCGGACCGGCCGGGATCAGGTGATGAACCGCAACGCGCCGGACCGGACTCCGGTCATCTCGACCGTCGCGCTGGTCCATGACGGCACCGTGCTGCTGTCGACGGACAATGCCCGCGACATCATCCGCATCGTCCGCGCGGAACGGCTGCGGCTCGGTTTCGTGCTGGCGATCGCGGCGATCGCGTCCGTGCTCCTGTCGCTGTTCCTCGCCCGGACGATCGTGCTGCCGCTGCGGCGGCTGGCGCGCGCCGCCGTGCGCGTGCGTCTGGGCCGCGCGCGCGAGGTGACGGTGCCGCGCCTGCCCGAACGCCGCGACGAGATCGGCCTGCTCGCCCGGGCGCTGTCGGACATGAGCCATGCGCTGCGCCGCCGGATCGACGCCACCGACGCTTTCGCCGCCGATGTGAGCCATGAACTGAAGAACCCGATCGCGTCGCTTCGCTCGGCGCTCGACGGCCTCGACCGCGTGGAAAAGCCGGAACTGCGGGCTCAACTCCTGACCATCGCGAAGGACGATGTCCGGCGGCTCGACCGGCTCGTGACCGACATCGCGGAGGCTTCCCGCATCGACGCCCAGCTCTCCCGCACGCGGTTCGAGCCGGTGGACCTCGGTCCGCTGATCGAGGAACTCGTCGTCGCCCGTGACGCGCGCGGGGTGGAGCGCAGCGTCCGCCTTGCCTTCGCTCGCCCCCGCAAGGACGTGGCCGTGGTGATGGGAGAGCCGCAGCGGCTGGTCCGCGTCATCGAGAACCTGCTCGACAACGCCATCTCCTTCTCCCCCGATGGCGGTCTCGTCCAGATCGTTGCGACCGTGGCGGACAGCGAGGTGCTGGTCAGCATGGAGGACGAAGGGCCCGGCGTCCCGCCGGAGGAGCGCGAGACGGTGTTCCGCCGCTTCCACAGCGTCCGGCCGGAGGGGCAGTTCGGCAAGCACAGCGGCCTCGGCCTCGCCATCGCCCGTTCGATCGTCGAGGGGCATCAGGGCCGCGTCAGCATCGCCGACCGGGACGATGCGCAAAGCGGCGCGTGCTTCATCGTGCGCCTGCCCATGGCCCAGTCCGGCGATCCGGGCATGGCGGCGGAATAGCCGGCCATGCCGCCCGCCGCGTCCATACACACAGACATCGAAAGCCCGATCGAGACCCTGCACGCGACGACGGTGGCGATCGGCGGGCGCGCGGTCATGCTGCATGGCCCCTCAGGCGTCGGCAAGTCGGACCTGGCGCTCCGCCTGATCGACCGGGGCGCGACATTGGTCAGCGACGACTACACGGTCGTACGACGTGAGGGCGACCGCGCAATCGCCAGCCCGCCGCCGACGATCGCCGGGCGGATCGAGGTGCGCGGCGTCGGCATCATCGCGTTGCCCCATCTCGAAAATGCCCCCGTAGCGCTGCTGCTCGATCTCGACGGAGAGGTCGAACGCATGCCGCCCGAACCATTGACCCGGCCAGTGGCAGGCGTAGAGGTGCCGATCATGACCATCGCCCCTCGCGAGCCCTCCGCCCCCATCAAGGTCGAAATGGCCCTGCGCGCGCACGGGCTGGTCCGATGAGCGAAACGGCGCGCAAAACCATCCTGCTCGTCTCGGGTCTGTCGGGCGCTGGCAAGACGACCGCGCTCAAGACGCTGGAGGACATGGGATGGGAAGTTGCCGACAACCTGCCGCTGCCGCTCCTCGACCGGCTGCTCGCCATGCCGCTGGCGCTTGGCCAGGACAGCGACGATCGCCCGCTGGCCATCGGCATCGACGCACGCACGCGCGGCTTCGACGCCGCCGGCATTGTGCGGCGCATCAAGACACTGCGGGAGGATCATGGCCTCGATATCGAGACGCTGTTCCTCGACTGCTCGGGGTCGGAACTGGAACGGCGCTACGCCGAAACGCGGCGGCGGCATCCGCTCGCGGTCGATCGCCCGGCGGCCGACGGCATCGCGCAGGAACGGGAACTGACCGAGCCGCTGCGCCGCTGGGCTACCCATGTCATCGACACCACGCCGTTCACGACCAACAGCCTCCAGCAGGAAATCCGCAACCGCTTCAGCCTCGACCGGCTGTCGCAGCCGGTGCTTTCGCTGCTGTCCTTCGGCTATTCGCGCGGTTTGCCGCGCAATGCCGACCTGGTGTTCGACATGCGCTTCCTGCGCAACCCGCACTGGGTGCCGGAACTGCGGCCGAAGACGGGACAGGCGGCCGACGTTGCGGCCTATATCGCCGCCGACCCCGCTTATGAGTCTGCGGTGGGACAGATAGAGGCCCTGCTGCTAACGCTCCTTCCCCGCTATGCCGAGGACGGGAAGGCCTATGTCACCGTGGCTTTCGGCTGTACCGGCGGGAGACATCGGTCCGTGCATGTCACCGAACGCGTCGCCGAAACCTTGCGCCGTGCCGGTTTTTCGCCCACGGTCTCGCACCGCAACATGGAATCGGCGCCACAGGACATGCTGGAGAAGCGCCGCGCAGGGGGTCCGGAAGCATCGTTATGACGTACGCTGATTGTTATTTCTCATGATCGGACTGGTTCTGGTTACGCACGGCCGCCTCGCGACCGAATTCGTGGTGGCGATGGAGCATGTCGTCGGACCGCAGCAGGCGATCGAGACGATCTGCATCGGGCCGGAGGACGACATGGAGTTGCGGCGCGCGGATATCGCCGCCGCCGTCGCCCGGGTGAACGACGGATCGGGCGTCATCCTGCTGACCGACCTGTTCGGCGGCACGCCGTCCAATCTCGCCATCTCTCTGCTGAAGGCCGGGGAGATCGAGGTGATCGCCGGCATCAACCTGCCGATGCTGATTCGCCTTGAAAGCGCGCGCAAGGCGATGGACGTGCGCAAGGCCGTGGCCGCCGCGCGCGAGGCCGGACAGAAATATATCAGCGTCGCCTCCGAACTGCTGGGCAGCACGTCGTGACCGGCATCCGGCGTGAGGTGCTGATCACCAACCGGCGTGGCCTTCACGCCCGCGCCAGCGCCAAGTTCGTCACGCTGGCCAGCGCCCTGCCCGCTCAGATCACTGTCGCGAAGGACGGATCGGAAGTCACCGGCACCTCGATCATGGGCCTGATGATGCTGGGCGCCGCGATGGGCGACAGCATCGTGATCAGTGCCTCCGGCTCGGAAGCAGAGGATTCGCTGGTGCGTCTCGTCGCGCTGGTCGAGGACAAGTTCGGCGAGGAATAGCCTTCCTCGCCTGCCCCGCCTTTACCGAACTTGTCGAACGCGCGTGCGCGGCGTAAGCGGGGCGACTTTCGTCCCGTCTGCTGGAGCCACCCGCCTTGCCGCGTGAAATCACCGGTTTCTCCAATCCGCTCGTCAAGCGTATCCGCGGCCTGCGGGAAAAGAAGCTGCGTAAGCGGGAGGGGCTGTTCCTGGCGGAGGGGCTGCGTATCCTGACCGAAGCACGCGAGGAAGGCGTGCTGCCGCAGATGCTGTTCCTGGCGGGCGGCGCCCCGCGTCATCCGCTTGCCGACACGCTGATCGCGGAGATGGAGGCGGCCGGCGGCGACGTCATCGAAACCAGCCCGGACATCCTTGCGAAAATATCGGGGAAGGACAATCCGCAAGCGCTGGTCGGCGTCTATCCCGACCGCCTGACCCCGCTGGAGGCGCTTGACCGTACCCGTGCGGACATCTGGATCGTCGCGCAGTCGCTGCGTGATCCCGGCAATCTCGGTACGATCCTGCGCACCGGCGACGCCGTCGGCGCGGGTGGCCTGATCCTCATCGACGACTGCGTCGACCCGTTCTCGGTCGAGGCCGTCCGCGCCAGCATGGGCGCCCTCTTCACCCAGTCGATCACCGCCACGCGCTGGGACGCATTCCTTGCCTGGCTCCGCGCCGGGCCGGGCCAGCTTGTCGGCACCAGCCTCAACACCACCCATGACTATCAGGGGGTCCGTTACGACGCGCCGTTGTTCCTGCTTGTGGGCAACGAGGCGCAGGGCCTTCCCGAAACCTATGAGGCGGCGTGCGACCTCCTCGTGAAGATACCGATGATGGGCCGGGCCGACAGCCTGAACGTGGCGGTCGCGACGGCGGTGATGGCATATGAAGTTCTGAACCAGAAAAGGGCGCGGGCATGAACGGAACCGGGGCGGCCGACCGGACGGAGGGCATGGGCGCGATGTGGCGCAACAAGCGGGTGCTGGTCGCCAGCCTCACCGGCACCTCCGTCGAATTCTATGATTTCTACATCTACGCGACCGCCGTCGGCCTCGTCTTCGGCCCGCTCTATTTCCCGGCGGGTTCTCCCTCGGCGCAATTGCTGCTCTCCTATTCCAGCCTTGCGCTCGCCTTCCTTGCCCGGCCGCTCGGTGCAGCGATCTTCGGCCATTATGGCGACCGTCTCGGCCGCAAGTCGACGCTCGTCGTCTCGCTGATGCTGATGGGCGGGTCGACGCTCGCCATCGCCTTCCTGCCCACATACCAGCAGATCGGCCTGTGGGCGCCGGTTATCCTGTGCCTGCTGCGCATCGGGCAGGGCCTGGGCCTAGGCGGAGAATGGGGCGGCGCTGCCCTGCTGGCGGTGGAGAACGCACCGCCCGGATGGCGCGGCCGCTTCGGCATGTTCCCGCAACTCGGCGCGCCGGTCGGCTTCATCGCCGCCAACGGCCTGTTCCTGATACTGGGCGCCCTGCTCAGCGAGGAACAGTTCCTCGCCTGGGGCTGGCGCCTGCCCTTCCTGGCCAGCGCGATCCTCGTCGGCCTCGGCCTCTGGGTGCGCCTGAAGCTGACGGAGACACCCGAGTTCGCGGCGGCGCTGGCGGAATCGCCACCGGCACGGGTGCCGCTGGCGGACCTGCTGCGCAACCATCTGCGCGCGGCGGTCGCGGGCACCTTCGCCGTCGTCGCCTGCTTCGCCGTGTTCTACATCGCGACCACCTTTGCCCTGGGCTACGGCACGAAGGGCCTGGGCATCGACCGGGAAACCTTCCTCTCCATCCAGCTCGGCGCGATCCTGTTCATGGCCGCGGGCATCGTCTTTGCCGGCTGGTGGTCGGACAAAGCGACGCCGCGCCTCGTGCTGATCGCCGGCTGCCTTGCCACCATCCCCATGGGCGTGGTCTTCGGCGGCGCGATGGCGAGCGGGGTGCATGTCGCGATCTTCGCCATTCTCGCGACGGCGCTGTTCATCATGGGCCTGCTCTACGGGCCGCTGGGCGCCTTCCTGCCTTCGCTGTTCCCGACGCAGCTGCGCTACACCGGCGCCTCCTTCGGCTTCAACCTCGGCGGCATCCTCGGCGGTGCGCTCGCGCCGATCGTCGCGCAGACTATGGTCGATCTCGGCAAGCCGGGTTATGTCGGTCTCTACATGTCCGCCGCCGCGCTGATCAGCCTCGCCGCGCTGTGGCGGCCGGGGGGATCCGGGGAGGTACGCGATGACGCCAGAGGAGCGCGAGCGGTTCTATGACGAGGATGTCGCGCCTGCCCTTGCCGAATTGTGCCGGCACTGCGCAGCCGCGGGCATCTCGATCCTGACACTGGCGGAATTGCGCCCCGAAGCGCTTGGGCGCACCGCGATGCTGCTGGATGGGCACGGACAGGGCATCGCGCTCGCCAACACTGCCGCCGGTGCGAACGGCAATCCCGACGCGCTGATCCGCGCGCTGATCGCCGACGCCCAGGCAAACGGCCATTCGTCCATATACCTATTTCAGCTCGGTATCCCGTTCGATCCGGTCGCGGCGGGGACGGGATAGCAAAAAGCCCCGGCGAGCCAGGCTCTCCGGGGCTTTTCGCGCTTCGGGGCGAAGACGGGAAATCAGTTGGCCAGCATCGCCAGCAGCTGGTTGTTGGTCAGGCGCCTCTCGAACGACAGGCCGAAATGCTCGCCCTTGACCCAGATCACCTTGGCGGCGAGCATCTTGCCCTCCCACTCGATCTCGATCGGCGCATCCTGCTCGGGCTGGCTCAGCGACTGCGCGCGCGCGCCCTCGTTGGAAATCTCGATCAGCTTGCCCGGCGCGCCCTTGCCCGCCTGGGCCAGATGAACCGGCAGAAGAACCTTGAATCGCTTGCCCTTGCGGTTGTCTTCCGACTCGCGGGACCGAAACAGTTCTGCAAAACCCATGAGACTCAAAGCTCCGAAAAACAGGGAGTTGGCCGCTATGGCCCGATGGGTCGGGTTATAGGTATTGGTGGTTGCCAACCTCTTAAGATCGCACGGTCTTTCGGCGCCATCTGTCCCAAATCGGGTCACTCTTCCGGAACAGTCGCAGGTCGCGCGCGTTGCCTTCCTGATTATCGAGGGAGAGCGCCATGCCGCGTCAAAATACGTATCGGGCCGCACGACCCGCCGTCGCCTCGCTGCTGCTTGTATCCGCCCTTTCGGCCTGCGGCGGCGCGACAGACGACAAGCAGCCCACACAGCGCGAACAGATCGGTCAAGTCTGGAAATATGAGACGGAACAGAGCAACGGCCGCGCCATTCCCCTCGCCTATATCGGCAGCGCGAACACCGTCCGTACGATGACCGCGCCCGACACCTTCGCCGTGCTCCTGCTCCAGAAGATGCGGAACGGCGAAACCGGTGTCACGGTGAAGGCCGTCGGCGCGCCCTTCTCCTGTGATCTTTCGGACTGCAATGTCGACGTCAGTATCGACGGCAAGCCGCCAAAGAAGTGGCGCGGGCGGATCACCGACGCAAAGGACGGCGTGACCATACCCCCGTCACAGAAAGCCTACGAGTCGCTGTCGGGCGCGAAAACGGTCCGGGTGGACATCACGCTGGGCAATGAGGGCGCGCACCCGTTCGAGTTTCGCACCGAAGGGTTGAAATGGCCCGGCTGACCGCGCTGCCATAAGCTGGCGCGCTTTTCAAAAGCCGTTCAGGACGGCCACCATTGTCCCGCCGACGCCAGCACCAGGGCGAGCAGGACGATTCCCAGTCTTACAGCCACGAGTCGTTCCCCCAACCGGGCCGCCGATACCAGCGCGTGAAATGGGTGGATATCGTCTTAACCACGATTCCCCAGATTCGTTTACCGGTTGGCAAGGGCGTCGGGCCTACCGCGCTGCAACGCCGGTCCGGTTATTTCGGATCGTGCCTATCGTCACCGGAAGGTTGCGGCACGACCGTTAGTCCCCCCGGTGCCGACAGACCAAGCTGGCCGCAGAGCCAAGCGATTGAGAAGAAACGGGCGCATCACGACACCGCCGTCCACCCTCCGGGGCGGACGACGATGGACTGCGTCCCGCGTGCGGAAACGACGTCCAGAAGTGGCACAGAATCGCGCGAATCGCGCGGTGATACACGGTTAACGACCCTTGCCTTGGACGGGTCCGGTTGCGGATGATGACCAGGCACTTAGTGAAGGGGGTGCAATAGTGGCGACGATCATGGTGCCGAGCTCGCTTCGGCGGTACACGAATCAGCAGAGCCAGCTGCAGCTGGCGGCGGGAACGGTCGAGGAAGCGCTCGAAAGCTTCTCGTCAGGTTCCGCGGAACTGCGCAATCATCTGTTCTCCGGCAGCGGCCTGCGAAAATTCGTGGTGGTCTGCAAGAACGGCAAGGACATCCGTCTGCTCGACGGTCTAGCGACTCCGGTCGGCAATGACGATCAGGTTCAGATCATCGCCAGCGTAGCCGGCGGATGAACGCGCTGACCCATCCGGTCGCGCTGCCGGATCTCAGCGACGACGAGCTGCGCCGCTTCGGCCGCCACCTGATCCTGCCGGAATTCGCGATCGAGGGGCAAAGGCGGCTGAAGGCCGGCAGCGTCCTGCTGATCGGCCTCGGCGGGCTCGGCAGCCCGACTGCGCTGTATCTCGCCGCCGCCGGTGTAGGGCGCATCGGCCTCGTCGACGCGGACGTGGTCGAGGAAACCAACCTCCAGCGGCAGATCGCGCACGGATACAAGGTTCTGGGCAAGCCCAAGATCGAAAGCGCCCGCGCCCGGATGCTGGACCTCAATCCCGATGTCGTCATCGAGATGCACCAGACCCGGCTCAATCTGGACAATGCGGTCGCGCTGATCTCGCAATATGACGTGATCATCGACGGGACCGACAATTTTCCGACCCGCTATCTGGTGAACGACACCTGCGTGAAGCTGGGCAAGCCCAACGTCTTCGGCGGGGTGCTGCGCTTCGATGGCCAGCTCAGCGTCTTCGACGCGCGGCACGGCCCCTGCTATCGCTGCATGTTTCCCGAAGCGCCCCCGATCGAATTCGCACCGAACTGCGCGGAGGCGGGCGTGCTCGGCGTCCTGCCGGGTGTCATCGGCGCATTGCAGGCGACGGAGGCGATCAAGCTGCTGACCGGCATCGGCACGCCGATGATTGGCCGGATGCTGGTCTATGACGGGCTCGACCTCAGCTTCAACACGATGGAGATCGCCAAGGATCCGGACTGCCCGACCTGCTCGCTGCCCGCCGCGGACATCGTCCTTCACGAGACGGTGATGGTCTGCGCAATGCCGGTCGGCCGCTCGATCGGCGCGCAGGCGCTGGCGGCGCGACTCGCCGATGGCGAAGACCTTCTGCTGCTCGACGTGCGCAATCCGCCGGAATGGGCGACCGGCCAGATTGCAGGCGTGATCAGCCTGTCGAAGCCCGACCTTGAGGACGCGCTCGGCCAGTCCGGCGCGGTTCCGCTGGCCGGATTGCCGACGGATCGCGACATCGTCGTCATCTGCCAGTCCGGCATGCGGTCCAATGCCGCAATCAAGGCGATGGTCGCGGCGGGATATGATCCGGCACGGCTGTACAATCTCGATCAGGGCATGAACGCCTGGGCCGGGGAGGTTTGCGTCCCCGCCTGAGCACGGGGCCGCCAGAAAATACTGCGGGGCGGGGCCATGCGGTTCCGCCCTTCTTCATCACTCCGGGGGGAGGTAGCGCACTATGGGTATCCAGGGTCACATCCGCACGAGCGACGACATCATCCGGCGGATCGCCGCGCTCGTGCCGCCCGGGACGCCTACCCCCCTGCCCCTGCCGCTCGTCGCCCGCCTGCGGGGAGAGACAGCCGAACTTCTTTCGATCATGAAGGCCGACGGCCGGCTGGACGAACGCCCGATGAAGCTCGCGATGGAACGCAGCGTCGACCTGCATGAGGAAGGCGCTGCCGCCCGTATCAGGGACCGCGTCGTGCTGGTCACCGGCGGTGCTGGCTGCGTCGGCAGCCGCCTCATCCCCCTGATCGCCCGCCTCGGCGCATCAAAGATCGTGATCGTCGACAGCGCCGAGGATGCCGCCGCCGCCGATCCGGAACGCGGCACCACCACCTATCGCGTAGACATCCGCGACATGGCCGCCATGGATGCCGTGTTCGCGGACGTGAAGCCGGATGTCGTCTTCCACCTTGCCTCGATCCGCGAACCGGGCCGGGCCGAGGCGGTCGTGCGCGAAGCGATCGAAACCAACGTGTTCGGCACCCGCAACGTCATCGCGGCCTGCCTGCGCCACGGCGTCGGCCATGCGATCTATTCGTCGACCGGCAAGTGCTTCGCCTACATCACCGACCACGTCTACACCGGCAGCAAGAAGCTGGCGGAGGCGCAGTGGGCGATCGCGGCACGGACCAGCACGTCGACCGTTTTCCGCTGCACGCGCTTCACCCACATCATGGAAAACGGCCTTGTCACCCATGACATCATGGAGGGGATCGAAAAGGGTCTGGTCGGTCTCCACGGGTCGGACCGCAACTTCAATATCCAGAACCTGCGGCAGGCGACGCACCTGCTGGTGAACGCCCTCGCCCTGTCCGACGAGACGCCCGTCGACGGCTTCTGGTCGGCGATCGACCTCGGCTGGCCGGTGAACACGATGGAGCTGGCCCTCTATCATATCGACAAGAGCGGGCGGGACGCGGCGGTCTACTTCCTGGGCGTGCCCAAGGGCTATGACGAGAGCTTCTTCCGCGGCCAGTTCAACTGGAACGACGATTTCGAGTATCACCCGCTGGTGAACGCGCTGGAGGGGCATAGCGGCTTTTCGGACAGCAGCGGCACGATGATCGGTGCCCGCATCCAGCCGTTCAGCGCGGCTGCGCTCGACGCCGAACTCGTCATGCTCCAGAAGGCGCTCGACGACGCCTCGCTCGACGTCGATCAGGTGAAGGGCGCGCTGCTCCGCGCAGTCATGGGCTTGTCCCGCGCGATCTTCTCCGGCGCCGACCTGTCGCGGGTCATCGATATCCTGTGGTGGGGTGCGGCGCCCGAATGGTCGGGCCCGATGGCCCAGACCGCAACCCGCTTCGCAAAGATTATCGGCCTGCTCGCCGATGTCGTCGCCGACCGGATCGAGGGGCCGATCGGCGCGATGGAGCCCGATATCGCGACCAAGCTGCTCGACATCGTCGAAACGCTGTCTCAGGTGCCGGCGCTCGCCGAGCAGCGGACCCGCATCGACCGTATCCTCGCTGCGCCCAAAGCGGCCTGAGCCCGATCGCCTTTACCAGCCACGGCCCGGTGGCTGTGCGAACGGATCACACCGTCCGCACCGTATCCCGCCGGAAGCAGGCCGCGTCATGATCATTGACGATGCCAATCGCCTGCATCCAGGCATAGACGATCGTCGGTCCCACGAACTTGAAGCCGCGCCGCTTCAGATCCTTAGATATGCGTTCCGACAGTGGTGAGGACACGGTCCGGCTGACGCCGTCGCCGGTGACGACCTGCCCGTCCGTGAACGACCAGCAATAGCGGTCGAACGCTTCGCCCCGCTCCGCCATCTCGCAATAGATCTGCGCGCCCCGGATCGTCGCCTCGATCTTCGCACGGGCACGGACAATGCCGGGATCGGCCATCAGCCGGGACACGTCCGCCTCGCCGAAGCGGGCCACGGCCTCGGGATCGAACCGGGCGAACGCCGCGCGAAACCCCTCCCGCTTCCTCAGGATGATCGTCCAGGAAAGCCCCGCCTGAAACCCCTCCAGCATCAGCGTTTCCCAGAGCATCCGTGGGTCATGTTCCGGTACGCCCCATTCGGTGTCGTGATAGACACGCTCCATCGGGTCGCGCTCGGCCCAGCGGCACCGATGCCCGGCATGCGCGTCCACCTGGCTGTCCGTCATTCCCTGCCCCCAATATCCCGCAAACGGCGGGAACCATTCCTCAACCATGATCCGATAGGACGGCGGCATGGGAAGGTACAATCATCTTTTCCCGATCGAGGGGCTGGAGGTCCGGCAGCGTCAACGCAGCCGCCTGAAGCTGTTCGTGCCGGTGGAGATCGAATGTGCCGGCGGCCGGCGGGACGCGCATCTGCTGGACCTCTCCAAGTTCGGCGGCCGGCTGCACGCGCATGTCCCGCCGCATGTCGGGGAAGTCGTGCGCATCCATCATGCGGATGGCAGCATGACCGGCACCGTTCTGTGGGTGAAGGGCAATGGCTGCGGCGTGACCTTCCTCGCGCCGCTCTCGCGAGAGGCGCTCGCCCCTTTCGTCACGGGTTCGTACTGAAGGTACTCTCCTCCGCGGCCCGTGCACGGGCATAGGCCTGCGTCCCGCGCGTGTAGACCCTGTCGGCCGGCAGGATCGTCTCGATCTCGATGTCGGGCTGGTGCTCCATCTCGGCATAGAGCGGGCCGAAGTCCGTCTCCACCGTCTGCCGCAACAGATCCTCGAAGCTGTCGATGACGAAATAGGTCTGCTGATAGTCGTCGATCCGGTACTTGGTCCGCATCAGCCGCCGCAGGTCGAAGCCGAGGCGATTGGGGGAGGGATCGTCCAGCGCGAACACCGATTCCCCGTAGGAGGAGACGATGCCCGCGCCATAGAGCTTCAGCCCCTCCGCCTGCCGGATCAGGCCGAATTCGACCGTATACCAGTACAGCCGCGCGAGGTGATCGATCGACCCGAGCCGCGCGGCGCGCAGCCCGCCCTCGCCATAGGCCTGCATATAGTCGGCGAACACCGGGTTCGCGAGCAACGGCACATGGCCGAACACATCGTGGAAGATGTCGGGCTCCTGCAAATAATCGATCTGCTCGGGTGTCCGGATGAAGCGTCCGGCGACGAAACGGCGGTTCGCCAGATGCTCGAAGAACATGTCGTCGGGCACCAGTCCCGGCACGGCCACGACCCGCCAGCCCGTCGCCTTCATCAGCCGTTCCGACAGTTCGTCGAAATTCGGGATGCCCGGCCGCGTCATCCGCAGCATGTCGAGCCCGGCGGTGAATTCCGGCACGACCCGGCCCGGCAGCATGGCGGCTTGGCGCGCGAAGAGGCGATCCCACATCGCATGCTCGGCCGATGTGTAGCGGTCCCAGTCCTGCGGGATCGTCCAGTCGGCGGCGGCCCCGTTCGGGCGCTCAAGGTCTGTCTGTGCCATGGCGCGACTTTACTCTCTTCCGGGCGCGATTGCCTTTCAAATACCGCTGCTGCTAGACGATGAATGACCGTATTTTTCAGGAAGGTGATATAAAATGAACAAATCCGTCACAATGGACGCCATCGACCAGAAAATCGTCGCGGAATTGCAACGGGATGCATCGCTTAGCAACGCCGAACTGGGGGAACGCGTGGGGAGCACCGCGCCATCCTGCTGGCGGCGCATCCGGGCGCTGGAGGATGCCGGCATCCTTGGCCGCCCGGTGCGCCTTGCCGACCAGACGAAGCTTGGCCACGCCGTCAACGTCCTGTGCAACGTGCGCATGCGCAGCCATGAGGCGGAGAGCATCGACGCCTTCAACGCATTCGTGCGGTCGCATCCGCAGATCATGGAATGCTACTCCATGTCGGGCGAGTGGGACTATCTGATGCGCGTGGTGGCGTCCGATGTCGCCGACTACGAGCATTTCCTGATGCGCACGCTGCTCAAGCATCCGTCGGTCGCGGGCGCCTCGTCCCACTTCGCGCTGTCCGTCACCAAATATACCACGGCCTTGCCCGCCCGGAAAACCGGTGAAGCCTGAACAGATGCTGCAAACGGCATTCAGCTTCGTGCCAGCGCCCATGCTGCAGAAGGGGGACACCCTCAAGGAAGCAGCGAGGAGACAGGACATGAAGACCAAGGGCATCATCCGTTCCATCCGCAATATCGCCCTGGCGGCGGGCGCCGCCGTGGCGGTCCTCGCGCCGGTCGCGGCGCAGGCGCATGACAATGGCCGCCATCGCGGCTGGGAACGGCAGGCGCGCTACGACCGCGGTTATGATCGCGGATATGGGCGTGGCTATTATGAAAGCCGCCGGGACGACCGGCGCCATTATCGCGGCCGTTCCTGCAAGTCGGGCGGCACGACCGGCCTGCTGCTTGGCGGTGTCGCCGGCGCCCTGCTCGGCCGTGAGGTCGACCGCTACGGCGACCGCACGCCCGGCACCGTGATCGGCGCGGGCGCAGGCGCCCTGCTGGGCCGCGAGGTCGACCGCAGCAGCCGCTGCTAATCCGTCCGCTACACAACGGGTTCGGACAGGACGGGTTGGGTGCGCTGTTTTTACGGGAAATGGTGCACCCAACAGGATTCGAACCTGTGGCCTTCGGATTAGGAATCCGACGCTCTATCCTGCTGAGCTATGGGTGCGCCGCGCCCGTCTCTAGAGTGATTCCGCGCGAAATGGAACATTTCACGGCCCGGAAATCGCGCAAGACGGAAAACAGGGGCCGCTTCGCTTCAATCCGATCGGAAGCCGCCCGAACGCGTGGCTAGTTCTGCGCTTCCGGCGGAACCACGGGAAAGAGCAGCGGCGCGACCGGCACCCCCTCCTCCATCAGCGACTTCGCCTCGTCCGGCGCCACCTCGCCATGCACGGTGCGGTGGTCCTCCTCGCCGTAATGCATCGATCGGGCAACATCGGCGAACTTGCGTCCGACCCACTCGGAATCCTCCAGCGCCGCCTTCTGCGCCTGCGCCAGAGCCTCCATCATCGCCTGCATCTTCGCCGGGTCAGGCATATTACTCATCGGCACCGGGGCGCTCCCCTCCGGCGAAATCCGTGTGGGCACGGCGGATACCGCGCGCTGGTTGGACTTGGCACCCACGGCGGGCGCCATCACGGCCTTGCCGACATCGCCGTCGCCGCAGACCGGACACGTGACCAGTCCTCGCGCCTTCTGGCTCTCATAGTCGGCGCCCGACCCGAACCAGGCCTCGAACCGGTGGTCCCGCGCACATTGAAGATCGAACACGATCACAGCTGCGTGACCTCCGCCGGCAGCACCCGGCGATTGGCCAGCGCCGGCACGCGCCCGCGTACATCGTCGACGCGCGTCAGATCGATGTCGACCAGCGCCATGCCCGCCTCCGTTCCCATGTCGAGCAGCACCTCGCCCCACGGGTCGATCGCCAGGCTGTGGCCATAGGTGACGCGTCCGTCGGCATGGGTCCCCGTCTGCGCCGGGGCGATCACGAACACCCCCGCCTCGATCGCCCGCGCGCGTTGGAGAATATGCCAGTGCGCCTGCCCGGTCGGCACGGTGAACGCGGCCGGGATCAGCAGGACGGTCGCGCCCGCATTGCTCAGCGCGCGGAACAGGTCGGGAAACCGCAGGTCGTAACAGACGGCCAGGCCCATGCGCGCCCAGGGTGTATCGACCGTCACGACGCGCTCACCCGGACCGTAAGAAGCCGATTCGCGCCAGCTTTCCCCGGTAGCCAGATCGACGTCGAACAGATGAATCTTGTCGTACCGCGCCCGGATGGCGCCGCTGTCATCGATGACGAAGGTTCGGTTGGCGAGCCGTCCGTCCTCCCGCTCCCCCGTCAGCGGCAGCGATCCCAGATGCACCCAGATGCCCGCCTTCGCCGCCGCCTCTCGCGCACGCGCCAGCACGGGACTGTCCGCCTCGTTCGTCAGACTGGCCGCCCCGCGCTTGCGGTCGCGGTCAAGCAGGCCGACCATTTCCGGGGTGAAGAGCATGTCCGCGTCGCGCACGCCGGCGTCGGCAACCGCAGCCGCGACACCACGCGCATTCTCCTCCGGATCAATGCCGGTGGTCGTCTGGAGGATGGCCGCACGCATGGCTATGCGTCCAGCAGGGCGTCCAGCTTGCCCTCCCGATCGAGCGCGCTCAGTTGATCGGAACCGCCGACATGCACGCCGTCGATGAAGATCTGCGGTACCGTCGTGCCGCCGTTGGATCGTTCGAGCATCTCGGCGCGCCTGGGCCCGCCCATCGTGATGTCGAACTCCTCGAACGCCACGCCCTTGCTCTCCAGCAACGCCTTGGCGCGCGCGCAATAACCGCAGAAAGCCTTCGTATAAATCTCGACATGCGCCATGAAACGACCCGTCCTCCTTCTCTGATTCGAGATTGGCGGTCTGCCCCCTTTTGTCAATCCGCACCGTGGGTTCCGCCGCCGCCCACCGTCAGAAAAGGGATCGGCGCGCCGAGGGGGACACTCGTCACCGCCTTGCGCGTACGGTCAACAGAATGGCCGAGACCAGAAAGTAGAATGCGCCGAACGCTGCATAGGAGGCCACGTCCGCGATACCGGGCATGGCGGTGCCGAGCGACCGTTGAATCATGAAGCCCCCGGCGAGCGCTGACTGTCCGCCGCTCAGGATCATTGCCCATTGCGCGCCGAAGCTCTTCCAGCGTCGCACGCCGGTGGCGAGTTGCAACAGCCCCGCGACGATCGCCCAGATGCCGAACACGGCCAGCACCGCATGCGTGTCACCTGCAAAGGCAGCGACCGCCAAGGCCGTAGCCGCACTCGCCACGACGTTGAGGGTCTGGGTCGTATTACGGGCCAATCCCCCGCTGCGCCGTGCATCAAACAGGTTCGCGATTGCGTCCCAAGCCGGATAGGCAACCAGCAGCACGGCCGCCGTCCACGAGGCCTGTCCAACGGAAAAGGCCGCCACTACCCACGCCGCCGCGACGATCGCCCGGATCGAATAATAATCGCGCAGCCCGGCGCTATTGCCCTGACCGCCACCCAAAGCCAGCCGTTGCCCGCTTTCCGAAACCGAGGAAACCATAACCGAATCCTTTTGCCTACCATCTAGTAGGTTGGCGACTAACCTGTTGCTTCTGGAATGGCAACCGTTTATCGTCCTACTAGAAGGTAGAAACAATGACCGCATCGGACACGACGGGAACCCGGATCATGGATGAAGCGCGCGCCCTCATCATGAAGCGGGGCTATAACGGCTTCAGCTATGCCGACATCGCCGCGAGCGTTGGCATCCGCAAGGCAAGCATCCACCATCATTTCCCGGCAAAGAGTGATCTGGCGATCGCCGTGGTCGACCATTCGCGCGCCATCATCCGTGCGCAGGTCGAACGGCTTGAGGAAGGCGACCTCGACGCCGCCGAACAGTTACGCGCCTATGCCGGCTACTGGGAACGCTGCATCATCGACGATTCGGCCCCATTCTGCGTTGCGGCCATGCTCGCTGCCGAACTGCCCAGCCTTCCCGAAAATCTCGCGACGGCCGTCAGCGCGCATTTCGCCGAGTTAAAGGACTGGCTGGCCCGTGTCCTGCTCCTCGGCCAGCAACAGGGCAGCGTATCACTGTCGGGCGCTGTGGCGGACGAGGCGGACGCGTTCATGTCCGCGGTCTACGGCGCCATGCTGTCGGCGCGGGCCTTTGCCGACCCTCGCCGCTACGCCATGATCGTGGACACGCTGCTCTCACGCATGGTCGCGCTACACTGAACAGCATTGCCTCAATCGAGGCCCGTTGCCTCTTCATCCGCCTCCCCCGGCACGACCCGTGCCCAGCACAGCAGGTGCACCGCCCCGGCGCCCGCCCTGCGCAGCGTGCGGGCGCATGCACCCGCTGTCGCACCAATGGTATGAACGTCGTCGATCAGCAGGACGGTCCGCCCGGCCAGATCCGCCTTCCTGCCCGGGGCGACCATGAACGCGCCGCGCACCACGCGCAGCCGCTCACGCGGGCCAAGACCGCGCAGCGGCGGTGTGCGCCGTGCGCGCAGCAGCAGTTGCTTGTCCACCGCGATGCCGGTCAGCCGCCCGAGATGATCGCCGATCAGCGCCGACTGATTGAACCCGCGCCACCACAGGCGCCAGCGGTGGAGCGGCACGGGGACGATCAACATCCCCTCCCGCCCCTGTTCTGGCACATGGCGCAGCATCTGCGCCGCGATCAGCCGGGCAAGGCCCGTCCGCCGTCCATATTTGAGCCGCAGCGCCACCGTACGGGCGATGTCGCCATAGGCAAGGACCGCCCGGGCACGGTCATATTGCGGTGGATCGGCGAGGCACGCGCCGCACAGGGCGTCCGCTCCACGATCATAGTCGAAGGGCAGGCCGCAACGCGCGCAGCATGGCTCCGTCAGAAACCGCATCGACGACCAGCAGGGGAGGCAGAAGCGGTGATCCGCGTCCACGATCGCGCCGCATCCCGGGCAACGCGGCGGCAGCGCATAATCGACCACGGGCCGGGTGACGGCGCGAAACGCGCGCAGCACCGGTCGGGAAGCGGCATCGGGGAACACGCCCCCTTGTCCTATGGCCCGCGCCTCTGCACAAGGCGCCGATGACCGACACGCCGGAGATTTTCGACCGCCGCCTGCGATCCCTGCGCCGCGACCGGGCCGCGCGGGATTTCGCCGCGCATGATTTCCTCTACCGCCACATGGTCGACGAACTGCTCGACCGCCTTACGGACGTGCAGCGCCCTTTGCCCGACGCCCTGATCCTCGGCTGTCCGGACGGCCATGCCCGTGCCCGGCTGGAGGCGATGGGGAAGCAGGTCGTCTGCGCCGATCCCGGCTTCGCCAACGCACGCATGAATGGCGGCGTGCAGGCGGACGAGGACGCGCTTCCCTTTGCCGACGGCAGCTTCGACTTGATCGTCGCATGCGGGTCGCTGGACAGCGTCAACGACCTGCCCGGCGCGCTGATCCTGATGAACCGCATCCTGCGCCCGGACGGGCTGCTGCTTGCCGCGTTCGCGGGCGCGGGGTCTCTGCCGGTATTGCGGCAGGCGATCCAGCGGGCGGAGGGCGACCGGCCGGGCCAGCATGTCCATCCGCAGGTGGACGTCCGCGCGGCCGGCGACCTTCTGGGCCGGGCGGGCTTCACCATGCCGGTCGCGGACGGAGACACGCTTGCCGTCCGCTACGGCGATCTGTTCGGACTGATCGGAGACCTGCGCGGCATGGGCGCGGGCAATATCCTGCATTCGCGCCCGCCGATGATCACGCGCGACACGCTGGCCCGCGCGGCAGCGCAGTTCGCCGGGGCCGCCGACCCCGATGGACGGACCACGGAACGCTTCGGCATCGTGTATCTGAGCGGCTGGAAGCCCGATCCGAGCCAGCCCGCCCCCGCCCGGCGCGGCAGCGCGACGGTGTCGCTGGCGCAGGCGCTCAAATCCCGTCCGTCCTGACCCCATCCCGGCTTCAGATCAGCGCATCGAGCAGACCGATCAGCGGCAGGTCGGCGGGCGGCATGTCGAGCGCATACATTTGCGCCGGACGGACCCAGCGCAGCGCGGTCGCATGTCGCGCCTCGGGAATCCCGGTCCACTTGCGACAGACGTAGAGCAGCAGCAGAAGGTGTCTGTCACCCAGCGCCTCGCTCGCGAAGGCAGCGGGCGCGAGGCAGGCGCCCTGCGTCACGATCCCCAGTTCCTCGTGCAGTTCGCGCACCAGTGCTGCCTCCGGCGTTTCGCCCGGTTCGATCTTCCCACCGGGGAATTCCCACAGGCCCGCCATGGACAGCCCGGGCGGCCGCTGCTGCAAAAGCACGCGCCCGTCGCCGTCGACCAATGCGGCCGCCACGACATGCAGCAGCGAAATCTTATCAGAAGGTATCCGGAGGTCCGTCATCATAGTCTTTTGTTAACCCAGCGCGTTTTACAATCACGACGGCCATCCGCAACAGGGGATAACATCGTGCGCCAGGCGCTGAACGGATTGCTACGCTCCACGCTCGTGCGCTGCCAGCGCGCGGCGACCGCCGTCGAATATGGCCTGATCCTCGCGCTCATCGTACTCGCCATGATGGGCGCCCTCAGATCCGTGGCCGACAAGACCATCGGCATGTGGGGACATGTGACGGAACAAGTCACCAATCGTTAACCCTGAATATCTGACAATCCACCGTTGCGGATTAAACCTTTGTCAACTTCCCTCTCGTAAATCCCATCTTGCCGACTTGGTCCGCCAGGTGGCCGGGAAGTTGAGTGATTGCACAAGTTTCAAGGAGACCGACTATGAAGACCATCCGCAAGTTCATGAAGAACGAAAAGGGTGCGACCGCCATCGAGTATGGCCTGATCGCTGCTCTGATCGCCGTTGCCGCCATCGGCGCGATGACGACCCTGGGCAAGAACCTGAACTCGACCTTCGGCAACGTTTCGGCTCAGCTGGGCTCGAACTAAGCCTTCAGGCTCTGAGGAAGGGGCGGCGGAAGCAATTCCGCCGCCCTTTTCGATTCCGCGCCAGGCCGGATAACTATTCGACGATCAGCTTCATCCGCTCTCCCGGCCGCAGCGTATCCTCGGCCGAAAGGCCGTTGAGCGTCAGGAAGCGTTCCGTCTTCAGTTCCGGATAGGCCATGCGCGCGGACAGCGACGCGATCGTATCGCCGGACCTGACCGTGACCACCGAAACCCTGCGCGGCCGGATCTTCGCCGCCTCGTCACCGTTCAGCCGCCGCAGCGAGCCGACCATGTCGGAAAACGGCCCGATCCCCTGCCCGGCCGGTGTCACCAGCAGGAAGTGGTAGGCCGTGCCTGGTCCGAATTCATAGGCGAAGACGGTGATGTCCACCTGCTGCGAGCCGGTATTGGCGCGCAGCGTCAGCCAGCCCGCGGGCAGGCCGTTGACCGTGGTCCGCCGGATCGCGTCGATCTGGCCCACGCCCTTTTCGGAAAGGCCGCCGAACACCGACTGGACATAGGCCTGAAGGTCGCCGGAATAGCGCGCGCCGGAAAACTGCGCCTGCCCGCCCGAGCCCGCGATGCTGACGGCCTGCGCGCCATTCTCCATCCCGAATCCGCCCGGCGCCGTGAACGCAAGCTTCAGGTCGGGGTGCAGGAAACTCCTGCCGGAAATCACGCCCTGCTTGGGATCGTCACCATACAGCAGGCCGTTCACGGCGTTGAGGAAGGCATCGCGATTGACCAGCGTGTTGGTCGACTTCGTTTCCCGCGCCCGCTGCGCCGCCCGGGCGACGCGCGCCTGCGGATCGGGATGGGTACTCGCCCATTCCGGCACGGACCGCGCGTCGCCCGCCGCCTGCTGGTCGAGCGCGCTCTGCGCTGCCAGCGAGGCGAGCATCGACGCCATCGCGCTCGGGTCGTAACCCGCCTTGGCGAGATAACGGATGCCGAGATCGTCCGCCTCATATTCCTGCGTGCGCGAGAAGCGGAGGGTCAGGAGCTGGCTGCCCTGCCCGATCCCCTTCTGCAACATGCCACCCAGCGCCGAATCGCCGACCACCGCGCCGGTCAGCACCTGCAACAACAGGCCGCCTATGGCGTTGCGCTGCGACGCCTGCTGGCGGCGCTGGCTGTGCCGGGCGGCGACGTGGCCGATCTCGTGGCCAAGCACGCCGGCCATCTCCGCCTCGTCATTGGCCAGGGCCATCAACTGTCGGGTGATGTAGATATAGCCGCCGGGAATGGCGAACGCGTTGTTCACCGGCGAGTTGAGCAGAGTGACGGTAAAATCGCCTGCCGCGTTCGACAGGCCGGACTGGACGGCTACCTTGCGGGCGACCGCAGTGACATAGGCGACCTGCGGCCCCTGATAGGCACCGCCATATTCCTGCACCAGCGCCGGATGCGCCTTTGCTCCCTGCGCCTTGTCCGACGCGGAGATCGCCGAGTATGTGGTTGGCTGCCGCCCCGTTGCGGCCGGTCCGACGGTAACGGCGACCGCGCCGAGCGCCGCCACGCTCCACCATGCCGGTTTCGCCATATCCCTGCCTCCTCGCTCGCCTGTCTGAACCCGTGGACCTAGCCTAACGTTCCGCTGGCGAAAAGATCGGCCCGGTCGATCGCGCCGGGTTCAGGCGCCCATGGCCAGGAACTTGTCCGCCCGTTCCGCCCGCAGCGCGGCCGGGTTAAGGCTGGACAGGCCGCCAAGTTCCTCGCTCACCGCCTTGCGCAGCGATGCGATCGCCTCGGCCGGGTGGCGGTGTGCGCCGCCCACCGGTTCCGGCACGATGCGGTCGATGACGCCGAGCGCCTTCAGGTCCTGCGCCGTTACCTGCATCGCGGTCGCCGCCTCGCTCGCCTTCTCCGCCGTGCGCCACAGGATCGAGGCGCACCCCTCGGGCGAGATCACCGAGTAGATCGCATGTTCGAACATCAGCACGCGGTTCGCCGCCGCCAGTGCCACCGCACCGCCGGAGCCACCCTCACCGACGACCGCCGCGACCATCGGCACGCCCAGCGCCAGGCACTGCTCGGTCGAGCGCGCAATCGCCTCGGCCTGGCCGCGCTCCTCCGCCTGCACGCCCGGAAACGCGCCGGACGTATCGACCAGCGTCACCACGGGCAGGCCGAACCGGTCGGCAAGCTGCATCAGACGGATCGCCTTGCGATAGCCTTCGGGCTTGCCCATGCCAAAATTGTGGCGCAGGCGGCTGGCGGTGTCGTCGCCCTTCTCGTGCCCGATGACAACGACCTTGCGGCCGTCGATCATGCCGAAACCGCCCAGGATCGCCTGATCGTCGGCAAAGGCGCGATCGCCCGCCAGCGGCAGGAAATCGTCGAACATGCCCGCGACATAATGCTTGAAGTGCGGCCGGTCGGCATGGCGCGCGACCTGCGTCTTCTGCCACGGCGACAGTCGGGCATAGATGTCCGCGAGCATCTTGCCCGACCGCTGCTGAAGCTTGTCGATCTCGCCGTCGATGTTGAGATCGCCCTCCTTTGCGGTGTCGCGCAGTTCGGAGATGCGCGCCTCAAGCGCGGCGATGGGCTTCTCGAAGTCCAGAAAACTGACCATGGCGACGCTCGTTAGGGCCGCTGCGGCTTCAGGTCAACGAGGGGATGGCGCGCATTGACCAGCTCGACCAGCCGCCGGCTGTCCACATGGGTATAGATTTGCGTCGTGCTGATGTCCGCGTGGCCCAGCATCGTCTGGAGCGCGCGCAGGTCCGCCCCCCCTTCCAGCAGGTGGGTGGCGAACGCGTGGCGTAGCACATGCGGGCTGACGCGGGCGGGCGAAATCCCCGCCAGCCCCGCCAGTCCCTTGATCAGCTGATACAGGCGAATCCGGCTCATATGGCTGCGGCCGGAGGGAAACAGCCAGGCTGCGCTCACCGGAACATGATGGCCCCAGGCGGCAACGGCGGCGCGTGCCCGGTCGGAAATCGGGACCAGCCGCTCCCGGCCACCCTTGCCGCGCAGGATCAGGAACGGCCGGTCGATCGCCAGCGCACGCCTCGGGAGGGACACAAGTTCCGTTGCGCGCAGCCCCGACCCGTAGAGCAGTTCGACGAGGGCGGACAGGCGCAGGTCGAGCGACGCGGGCCGCTCGACCGCCAGCCGTTCGGCGATCACCGCGAACATGCGGTCGACCTCCTCCATGCTCAGCACCTTGGGCAGCGGGCGCCGCAGCGTCGGCCTGGGCAACGCCGGGGAGGGATTGTCGGCCCTCAGTCCTTCTTCCTCAAGGAAAGCGTAGAAACCGCGCAGCGCCGATGCCTTGCGTGCCACGGTGGAGGCGGACAGGCCGGCCCATTCCTCGCTCAGGCTGGAAATCGCCTGCATGTCGGCTTTACCCAGCCCCCCCACGGCCTCGGACGCCGCCAGCAGGTCCGTCCGATAGGCATTGAGCGTATTGCGCGCCGAACCCCGCGCCGCCGCCATCATCTCCAGAAACCGGTCGATCAGGCTGATGTCGTCCATGGACATCGACCGGCGGCTAGCTGCGCGCGATCGCCTCGGCCGCGATCATACGCGCCTCGGGGTCCAGGCCGACGCGATGCAGCGCGGCAACGATGTGATAGAGATGCTCGGCCGGGAGCCTGTCCCAGTTCGCGGTCTGCATGCCGACACCGGCCAGCAGCGCGACGGTCCCGCGCTCGCCCCGCTGGGCAGCAGCACCAATCGCGCGCGCCCATTTGCTGCGCGGGGCCAGAACCAGCCCGGCCCCCTCCGCGGCGCTCGCAGCATCGCCGGTGCTCAGCCGGTTGAGCCCGGCAAGCCCGGCGACCAGCATCCGCCCCTTTTCGGCACCAACCGCCTGCACATAGGCATTCACCCGTCCGGTACCCATGTCGACCGACGGCGCGGGCGTACCGACCGCCAGCAGCGCCCATGCGTCCTGCGCGCCGCTGTCGCGCACCGCGACACCGGCCCAGCGCGCGGCGTTCCGGTCGTAACCGGCCGTCAGCATCGCGGCGATCACATGCGCCATGTCATCGCCCGAAATTGCACTGATCGGCAGCGCGGCCGCCGCCCGTGCCGACGCGATCAGGCCGACATAGTCCGCGCCTTCGCCCCCTTCGCGGGTCCAGAGCGTACGCATCCCATCCAGCCGGGCGGCGGGCGTCGCACCGGAATAGGCGGCACGCAGCGCGTCGGCACGCGCGCCGAAATCCTCCGGCGTTGCATCGTCGGCCGCCAGTTCGCTGTAATAGTCGACCAGCGCCGCGCTCGAGAACACGCCCAGCCGCGCGGCCGTCTCCACCCCGACGCGGCGGCGCGGCACGGGCAGCACGCCCGCCCGCGCTTCCCAGGCGCGCACATGCGGCCCGACGGTATTGTAGAGATCGTCCGGGATCTGGACGTTGGTCGCGGTCGCAAGGCCGAAGCGCCAGGCAGTCAGCGCGTCCACGCCATCCCACTCGACCTTCACCGACCGGCGCGCGTTGAAGCCGACGCCGACGACCTTTTCGGCGAGGCGATAGTCGACGCCCCGCGCCACCTTGTCCCGCTGTGCCTGCGCCAGCGCGCCGCTCGCCACGCCCTGATCGCCGGAGAACGCGGCGCAGATCGCCCGCGACATGATCCAGCCGGGCTCGCGCGAAACGCGCAACGCGCCGTCGGAGAGCGGACACAGGCCAGCCGGATCGGCGGTCGCCAGATAGGTCTGCATCGCGACCGCATAGAGCCGCGCCGTATAACGATCGGGATCGACGCTCTGCACCAGCAGGCGCGCGCTGTCCGCCTCGCCCATGCGCAGCAGCAGCCAAGCGCGCTCGGCCGTCCAGTCAGCGCCATTGATGCCGCCCGGCGTATCCGTCGCGGTCAGCAGGACGCGGCGCAGCAGGATCGATGCCCAGCGCGACACGAACGGCGCGCGTGTCTCGCGCATCAGCGTCGCGAGGAACGGCCCCCGCGCCCCGCCAAAGGCGTCGGGTGCAAAGCCGCCGCTTTCCGGCGTCAGCGGACCGACCCGGCTCAGCAATCGCCGTGCGGCTTCGGGCAGGTCCTGCTTGGCGCGTTCGGCTGCTAGCTCCTCCTCGCTCAGCGCCGCTGCGTTGGCGGCCGCATTGTCCGCCTCCGTTGGCATAGCGAGATCGAGCGGATTGGGCGGGACAACGACACCGGGCTGTGTCACGGGGCGGGGCTGTCCCGGCTGCGGCTGTTGTGCGGGCGGCGGTGGTTCGGCCACCGGATCGCCGAAGCCGGGCGGCAGAAGGGATTCGGGCGCCTGCTGCTGTGCGATCACCGGGATCGCGACACTCAGCGCAAGCGCACCGCCGACAAGCTTCCAGGTCCGTGCCCGCACGCGTCCGTCGCCTATTTGCCGAGTTTCTCGGCGGGGATGACCTTCTCGACGCGCTCGACCGGCTGTTCGCCGCCACGCGACCAGATCAGCCAGAAGAAGCCGATCAGCAACAGCAGGAGTACGATCGGGATCAGCGGCGCGAGGGAAATCCCCCTGCGGCGACGCGTGGTGGTTTCGAAACTGCCGTAATTGCGGTTGCTCTTCATCATGTCTTTCTTTGGGCCGGGTGGGCCGCTCATGCCCGATGAATTGACGTTGGTGCAAGGGGCGGCTGGCTGTATAGCCCCGCTCGCGATGCAGCGAAACAGCAAATCCATCCCCCTCCACCCCGGCACCCCGATCGTACTGATCGGCATGATGGGCGTGGGCAAGTCCACCGTCGGCCGCCGCCTTGCCGCGCGCCTCGGCCTCGCCTTCGTCGACGCGGACGAGGAGATCGAGAAGGCGGCGGGCATGACCATCCCGGAAATCTTCGCGCGATACGGCGAGCCACATTTCCGGGACGGCGAACGGCGTGTGATCGCCCGCCTGATGGACGGCGCACCCCGTGTGATCGCAACCGGCGGCGGCGCGTTCATGCAGGCGGATACGCGCGCGCTGATCCTCGACAACGCCCTCGCCGTGTGGCTGGACGCCGACATCGACGTCCTGGTCGACCGCGTGTCCCGGCGGGAAGGCCGCCCGCTGCTGAAGGACAAGGATCCGCGCACGGTCCTCACCGAACTGGCGGCGACGCGCAATCCCGTCTATGCGCTGGCGCCCATCCACGTCCGCTCCATCGCGGCGCCGCACGAAATCGCGGTGGACAGCATCATGAAGGCCCTCGAACAGTGGCGATAGTTCCCGTTGCGCTCGGCGAGCGATCCTATGACATCCTGATAGAGGACGGCGCGCTGGATCATGCCGGAACCCACCTCGCCCGGTTCGCGCGCGGCGGCCGCTTCGCCGTCGTCACCGACGAGAATGTCGCGGCCAGCCAGCTTGGTCGCCTGGAGAGCGCGCTCGCCACGGCGGGCATCACGATCGAGCCGATCGTCCTTCCGGCGGGGGAAAGCACGAAAAGCTGGCGCTTCCTCGAAACCCTGCTCGACCGCCTGCTGGCGCTGGAGATCGAGCGCGGCGACCATGTGATCGCGCTGGGCGGCGGTGTCATCGGCGACCTTGTCGGCTTCGCCGCCGCGATCCTGAAGCGCGGCTGCCGCTTCGTGCAGGTGCCCACGACCCTTCTTGCGCAAGTGGACAGTTCCGTCGGCGGGAAGACCGCGATCAACGCCAGCGCCGGCAAGAACCTGATCGGCGCCTTCTACCAGCCCGGCTTCGTGCTGATCGATCCCTCGACGCTCGACAGCCTGCCTGCGCGGGAAACGCGCGCGGGCTATGCCGAGGTGGTGAAATACGGCCTGATCGACGATCCCGCCTTCTTTGCCTGGTGCGAGGATAACGGCGGTGCGCTCCTTGCCGGAGACCGTACCGCGCGGGAAACCGCGATCGAAAAGAGCGTCGGCGCGAAGGCGGCGATCGTCGCCGACGACGAGCGGGAGACGACCGGCCGCCGCGCGCTCCTGAACCTCGGCCACACCTTCGGTCATGCGCTGGAGGCGGAGACCGGCTTTTCCGACACGCTGCTGCATGGTGAGGCAGTGGCGGCGGGCATGGCCCTCGCCTTCCGCTTCTCCGTCGCCCAGGGCCTGTGCGATCCCGCCGACGCCGCGCGGGTGACCGCGCACCTGCGGGCCGCCGGGCTGCCCCATGACCTGTCCTCCGCGCACGTCTCGGCCGACGGGAACACGCTGGTCCGCCACATGCTGCACGACAAGAAGATGGACGCCGGGCGCCTCCCCTTCCTGCTCGCGCGCGGCATCGGCCAGACCTTCCTGGCGAAGGACGTGAAACTGGAGGACGTCGCCGCATTCCTGGACGCGGAACCCCGCTGACCGGTCAGGCGCGCCAGTAGGCGAAGGCCGCCCAGACCCAACCGGCGATCATCAGCGATCCGCCGACCGGCGTCACCGCGCCGAACCAGCGCGGACCGCCGATCGCCATGGCGTAGAGGGTGAACGCGAAAATCGCCGCCCCGGCCAGCAGCAGCCAGGCGGGCGTACGCGCCGTGCCCATGATGGCGATGGCCGCAACGGCATGGACGAGCTGGTAGAGGCCGCCGGTGCGCAGCCACTCGGCCGCCTGCGGACTCGACGCGCCATGGGCACCGAATGCGCCCGCCGCGATGGCGATGGCGGCGGTCAGGGCGGCAATCGCTCCCAGCATCAGGCGCTTCCTTCTTTCGGCTTTTCGGCACCGAACAGGGTCATCGCCCTGCCCGGCCGGTACATCAGATCCTTTGCGGCCAGCAGGCTGCCCTGCTCGATCTGCACGGCAAGGCGCTGCTGGTCGTTGGCGCGGTACTGCCGCTCCACCTCCGCGATCTCCTCGTCCGGCACGCCCAGCGCCTGCATCGCCTGCACGCCCATGCAGATCGCCGATTCGTAGACCTCCCGCACGACCCCGGCGATGTCGAGATCCTTGAAGCGCAGCAGTTGCCGCCGGTCATAGGCCCGCACCATCACGGCTGCATGGGGAAACGCCTCCATGATCGGCGCCAGCGCCTTGGCGTCCAAGGCCGGGTCATCGATGCACAGCGCGATCAGCCGCGCCTCCTCCGCACCCGCCCGCCGCAACAGGTCGATGCGCATGCCGTCGCCATAATAGACCTTGATGTCGAACTGGCTCGACACCTCGATCTGCGCCGGCTTCTTGTCGATCATCGTGACGGCGAAGCCCCGCCCCATCAGCATCTGCGCGACGGTCTGTCCGAACCGGCCATAGCCGATGACGATCGCGCTGCCCTGCGGCGCCCTGTCCGGTCCTTCCAGGTCGCCGCGCTCTTTGGGCTGCGCGAACTCCAGCCGCCGCGCGAACAGCATCAGGAACGGCGTCGTCGCCATGGAGAAGGTGACAATCGCCGAAAACAGGCTGGCCGCGGTCGGCGCGATCAGCAGCGCGCTCTGCGCCTGCGCGAACAGCACGAAACCGAACTCGCCGCCCTGGGACAGCAGCAGGCCGAGCGCGATCGCCTGTTTCCCGTCCATGCCGAACAGGCGGGCAAGGCCGGAGATCAGCAGCACCTTGATGGCGACCAACCCGGCCGCCATCGTCAGCACGAAGATCGGATGCTCCATCACCGCATGCAGGTCCAGCACCATGCCGACGGCGAGGAAGAACAGCCCCAGCAGGATGGAGCGGAACGGTTCGACATCCGATTCGATCTCGTGCCGGTACGGAGAATCGGCCAGCATCACGCCCGCCACGAACGCGCCCAGCGCCGTCGAGAGATGCAGCGCATGCATCAGCGCGGCGGCCGCCAGCACCGTAAACAGGCCGACGACGACGAACAGCTCCCGCTCGCCGAAATTGCCGATCAGCGCGAGCAACGGCCTGACGAGGAACCGCCCGATCAGCACCAGCCCCGCAATCGCCAGCACCGTCTCCAGCGCCAGTATCCAGCCCGGCGGCCCCGCCATGTCGGACGGATTACGCGACAGCGCGGCGACGATCGTGATCATCGGCACGATTGAAAGGTCCTGGAGCAGCAGGATCGAGAACGCCTTCTCGCCGAACGGGGAGTTGATCCGGCCGCTGCTCTTCAGGCTCGGCAGCACCTGCGCCGTCGACGAGAGAGCGAGCGGCAGGCCGAGCGCGATCGCCGCCCCCCAGGTGAAGCCGGTCGAATAGAAGATGAAGGCGGAGAGCGCGAGACCGCACAGCACGACCTGCGCGAGGCCGAGGCCGAATATGTCACGCTTCAGCCGCCATAGCCGCGCCGGGCTGAGTTCGAGACCGACGAGGAACAACAGCAGGACGATGCCGATCTCCGCGATCGCAAGCTTCGATTCCGCGCCGCCGACAAGGCCAAGCCCCTGCGGTCCGACGAGCGCTCCGGCGATCAGGTAGCCAAGAACGGCGCCCAGGCCGAAACGACGGAAGACGATGACGAAGCCGAGCGCCACGCCCAGCAGGATCACGCCTTCGGACAGGAGGATGTCGGTCGCGCTCACAGCGCCCTGTGCGACATCCATCAGCGGTGCCCTCCCTCACCCGCGCGCTCGGGCATCGGGGCCGCCACCCTTTCCACCGCCTCCGCGATCGCTTCGAAGCCGAGGCGGATGGAGGCATGGCGCGCCGGGTAATCGCGCGCGGGCGCAAGAACGGACATGCCGGGCCAGAAGGCAATATCGTCGCTGGCGCCGGACAGATAGGCGATCAGCGCATCCCTCGCCGCGCCCAGTTCGGCGGACGATCGGCCGATCGCGTCGGCAGCAAGCAGCGCGGCCGACGCCTGTCCCAATGCGCAGGCCCGCACTTCCAGGCCGAGGTCGCTCACGCGCCCCGCCTCGTCCACGCGCACGTCGACGGTCACGCGGCTGCCGCAGACCGGCGAACGCCGCTCCACCGTCGCCTGCGGATCGGCGAGCCGGCTGTGATGGGGAATGTTCGCCGCCAGGCGAAGGATGTCGGTATTGTAGAGGGGCGCGCTCATTGCCCACCCATGTAGGGGATATGGCGCGGAAAGACCAACCTCAGGCGGAAGGTTTTGTGCCGCGTCGCTCGTCGATGAACGTGCTGATCGCCGATCCGCTGGCCGCCAGCAGCGGATAGCTGCGCGAGGTCGAGAGCCAGTGCGGCCGCGCCGCCTCCCCGCCATAGACGGTGTCGTAGACGAGGCTGAACGCGAGGAAGACCAAAGTCGCGCCGATCAGGCCCTTGACCGCGCCGAAGCCGCCGCCCAGCACCCGGTCGATCGGGCCTAGGATGGAGGTCCGCGTCCGCGCGCCCAGCGCCTTCGCCAGAAACTTGCCCGCGAAGAAGGTCACGCCGAACACCAGCACGAACGCCAGCACCGCCGCCCCGCTTTCGGTGCCCAGGAACGGCGTCAGCAGGCTCGCGACCGGCGCGTGGAACAGGCTGACCGCCAGCACGCCCAGCACCCAGGCGATCATCGACAGCGCCTCGCACACGAAGCCGCGCAGCACGCCGAACAGGGCGCCGCCGCCGATCGCCAGGAACACCATGATGTCGAGTGCAGTCATCGGGCGGCAGCGCTATCCGCGCCCGAGCATATGGTCAACAAATTGCGCGAGCGTGCGAAAGCCGCTCAGCGAAATCCCCTTCGTCCCGTCGGCGAGCGCGGCGGGCAGCAACGCCCGGTTGAAGCCCAGCTTCGCGGCTTCCTTCAGGCGCATCGGCGCGTGCGACACCGGCCGAATCTCGCCCGACAGCGCAACCTCGCCCAGCAGCACCGCGTCGGACGGGAGCGGGCGCTCGGCGAGGGCAGAGATCAGCGCGCCCGCGACGGCCAGGTCCGCCGCCGGATCGGATATCCGGTATCCGCCCGCGACGTTCAGATAGACCTCGCACGCGGAAAAGCTGAGGTTGCACCGTGCCTCCAGCACCGCGAGGATCATCGCCAGGCGGCCGCTGTCCCATCCGACAACGGCGCGGCGCGGCGTCGCCCCGCTCGCCAGTCGCACCGTCAGTGCCTGAATCTCGACCAGCACCGGCCGCGTCCCCTCCAGCGCGGGAAACACCGTCGCCCCCGTCACCGAATCGTCGCGATGGGTCAGGAACAGGGAGGACGGATTGGCCACCTCCTCCAGCCCCTCGGCCACCATAGAGAACACGCCGATCTCGTCCGTCCCGCCAAAGCGGTTCTTGATTGCCCGCAGGATGCGGTACTGGTGGCTGCGCTCCCCCTCGAACGACAGCACGGTGTCGACCATGTGCTCCAGCACCCGGGGACCGGCGATGCTGCCATCCTTGGTGACGTGGCCGACCAGGATCAGGGCGGTGCCCCGCTCTTTGGCGAAGCGGATCAGTTCCTGCGCGCAGGCCCGCACCTGGCTCACCGTGCCCGGCGCGCCTTCGATCAGGTCGCTGTGCATCGTCTGGATCGAATCGATGATGAGGAGCGCGGGCGCCTGCCCGCTTTCCAGCGTCGTCAGGATGTCGCGCACCGACGTCGCGCTGGCCAGCAGCAGCGGCGCGTTGCCCAGTCCCAGCCGCCTGGCGCGCAGCCGCACCTGATCGGCCGCCTCCTCGCCGCTGATATAGGTGACGGGCAGGCCGCGCATTGCCATCTGCGCCGCCGACTGGAGCAGCAGCGTCGACTTGCCGATGCCCGGGTCGCCGCCGATCAGGGTCGCGGAGCCGGGCACGAGGCCCCCGCCCATCGCCCGGTCGAACTCGGCAATGCCCGTCGACGCGCGGTCAGGCAGAGCGACCTCCGTGTCCAGCCCGACCAGGGTGATCGACCGGCCACCGCCGCGCAGGTCGTGGCGCGCGGAGAACACCGTCTCGGGCGCCTCCTCGACCAGCGTGTTCCATTCCCCGCAATCGTCGCACTGCCCCTGCCACCGGGGGGACACGCAGCCGCACTGCTGACAGGTGAATTTGCGCTTCGCTTTGGCCATGCTCCTGCATATACCGGAACATATGCGGAACACCAGCCCTCACCGCCAGCATGGGACAAACTGTCGCTGGAAACCCTCGGCGGTCTGGCGCATTGCCTCCACATGAGCGCATCCACGTTCCGCGTCGCGAGCTACAACATCCGCAAGGCGATCGGCACGGACCGGCGGCGCAGCCCGGAACGCGTGCTGGCCGTCCTTGCCGAGCTCGACGCCGACATCGTCGCGTTGCAGGAGGCCGACCGCCGTTTCGGCTCGCGCCTCGCCGTCCTGCCGCCGCACCTGCTGGAACGGCACAGCGCCTATCGCGCGGCGCCGCTCAACGTTCAGGTCGACAGCATGGGCTGGCACGGCAACGCCATGCTCGTCCGCCGCGACACCGTGTTGCGGCACTGCGACATTGTCCACCTCCCCTATCTGGAACCGCGCGGCGCGGTCATGGCGGAGGTCGAGATAGGCGGCGCGCCGATCCGCCTGTTCGGCATGCACCTTGATCTGTCCGGCCTCTGGCGGCGGCGGCAGGCGGCGGCGGTCATCCATGCCTCCGGCCTTGGCGAAACGCGCCCGACGATCCTGATGGGCGACCTCAACGAATGGAGCGCCGGACGGGGCTGCATCGCCGATTTCTCCCGGCACTTCAGCCTCGCGCCGTGCGGCCGGTCGTTCCATGCGCGCAGGCCGGTCGCGCCGCTCGACCGGATCATGTACGGGGATGGGCTGACGCTGGTGGCCAGCGGCGTGCATGACAGCGCGACGGCGCGGCGCGCGTCCGACCATCTGCCGATCTGGGCCGAATTCCGGTTGCCCGCATCCCGGGCAACGTAAAAAGGAAACGGCGGAAAGGATGAAGAGGGTGAGGATGTCGGGACAAGGCACGCGATGAGGGAGAAGGAACTCCGCCTCGCGCTCGTCTGCTATGGCGGCGTCAGCCTCGCCATCTACATGCACGGCATCACCCGGGAAATCTGGCATCTTGCCCGCGCCAGCCGCGCCTTCCACGACGGCGCGCCCGCCAGCCGGGGCAGCGAGAGCGTCTATCGCCAGATCCTTGAGGACATGGAGGCGGAAAGCGGCACCCGACTGCGTATCCTGCCCGACATCGTCGCCGGTGCCAGCGCGGGCGGCATCAACGGCGTTTTCCTTGCGCAGGCGATCGAGACCGGCCAGTCGCTCGAACCGCTGACCGACCTGTGGCTGCGCAATGCCGACGTGGAGCGGCTGCTCGATCCCGATGCGCGGCCCGCCGCCCGCCTCACCAAATTCTGGGCGGCGCCGATCGTCTGGATGGCGGCGCGGCGGCCCGGCGACTCCGTCGAGCGCACCGTGTCCCCCGACACGCGGGAAGAGGTGCGACAGAAGCTGTCGAGCTTCGTGCGTTCCCGCTGGTTCGAGCCGCCATTCGGCGGCGCGGGGCTCACCAACATGCTGCTCGACGCGTTCGACGCGATGGCGACCGCGTCCCCCGGGCCACCGCTGCTGCCGGAGGGGCATCCGCTCGACCTCACCGTCACCGTCACCGATTTCGAGGGCTATCCCGAGCATCTGACGCTCAACAGCCCGCCCTTCGTGGTCGAGACCGAGCATCGGCTGACCATCGGCTTTCGTGCCCGAGGCCGGGGCCAGCGGTCCTTCGCCGACATTGCCGAACTTGCCTTCGCCGCCCGCGCAACCGCCAGCTTCCCCGGCGCCTTCCCGCCGTTCACCGTCCGGGAACTGGACGGCGTGCTGGAGGAACGCGGCCGCGCCTGGCCCGGCCGCCTCGCGTTCCTTGCCCGGGTGCTGCCCCGTCGCGCCACATTGGGCACGGCGGAGGATGCGATCCTGATCGACGGCTCGGTACTCGCCAACGCGCCCTTCGCCCCGGCCATCGCCGCCCTGCGCAGCCGCCCCTCCCGGCGGGAGGTCGACCGGCGGTTCGTCTATATCGACCCCAAGCCGCTGCAGAAGAGCATCCGCCTCACCCGCTCGGGCGAACCGCAGGAACCGGTGGAGGGCGAGCCCTCGCCCCTGCCCGGCTTCTTCCGCACCATCTTCGGCTCGATGAGCGATATCCCGCGCGAACAGCCGATCCGCGACAATCTGGAGGCGATCGAGGAACGCTCCCGCCGGATCCGGCGGATGCGACGGATCACCGAAGCGCTGCGCGTCCAGATCGAGCAGGATGTGGAGGCGGCGATCGGCGGCACGCTGTTCCTCAATCGGCCCACGCCCGCGCGCCTGTCCGCCTGGCGGGGCAAGGCGCAGGTCCGCGCCGCCGCGGCCGCAGGCTACGCCTATCCCGCCTACGGCCACCTGAAGCTGTCGGGCATCGTGGAGGACATGGCGGGGCAGATCTTCCGCCTCGGCGGCGACGGCAGCGGCACGATGCGGGAGGGGTACCGGCAGGCGCTCTGGCGTCATATCCGCGCGGAAGGCATCGACCAGCTGCGCGAGGAGCGTGGCGGGTCGGCCAACGCCGCCGCCATCGACTTCTTCCGGCATCACGACCTGGGTTTCCGCGTCCGCCGCCTGCGGTTCATGGCACGCCGCCTGACCGAAACGTTGGAGGTGGACAGCGTAGCGGAAAGCGATGCGGTGACCGCGCTGCACGATGCGATCTACAACGGCCTCGCTTTGTTCCTCGAATGCGAGGCGAGCGACTATTACGGTCCCGACGCGGTGGCCGCCGCACGGCGGATGATCGACGATCCGGCCGCCGCCCTCTCCGCCCTTGCCGCCGCCCGCGATCTGCAGGGGAAGGATGCGCAGGCCGACGCGATGCTGTCGCAGGCGCTTCTTGGCCTGCCGAAGGAGGAGCGGCGGATGATGCTGCTCGCCTATCTTGGCTTCCCCTTCTTCGACATCGCCACCCTGCCGCTGCTCCAGGGCGAGGTGCTGGACGAGTATGATCCGATCAAGGTCGACCGGATTTCGCCCGAAGATTGCTCGGCGATCCGCTCCGGCGGAGCACGGGCAACATTAAAAGGCATAGAATTCAATAATTTCGGCGCCTTCTTCAGCCGCGCCTATCGGGAAAACGACTATCTCTGGGGCCGTCTGCACGGCGCAGAGCGCCTGATGGACATCGTGATTTCCGCTCTTCCTGCCGGAGTTCGCTTTTCCGCAGAGGCGATCGACCGGTATAGGAAGCGCGCTTTCCACGCGATACTCGATGAAGAGGAGCGGCGTCTGTCTTTGGTGTCTGACCTGATAGCGGAACTGCGCAAGGAAATCGGATGACGGGCACTTCGCTCCGTGCGTCGGCCGTCGCGCTGGCGCTGCTCGCAGGCTGTTCGCCTGCTCCGGCGGACAAGCCTGTCGCGCGGGAAAAAGCCGCGCTTGCCGACCTTCAGGCACCATCACCCGCCGTCGCGCCGATCCCGCTCACGCCGGTGGGGCAGGACTTGCCCCAGCCGGAACCTGCGCTCGCCAAGGTGGAAAAGATACCCGTTTCCGCCCCCGCCGTGGCGCATACGCCGGTGCCCGGCCCGCTCATGCCGGAGGATCTGCCGCCCGGTGACGGGGCGACCGACCCCTCGCCGTTCCCGGAAGCCGTCACCGATTTCATGGTCGAACGCGACGGGTGCGACCATTTCCGCGCCGAGGAAGCCTATGACGAGGATCGCCGCATCTTTCTGGAGGACAGCATCCGGCAGCTATGCACGGGGACGGACGCGCGTCTGGCCGAACTGCGCAGGCGCTACGTCGACAATCCGGACGTGACCGCCGCACTCTCGCCCTATGAAGCAAGGATAGAGGGCGAGGGCGCCGGAATGCCCTGAGCCTCCCGGCGCCCCCGTCAATCACCACCGATCGGTGCGATCAGTCGCTCCACATTTCCTTGAGCTTGGAGAAGAAGCCGCTCGACTGCGGGCATTCCTCCCCGGTCTCCGTCTCGCGAAACGCCTCAAGCAGTTCGCGCTGGCGTGCGGACAGGCGCGTGGGCGTCTCGACATCGATCTGCACCACCATGTCGCCAAGGCCGCGTCCATTCAACACCGGCATGCCCGCGCCGCGCTGGCGCAGTTGCTTACCCGACTGGATACCGGCGGGAATGGTGATCTTGTGCACGGTCTTGTCGAGCCCGGGCACCTCGATGACGCCGCCCAGCGCCGCCGTGGTGAAACTCACCGGCGCGCGGCAGATCAGGGTGGTGCCGTCCCGCTCGAACACCGGATGGCGCTTGACGTGCAGGAAGATGTAGAGGTCACCCGCAGGTGCACCCCGCGCGCCAGCCTCGCCCTTGCCCGTCAGGCGGATGCGGTTGCCTTCGTCCACGCCGGCGGGAATGTCGACCTGCAGCGTCGAGCGCTTGTCGACCCGTCCCTCGCCCCGGCAGGATCGGCACGGGCTGTCGATCACCTGCCCTGCGCCATGGCAGGTCGGGCATGTCCGCTCGACGACGAAGAACCCCTGCTGCGCCCGCACCTGGCCGCTGCCACGACACGTCATGCACGCCTTGGCCTTGGTACCCGGCTCCGCGCCGGTGCCCTCGCAGGGCTCGCAATTCTCCGAAACCTCGATATCGATCTGGGTCGAGGTGCCGGCGAATGCCTGCTCCAGCGTGATCTCCATGTCATAGCGCAGGTCGGCGCCGCGCCGGTTGGCCTGCTGCCGCCCGCCGCTGCCGAAACCCGCCTGCCCGAAGATCGTCTCGAAAATGTCGCCAAGGTCGGAGAAACCGCCGGCGCCGCCGCCACCGAAGCCGCCGGGGCCACCCCCGCCGCCATTCTTGAAGGCTGCATGGCCGAACCGGTCATAGGCTGCCCGCTTCTGCGGGTCCTTCAGGCACTCATAGGCCTCGCTGACCGCCTTGAACTTGTCCTCGCTGTCGGCGCATCCCCCCGTCTTGTCCGGGTGATACTTCATCGCCAGCTTGCGATAGGCGCTCTTGATGGTGCCGGCATCCGCCGTGCGTTCCACCTCCAGCAGCTCGTAATAGTCGACTTCCGTGCTCATCTCGCCCCCTGCGCGCGCGCAGCCCCCGACTTCCCCCGGGCCGCGCGGGCATAGCGGATGCTATTCCCACAGGCTCCGGGCAAAGTCGAGGTTCGCTTCATCGCAGGCCTTACGCCTTGTTGTCTTCGTCCACTTCGGAGAATTCGGCATCGACGACATCGTCGTCCGCCGCCTTCGCCTCGCGCGCTTCTTCGCCTGAGGGAGCCGCGGCCTGGGCCTGCTCCTTTTCGTAGATGGCCTGGCCCAGCTTCATGGCGACCGTGGCGAGTTCCTGCGCCTTGGTCTTCATGGCTTCGGGATCACCACCCTCGACAGCCGACTTGGCGGCCGCGATCGCGGTCTCGATCTCGGACTTCAGCGCCGCGTCGACCTTGTCGCCATGCTCCTCGATCTGCTTCTCGGTCGTGTGGATCAGGCTTTCGGCGTTGTTCTTCGCCTCGGCCGATTCACGCTTCTTCTTGTCCTCGTCGGCGAAGCGCTCGGCATCCTTCACCATCTGCTCGATGTCGGCGTCGCTGAGGCCACCGGAAGCCTGGATCTTGATCTGCTGCTCCTTGCCGGTGCCCTTGTCGCGCGCCGACACGTTGACGATGCCGTTCGCGTCGATGTCGAACGTGACCTCGATCTGCGGTACACCGCGCGGCGCCGGGGGAATGCCGACCAGATCGAACTGGCCGAGCAGCTTGTTGTCCGACGCCATCTCGCGCTCGCCCTGGAACACGCGGATCGTCACCGCCTGCTGGTTGTCGTCGGCGGTCGAATAGACCTGCGACTTCTTGGCCGGGATCGTGGTGTTGCGGTCGATCATGCGGGTGAACACGCCGCCCAGCGTCTCGATGCCCAGCGACAGCGGGGTCACGTCGAGCAGCAGCACGTCCTTGACGTCGCCCTGAAGCACGCCCGCCTGAATGGCGGCACCCATCGCAACGACCTCGTCCGGGTTCACGCCCGAATGCGGCTCCTTGCCGAAGAACTCCTTCACGGCCTCGCGCACCTTGGGCATGCGGGTCATGCCGCCGACCAGTACGATTTCGCTGATCTCGCTGGCGGTGACGCCTGCGTCGGCCATCGCCTTCTTGCAGGGGTCCATCGTGCGCTTGATGAGGTCGGCGACCAGCTTTTCCAGGTCCGCGCGGGTGATGGTCTTCACCAGATGCTTGGGACCGTTCTGGTCGGCGGTGATGAAGGGCAGGTTGACCTCGGTCGTCTGCGCCGAAGACAGCTCGATCTTCGCCTTCTCGGCCGCTTCCTTCAGGCGCTGGAGCGCCAGCTTGTCCTTGGTGAGGTCGATGCCCTCATCCTTCTGGAAGCTGTCGGCCAGATACTGGACCAGCTTGGCGTCGAAATCCTCGCCGCCCAGGAAGGTGTCGCCGTTGGTCGACTTCACCTCGAACACGCCGTCGCCGATCTCCAGGATCGAGATGTCGAACGTGCCGCCGCCAAGGTCGTAGACGGCGATGGTCTTGCCGTCCTGCTTCTCAAGCCCGTAGGCGAGCGCAGCGGCGGTCGGCTCGTTGATGATGCGCAGCACTTCCAGGCCCGCGATCCTGCCGGCGTCCTTGGTCGCCTGACGCTGGGCGTCGTTGAAGTAGGCGGGCACGGTGATGACGGCCTGCGTCACGGTCTCGCCCAGATAGCTCTCGGCGGTTTCCTTCATCTTCTGCAGGATGAAGGCGGAAATCTGCGACGGGCTGTAATCCTCGCCACCGGCCTTGACCCAGGCATCGCCGTTGGTCCCGGCGGTGATGCTGTAGGGCACCAGCTCCATGTCCTTCTTGGTCATCGGATCGTCGAAACGGCGGCCGATCAGGCGCTTCACCGCGAAAACGGTGTTCTCCGGGTTGGTGACGGCCTGGCGCTTGGCCGGCTGGCCGACGAGGCGCTCTCCGCCCTTGGCGAATGCCACGATCGACGGCGTCGTGCGCGCGCCCTCGGCATTCTCGATCACCTTCGGCTTCCCGCCGTCCATCACGGCGATACAGCTGTTTGTCGTACCCAGGTCGATACCGATAACTTTAGCCATTGTTTCCTCTTTTGACCCCAAATCAGTTCAGCGGTTGACGGCTCCGCCCCGCAAAAAGCGCCAGGTGCGGCCACCGTGTCGGGATCGGATATAGGCGCGCTTTTCCTTGGCACAAGACGAGTTGAGGATTACGCAGTCCGGCGACCGGAAACGAGACAGTGGGAGTCGACGGATGTTCAAGGCAAAGTCCCGGTTTACGGGCCTTTTCGGGCGGGTCGCCTCCGGCATGCTGATTGCCGCCGCATCGGCGATGCTTTCGGGCTGCGCCGATCCGCTGCCGCTCTACGTCGATCAGGCATGGATTCGCCTCGCCCCCGATCAGGCCGCGCCCGCCGCCGGTTACATGACCGTGCATGGCGGCCCGCAGGAGGTGAAGCTGCTCGGCGTCCTGTCCGACCGGGTCCAGCGCATCGAGATGCACGAGAGCGCGAACGAGGGCGGGATGACGACGATGAAGCCGATCACCTCGGTCACGATTCCTGCCGAGACCAAGGTCGCCTTCGCACCGGGCGGCAAGCATCTGATGATGTTCGGCGTCAACGCGGCCGAAGCGCGGGAAGGCAAGATCCCCCTCACCTTCCTGTTCTCGAACGGCGACCGCATCATCGTCGACGCCGTATTGCAGAAGGCGGGCGCGGCCGCGAGCGACGCCGCGAACGACAATGCGGCCGCCCCCGCAACGGACAACAGCATGGGCAACATGGCGGACCATGCCGGGCACTGACATTTCGGGCCGCCGCGATCTCCCGTTCATGAACCGGTGACCACCGGCCGTCCCCTGACCCCGTCGGAGCGCGCGCTGGCCGCCGCCATGTTCGGCGACGCGATCGCCTATGATCAGGTGCGCATCCACAACCGCAAATGGTGGCCGCTCCAGCCCGCCCATATCACCATGGCGCCCGACGGCCATCTGTGGCTGCACCCGAAGGGCGGGCTCTACTGCGACGATTTCTGCGCCGGGCCGCTCGACCAGCAGGGCCTCTTCATCCACGAAATGACCCATGTGTGGCAGGCGCAGACGCGCGGCCGCTGGTGGCTTCCGCTGATGCGCCACCCGTTCTGCCGCTACGACTACACGATCCGCCCCGGAAAGCCCTTCGACCGCTACGGCATCGAACAGCAGGCGGAAATCGTCCGCCACGCGTCCCTGCTGCGACAGGGCTTCATCCTTCCGGGCAAACCACCGCTGGAGGTATACGACGCTCTGCTGCCGTTCGACGGCGCGCACGGATGATATTGGGTGAGTTGCGGGTGATCTGGCTTACCCCGTCATCCCGGCGAAGGCTGGGATCGCAGGCCCGGTGGCGTGTCCTCTCCTGAGACCCCAGCCTTCGCCGGGGTGACGGACTCTAGCCGTCCAGCTGCCCGCGCCTCATTTTCACTCCACCCGGGCGGCAGGACAAATCGGACAGCCATGCGCGGCGGAAGATTATCCCCCCTATCGCGTTGCTTCGATCAGGGCTTCTCGGTCGGCGCGACGCTCGGGGTCGGCACGACATCCTTGGCACTCAGCACGGTGGCGGGCGGCGCGCCCTTGTCGATTGCGGCGGCGAGTTGGGTCGCGGGCGCGCAGCCCTGCTTGCACAGGGACTTCACGCGGGCGAGGTTCTCCTTCGCCCGTTCGAGCGCGCCCTTCTCCACCATCGCCTGCCCCTGCCCCGACAGCGCCTGCACATCGGTCGGATCGAGCAGCAGCGCCTCGCCATAGAGGCGGATGGCCTTGCCCTGCAGCCCCTGCGTCCGCGCGATCTGGCCGAGCGCGACATAGACGGCGCGGTTGCGCGGATCGGCGGCGAGCGCGCTTTCATAGGCGTCGTTGGCCGCCTCATAACGACCCGCGCGCTGCGCCTCGTCGCCCGCCTTCTGCCATTCGATCGACAACGGATCGATCTGGGTATCCGGTTTCTGGCTCAACCCCACGCTCGACACGGTCGCGAGCACGGCGGCCAGGGCGATCGAGGCAGGTGTGAAACGCATGATTGTCTCCAGAATTGCGGCGGCCGGTATTTTCCGGGCCGGAGTGTCTTCACTTTCGCGCATCATGTCCATCAGGCTTTTTGCAGCGCGGCGAAGAAGAAACCGTCCGTCCCATCATGGGCGGGGGTCAATACTATTCCGTTACCAAGGGTGCGCCCCGGCGACGAGCCGGGCGGATTCCCGAGTGGCAGGGGGGTGAACGCATCGTGGCGTGCCAGAAAGGCGGCGATCTGCGCTGGTCCCTCCTCAACGGTCAAAGCGCAGACAGCATAGACGAGCCGTCCGCCGGACGCCAGCAGCGGCGCGGCAAGATCGAGTATCCGTGCCTGTTCCGCCACCAGCCGCGCCAGACGGGCGGGGTTGAGGCGCCAGCGCGCTTCCGGATTGCGCCGCCATGTCCCCGTGCCGGAGCATGGCGCATCGACCAGCACCACGTCGGCCTGCCCCGCCAGCGCCGCGAGTCGTTCGCCTTCCCGCCCCTGATCGAGCAGCAATGTCTCGATGAACCCCGCCCCGGCTCGTTGCGCGCGTGGAGGCAGACGATTCAGCCGGTCGCGTATGGTGTCCGCGGCGATCAGTCGCCCCGTCCCCGCCATCGCCGCCGCAAGCGCCAGCGTCTTGCCGCCGGCCCCGGCGCACAGGTCGACGACCGTCATGCCCGGCCGCACGTCGCAGGCGGCGGCGATCGCCTGGCTGCCCGCATCCTGCACCTCGACCAGGCCGCTCTCCCATGCCGGCGCGCCCTCGATCGCAAAGCCCTCGGGCAGGCGCAGCGCATCGGGGAAGCCGGACACCGGCTCCGCCTCCGGCAACGCCGCGCGCGCCGTCGCCATGTCGCCTTTCAGCCTGTTGACCCTCAGATCCAGCGACGCCCGCGCCAGCAGCGCCTTCTGCTCAGCATCGGTGACAGGATCGACCAGCAAGTTATTGATCCATGCAGGAATGACAGACGCGGATGTGCCCTCTTCATCGTCCGAAAGCGGCGCAGGGCCGTGGGTCGATCCGTCGAACAGGGCGGCCAGCGCAACATCTTCCCGCGCCAGCCCTACGATCGCCGCCCGCCCGCTCCCCGGCCGGTCGCCGCTGCGCCGGATCGCCCGGTACAGAAGGTCGCGCACCGCCCGCCGGTCCTTCGATCCCGCATAGCGCCGCGTCCGAAAATAGCGCGCGATCAGCGTGTCGGCGGCCGGGCCACCGTCGCGCGCCGCCGCGATCACGTCATCGAGTATATCGATCGCCGCCTGCACGCGGGCCGCCGGGGTCATGTCGCGGGCCCAGACCGGTGCATCATGCCCGCGGCGTCAGCGCGTCGGATAGTTCGGCGCTTCCCGCGTGATCGTCACGTCGTGGACATGGCTCTCGGAAAGGCCGGCATTGGTGATCTGGACGAAGCGCGCGCGCTCCTGCAACTCCTTGATCGTCCGGCTGCCGGTGTAGCCCATCGCCGCCTTCACGCCGCCGACCAGTTGATGGATCACGTCGGACGCCGGCCCCTTGAACGGCACCTGTCCCTCGATCCCCTCGGGCACGAGCTTCATCTGGTCCTTGATGTCGGCCTGGAAATAGCGGTCGGCGCTGCCCCGCGCCATCGCGCCGACAGAGCCCATGCCGCGATAGCTCTTGTACGCCCGGCCCTGATACAGGAACGTTTCGCCCGGTGCCTCTGCCGTACCCGCGAGCAGCGATCCCACCATCACGCAGCCTGCGCCCGCCGCCAGCGCCTTCGCCACGTCGCCGCTGGTGCGCAGGCCGCCGTCGGCGATCACCGGCACGCCCGACTTGGCGGCTTCCTCGGCCGAATCCACGATCGCGGTCAGCTGCGGCACGCCGATGCCGGCGACGACGCGCGTCGTGCAGATCGATCCCGGACCGATGCCCACCTTCACGCAGTCCGCTCCCGCGTCGATCAGCGCGCGGGTCGCCTCCGCCGTCGCGACGTTGCCCGCAACGACCTGAACGTGGTTGGACAGCTTCTTGACCGCGGTGACGGCGGCCGACACCTGCTTGCTGTGGCCATGCGCCGTATCGATGACGATCAGGTCGCACTCGGCGTCGATCAGCGCCTCGGTCCGCTCCAGCCCCTTGTCGCCCACGGTGGTCGCGGCGGCGACGCGCAGGCGCCCTGCGGCGTCCTTCGTCGCCTGCGGATAATTGACTGCCTTCTCCATGTCCTTGACGGTGATCAGGCCGACACAGTGATAGGCGTTGTCGACCACCAGCAGCTTCTCGATCCGGCGCTGGTGCAGCATCCGCTTCGCCTCATCCTGGCTGACGCCCGGCGACACCACGGCCAGATTGTCCCGCGTCATCAGTTCGCTGACCGGCTGGTTCGGGTTTTCGGCGAAACGCGTGTCGCGATGGGTCAGAATGCCGGCCAGCTTGCCGCTCGCCTCGACGACCGGAATGCCCGAAATGCGGTTGCGCGCCATCAGCGCCTGCGCCTCCGCCAGCGTCGCATCGGGCGTGATCGTGATCGGATTGACGACCATGCCGCTCTCGAACCGCTTGACGGCGCGAACGGCGGCCGCCTGCTCCTCGATCGACAGGTTGCGGTGGAGCACGCCCATGCCGCCCAGCTGCGCCATGACGATCGCCATGTCGGCCTCCGTTACGGTGTCCATGGCGGAGGAGAGGATCGGGATGTTCAGGCGGATCGCCTTCGTCACCTGCGTCGATGGATCGGCCTGGCTCGGCAGCACGTCGGATTCGGCGGGCTGCAACAGCACGTCATCGAAGGTGAGACCGAGGCGGATGTCCATGAGTAGAGCCACTTTCCGTGCAGGCGGGAGGATTCGTGGCGGCCCATGTAACCATTTGTACCGGGGAGGGCTAGGGCGAAGCCGGGCTTTTTGTTGCATCCGCACAAACCCGCCCGGCGGGACGGATCAGTGACGGCTGGTCAGCATCGCGCGCGTCGCCTCGGCGCAACCGCGCAGCGCATCCTCCAGTCGCTCGGACCGCAAGGCGGCCGAAAGCACCTCGACGCCGATCGGCCCGTCATAATCGGTGACGCACAGCGCCGCGAGGAAAGCGGGAATGTCGGCGGTGCCCGTGCCGGGAATCAGGCGATGGTCGAGAGCTTCCGTCACGACATCATCCAGCGCATCGGGGCTACAATCGGCCACCGCGACCGCGGCGACTATCCCCTTCGGCAAGGCGGCGATCGCCGCCGCGTCGATGCCCAGCCGCTTGCAATGCCAGCTGTCGAGCAGCAGGCCCGCCGTCGAACCCGCACTTTCCCCCAGAATGTCGATTGCCATGCCGATCGACCTGATGCTTGAATAGGCCGCGATCTCCAGCGCCGCGACCATGCCGGCCTGCTTGCTCATCCGGGCGACCGCCTGGAAGCGATCCGACAACAGGCCGACAGGAATGAACGCGGCCGAGAAATCGCCGATCACCTCGACCAGCCCGGCGCCGACCCGATTTCCGCAATCCAGCATCGTCTCGAGCGACCGGCGCCACTCGCCGTCATCCTCCCACCAGCGCCGCAACGCCTGGATCTGGATATGCCGGATGCCATTGTCCGCCAGCAACGCGCGCAGGTCGCGGTCGCCGTGGCGCGCCAGCGCCCGTGCCAGTTCCGCTTCGGTAACGCCGATACCGGCATAGCCGACGGCACCGGCCAGTCGGATGCGATCCTCGAACGGGATCGGACACAGTGTAGGGCGCATGCCCGGCCGTTGTCCGGCCTGCATCCAATGGTTCGCCAACAAATCCGTCTTGGCTATCCCGCCCCGCCGGGTAGTCCCCACAGTGATCGCCCGTCTCCCACCGCAACAGGCGTCCCACGCACTGTCTGCCTGACCTATATCATCCGATATCAGTTACTCACCAGACATGTTCAAGATAAACTCTCAATTATCCAATGTTCAACTTGCCGCTTTGTATATTCCATTGATCGCAATCGTAACGATTTTCACAGTTGAACTTGCCCATCCGGCACCCACATCTGCCCCTCATGGACCGACTTCTGCGCGGACCGCGCCCTTGCTCTGAACCATGGTACCGCTGCGAGAATTCGCCTGATGCCGTAAGGGAAACCGGAAATGTCAGAATCTTCCCGCCCGATCCGTATTCCGGGACCGGATCATCCGATAACGATCGCGGCCAATCCGGCGACGGTGGTGGTTCGCGCCGGCGATATCGAGATCGCCCGGACACGCGATGCACTGACCCTGCGGGAAGCGAACTATCCCGCCGTCCAGTACATTCCCCGGTCGGATGTTCGCATGGACCTGCTGTCCGCGTCGGCCCACGCAAGCTACTGCCCGTACAAGGGAGAAGCGGGCTATTTCGATATGCCGATGCTGGGCGCGAGCGGCATCAACGCCGTCTGGACCTACCCCGCCCCATTCGATGCCGTAGCGGCAATCGCCGGGCATGTGGCCTTCTACCCGGACCGCGTCTCGATCACCGAGCCTGACGCACAGCAGGACGCTGGCAATTAACGCCGTCCGCACCCCTTCATGCTGACGACAAAGGCAATCATCACAGCCGCGGGAATAACAGCGGCGTAGACCGGTATCATATGTACCATCACCTTCTCCCCCAAGGCGACTCCAAGGGCAGAAGGCTGCGCGTAAAACGCAGCATTGTCGATAGCTGATTGAAGTTCCCTTCCCTCAACGGCCTTCGGCAAGGCGTTGGGGAAAGTGGCGCGCCCGGAACGATTCGAACGTCCGACCCTCAGATTCGTAGTCTGATGCTCTATCCAGCTGAGCTACGGGCGCGCAAGGGAAGTGCGCAGATAGAAGCGGTCGGGGATTCTGGCAACCCCTTTTGTGCAGCTTTTTTCTTCCCTCCCTGCACGCATGACGGACGTGCCTCGAAAAGCCTTATGGGCCGCCATTTCGCGCGCCTCCCCCTTTCCCGCGCAACCATCCGCCCCGCCACCGGTTGTGACCGGCAGGAGGAGGATGGCTGTCATGATCATCACCACGAATCTCTGGGCGATGCTCGGCATCACGCTGGTCGTCGGGATTGCCTTCGGCCTGTTCATCAGCAACGCGGGCAAGCACAAGCGCCGCTGGCGGGCCGAGCGCCGCGCACGGGAGGCGGCGGAGCAGGAACGCGACACGCTCACCCGCGAGCGGGACAAGGCCATTGCCGATCGCGACACCCGAATAGCAGCGCTGGAGGGCGTCGCGCCGGAACGCCCTGCCCCGTCCGCCGCCACGCGCCGCCCCATCATGCCGCTGACCGGCGCACCGCCGCTGGCCGACGCGCGGCCTGAGGATGGGCGCGACCGGCTGTCGGCGATCATCGGCGTCGATCCGCAGGACGAGATCCGGCTGAACGAGGCGGGCTATTACCGTTATGACCAGATCGCGCGCCTCGATCGCCGGGACGAGCGCGCGCTGGAGGATAGGCTGGGCTACCCCGCCGGGACCATTGCCAACGGCAAATGGCGGGATCAGGCCAGGATGCTGGCGAAGGGCGACACGGACGGCCATCTGGCCGCCTACGGCGTATCGCACAGGGTCGTGTAAGCCCCTCCCGACGTCCGGCCCCGCCCCACCCCCGTTCGTTTCGAGCACAGTCGAGAAGCGCGTCGGGAAGGGAATCGCCGGAAACGACAAAGGGGCGGAAGCGTTGCCCGCTCCCGCCCCTCTTCATTCACACCTTGAAAGGGGTCAGCCGCGCGCCTTGAGCGCCGCCTGCGCCGCCGCGAGGCGGGCGATGGGCACGCGATAGGGCGAGGCGGACACGTAATCGAGGCCGGTCTGTTCGCAGAACGCGATGGAGGCCGGGTCGCCGCCATGTTCACCGCAAATGCCCAGCTTGATGCCGGACCGCGTCGCCCGGCCACGCTCGGCGGCGATCTCGATCAGCTGGCCCACACCCTCGACGTCGATGCTGACGAACGGGTCGCGCGGAAAGATGCCCTTGTCGACATATTGCGTCAGGAACCGCCCGGCGTCGTCGCGGCTGATGCCGATCGTGGTCTGCGTCAGGTCGTTGGTGCCGAAGGAGAAGAACTCGCCCACCTCGGCGATCTCCCCGGCCTTCAGCGCCGCGCGCGGCAATTCGATCATCGTGCCGACCAGATAGTCGACCGACTTGCCCTGCTCGGCGAACACCTCCTTGGCGACGCTGTCGACGATCGCCTTCATCAACTCCAGCTCGCGCTTGGTGGCGACGAGCGGGATCATGACCTCCGGGATCGGCGCCTGTCCGGTGCGGTCCGCGACGATCAGCGCCGCCTCGAAGATCGCACGCGCCTGCATCTCGTAGATTTCGGGATAGGTAACGCCCAGACGGCAACCGCGATGGCCCAGCATCGGGTTGAACTCGTGCAGCTCGGCCGCGCGGCGCTTCAGCGCCTCGATGCCGACCCCGGCGGCCTTCGCCACCTCCTCGAACTCCGCCTCGGCGTGCGGCAGGAACTCGTGCAGCGGCGGGTCGAGCAGGCGGATGGTGACCGGCAGGCCAGCCATCACCATGAAGATCTGCGCGAAATCGTCCCGCTGTTCGGGCAGCAGCTTGTCGAGCGCGACGCGGCGGCCCTTCTCGCTGTCGGCCAGGATCATCTCGCGCACGGCGGTGATGCGGGCCGCGTCGAAGAACATGTGCTCGGTCCGGCACAGGCCCACGCCCTCGGCGCCGAATTCGCGGGCGACCTTGCAGTCGGCGGGGGTTTCGGCATTCGCGCGCACCTTCAGGCGGCGGACCTTGTCGGCCCAGCCCATCAGGACACCGAAATCGCCGGCCAGTTCCGGCTGCACCGTCGGCACCTCGCCAGCCATCACCTCACCGGTCGACCCGTCGATGGTGACGATGTCGCCCTCGCCCAGCTCACGGCCCGCGATGCGCAGCACCTTCGCCTTCGCGTCGATCGACAAGCTGCCCGCGCCGGAGACGCAGGGGCGGCCCATGCCCCGGGCCACGACCGCCGCATGGCTGGTCATGCCGCCGCGCGCGGTCAGGATGCCCTTCGCCGCGTGCATGCCGTGAATGTCCTCGGGGCTCGTCTCCACGCGCACCAGGATGACCGCGTCGCCCAGCTCGGCCCGGCGCTCGGCGGTGTCGGCGTCGAACACCACAACGCCGCTGGCCGCGCCCGGGGACGCGGGCAGGCCCTTCGTCAGCACGTCGCGCGGCGCCTTCGGGTCGAGCGTCGGGTGCAGCAACTGGTCGAGCGCGGCGGGATCGACGCGGGCGACGGCCTCCTCCTCGCTGATCAGGCCTTCACCGGCCATCTCGACCGCGATCTTCAGCGCAGCCTTCGCGGTGCGCTTGCCCGAGCGGGTCTGGAGCATCCAGAGCTTGCCCTGCTGCACCGTGAACTCGATGTCCTGCATGTCGCGATAATGGGTTTCGAGGATCTGGAAGACCTTCGCCAGTTCGGCATAGGTCTCCGGCATCGCCTCTTCCATCGACGCGGGCTTGGCGCCCGCCTTCTCCCGCGCAGCCTTGGTCAGGTACTGCGGCGTGCGGATGCCCGCCACCACGTCTTCGCCCTGCGCGTTGATCAGGAACTCGCCGTAATAGACGTTCTCGCCGGTCGCCGGGTCACGGGTAAAGGCGACGCCGGTGGCCGACGTGTCGCCCATGTTGCCGAACACCATCGCCTGCACGTTGACGGCCGTGCCCCAGTCGCCGGGAATGTCGTTCAGGCGGCGATACACCTTCGCGCGGTCGGCCTGCCACGAACCGAAGACGGCGCGGATCGCGCCCCACAGCTGGTCGTGCACGTCCTGCGGGAACGGCTTCTTCCACTGCTTCTCGACGATCGTCTTGTATTCCTTGACCAGCGCCTTCCAGTCGGCGGCGCTCATCTCGGTGTCGAGCGTATAGCCCTGGTCTTCCTTCGCGATCTCCAGCGCTTCCTCGAACGCGCCGTGGTCGAGTTCCAGCACCACGTCGGAATACATCTGGATGAACCGGCGATAGCTGTCCCAGGCGAAGCGCTCGTCGCCCGAAGCGGTCGCAAGGCCCAGCACGGTCTCGTCGTTCAGGCCCAGGTTCAGGACCGTGTCCATCATGCCCGGCATGGAGATGCGCGCGCCCGAACGGACGGACACCAGCAGCGGGTCGGCCTTGTCGCCGAAGGACTTGCCGGTCACGCCCTCGATATGGGCGATGCCGTTCGCGACTTCCGTCTTCAGGCTCTCGGGAAACACGCCGCCGTCTTCATAATAGCGGGTGCACATCTCGGTCGTGATGGTAAAGCCCGGAGGCACCGGCAGGCCGATGGATGCCATGCCGTCGAGGTTGGCGCCCTTGCCACCCAGCAGGTTCTTGTCGCCATTGCCGCCGTCATTCGCGCCACCGCCGAAACGATAGACATAACGGCCTTCGGTCTTCGTTGGATTCATGGTCTGCACTTCCATCACATCCACCATTTGAGGGCCCTTCGTGGGAAACGAAAAGAAAGGCCAATGTTGTGCATTGCAGCACGGGTCTGATCAAGCGCTACGCGACGGTCCGGTTTTCCTGCCGGTTTTCTGTCCCGTTGCGGAGCAGCATTCTTAACGCCGTTGACTTCCGGATACCCCCCTCTGCCCGGCGTTTGACGATATGGTATTGCGCGACCCACCCGCCCCGGACATGAGAATCGAGGCTGGCATCCTATCCTTCTATCTTCGAAAAATCGGCGACGCCATGGACCGCGTCACGCATCCGCGCCAGCAGGTCGAGCCGGGCGTGCCGCTTCGCCTTGTCGGCGTCGTTGACCGTGACGCCCTCAAAAAAGGCGTCGATCGGCGCGCGCAGGCTGGCGAGCGCCGCCATAGCTCCCTCGAAATCCTCGCTCACCACCGCCTGCGCCGCACGTGGCTGCGCCGCGTCGAGCGCCGCGATCAGCGCCGCTTCGGCGGGCTCGGGCAGGTAAGACAGGTCGGCATGGCCCAGCTTCGCCACCGTGTCGGCGACGTCGGGCTGCCCCACCATGACGAACGGGTCTTCCTCCCCGGTCTGCGGAATGCCCTGATCGGCCTCGTCCGCCATCACCGTCTCGGGCCCGCCCCAGTTCTCCTTCTTCAGGATATTGGCGGCACGCTTGTACCCGGCGAGCAGGTTCTTCCCGTCCTCGGTGGCGACAAAGGCCTCCAAAGCCCTCATACGCTGTCCGAGACGCCAGAGGTCACCATCCTTATATGCTGCCACGGCTGCAATCAGGTCCGGTCGCCCACCAGCAGTCCTGTTCTGCGCCATCCAGCGCTCGACGATGAAATCAATCACGTCGTCGGAAACGAATTTCCGAAGATCAAGACGAATGCCGCGCATGATCATAAACAAGGTCTGGATCGCGGCCCGCCGTAACGCAAACGGGTCCTTGGAGCCTGTGGGACGTTCATCGATACGAAAAAACTGGCTTAGATTATCCAGGCGATCCGCCAAGGCGACTATGACAGAAACAGGCTGCTCCGGAGTGTCATAATGATCGCGGATGGCGTCGGCGACGGCGTCGGGCAGGCCCTCCGCCCGCGCATAATAGCCGCCCATCACGCCCTGAAGCTCCGGAAACTCGCCCACCATCTCGGTGACCAGATCGGCCTTGGCCAGACGCGCGGCCTGTTCGGCAAGGTCAGCCAATTCCTCCCCGGCACGGGGAGGGGGACCGCCAGCCGCAGGCTGGTGGTGGAGGGGGCTCGCCTCAATCGTTGCATCAGGAGAAGTCGCGCCCAGAGGCGCCCCCCCTCCACCACCGGCTTCGCCGGCGGTCCCCTTCCCCGTGCCGGGGAGGATGACCCCCTCTTCCACCAGCCATCGCGCCAGCTTCGCGACGCGCTCCACCTTGTCGGCGACCGTGCCCAGCTTCTCGTGGAATGTGATGCGCGACAACTTCTGCGCATGGATGGCGAGCGGCGTCTTCCTGTCCTGCTCCCAGAAGAAGCGCGCGTCGGACAGGCGGGCGGCCAGCACCTTGCGGTTGCCCGCGATGATCGCGGCGCCGCCGTCCTTCGCCTCGATATTGGCGACGCAGATGAAGGCCGGGGTCAGTTTCCCCGCGCCATCCCTCAGCACGAAATATTTCTGGTTGATCCGCAGGGTCAGCTGGATGACCTCCGGCGGCACCTCCAGGAACGCGGGATCGAAGTCGCCGATCAGCGGCACCGGCCATTCGGTCAGGCCCGCATTCTCCGCGACGAGGCCCTTGTCCTCGACCAGCGCATAGCCCATCGACGCGGCGGCCTCGCCTGCCTTCTGCGCGATGATCGCCTGCCGCTCCTCATGGGAGACGATGACGTGCGCCGCGCGCAGCTTCGCGGCATAATCGCCCGCGCCGCCGATGGTGATGTCGCCATGATGGTGGAAACGGTGGCCGACCGTGGCGCAGCCCGAACGGATGCCGTCGATCTCGATGTCGACCAGCGCGTCGCCCAATATGGCGACGATGCCCTGCAACGGCCGCACCCAGCGCAGGCTCTCGGTCGTGGCGGAGGCGGCGCCCCAGCGCATCGACTTGGGCCAGGGGAAGGCGCGCACGACGGCGGGCACCGCCTGCGCCAGCACCTGCGCGGTGGCGCGGCCGGGCTTCTCGACCACGGCGAACCAGACGCCGTCGCGATCCTCCAGCTGATCCTGCGTCAGGCCGGTCTTGCGCAGGAAGCCGTCGAGCGCCTGCGCGGGCGCGGACGTGCGCGGCCCCTTGAACTCCTCGCTGACCGCCGCCGTCTCCAGCGGCAGGTCGCGGGCGATCAGGGCCAGGCGCCGCGGCGTGACGAAGCTCTCGATTGCCCCGGCCTTAAGCCCCGCCTTGCCAAGCTCCTCGGCAAACAGCCGCGCAAGATCTTCGGACGCCTTCACCTGCATCCGCGCCGGAATTTCCTCACAGCGCAATTCGAGGAGGAAGTCAGTCATCAATTATCCTCCCCGGCACGGGGAGGGGGACCAGCCGGAGGCTGGTGGAGGGGGCTCGCCCCAAGCGCTCCAATCGCCTCGGCGACCTTTCCCGCATCCTTCAGGATTTCAGAGGCAGCCAAACGCAGCACCTTATACCCATTCTCTTCCATGAACCCATCCCGGCGAAGATCGCGCTGTGGATTGCCACCCATGTCATGCGCCGCGCCATCAATTTCGATCACCAGCCTCAAGCTGCTGCAGTAAAAGTCCGCGATATAGGGACCGACAGGGTGTTGCCGCCGAAACTTAAGGCCCGTCGCCTGCCCTCTGAGACATTGCCACAACAGAACCTCGGGCAGCGACATGTCCCGGCGCAACTTTCGTGCGGCGTATGTCTCGGGGCGACGCGCGTGCGGCACACCCCCTCCACCACGCGGCTTCGCCGCGCGGTCCCCCTCCCCTTGCAGGGGAGGATTCACTCCGCCCACCCGTTGGTTTTCATCCACGCCTCGCAGCTGCCCTTCGCCATGTCGCGGACCTGCCCCATGTAGCTGGCGCGTTCCTGCACGGAGATGACGCCGCGCGCCTGCAACAGGTTGAAGGTGTGGCTGGCCTTGATCGCCTGCTCGAACGCGGCGAGCGGCACGTCATTGTCGATGCACTGCTGCCATTCCGCCTGACAGTCCTTGAACCAGCGGAACAGCTTGTCGGTGTCGGCGATCTCGAAGTTCCACTTCGACATCTGCTTCTCGTTTTCGAGGAACACGTCGCCATAGGTGACGCCCGCATCGTTGAAGCGGAGGTCGTACACCCGGTCGACGCCCTGAATATACGTCGCGAGCCGTTCGAGGCCGTAGGTCAGCTCGCCCGCGACCGGCTTGCAGTCGAAGCCGCCCATCTGCTGGAAATAGGTGAACTGGCTCACCTCCATGCCGTCGCACCACACTTCCCAGCCCAGGCCCCAGGCGCCCAGCGTCGGACTTTCCCAGTCGTCCTCGACGAAGCGGATGTCGTGCACCAGCGGATCGATGCCGATCTCCACCAGGGAGCCGAGATACAGCTCCTGCAGGTTCGGCGGGCTCGGCTTCATGATCACCTGATACTGGTAATAATGCTGGAGCCGGTTCGGGTTCTCACCATAGCGGCCGTCGGTCGGGCGGCGGCTCGGCTGGACATAGGCCGCATTCCACGGATTTGGGCCCAGGCTGCGCAGCGTCGTCGCCGGGTGGAACGTACCCGCGCCGACCTCCATGTCATAGGGCTGCAGGATGACGCAGCCCTGCCTGCTCCAATAGGCGTGGAGGGTCAGGATCATGTCCTGGAACGAGAGTGGCTGGCCGTCGCTCACGCTGGTCTTTCGCTTCCCGCGCCCTGCTATGCTTCCGGGCGCTCAAGGCTTGGTTTCAGGCGGCGTGCCTTGGCGCAAGGGAGTGACAGGGTCAAGGGGCGGGTAGAAGGAGGGCTCGCGACGAAGGGGGCTTGCCCGCCGGACGCGGCAGACGCATGGAGGGGGCCATGAGCAGCTTCAGCAACGGCCGCCGGCTCGGCATTCTCTCCGCCTTCTCGATCATCGCCCTGCTGTTCGCGCCCGTCGCGGCCTCCGCGCGCACCGCGGCGAGGGCGGCCCACCCGGCGCTGTGGAAGGTGCAGGATGCGGACACGACCATCTATCTGTTCGGGTCGGTGCATGTGCTGAAACCCGGGACGGTCTGGTTCGAGGGGCCGGTCAAGGCCGCTTTCGACGCCTCCGGCACGCTCGTCATGGAAATGATCGACCCGTCGCAGGACGAAATGGCGCAACAGGTCGCTGCGCTCGGCCTCGCTCGCGACGGCACGGCGCTCAGCGACCGCCTCGCCCCCGATGCGCGCGCCAGATATCAGGCGGCGATGCAGGATGCCGGCCTTCCCTGGCAGTCGTTCGAGCAGTTCCAGCCCTGGATGGCGGCGATCAGCCTCGCCGTCGCCCCGCTCGCAAAGCTCGGCTACAGTCAGGACGCAGGCGTCGAGAAGGTGCTGACCGACGCCGCGAAGGCGCAGGGCAAGGCGATGGAGGGCCTTGAGACCCCTGCCCAGCAGCTCGGCTATTTCGCGGGCCTGACGCAGGAACAGCAGGTGACGTTCCTGAACCAGACGGTGGCCGACATGCCCAAGGCGGAAAACGAGTTCGGCACGCTCGTCTCCGCCTGGGCCAAGGGGCAGTCTGACCGGCTGGCGCGGCAGATGAACGAGTCGCTGGAGGAAACACCGGAAATCGCGGAAGTGCTGCTGTTCGGCCGCAACGCCCGCTGGGCGACCTGGATCGCCGACCGAATGCAGCGCCCGGGCACGCTGTTCGTCGCGGTCGGCGCGGGCCACCTCTCCGGCCCGCGCAGCGTGATCGATCAGTTGAAGGGCCTCGGCCTCTCCGCCGTCCGGATCGGCAAGGGCAAGCACTAATGTCACGGCCATGAGACGCGCCCGATGAAGACCGGCCTGCCCGCCACCCTGCTTGCCCTGTTCCTGCTCATCCTCGTCGGCGGTTGCGGCGGCGATCCCGCGCTGCGCCCCGACGGACGCGGCCCGGCGATGTGGCGCGTCGAGAAAGCCGGGCTCTCGGCCCATGTTTTCGGCACGATCCATGTCCTGCCACCCGACACGCCATGGCAGACCCCGAAGATGCGCGCCGCACTCGAAGGCGCCGACCGGCTGGTGCTGGAGGCCGCGAACCTCGACGACGCGGCCGCACTGCAGGACAGCTTCAGCCGCATGGGCCAGAGCCCCGGCCTGCCCCCCGTCGCCGACCGCGTGCCGGCCGCCGACCGGGCGGCGCTGCGCACGATCATGGCGCGTGGCGACATCAGTGCGGACAGCCTCACCCCCTATGAAAGCTGGGCCGCCGCAATGCTGCTGTCGACGGCGATCCAGGGCGATATCGGCCTCTCCGGCGCGCAGGGGGTGGAGCCGGTGCTGATCCAGGGCTTCCGCTCGCTCGGCAGGCCGGTCGACGGGCTGGAAACGGCGGAGGCGCAGTTCGCCCTGTTCGACCGCCTGCCGGAGGATGCGCAACGCCGCTTCCTGTCCGACACGATCGCGCAGGCGAAGGACGCGCGCACGGCCTATGACCGGATGCTGCGGTCCTGGCTCGCGGGCGACATGGACGCCATCGCCCGCGACTTCGCGGCGGAGGTCGCGCCGGAACCGGCGCTCGCGCAGCCCCTGCTGACCGATCGCAACCGTGCCTGGGCCGCCCGGATCACGGCGATGACCGGCCGCCCGTTCATCGCCGTGGGCGCCGCCCACCTCGCGGGGCCGGGCAATCTGCTGGACCTGCTGCGCGCGGACGGCTTCCGGGTGACGCGAGTCCAGTAACGGGGGTCCAGTAACGCGCGGCCGATCCCGCCCGGCTTGATTTCCGCCGAAATCCTGCTAATGGGCGCGCACCCCGGCATGGTCATCCCTGGAGGCGTGGCGGGCGACATACTCAATCAGCTTTTGGAGACTGCAATGAGCGATCAGCTTACGCTGTCGGCCGAGGCACGCGATCGGGCAGGCAAGGGAGCCTCCCGCGCTCTCCGCCGTGAGGGCCGCGTACCCGCCGTCATTTATGGCAACAAGGAAGAACCGACCCTGGTTCACGTCGAGGAAAAGGCGCTCGTCCGCCTGCTCGGCACCGGCCACTTCTTCAACTCCGTGGTGATGGTCGACGGCGTGCGTACGCTGCCCAAGGACGTCGCCTTCCACCCGGTCAGCGATCGCCCGCTGCACGTCGACTTCCTGCGCGTGTCGGAGCATGCGACCGTGCACGTCAACGTGCCCGTCCGCTTCGACAACGAGGATGCCTCGCCGGGCCTGAAGCGTGGCGGCGTTCTCAACGTCGTGCGCCATGAGGTCGAACTGATCGTCGACGCCGCCGAGATTCCCGACGATGTCGTCGTGGACCTGACCGGCTTCGAGGTCGGCGACAGCGTCCACATCAGCGCCGTCGTCCTGCCCAAGGGCGCGAAGCCCGCGATCGAGGACCGCGACTTCACCATCGCGACGATCGTCGCGCCGTCCGCGCTGAAGAGCCAGGAAGGCGACAACGAGACCCAGGCAGAGGGCGACGCGGCGTAAGCCGCCCCCTTCGGGACCAGAAACGATCCCGTCCCGGCCATGGTCGGGGCGGGATTTTTCTTTCGGGAGGATTTCAGCGATGCAACTCTGGGTCGGCCTCGGCAACCCCGGGCCCCAATATGCGCTGAACCGGCACAATGTCGGCTTCATGGCGCTGGACCTCCTCGCCGACATGCATCGCTTCTCCCCGTGGAAGCGCCAGTTCCAGGGCTGGACCACCGAGGGCCGCCTCGGCGCCGAAAAGCTCGTCCTGCTGAAACCCGCCACCTTCATGAACGAAAGCGGCCGCGCGGTCGGCGAAGCCATGCGCTTCTACAAGCTGACACCGCAGGACGTGACCTTGTTCCACGACGAGCTCGATCTCGCGCCGATGAAGGTGAAGGTGAAGCGTGGCGGCGGCACCGCCGGGCATAACGGCCTGCGCTCGACCGACCAGCATATCGGCCCCGATTTTCGCCGGGTCCGCATCGGCATCGGCCATCCGGGCCACAAGGACCGCGTGACCGGCCACGTGCTGGGCAATTATCACAAGAGCGAGACCGACGCCCTTGTCGACATGCTGGGCGCGATCGGCGCGGAGGCGGAATGGCTCGCCAAGGGCGACGACGTCCGTTTCATGAGCGAAATGGCGCAAAGACTGGCCGATTGAGGCGCCGGTCCAGACCATAACCGACCAATCTGCCCCGCCCGCCGGCCTCGCATGATCTAGGCTCCGTCCCATCCTTGGGGGGAGACAATCCATGCGCGCATCGACCGGGGCGGCGTTCACCGCCCTCATCTCGCTGACCTTGTCGGGCTGTCATGGCCCGTGGACCTATCATCCCACGATGGCGGCCGATCCCACCGCATTGCCGGAACAAGGGCAACTGCTCGTCACGGAGTTGCGGCGGGCGATCACCACCATACCCGCCTCGGCAGCGCCCACCTGTGTATTCGGCACCTATGCCCGGCAGGAAAGGGACCGCCCCGGGGTCGAGTCCTACCGGGCCGAGCGCCTGCGTCAGAACAATCCGGCGGTTCCACCGCCCCCACCGCGCAAGGACAAGGCCGGCAAGCCCATCGCACCGCCCCCCGCCCCTTATTGCTACGCCTTCCGCAGCGCGAACCAGGCGGAGGTGGGACGGCATGTCCGTGCCGGCTTCGCCCTCACCGATTATTATTGCGACATCTTCTTCGAACGGATTTCCGAACATGCGGGCAAGCGCCGTTTCGCCCGCGCCCTTACCAATGACGTCGGCGCCGTCATCAGCACGATCCTTGGCCTCACCTCCGTCGGTTCGGGCATCACCGGCGGGGTCGGCGCGGGCTTCGGCTTCGTCGACAGCAGCTTCCGCAACTATGACGAAAGCTTCCTCGTCAACGCGGACCTCCCCACCCTTCAGAAGCTTGTACGGGCGGAACAGCTCAAGCTGCGCAACGAAACCTACAGCGCCATGCCGAAAACCTACCCTGACGCGACCATTGCGATCCTGCGCTATGCCCAGACCTGCACGTTCAACGGCATGCGCGGCCTGCTGACCGAAAGCATGGTGGAAAAGGCGCAGCGGGAGGCGAACACCTTCGATGGCCAGCGGATACTGGACAGCATGAAGGCGGCGGTCGCCCGCATGGAACAGGCGCTTGCCGTGGCGAAAGCCCCCCCGCCCGCGTCACCGGTCGATGCCGCCGCCAACGCGGCTGCGGCCGCGGACAACGTCTCGAACGCCGCGAACGTCACCGGCAATGCAAGCAATGGCGCGCCCTGACGGCGCTCGCACGAACGCGGCCTGGTTTATGTCCGGCGTGTCGGGAAGCTGAACAATGCACTCGGTAAATCATAATAATACGTCCTGAATGTAACAAGTTATTGCCCTCCGCCTCCTGACGGCAGCGACGGTTGACTTGGCATCACCACAATCTCAGGGCCGCCCTCTAAGCAAATGCAACGCATTCGCATTATAAAAAGAGGGCCCAATGTTGCTTCCACGTTCACGCCGCTTGTCCCGCCACGTCATGGGCGCCAGCCTGCTCGCGCTCGCTTCTTTCGGGGGTCAGAGCGCACATGCTGCGGATGCTGCGGACGCCGGAAGCGACGCCGCTTCGGACACCATCGTCGTTACCGCCGCCGGCTACGCGCAGGATATCGCACAGGCGCCCGCGAGCATCACGGTACTCGACCGCTCGGAGCTTGAGGAAAAGCGCTTCGGCAGCCTCGCCGAAGCGTTGCAGGATGTGCAGGGCGTGGACGTGGGCGGCGAAGCCGGCAAGACCGGCGGCCTCACCATCTCGATGCGCGGCATGCCCAGCGACTACACGCTGGTGCTGATCGACGGCCGCCGCCAGAACGCGCCGGGCAACGTTACGCCGAACGGCTTCGGCGAATCCTCGACCAGCTTCCTTCCCCCCTTCTCGGCGATCGACCGGATAGAGGTCGTGCGCGGGCCGATGTCCACCCTCTACGGTTCGGACGCGATGGGTGGCGTCGTCAACATCATCACGCGCAAGGTCGGCGATCGCTGGGTCGGCACCTTCAATGCGGAAACCACCATTCAGGGCGACGACCGCTTCGGCAACATCCAGTCGGTGAACGGCTTTGCCCAGGGGCCGGTCGTCAGGGATCTGGTCGGCCTGACACTGCGCGGCAGCGTATTCCACCGCGCGGGCTCCAACATCGCGATACCGGGCGATCCGGCGCTGACGCTCGGCCGCAACCCGGTGGAATCGAACATCTACACCTATGGTGGGCGGGTCACGATGACGCCCCATGCCGACCATGACCTGTGGTTCGAATTCGATCGCAACGAACAGAGCTACGACAACAGCCGGGGACAGCTCGGCACGCTCGGCGTGCGCGGCGGCTATGCCGACGAACAGCGGTTCAACCGGTCGAACTATGTTGCGGCGCACAGCTGGCGGATGGGCTTCGGCGTGCTCGACACCACGTTCACGCGCAACGACACCGAAACCATCGGCCGTACCGCCCCTCCGGGCACGCCGGGCGTCGTCGCGGGCAGCCCGCGCACGCTGGAGGCACGCAACGACATCCTTGATTCCCGCTTCGCCGGAAAGGCCGGACCGCTGGCCTTCACCGTCGGCGGACAATATTGGTGGGCGCGGATGGTCGACGGCGTCGCCCCCGCCCCGTTCAAGTTCACGCAGTGGGCGGGCTTTGCCGAGGCGACCCTGACCATCCTCGACGGGTTCAACATCACCGGCGGGGCGCGTTACGACGACCATTCGACCTTCGGCGACAAATGGTCGCCCCGTGTCTACGCCGTCTGGAACGCGACCGGACAGCTGACCGTGAAGGGCGGCGTCAGCCGCGGCTTCAAGACCCCGCGCCTCGAACAGATCGCACAGGGCATCATCGGCTTCGGCGGACAGGGCACCATTCCCCAGATCGGCACGCCCAGCCTGACGCCGGAAACCAGCACCACCTATGAAGCGGGTGTGTATTTCGACACGCAGGGCTTTTTCAACGGCAGCGTCACATTGTTCCACAATGATTTCGACGACAAGATCGCGAGCGGCCCCGGCATTCCGAACTGCCAGTTCGCGGGCAATCCGGATCGCCCCGGCTGCCTCGACGTGGGGCCGTTCCCCAATGTCGACCTGTTCGGCCAGTCGATCAACATCGACAAGGCGGTGACGCGCGGTGTCGAGGTTTCCACCCGGTTCGCCTTCACCCCGGCGCTCAGCCTCAGCCTCAACTACACCTATACCGACAGCGAGCAGAAGAGCGGCGCGCAGGCGGGCCTGCCGCTGATCGGCACGCCGGAGCATATGCTGAACGGCAATCTGCGGTGGCGCCTGGATGACAAGGCCAGCCTGTGGGCACGGGCCGAAATCCGCTCCAGCCGCTGGCGCGGCGACAATGCACAGCAGGCCGCATTGGGCGACTTCCGTGGATATGAGGTGTTCCACCTCGGCGGTTCGTACCAGATCACGCCGGCGTTCCGGCTGTCCGCGACCGTCTACAACATCCTCGATACCGACTACGCGGTGTACCTGCCCTATGCGAGCGGCGCCAACACGGTCTACACCCCCGCTTATTCGATCAATCAGGAGGGACGCCGCCTCTGGCTCTCCGCCAACGTCGACTTCTGACGATGCACAGGACCGGCCCCGCGCATCATCCGAAGGACGGTGCGCAGGGTCGGGTCGGTCAGTGGCGGAAGAACAGGGTCAGCGACGCGACATGGTTCATCCGGCCGCGCCCGCCGCTCTGGTCGATATACTGGTTCAGATATCCCGCCTCGATCGTCGAAGCGCCGCCGACCGGGATTTCGAGGCCGACGAAATTGCGGATCTGGTCGAACCCGCCCCGGGCGCCCCAGTCGGTATCGTTCAGCGCCACGAACAGTTCCGAATAGAGCAGCGCGCTCGGCCCCTGCGTGCCCGGCTTCAGCGGGGTTTCATAGCGGAGCATCTCGCGCAACCGCCACCCCATGTCGTCCCCGTCGGACCGCCAGCGCTGTTCCAGCCGGGTGCGTGACGACCATTCGCCGCCCAGCCCCTTGCCGATCGTCCAGCTCAGCTGCTGGAAGCTGCGTTCCTCGTTCACGTCCCGGCCACCGTCGACCGGCACGACGACATGGGCATAGCCCTGATACAGCGTCACGGCGGGGGACAGCTTCACGCCCGCCGCCCCGCGCAGCAGCAACTGGTCAAGGCGAGAGACGCCGTCGCCCATGCGCGGCTGCACCTCCAGGAAATAGACGAGGTCGCCCGACAGCGATCCCATGGAGGTCAGGTTGACCCAGGCCTGCTCGTCATGGCGCGTCTGCGCGCTGGCGGCGGCGGGCACGATGACGGGCGTCGCGCCCAGCAATGCCGCGCCCAGCGCGGCCCTAAACGAATGTCGCATGGGGCATGGGCATTAACGTCGCACTGTTGCCCGCTCTTTTCCCGTGCGTCAGGAAAGGTCAACCGCGCTCGGCGCTGGCCAATCGGCGCCGAAGCCTGTATCGGCGCGCATATTTTTTCGAAGATTGAAGGCATTCCCATGGGTTTTCGTTGCGGTATCGTCGGGCTTCCCAATGTCGGCAAGTCCACCCTGTTCAACGCGCTGACCGAAACGCAGGCGGCGCAGGCGGCGAACTATCCGTTCTGCACGATCGAACCCAATGAGGGGCGCGTCGCCGTTCCCGATCCCCGGCTGGAAACGATCGCGAAGATCGGCGGCAGCGCCAAGGTGATTGAGACCCAGCTTGCCTTCGTCGACATCGCCGGGCTGGTGCGCGGCGCGTCGAAGGGTGAGGGCCTGGGCAACCAGTTCCTGGCGAACATCCGCGAGACCGACGCCATTGTCCATGTGCTGCGCTGCTTCGAGGATGACGACATCACCCACGTCGAGGGCAAGGTCGACCCGATCGCCGACGCGGAGACGGTCGAGACCGAACTGATGCTCGCCGACCTCGAATCGCTTGAGAAGCGCGTACCCAACCTCGCGAAAAAGGCGGCGCAGGGCGACAAGGAATCGAAGATCGCGGCCTCTGTCCTCGGCCAGGCGCTGGACCTGCTGCGCGACGGCAAGCCCGCGCGGCTAACGCAGCCGAAGGATGACGAGGAAGCCCGCCTGTTCGCGCAGGCCCAGCTCCTCACCAGCAAGCCCGTCCTCTACGTCTGCAATGTCGAGGAGGCGAGCGCGGCCGGCGGCAACGCCCAATCCGCCCGCGTGTTCGAGAAGGCGGCGGCCGAGGGCGCGAAGGCGGTCATAGTGTCCGCCGCGATCGAGGCGGAACTGATCACCATGCCGGTCGAGGAGCGCGGCGAGTATCTGGAGGCGCTGGGCCTCACCGAAGCCGGGCTCGCCCGCATCATCCGCGCGGGCTACGAACTGCTCGGCCTCATCACCTTCTTCACCGTGGGGCCAAAGGAAGCGCGCGCCTGGACCGTGCATAGGGGCTCGAAGGCACCGCAGGCGGCGGGCGCGATCCACTCCGATTTCGAGAAGGGCTTCATCCGCGCGGAAACCATGGCCTATGAGGACTATGTCCAGTTCAACGGCGAGGCCGGCGCGAAGGAAGCGGGCAAGTGGCGCGCCGAGGGCAAGGATTATGTGACGCAGGACGGTGACATCATGCTGTTCCGCTTCAACGTCTGACCGGCGCCTCCTTCTCAAGGGGGACTATCCATGAGCGAAACCAGCGCATAAGCTCCCTTCCAAACGGAGGGGGCCAACATGACCGATGGAACGGATGACGCGCGGATTGCCGCGATTGCGGCGGACCCGCGCTATGCCGCGCTGCTGCGGACACGTACGGTGAACGAGTGGACGCTGTCCGCGCTGATGTTCGCCGCGTTCGTCGGTTTCATCGCGCTGATCGCGTTCGACAAGCCGTTCATGGCCCGGCCGGTCGGTGACGGCGTGATGTCCGTCGGCATCCCCATGGGCCTTGGCCTCATCCTCTTCGCGATCCTGCTGACCGCCGTGCACGTCCGCCGCGCCAACCGGCACTATGACGCACAGCTTGCCGCCATTCTCGCGGATCACGCCGCGGGTGGCCGCGCATGAGGGCGACGGTGCGTACGCTGGCGGCGACCGGCCTTCTGCTCGCCCTTCCCGCCTCCGCCATCGCCGCGGATCTCGGCGGCGGCGTCACGGAACGGCAGCCGACCAACTGGGTGGCGATCGGCCTGTTCGTCGCCTTCGTCTCGCTGACCCTGTGGATCACGAAGGCCGCCGCCGCGCGCACGCGTACCGCGTCGGACTTCTACACGGCGGGCGGCGGCATCACCGGCTTTCAGAACGGGTTGGCGATGGCCGGCGACTATATGTCCGCCGCCTCGTTCCTCGGCATATCGGCGCAGATCTTCAACGACGGCTATGACGGCCTCATCTACTCGACCGGCTTCCTCGTGGGCTGGCCGATCCTGCTGTTCCTGCTGGCCGAACGCCTGCGCAACCTCGGCCGCTTCACCTTCGCCGACGTCGCCTCCTACCGCTTCGCCCAGCCGCCCGTGCGCAGCTTCGCGGCGGTCTCGACGCTGCTGGTGGTCAGCTTCTACCTGATCGCGCAGATGGTCGGCGCGGGACAGCTGATCAAGCTGCTGTTCGGCCTGCCCTATGCCGTCGCGGTGGTGATCGTCGGCGCGCTGATGATGCTCTACGTGCTGTTCGGCGGCATGCGCGCGACCACCTGGGTCCAGATCATCAAGGCGGTGCTGCTGCTTGCGGGTGCCAGCTTCATGGCGCTGATGGTGCTGGCGCAGTTCGGCTTTTCGCTGGAGGCGCTGTTCGCCCGCGCCGTGGCGGTGAAGACCGGTATCGCCGTTTCCGGTGGCGCCGACCCGGCCACGGCCGCCACGACCGGCCGGTCGATCATGGGTCCGGGCAATTTCATCAAGGATCCGGTCTCCGCCATCTCCTTCGGCCTTGCGCTGATGCTCGGGACGGCGGGCCTGCCGCACATATTGATGCGCTTCTTCACCGTCCCCGACGCGAAGGAGGCGCGCAAGTCGGTGCTGTGGGCGACCACCTGGATCGGCTATTTCTACATCCTCACCTTCATCATCGGCTTCGGCGCCATTGTCCTGGTCGCGACCGAACCGTCCTATCTGACGCCGGAGGGCGGCCTGCGCGGCGGCGGCAACATGGCGGCGATCCACCTGTCGCACGCGATCGGCGGCGACATGCTGCTCGGCTTCATCTCGGCCGTCGCCTTCGCGACGATCCTGGCCGTGGTCGCGGGCCTCACTTTGTCGGCCGCGTCCGCCGTCAGCCACGACCTCTACGCGACGGTGATCCGGGCGAGCACGGCGACCTCCGCTCAGGAACTGCGGGTTTCGCGGATCACCACCCTGACGCTGGGGGCGATCGCCGTGCTGCTCGGCCTGCTGTTCGAAAGGCAGAACGTCGCCTTCATGGTCAGCCTGGCGTTCGCGCTCGCCGCCTCGGGCAATTTCCCGGTCCTCATCCTTTCGCTGTTCTGGAGCGGCTGCACGACGCGCGGCGCGGCGATCGGCGGCACGATCGGACTGCTGACGGCCTTCGTCCTCACCTTGCTGTCGCCTGCGATCTGGGAGAACGTCCTGGGCCTTGCCGCCGCGCCGTTCCCCTACAGCTCGCCTGCGATCTTCTCGGTCCCGGCCGGTTTCCTCGCGATCTGGCTGATCTCGCTGTTCGACGGTTCGCCACGCGCGGCCGTGGACAAAAGCGGGTTCGCCGCCCAGCGCATCCGCGCGGAAACCGGGATCGGCGCCGCCACCGCGAGCGATCATTGACGGCGGCGGAGGCGCACAGCCACGCCTTCCCGCCCAGCGTCGGCGTCGATGCCCGCCTGCTTCTGCTCGGCAGCCTGCCGGGCACGGAATCGCTCAGGCGCGGCCAGTATTACGCCCATCCCGGCAACGCCTTCTGGCATCTGGTCGGCGGCGTGGTGGGAGAGGCCCTGCCCGACCTGCCCTATGAACTGCGCCTCGACCGGCTGAAGGCGCATCGCATCGGGCTGTGGGACGTCATCGGCAGCGCCTGGCGGACCGGCAGCCTCGACGCCGCGATACGCGATGCACAGCCGCGCGACCTCGCCGCCTTTGCCGCGACCCTCCCGGACCTGCGCGCCATCGCCTTCAACGGCGGCACCGCGGCGCGGATCGGGCGGCGCCAGCTTGCCGGGATCACCCGTTACGCGCTCGTCGACCTGCCCTCGTCCTCCGCCGCCCACGCCGCCATGCCGCGTGCGGCGAAGCTGGAGGCTTGGCGGGCGCTCGGGCCGTTCCTCGATTGAGCCTGCGGCTGGCGCGGCGGCGTATCTTGCTGTAACGCCGGGTCCGTCATGCGCATCCTGCTCGCCCTGCTGCTCGCCTGCATCGCCTTCCCGGCGATGGCCGTCGGTGGCATTGCGCCGCATTGCGCCCCGGCCGCGCCACCGGCCATGTCCGGGACGCAGGCCCATCACGGCCATCATGACGCAGGCCACGACATGCCTGCCCCGGCATCATCGGCGCGGACGCATGAATGCATCGGTTGCATTCCGCCCGGTCACGGCCTCGCCCGCGTCGCCGATCCGCAACGCTTCCGCCTCCCGGCCCAGCGTCCGCTGCGCGCGGCCGCCGCGCTGGCCGGTGCGATCCGCTCGCCCGAAACACCCCCGCCCCGCACGATCGCCTGAACCGAACGCCTTCTTTTTCGATTCAGAGTTCTCGATCCAGGGGATCAACAGTGACGACACGATGCTTGAGCAGCGTCGCGGCCCTTGCCGCGGCGATCCTCTCCACGCCCGCGATGGCGCAGGAGATGGACCACGACATGATGGACCATAGCCAGATGGATCATGGCGATATGGATATGTCCTCCGAAGAGGTGACCACCGCCGACCGGCGGCTCGCCTGGGCGCCGGGGTCCGGCACCGCCCGCCTGCCGGGTGCGGAGGGCGGCATGCACGGCCTCCATGTGATGGCCGGCGACTGGATGCTGATGGCCCACGGCTATGCCTGGGGCGTCTATACCGATCAGGGCGGCGCGCGCGGCGATGACAAGGCCTATGTCCAGTCGATGGCGATGCTGACCGGCGAACGGCAGATCGGCGACCGCACGAAGCTGACCCTGAAATCCATGTTCAGCCTGGAGCCGGCCATGTCGGCGCGGGGCTATCCCAACCTGTTCGCGACCGGGGAAACGGCGAACGGCGTCGCCCTGATCGACCGGCAGCATCCCCATGACCTGTTCATGGAACTGGCCGCCCGGCTGGACTTCGACCTGGGCGGTGGCACCAGCGCCTTCCTCTACGGCGGGCCGGTCGGCGAACCCGCGCTCGGCCCCACCGCCTTCATGATGCGCCGGTCCGCCCGCTACAATCCTGAGGCACCGATCAGCCATCACTGGTTCGACAGCACCCACATCACCTACGGCGTGGTGACGGCAGGGGTGGCGTCCGGCCCGTTCCAGATCGAGGGCTCCGCCTTTCGCGGGCGGGAGCCGGACGAGGAACGCTGGGGCATCGAGACGCCGAAGCTCGACAGCTGGTCGGTCCGCGCCAGCGTCAATCCCACGCCCAACTGGTCGGGGCAGGTCAGCTACGGCCGGATCAAGGCGCCCGAGGCGCTCCACCATGGCGAGGATGAGGGGCGCTTCACCGCCAGCCTGTCCTACGCCGACGACCGCCTGTCCATCACCGGCGCCTTCTCCGCGAAGGACCGCCTGCCCGGACCGACGCTCACGGCCTGGCTGCTGGAGGCGAACTGGAACCTCGCCGGACCACACAACCTGTTCGGCCGGATCGAGAATGTGGAGAATGACGAGCTGTTTCCGGAGGGCGATCCGCTCCACGGCCGGGCGTTCCGCGTGACGAAGATGCAGGCGGGCTATGCCTATCGCATCCCGCTCACCGGGCCGCTGAACCTTGCGCTCGGCGGCTCGGGCGCTGTCTATGCGAAGCCGGAGGCCCTGGATGCGGCCTATGGCCGTCATCCGGTCGGCTGGACGGCCTTTGCCAAGCTATCGCTCGGCGACTGACGTCCGGAACGGGGGGACAACAGGGGCGGGAAAGCGTCATCAAACGGTAGCGACCGGCTTGCTACAGCCCTGCACATTCAGCAGGATCAGAGCCATGAAGATGCCTTTCCGCCCCGCCTCGATGCTCTCCCGCCTCGTCGGGCTCGCCCTCTTCTCCGTCATGACGGCCTGCGCGCCGATGGCGGTGGAGCGGGCGCAGGCCCCCGCCCCTATCCCCGCGTCCCACGCGGCCTCCGCGGACGTGCGTCCCCCCATCACCGTTCTGCTCTCCATCGACGGCTTCCGGCCCGCCATCCTGCGCCACGGGCTCACGCCGAACCTGGACGCACTGGCGGCGGAGGGCGTTTCCGGCGACATGCGACCCGTGTTCCCCGCCAACACATTCCCCAATCACGTCAGCCTCGTCACCGGCCAGCGGCCCGACCATCACGGCATCGTCGACAATGCTATGCGCGATCCGCGCAAGCCGGGCGTAACGTGGAAGATCACCGACCCGCTGGTGAACCGCGACGGCTTCTGGTGGGAGGAGGCCGAACCGGTCTGGGTCAGCGCGGAGAGGGCGGGCATCCGCACCGGCGTCCTCTACTGGCCCGGCTCCGACAACAGCATCAACGGTACGCGCCCGTCGATCTGGTTTCCCTATGACGCCGCGATCACCAGCGCGCAGCGGGTCGACACCGCCCTCGACTGGGCCCGCCGCCCCGCCGCGACCCGCCCGGCGTTCATCGCCGTCTATTTCGACGTGGTGGACAAGGCGGACCATCATGACGGCTTCGATTCCGCGCAGGAACATGCCGCGATCGCCGATGTCGACGCGCAGATCGGCCGCCTGCGCGCGGGCCTTGCCGACATGGGCCAGCCCGCCAACCTGATCGTCGTCTCCGACCACGGCATGGCGCCCGTCCCGCCGGAGCATGTCCGCCCGATCACCGACATCGTCGACCCCGCGATCATGGAAGCCATCACTGAGGGACCGTGGCTCGACATCTATCCGCTGGCGGACAAGGACGCGGCCGTGGCCGCCGCGCTGTTGCGTTCCCACGACAATATCGACTGCTGGCGGCGGGAGGATGTGCCCGCCCGCTATGCCTATGGCCGCAATCCTCGCGTCGCCCCGTTCCTGTGCATGGCGCATGTCGGCTGGACCTTCGTGAAGAAGCCCCGGGCCTTCACGAAGGGCGAACATGGCTTCGACCCCGCAGCGCCGGAGATGCGCGCGCTGTTCCTCGCCGCCGGTCCCGCCTTCCGTCGCGGCCTGACCCTGCCGACCTTCGACAATATCGACGTCTATCCCCTGCTCGCCCGGCTCGTCGGGTTGCCGCCCAGGCCGGTCGACGGCAATCCGGCCACGCTTGACGTTAACGTCATCTCTCCCTAGGTCCGGGCTCCGGACGAGAGGAGTGCGCGATGCTGACGAGCTTTTTCGAGGATCTGGTCGTGGGCAGCCGCCAGAGCTACGGCCAGTACGAGGTCACCCGCGAGGAGGTGATCGACTTCGCCGGCAAATATGACGCGCAACCCTTTCATTTGTCGGATGAAGCCGCCGCCGCGACCCATTTCGGCCGTGTCGCCGCCAGCGGCTGGCACACATGCGCCATGATGATGGCGATGACCGTCAGGTACATGCAGGAAACGCCGGGCGCGCAGGACGCCAGCCTCGGTGCGATCGGCATCGACGAACTGCGCTGGCTGAAGCCCGTCTTTCCCGGCGACGTGCTGCGCTGCGAGAGTGAGATCGTGGAAAAGATCCCCTCCCGCAGCCGTCCGGAAATGGGCGTCGTGAAGATACTGACCACCGTCTTCAATCAGGCCGGCGAGCCGGTCCTGACGATGCGGCCGATCCTGATGATCCGCACCCGCCCGGCCTGAGCCTGAGCCTGAGCCTGAGCCTGAGCCGGGACCGGGCCTAAACCGGGCATGCGCCACGGCCATCCCCGACGAACTGGCCATTGCCGGGGCGGCGCGGGAGTGAAATAGCCTTCCCGTCCGCTGGAAGGAGGCAACGCCGTGCCCACCCTCGCCCATCTTATCGGTTTCGCGCTCGTCTCGCTCGGCATGGTGCTGACGCCCGGGCCGAACATGATCTACCTGGTCTCACGATCGATCGCGCAGGGCCCCTCTGCGGGGCTGGTTTCGCTGGCGGGCGTCGCTCTCGGCTTCGTCGTCTACATGCTCTGCGCGGCCTTCGGCATCACTGCGCTGCTGCTCGCCGTGCCCTTCGCCTATGACGCGCTGCGGGCGGCGGGTGCGCTCTATCTGCTGTGGCTGGCGTGGCAGGCGATCCGGCCCGGCGGCGCCTCCCCGTTCCAGCCGCGCGACCTGCCCCGCGACGGGCCGCGCCGCCTGTTCGCCATGGGCCTGATGACCAGCCTGCTCAATCCGAAGGTCGCCGTGCTCTACCTGTCGCTGCTGCCCCAGTTCATTGATCCCGCGCGTGGCAACATCCTTGGCCAGTCGCTGATGCTCGGCACGACGCAGATACTGGTCAGCGTCACGGTGAACGGCATCATCGCGTCGATGGCGGGTTCCGTCGCCCTGCTGCTCGCCCGCCGGCCGCGCTGGGCGCTGGTCCAGCGCTGGCTGATGGCGACGGTGCTCGGCGGCCTCGCCGTGCGGATGGCGGCCGACGCCGGGCGCTGAACGCCGGACTGTTCAGGCGGGCAGGATCATTTCCACGGTAAAGCGCCCCGTGTCCCGGCGCAGGGCGATCGTCCCGCCATGGAGCTGCGCGACGGCGGAAACCAGCGACAGGCCCAGCCCCGCGCCCTCCGTCGATCGTGCCGGATCGAGCCGGCCGAAGCGGCGCAGCGCGTCCGCCTGCCGGTCCTCGGCCACGCCCTCGCCCTCGTCGGACACGCCGACCACGACCGCGTCGGCCCGCGCCGTCACCTGTACCGCGATCGCCCCCGCGCCATATTTCAGCGCATTGTCGATCAGGTTCGATACCGCCTGCCCCAGCAGTTCGCGATGCGCGGGCAGCGGCGCGACGACCTCGCTCTCCAGCACGATCGCCCGACCCCGGTCCTCGGCCAGCGGCTCGTAGAGTTCGACGAGGTCGGCCAGCATCGCGGGCAGGTCGACGTCGACGAAGCGGTCGCGGCCGATCCCGGCCTCGGCGCGGCTGATCTCCAGCGCCGTGCCCAGCATCGCGAGCAGCTGATCAGCCTCCTTGCCGATGCCCTCGATCGCCGCGTGCAGCCCTTCGGGATCGTCGGTCAGCGCGGCGCGGTCGACCCGCGCGCGCAGCCGGGTCAGCGGCGAGCGCAGGTCATGCGCCATGCTGTCCGTCAGCAAGCGCATCTCCGACACCAGCGCCTCGATCCGCTCCAGCATCGCGTTGATCGTCCCGGCGAGCTGGTCGAAGCTGTCGCCCGATCCGTCGAGCGCGACCCGCCGCGCGAAATCGCCCGCCCGCACGTCCCGCGCCGTCGCGGTGATCGTGCCGATCCGCCGGTCGATGATGTGGACGACCAGCCACGCGCCCGCCGCCGCCAGCGGCACCGCCATCATCAGCGCGGTCAGCAGCGCGCCCTCGACCGTGCGGGTCAGCTGCGCGCTGCCCTCGATCAGGTGCCCGGCGAGCAACCGGCCGCCGCCCGGCAGCGGCATCGCGATCACGCCGTACCGCCCGGGCCGGTCGCTGCCCACGCGGTAGAGGTCGATCTTCGTCCAGTTCCCGCCGCCCGCACCGGCGGGAGCCGCGACGACCGGCGGCCAGCGCGCCAGGTTGCCCGCCACGGTCCTGCCCGTACCGTCCGTCAGCAGGATCAACTCGTCGCTCCGCCCCGCCGCCCGCTGGCGCACGATCGCGGCGAGCGCCCCGCCGCCCTGCGCGGCATGCACGGCCATCAGGTCGTCGCGCAGGTCTTCGGCCCGCGCCCTGTCACCCGCGTCGATGCGGCTTTCGACGAGACGCACGACAGAGAGCAGCAGCATCCCGCCGAACAGCAGTTCCAGCAGCAGGATCAGGCCGATGAACCGCGCATGAGACGAGCGCAGCCACCGCCGCATGGCGATCACGGGCCGATCCTGTACCCCGCACCGCGCACGGTGTGGATCAGGGGCGCCTCGCCCTCCACGTCGATCTTGCGGCGCAGGCGGCTGATATGCACGTCGATGACGTTGGTGCCGGGATCGAAATGATAGTCCCAGACGCCCTCCAGCAGCATCGTGCGCGTGACCACCTGCCCGGCATGACGCATCAGATATTCGACCAGCCGGAATTCGCGCGGCTGCAACTCTATGGCGCGGTCGCCGCGCCGCACCTCCCGCTTCAGCAGGTCCATGCGCAGGTTCTCGCACACCAGTTCGGTCTCGACCGGCGTGCCGCTGCCCCGCCGCCGCATCAGCAGTTCGAGACGGGCGAGCAACTCGGCGAAGGCGAAGGGCTTCACCAGATAATCGTCCGATCCGGCGGTCAGGCCCTTCACCCGGTCATCGACCGATCCCAGCGCCGACAGGAACAGGACGGGCGTCTCGATGCCCGCCGCGCGCAATGCCTGCAGTACGGCAAGGCCGTCCATGCCCGGCAGCATCCGGTCCAGCACGATCGCGTCGTATCCGCCGTCGCTCGCCTGGAACAGGCCGTCCCGCCCGTCCGCCGCGTGATCGCCGACATGTCCGTGCTCGGCCAGCCCTTTCAGGATGAAGTCGGCCGTCGTGCGGTCGTCCTCAACGACCAGTATCTTGCCCATAAGTCTCCGATCCCCTGCATCGGTCCAGTCTTGTCACAAGGTGGGTGCGATCGCGTAACACGTCCAGTGTCACCCGGCACCCGATATCGTCGAGCTGGCGGATCGCCGCCCGCTCGTCCTGCGGCCTCCGGCCTCCGATCGCCATCAGCCTGTCGCCCGCGACCACGCCCGCGCGTTCGGCTGGGCCGTCGGTCATGACGCTCGTCACCACCACACCGCGGCCGTGGCCAAGGTCGGACACGGTCAGCCCGGCGGCGGCCGACGCGCTGCCGTCGCTCATCGCCGGATCGACCGGCATGCGCGTGATCAGCAGCAGCGGCCCGGCGGACAAGGCGAGCAGCGCGATCCCCAGCAGGGGGCGCCGCGCCGCGCGCATGGCCCGGCGCAGGCTGCCCGGCGGTGTCTCGTCCCGCTCTGTCCGGATGGCGTTCTGGCCCATGCCGACGCGATAGCGCAGCCCATACGTTCGTACGATTTCCGCCGCATGACGAAAATGTCATCTGCCTGCCACCGCCCGCCCCGTGCCCGGCGCCTAGGAACACGCACAGGAGGACGCCCAGGAGGACGCAATGCCCCGGCCAACACGCAGCATCACCCGCTTTATGGGCCTGCTCATCGCCCTGGCGATCGCCTGCACGCTGGCACTTGCCTGGCTCGGCTATTTCGCCGCCTCGCCCTTCGTCGACATCCCGCCGCACGGCCGCCCGCGCCGGGACGTGGCCGCCGTCTTCCTGTCGGGCGACATGGGGCTGAAGGTCGGCATAGCGCCCAGGATCGTCCAGGCCCTCGCCGACCGGGGAATAACCGTCATCGGCGTCAATGCGCTCGCCGCCTTCCGCAGCCAGACGACACCCGCCGACGCCCTTGCCGTCGTCGAACAGGCGATGGCGCGCGCGACCCGCATCAGCGGCGCGGGTCACGTGATGCTGGTCGGGCAGTCGTTCGGCGCCGACATGCTGCATGTGGCGCTGGCGCGCCTGCCCCGGACGATGCGGCCGCGCGTCCCGCTCGTCGCGCTGATCGTGCCGGGCGCGACCGTCGAATATCGCGCCTCGCCCGCCGAACTGTTCACCTTCCTGATCGGGGAGGCGGACGCTCTGCCGACCGCCCGCACGCTCGACTGGGCACCGGTGCTGTGCGTGTTCGGACAGGAGGAGGCGAACAGCCTGTGCCCGCTGATGTGGCAGCAGAACGTCCACGCCGTCGCACTGCCCGGCGGCCATCCGCTGCACAATGACGCGAACGCCGTCGTCCGGGCCCTCGACGACGCGATGGCGCGCGCGGGCCTGACCGCCGCCGGCCCCGGCCACGCTGCTGCTTCGGCCGATCCGATCCGCCGGCTAACCGATTTGTAACGTCGCGATCATCGCGGGCGCATGTGGCGGCGCCTATTCCGCCGGCCACAGCCTCGGGAGAGGATAACAGGAGGATTTTCGCCGATGCCGCATAACCATGGGAGGCCACTCACCGGCGCCCTGCTCCTTGTCCTGGGCGCGTCGCTCGCGACCGCGGGCGCGCAGGCGAAGCCGCTTGCCCGCCCCGATGCCCAGGCAGAGATGCAGGCGATCGCGGGTACCTGGATCAACCCCAAGGGCAGCGTCGCCGTCCACGCCTCAAACTGCGGCGCGCGGCTGTGCGGCTGGGTCAGCTGGGCCTCGCCCACCGCGCTCAACGACGCGGCGGAAGCCGGTGTACCGCGCCTCGTCGGCACCGAACTGCTGCAGGATTATCGTCCCGGCACGGGCGGCCGCTGGTCGGGCCGCGTCTACGTCCCGGACATGGGCCGCAGTTTCCAGTCGACGATCGAGCCGGTCGACGCGGAGCATCTGAAGATTTCCGGCTGCATCCTGGGCGGCCTGTTCTGCCGCAGCCAGATCTGGAGGCGGGGATGATCGCGCGCTACCGCACACAGCTCACCATCGCCGCCGTGCTGCTGCTCGCCGCGCTCGGCCTTGCCGCGCTCGCACATCTGCTGGGCGAGGTGCGGCTGCGCGACATCCGCGCGGCGATCCACGCCATTCCGGCCAGCGGCCTGCTGCTCGCCCTCGGCCTCACGGCGGTCAGCTACCTGACGCTGACGCTGTACGACGTGCTGGCGCTGCGGGTCATCGGGCGGCCGCTGCCCTGGCGCACCGCTGCGCTCGCCTCCTTCACCAGCTACACGCTCAGCCACAATCTGGGCCTGTCGCTGCTGACCGGCGGCTCTGCGCGCTACCGGGTGTACAGCGCCGCCGGGCTCTCCGCCGGGGACACCGCACGCGTCGTCGCGATTGCCAGCATGACTTTCTGGATGGGCGTGTTCACTCTCGCCGGTGCGATGCTCGCCTTCGCCGACCATGCGCCGGGCATCGAGGCGCTGGGCCTTGCCTCCACCTGGGCGCGGATCACCGGCTTCGGCATCCTTGCGGGCATCGGCTGCGCGATCCTGCTCGCCGGACCGCACGGACGGACGGTGCGCTGGCGCCGCTGGTCGCTGCCGCTGCCCGGACGCGGGCTGATGCTGGCGCAGATCGGGGTGTCCGGCGTCGATCTCGTCGCCGCCAGCGCCGCCCTGTTCGTGCTGGTTCCCGGCATCCACGGCGACGCCTGGCCCGCCTTCTTCATCGGTTACACGATCGCGATCATCGCCGTGCTGGTCAGCCACGTACCCGGCGGCGTCGGCATATTCGAGGCGGTGATGATCGCCGCCCTGCCCGTTTCGAACCGTCCCGGCCTCGTCGCCGCACTGCTCGCCTATCGCCTCGTCTACTACCTGCTCCCGCTCGCGCTCGGCGCCGTCCTCGTCGCCGCGCAGGAGGGGCAGCGCTGGCGCCGCCCGATCGCCAGCACGTTGCGCGGCGCGCAGATCGTCGCCTCCGGCCTCGCGCCGGTCATGATCTCCGCCCTGGTGTTCATCGGCGGCGTCGTGCTGCTGGTCTCCGGCGCCCTGCCCGCCGTGCCCGGCCGCATGCGCGACCTCTACGACATGCTGCCGCTGCCGTTCATGGAGGCGTCGCACATGGCCGCCAGCCTCGCGGGCGCGGCGCTGCTGCTGATGGCGGGAGGTCTCTATCGCCGCCTCGACGGCGCGTTCTGGATGACGCGACTGCTGCTGCTCGCGGGGGCGGCCTTCTCGCTGCTGAAGGGCCTCGATTACGAGGAGGCGGCGGTCATGCTGCTGATCGCCGCGCTGCTGCAATGGACCCGCCCTGCCTTCTACCGCCACACCCGCTTCACGGCGGAGGCGCTGAGCCCCGGCTGGCTGGCGACCGTCGCCATCGCCGTCGGCCTGTCGGTCTGGATCGGCTTCTTCGCCTACAAGCATGTCGCCTATCAAAGCGACCTGTGGTGGCGCTTCGCGCAGAAGGGGGATGCCTCCCGCTTCCTGCGGTCCAGCTTCGCGGTCGCCGTCATGCTGGTGGGCTTCGCGATCTGGCGCCTGCTGCGTCCGGCCGACCCCCTGCACGAGGACGCGAGCGAGGACGGCACGCCGCCCGCCGCCGCGCTGAAACTCGCCCGCCGCACAGACTCCTGCCTGGCGCTGACCGGCGACAAGCGCTTCCTCTGCTCCGCCTCCGGCCGCGCATTCCTGATGTACCAGCGGCGCGGACACAGCTGGATCGTGATGGGCGACCCCGTCGGCGCACGGGAGGAGTGGTCGGACCTCCTCTGGCAACTGCGTGAGCGCGCCGACGCCGCGCAGGGCCGGATGTTGCTGTACCAGATCAGCGCCGACGCGCTGCCCACGGCGATCGAACTCGGCCTTCAGACCGTCAAATATGGCGAGGAGGCGCGGGTCGAGCTCTCCAGCTTCACGCTGGAGGGCCCCGCGGCGCGGCCGCTGCGCTACGCTGTGCGCCGGGCCGAGCGGGAGGGGGCCGTGTTCGAGGTGATCCCGGCCGCGCAGGTGCCGCTGGTCATGGACGAACTGGCGGGCATTTCGGGCCGCTGGCTGCGGGCGAAGGGCCACCGGGAAAAGGGGTTCAGCGTCGGCCGCTTCGATGCCGCCTATATCGCCCAATGCGACTGCGCCGTGGTCCGGCAGGAGGGGCGCATCGTCGCTTTCGCCAACATGTGGAAGACGGCCGACCGCTCCGAACTGTCGGTCGACCTGATGCGGCATGACGAAGCGATGCCCTATGGCACGATGGATTTCCTGTTCACGCACATCATGCAGTGGGGCCAGGCGGAGGGCTATGGCTGGTTCAACCTCGGCCTCGCGCCGCTGTCGGGGCTGGAGGCGCGCCGCCTCGCCCCGCTCTGGGCAAAGCTCGGCGCCCTGCTCTACCGCCATGGCGAGGCGCTGTACGGGTTCGAGGGGCTGCGCGCCTACAAGGACAAGTTCGCGCCCCGTTGGGAGCCGCGCTTCATCGCCGGGCCGCAGGGCCTGTCGCTCGGCCGCGCGCTGATCGACCTTCAGGCGCTGATCGCCGCCGGTCCCTCGCAGCGCGCCGGCCGCCAGTTGCGGCTTGTCGGCGGCACCGGACACGCCCGGGCCAGCGCATGATCGGCCGGCGGACGGGGCGGCGGACCGGGCAGCGGACCGGGCAGATGACCGAATTGTCATGCCGCCGCGAAGCCGCCGACAGGTGCGATGGCGCATCAGGGTGACGACAGACAGGAGGGTCCGTTTCATGCGTTTTCGATTTCCCGGCGGCCGCGCGCTGGTCGCGATCCTCGCGCTCGCCCTGTGCACACACCCCCTGTGTGCGCCCGCCCCCGCGCAGAAGGCGGGGCCGGAATTGCGGCCGGTCGACCTGCCCGCCGCGACGGCCCCCGCGCCCGCCTTCACCCGCGACATCCCCGGCGACGGCATCGCGGAAAGCAACTACGTCATGCGCCCCTTCGGGCAGGTCAACGTGTTCCGGCCACAGGGCAATCCGCGCGGCGTGGTGCTGGTCCTCTCCGGCGACGGCGGCTGGAGCCCGGTGGAGGTCGCCATGTCGCGCGCGCTGGCGGCAAAGGGCATGCTGGTCGGCGGCGTCTCGACCACCGCGCTCATGAAGGCGCTTGAGGCGTCGAAGGGCAGCAAGTGCGTCAACCCCAATTATCCGCTGATCGACCTGTCCCAGGATCTTCAGCACCGCATGGGCGTGCGCGCTTATATGAAGCCCATCCTCTTCGGCTGGTCATCCGGCGCGACCGTCGCCTATGCCGCGCTCGCCCAGTGGCCCAATGCCGGCTATCAGGCGGTCGCCTCGCTCGGCTTCTCCGCCGACCTGCCGGGCGTCAAGCCCTGGTGCAAGGCGCCGGGCTTTGCCTATCGCCCGATCGCCAAGCCGGAGAAAGGCTGGCTCTTCTCCCCCAATCCGCAGGTGAAGGTGCCCTGGATCGTGCTTCAGGGGCAGCAGGATCAGGTCGTCAGTCCCGCCGCCGCGCGCAGCTTCGCGCTGAAGGTGCCGACCGCGCACCTCATCGAACTGCCCCGCGTCGGCCACGGCTTCGCGATGCAGAACCAGTGGCTGCCGCAGTTCATGACCACGCTCGATCCGATGCTGGCCCGCGCCGCGCCGCAGGAGGATGCGGCGCTGCCCGCCGGCCTGCCGCTGACCATCGTGCCCGCCCGGCCCGGCACCGCCACGCGCAACGCCGACACGATGGCCGTGCTCTATTCGGGCGACGGCGGCTGGGTCGGCCTCGACCGCGACGTCGCGGGGCAACTCGCGGCGGCGGGCATTCCCGTCGTGGGCATGGACAGCCTGTCCTATTTCTGGTCGGCGCGCACGCCGCGCGGGGCGGGCGCCGATCTCAGCCGGATCGTCTCGCGCTTCTCCGCCCGCTGGCACCGGCCCCGCGTGCTGCTCGTCGGCTACAGCTTCGGTGCGGACGTGATGCCCTACATGATCGCCAACATGGCGCCCGCCGCCCGCGCGCGGATCGCCGGGGTCACGCTGCTGGGCCTCAGCCCGTCGGCTGACTTCCAGTTCCACCTGACTTCATGGCTGGACATCTCGTCGGGCGACAGCCTGCCGACCGTGCCCGCCGTCGCGCGCCTGTCCGGCCTGCCGGTCCGCTGCGTGCGCGGCGCGCAGGAAAGCGACAGCGCCTGCGCCGCCCTGCCCCGCAACAGCGCGACCGTGGTCGTCGTGCCCGGCGGCCACCATTTCGACCGCAACGCCCCGCTGCTCGCCCGGATCATCCTGGGCGGTCAGCCCCCGGCCGCCACGCGCACCTGAACGCCTGGCGGCCGCGCATTCCGGTCAGGAAAAATGCACCGCCAGCCACACGGTCGGCGGATCGGCGCTGGTCCAGGTGACGCGGTGCCTGCGCCCGGCGGGGATCAGATGCTGGTCCCCCGGGCGCAACGCATGCTCGCCCCCGCCCTCACCCTCGCCCTCGATCCAGAGGCGCGCGCCGCCCGCCAGCAGCAGCACCCATTCGTCCCACGCCTGGCAATAGGGCGCGTCGACCGGCGTCACCTGCCCGGCGGACACGATCCGCTCGATGCGGACGCCGGGCCGCCTGAGGATGTCCTCGAACTGTTCGTCCGCGCTGGCGGACGGCAGGTCGTCGAGCACGTTCCGCATCGCAACCTCCCGTCCGTTCAGCCGGTCCCGGCTCACGCGTTGGCGATGACCACCGACCGCGTGTTCAGATACGCGTCGAGCGCTTCCGGCCCGCCTTCGGTGCCATAGCCCGAATCCTTGATGCCCCCGAACGGCATCTCGGCGGACGGCATCGCGGGCATGTTCACCCACAGCATGCCCACCTCGACCCGCCGGGTCAGCAGGTCGGCATTGGCCAGCGACCGGGTGAACGCATAGCCCGCAAGCCCGAACGACAGCCGGTTCGCCTCCGCGATCGCCTCGTCCAGTTGGTCGAACCCGCGAATGCCCGCGACCGGGCCGAACGGCTCGTCGTTGAACAGCCGCGCGTCGAGCGGCACGTCGGACAGCACGGTGGGCTGCCAGAAATTGCCGACGTCGCCGATGCGCGCGCCACCGGTCAGCACCTTCGCGCCCCGGTCCACGGCATCCTGCTGGAACTCGGCCATCGCCGCCAGGCGGCGTTCGTTGGCGAGCGGCCCCATCTGCGTGCCGTCGGCCAGGCCGTCACCGACCTTCACGCCCTGCGCGAGCGCGGTCAGCGCCTCGGCGAACTGGGCCTTGACGCTGTTGTGCACCAGGAAGCGGGTCGGCGAGATGCAGACCTGCCCGGCGTTGCGGAACTTCGCGCCGCCCACGCTCTTCACCGCCAGCGCCACGTCGGCATCCTCGCACACGATCACCGGCGCATGGCCGCCCAGCTCCATCGACACCCGCTTCATATATTTGCCCGCCTGGCCCGCGAGCAGCTTGCCCACCGGCGTCGACCCGGTGAAGGTGATCTTGCGGATGATCGGGCTGGCGATCAGATATTCGGAGATCTCCGCCGGATTGCCGTAGACCAGACCCAGCACGCCCTCGGGCAGGCCGGCGTCCTGGAATGCCCTGATCAGCGCCGCCGGGCTCGCCGGGGTCTCCTCCGGCGCCTTGACGATCATCGAACAGCCCGCCGCCAGCCCTGCGGAAATCTTCCGCACGATCTGGTTCACCGGGAAGTTCCACGGCGTGAACGCGGCGACGGGGCCGACCGGGTCCTTCACGACCATCTGGCGCGTCGACAGGGTGGTGCGATGCGGGACAAGGCGGCCGTAGACGCGAAAGCCCTCCTCCGCGAACCAGTCGATGATGTCGCCGGCGGCGCCCGTTTCCGCGCGCGCCTCGGCCAGCGGCTTGCCTTGCTCCAGCGTCAGCAGCCGGGCGATGTCGCCCGCCCGCTCGCGCATCAGTTCCGCTGCCTTGCGCAGGATCTTGCTGCGGGCGGCGGGGGTGAAGTCGCGCCACGTCTCAAACCCGCGCTGCGCCGCCGCGAGCGCACGGTCGAGGTCGGCGCGCCCGGCATGGGCGACCCGGCCGATCTCTTCCCCGGTCGCGGGGTTCTGCACGGGCAGCGAGCGCCCGTCCGCCGCATCCTGCCATATGCCGTCGATGAAGAGCCGGGTGTCAGGATAGGCCAATCTTACGTCTCCATGATTGCGCGCATGCCGACGGCATGGGTCTTGAGGAACGGTGCCCATATCGGCTGCCATTATACGCACGACAACCCCCGGCAAAAGAATGCTGGGCGCACGCGGAGCATAGCCGGAGAGAAGGTCTTGTGATGCGACTGAGTGGTAAGGGCCACAAGCGGCGGCCATGGAGCGGGTGAAGGGAATCGAACCCTCGTCGTAAGCTTGGGAAGCTTCTGCTCTGCCATTGAGCTACACCCGCGTCGTGGCGGATTTGATCGGTTTCCACCGGCCGGTCAAGGGGCATTGCGATATCCGCCTGCCCCTCCGGCCCCGGCGTTCAGACCGCCACCGGCGCGGCGCCGGGGCGGATCTGGTCCAGTTCGCCGCTTTCCCGGGCCTTGCGGCCATAGACCAGTTCGAACAGCGGGCTCGCCATCATCGTGGTGACGATCGCCATCAGCACCAGCATGGAGAACAGCGTCGGGCCGATGATCCCCTTCTGCAGGCCGATATTGATGATGATCAGCTCCATCAACCCGCGCGAGTTCATCAGCGCGCCGATGCCGAGCGCGGTGCGGTTGTCCTCCCCGAACGCGCGGGCGGCAAGGTAGCACGCACCGAACTTCGCGGCGATCGATGCGATGAGGATGCCGGTCGCGATCAGCAGCAACGGCAGAGAGTTCACCATGTCCATCCGCGTGTTGAGCCCGGAATAGGTGAAGAACATCGGCAGCAGCAGGACGACAGCCACCGGCTCAACCTTCCCCCGCAGCTCCTCTGCGAACAGGCCGCGCGGCATGAACACGCCCAGGATGAAGCCGCCGAAGATGCCGTGGATGCCGATGGCGTCCATGATGAAGGCGGAGGTGCAGAACAGCATCAGCGTGACGGCCAGGATCGTCGCGCTCATCTCCCCTTCCGCCTCGACGATGCGGCCGAGCGGCGCCAGCAGCCTGCGCCCGAACAGCAGCAGGAACGTCGCGTAGATCGCCGCGCCGCCGATCGCCAGCACGGCGACGCCGCTTCCCCCGCCGAAGGTCGCGAGGACCACCGCCAGCACGCACCAGGACGCCGCGTCGTCGAACGCGCCCGCCGTCAGCGACAGGGTGCCGAGCGGGCTGTTCGCAAGGCCCCGCTCGTTGATGATCCGGGCGAGCATCGGAAATGCCGTCAGCGCGATGCAGGCGCCCATGAACAGGGTCGCGTTGGCCTGGCTGATGGTGGGCGCGAACAGGCCCGGCACGCCGAGCAGGAACGGCGTGATCATCGCGGCGATGATGAACGGGGTGATCACGCCGGACGCCGACACCGCCGCCGCGCTGCGCACCTTCGACCGGAAATGGTCGACACGCAGGGTCAGGCCGATCAGGAACATGTAGAGCGCAACGCCCAGCTGTGATCCGGCATAGAGGACGTTCCGCGTCTCCTTGGGAAAGATCGCCGCCTGGATGTCGGGCGCCAGCAGGCCGAGCAGCGACGGGCCGAGGATCACGCCCGCGATCATCTCCCCCACCACCTGCGGCTGCGCCAGCAGCTTGCGGCCGAGCCAGCCGACGACGCGGCAGGCGAGGATGATGATCGCGAGCTGGAGGAAGAAATGGATGCTGTAGTCGCCGGGCGCATAGCTGGCGGTGGCCGCCGCCGTCGCCGGTCCGTGCGGCGAAAGGACGCTGGTGAACGTCGCCCAGAAGCTGTCGGCCATCGTGGTCATCCCGTCTCTCTCCCATGGGCGCTGTTCGCACGCCTCGCAGAGCGAAGGGAGCGCTAACAATCGGCGTCCGGCAACAGGAAAATGTGCGGCCTGCGCAGAATTCCGCCCGGTGCGAGGAAACTGTGTCCAGCATGCTACATTGTAGGTATATACCTACATTATCACCCCCTTCTCCGACCGGAAAAATCCGCATGAGGACGCTCAGCAGCCGCGATTTCAACCAGGACGTCAGCCTCGCGAAGCGGCTGGCACGAATCGAGCCGCTGGTCATCACCGATCGTGGCCGGCCGACCCATGTCCTCCTTGGCATCGATGCCTATCGCCAGTTGACGGGACAGGCGGACAGCATCGTCGACCTGCTCGCCGTCGACGACGGTCACGCGCTGGAAGGGCTCCCCGCGCCCCGATCATTGCGTCGCCGGGGCCAGCCGGCCTGATGTACCTGCTCGACACCATGGTCGTTGCCGATCTGCGGCGGGCCCGCAGCGGCGGCGCGGAACCCGGCGTCGATCCGGGGCTCGTGGCATGGGCGGCGGGCGTGCCGCGTCAGGACCTGTTCCTGTCCGCGCTCTCGCTGCTCGAACTGCAGGACGCGGCGGCGGATACTGCACGCAGGGACAGAGACGCGGGCACGGCACTGGCGCAATGGATCGAAAGCCATGTGCTGCCCGCGTTCGAAGGCCGCATCGTGCCGATCGACGCCGCCGTCGTGCGCCGCTCGGCCGCCCTCGCCTATGCGGACACGCGCGACGCGCTGCTCGTCGCATGTGCGCTCCAGCGCGGGCTGACCCTCGTCACGCGTGATGTCGCCGCTTATAAGGTCGGCCGACCGAAACTGTTCAGCCCATGGGGCTATATGCCGGAAGAACATGGAGAGGACTGGAGGCAGGCCGCGCGGGGCAGTTCCCAGTGGTTCAAGAACCTGTTCGTCCGGGCATGAGCGGCGCGCGGTCGATCCTGATCGTCGGTGGCGGCACGGCGGGCTGGCTCACCGCCGCCTATCTCGCGCGCTTCTTCGGCACCGGCCGGCCGGTGCGGATCACCCTGCTGGAATCGCCCGACATCGGCACGATCGGCGTGGGCGAAGGCGCGTTTCCGACGATCCGCGCGACGCTGCGCTTCCTGGACATCGACGAGAGCCAGTTCATCCGCGCCGTCTCCGGCACGTTCAAGCAGGGCATCCGCTTCGACGACTGGCTTCACGCACCGGCGGAGGGGCGGCGGCATCGCTATCTCCACCCATTCGAGCCGCCCTTTCATGCCGACGGGGTCGATCTCGTCGCTCACTGGCTGGCGCAGGATCCCGCGCGGCGACCGCCCTTCGCGCAGGCGGTAACGATCCAGCATCGCGTCGCGGAGGCCGGACGCGCGCCCAAGCAGGCGGGCGAAGGGGCGTTCGACGGTCCGCTCAGCTACGCCTATCATTTCGACGCCCAACGGCTGGGGCAGGTGCTGGGCGAACGGGCACGGGAACTCGGCGTCCGCCATCTCGCAGGGCGGCTCGGGCATGTCGCGCTCGGCCCGGACGGCGCGATCGACCATGTGCTGACCGATACGCATGGCGCCCTGTCCGCCGATCTCTACATCGACTGCACCGGCTTCCGCGCGGAACTGATCGGCGGCGCGCTCGGCGCCCGCTTCGCTTCCGCCCGCGACCGCCTGTTCACCAACCGGGCGCTCGCCTGCAAGCTACCCTATGCGCGGCCGGACGCCCCGCTGCAGACGATGACGATCGCCGCCGCGCATGATGCGGGCTGGACATGGGACATCGGCCTTGCCGACGCGCGTGGGATAGGCACCGTCTATTCGGACGATCATATGGACGACGATGCGGCGCTCGCCGTCCTCGCCCGCTACACCGGCGTCGCCCCCGACCGGCTGGAGCCGCGCCTCCTGTCCTTCGATCCCGGCCACCGTCCGCAGCAATGGGTGCGCAACTGCGTCGCCGTCGGCCTGTCGGGCGGTTTCCTCGAGCCGCTCGAATCCACCGGGCTGGTACTGATCGAGGCGGCGATCGCGATGATCGCCGAACTGTTCCCGCATCGCGGCCCGCTCGACGCGCCCGCCGCGCGCTTCAACGGCCTGATGGCCGCCCGCTACGAAGCGATCGCCGACTTCCTGAAGCTGCATTATTGCCTCAGCCGCCGTGAGGAGCCCTTCTGGCGGGACAATGTCGCCCCCGGATCGGTGTCCGGCCGGCTGCGCGACCTGCTCGACCAGTGGCGCCACCGTCCGCCCAACCGCTTCGACTTCACGCTCGACGTCGAGAGCTTCGCGTTCTTCAATTATCAGTACATCCTCTACGGCATGGACTTCGCCTGCGACGCCCGCGATCCCGCCGGGACCGCATCGGCCACGGAACCCGATCGCCTGTTCCGCCGGATCGCCGCCTTCGGGGAGCAGGCCGTGGCCGAACTGCCCCAGCACCGCGCCCTGATCGACAGCTCGCCGGATAACCGCTTGCCTTATCGGTCCCCCCGTCGCATCGGCTGGGCCGAACGGGCGCGCGTGACGCCCATGGATCGAAAGCAGGAGACAGACGGATGCAGATCAGGGACATCGCGGCGATCGTGACGGGCGGCGCATCGGGCCTCGGCGCGGCGACGGCGCGGGCGCTCGCGGCGGACGGCGCGCGGGTCACCCTGTTCGACCTCAACGAAGCGGAAGGGACGAAGCTCGCCGGAGAGATTGGCGGCCTGTTCCAGCGCGTCGACGTGACCGACGAGGCGAGCGTAAACGCCGCACTCGACGCGGCGGAGGCAGCGCACGGCGTCGCCCGCGTCGCGGTCAACTGCGCCGGGGTCGCCCCCGCGATGAAGGCGGTCGGCCGCGAATTCGTGCCGCATCCAGTCGACAGCTTCCGCAAGGCGGTGGAGATCAATCTCGTCGGCACCTTCCTCGTCGCCTCGCGCTTCGCTGCCCGGCTTCAGCAGGCCGAACCCATCGGCGAGGAACGCGGCGTCATCATCAACACCGCCTCCGTCGCCGCGTTCGACGGACAGATCGGCCAGGTCGCCTATGCCGCGTCGAAGGGCGGTGTCGTCGGCCTCACCCTGCCCCTCGCCCGCGAATTCGCGCAGTCGCTGATCCGCGTCGTCACCATCGCGCCCGGCATCTTCTGGACGCCGATGCTCGCCGGCCTGCCGCAGGCCGCGCAGGATTCGCTCGGCCAGCAGGTGCCCCACCCCAGCCGCCTCGGCCGGCCGGAGGAATATGCGATGCTGGCGCAGGCGATCATCACCAATCCGATGCTGAATGGCGAGACCATCCGCCTCGACGGCGCCATCCGCATGGCCCCCAGATAGGCGCCGCCAAAACCCAAGGTTTTGCAGCGGCCGCTTGATCCACAATCGATTTCTGCAATACACCGACAAGATAGTTGGCAAGATATCCGGGCGCCATGCACATGGCGGCATCGGGAGGGGGTAGCGGCATGGACGATCAGGCAGGAGCAAAACCGGCATCGGGGCTGCTCGACCGGCGGCTGTTCCTGACCGGCGCCACCGGGCTGGTCGCGCTTGGCGCCAGCCAATCAGCATCCGGCCAATCCGCCCCGAAACAAGCCGCGTCCGGGCCGATGCCCCCGCGCACCATCCCGGCGGCGTGGACCGGCGCACCGGTCATCGAACTCTGGCCGGACGGCACGCCCGGCGGCGGCTTCCGCCAGACGCCGCTTCCGATCGCCAATCCGCCGCCGGTCTTCATGCACAATGTCGAGCGGCCCTGTTTGCGGGTCTTTCGCCCTGCCCGCCCGAACGGTCGGGCGCTGCTCGTCATACCGGGGGGCGCCTATATCTTCGTCTCCATCGACAACGAGGGCGTGGACGTCGCCCGGGCGATGACGGAGCGGGGCTATACCGTGTTCGTCCTCGTCTACCGCCTCCCCGGGGAGGGCTGGGGCGACCGGGCCGACGTGCCGCTTCAGGATGCGCAGCGCGCCATGCGCGTCGTCCGCTCGCTGGCCGGGACGCACGGCTTCGATCCGCGCCACGTCTACGCGCTGGGCTTTTCGGCGGGCGGCCATCTGGCGGCGAGCCTCGCCACCGATTTCGGACAATCGGTCTACAGGCCGCGCGATGCGGTCGACGCGCTCGACGCGCGGCCGTTCGCCACCGGCCTTGGCTATCCGGTGATCTCGATGACGCCGCCGGTCACCCATGCCCAGTCGCGCGCGGCGCTGCTCGGCCCGGAACCGGACGCCGCGCTCGTCGCCCGCCGCTCGCCCGCAGCGCATGTCACCGCGGAAACGCCGCCGGTCTTCCTGATGCACGCGCTCGACGACCCGGCCGTCCCGCCGGAAAACAGCCTGGAGATGATGCAGGCGCTGCGCGCGGCCCGCCGCCCGGTCGAAAGCCATTTCTTTCAGGAGGGCGGCCACGGCTTTGGCCTCGGCCGTCCGCAACTGCCCGCGAGCCAGTGGATCGGCCTGTTCGCGACATGGCTGGACCGGCAGATCGCTCCGGCTGCATGAAACGGGCGCACCACACGAAAGCAACGACAGGACAGGACGGGAGAGGTGGAATGACGGCGATCGACAGGCGTGACTTCGGCAGGCTCGGCATCGGTGCGATGGTTGCCGCGCTCGCGGCGCGCGGCGGCATGGCGCTCGCAGCCCCTTCGCCGGTCGACCCCCTTGCCTATGTCGCGCCGGAACTTCAGCCCTCGGCGCGCGAACTGATGAACAGCCGGGGCACGTCGGACTGGACCCGCGCGGGACTCATGAAGATGCGCGCCTCGGGCGGGCAGCCGGTGGCGCCGCGCCTGCCCGACGTACCGGTCGCGGAATTCAAGGTGCCCGTCGGACAGGGCCAGCCGGACGTGACCGTCTTCGTCATCAACGCACGGCCGGGCGCGCGCCGACCCGGTATCCTGCACACCCATGGCGGCGGCTACATCCTCGGCAGCGCTGCCAGCGAGATCGCCTATGAACAGGCCCTCGCCCGGGAACTCGACTGCGTCATCGTGACGGTCGAATACCGCCTTGCCCCGGAAACCACCTATGTCGGCTCGGTCGAGGACAATTATGCCGGGCTGCGCTGGATGCATGGACAGGCGGACCGCTTCGGCATCGACCCGGCCCGGATCGTCGTGATGGGCGAAAGCGCCGGCGGCGGCCACGCCGCGCGCCTCGCGATCACCGCGCGCGACCGGAAGGAGGTACCGCTCGCCGCGCAGATCCTCGTCTATCCGATGCTCGACGACCGGACCGGCAGCACCGTCGAGCTGCCGCCGTTCATCGGCGCCGTGCTCTGGACGCCCGCCGCCAACCGGCTGGGCTGGGAAAGCTTCCTCGGCATGGCGCCCGGCGGCCCGGACGTGCCGGCGGCGGGCGTCCCGGCGCGGGTCGCCGACCTGTCGGGCCTGCCCCCCGCCTTCATCGGCGTGGGCGGCGTCGACCTTTTCGTGCGGGAGGATCTCGACTATGCGCGCCGCCTAACGGAGGCGGGCGTGCCGACGGAACTGGTGCTGTCGCCCGGTGGCTATCATGCGTTCGACCGGATCGCGCCCGACACGGAGATATCGCGCCGCTTCACGAAGGCGAAGCTGAACGCCCTGCGCAAGGCGTTCGGCCAGCCGGTCGTCGAATGACCGTGCAACCGGGCGCGAGCGGCATATTTTCGATACCGCTCCGGCGGGCTGCGCGCTAACGTGGACCATGAGCCCGCCCGGTTCGCCGCATGAAGGAAAGCAAGCGTTGAAGCCCAAGGAAATCCGGACGATTTACGATCTGGCGGAACTGGCGGGCGTGTCGGCGGCCACCGTCTCCCGCGCGCTGGCGGGGAAGGAAGTCGTGAATTCCGGCACGGCCGAGCGCGTGCGCAAGCTGGCACAGGAACACGGGTTCCAGCCGAGCGCGCTGGCGCGCAACCTGCGTACCCGGCGGACCGGCGCGATCGGCGTCGTCATCCCGCTGGGCCACGAGCGGGACCAGCATATTTCCGACCCGTTCTTCATGACGATGATCGGCTGCCTTGCCGACGAACTGACCGAGCGCGGTTTCGATCTGATGCTCTCGCGCGTCATTCCCGACCGCGACGACTGGCTGGAAACCATCGTCAGGACCGCGCGGGTCGACGGCCTGATCATCATCGGCCAGTCGGACCAGTCCGCGGTGCTGAACGCCACGGCCCGCCATTATCTGCCGATGGTCGCCTGGGGCACGTTCAGCCAGGGGCAGGAGCATTGCTCGGTGGGCAGCGACAATTTCCTGGGCGGGCGCCTCGCCATGGCGCACCTGATCGAGCGCGGCTGCCGCACCGTCGCGTTCCTCGGCAACACCCGCGCGATCGAGATCGCCCAGCGGCTGGAGGGCGCGCGCGCCGCCGTCGCCGATTCCGGCGTAGACGTGAGCCTCGCCGAGATTCCCACACATCTGGCGCAGGAACTGAGCGGCGCGGACATCGGCGCCTTCCTCGACAAGGCGGAGCAGATTCCCGACGGCATCTTCGCCGCGTCCGACATGATCGCCTTCACCACGCTCCAGGCGCTGGTCAGCCGCGGCCTCTCCGTCCCGGACCAGGTGCGGGTGGTCGGCTTCGACGACCTTCCCATCGCGCGCAGCACCGTCCCCGCGCTCACCACCATCCGTCAGGACGTCGCGAACGGCGCCAGCCAGATGGTCGACTGCCTGCTGAAGCGGATCGACGGACGCCAGACGGGGTCGATCGTCCTCAACCCCGAACTGATCGTCCGCGCCTCCAGCTAGGCGCGGCACAGGGGCCAATTCCCGGCAAAGGACATTTTCCTGCGCCGCACCCGCCGCAAAGGGATTGCAATCGATTGCCATCCCGGATTATCTGCATTGTCAGAAGATTGAGCCGGTGGAGAGACATGCATATCGACAACGCAGCCAGCGGCCGCTTCATTCCCGAAATCCCCGATGATGCACGAGCTTTTCCGGCGGGGTGCCGGTCTTGAGTTCCGACCACGAACCGGCCGCAGGCGCGATGCATGATCCGGCACCGGTGATCACGCTCCGCATGGCCGCATGGTCGGCCGAACAGCTCGACACCCTGTCGCTGACGCCGGACCATACCGCGCCGCTGATCGCGGAGGCGGATTTCGCTCCGGTCAGCGACGATATCTGCGTGTGGGACGCATGGCCCATCCTCAACCGGGACGGCACCCGTCCCGGCGGCGACCTCTGGATGGCGCTCGCCTCCCCCTGGTTCACCGATCCGGAGGAACGCCACGGCCACGCGCGCATCCACCTGATGGAACGGACGGCGGACGGCTGGCACACCTTCGGCCCGGCCATGCCCGACGGCTTTTCGCCCGGCAGCCGCGAATGGTCGGGCTCGGCCATCCTGCATGAGGATTGCGAGACGCTGACCCTCTATTTCACCGCCGCCGGCCGCCGGGGAGAGACCGCCCTCTCCTACGAACAGCGGCTGTTCGAGGCGACGGCGACATTGCGCGCTGGTGCGGACGGATGGCGGCTCACCGGCTGGCGCGACCTGATGGAATCGATCCGGTTCGATCCCGCATGGTACATGTCGCCGCAGGCAGGCCCGGCGACGATCGGCAAGATCAAGGCGTTCCGTGATCCCGGCTATTTCCTCGATGCCGCGTCGGGACGGCAGTTCCTGTTCTTCACCGGATCGCTGGCGGACAGCACCTCCCCCTTCAACGGCGCGATCGGCCTTGCCCACGCGTCGCCGCTCGCGCCGCGCGACTGGCGGATACTGCCGCCGCTGATCAGCGCGGACCGCCTGAACAACGAGCTGGAGCGGCCGCATGTCGTCGTCCACGACGGGCTCTATTATCTGTTCTGGTCGACCCAGTCGCACATCTTCGATCCCGACGGTCCGGTCGGTCCCACCGGCCTCTACGGCATGGTTTCCAGCGACCTTCTGGGCGACTGGCGGCCGCTCAACGGGTCGGGCCTCGTCATCGCCAACCCGCCCGCCGCCCCGCGTCAGGCCTATAGCTGGCTGGTCCTGCCCGACCTTTCGGTCACCAGCTTCGTCGACGACTGGGGCCATGGCGCCGCCCATATGGGCTCGCGCCGCTTCGGCGGCAGCTTCGCGCCGTTCCTGCGGCTCGCGCTGGATGGCGCGACCACGCGCCTGATCGTATAGGGCTTGGCCATGACGGACTATTATGGCGGCGTCGAACTGGGCGGCACGAAGACGCTGGTACTCCTCGCGGAGGGGGACCGGATCGTCGCGCGCCGCTCGATCCCGACCGGACAGCCGCAGGACACGCTGCATCAGGCAGCGGAACAACTGCGCGACTGGAACCGCGCCACGCCATTCACCGCCGTCGGCATCGCCTCGTTCGGCCCGCTCCAGCTGAAGCGGGACGCGCCTGATTTCGGCCGGATGCTGCCCACGCCGAAGCCGGGCTGGGCCGGCGCCGACATCGCGGGCACCCTGACCGGCGGCCTCGATTGCCCCTGGGCGATCGACACCGACGTGAACGGCGCCGCGCTCGCCGAATATCGCTGGGGTGCTGGCAAGGGCAGCACCAGCCTCTGCTACATCACCATCGGCACCGGCCTTGGCGGCGGCGTGCTGGCGGGCGGCGTGCCGGTCCACGGCGCGATGCATCCGGAGGTCGGCCATATCCGCATCCGCCGGGAAGCGGGCGACGGCTTCGCCGGGGCCTGCCCGTTTCACGGCGACTGCGTCGAGGGGCTGGTCGCGGGGCCTGCGCTCGCCGCGCGCTTCGGCGCACGGATGGAGGATGTGCGGGACGACGATCCCCGCTGGCGCGACGTCGCCTCCGACATCGCCGAACTGATCGGCACCCTGCTGCTGACGACCGCGGCGGAACGGATCCTGTTCGGGGGCAGCGTCGCCACGCGACGGCCGTTCCTGCTGCCGATGGCCCGCGACCGGGCGCTGGAGCGGCTGGCGGGCTACCTCCCCGCCTTCACCCCGGACAGCGCCGCCGACATGGTGCGGCTGGCGGGGCTTGGCGACGACGCCGGTCCCTATGGCGCCATCGCCCTGGCTCAGGCTGCCCGCCCGGACATCTGAGCCGGGCGCCCGAGCCGGACGCTTTCGCTACCGGGCGAGGTGCTTCTCGAAGAACTTCACCATCAACCCATAGGCTTCCCGCGATTCCGGCAGTTCGGAATTGTAGAAGAAGCCGTGGAACATCCCGTCCCAGCCGTAGAATTCGGTCTCGACCCCGGTCTGCGCCAGCTTGTTGTGCGAATTGAGCGCGGAGCTGAACTCGAACGAGCGCGTGCCGGAGATGAAGAGCGTGGGCGGGAACTTCGCCATGACCGCGCTCGACGCCAGCGGATAGGCCAGCGGGTCATCCTGCTTCGCCGCGCCGAGATAGCTCGGGCCGCCCGGCGGCGGAACGGCCGGACGCTCCTTCTCCGCCTTCGGCTCGCGCGGACCGTTGGTCAGCGGACCGGTATAGGCCATGGAATCGCCGGCCGTCATCTTGCCGAGCGAGGCGCAGAACACGCCGATCGCCGCAGGGTTGGGCAGGTCGTGGGCCTGGAACCAGGCGATCGCCTCCGCCGTCAGCATGCCGCCCGCCGAACAGCCGTACAGGCCGATGCGCGCGGGCGCATAGTGCTTCAGCAGTTCGCGATAGACCGCCGCGACATCCTCGCTCGCCGCCGGGAACTGGTGCTCGGGGCCCATCCGATAGTCGATCGACACGACCTTGATCCGCATCAGCGCGGCGAGCGGTACGGATTCGACCAGCGAAGCGGTGCGCGCACCGGTGCGGAAGCCGCCGCCATGGACGTTGATCAGCAGGCGGTCACGATTCTCGGGGGCGACGCCGCCGACCGGCGTGACGACATCGGTCACGATGCCGCCGATGCGCTGCTCGGCGATGTCGACCTTGTAGCGCTCCCGCATCGGCGCCAGGAAACCGAGCATGATCTTGTCCTGAAACGCCCGCTCCGACGCGATGTCGGGCGTCCCGCCCGGGTTCGCGAACGGATGGTCGACGATCAGGTGACGCAGATATTCCCTGCCCTCCGGACTCATCAGCCCGGACAGCGGCACCTTGACCCCGTCGAGGGGGACGGTGCCGTCGGCCGCTTCGCCGGTCTTGGCGGCAGCGGCATTCTGGGCCGATGCATTCTGGCCCGATGCATTCTGGGCGGGCGCGGTCTGGGCATATGCCGCCAGAGCCACGCCAAGCGCGGACAGCATGCCTAGCCCGACCCGTCCGTTACGAAGCCTTCCGATCATCATCATCATTCTCCCCGATCCCGCCGGCGCTCATCGCACGCGCCGCGCTTATTTCTTCTTGCCGCCCGCCGTCTTGCTGCCCGCCGCCTCGCTCTCGTCGATCAGGTCGAGCAGGCCCTGCGTGATCGCCGTCTCGGCGCATCCGGGCTTCAGGCGGGAGGACACGACCTCGAACGTGTTGTAGCCGTAGGCGGCATCGTTCGGGATATAGCCGGACCCCGCCGACCCGTTGGTCAGCGTCGCCATCATCGTGTGCTTGTACGGCGATTCCCGCGTGAAGCGCTGGCTGATCGTCGTGAACACCTCGGCGTCGACACCGCCGATCACCGTGTCGCCGATCTTCAGCAGGCTGAGGCGAATGCCGATCGGGTCGGCGTCGACATAGGTGCCGGGATAGCCTGCGCGGCCGGTGTCGGTGCGCTTGCGGCCGGGGCACATCACGGTCTTCGTCGCGCCGAAGATGCGGGTGTCGTCGGCGGGCCGCTCCAGTCCCGCGCGGGAGACGTGCAGCACCTCCTCGCCCAGCATCTGCCCCATCGACAGGATCATCTGCTTCTGCTGGTTCATCAGCGTGACGACGCGCGGATTGTTGCGGTCCATCCCGGTGCCGCCCGGCGGCATGGCGTTGCTGATGTCCTCGCCCCGCGCCGCATAGTCCTTGATACGGATCTCGCGCAGGTCATAGGTCTGCTGGAAATAGATCGGGTTCTGGTCGCCCGCCGCGCCTGTGGACCAGACGGCGACGACATCGTCGCCCAGCGAATCCTCGATATAGTTGGACACCGCGCCGGGAATGTCGGCGCTGATCAGGTCCAGCGTCCCGGTGATCACCGCGTGCACGCCGTAATTGTAATAGAAGGCGATGGGCTTGCCCGCCATGTCCTCGAACCGGATCACCCGCACCGTCTTGTCCGACGGCCCGTCATAGTTCGGCCCCTCCCACCAGCGATGCGTCTTGGGATCGATGATGTTGCGGTTGACGTTGATGTAGGAAACGCCGGTGCCCCAGGCCATGCGCGCGGGGCGTTCGCTGGCCGCCGCCTTCTTCACCGCCTCGACGATCGCGTCCTCATATTCGGGCCCGCGCACGAACGGCACGCTGTGGGTGTGGGTGGCGGTCAGGATCAGGGCGGTGGCGGGAATGCCGATTTCCTTCTCCACCCGCGCGCTCACCTTGGTCCACAGCGGCGGCGGGATCGCGCCTGCATCGACGGTGACCATCGCCGCCCGCGCCTTGCCGTCATCGACGACGATCGCCCGCGCGAAAATCGGGTCGAGCACGCCCTGGAAATTCTTCGGCATCTTGTCGGCGGATGGCGTGACATCGACCTTGGCGGCGCCGACCTGAAACGCGGGCGCCGTGTCCTTCGCGGACGCGGATGCCGCCGAAAGGCTCAGTATGCCGAAAGCGGCGGCGGAGATCAGGCCAGTCTTCATGTCATGCTCCCGTCTGCGCAAGGGCCCGGAGCAGACGCACCCGCCATCCGCCGCACATCGGCCGGGACGGCCTTCGCCACACCCGCTTGTGTACCGCAGAATATGGATGGCCTCGACATGCTCGCCTCCCCTGCATCGATCATCTTTGCAATCGATTTCTATTCACAATCGATAATCGCTGCGCCGTTGCCGCGCAACCCATATTTGCCCGGCAACGTGATGACAGCAGAATTTTGCAATGGATTGCAAATCCTCTTGCCAAACCGGCCGGGATGGAATGGACTGCACCCGGCGAATGGAAAGTCGCGGCTGGAGAGGAGGTGGATCGATGGTGCAGGACAGCCTTGTCATCAGGCGCGCCCACCCTTCCCCGGGCCGCCGCCGATCGGCCGCTCACCCCTCCCTGTCACACTGTTCCGAAAGCAGCACGCCAATGCGAAAACCATTCTGTGCCGTCATTCTCGCCGCTCTGGTCACGGCCTCCCCTCTTGCGGCGCACGACGCTGTCGCGCCGGGCTGGGTCAGCGCCTGGGCGACCGCGCTCGACCTCGCCCCGCCGCCGAAGATCGACGTTCCCCCGCCGCCCAAGGCGGTGATCGACGCGATGCGGGACCAGCCAAAGCGGGTCGTCCCCTTCCCCACCAGTTTCGAAAACCAGACGATCCGCATGGTCCTGCAACCGACAGTCGGTGCCTCCCGGATGCGGTTCCAGTTCTCCAACGCGATCGGCAAGCCGCCGCTCGCGCTTAGCGGCGCGGCCGTCGCGATCCGGGGCGCGGGATCGGCCATCGCCCCGGGCACGCACCGCCCACTGACCTTCGGCGGAAAGGCGCAGACGATCATCCCGCCCGGCGCGATCATCGTCAGCGATCCGGTCGACCTGCCTGTCCGCCCGGACCAGGAGCTTGCCGTGTCCCTCTATCTGCGCGGCAAGGTCGAGGGCGCGACCACCCATGCGCTCGGCCTGAACCCCGCATATGTCGCGCCCGGCGACCAGAGCGCCGCCGCCACGCTGACGGGCGCGAGCGAGGTCAGGAGCTATTTCTGGCTGACCGGCATGGAGGTCGTGACGGATCGCCCCACCGCCACGATCGTCGCCTTCGGTGATTCGATCACGGACGGGTTCGCGACCAGCCCCGGCGCGCACCGCACCTGGCCGGAGGTGCTGGCCCGGCGGCTACGCGAGCGGGCGACGCCCACGGGCTGGAGCGTCATCAACATGGGCATATCGGGCAACCGCGTCCTGCGCGACGGCGCGGGGATGAGCGGGATCGCACGCTTCGACCGCGACGTGCTCAGCCGCAACGGCGTCAAATGGATGATCGTCCTTGAAGGGATCAACGACATCAACATGACGCAGATGGCGGGCCTGCCGGAGGATCAGCGGGCGAGCGCGCAGGACATCATCGGCGGCCTGCGCGCGATCGTGGAGAAAGCGCACCTGCACGGCATAAAGGTGATGGGCGCCACGATCACGCCGACCGAGGGGCTCTGGCTCTACAACGCCGATGCGGAGGCGACGCGGCAAACGGTCAACGAATGGATCCGCAGCAGCGGCACGTTCGACGCGGTCGCCGATTTCGACCGCGCGATCCGCGATCCGCAGCGGCCGACCCGGATGCTGCCGGTTTACGATTCCGGCGATCATGTTCATCCGAGCGACGCGGGGACGAAGGCGATGGCCGACACCATCGACCTTGTCCCGTTCACGCAGGCAGCGCCTTCCGCCGTCCCCTGAAACGGAACCGGGCGGCGGGTCCAGTGAACCCGCCGCCCGGCCGTTGTTACCCGAAGGGCCTGTCTGTTATTACTGGAAGTCGACGCGGAAGCGCAGGCTGATCGTCCGCGGCGTCGGTCCGGCACCCGAAAGCAGTCCGTTGTTACCGATGATGGTCGGCCCGCGCTCGTCGGCCAGGTTGTCGCCGATCAGCGCCAGCTCATACGCCTTGTAACGGACACCGATCGTCGAATTGATCATGCTGTAGGCGTTCGCATAGAGTCCGGACGACTGGAGGCGGTTGCCGTTGCGGCCCCATGACAGGTTGCCGAACGCCGACAGGTCGTTGCCGATCTCGCGGTTATACGACGCATCGAGGCGATAGTTGTACTCGATCGAGTTGACGATCCGCGAGCCGGGCTTGAACAGCGGCAAGGCGGCCTGCACGGCGGGGTCGACCCGATCGTATTTGCCGTCGTTGACGTTGCCGACGGCGCTCAGCGAGAAGCCCTTGAGCGGTGTGCTCCAGCGCAGCTCGAAGTCCACACCCTTCGTGGTCGCGTCACCGAAGTTGGAGAAGCCGTCCACGCCCGAGATACCGCCCGGCGTGCTCGTCTGCATGTCCTTGTACTTGGTGATATACCCGTTCAGGCCGACCGACAGGTTGCGGTCGGGCGTCCGCCACTTCACCCCGATCTCGTAGTTGGTCGACGTCTCGGGCTTCAGCTGGGTGCTCGCCGGAACCCCGGCCAGGTTCAGCGACTGGACCTGCGCCTCCGACTGGACGATGCCCGCGCGGAAACCGGTGGCCGCCGTGATGAACGTCGTCAGGCTGTTGGTCGGCAGGTAGGACAGATTGACACGCCACGTCACGACATTCTTCGTCGACGGCAGCGAACTGGTCGCATCCTCGAACGTCCGCTTGTCGTGATAGTAGCGCAGACCGACCAGCGGCACGATCTTGCCGTCGAACAGGTCATAGCTCAGTTCGCCGAACATCGCCCAGTTCTTGGTGATGGTGTTGTTGTCGGCATTGATCGACACGCCGGCCACCGGGATTTCCAGCTGGTTGGACTGCGGCCCCTTGCCATTCTGATACTGCGCACCCAGCACCCAGTGGAACGGGCCGGGACCGGTCGAATTCGCACGGACTTCCTGCGCGAACATTTCCGGATAGAACTGGCTGGAGAAGAAGCCGGCGGGCGAGATCGGCACATAGATGCCGAAATTGCCCTTCAGATAGCTGGTCGCGCTCGTGATCGACACGCTATCGAGGTCAAGCGCGGCGGACAGGCTGTAGAGCTTGAAGTCGCCATTGCCGTAGCTCGGCTGCTGTGCGGTGTTCTGGTAATAGGGCGGCTCAACCGATGCCATCGTGCCCAGGAACTGCTGGCGCGGGCGGAAATGCCAGTATTGCGCGCGTATCGACAGGTTCTCCGTCGGCTTCAGCAGGGCGACGACACGGATATCGTCGTTGCGCACGACGTTGACGCCGCGCTCGTCCGGCGTGCCGTCATAGGGGCCGTAATATTCGTCCGCCCATCCGGCATTGTAGGAATGCCCGCCGCTGATGCGGACCGCCAGCTTGTCCTTGATGATCGGAACGGAGACGGCGCCCGCGAAACCGGTGTTCGCCTTGTCCGCGCCCTTGGTCTTGCCGACCGTCACCTCCCCGGCGAACTCGATATTCTCAAGGTCGGGGTCACGCGTGTGGAAGACGAAGACGCCGCCCGACGACCCCTGGCCGTACAGCGTGCCCTGCGGACCGCGCAGCACTTCCACCCGCTCCAGATCCTGGAAGCGGATCGGCGGCGCGATGCCGAAGTTGGTGACGATGAACGGCACGTCGTCGACATAATAGCCGATCGGCGAATCGCCGTTGGCGTTGCTGCCGCCTGCCCCGCGCAGGTTGTAGGACCGCGACGCGACCGACTGGCGCTGCCCCTCGAACGCACCGGGAATGGCGGAGACGAGGTCATCGACGGTGTTGATGTTCCGCTGCTTCAGGTCTTCGCCGCTGAACGCCTGAATGGCGAGCGGCACCTTCTGAAGCGTCTGTGCGCCAGACTTCTGGGCGGTGACGACGATGTCTGCGGCACTGGTGCCGCCACCCCTGCCCTGCTCGGCGGAACTTGCCTGCTCGGTCGCCTCTGTTTCGTTCGTGGATTGTGCGTGCGCCGCGCCCGAAACCAGACTCACGGCAATAGCAAGCACACCTGCGGCATCGTAAAAACGCGCCATTCTTCCCCTCCAATTATGTTTGCAATCGATTGCTTATATGATCGAAGCACGAATGCCAAGCACTTCTCGACGTCCAAAGTGCACCAAAATGAAAAAACCGGCCACATTCAGCAATCGATTGCCTCCCGCGGTTTCCGCGAGCCGGCCCGATACGGTTCAGGCATCCGATCCGGCGGCCCCCACCCGCTCAAGCGATACGATCTGCTTGGCGATCGCGGTAGCCGTGCGCTTGAGCGCCTGGACGTAGCGCGCCGCATCGGCGGCCGAAACCCCCCGGCGGAAATAGGTGATGCCGATGGTCGCGGCGACACGCTCGTCCAGCATGATCGGAACCGCGATCGTCCCGGAATTGCGCGGCTCCGTACCCGGGTCGCGGTCGGCGAAGCCCCGCTCCCGCGCCCGCTTCACCCGCCATTCCAGCCAGCCCTTTTCCCGGCTCGACAGCAGCGCGCTTTCCCGATCGCCGACCATGGCGCGCAGCATCTCCTGCTCGGACTCGGGACAGAACGCGTAGTAGGCAAGGCCCAGCGCGTTGGCGAACAGACTGAGGCGCATGTTCAATGTCGCATGAAAAGGCGAAATCGAGCTGTCGTATATCGTGCTGAAACGGATCATCACCGAATCGCCATTGGGAATGGCCACGCCGACGGGCCAGTGCAGTTCCCGCGTCAGGGCAATGGCCCATGGCCGCGCCGCCTCGACGACCAGCGGGTCCCCATGGAAACCGCAGCTGAGCGACTGCACCCGTAACGTCACTGAATAGCCGTTCTGGCGCGGGTCTTTCACGACATAACCGCACTGCATCAGCGTTTGCAGCATCCGCACGATCGTCGGTTTGGGCAGGCCCGAATCCTTGTGCAGTTGGCCCACCGAGCTCCAGGCGCGGCGGTTCATCAGTTCCAGCAGCATGAACGCGCGGGATACCGCCTGGATATTCGAAGCGTTTGCGCCGCTCATCGGTGCCCGGTCTCCCGCCGGATTGACGAAAGGCCGCAGCCTAGGGTCCTGACCCTCCGCTCGCAAGGCGACCGCCTCTGTCTGCTGCAACACGCCGCCCATCATGGCGCGACAAATCCGAACAGCCGGGACGGATTGTCCCACAGAATGCGGCGGCGATCGGCCGGGTCGGGCACGATCCCGTCCAGACATGCGCGCTGCGGCCCGTAGTCGATTCTGCGCCGCGCCCGCACGAACGGCCAGTCCGATCCCCACAGGCACCGGCCGGGCGTGAACGCGTCGACCAGTGCGGCGGCAAACGGGTGCAGGCTTTCGCTGCTCAGGCCGGAACCGGTCATGCGGAAAAAGGCGGACAGCTTGATATGGGCCTGCCCCTCGCGGCCATAGGCGAGAAGGTCGGCGAAACCGGGCTGTCCGATCCCCAGGCGAAGGTCCGGTCTGCCGCAATGGTCGATCACGACCGGGCATCCCGATGCGCGCAGCACCGGCAGTGCGGGAATGATGCTGCTCCCCGCATAGTGCACCTGGACGATCCAGCCCGCTTCCCGCGCAATGGCCAGAGCGCGCGCACCTGCGGCACCGAACAGAGACGGGCTTTGCGGAAAGTCGAGATTGAAACGGATGCCGGAAACACCGCCGTCGGCCAGCGCCCTGACCATGCGGTCATCGGCGTGCCCGGGCAGCAGCGCGACACCCCGGAACCGGCCCTTTCCCCGCGCCAGCGCCTCCAGCAGATAGCTGTTGTCGGTGCCGTATCCGCCCAACGGGTTGACCAGCACCGCATGGGACATGCCGTGCGTATCCAGCACGCACGCGAAATCGTCGACGTCGCCCAGTTCGTTCTCTTGCAGATGGAAGGCGGAATCGGCGGCGATCTTCTGCCGCGTCAGGTCATAGCAGTGCGCGTGGCAGTCGACGGCGGGCAGCGGCGACGACCCGGTCATCAGCCCGCCGCCCCGGCGGGAAAGCCGTACAGGCGTGCCGGGTTGTCGACCAGCATCCTGTGCCGGACATCCGCATCCTCGACCAGGCCGGGGATCAGGTTGACCAGATCGCGCTCGTCGACATCGACCTTCAAATTGGGATGCGGAAAGTCCGTGCCCCACAGGATATGGTCCGGCCTCGCATCCGCGAGGGCCCGGGCAAAGGGCAGGGCCGCGTCGTAGGGACAGGCGCACATGCGTTCCGCGCCGGACAGCTTCACCCAGGCATCCTCCCGGCGCATCAGGTCGATCAGCGTGCGGAAGGCGGGCTGCTCCGTTCCGAGGGACGTGTCGACCCGCCCCATATGGTCGATGACGAAGGGCAGCGGCAGCGCGGCGATGACGTCCCGCAACACGAGGATGTCCTCGCCCATGACGTGCAGCACGACATGCCAGCCGAGCGGAGCGACGCGGGCGATGGTGCGGTCGAACAGTGCCGGGTCGGGATAACCGCCGAGGGATTTGACGAAGTTGAACCGCACGCCCCGCACGCCCGCCGTCGCCATTTCCTCCAACGCCGCATCGCTGATGCTGTCATCGATCACGGCGACGCCACGATATTGTGCCGGGCGCGACCTCAGCGCATCGATCATCGCACGGTTGTCGGTTCCGTGCGCGCTGGCCTGGACGATGACCGCGCGCGACACGCCCAGTCGCGTGTGCAAGGCGGCAAGCACCTCCTTGGGTGTTTCCACCGGCTCATATTTGCGCGACGGCGCATAGGGAAAGCGATCGGCCGGACCGAACACGTGGCAATGCGTGTCGCAACTTCCCGCCGGCAGGCTGAAGTCGCCCCTGTCGCCCGCCGCCTGCTCCTTCGTTTCGATCATCCGTTCCTCCCATTGGCTTTCACATGGTACGAGGGGCCGCGCCTATGGTGGGAAAATTCCCTCCGTTCCACGATGCGGAACGCGCGCCCGCATGTATCGCCTGCCCGGCCGGACGGCGCATGATGCGCCGATGAGAACAGAAGCATGAACCACCCCGCCCCGCCGTCCATCGATTGTCACGCGCACATCTATACCCGCGCGATGCCACTCGCGCCGGATGCCTGGCATCACCCGCCCGATGACGCGACCGACATACTGTTCCTCGAAACACTTCGGATGGCGGGGGTCGGCTATGGCGTGCTCGCCGCCGCCAGCCTGTTCGGCGACTATAACGACTATTCCCTCACCGCGACGCGCGCCCATTCCAACCTGCGCACCACCGTGATCGTGCGGCCCGGCATCGACCGGGGCATCCTGCGCGACATGAACGACGCGGGCGCGGTCGGCATCCGCCTGCAACTGCTGAACAAACCGATGCCAGACCTTGCGGCGGCCGGCTATCGCGGCTTGTTGCGCGATATCGCGGACCTCGGCTGGCACGTGGAACTGCACGACCACCTCCACCGGCTGCCGGACCTGATCACAGCGGTGGAGAATGCTGGGCCCGCCATCGTCATCGATCATTTCGCGCGCCCCGCCGATCCCACCGACGTCAACGGGCGAGATTTCGCGGCCGTGCTCGACGCGATCGCCCGCGGCCGGACGTGGATGAAGATATCGGCCGGTTTCCGCCTCTCGTCGCGGGACACGGCCACGGCAGTTCTGGCCGCGGTACAGGGGGTCGCGGGGCAGGAGCGCCTGCTGTGGGGCAGCGACTGGCCGTTCGCCAATTTCGAGGGGCAGGTTGACTATTCCGGCGCCCTTGCGGCCTACGCCGCGCTGGTTCCCGACCCGGCCGTCAGGACCGCGATCGACCGCAGCGGCCTCGCCTTCTACTTCCCCGATCGTTCCGCCTGACGAAACGCCCGGAATTGACAGCACCAATCGCTCGGCCGCCGCGCAACAACGCCCGCCTTGGCATGACGGGACACATAGACGGGCGATGGAACAGATGACGGTGGAAGAAGGCAGCAGGTTCATTGACCTTATGTCGCAGACGGATTTCAAGCGGGGTATCTTCAACGCCATTATCGCACCCCGGCCGATCGGCTGGATCAGCACGGTGGACCGGAACGGGGTGGCCAATCTCGCCCCTTATTCCTACTTCAACATCGTCTCCAGCCTGCCGCCTATCCTCGCCTTCTCCTGCAACACGCCGGAGGATCGCGACGCGAAGGACACGCTCGCCAACGTGCGCGAGAACGGGCAGTTCGTGTACAACATGGCCAGCCTCGACCTTGTCGAGCAGATGAATGCCACCTCCACGCCCTTGCCGCCCGGCACCGACGAATTCGATCACGCGGGCCTTGCCAAGGCGCCGTGCGTGCATGTCGCGCCGCCCCGGGTCGCGGCGGCCGCCGTCAGCCTCGAATGCCGCGTGCTGAAGATCGTGCGCTTCGGCGAGGATGAGGGGGACATCCCCACCCACGTCACCTTCGGCCAGGTCGTCGCCATCCATGTGAAGGAGCGCTTTCTCGACGAACAGGGCTATTTCAGGACGGAGGCGGCACAACCGGTGGCACGGCTGGGCGGGACGAAATATGCCGTGTCGGCCGAACCGTTCGAACTCGCACGCCAGTTCCGCCAGGCGCAGGCCGATCTCTACTGATCGCCCGGCCTCATGCATGATATCGGGAGAGTGACGTGACGACCGCGACATATGACGCTTCATCCGACCGGGCGTTGATGACCCGCATTATGTGGCGGATCATGCCGCTGGCGATCGCCTGTCTGGTCGTATCGACCATAGACCGCACGAACATCGGCTTCGCCAAGCTTGGCATGCTCGACGATCTGGGCTTTTCCGAGGCGATCTTCGGCTTTGGATCGTCGCTCTTCTACGTCGGCTACGTGCTGTTCGAGATTCCGAGCGCGATCGCCAACTACCGCTATGGCGCAAGGCTGTGGTTCGCGCGGATCATGATCACCTGGAGCATCGCGACGCTGCTCCTCGCCTTCACCCGGTCGGCGGAGATCTTCTACCTGCTGCGGTTCCTGCTCGGCGTGGCGGAGGCCGGCCTCTATCCCGCGCTGATCTTCTACCTGACGCTCTGGTTCCCGGAAAAGGAACGGGCGCGGGCCATGGGCGTTCTCACCCTCGGCAGTGCATTCGGCAATGGCCTCAGCGCACTGATCAGCGGCAGCCTGCTTGACCTCGACGGCCATCTCGGCATCAACGGCTGGCAATGGGTGTTCCTCGTCACCGGCGTCCTGCCGATCGTGACGACCGTGCTGGTCCTGCGTTACCTGCCGGATCGTCCGCAGAGCGCACGCTTCCTGAACGCGGAGGAAAAGGACCAGGTCGCCGCCCTCCTTGGGCCAGCGCAGGGCGGGGCGCATCGCGCCCACGGCATCAGGGTACTGTTCGACTGGCGCGTCATCGGCTTCGGCATGCTCTACGGCGTCTTCCTGGGCTCGCTTTACGGGGTCAATTACTGGATGCCGACGGTATTGCGCGATTTCGGCGTGAGCGGCGCGGCCAACGGCGCCATGATCGGCATTCCCTGGGCCGTCGACGCAGTCCTGCTGATGCTGATCATGCCCCGGCTTAAATCCTCCGGTTCGGTGCTGTGGGCGCTCCTGCTCCTGTCGCTGGTCGCCATCGTCAGCTTCGGCGCGGCGGCATCGTGGGGTGGGCTGATGCTCAAGGTTTCCGCCCTGCTGTTCGGCATTCCGGCGATCTCGCTCTGCATCGCCTGTTTCTGGACCATTCCCGTCCGCTATTTCTCCGGAGCGCATGCGGCAGCGGCGATCGGCGCGATCAGCATGGTGGGCAATCTGGGTGGCGTCGCGACGCTGAACCTGATGCCCGCGATCGGCACGCATCTCGGCTCCCCCGCGCTCGCTTTGTGGGTGCCCAGCATCGGCATGCTGTCGATCGCGCTCTGGTCGGCATGGCTGATCGCGCGGGAGCGGTCCGTGCAAGTCCAGGCCATCTGAGCGGCACTATGTGACAGACTGTGACTGCGCGTTCCGCATCCTGAAACTCTCCCGACTATCCGGTGAGCAGGCGGGAGGTCTCTCCTAGACTCCCCTCACGGTTCGTCGGCAAGCCCACAAGGTCCGCGCAGCGGAAAGGGCCTTACCGGCTGTCCGAAATCAACGGCTGGGAGGGTGCACATGAAAAAGGGATTGTTGCTGTTCGCGTCGTCGCTGGCGATATCCGGCGCCGCATCGGCGCAGGAAGCGGCCACGCCGCCCGCTCCCGCGCAGCAGGCGGGGGATGAGGCGGCAACGCAGCCGAAGACCGGCGATATCGTCGTCACGGGCTCACGGCTCAGCGCCAGTGGCTATACCGCGCCCTCGCCCACGACGGTGATCGGCAAGGACGCGATCGAGCAGCGCGCACCCGCGCAGGTGTCCGATCTCACCGACCGCCTGCCCTCGGTGCGCCTGAGTTCCGGTGCGCAGCAGTCGCAACGCTTCTTCAACACCGGCGCCGCTCCCATCGACCTGCGTGGCTTCGGTCCGGGGCGCACGCTGACGCTTGTGGACGGAAACCGCTTCGCCAGCGGGACGGTCGATTCCAATCTCATCCCGGTCAACCTGATCGAGCGGGTCGACATCGTGACTGGCGGCGCCTCTGCCGCCTACGGATCGGATGCGGTGGCGGGGGTCGTCAACTTCGTCCTGCGCAAGCGCATCGAGGGGTTTCGCGCCTCCGTCCAGTCCGGCTTCAGCGAGGAAGGCGACGCGTCCGAGCGGGTGTTCAACCTTGCCTTCGGCTCCGCCTTCGCCGGTGGACGCGGCCATTTCGTCGTCGGCTTCGACTATGCCGACAATGACGGCGTGCCGGCGATCGGCTCGCGCGACTGGGGACAGCGCAACCCCTATCTGGTGTCGAACGGCCTCACGCGCGCGGCCGGTGTGCCCGCGCAATCGTTCGCGACCGACGTGACCTATTCCCGCCAGAGCACCGGCGGCCTTGTCTTTTCCGGTCCGCTTGCCGGTACCGCCTTCGGTCCGGGCGGTGTCCCTTACCGCTTCCAATATGGACAGGTTCTCACCAGCCTGATGATCGGCGGGGAGAATGAGCAGGGAAATCCCAACGGCAACGCGCCACTGCTTACGCCGACCAGCCGCCGCGTCGGCCTTGTGCGCGCGGAATATGCGCTGACCCCTGACCTGACCGTGTTTGCCGAGGGGAACTACGGTTACACGAAGACGGACAGCTATACCGGTTTCTATCAGGGAACTGCGATCATCGGCATCGACAATCCCTATCTTCCCGCCGCGACGCGCGCCGCGATGCAGAGCGCCGGGGTCAGCACGGTCACCGTCGGCCGGTTGCTCGCCGACTATGGCGGGTCGCGCAACTATTCGACGCATGAAACGGTGCGGGCGCTGGTCGGGCTTGAGGGGAAGCTGCTCGACAGCTTCACCTGGGACGTGACGGCACAGTACAGCCAGACCGACAATCTGGGTCAGGTGAAGGACGTGCTGGTCGGCAACTTCCTTGCGGCCGTCAACGCCGTCACCGGTCCGGACGGAAAGCCCGCCTGCGGGCCGGTCCTCACCAATCCCAATCTCACCGACGCGACGCGCCGGGCACAGGTGCAGCCGGGCTGTGTCCCGCTGAACATCTTCGGCCTCGGTTCGCCGTCGGACGCGGCCCTCGACTACGTCACCGGCCACGGCGGTTCGGTGAGCAGTTCGCTCAACCAGCTCTGGAACGGCGCGGTGAACCTGCGCGGCTCGCCGTTCTCCACCTGGGCGGGCCCGGTCCAGATCGCGATCGGCGGCGAATGGCGCAAGGAGGCGATCGACACCCGCGCCAACGCCTTGTCCCTGCAATCGGCATGGAACGCCTCGAACGGCGGCCAGTATTCCGGATCGTTCAACGTCAAGGAGGCCTATACCGAAGTGGGCCTGCCGCTGGCGGCGGGCCTTCCCTTCGCCAATGCGCTCGACCTCAATGGCGCGTTCCGCATCACCGACTACAGCACCAGCGGTGTCGTCCACACCTGGAAGGTCGGCGGCACGTGGGAACCCGTGGAGGGGCTCCGCCTGCGCACGACGCGATCGCGCGACATCCGCGCGCCTACGCTCGCTAACCTCTACGCCTTCGGCGGGCCGGGCGGATGCTGCAACATCACCAATCCGTTCAACGGAGAGAATGGTCGCCTCAGCACCGCCGCAACCGGCAATCCGAAACTTCAGCCGGAAATCGCTGACACGGTCACTGCCGGCGTCGTCCTTGCACCGAAATGGGCATGGGCGCGCTGGTTCCGCGCATCGGTCGACTATTATCAGATCAAGCTGAAGGACGCGATCACGACGGTCAACGGCGTCGACATCATCAACCGCTGCGCGCAGGGGCAACAGGAATATTGCGAGGCCATCGTCTTCGACAATTCCACGTTCGGCATCGCCTATGTCCGGCAGCAGCCGTTCAACCTCAATCGCCTGCTGCGGCGCGGCGTCGACCTGTCGACGGACATGAACTTCGACCTGTCCGACCGGACGAAGCTGGAGGTGACGGCGCGGGCGACCAGGGCGATCGCCGTGCGGACGTACGATCGCGGTACGGTGATCGAGCGGGCGGGCTCCATCCAGGGTGACGGCGTGCCCAAATGGGCGGGCACGCTCGACGTCTCGCTGCGCAACGGACCGTTTCGTACGACGGTCAGCGCACGCTATTTCTCTCAGTCGAAGTTCGACGCGACGATGGTCGGGCCGGAGGACGAGGGGTACGCGCCGACGCTCGCGAATTCGCTCGACACGAACCGCGCGCCCGCGCGTACCTATTTCGATCTCTACACCGAATACACGCTGCGCGCGGGGAACACCGCCTTCACCCTGTTCGGCCAGGTCCAGAACCTGCTGGACAAGGATCCGTGGCTCTATGCGTCGACCAGCATCACCTCGGGCGGCAATCCCTATGACCTCATCGGCCGCCGCTTTCGCGTCGGCGTGCGGGTGAACCGGTGATCCCCCGTCAACGAAGCCATCCAGGAAAGGAGTTATCGATGAAAGCCAGTCTCGCGCGGGTCGCACTTCCCCTGATGCTCGGCGCCGCACTTGCCGGCCCGGTCGTCGCGCAGCAGGGCGCTGCCCCCGCACCGGCCGCGGCGGAAGCAGCCTCTGGCACCGAACCGTCCGCCGCCATCCTCGAACTGCGCCGCCGTTTCCTCGATCCCGGTTTCATGGCGCTGGCCTTCCACAATATGGACGGCATTTTCGCGACCCAGGCGGTGGAGAACGGACAGCGGAGCCATGCCCTGCCCCGCGCCGAACGGCCCCTCGATTTCACGTACGATGTCGACGGCCGCCCGATCCCGGCGGAGGACGTGCTCGAGCGGACGTTCACCAACGCGCTGATGATCGTCCGCGACGGCAAGGTCGTCTACGAACGCTATCGCAATTTCACCGATGAACGCACACGGTTCACGTCGATGTCGATGTCGAAGTCTATCACCTCGATCCTGATCGGCATCGCCGTCGATCAGGGCGCGATCCGGTCGATCGATGACCAGATCACCACCTACGTCCCGGAACTGAAGGGGACGCCCTATGACGGTGTCACGATCCGCGATGCTCTGGAGATGAAGACCGGCGTCGATCGTTCCGACGGCGATCAGTTGAAGGCCGGGTCCGAAGGCGCCGCGCGCCGCGAGCAGATACTGGTGCGCAACGCGCTTCCTGCCGTCGATGAGGCGTTCATGATCAGGCGGAAGGCGGAACCGGGCAAGACGTTCGACTATTCGACCCTCAACGTCACCATTCTCGGCTGGGTGCTGGAGAAGGCGACGGGACAGCCGATCACCGCATTCACCAGCCGCCATCTCTGGCAGCCGATGGGCGCGGAGGCGCCGGCATACTGGATGGCTGACGGGCCCGGCGCGAAGGGCCGCCCGCTGACCGGCATGGGCTACAACGCGACGATGCGCGACTATGCCAGGATAGGAATGATGATGCTCGATCAGGGGCGCGCGAACGGGCGGCAGGTCGTCTCGCGCAAATGGGTGAGCGAGACCACCGGCGGCCCGCATCCGGCCATCGCGCCCGGCGCCTCGCGGGGCTATCAGTTCCTCTGGTGGACCGTCCCTGGCATGCCCGCCTACATGGCGGACGGCCTTGCCGGTCAGTATATCTATATCGATCCGCCCACCCGTACCGTCATCGTCAAGCTGAGCTACGTCCCGCTCACCAGCCGCCAGACGGGGGAAGAAACATCGGCCTTCTTCCGTGCCGCCTGTGCGTGGGCCGCCCGTCAGGGCCGCTGACCGGCGAACGCCTCAGCGCAGTCCGCGAAACTGTCGCGCGGCGCCGTCGAGCGCCGCGCGCAGGATCGCGATGTCCGACTGCCAGGCGATGTAGCGGATGCCCCGCGCGATCAGCGCCTCGGCCTCGTCGGCATTCGACGCGACCGCACCCACATGACGGCCTGCGGCCAGTGCATGGTCGATCACGGTGTCGAGCGCCCGCCGCACGGCCGGGTGGTCCTGCTCTCCCGGCACGCCCAGCGACTGGCTGAGGTCGGCCGCACCCAGGAACAGCACGTCGATCGACGGCACCGCGCACAGCGCGCCGATGGCATCGACCATCGCCGCGTTCTCGACATGTATGGTCAGCAGCGTCCGGTTCGCGTCCCTAAAATAGTCGGACAGCGGCATCGCGCCATAGCGTGCGGACCGGTTCGCCCGCGCGAAGCCGCGTTCGCCCAGCGGGTGATGGCGGGCATGGCGTACCGCCGCCCTCGCCTCGTCCACCGTCCGGACGGAGGGCACCTGAACACCCGACGCACCACTGTCGAGCGCATGCAATATCCCCGTCTCGCCTGCATCCGGAGTCCGCACCACCGCGCCGATGCCCGCCAGTTCGGCGGTCCTGATCAGCATCTCGATCTGCTCATGGGTGAAGCAGCAATGTTCCACGTCGATGATCACGAAATCGAACCCGGCCATGGCGGTCAGTTCGACCAGAACCGGCGCATTGATCTTCAGAAAGGTACCGAATACGGGTCGCCCGGCGTCCAGCCGATCCCGGATGTTCAGGTTCGGCAAGCATGCTCTCCCGTCTCTCGGCGGCATCGGAACTGATGCCGGACCATGTCCATGCGCCCGCGACGGACGCAGGGCACTCCGGGCGGGCAGGCGTTCCGTATCGCGAAACGGTCGCGTCCCGTCCCACCCTGCCGCGCGCCGCGGCGCTATGGCCGCTTGGTCGAAACGATGAATGGGAACTATGCGATGCCGGTCGATGCTCTTTCCAATGGTGCGCGCCTGGTCGCACCCGGCCATGCGGGCGGCGATCCTCGCTTTGCCCTGGGCCAGAATTTCATCGTCGAATGGATCGGTCCTTCATCCGATACCCGGACCCTGTCGAGCGGCCAGGAACTGATGCTCGTCGTCCATGGCGGCGGCGCCACCCTGACGGGCGCCTACGGCACGCTGCCGGTCTCGGCCGACGCGGTCGCGATATTGCCGCCGGGTGAGCACGGGCTGTCTCTCGCGTCCGGCGGGCTGGCGCTTGTCCTGGCGACCGATCGGCCGGACCTCCCGGTTTCAGCGGCGATCAACGCGGGCGAGCCTGACGACGGCCGCATCGCACCGACGGGCGTACCCTACGCACGGGCCGAGCCGCTGCGCCGCCCCTGGATCAGCCTCATAGCGGACATCGCGCCGCCCGCCGGCAATCCGCGCCTGCGCTTCCTTCAGTCCGCGACGATGAGTATCAACCTCGTCGCCTATGATGGTCCCCGCGGCAAAACGGCGCTCAGCCCGCACAAGCACGCCGACATCCAGCAGGGAACGCTGGCGATCGCCGGCGATTATGTGCATCACCTGCGCACCCCCTGGGGCAAGGACGCGAACCAGTGGATCGCCGACGTCCACCTCCCCGCCGCTCCGGGAACGCTGCTGCTGATCCCGCCGGAACTGATCCACACGACCGAGGGAGTCGGTGACACGCGGCATGTCCTGATCGATATCTTCGCACCGGTGCGGCGCGACTTCCGGGACAAGGGCTGGATCGCCAACGCGGGTGATTATGCACCGCCCCCTTCATGAACGCAGGGCGCGCGCTTCCTCGTAGACGGAACGATCGATCAGCGGGGCTAGGTCGGCACGCGACCGCGCGGGACGTCCCTCGCGTTCTGCCAGCCACTGCTCCTCTTGGGTCATCACATCCAGCATGTCGTCGGCAAAGCCCGCCGTGAACGCCTGATGCTTCCAGCAGCGGGCGACTTCCTCCGGCGTGTAGCCGCCCGCCTGCACGACCATCGCCTGTGCTTGTGCCGGGTTGCGGTTCATCGCGCTCGTCGCGTCCATGATCGCGCGGACGAGCGCCACGATGGCGCGCCGCTTGTCCGGGTCGGCCAGCGCCCCGGCCGTGCTGTTCAGGTTGAACAGTTCACGATAGACGCCCGCGCCGCTGAATTCCACGGCGTCGTCTCCCAATGCATGGACCGCATTTTCGCTGTGCGGCTCCCACATCGCGATCGCGTCGGCCTCCCGGTTGGCGATCGCCGTCACCATTGCGGGGATCGGCATGGGCTGCACGATCGTCACATCGGCGATGCTCATCCCCTCGCGCGCCAGCATGCGGGACAGGAAATAGCCTGCGGAGGTGAGCGTCAGCGTTGCCACCCGCTTGCCCCGCAGATCGGCGACGCTGGATATCCCGGCCGACCGGCGCGCGACGATCCGGTACAGCCCCTCGGCCACGGTCATGATGATCCGCATGTCGGGGCGTCGCGCCGAAAAGCGCAATGCCTGCGTCTCGGCATTGGTGGCCACGTCCGCGACGTTGTCCGCGCTGACCAGATTGGCCGCGCCACCGGGATGGACCACCGTACCGGCGGGAAAGATGTCGCGGACCGCCAGAAGCACGGGCGCGAGTTCGACGACCCCCTTCGCACCATAGACGGAGAGCGGATACAGTGCGCTCCGTCCCGGCGCGCTGACGCCCCGTGCACCCGCGCATCCGGTCATCAGCAGGGGCAGGCCCAGCATCCCGACCACCATGTCGCGTCGTTCGAATTCCATGCCCTTGCCTCTCCTGTATCGTTGCATCTCGCCGGGCGAAGCGGTGTGAAGGCCCGCTCCGACCGGCAGGGCTGAATGCCGGCCGGTCCTAGAATTTGACGCGGACGCCGGCCTTGTATCGTGCCCCGAACGTATCGTGGTAGATCGGGTTGGTCGGGTAGAAGGAACCGAGCGCGGAGCCGCCGCCGCCCGGCGCCACCGGCGGATCGACATCGAAGATATTGTCGATCACGCCATATATCTCCAGCCCGTCCCCCTTGCCGAACGCCTTCATGCGATAGGTGAGGCCCAGCGAGAAGGTGGTCATGGACTTGACCCTGTTGGTGGAGATGCTGTTCGCCAGATACGGGCTGTAGCCGTCATCCTCCGGCCCGATGCGGGCGATGTCCAGCTTGCCGCCGCCGACGCGCGACATGCGCAGGGTCGCGGTGAACGGCTCCGTGCTGTATGTCAGGAAGCCGCTCCACATCCATTTCGGCGCGGGTGTGAAATCACCGGCATCCCGCTGTTGCCCGACCTGCCCGGCATAGTTGATGGCAGGCACGTCCGGCGTCGCCCGGATCAGGAAGTCGTACTGGTGGTTGCCCAGCACCCGCAGGTTGATGGCGCCCGGCCAGTCGGCGACGACATTGCGCAGCGGCAGGTTATACTCGAATTCCAGGTCAAGCCCCCGCGCTGTGAAGCGGCCCAGATTGACGCGCGTCGCGTTGATGAAGGTGATGTCCTGCGGTGACGCGCCATAGGTGATCCGGTCGCAGAAGATGTCGTATTGCGCGCAGAAATCGACCACCCGCTGCCCGGAGAGCGCCGTCACCGCATCGCGGATCTTGATCTCGTACCAGTCGACGCCGATCCGCAGGCCGGGGATGAACGATGGCGTCACCACGACGCCCAGCGTGGTGGTATCCGCCTTTTCCGCCCCTAGTTCGAAGCTGCCTCCGCCCAGGATCGGTGTCGCATCGTCGCCGCCGGCCGGTGATCCGGGAATATTGGGATTGTCGACCGTTCCCTGCGTCGTGCCCGGCTCGCTGGCGATCTCCTTCAGGAACAGCTCCCGGAAACCCGCCACGCGAATGTCGCGCGAACGGGTGGCGCGGAACCGCAGGAGGTCGAACGGCTCGTATATCGCGCCCAGCTTCCAGCTGAACGCCTGCGTCACCTTCGACGCGCCGGTGAAGTCGTCGCGGCTCCTGTTCCGCGTCCAGCGGCCTGCGGCGTTCAGTTCCAGCGCGTCACCGAACATCGAATCCTTGAACACCGGCAGGTTGGCCTCGCCAAAGCCCTCCAGCACCTGGATCGACCCGGCGAAGTCCTGACCGAAGGTGAGGCCGTAGTCGGTGTAATCGGGAATGTCGTGATGCCAGACATCCCCCTTTTCCGAACGGAAGTCGACGCCCGCAGCGATGCCGATCGGCCCCGCGGACCGGTCCTCGAACAGGCTGCCCCGGACGCTGGCGGACGCGGCGTGCTGCCTGAAGGTGAAATCCTCGAAGATCGGGCGGTACGCATAGTCGATCGACGCCTGCGACATGTTGTTGAGGCCGAAGATGTTCATCGGCGCGCATCCCTGCGCCCGCGGATCAGGATTGGCCTTCAGCAGTTCGGCGCAGACGATATTGCCCGTCGCCGGGTCCACCACCGCGTCGAGGGCATAGATGAAGGGTGTGTTCACCCGTGCCCGGCTCGCCGTCTGCTTCCGCTTGTTCTGCCCATATTGGTAATAGGCGTCGAACACCCAGCTGCCGCCCAGCTTGCCGGTGACGCCGAACGCGCCGCGAAACACGTTCGCCTCGACTTCGTTGCGATTCTCGATCTGGCCGTCCAGGTCCTTGCCCAGGCTGAACGAGGTGCCATTGAGAAGGGCCTTCAGCGAGGCGGGCAGGAAGGCGTTGGTGGCCTTCACGAACATCGTGGAACGCGGACCGACGGTCGACGCGACCGACGACGCCGAACGGTTGGCATAGGTGAACTCGCCGTTCAGTTCCCAGTCGGGCGTCAGCGCGAAGCTGCCGTAGGCATAGCCGACATAGCGCTTCATCGGCGTACGGATCGGCGAGTTGGCATAGGTGGATTCGCCATCTCCGCCCATGCGGCCGCCAAAGCCCTGCGACGACACGAACATGCCGGGATCGAAGTCGAGGATCGCCGTCCCGTCGTCGCTGAACCGCTTGTTGCGGGCGGCCAGCGCGGCCGGCGCGCGGTTGCGCACCACGCCGTGCGCGTCATTGAACGCCTGCCTGGAATTCGGCGCGATCACATAATTGGGCAGGCCATAGCCGGGCGATCCGGGAATGTTATAGCCCGACAGCGCTCCGTTGGGCAGGATGGTGCTGGAATTGTTGAAATAGTCCCAGCCTTCGGCGCACCACGCCCGCACCTCGGAACAGTTCCCGATGCCGTCCTGCTTCTGATATTCCAGCGCCACCGCGAAATGGGCCCGGTCGTCGGCGAAACGGGTGCCCCAGGCAGCCGATCCGTGCCAGCTCCGGCCGTCGCCCCGCGCGGTCTGGCCATAGTCGACCTCGCCCTTGAAGCCGGTGAAGTTGCGGTTGAGGATGACGTTGACGACCCCTGCCACCGCGTCGGAGCCATAGGCGGCGGAGGCGCCGCCGGTCACCGTCTCGATACGCTCAATGATCGCGGACGGAATGACGTTCAGGTCGACCGCGCCGCCATCGGAGCTGGGCACGAACCGGCGCGTGTTGACCAGTGTCAGGGTGCGGGTGCCGGCGCCCGGATTGAGCCCGCGCAGGTTGACGAACGCGGACCCGACATTCGGGCTGGTGCCGTAACCCACGTTCGCGTCGGATTGGGTCGACACGTTCTGCGGGATCAGGCGGATGGTCTCGGCCACGTTGACCTGACCCAGATTGCTCATCAGTTCCGCCGACACCACCGTGCGCGGCGTCGGCGCATCAAGGCCGCTGCGCGCAACGCGCGATCCGGTAACGACGATATCGGATACGGTCGGTGACTTTTCCTGCCCCTCCCGCGCCCCGTCCTGTGCCCACGCGGGCGAAGACTGGCACAGGGCTGTCAGCGCGACGCCGACCATCCAACAAGTAAACGGCTTGCCCATACATCTCCCCTTTGATGTTGTTCTTCGGGGTCGTTAGGGCGCGCGCGGAATCAAATCTTTCGAATACTCGCAACGTTTCGCATACCGGAATTATTACCGCATTCGGAATTCCAGAAACAATTTCTTCCGATCTGAATTGCGCGGAACATGCTCTTGATACTGGACGGTTTTACAAAGGGCACATGCCACCTCATCCGCCCGATCCGTTGACCGCTCCCTCAGGCTGGGTGCAGGTGAAGGCACCGGCCTGCTTCGCGTCGCCGCCGCGATAGCGGGGATAGGCGGGATAGGGGCACAGCGGCCGCGTTTCCTTCGCCGGGGCGCGCCGGGCGGCGGTGATCGCCTCAGGCGCCTTGCCCTGCTCCACCCAGTCGACGATCGCGCCGAGCATGTCGAACTGGTCGAACGCGTTGCCGCCCTGACAGTGGAGCATGCCCGGCACCATGTAGAAGCGGCTGGCGTCGGTGAACGCCTTGCCGTTCGCCTTCGCCGCCCGCTCATAATAGTCCCAGGTCGCGAAGGCGGAGAACCAGAAGTCCGACACCCCGTGGAAGAACAGGATCTTCCCGCAATGGTCGAGATAGGTGTTGAGGTTCGTCCAGTAATTGGTGTCTGTCAGGCGCTGTGATGCATTGTTGCGCAGTTCATGGATGCGCGCATCGAGGTCGATCTCGGTCGCGTCGCTCGCCGGTCCGAACGGCCCCGGCGCGCCGGACGGCAGATAACCCATCGGCGTCGCGACGATGCCGGTGTCGTAGGGAACGGGGGCATAGATCGGATAGCCCGCCTTGTCCTTCGGCCCGGCAAAGGCGAGCGTCATCGCCCGCACCTGTCCGGCACTCAGGCACCCGTCGGTCTTCGCGCCCGCGCATTGCAGCTTCGCCGGATCGAACCGGCACTGGGCGACATTCTCGATGATCCCGTCCTTCAGCCCATCGATCCCGTCGCACTGGGCGAGCATGCCGTCCAGGACGGTCTTGCGGTCGGCGGCGGTCAACAGTTGCGCCATGACCGGCTTGCCGTCCGGCCCCTTCGGCGCGGCCTGGTTGAACAGGACCTGGGTATAGGCGATCGCCAGGTTGGAATCCCCGGTCCGCATCGCCGGTGCGCCGACGATGATGCCGTCGAACAGCTCGGGATAGCGCTGGAACGCCAGCATCGCCTCCCGCCCGCCGGTCGAGCATCCGGCCATGTAGCTGTGGGCGATCGGCCGCGCATAATAAGCGCCGGTGATCGCCTTGCCGACCTGCGTCGCCGTCTCGACTGACGCTTCGGCGAAATCGAGCGCCGCGCGCTGGTCGACCATGAACGTGCCGTCGAACACCGCGCCTTCATGGCCGCTGTCGTGCGATATCACGGCAAAGCCGCGCGCCAGCGCGGGCCTGCCGTCCGCCGCGACCGGGCCGACCGGATCGAGCACCGATCCGTTGAGGCCGCCCCCGCCCTGCAGCAGGAAGCGCCCGGCCCAGGCATCGGGCAGGGCGAGCGAGAAGCGGATGCCATAGTCCTTGCCGCCGGCGCCCTTGCGCGCGCCGATGATGCCGTCGACCCGACAATGGGCGGGAATGGCGCTCGATATGCGCCAGCCGTGCGCGTTCACCTGATCCCTGGGTGCCACCGCCGCGACCCGCTTCGCCGACAGGATCGCCACGCCCTTGCCGAAGGGCTGGCCCTGCAGGCTCGCGCACGCATCGGCCGCGGGCGGCGGCGGTTCGGCGGCTGCCGCCACGCCCGATGCCGCGGCCAGTCCGGCGGCCGCCGTCAGGACGGTGGCGAGAAGATCGGCTTTACCTGTGCGCATGATGATGACCCCATTTTTAACGATTATTGACCGGCGTCCGCGCCGTGTCGACCGCGTTCGGCTACCCTGATCGGGCGCGCGGAAAGATGCTATGGAATGATGTGGGGACGGACGCGCCAGGCGCCCGCCCCCGTTCCGGTGTGCAGCCCGGAACCGTGATCGAACCGGCGGCCCCATGCTCGGCCGGCTGGAAATGTAATCGATACTCATTTATATAGGAGATGTTTCGGACGAATGACAGCCCGCAATTACGTGCCCGTTTTTGTCTCATCCCGCTGCCATCCGCGCCCTCTCCCGGCGATCCACGCGCTGTACCAGTCAAAAACGCTCCTTGCAATCGATTGCTATCCTGATAGCGCAGGGGACGACGGGACGCAATACGAACCGGCGGGGACGCAGGCTGAACGGCCGATCCGCCCGCAACCGATTGCCCCGGCACACCACGCCCGCGATAAGAGGGCGGGCGAACGACAACAGACCGGGTCATGGGAGAGACGAGAATGCATGCGACCGCCGATCAACCGACGCATCCGGCACGGGCACCGATGCAGGCACCGGCATTGCTGAAGGCGCTGATCTTCCTGATGTTCGCCATGTTCGCGATGACGACCGATTCCGTCGGCACCGTCATTCCGGAGGTGATCCGTGAATTCCGCCTGGGCCTGACGGCGGGCGGCTCGTTCCAGTATGCGACGATGTCGGGCATCGGCATCTCCGCGATCGCGCTCGGCTTCCTGGCCGACCGGATCGGGCGGAAACCGACGATCCTGATCGGTCTCGCGCTGTTCGGCCTCAGCTCCGCCTTCTTCGCGGCGGGCCATAACTTCCTCTTCTTCGTCACCCTGCTGTTCTTCTCGGGCCTGGGCATCGGCATCTTCAAGGCGGGGGCCCTCGCCCTGATCGGCGATATTTCGCATTCGACCCGTGAACACCGCACGATCATGAACCTGGTCGAGGGGTTCTTCGGCGTCGGCGCGATCGTCGGCCCCGCGCTCGTCGTCTTCCTGATGCAGCAGGGCACGAGCTGGAAGTGGATCTATTTCATCGCCGCCGGGCTGTGCGCGCTGCTGGTCATCGGCACGATGCGCGCCGATTTTCCCGCCGCCCATGCGCAGCAGGCGGAACCGGCCGACCCGCGCGCCGCCGCGCGCCTGCTCGCCGACCCCACCGCATGGTTCTTCGGCGCGGCGCTGATGCTCTATGTGGGGGCGGAGGCCGCGATCTACGTCTGGGCGCCCACCTTCCTCGCCGGCTATGCCGGGCCGAACCAGTGGCTCGCGGTCTATGCGGTGTCGATCTTCTTCGTGCTGCGCGCCGCCGGGCGGTTCCTGGGCGTCTGGCTGCTCTCGCGCTTCGACTGGGCCGGCGTCCTGGCTTTCTGCGTGGGCGGCATGACGCTGCTGTTCTGGCTGGCGGTGCTGGGCGGCGTCGGCGTCGCCATCTATGCGCTGCCCGCCACCGGCCTGTTCATGTCGGTGCTGTACCCGACGCTCAACTCGACCGGGATCAGCTGCTTTGAAAAGAGTCGCCACGGCTCGGTCGCGGGTCTGCTGCTGTTCTTCACCTGCGTCAGCGCGGTGTTCGCGCCGCTCGCCATGGCCCTGCTGGGCGACTGGATGGCCGATGCCGCCTATGCGGTCGCGCTCGGCGCGCTGTTCGCCACGGGGCTGCTGGTGCTGTGCCTGTGGAACTGGCGCGCGCGGCCCTTCGCCGCACGCCTCAGCGACCGGGACCACGCCGACTACTGAACGGAACCGGGCGGGCGGGACGCGTCTCCGATTGCCCCGCCTCCCGGCCGCCTGTCCATTGCGGAGCAACCGGCATCTTCGTCTCCTGAAGCGTCGCTTTGGTCGCGGACCACTGTCGCCTTGCCCTCGCCCGGTCCATGGCCCGAATCGGCCAGCAGGGTCGCTAGGGCAAAACGTGACAGTGGTTTCATATCCAAATGGCTTGACGCAGCGTTCCCGGCTGTTTCAAGCCTTCGACCGGTCGGGGGGTGACAGGTCGATGCCGGTTTACAGGGAAGATGCATCGCCGTGGGACGCGATAAAGCTGACGTGCGCCCTGTGGGTGTTCGTCATCCTTCTCTACATGCCCATCATCCTGGACAAGCACGTCGGCGAGGGCTGGTTCAGCACCGCGCTCGACATGTCGACGATGTTCGTCTCCATCGGCTTCGCGATGCTGCTGTTCCTCGCCTATCGCGCGACACTGTCCAGCGCGCCGACGCTGCGGTTCGCGGTCCTGTCCCTCGCGGTCTTTGGCGTGGTCATTGGCCAGTCGGCGTTCGACTTCCTGTTCACCGGCTTCGTCGCCCGCAATATAGAAGAGGCGTGGTACGAACTGCCGCAGGACATCGCCCATAATTATGGCGGCGCTTTCAACTATCTGTGCGTGTTCGGCGCCAATCTCGCCTTGTTCCACCTCGCCTATCAGCGCCGCCGCGACCAGCGCCAGACCCAGAGCCTGACCGACGCCCACTCCGCCGCCCAGCAGGCGCAGCTGACCGCCCTGCGTTTCCAGCTCAACCCCCATTTCCTGTTCAACACGCTGAACGCTATTTCCTCGATGATCGTGACGCGCCGCAATGCCGACGCGGAAATGATGACGGAGCGGCTGTCCAGCTTCCTGCGCGCCTCGCTGTCGTCCGATCCGACGGAGCTTGTGCCGCTGGAGGAGGAACTGGCGCTGATCGAGGAATATCTGGAGATAGAGACCGTCCGGTTCGAGGAGCGCCTGCTGGTCGAGATCGATTGCGCCCCGGACATCGCGAACGCGCGCGTGCCCAGCTTCCTGCTTCAGCCGCTGGCGGAGAACGCGGTCAAATACGGCGTCAGCCCCTCGCCCGAACCCGTTCTGGTGCGGATCACCGGCCGCCGTGAAGGCAGGCAACTGGTGATCACGATCGAGGATGACGGCCGCTTCAGCGAAGAGGCCGGCACGCGCGGCGGCACCGGCGTCGGCCTCGCGAACGTCCGGCACCGGCTCGCCGCCCTGTACGGCACCCGCGCCTCCTTCAGGACCGAGCGCCGCGATCCGGGCTTCGCCGCCACCATCCGCATGCCGCTGGACTGACCTGCCATGCCGCCCGGATCGCTCCGGGCTGATTAGGGATGGCGGCCCGTGCGATTTCGCGTTAACCAGAGTGTTCGCGCCAGAGCGCGCGTGGGCGCCGGGCGTGATCCGGCGTCCGTTTCGTCGTGGCGGATTGAGGCACGCCGCGCGGGTTGGACGGGGGATATATGCGCATCTTGCTGGTCGACGACGAAACGCTCGCGCTCGATCGTCTGCGCACTCTGTTCGCCGATATCGAGGGTGTGGAGGTCGTCGGTCAGGCGAAGGAAGGCACCAGCGCCCTCGCCCTGATCGCAGAGCTGACGCCCGACCTCGTCATTCTCGACGTACAGATGCCGGGCCGCAATGGCCTGCGCATCGCCGCCGACATGCCGCAGGAGGCACGGCCCGAAATCATCTTCGTCACCGCGCACGAACATTATGCGCCCGACGCGTTCGAGATCGAGGCGGCCGACTATCTGCTGAAGCCCGTGCGTTTCGACCGCCTGCGCCATGCCGTGGAGCGCGCCCGGCGGCGGCGCGCCCTGCTCGCGCAGGCGGCCCGCTCTGAACGGCTGCAGGAGGAACTGGACGCCCTGCGCGCCGGCGCAGGGTCGTCTCAGACGGAAACGGAAATCTGGGTGCCGGACCGGCAGGGTCATCGCCGTGTGGCGATCACGTCGATCACCTGGATAGAGGCGGCGCGCGATTATGTGCTGCTCCATACCGAACTGCGCAGCCACATGCTGCGCATCACCATGGCGGGGCTGGAGGAGAAGCTGGCCGGGACGCCCTTCGTCCGCGTGCACCGCTCAGCCTTCGTGCGGCCGGACATGGTGGCGGAGGTGCGACGCGCCGGGCGATCGACGGTCCTGATCCTGCATGACGAAACGCAGGTGCAGGTGGGGCCGAGCTATGCCGCCTCGGTCGAGGAGACGCTCGGCTTCCGCAAGCCGGCGAGCGTCACGCAGTAAGGCTGGTCAGCACGCTGGACGACGACATCGCCGCCGCCGTCACCATCGCGCTCAGGTACAGGCCCGCCAGCGCGGTCATCACTTCGCGGAAATAGCGGTTCTTCATCTCACGTCTCCCTTTGCTGTTCTGATCTGATGCCACTGCATCGGTGTAGCGCCTCTGGACCCGGGACGCGCGCCCGTCGCGGGGCATGCGACCGTGGCGCCACGACACGCGACCAATCCGCCCGCGCGGGACGAGCGCGGCATGCGCGGCGACGAAGATGCCGGGTGGCGGACGGCTGCGCAGCCCCAAAAAAAACCGGCCTGGTCAGCCCTAAGGCCAACCAGACCGGAGTGGAAAAGCCTTGTTTCCAAAGCCCTTCGGGTCGCAGGGCTTCACTAGTCCAGTCCGCCGGAAACGGGAATATGGGGGGCGTCACTTTGGTCGACGGGATTGTCGCCTTGGTCGAGAAGTCCGCACGTTTCACTCATCGGAGAGCGCCGGAGGCTAATTTTCCAATGCTTTCCGGCGCTATAACTTGCCTTTTCAACCAATCCTCCGGACCGGACCGGGCGCCTTTCAGTCGAACAGGCCGAGCGGGATGGCATCACCCATCGCGCGATAGCCCGCTGGCGAGGGGTGCAGCGCATCGCCCGAGTCGTAGGCGGGCAGCAACCGGTCGGGCCGCGCCGGGTCGCGCATGATCCTGTCGAAGTCGATCACCGCGTCGAAATGCCCCTTCTCCCGGATCCAACGGTTCACCGCCTGCCGGTCGGCCTCGTTCTTCGTGTCGGGGTGATAGAATGCGGTGCCCATGAACGGCATCACCGTCGCGCCGATCACCTTGATGCCCCGTGCCCGCGCCCGCGCGACGATCTGTTCGTAGGCACCGGTCATCCGGCTGACGAGCGCCGCATGTTCCGCGTCGCTGACCGGTGCCTCGCGGGTCAGCGTACCGATGTCGTTGATCCCCTCCAGCAGGATCAGCCAGCGCACGCCCGGCTGCGCCAGCACGTCCCGGTCGAGCCGCGCGAGCGCATTGGGGCCAAGGCCGTCGTTCAGCAGGCGGTTGCCGCCGATCCCCTGGTTCAGCACCGCGATGCCGCGATGGCTCGGATCGGCCTGCAGCCGCTCCATCAGCCGGTCGGGCCAGCGCTCGTCCCGGTCGGGCGTCGCGCCGCGCCCGTCGGTGATGGAATCGCCCAGCGCCACGATCGTCGCCGCCGGGGCGCAGCGCTCGACCTCCAGCGCGGCGAGCGTGAACCAGTGCTCGAAGCGTTGTGCCCCGGGCATGTCCGCATCGGTCAGGTGATCGCCGGGCAACAGATAGGACGTCGCCCGTGCGCCGGGGTGGGACGTCTGCTGCGCCGGGTCTTGCGCATGGCGGATGCTGACCGTCAGGCTGCCCAGCGCCTCGGCGCGGATGTCGACCGGGTCGGACAGATATTCGGCCCCGGCAGGCACCACCACGTCTGCCTGTCCGCCAAAGCGCACCGGCCGCAGCGTCGCGGTGTCGATGGCCGGGGACGCCCCGCCCGCGGGCCGCGCGATGGTGACGCCGCCGACATGCAGCGGCGCCGTCCCCGCGACGTTGGACAGGCGCAGCCGCACCCGCTCCCCGCCGATCGACGGACGCACCACCTGCCGCAGCGTCGCCCCGCCGAGCGACCCCGGCGCCAGCGCGTTGTCGCCGGTCGGCAGCATCTGCGACGATGCCCAGGCGGGTGCCCAGACGGGCGTGCAGCGCCCGGCGGCATGGGACTGTACCGGCACCACCGCCGCCGCCGCGACAACTGCCAGCGGCGTCACGGTCAGGCACGTGCGGGCGATACGAGAGCGGAACGTCATGTCATGTCCTTCCCTTGAAACGGACCCCGAATGAAAAAAGGGCCGACCCTTGCGAGCCGGCCCTGAGTCATCCTTGGGGGAGGATTAGAAGTTCGCCCGGATACCGGCCATCACGGTACGGCCCGGATAATAGACCGAATATGGCGCGTTATCATATTCGAAGTAGGTACGGATCGGCTCGTTCGTGATGTTCAGCACGTCGAGGGTCAGGCGGAACGCCTTGTCCATGAACGGCAGCTGATAGCCCGCCGACATGTCGAGCTGGCCACGCGACGCCGAACGCAGGGAGGCGTTGCTGATGCCGTTCTGCGGCCGGTTCACGGCGATCGCCTTGTCGTTCCAGACATAGTTCAGGCTGACCGACAGGCCGTTGTTCTCGTAGAAGCCCTGCAGGTTGTACGAATATTTCGACACGCCGGTCGCCACCAGCCCGGACGAGGAGGACTGCTTGAGGTAGGTGCCGTTGGCCGAGAAGCCGAGGCCCTTGGTCAGGAAATCGAGCGGCTGGACCCAGGTCGCCTCGATGCCCTTGATCTTCAGGTCGCTCAGGTTGACCGGGCGGTTGACGGTGATCGGCAGGTTCGCGACCGGCACGCCTGTCTGGATCGAGCGGTCGTTGAGGGCGTTCTGCTGCGTCGCGATCAGGCTGTCGAACGGAATGTTCAGCGATCCGAACGTGACCTCCTGCGACTGCGTCACAGTGAAGCCCTGGATGTTCTTCATGAACAGCGACACGCCGACATAGCCGATACCACCGGTATAGAACTCGCCGCCGATGTCGTAATTGTCCGACGAATAGGGCTTCAGGTCCGGGTTGCCCGCATTGGCCACCAGCGCCGACGGGTCGGAGAAGGTGATGCCCGGCAGGATCTGGCTGGCGTCCGGACGGGTCATCGTCCGCGATGCCGATGCGCGCAGCTTCAGGTTGTCCGCCAGGTCGTAGGTCAGGTTGATGGACGGCAGGAAGTTCTGGTAGGTCGCCCGCGACGTGATGTCGATGATCGCCGTGCCGATCTGGCTCGGGCCGATCACCAGCTGCTTGGTGTGGGCATAGCGCAGGCCGGTGTTGATGTGCAGGTCGCGCCCGGCAACGGTGGCGATGCCGTTCAGCTCGAAATAGGCGCCCAGCACCTTCTCGTCCATGTCGCCGGTCGCGCCGCCGGTCACCGCGCCGCGCGTCTCGGGTGCGCTGTCACGATAGCTGGCATAATTGGTCGCCTGCTTGATCGCGTCGAAATCCGGACGGATGTAGCTGGTGAAGCCGATATTGCCGCTGGCCAGATGGCCGAAGTTGCTGGTCGCCGACGGGCTAAGGTAACCGGCGATGGCGCTGGTCGGGATCGAACCCGTCGCGCCGGTGCAGCCGGTGCCGCAGACGGAAAGCTGATAGGCGGGGCTGTTGTCATAGGCGCGGATGGTCCGCTGCGCCCGGTCATAGGCCGCACCGACCTTCACGTTGAACATCTCGTCGCCATAGGTGACGTCGAGGTGCGCGCCCCGCGTCTCGGTCGTGCGGCGGACCAGCGCGACGTTCTGGCGATACCACTGCCACAGACCGTTATTGGGGTCGTTCAGGTCGACGTTCGTCGTGATCGCCGGATAGTCGCCCTGTCCGGTGTTGTCGAAATAGACGTCGACGCCCGACTGCGGGGCCGTCTGGAATGCCCAGGTCGGCTGCTCGCGGAAGAAGCGGCTCTTCGACCAGTTGGCGCTCAGGTCGACCTTCAGGGTCTCGGTCGGCTGCCAGCTGACGCTCGGGTTGATGTTCCAGAACTTCGTCGTCTGCTTGAACTGGCTCGCCTCCAGGAAGAAGGACGAGTTGGCGAAGGTGCCGCTGGTCACGACACCGTTGTCGTCGACGGTCAGGTCGATCGGGATCATGCCGCCGGTCGACTGCGCGCTGGTACCCGGACCGGAGTTGCGCACCTGCCAGTTCATGATCAGGCGGCTGTAGTCGCGCTTGGACTTGGCCCAGATGCCATCGAGGGCGAAGTGCAGTTCGTCGCTGGGCCGCCATTCGAGCGAGGCCAGCGCCGAAATGCGCGAGCGGTCACCCTCGGTCAGCGCCTGACGGCCAAGCCGGGGGATCAGCGCGGTGCTCAGTTCGCTGCGGGTCAGGCCAGATGTCGCGACGACGTCGACCGGCGTACCGGCGACCAGCCCGTGGCCGGTATTTCTCGGCACGATCGAGGCATAGGTGAAGTTGTTGCCGCCCGGATCGCCCGCGCCCAGATTGCCGTCGGTCCAGCCCAGCGACTCAAAGCCGTCGACACGGGTCTTGGTCTTGACGCCCGCGACGCCGACCAGGATGCCGAACGTGTCCGTGGTGTGACTGGCGACGATCGCGCCGCGCGGCGACAGCTTCTTGTTGGCGTCGGTATACTGGCCCTGCGCCACCACGGTGATGTGGGTGCCCGGCTTGTCGAACGGCCGCGCGTTGCGCAGGTTGACGGTACCGGCAATGCCGCCTTCCAGCGTCGAGGGCGACGGGGACTTGGCGAGGTCGAGGCGGGTAAACAGTTCCGACGGGAAGAAGTCGAGGTCGACCTCGCGGTTGGCGCTGCCGCCGTTCGTGCCGCCGTCGGACGCCACCTGAAGCTGCGATCCGTTCAGCAGCACGCGAGTGAAGCTGGGGCCAAGGCCGCGGATCGCGACCTGCGTGCCCTCGCCGCTGATGTCGCGGTTCAGGCGGACGCCCGGCATGCGGTTCAGCGTTTCGGCCAGGTTGGTGGCGGGCAGCTTGCCGATATCCTCGGCGAAGATGGAATCACCGAACGCCACGGCGTTCTTCTTGGCGTTGGTCGCGCTCTGAAGGCTGGCGCGGATGCCGGTGACGACGATGTCCGCGACCTGATCGTCACCCTGCGGCGCGTCGGCGGCGGCCGGCTGCTGGTCGGCGGGTGCGGGCGCTGCCGCATCCTGCGCGAACGCCATGTCGGCGGCGAGCAGCGAACCCATGGCGGAAGCGGCGCAGAGCGCCGCGCGAAAAGCGTGATGACGTGAAGTAGGCATTCTCAAACCCCTCTCCCAGAGCGCTGCTCCCGTGTCTTCCGGCGAGCCATGTTGGTAGCGCTATCAGTTCCCTATCAATAAACGGATTTGTGACTATGTCAAGATTGCGACGCACCGTTACTGGTAGCGGTATAAGCGTATCTTCTGAATGGAAAATTCCCCGACAGGCAGGCGGATGTGCCGCCCCTGATGGGTCTGGTCGCCGTTCAGCAAGCGGCCCGGAACCCAGCGCCCCTGCGCATCGAACCGGCCTTCCCAGGCGCTGTCGATGCCCGCGAGCGCCGGACCCTGGCCGACCGGCTGGAACGTAACGGTGATGCCCTGTCCGGCAATCAGATAATCCTCCGGTCCGGTCTGGATGATGATGCCGCCATAGCCGCCGGTCTCCGGAGTCGCGACCGGCCGCTGGATATCGGCGAAGGCGACGGTGAAGCGATAGTCGCCGATCCGTTCGGTCACCGGCTCGTAGACGACGGTCTCGTCATACAGGACACGCGGCTTGAAGCCGGACATCTTCCCCTGCCCCTGCGCCGCCAGGATGTGCGGCGCCAGCTGCTCCAGCACGTCATAGGCCTGCCCCAGCGCGCCCGGCTTGTCGTCCATCCCCTCGATCGAGAACGGACCGAAGCCGATCGCGTCATGCTTGCCGATCGCATAGAAGGCGTTGGCGGGCACATGCGGATGGTCGGCATTGTTCGCCTCGGGGATGAACAGCGGATTGTCGGGCCGCTTGTATCCGGCGATGATGTCGACGAAGTTCGGGAAATAAATGTCGGGCGCCAGGAAATCGATCGCGGGCGCCCCCGCCTTCCACACGTCGAGCAGGTGGGGCAGCGGCCCGCCGCTCGGATATTCGCCCGGTATGCGGCCCGGCCGGTTCAGCGCCACGTTGACGTACATCGGCATCGGATAGGCGGCCTTGCCGGCCGCCGTGAGCTGGTCGGCGAAGCGGGCGTAGTACCACGCGGTGAAGATCTCTGCGCTCGCGTCGCCCTGCCCGAACAGGTCGGTCCAGCTGCCGCTGGTCTTCGCGCCGTTCTCTTCCCACCGCTGCCTCATCGCGGGGACCAGCGTCTCGCGGTGCGCCACCAGATAGTTGACAAGGTCGGCGGGCACCGGCTGGGCGAACGCCGCCTGCGCCAGCGGGCCGTAATCGCGCGCGACCGGCAGCATGCCGATCTCGTTCTCCACCTGCATCATCAGCACGGTGTTCTGCTTGTCGTCGACGGCCTTCAGGTGCGCCATCAGCGCCGCGAACGCCTTCTGGTCGGCCTTCAGCATGTCGGGGGAGAAAGCGGACAGGATGTCGACGCCCGCCCCGCTCGGCAGCTCCGCGCGCGGGAAGCGCGCCTGGTCGCGCTTCACCCAGTCGGGGACATAGGTCGACATGCTGTTCTTCCACGCGCCGAACCACAGGATGACCAGCTTCAGGTCGGCGGCCCGCGCGTCGCGGATCATCGCGTCGACGGACGACCAGTCGAACTTGCCCTCCTGCGGCTCGATCAGTTCCCACGACACCGGCGCCAGCACGGTGTTCAGGTGCATCGCGCGCAGCTTCTTCCAGTGCGGGGCCATATAGGCGGCGCTCGACGCGCTCGAATTGCCGAGTTCTCCGGCGATCAGCAGCATCGGCTTGCCCTGCACCTGCAACTGGGTGGCGGTGCCCTGCTTCACCAGCCGGGGCGCCTCGGCCCATGCCGTGCCGCTCGATGCGGCCAGTGCGATGGCGGAGGCGATCGTGCCTGCGATACGGGTGATTGCTGTCATCATGGCTCCCCTGCAAATATGGCGAGCGCGCCCAGCGCGCCCTTGTCCTCGAGTATCTCCAGCCAGCGGACCAGCGTCCGCCGGAAGATGACGTTCTCGGCCAGCGCGGGTGGAAACACCGCCCCGGCCGTAAGGATGCGCGCCACCCGTCCGGCGGCGTCGCCCGCGCCGTCCAGCAGCGCGGCGATGTCGGCGGCGAGCGGATCGTCGACGGCATGGGCCGTGCCGCTGTCGTCCACTCCGCTCTGCCAGCGGACCCAGGCAGCGATGGCGAGCGTCATCGCCGCGATCCCCTCCCCGTCCGTAGCGCCAGCCGCCAGCCGCGCGGCGACCGGCGCGCACAGCCGCTGGGGCAGCTTCTGCGACCCGTCCATCGCGATCTGCCGGGTGCGGTGCATCAGCGCGGGATTGTCGAACCGCGCCATCAGCGCCGTGCGATAGGCGGCGATGTCCAGTTCGGGCGGCGGCGACAGCGTCCCGGCGCTCTCGTCCCACAGCGCCTCGACGAACCGCCGCGCCTCGGGCAGTGCCAGCACCTCGTGCACATGCGCGATCCCGGCGAGCCCGCCCAGATAGGCGATGCCGCTGTGTGCGCCGTTCAGCAGGCGCAGCTTCGCTTCCTCCCACGGGGCGACCGCCGCCGTGATCTGCACGCCCGCGCCGAAATCGGGGCGCGGCCCGCAGAAATTGTCCTCGATCACCCACTGGATGAACGGCTCGGTCTTCACCATCGCCCGGTCCTCGACGCTCAGCCGTCCGGCCAGCGCGGCGACGTCGGCATCGGTGGTCGCGGGCACGATGCGGTCGACCATCGTCTGGGGAAACGCGCCCTCCGCCGCGATCCACGCCGCCAGCGCCGGGTCGTGCCGCTCCGCCAGCGCGATCACCGCCGCCCGCAGCAGCGCGCCGTTGTGCGGCAGGTTGTCGCAGGAGATCGCCGTAAACGGCGCAAGGCCCGCCGCCCGCCGCATCGCGAGCGCCGCCACCAGGAAACCGGGCGCGGTCTGCGGCGCCGTCAGGCTTGCCATGTCGGCCGCCACCTGCGGATCGTCCGCGTTCAGCGCGCCGGTCGCCGGGTCGAGGCGATAGCCCTTCTCGGTGATCGTCAGCGTGACGATGTGGGTATCGGGATGGGCCAGCGCGGCCAGCAGGGCGCCGGCCTGTTCCGGCGCCACCAGCACCTCGCCCACCGCGCCGATGATGCGGCAGGTCTCGCCCGTCCCGTCCCGCACCAGCATCGTGTAGAGGCCGTCCTGCGGCGCCATCTGGTCGCGCACGGCAGGCGACCGCAGCGACGCCGCAGTGATGCCCCAGCGCATGTCGCCGCGCGCCAGCACGTCGTCGAACACGGCCGCCTGATGCGCGCGGTGGAACGCACCGATGCCGATATGCACGACCCCGCGCCGCACCGCCGCCCGGTCGTATGGCGGGCGGACGACATCGCCCGGCAGGCGGTCGAGGGTCGCCTGCGACAGGCGGGTCACAGCCTGTACGCCTGCTTGACGAGGTCGTAGGACAGCGCACGCGCCACCTCGAACGCCTCGTCCTCCTCCAGCCGGTGCTCGGCGACCAGCCGCGCCAGGAATCCGCAGTCCATCCGCCGCGACACGTCGTGCCGGGCCGGGATGGACAGGAACGCGCGGGTATCGTCGTTGAACCCGACGGTGTTGTAGAAGCCGCCGGTCTCCGTCACCCGCTCGCGGAAGCGGCGGATGCCCTCGGGACTGTCGTGGAACCACCAGGGCGGGCCGAGCCGCAGCGCGGGATAATGCCCGGCGAGCGGCGCCAGTTCGCGGGAATAGACGTCCTCGTCGAGGGTGAAGAGGATCAGCGTCAGGCGCGGGTCGTTGCCGTGCGCGTCGAGCAGGGGTTTCAGGCCGTTCACGAACTCGCCGGGCAGCGGGATGTCCCCGCCCTTGTCCCGGCCGAAACGGCCCAGCACCTGCGCGTTGTGGCTGCGATAGACGCCGGGGTGGAGCTGCATCACCATCCCGTCCTCGGTCGACATGCGCGCCATCTCGGTCAGCATGTGGCCGCGGAACAGCTCCGCCTCGCGCGCGTCGACCGGCCCGGCCATGACCCGCGCGTACAGCGCCTCGATCTCGGCGCGCGGCAGGTTGGCGGTAAAGGCACTGGGATGGCCGTGGTCGGTGGAGGTCGCACCCGCCGCGCGGAAATCCGCCCGTCGCGCCTCATGCGCGCGCAGATAGCCCGCGAAGCTGCCCGCGTCCTCGCCCGCCATCGCGCAGAACGCGCGGACCTTGCCCGCGAAGCCGGGAATGTCGGGGTCCATCACCGGATCGGGGCGATAGGCGGTGACCACCCTGCCCTGCCATCCGCTCTCGCGGATCGCCCGGTGATGGTCGAGCGGATCGAGCGGCCCCTCGGTCGTCGCGATCACCTCGATATTGAAGCGCTCGTACAGCGCGCGCGGGCGGAACGCGGGCGTCTTCAGCGCCGCGTCGATCGCGTCGTAATAATGGTCGGCGGTCGCCGCCTCCAGCCGCACGTCGATGCCGAACCCCTCGGCGAACACCCAGTCGAGCCACATGCGGGACGGGGTGCCGCGGAACAGGTGGTAATGCGCGGCGAACCGGCGCCAGATGACGCGCGGGTCGGTCTCCGTCGGGCTGCCGTCGACCGTCGGTATGCCCAGCTGGTCGAGCGTCACACCCTGGCTCATCAGCATGCGGAAGACATAGTGATCGGGCACGATCAGCAGGTCGGACGGGTTGGCGAACGGCTCGTCATAGGCGAACCAGGCCGGGTCCGTGTGGCCGTGGGGACTGACGATCGGCAGGTTCGCGACGGTGGCGTACAGCGCCCGGGCGATCCCGCGCACATGCGGGTCGGCGGGGAACAGGCGGTCGGGGTGCAGGCGCAACGGACGGGTCATTCGGGGTCTTTCACGAGCCCGGCCGTGGACACGGGCGCATAAGTGGGGTTGATGAGGTGGAAGACGGCAAGCGCCAGCAGATAGGCGACCCCGCAGAAGGCGAAGATCGGGGTGTAGCTGCCCACGCTGTCCAGCACGTATCCGGCATATTTCGCCATCAGCATGCCGCCCGCCGCGCCGGCGAAGCCGCCCAGGCCGATGATCGACCCCTGCGCCCAGCGCGGGAACAGGTCGGCGGGCATCGCATAGATGTTGGACGAAAAGCCCTGATGCCCGGCACAGGCGAGGCCGATCAGCACGACGGCGATCCACAGGTTCGGCGCCTGCTGCGCGAAGGCGACCGGCACGACCACCAGCGCGCAGCCCAGCATCGCGAGCTTGCGGGCGCGGTTGGCCGAAAAGCCCTTCCCCAGCATCCGCGAGGAGGCATAGCCGCCCATGATCGACCCGACGTCGGCCAGCAGGTACACCGCGATCAGCGGCGGACCGAAGCCCTTGAGGTCGACGCCGTAGCGGCGCGAGAAGAAGTCGGGCAGCCAGAACAGGAACATCCACCACACCGGGTCGATCAGGAAACGGCCGATGATGTACGCCCATGTCTGCTTCAGGCGGAACAGCGCCCGGTACGGCACCGGCTTCTGCTCGATCGGCGGGTCGCTTTCGATATAGGCGACCTCCTCCGGCGTCGTCATCGGGTGCTCGCGCGGCCTGCGGTAGAACGCGATCCACGCGACCAGCCAGACGATATTGATCGCGCCGGTGATCCAGAACGCCGCGCGCCAGCCCATCGCAAGCGTGATCATCGGCACGATCAGCGGCGTCACCAGCGCGCCGATATTGCCCCCGGCGTTGAATATGCCGATGGCCAGCGCCCGCTCCCGCTTGGGAAACCATTCGGCCGCCGCCGCGATCGCCGCCGGAAAGGTGCCGCTCTCGCCCAGTGCCAGCGGCAGGCGGGCGATGGCGAAGCCCATCGTCGAGGTGACGAGGGTCTGCGCCATGTGCCCGGCCGTCCAGATGCCGACGGCGACCGCATAGCCGACCTTCGCCCCCACCTTGTCGATGAACCGGCCGAACAGGATATAGCCGATGCCGTAGGCCGCCTGGAACCAGAAGGCGACGTCGGCATAGCCCTGCTCGGTCCAGCCATATTCGTCCTGCAGCGAGGGCTTGAGCACCGAGAGCACCAGCCGGTCGACGTAGCTGAGCACGACGGCGGCGAAGATCAGCGCGCAGACGATCCAGCGCACCCGTCCATTCGGCTTGGGGCCGTTCTGTTCGGGCATCGCGGGCGAAGCGGCGGGGGGCATGGCGTCGGCCATCGGGCTTACCAGTTGTACATCGTGCCGTCTTCGAGCCGGTTCACCGGCAGGAAGGCACGCTTATATTCATATTTCGCGGCCAGTTCCTCGTCGATGTCGACGCCCAGCCCCGGCGCCTCGCCCGGATGCATCATGCCGTCGGCGAAGCTGTACGCGTGCGGGAAGACCGCGTCGGTCTCCGGCGTGTGGCGCATATATTCCTGGATGCCGAAATTGGGGACGCTTAGGTCAAAGTGCAGCGCGGCGGCCATGCACACCGGCGACAGGTCGGTTGCCCCGTGGCACCCGGTGCGGATCTGGTAGAGGTCGGCCAGCGCCGCTATCCGGCGCAGATGGGTGATGCCGCCCGCATGGACGACGGTGGCGCGGATATAGTCGATCAGCTGGTTCTGGATCAGGTCCTTCGCGTCCCAGATCGAATTGAAGATCTCGCCCACCGCCAGCGGCGCGGTCGTATGCTGGCGGATCAGCCTGAACGCCTCCTGGTTCTCCGCCGGTGTCGCATCCTCCAGCCAGAACGGACGATAGGGCTCCAGGTCCCTGCCCAGCCGCCCGGCCTCGATCGGCGTCAGGCGGTGGTGGATGTCGTGCAGCAGGTGCACGTCCCAGCCCAGCGCCTCGCGCGCGGCGGCGAACAGCTCGGGCACGATCCGCATATATTTGGACGTGTTCCAGACATTCTCGGTCGGCAGGTCGGCGTCGGCGGGCTCGTAGAAATACTTGTCCTTGCTGACGCCATAGGTCGATGCCATGCCCGGCACACCGCACTGCAGGCGGATCGCCTTGTATCCCTGCGCCTGATATTCCAGCGCGACCCTGATCGTGTCCTCGACGGTCGTGCCGTTGGCGTGGCCATAGACCATCACGCCCTCGCGGCTCGCCCCGCCCAGCAGCTGATAGACCGGCAGGCCCGCAATCTTGCCCTTGATGTCCCACAGCGCCATGTCGACGGCGGCGACCGCGGTCATCGTCACCGGCCCGCGCCGCCAGTAGGCCCCCTTGTACAGATACTGCCAGATGTCCTCGATCCGGTGCGCGTCACGCCCGATCAGGCAGGGGACGACATGGTCCTGCAGGTAGCTGGCGACCGACAGCTCGCGCCCGTTCAGGGTCGCGTCGCCTAGGCCGTAGACGCCCTCGTCGGTGATGATCTTCAGCGTGACGAAATTGCGGCCAGGGCTGGTAACGATCACCTTGGCATCAATGATCTTCGGCATTTGGGTTGTCCTGTTCAGATGATTTCTAGAGTTGTTTTCTGGAGGGTCTCGCTGTCCGGCCCGACCATGATGTCGAACAGGCCCGGCTCGACCACCTCCTCCATGTCGAGGTTCCACAACGCGAAGGCGTCGGGGCCCAGGGTGAAGCGGACGGTGCGCCGCTCGCCCGGCTCCAGCGTGATCCGCCGGAAATCCTTCAGTTCCTTGATCGGCCGGGTGACCGACGCGACCTGATCGCGGATGTAGAGCTGCACGACCTCGTCGCCCGCGCGGGTACCGGTGTTCTGCACGTCGACATCGACGCTCACCTCGCCGCCCCGGCCAATGCGCGCGTGCGAAAGGCGCGGCGCGCCGACCGTGAACGTCGTGTAGCTGAGGCCGAAGCCGAACGGGAAAAGCGGCGTGATATCCTCGAACACATATCCGCGCCGGGCGGACGGCTTGCGGTTGTAGAAGATCGGGATCTGCCCCGCGTCGCGCGCCACCGTGACGGGCAGCTTCGCACCGGGATTGACGTCGCCGAACAGCGCGTCGGCCATCGCCGTGCCGCCCTCCTGCCCCGGATACCAGCATTCGAGCAACGCGTTGGCGCCCGCGACGACAGCGGGGTAGCTCGGCGGGCGGCCGTTGATCGCGCAGACGACCACCGGCTTGCCGGTCGCCTTCATCGCCGCGAACAGGGCGTTCTGTTCGCCGACGAGGTCGATCGTGGTGCGGTCGCCCAGATGGTTCTTGGCAAAGCCCTCGCGGCTGGTCTGCTCGGTGTCGCCGATCGCCAGGATGACGATGTCGGCACCCTTCGCCACCTCCACCGCCTGCGCGATCAGTTCGCGGTTCTTCGCCGGATCGGCCAGCAGCACCTCGTCGACCGACCGGTCCTCGCTCTGCGTGATGAACACGCCCTGCGCATGGACCACGTCCGCCTTGCCCTTCAGTTTCGCGCGGATGCCCTCCAGCAGGGAGACGGTCTGGCGCGGGATGCTGGAATATCCGCCCAGCCGCGCGACCGCCGCATTGGGGCCGATCACCGCGACGCGCGGGTGCGCGCCGGGCGTCAGCGGCAGCGTGCCGTCATTGGTCAGCAGCGTCAGCGACCTGTGCGCCGCCTTCAGCGCCAGCGCGCGCGCATCCGCATTGCCGGTCAGGCGGTCATAATCCTTGCGCGGCCAGGGATTCTCGAACAGCCCGGCGCGGAACTTCAGCGTCAGCATCCGTCCGCAGGCGGCATCCACCGCCTCCACCGGCACCTGCCCCGCGCGCACCTGGTCGACGAGCGTGCGATAGGCAAGGCCGTCGGGCAGTTCGCAGTCGACCCCGGCGCGCAGCGCCGCCCGCGCCGTCGCGGCAAGGTCGGGCTGCACATGATGGATGGTCTCCAGCTCGGGCACCGCACCATAGTCGCTGACGACCGCGCCGTCGAAATGCCATTCGCCGCGCAGCACGTCGGTCAGCAGCCAGCGGTTCATGTGGCTCGGCACGCCGTCGATCTCGTTATAGCTCGGCATGACGGCGGCGATGCCGGTGTGCTTCACCACCGCGCGGAACGGCGGGAAGAAATTCTCGCGCAGTTCCCGCTCGGAAACCGGCGCCGGGGCGATGTTCTCGCCGCTTTCCGGCTGACCGTGGCCGGTCATGTGCTTCAGCGTCGCCATCACCTTGTCCGCGCCCGCTTCCTTGCCCTCGCCCTGGAGGCCCCTGACCGCCGCGACGCCCATCTCCCCGCACAGATACGGGTCTTCGCCGAACGTCTCCTCGATCCGGCCCCAGCGCGGGTCGCGGGCGATATCGACGACCGGCGAGAGGGCGAGGTGCACGCCGCGCGCGCGCACTTCCCGCGCGATCACGGACTGCACGTCCTCCATCAGTTCCCGGTCAAACGCCCCGGCTAGGCCGATCGCCATCGGGAACATCGTCGCGTCGGTCGCCATATATCCATGCAGCGACTCCTCGTGGAACAGCACGGGGATACCCAGCCGCGTGTCGTTCACCGCCCATTTCTGGACCGCCGTGATGAAGGCGACGGTGTCGGCCGGGGTGCGCCATCGCGCACCGACGCCGCCCGCCTGCTGCGATCCGTTGGGTGCGCCGCGCCGGTCGGACGGGCGGGTGATCTGGCCGAACCCCTGCGGATAGGCCGCGCTCGCCTTCGCGGGGGAGAAGGTGAGGTCGTCCATGATGTCGGCCTTGGTGGCCCACAAAGCGATGATCTGCCCAACCTTTTCCTCCAGCGTCATGCGGGCCAGCAGGTCGCGCACGCGCAGGTCGACCGGCGCCGACGCGTCCTTGTAGAGCGGATCGCCGCTCCGCCTGGCGAAGGCGGGTGCCGCCGCGACCAGCGATGTCGAACCGAGCAGGCCCAGCACCTGCCTGCGGGCGAAGCGGACGCGGCTCATGGCGTCACCGTCAGCGTCGCGGACTGGAGGTCGACCGAATTGGGCCCGGTCATGATGTCGAAATCGCCCGGTTCGACCACCCGCTCCATATGGTCGTTCCACATCTGGAGCGCTTCGGGTCCGACGATGAATTGCACGGTGCGTGTCTCCCCGGGCTTCAGCGTCACCCGCTCGAACCCTTTCAGCAGTTTGACCGGCCGCGTGACCGAACCCATCTTGTCGTGGACGTAGAGTTGCACCGTCTCGTCGCCGGTCCGCTCGCCGGTGTTGGTGACGTCGACCGACACGGTGGCGCTGCCCCCGGTCCCGATGGTCGCGGCCGACAGGCGCGGCGCGCCGAGGCGGAAACTGGTGTAGCTGAGGCCCCAGCCGAACGGATAGAGCGGCGCCGTCGTGTCGAACAGATAGCCGCGCCGCGCGCTCGGCTTGGCGTTGTAGAAGACCGGGAGCTGCCCCACCGACCGGGCGATGGTGACGGGCAGCTTGCCGCCCGGATTGACGTCGCCGAACAATATGTCGGCCATCGCGTTGCCGCCCTGCTCGCCCAGATACCAGCCCTCGACCAGCGCGTTCGCCTGTTCGGAGATCGTCACGGTGGACGCGGGCCTGCCGTTGATCAGGACGACGGTGATCGGCTTGCCCAGCGCCTTCAGCGCATCGAACAGCGCCTGCTGCTCACCCACGAGGTCCAGGCTCGGGCGGTCGCCCAGATGATTGTCGGCCCACCCTTCCCGGCTCGACTGCTCGGTGTCGCCCAGCGTCAGGACGATCCGGTCGACGCCCTTCGCCGCCTCGACCGCCTGCGCGATCAGTTTGCGGTTCTCGGCCGGGTCGGACTTCACGACCTTGTCCTCCCACCAGTCGTCATTCTCGGTGATCTTGACGCCCTGGGCGAAGACGATCTTCGCCTTGCCGCCGACCTTCGCCCTGATGCCGTCGAGGATGGAGACGGTGTGCGGCGGCTGCCCGTAATAGCCGCCCAGCCGCGCCACCGCCGCGCTCGGGCCGATCACGGCGATCGTCCCTTCCGCCTTCAGCGGCAGCATGCCGTCGTTCTTCAGCAGCGTGATCGACCGCTGCGCCGCCTTCAGCGCCAGCGCGCGCGCCTCCGCCGTGTTGGTGACCGCCACCGCCTGCGCCGCATCGGCATAGGGATTTTCGAACAGCCCGGCGCGGAACTTCAGCTCCAGCATCCGCCGCACGGCCAGGTCGACCTTCGCCTGACTGACCTTCCCCTCGCGCACCGCCCTGGTCAGCGTGGCATAGGACAGGCCGTCGGGCAGGTCGGCATCGACGCCCGCGTCGAGCGCGCGGATCGCCGCCTCCTCCAGGCTGCCGGCGATATGGTGGATGCTCATCAACTGGTCGACGGCTGAATAGTCGCTGACCACCGCGCCCCGGAAGCCCCACTCCTCGCGCAGCACGTCCTCCAGCAGCCAGCGGTTCGCATGGCTCGGCACCCCGTCGATCTCGTTATAGCTCGCCATCACCGCCTCGATGCCGGTGCGCTTCACCACCTGCTCGAACGGCGGAAAGAAATTCTCGCGCAGCTCCCGCTCCGACACCGGCGCCGGGCCGACATTGGTACCGCTCTCCGGCTGGCCGTGACCGGTCAGGTGCTTCAGCGTCGCGAACACATGGCCGGGCGTCAGCATGCGGCTGCGCCCCGGCCCCTGCAGGCCCTCTACCGCCGCGACGCCCATCTCGCCCGCCAGATACGGGTCTTCGCCGAACGTTTCCTCGATCCGGCCCCAGCGCGGGTCGCGGGCGACGTCGACCACCGGGGACAGCACCAGGCTGACGCCCCGCGCCCGGATTTCCCGTGCGATCACGCCGTTGACGGCGCGCAGCATGGCAGGGTCGAAGGACGACGCCATGGCGATCGCCTGCGGAAAGCTGGTCGCGCCGACGGCGGCATAACCGTGCAGCCCCTCTTCGTGGAACAGGATGGGGATGCCGAGCCGCGTCTTCGTCATCGCCCAGCGCTGGAGCGCGTTGACCAGCGCCACCGTCTGGCGCGGGTCGCGGCCCGGCACCACGCGCGGACTGAACGCGCCCTTGGCGTCGGACGGGCGGGCGAAATGGCCAAGGCCATTGGGATAGGCGGCGGCCAGCTTGGCGGGGTCGAGTTGCAGGCGGTCGTCGAAGATCTTGACCTTGTCGGTCCACACCGTCGTGATCTGGGCGACCTTTTCCTCCAGCGTCATGCGCGACAACAGGTCGTCGACCCGCACCTCGACGGGCTGGGACGCGTCCTTGTAAACGGGCTTGTAAACGGGCTTGGGGACCGGCGCCTGACTGGATTTTGCGGATGCTGATTTTGCCGGGACCGGCGCCGCCATGGCCGGGACTGCGGCCGACGCGGACGCCAGCAACGCGATAGCGGAAACCGCCATGAACATATGACCGTAGTTCGGCACGAAACCCCTCTCCACCTGCTGGCCACCTTTTTGCTTGATGCCGTGGACCTGATAGCGCTACCATTGCCCGGACAAGAAATGTTGTCAATGCCCGATGAGCGCATATCGTCGCCGGGGCGACAGGGAGAGGAATGGATGCCAAGCCGCCGTTTGTATCAGATGACGACGCCCGTACTCCTGGCGTTGGCGGCTCTCCTGTGCGCAGCCCTCGCGCTGCCCGCCGCGGCCCGGGCGGAGGATGGATACGATCTCTGGCTGCGCTATCCCAGGGCGCAGGAAGCACGGCTTTCCGCCATTGTCGCGCATGCGACCGCGATAGTCGCACCCGGCGGGGGCGCCACGATCGGCGCCGCACGGGATGAACTCGTGCGCGGCATCGGCGGCATGACCGGCACCGTTCCGGCAACCGGCGGCGCGCTGCGCGACGGCGCGCTCTGGCTCGCCACGCCCGCCTCCGCATCCGGCGCGCTGCCGGCCGACCTGTCCCGCCTCGGGGCGGAGGGCTATGTGATTCGATATCACCCGAGCAGGCGACCCGAACGTTCGGAGGCTCCTCGCTGTCCATTCGCTCCCCTGGCGCGGTATGAACCGCCGCCTCATAGTGCAGTTTG
>QFQF01000042.1 GCA_003248935.1 Sphingobium sp.
GACCTGCCTGTCGATCGGCCTCACATCCGCCGCCGGAGCGGGGTGGCCACCCCGCTCCGGCAAATGCCACCATACACAAAATCAAACAGACAAGCCTGTCGAAGGGGCGATGCCAAGGGATGATGGATCAGTGTCGGCGATGGACCTCGCGATCCCGGCGTTCGGGTAGGCCCCGCGATGCACATATTCCGTGATTGTCATGCCTTCAGGCAGCGGCATGGCGCGGGACAGATAGGCAAGATCGAGAACATTCTCGATGGCGAACAGGATGTTGAACAGGATTAGCGAGAGCGTGACCGATGCAACGGACACGCCCGGCAGCCTCAGGTCGCCGGCACCGTCGAATGTGGGAATAAGCCTGCGAGCGGCCCGTGCCCGGAGTAGACTCCAGATCAGAGCGAATATTGCGAACCACAGGAACAGACGCGGGATGGTGATGGCCGACAGGTCGGGAAAGCCGATCATCGCCAGCACTTCTGCGATCACCGGATTGGCTGTTGCGAACAAGGTCAGGATGATCGCGCTACCACCTAGAGGCAGGGCCGTGACCCGCACGATGGCACGCAGGCTGATGCGCCGTTGGCGCGGCCTGCGCAGGATGCGGCCGATCCTGATCGCGTCCATCACGGGCCGGGCAGGCGATTGTATCGCATGGACGATCAAGCGCTGGAACCACAACCACCCATCGTCATCTGGCGTCGTCATACCGAAGAGCGCTGCCATGCTGATCGTGGTCCAGAACAGCGTCCAGGCGAGCGGACCGGGATCGAGGATCAGGGCAGCGCAAAAGAGCAGCGCAGCAAAGGCGGACAGGCTTCCCTGCCATCGGCACCAGACACTCCGTCGACCAAGGACGAGGCACAGCAACAGACCGAAGGCGAAGAGGCCGATATGGCCGCCGAACAGGTTCTGTTGATAGAAAAGCCAGTCGCCAAGCAGGACTGCGGCGATGGCGAGGCAGAGCTTCCATCGGAAGCTGGCGGGGAAGGACAGACGTGGCATGGGACGCTCCCTGATTGTCGGGAGGGGGCTTCTCATGGGGGTGTGCAGGCCTGCCCATCAGGGGATGCTCTTGTCGAGGATTTGCGGTGCAGATCCCGTGCAGAGGGCGCCGCTATTGCCAATAAAATATTGTTTTAGTTTAATTTATTGGAGTTTTTCTGCGGTTGTGGTCGCCGTGGTGTTCATCTTGGCATTCTCAACTGTTGAAGTAGATTTCTCGCATTCACTCCAGCGAGGAACCTGTCATGCGCCTGTCCTTTCCGATGCAGTCGTCCCTGTGCGCCCTGTTGGCGCTGTCCACCATGCTCGCTGCCTGTTCAAAGCGTGCGGAAGAGGGGGGAGAGCGCACGACCGTCACCAGCCGGGAACTGGATGTTGGCGGCATCGTCAGGATGCGGGAGGAGAAGCGGATCGTGGAGCCCATGACCGAGGAGGCGGAAGATGAGAGTCTGAACAAGGCCGTGCGGCCGCAATCCGGTTTGCTGACGGCTGGCGATCATGACGATGTTCTCAACCCGGAACTTTATGCGCGCTATGCCAGCGCCGTCGTGCAGCAGGATGGCGGCCTGCCTTTTGTCGATACCCGCAATCGGGTCGCGCTTAGGATTGTCGATGCTGCCGGGCGGGCAGTGCCCCAGGCTCGCATTGAGGTCGATCGGCCGGAGGGTGCGTTGCATTTGGTGTCCGGCGCGGACGGGATGGCGACCTTCTTCCCCGGATTCGACCATGTGCAGAGTCAGGCGCGGGTCAGCGTCACCTCCGACGCGGGCTCTGTCAGTCGCCTCATACAGGTGCGGGAAAAGGGGGAACAGGCAGTTACGCTGACCGTAACGGGGCAGGCGCGTGCGGTCGATGCGCTCGACCTCGTTCTGGTCCTCGACACGACTGGCAGCATGGGTGACGAGATGGCGTATCTGCAAGCCGAACTTGCCTCCATCCTCAGCCGGGTCAAGCGGGAGGCGGGTAATGTGGATGTGCGGATCGGACTGGTCGTCTATCGTGACAAGGGCGATGCCTATGTCACGCGATCCTTCCCCCTGACCGGGGATATTGCGGCCATACAGTCGTCCCTCGACGATCAGGATGCCGACGGCGGTGGCGATACGCCGGAGGCGATGGACCGCGCCCTGGTCGCGGCGGGGCAGATGCAGTGGCGCCCAGATGCGGCCAAGGCGGTTTTGCTGGTCGCAGATGCGCCGCCGCATAGCAAGGCGTTGGGTATGACGCTCGACGCAGTGGAACATTTGCGCGAGCAAGGCGCACGGATCGTGCCCGTCGCGGCAAGCGGTGTCGAGGATAGCGCTCAATACATCATGCGCGCCATGGCGGTGCTGACTGGCGGCCGCTACATCTTCCTCACTGACGACAGCGGCGTGGGCAATGCCCATGCGGAGCCGGATGTTGCCTGCTATGTAGTGACGCGCCTCGACCAACTCATCGCCCGCGTGCTGGCGGGAATCGTGGAGGGACACCGCATCGAACCGGAACAGGGCGAGATCATTCGAACGGTCGGGGACTATGATCGGGGTCGTTGCAGGACGACGCAGATTGCCATGCGCTAGCTGATCGGTTTTCAGGTCGGATAACCGCATGGGTTGACCAGCGTGTGACCAGTCAGACGAAACCGAGTTCTACAGCGGTGGAACTCGGCTCCCGCAACCAACATCACCCTACACATACCAACACGCCGCCCCCGCAGGGCGGCGTTGTCATTCTAGAGCGTTTTCCACACGAACTGAATCATTGGGGATTCCCTTGTCCGTGCTGATGTGATTCACGCTTTCTGCTGGTTGGAGGAGGCTGGCATGGATGGCGCGAGCGCTTTCACAGGATCTTCGGGACAGGATCATTGCGGCGATGGACGGTGGATTGAGTCGCCGCGCGGCGGCCGATCGCTTCGGTGTCAGCGCGTCAAGCGCGATCCGCTGGCGGCAACTTGCCCTTCAGCATGGCCAGGCCGTCGCCAAGCCGCGCGGAGGAGATCGGCATTCCGGCAGGATCGAGGGGCATGGCGGCTTCATCCGGGAGTTGATTGCCGAGCAGGGCGACATGACCTTGGTTGAGATCCAGGCGCGGTTTGTCGAGCGGGGCGTGTCGGTCGGGATCGGCACGCTACATCGCTTCTTCGTGCGCCACGCGATCACGCGGAAAAAAGACCGGGCACGCGATCGAGCAAGACCGCCCCGACGTCCTGAGGCAACGCCGGCATTGGTTCGAAGGCCAGCTTGATCTGGCCCCGGAACGCTTGGTGTTCATCGATGAAACGTGGACCGCCACCAACATGACCCGCAGCCACGGCCGTTGCGCGAAGGGCGAGCGGCTGCGGAGGGACTGTCAGGATTTCCGTGTGCGGCCGGGCGGTTGATCATCAGGCCGCCATGGCTCTGATGAAACGTTCGCCGAAGATCACGGCAAATTGCGCCT
>QFQF01000043.1 GCA_003248935.1 Sphingobium sp.
CTGTCCTTCCCGAGGTCATTCGTAATAAAAATCAGCTATCCCTTCTCGTCAGAGACGAATACCGGGCCAGCCATGATCAGACAGGTCGATGTTAACGCCGCTGGGCGCCCGCATCTTCATTTCCCATGTCACCCCCGCATCCCGGTCGTTGGGATCCACGAGCTTTATGGCGCCGTGCCGTTCCGCCGTCTCAATTGCATCATCTAGTCGGCCGTGAACAACGCGATTTGGGACATGGGCTGGGATAAGTTGGACCGGTGGACTGCCCTTGGTTCGTCAGGCTGGGACCATTTCACGGTGCGCAGCAGGAAGGCAGGCCGTGAGCAGGACGCGCAAAAGCACGTTGAGCCATGCGACGAGCAGCCTCAGGTTATGTCCGGCGGCGACGAGGATGGCGTTGATGGCATCGCCAGTGGCACCGGCAAGGTGATTGCGTTCGAGCAGGCCGTCGGATTTGGCGTGGCCGATGATCGGCTCGATGGCATTCCGGCGTCTGAGTTCGCGCTTGATCGTTGGTGAGGCGATGCCGCGGGTGTGGGCGATGTAGACCTTGGCCTTTCCGCCATGCTTGTGCCCCTTGTAGCCCCGGTCCACATAGGCCCGCGCGACGGTGATGCCGGTCAGGCGCTCGACCTGCTCGATTTGCCCGGACAGGGTATGGCCGTCGTAGGGACTACCGGGCAGAGCTTGCATACCGACGATGAACTGGCCGCCTGCGGTGCGCGCGTTGGTGACCGCAATGGAGGTCTTTACCCCGAACTCGTAGCGCGTTCTCGCCTTGCCCTTGGCGATGCATTCCACCTCGGGCGCATGCAGTGCGTAGAGCTTGTCGGTGCTGTCCGGCTTCTGGGTCAGGATCTTTGCCACCCGCTCGCGCGCGACGGCAAACGCCGCCTCGAGTTCTTCATTGCCGGCAATCTTGCGGCCGATGTCGCGATCAAGCCGGCCCAGCCAGGTGCGCAAGCGGCGAACCCAGCGCATCGCCTGTTTGTGCCCACGACCGTGGATCAGCCGCGAGACATCGCGCCGGGCCTGGCGTCCGACGCGCAGGAACGACTGCCGCAGCTTGAGCCCGTGTTTCCTGGCCAAACGGTTCAGCCACTCGATGCCGCGCATCAGCAGATGACTGTCGGTGGGATGGGCAACCGCCTTGGTCTGGACCGTCGTATCCACCGTCACCCGCTCGCAGGCCTGCGGTGGCATCGCCTGGGTCTCCATCGCAATCCGCAGCGTCTCGGCCAGCAAGAGCTCAAGCTTGTCAGCACCTATCCGCCCACGCCACCGCGTCATCGACGACCGGTCCAGCGGCAATTTGTGGCGGAAGTACTGCTCACCGCAGAAATACTGGAAATACGGGTTCTCAACCCAGCGGGCACAGACTGCCTCGTCGGACAGACCCTCCATGTGCTTGAGCAGGTGCAAGCCTGCCATCAGCCGCGTCGACAGGCCAGGGCGCCCCTTCTCGTGATAGAACCGGCCAAACGCTTCATCGAAGCGAGACCAGTCGATCAGCCGTGCCAGCTTCACCAGCGCGTGCCCCATGTCGATCATGTTGTCGAGCTGGCTGCGGAACAGCTCGTCACTACGCGGCGCTGGCTTTTTCGGCGGCATCGGCAAACCTCATCGTGTCGACCAGCGCACTGAATCACCACCTGCAATTCGAGGGAAGCCCCTACGTGCGCGGGCGCGCAAAATCGCAAGCTTTTTGCCCGATCCCGCCCGAAACCTTGCAAATACGATTACTTCAATCCCGCCAAAACCAACGCATTCCTGCGGCTCTCAGCGTTCTTCACGGGCGACCATCTATATTCTCGCAGACGAAACCGAGATGATTGAGGCCTTGGGGATCGTAGTTTGGATATTCCGGATCGCTGATGCAGATGATAGCCAAGTTGATGCAGCCATCACTTAGATAACAAGCACCATTTTCCGGCGTTCCTGCTCGCCCGACTTCTTCAAGTTCAAAAGCATTTTTCCAGAACGAAACTTCCGCTTCGAGATTCGATGTATTTATCGCAATATGACGCAATTTAGCCATTTCAAAAGCATCCTTTCAACGCTCAACTGCCCGTCAGGAAGTATCACCTGTCGTAGCTTGGCACGGTATATTGAAGTTCTCACCAATCCCGGCTTGTTCTGCCTGCAATGTTGAGATCACGAATATCCCACGCCTCTCTTTGACTTGAATCAAAATACCCTCCAATCTTTACCGGGTGGGAGAATCTGCTAGCTGAAGTGGACGTTTTGGCGTGGAACTTGGCGACCTTGGTGATCTCAATGTTGCCCGCCATGAGGCGCTGCTCACCCTATCTGCGGCGTAAGAAACCTCAACCGCGCGTGCCCTGAACGGCAGCGTCTCCAGCACGATCCGCTGGGGCGGCGGAGGAACATGCGCTCCAGTCCCGACGAGGACATACTCTCAATGCAGCGGCAGGCGATTATCCGGGTCGATGGCACCTGCACACGTGCTGTAGACCGTGCGCTGGCTGGGCTTTGGTATGATGCAAAGGCAGTTTTAAGCCTAGACCCAATTCGCGCTTATCGGAGGAAGGAACATAGCGCCCGTCTGGATGCTGCTTTGCGCTCAAAAAAATCATTGCCTGGGGACACGCTCTTCGAGATCATCTGCAAATCGAAGTTACCCCGCCCTTCAGCGCACGCGGGCAGATTTTCCAGCATGGTCGCAAGCAATGGCCTGCAAGCCCGCATGCACAAACCGTCGAAAATGCCTCGACAGTTCGTCTCTCGGCATCTGTTCAATCGTGCGTCTCACTGGCAACGGCGCCTCCCGTGTGACGATCTGCATCGCGAAAGGCGCCACCACGTTGATGCAGCAGCATAGGAGCGCCGGATCGTCGGTCGCGATGCCGGTGATCGCGGCAAGAATGCGAAGCACGATCTCGATCTTGGGCGCCACTTCCTTCGCGAGCAACGTGGACAGATGCTCGGAAGGCGCAAGCAGTTCGCCCACCGACCCGATCGCGGTCTCCGCGATCGCTCAGCGCGTTCCCATCCCCAAACGCATGATGCACATCCTGGAAGGAGAATCGCTGCTGAACGATGCCTCGGGCCTTGTATGCCTGCGCTTCGCGATCGCCGCGGCCCTGACAGGCGCCTTTTCGATCCAGAACGCCGCGCTGAACTTCCTGTGGGTGGCGCTGGGCGGCGGCGCGGTCGGGGTCGGCGTGACCTGGATCGTCTTCCGGTCGAAGCGCTGGATCGCGCGCCGTTATG
>QFQF01000017.1 GCA_003248935.1 Sphingobium sp.
GAAGCCATCTGGCTCAGAATGCATGCCTCGCCGCTCAATGTCGGCGCATAGAGATCTGTTGACCAAATCTCGCTTTCCTTCGTGACCCAGGACGTTATCGGATCTGATATGTTGGGGCGGCCCATGCTCGATGAACAGATCGGCCAACACATCGATGACGTCGTTCGATCTGAACCTCCGAAGCGGCACCATCGCCAGGCATTCCCGGCTGAACTCGTCGATGATGTTGAGCATCCGGTATTTGCGCCCATTGTGCGTTCGATCCTCGACGAAGTCGTAGGACCACACATGTCCGCGATGCTGCGGACGCAGCCGGATGCACGACCCGTCGCCAAGCCATAGCCGACGCCGTTTCGGTTGCCGCTTCGGCACTTTGAGACCCTCCCGCCGCCAGATCCGCTCGACCACCGACAGGCTGACCTGCCAGCCCGCATTGCCCAGCAGCGCATGGATGCGGCGATAGCCGTATCGGCCATAGTCCTTGCCCAGCGCGACGATGTCGGCCGTCAGGCGTTGCTCGTCGGCATCGTCCTTCGGTGGATGACGCTGCGTCGAACGATGCTGGCCGAGCACCCGGCAGGTCCGCCGTTCCGATACCGGCAATGCGCGGCAGACCTGCTCGATCGCCTCGCGGCGACGGGAGGGGCTCAAAAAGTTAGCTTCGACGCCTCTTGCAGGATCGCTTTGTCCAGCGCCAGGTCAGCCACCAGTTTCTTCAGCCGCGCATTTTCACGCTCCAAATCCTTCAGACGCCGCGCCTGATCGACCTTCAGCCCACCATATTCCTTGCGCCACCGATACAGCGTCTGCTCCGCGATCCCAATCTGGCGACAAGCCTCGACCGCTGTGCCGCCTCGCCCCACTATCACCTCTACCTCACGCAGCTTCGCGATGATCTGCTCCGGCGTAAAACGCTGACGTCCCATATATCTCTCCAATTCTCATACCCAAATGGGCTCTCTTCAGAATTGGACCAGTTTTTCCAAGGCAGACCAACCCCAATAGCGCGATCACTCACCCGAAACAAAGGGGAATGCGCACAAGTGTAAGAACCAATTTTTGCGTCTAGCAGATTGCAAACCTTGCATCGCCCATGAAATGCAAAGCGCAGATGGGCAACTCAACAGAGTTACTTGCCGCTCGAAATTGCATCTCGAGCTGCCACTTCTTGTTCTGACTGATGGCAAGCAACGTTGCCGAAATGCACGCGGGGTGGCAAACGCGGGCCAGCGGCATGTCCGCGATACTGCAATCGCAGGGCTGACGGATGTATGGGGCCAGCACCCAGAGCTGCCCGCCCTGCCAGTCATAAGGCCGGGGATAATGGCACATATCAGAATACAAGCTTCAGTGACCGGCAAGCACTGGTCCCAACGGGAAGGCTGGGGCTATTATTTCGACGTAATCCAGTATCAATTGGATGATGAATTCAAACTTGCAGGCGAATTAGCAGGCGTACCCCTATCGTTAGAAGCTGGCACTAACAAGGCAGCCGAAACCATCATACGCAATGCTGGATGGCAGTTGGACGAACTGCGCAAAGATCAAAGACTAACAGACGATCTTGGGGCTGCTTGGCTGGACTACGACAGCGCCGCCCGATATTTTGGCTGCTACTTGGCACTAGGTACGGAGACAAAGGAACCATACCAAGGGATGCTCGATACTGCTCTTAGTTCAACCCATCTGGCCATTGCCGCCTCGCTTCGATTCGGATTTTCCGTAGCGGAGGACAACCCATACTCCAACAGCCCCACCCCCGCCGCGTTTTTAGCGGGCACGCCTGTCTTCGCAAACCTACCCATAAAAATGAGCCTAGTCCGAAGAATGGCCTGAACGCAGCACGCAAGAGCGTGAAATGGACCCCACAGACGGACCCCACAAACGCAATGATATGACCCCCAAGTGATTGAAATCATTCAATAATGTGAAACTGGCTGGGGCGGCAGGATTCGAACCTGCGCATGACGGCATCAAAAGCCGCTGCCTTACCGCTTGGCGACGCCCCAGCAGGGTCGGCGTTTGGCCGAGGCATGGCCTATAGCGCCTCGCAGGCGAAATGGAACCCGGCTTTGTGCACGTCGCGCGATTGTTTCAGCGCGCGAGCGGGAAGGACAACGTGACGCGCAGTCCGCCCTCCGTACGATTGGCGAAGGCCAGCACGCCGCCATGCCGTTCCGCGATCGCCCGCGCGATCGACAGGCCCAGGCCGACGCCGCCGGTCGCGCGATTGCGCGATTGCTCGCCGCGATAGAAGGGCTCGCACAGCCGTTCGATCTGCTCTTCGGAAATGCCCGGCCCGTCGTCTTCGACGGAAAGGATCGCGCGGTTGCCACGAATGGCGAGGAACAGCCGGGCACGGCCGCCATAGCGCACCGCATTCTCGACGATGTTGCCGATGCAGCGGCGCAGCGCCGCCGCATCACCGAGTACAACCGCCCGCTCCCCTTCAATCAGCGTGACGTCCATCTGCGCCGCCGACAGGTCGTCGACGAGTGTCTCGACCAGCGCCAGCAGGTCCATGCGCACGGGCGGCGCGGGCTCCGGCCCGCCCCGTACGAAGTCGAGCAGCGCCGTCACCATGCCCCGCATCTCCTCGACATCCGCCTGCGCCTTCACGCGCTCCGCATCGGGCAGATGTTCGAGGCGGAAGGACAGCCGCGTCATCGGCGTGCGCAGGTCATGCGCGATCGCCACCAGCATCGACGTGCGTTCGGCGACATGCCCGACCAGCATGGTCCGCATGCGGTTGAATGCGAGCCCCAGCCGCTGGACCTCCGGCGGCCCCTCGACCGGCAGCGGGTCCGCGCGCTCCACGCCGCCCGCCGCGACGCCCTCCGCCAGCCGGTGGATGGGCCCGGTGATCCGGCGCGCGATGAAGATCGCCGGCGCCAGCAGCGCCGCGAATATCAGCATCATCAGCGACAGCGTGATCGCATACCAGCGCAGAGAGCCGATCTGCTTGCCGCCGAACGACCGCCATGCGCCGTCCGTCCCCTGCCACGCGACCAGGAAGGAGCCGGGCACCATCGGCCCTTTCCGCGCCTTTCCCTTGGCCAGAAAATGGTCCGGCATCGGCGGGAAGAATGGCATCTCCGTCTCCGGCATCCGCGTTCCGGACGCTGCCGGCCTGCCCGTGCCGGGCGCTGCCATGCCGGGAAATGGCGGCATCGGCCCGCCACCCTCGCCGCCAAAGCGGGGCGGTCCCGCCATATAGAGCCTGAGCCGACCCTGCGGCTGGCCGAGGCGAAGGGCGAGTGCGTTGGCCAGCATCGGCACCGGCCGCATGTCCCCCGGCATCACCGGTTCCGTCGCTTCGCGTCCCCAGGTCAGGGTCCAGTCGCCATTCTCCCCCTGCCCTGTCCGGATCGCGGCCGCGACCTCATCCAGAGAGAGCGGGCGGGCGTGCGGCGGAGGGCCGCGAAAGGTGACCAGCAGCATCGCGCCGAGCGCCGCGAGCAGCGACACGGCCACCAGGCCGACGATACCCGCCAGGATCGGCGGGTTGAAATTCCTGCTCACCGGCCACGGTCCTCCACCGGCACCGCGAACATATAGCCTTCGTTCCTGACTGTTCGGATCAGTTCCATGCCCCGGTCGCGCTCCAACTTCCGGCGCAGCCGGCTGACCTGCACGTCGATCGCCCGGTCATAGCTTTCCACGTCCTGCCCGTTCGAATAATCGAGCAGTTGGTCGCGCGACAGCACCCGCCGGGGATGCTCGACGAAGGCACGCAACAGGCGGAACTCGCCGTCGGTCAGGGTGACGACGACATTGTCGGGGTCGAGCAGCATCCGCGTGCCCAGGTCCATCGACCATCCGGCAAAGCGCAATGGCAATGCTGCCTCGCTACTCCCGGCATCGGACACCGGCTCCTGCCGCACGCGGCGCAGGACCGCCCGGATCCGCGCCAGCAATTCGCGCGGGTTGCAGGGCTTCGACAGATAGTCCTCCGCGCCCATCTCCAGCCCGACGATGCGATCGATATCGGTTCCCACCGCCGACAGCATGATGATCGGCAGGGATCGCTCCCGCTGGACCCGACGCAGGATCGACAGCCCGTCCTCCCCCGGCATCATGACGTCGAGCACGGCAAGGTCGAACGCATGCTCGGCCAGCAACGCATCCATCGCCTTCCCGTCCGCCGCCGTCTCGACCCGGAAACCGTGCCGTTCCAGGAAGTCGGACAGCAGCGTCCGGATTTCGGTGTCGTCGTCGACGACCAGTATGCGTGTGCCAAGATCCACGGGCAGGCTCTCCGCGCCCGTCCCGGCGGGCGCCCCGTCCCTCATATCCTCTGCATTCCCGTCGTGCAAAGCCCTGCCCCCCAGCATGGTCAGCCTGTTACACCGCGACGCCGACAGTGACGGTGCCGGTGTAGCCATTGGTCGTGTCCCCGGTCATCGCGATCGTCATCGCCGCGACCTGCGCCGACGTGTTGTCGCCGAAGATACCGTCGGTGGACAGCGACGTGCCCGCGAAATTGGTGCGGCTGCTCGCATAGTCGCTGGTCGCATAGACCGCGCTGCAGGCGGCGGACGGCAGCGCGAACTGGGAGCACAGCACCCGGTTGGCATAGGTCGTCGCCCGCTCGACGCTCGGGTACACCTCGAAATGGATGTGCGGGTAGCGGCCCGAATAGCATCCGGGGAAGATCGTCGTGAACGTGACCTGCCCGTTCGCGTCGGTCACGGCGACGCCGCGCAGATAGTTCTGCTGGGTCAGGTTATAGAGCGAGTAGTCGCCGTCGGTCGTGCAGTGCCAGATGTAGATCGCATAGCCCGAAAGCGGCGCGCAGCTGCCGTTCACATTGACAAGGGTGATCGTCAGCTGCGTCGTGATGCCGTCCGCCGTGCCGCTGTACGACCCGAAGCTGGACCGGATGTCGTTGCGCACGATCCCGCTCTGGGTCAGCACGTTGACGACCGATCCGTTGGCGCTGTTGGACCCGTCCGCCGGATAGGGACCGTTGGTTTCCGAAGGGTCCGCGATGCAACTGCCCGATGAGGTCGTGGTGTCCGTCGTGGTGGTGGTTGTCGTCGTTGTGGTCGTCGTCGGCGTCGGGGTGGCTGTCGTCGTCGTGGTCGTCGCCGACGATTCCGAATCCGATCCCCCGCACGCCGTGACCAGCGCCACGCTCGCACCGGACAGCAGCAGCCGCAGCGTCTGCCGCCGGCCGAAGCCCTTGCGCGCCATATGTTCCAGATCGTGGATCAGGCCGAGGTCATGCTCGTCCTGATGTCCCTGTGTATCGCACATCGCCTGTCTGTCCCTTCCTCGTTCGGGACAGGCTCTAGGCGCGGCATGTATCGGGCCGATGTCGTCGATGCTGCGCAATGTTGCAGCATTGTAGCGTCCCGGCCCGATCCTGTACCGGGTTCGTCAGAGGTGCATGACCCAGCCGTGCGGGTCCGGCGCGGTGCCACGCTGGATACTCGTCAGCATCGTGCGCATCCGCTCGGTGAACTGCCCCGGACCGCCCGTGCCGATCGAGAAATCACCATTGGCCGACCGGACCGTGCCCACAGACGTCACGACCGCCGCCGTACCGCAGGCGAAGGTCTCGACAAGACGGCCGCTCTGCGCGTCGGCCCGCCACTGGTCGATGCCATAGGGCGCCTCCCGCACGGTCAGGCCCTGGTCGCGCGCGAGGGTCAGGATCGAATCGCGCGTGATGCCCGGCAGGATCGATCCGCCGAGCGGCGGCGTGACCATGCTGCCGTCGTCGAACACGAAGAACAGGTTCATGCCGCCCAGTTCCTCGACCCAGCGGCGCTCCGCCGCGTCGAGGAAAACGACCTGATCGCATCCCTTCTCGATCGCCTGCGCCTGCGCCACCAGGCTGGCGGCATAGTTGCCGCCGCATTTGGCGGCGCCCGTCCCGCCCGGCGCGGCGCGGGTATAGTCGTCGGATACCCAGATCGAGATCGCCTTGGCCCCGCCCTTGAAATAGGCGCCGACCGACGAGGCGATGACCATGTAGAGATATTCATGCGCCGGGCGCACGCCCAGGAAGGTCTCGCTGGCGAACATGAACGGGCGCAGATAGAGCGCGCCGCCCTCCGATGCGGGCACCCAGGCGCGATCGATCGCGACCAGTTCCCTGACCGACTGGATGAAGACGTCCTCCGGCAGTTCGGGCATCGCCAGCCGCCGCGCCGAATCGTTGAAGCGGCGGGCGTTCGCTTCCGGACGGAACAGCGCCATGCTGTCGTCGGCCAGGCGATAGGCCTTCATCCCCTCGAAGATTTCCTGGGCATAATGCAGGACGGCGGCCGCCGGATCGAGCTGGATCGGTCCCCGCGCCTTCACCGTCGCATCATGCCATCCCTTTTCCACCGTATAGCGGATGACGACCATATGATCGGTGAACACCTTGCCAAAGCCGGGATCGATCAGCAGCGCATCCCGCTCGCTCGCGACAAGTGGCGCCGTGTTCGGTTCGACCCTGAATTCCAGCCCGGTCATAATTTCATTCCCCAAACGATCAAAAAACCAATCGATTGTTGCTTTGTTGCGTTGCAACGCCCGACTCACGCATTAAACTTGCACCCCACTAGAAGAGTCGGCAATATAGGTCAAGATGACTGTCCAAATATCCCCTGCGTCCCCGCTCTTCCTGCGAGAGGATGAAGTCCGTCGTGGCGTGGAACTCCTGTATTTCGGCTACAGCAATCTCATCCGCTCGATCGACGAGACACTGGCGCCGCAAGGGCTTGGCCGCGCGCATCACCGCGCGCTCTATTTCATCTCCCGCCAGCCGGACCTGACGGTCAGCGACCTGCTGAAGCTGCTGGCGATCACCAAGCAGTCGCTGGGCCGGGTGCTGAACGAACTGATCGAGCGCGGCTATATCGAAACGCGGCCCGGCGCACGCGACCGACGGCAGAAGCTGCTCAGGCTGACGGAGAGCGGTGCGGCGCTGGAGGCGGAACTGTTCCGGGCGCTCAGGGAAAAGATGGCCAGCGCCTATGCGCAGGCGGGCCAGGGCTCCGTCACCGGCTTCTGGCGCGTGCTGGAGGGGCTGATCCCCGTGGAGGACCGCTCGATGGTCGCCGCGCTGCGCAGCGGCGCCTGAGCGGGATCGGACGGCCCGAGGAACCATCGGCCTGATCCCGCGCTTGTTACGGCACCATCAACACTATGTGGAGCGGACATGCGCAAGATCATCCTGACCGGCGTCGCGGCTGCGGCCATCGGCCTGTCGGCCTGCTCGGACAAAACCGCGGACAAGATCAACGAGGCGGGCAACTCCCTGGGCTATGATCTCGAACGCGGGATCAACAATGCCGACGACCATCTGGAAACCGGCATGCGCAAGACCGGTGCCGCGATCAACGATCTGGGCGACGATATCGGAAACGCCGCGTCGCGCACCGCCGGCAGGGCCGGCGCGGAGGCGGACAAGGCCAGGCGTGATGCCGGGACCGCGTTGGAAAAGGCCGGCAACGACCTGAAAAACTAGAACACCACGTTGCGCACGAATCGCACGATGCCGGTTCCGGCATTGAAGAAGACATAGGGACGGTCGCTGGAGAAGATGAGGAAATCCCCCGCCTTCACGCCATGGCGGCCGTCCTGCGCCTCGACCGTCAGGGTGCCCTCGATCACATAGAGCATTTCGTGCCAGTTGGCGGCGTCGGCCTCCGCCGGGTAACGCTCGCCCTCGCCCAGCGACCATATCCACAGTTCCGCCTCCCGCGCGGCGGGCGCGGTGCCAAGCAGCGTTCCCCGGCTCTCCGGATGCGTACCGGCCCAGGCGAGGCTGTCGATCCGCCGGTTGTCCGCCGCCTCCGGGGGCCGCACGACTTCCGAGAAGCTGACGCCCAGCGCTGCGGCCAGCCGGTCGAGGCTCGACAGGCTGATGTTCGCCTCGCCGCTCTCTATGCCCACGATCATCCTGCGGCTGATCCCCGACAGGTCGGCGAGCGCGGTCTGGCTGAGGCCCCGCTCCTGCCGGAAGCGGCGGACATTGTTGCCGACATGGGCGAGAACATCGGGACGATCGGGATCGCCGGATACGTCCGATTGACTGTGCATTATATTGCTCATAAGGGAATGCGCAGTATGTTGCACAATCCTGCCCTCGACAAGCCCCCCGCGCCACGTCTGGCCATCGGCAAGGCGGAATGCGCCCTGATCGGCATCACCATGCTGTGGGGCGCGACGTTCCTCATCGTCAAACATGCGATGACCGTTTCCGGTCCGCTGTTCTTCGTCGGACTGCGCTTCGGCACGGCGACCCTGGCGACGCTCATACTGGCCGCGCCGCTGTTACGCGGCACGACCCGGCGGGAGCTGATCGCAGGCGCCTCGATCGGGGCGGGCATCTTCGTCGGCTACACGCTCCAGAGCTGGGGTCTGCGCACGATCCCCAGCAGCACCTCCGCGTTCATCACCGCCGTCTATGTGCCGCTGGTGCCGCTGCTCCAGTGGGCGATCCTGCGGCGGCGGCCGAAGCTGACAAGCTGGATCGGCGTGGGACTGGCCTTTGCCGGACTTCTGCTGATCGCCGGGCCGCGCGACGGCCTGTCGCTCGGCACCGGCGAACTCCTGACGCTGGTCAGCACGCTCGCCATCGCGCTGGAAATCATCCTGATCAGCCTGTGGGCGAACGGCGTCAACGTGCTGCGCGTCACCGCCATACAGCTTGGCGTGACCTCCCTGCTCGCCTTCGCCTGCATGGCCCCGGCCGGCGAAGCCCTCCCCGGCTTTTCCTGGACACTGGTCATCGCCGCCTGCGGCCTGGGCCTGATGAGCGCACTGATCCAGCTGGTCATGAACTGGGCGCAACGGACCGTATCCGCCACCCGTGCGACGGTCATCTATGCAGGCGAGCCGGTATGGGCGGGCATCATCGGCCGCGTCGCGGGCGAACGCCTGCCCGCCGCCGCGCTGCTCGGCGGCCTGCTGATCGTGCTGGGCGTCATCGTGAGCGAACTGCGCTTCGGTCGGAAGAGGAACGCCAGCGGAGGATAGTGACGGTCGTTGGAGCGGGAAGCGGACGGCCCGCTTCTGGCCCGCCTCGACCTTCCCCTAGCCCGCCGCCATCTCCTCACCGCGATCGCGCGCCGCACGGATCGTGTCGGTCAGCAGGGAGACCAGCCGCTCGTCGGCGTCCAGCACATTCATCCCCTCGCGCGTCATGCCGCCGGGACTGGCAACCCTGTCGGCCAGAATGCCGGGGCTCTCCGCCGCCTGCGCCGCGAGCGTGGCCGCGCCCTGCACCGTCGCGAGCGCGAGACGTTCGGCCTGATCCGCCGGAAGGCCGAGGCGCGCGCCCGCCACCGCGAACGCATCGATGAAGCGATAGAGATAGGCGGGACCGCATCCCGACAGCGCGGTGCCAAGGTTGAACTGCCCCTCGTCCGCGATCCATTCGGCCAGGCCCAGCGGCCGCATCAGCGCTTCGATCTCCTCCCGCGTCGCCGCACTGGTCGCAGCGTCGGCGTGCAGCAGGCAAACGCCCTGCCCGACGCCCACGGGCGTGTTCGGCATCACCCGCACGATATCGGCAATCCCCGGCAACCCGGCGCGCAGCGTCGCGACCGTCGTCCCGGCGAGGATCGACACAAGCGGCCCGCCCAGTCCCGGAACGGCCGCCAGCCTCTTCGCGACATCCGCGAACTGATAGGGTTTCATGCCCAGCAGGACCAGCGTCCCCTCGGGCAACGTCCCGGGATAATCGGTGATGACGGTGACGCCCGGTGCCACCGCCCGGCCGCTCGGCCGCAGCACGGTCACGCGCGCCGGATCGAGGCCGACGGCCAGCCAGCGGGACAGCATTTGCCCCGCCATGTTGCCGCAACCGACCATGAACACATGCGCCGGCCATTGGGTGAGCCGGGCTGCGGGTTGGTCGGCAGCCGATGCGGGCAAGATCAGGCCTCGCCGCGCGTTTCGATGAGGCTGGCGGAAATCGCCTCGGCCGGGGACTTGCCGCCCCACAGCACGAACTGGAACACCGGATAGAAGCGCTCGCATTCGTCGAGCGCGGTCTCCACCAGTATCTGTGCCTGGTCGAGGGTCATCGCCTCGCTAGGCCCCAGCAGCGCGCCGTGACGGAACAGCACGATGCCGCTCGACGACCACAGCTCGAAATGACCGAGCCAGAGCTGTTCGTTGATAAGGCCGATGGTTTCATAGATCGCCGGACGCTTCTCGTCCGTCACGCGGATGTCGGGCAGGACGAGCAACTGGAGGACCTGATCCTCCTCCCGCCAGATCGCGCGCAGTTCGTACTGCGCCCAGCTGCCCTGGGTGTTCGCGACGATCTCGTCCTCACCGGCATGCTCGAACGACCAGCCATGCGCCTCAAAATAGGCGGCGAGCATGTCGATCGGCGCGGCCTCCTGGCCCTCATTCTCGAATTCGTCGCTATCCATCATGACATGTCTGTTCGCAGCTATCCCGCCGCCTGTAGCACCCCGCACCGTCAAAGGACAGGCGCGGCTGTTAGCAACATGTGGACAGGCTGTGGATAGCAGCAGGGCACGCGCCCCGCCGCGTCAGGCCTTGGGGGCCGCCTTCTTGGCGCGGGGCGCCTTGGCCGGGACAGCGGCGGGCGCCTTGCCTTCCAGCGCGTCGAGACGTGCCTTCAGGGCCTCAGCCTCCTCGCGCGCGGCGGCGGCCATCGCCTTCACCGCCTCGAACTCCTCGCGGCTGACGAAATCGAGACCGCCGATCCAGTCCTTCGCCCGCTCGCGCGCGTTGGATTCGAATTCGCGGCCCATTCCGGCGATCGTGCCCGCAGCGCCGTTGATCAGCTTGGCGAAGTCGTCGAAAATCCGGTTCTCACTCTGCATCACTGCACCTGTCATTGTCCTGCGGCGGCATGTGCCGCCCATTCGGCCCTATATGTGGGTCCGCAAGGCGGGCACAACAAGCTTTTCCGCATCCGGGTTCAGCTGGTGGACCTGATAGTTCAGCGTCGCGGCGAAACCGAGCCAGGCGATATAGGGGATCATCAGCAGGGCCGCGGACTTGCGCACCTGAAGGAACAGGATGATCGTGACCAGCGTCACGACGATCATCGCCACGATCAGGTAGAAGGCCAGCAACACCTTGTGCTGCCCGAAGAATATGGGCGACCAGCCAAGGTTCAGCAGCAGTGCGACGATGAACAGCAGGATCGCGGGCGTACGCATCCGCGCGCCCCGCGCATGCAGGATGACCGCGATCGCGAGACCCATCAGCAGGTAGCACAGGCCCCAGACGATCGGGAACGCAATGGCCGGCGGCATGATCTCCGGCTTGTCGAGCGCCACGAACCAGCGGTTCTGATAGCCGCTGTTGGACAGCCGGCCCGAGAGGAAACCCAGGAAAACGACAGTCGGCACGGTGAACAACGCCCACCGCAGATAAGACAGGCGCAGCTGTCCCTTCGACGCAATCTCGTTCATCGGCGGTGAATTCCCCCGGCAACACGGATGTCAAACAGCCCGTCCCGTCTCCCTGCACAAGCGACGAATCGAGCCGACGGCCTACCGTTTGCGGGGAAACCGTGCATCCTGCAACCCGCGAAACGCGTGACAGGGGCACGAACAGCGTTAACGGGGGCGAAATCCTGCCCTGTCACCCCTTCCGGCACGGCTCACACCATCAATCCCGACCGGACTTCGTCGCCGCGATCAGGAATTCGACATTGCCCTCCGGCCCGGTAATCGGGCTCTCGACAATGCCGTCGACCCGCCAGCCGCCGCCCTCGATCCAGTCGCGCACCTCATCGCAGACCCGCGCATGAATGGCCGGATCGCGCACCACCCCGCCCTTGCCTACTTCGGTCCGCCCGGCCTCGAACTGCGGCTTGATCAGCGCCAGCAGGCGCGCGCCGGGCCGGGCGAAGGTCAACGGCCGCTCCAGCACCTTGGCAAGGCCGATGAAGCTTGCGTCGCAGACGATGACGTCGACCGGTTCGGGAATGTGTGCGGGCGTCAGGATGCGTGCGCTGGTCTGCTCATGGACGATGACCCGGGGGTCGGATCGCAGCTTCCACGCCAGCTGGTTGGTGCCGCTGTCGACGGCATAGACCCGCGCCGCGCCATTGGTCAGCAGCACGTCGGTAAAGCCGCCGGTCGAGCTGCCGACGTCGATCGCGACGGCGCCGGTCACGTCCCAGCCGAAATGGGTGATACCGTGCGCCAGCTTGATGCCGCCGCGCGACACCCACGGATGGTCGCGGCCGCGCACGTCCAGCACCGCCTCGGGCGGCAGCGGCTGCCCGGCCTTTTCGACCTTCCGGTCGCCGACATAGACCAGACCGGCCAGAATCAGCGCCTGCGCGCGCGACCGGCTTTCCACCAGCCCCCGGTCGACCAGCATCTGGTCCGCCCGCTGCTTAGCCGCCATTGGCCAGCCCCGTCAGCATGTCGACATCCAGCACCTGCGGCAGCACGCGCGCGGGCCGCCCCGGCGCGTACCACAGGTACAGCGGCACGCCCGAGCGCCCCTGCGCCTCCAGGAAGCGGGTGATGGCGGGGTCGGCGCGGGTCCAGTCGCCGACCATCGTCGTCACCCCGGCCTGCGCGAACGCCGCGCGCACCTCGGTCCGGTCGATCGCGGCCGCCTCGTTGGCCTTGCAGGTCAGGCACCAGTCGGCGGTAAAATAGAGGAAGACGGGCGTGTCCGCGGCGCGCAGGGCTGCGAGCCGCTCCTCGCTGAACGGCGTTCCGCTCGCCTTCGCGGCGGCCTCCTCCCCACCGGCGCCCGTGCGCGGCAGCAACAGAACGGCTCCGCCCAGCACCAGCGCAAGCGCCAGCACACAGGCGATCCCCCCCGCCTTCCCGGCACGCTGCCTGGTGCCAAGCCACCAGAGCAGCAGGCCGGACAGCAGCGCGGCGGCGACCCCGACGGTCATGCCCGGTGCGCCCACCTGCCGTCCCAACAGCCAGGCCAGCGCCAGCGCCGTCAGGAACATCGGCACGGACAATATCTTCTGCAGCCGCTCCATCCACGCGCCCGGCCGCGGCAGGCGCCTGCGGATCGCGGGGACCAGGCCGATCAGCAGGAACGGCAGCGCAAGGCCAAGCCCCAGCCCCGCGAAGATCGCCAGCGCGGCGGGCCAGGGCAGCACCAGCGCCGCGCCCAACGCGCCCGCCATGAACGGTCCTGTACAGGGCGTCGCTACGAAGGCGACCAGCGCGCCCGTCCAGAACGCCCCGGCCGCTCCGCTCTTGCCCGCCAGTTCGCCCCCGGCGTCGAACGATCGCAGCGCGAATAGCCCCGCCATATTGAGCGCGATGCCGGTCACCAGCAGCAGCAGGAACAGGATGATGCGCGGGTCCTGAAGCTGGAACGCCCAGCCCGCCGCCTGCCCCGCCGCACGCAGGGCGAGCAGGATGATGCCGAGCAGCAGGCAGGTGACGACGACGCCGATCGTATAGGCAATCGCCTCCCGCCGCACCGGCCCGGCCTCGCCCCCCGCCCGCGCGAGGCTCAGCGCCTTCAGGCTCAGGATCGGGAACACGCACGGCATGACGTTGAGGATCAGGCCGCCCAATATGGCGCCGCCCAGCGCCAGCAGCACGGTCGCCAGTATCCCGCCCGGCTTCGCGCCGCCGACCGGCTCACCCGCCGCCGGAACGGTCCCGGGCCGCGCGTCGATGACGAGGCCGACATGGTCGCCGGTACGCAGCACGCCGCGCACGGCCTGCGGCGCGGCCGCGCTGCGGTCGGTCTCCACGATCAGCATGTCGCCGCTGCGCGACACGGCCTGCGGCGCGGCATAGGTGAGCGCGCCGTCGGTCAGGGAAAAGAAATAGGGCTGCTCGACCTGCGCACCGGCCGGGAACGGCACGGCGAGGCGAAAGCGGCCGTTCGCCGCCGAAAAGCGCGCCTCGCTGCCCAGCGGACGGGGCAGATGGGTGCGATATCCGTCGAAGGCGCTCTGCCTGTCGGCCGGGACGGCGCCGTCCCCGACGATCAGGTCGGCGATCATCTCGCCCCCCTCCGGTACGCAGATCTGGCGCGTGCAGGCCAGCCATTCGCCCTTCGCCCGGATCGGAAGGGGCGTGCCCGGCTGCATCGAGGGCGGCAGGGTCAGGGTCGTGAGGACGGCATAGCGCCCCTCATAGACATAGTTCATCAGGCCGGAGATCAGCAGCGTCTCGGGCACCGGATAGCGAAGCGGTCCGGCCGTCACGCCAGGCGGCAGCGTCCACTCGACGCTCATGCCGATGCCTGCATCCCCCGGATTTTCCCAATATCCGTGCCAGCCCTGCCCGGGCTGCATGACGAAGGCGAGCGTCACCGTCCGGCCGGGCGCGGGCACCGGGCTTTCCGATTCGAGCCGCGCCGCGATATGCGGAGTTCCTCCGGCCGCGAAGGGCGTGGACGGGGTCTGGGCCGCCGCGGTCTGGGCGCACGAAACCCCGGCCCACGACAGCAGGCCCGCCAGTGTCATCAGAAGGACATGAAAAATACGCATCGGGCCTCTGTGCAGTCCCCTGTGGGCGGGCTAGGTCTCGTCCCATTCCACGTCAAGTCCCCCATTCCACGTCCAGTTCAAGGAGTTTCCCCGGGCATGCTCCGCTCCCTTCCCGCCCTTTGCGCGCTCTCCATCGCCCTCATGCCGCCGGTCGCCGCCTCCGCGCAACAGGCCGCACCCTCGCCTGCTCCGGCCGCGCAGCCGCAGGGTCCGGCGCCCGCGCCGAAGCTGATCGTCGCTATCTCCGTCGACCAGTTTTCCGGCGACCTCTTCAACGAATATCGCCAGCATTACCTGGCGGGCATGAAGCGGATGACGCAGGGCGCCGTGTTCCCGCGCGGCTACCAGAGCCATGCCGCGACAGAGACCTGCCCGGGCCATTCCACGATCCTGACCGGCAGCCGCCCGTCGCGAACCGGAATCATCGCGAACAACTGGATCGACTTCAAGGCGCCGCGCGAGGACAAGATCGTCTATTGCGCCGAGGATGAGAGCCAGCCGGGCACCAGCAGCGAGGACTATGTCGCCTCCCCCCTCCATCTGAAGGTGCCGACGATGGGCGGCCGGATGAAGCTCGCCAATCCCGCCGCGCGCGTCGTATCCGTCTCGGGCAAGGACCGCGCCGCGATCATGATGGGCGGCCCGACCGCCGACCAGCTCTGGTGGTGGGGCGGCAAGGGCTTCGTCACCCTGAAGGGGCGACCGGAAAACCCGCTGGTGACGCAGGTCAACGCCGGGATCATGAAGCTGGTGAACGAGGATCGCCCGGCCATGGACCTGCCGGAAAACTGCGCGGCGAAGGATTTCGCGGTCGACGTCGGCGGCGGCAAGAGCGTCGGCACCGGCCGCTTCGCGCGGGCGGCGGGCGACGCGAAGGCGTTCCGCGCCTCACCGGAAATCGACGCCGCCACGCTCGTCCTCGCCGCCGCGATGATCGAGACCATGCAGCTCGGCAAGCAGGCGCAGGCCGACATCATCTCGATCGGCCTGTCCGCCAACGACTATATCGGCCACAGCTACGGCACGGAGGGCACGGAGATGTGCATCCAGCAGATGTCGCTGGACCGCGAACTCGGCGCGTTCTTCGACCGGTTGGATGCGGACGGCATCGATTATGAGGTGGTGCTGACCGCCGACCATGGCGGCCACGACCTGCCCGAGCGGCACCGAGAGAATGCGATGCCGATGGAAACGCGGATCGACCCCGCCCTCTCGCTCAAGGCCATGAACGCGGCCCTCGCCGCGAAGACCGGCCTGCCGGGGACGCTGCTCTACGGCGACGGCGCGGTCGGCGACATCTATCTCGCACCAACCCTGACGGCGGCGCAGCGCAAGACGGTGTCCGACGCGGCCCTCGCGATCTGGCGCACCCATCCGCAGATCCAGACGGTGTTCACCGCCGCTGAAATCGCCGCAACGCCCAGCCCGTCCGGTCCGCCGGAAAGCTGGACCCTCATTCAGGAGGCGCGCGCCAGCTATTATCCCGGGCGTTCTGGCGACTTCCTCGTGTTGCTGAAGCCCCGGATCACACCGATCACCGACCCCGTGCACGGCTATGTCGCGACGCATGGCAGCCCGTGGGATCTCGACCGGCGCGTGCCGATCCTGTTCTGGCGCAAGGGGATGGCCGGTTTCGAGCAGCCGCTCGGCGTCGAGACGGCGGACATCCTGCCGACGCTGGCCGCCACGATCGGCCTGCCGGTGCCGAAGGGCGAGATCGACGGACGCTGCCTCGATCTGGTCGCCGGTCCGGCCGACAGCTGCGGCAACCGTTAGCGCCGGTCGGTCGGCCTGATCCCGGCCGCCAGCCTGTTGGCGCCGATCTTGACGGCGTCGCCGGTCCAGTTGGCGACGAAGGTGCTCTGGCGCGACAGGCCGGGGACGAAGGACGCGGCATTGCCCGACACGTCGAGGCCGGTGGAGTCGCGTGTCCGCCCCTCGGGCGCCACGGTGATGAAGGCGCTGTAATTGTCCTTGTCCCGGCCCTGCACCATCTCGTTGCGGGCGATGGTCCCGGTCGCGCCGTTGGACAGGTCGATCATGTAGTTGGTGAGGCGCCCGCCGCTGTCGTCGAAACTGTTGTCGACGATCTCCACCCGCGCCGAGCGCGTCTTCACATAATGGCCGCCGTCACCCTTCTCGAAGCGGGTGCGGGTGACGACCAGCGTGCCGTATTGCCCGACATAGATGCTGTGGGCGCAGGACAGGTCGCGGTCGCACCGGCCCAGATGGCTGAAGGTCGAACGGTCGATCAGCAGCGTCGCTGCCGGGTCGTCGTGGGTGAGTATCCCCTCCTCGCTGTTGCGGAAGGTCGCGCCGGTGACGGTCAGGTCGCCCTGCTCCAGCCGGATGCCCGCACCGTTGCCGTCGGGCACGCGCAGGTTCTGGAACACCAGCCCCTCCACCTGCGCCGACCGGCCGCGCAGGACCAGCGCCGCCTTCCCTTCGCACGTCGCACCGTCGAAGATCGCCGTCAGCGGCTGTGCGGCGCGGTAGGTGATCGTTCCTCCGCTCTGCACCGCGCACTGGCGATAGGTGCCCGGCGCGATCTGGATGGTGCCGGTGCCGTCGCCGATCGATCCGACCGCATCGGCCAGCGTGCCGAAATGCCGGCCGGTTTCCAGCACGATGAAGGGGGCGTTGCCGCCCTGCGCCGCGGCGGACGCGGCGACGGCGACGGAGAGGAGCAGCAGGGTGGGAAGGACGCGCATATCGGTTCGCTTAGCGGAACCGCGTGAAAGCGCGATGAGGGGAGATGGTTAATCCGCCCGCCGGTTGCAGATCGCCTGCATCCATGCCTTAGTGAACCCCGGCCGGGCATGCGGAAAAGCCCCGGCCATTCGTTGCACGGGTCGAATGGCGGGACGGGCGCATGGGTCGGATCAGGGGGCATTCAGGCAAGGCATGAAGAAGGCGTGGCTGCCGCTGTTGCTGCTTGGCGCGATCGGCCTGTCCGGCGTGGCCGGTGCCGTCGGCCAGCGCTGGCTTTGGCACGACCTTCCCGCCCGGGCAAAGGCACCGCCGGTCCCGGCCGGCAACCCGATGTCCGCGGCGAAGGTCGCGCTCGGCCGCCGCCTGTTCTACGACGCGGACCTCTCACGCGACGGCACGCTCGCCTGCGCCGGTTGCCATGAACAGAAGCGCGGCTTTGCAGAAGGGTCCGCCACCCACATGGGCGTGACCGGCGAGCCCGGCATCCGCAACGCGCCGGGCCTTGCCAACGTCGCCTGGCGCACTCCGCTGACCTGGAGCGACGCGACCCTGCACACGCTGGAGCAGCAGGCGATGGTCCCGCTGACCGGCGAGCATCCGGTCGAGATGGGCATGAAGGGTGGCGCGGCGGAAATCGCCCGCCGCCTGTCGCGTGATCCCTGCTACCGCCGGATGTTCGCCGCCGCCTTCCCCGCCAGCGGCGAGCAGATCGATTTCCCGCAGATCGGCGCGGCGCTGGCAGCGTTCGAGCGCACCCTGATCTCCAGCGGCAGCGCGTGGGACCGGCGCGAAACGTCTCCCCTGCCCGCGCCCGCCCGAACAGGCGCGGCGCAGTTCGCCGCGCTCGGCTGCGCCGGCTGCCACTCCGGGGCGGACCTCACCGACAACCGCTTCCATTATGTGGGCACCGGCCCTGTGAACATGCAGGCGGGCTACGGCCGGACGGACCCCAATGCGGAGGAGGAAGCGCAGATGTTCCGCACGCCTTCGCTGCGCAACGCCGCCGTCACCGGCCCCTGGCTGCACGACGGATCGGCGGCCAGCCTGGAGGACGCGATCCGCCGCCATGCGCCGGGCGCCGCCGCCCGGGCGGACATGCCCGCCCTCCTCGCCTTCCTCGGCGCGCTGACCGACGAACGCTTCCTGCGCAATCCCGCCTTCGCCCGGCCCGTATCGGCCTGTCCGACGGCGGGCTGACGCCTGCCGGCGAGACGTCAGTCGAGATTGGGCCGCAGGTAACGTTCCGCCGTTTCCAGATCGATGCCGCGCCGCGCGGCATAATCCTCCAACTGGTCGCGGCCGACGCGGGCGACGCCGAAATATTCGGCCTGCGGATGCCCGAAATAGAAGCCGCTGACCGCCGCCGTCGGCAGCATCGCGAAGCTTTCCGTCAGGGTGATGCCGGTCGCATGATGCGCGTCCAGCATCTTGAACAGCATCGGCTTCAGGCTGTGCTCCGGGCAGGCCGGGTAACCGGGCGCCGGGCGGATGCCGCGATACTGCTCCTTGATCAGCGCCTCGTTGGTCAACTGCTCGCCCTCCGCATAGCCCCAGAGCGCGGTGCGGACATAATGGTGGAGCCGCTCGGCAAAGGCTTCGGCCAGGCGGTCGGCCAGCGCCTTCAGCAGGATGTCCGAATAATCGTCGATCGCATTCTTGAAGCGGGCAAGGTGCGGCTCGATGCCGTGGATGCCGACCGCGAAGCCGCCGATCCAGTCGCCGTCATGGCTGATGAAGTCGGCCAGGCACATATTGGCGCGCCCTTCCCGCTTCTGGATCTGCTGGCGCAGCATCGGCAGGCGAACGTGGTTTTCATCCTCGACATGGACGATGATGTCGTCACCATCGCGGCGGCACGGCCAGAGACCAGCGACGCCGCGCGCGGTCAGCCAGTTTTCCGCGATCACCTTGTCCAGCATCGCCTGCGCGTCGTTGAACAGGCTGGTCGCGCTCTCGCCGACCACTTCGTCGGTCAGGATCGCGGGGTAGTTACCCGCCAGCTCCCAGGCGCGGAAGAACGGCGTCCAGTCGATATACTCGCGCAGGTCCTTCAGATCCCAGTTGGGGAAGCTGTGAACGCCGGGCAGGCGCGGGCGCGGCGCCTTCAGGGCCTCGTCGATCTCGAAGGCGTTGGCGCGCGCATCCTCTATGCTGACCAGTTCGCTCTGCCCCTTTTTGGCGCGGGCGACACGGACATGCTCATAATCGTCCTTCGTCTTCGAGACGAAGTCGGCCTTCTGCGATTCGCTGAGCAGCGCCGTGGCGACGCCGACGGCACGGCTGGCGTCCAGCACATGCACGACCGGGCCGGTGAACGCCGGGTCGATGCGCAGCGCCGTGTGCACCTTCGACGTGGTGGCGCCGCCGATCAGCAGCGGCATCGTCATCTCTGCCCGCTGCATCTCCTGCGCCACCGTCACCATCTCGTCCAGCGAGGGCGTGATGAGGCCGGACAGGCCGATCATGTCGGCGTCATTCTCGTTCGCCGCCTTGATGATGTCCTGCCAGGGGACCATGACGCCCAGATCGATCACCTCGAAGCCGTTGCACTGAAGCACGACGCCGACGATGTTCTTGCCGATGTCGTGGACGTCGCCCTTGACCGTGGCCATGATGATCTTGCCCTTGCCCTTGGCACCGGGCTCCTTCGCCGCCTCGATGAAGGGGAGCAGATGGGCGACCGCCTTCTTCATGACGCGGGCGGACTTCACCACCTGCGGCAGGAACATCTTGCCGGAGCCGAACAGGTCGCCGACGACGTTCATGCCGTCCATCAGCGGTCCTTCGATCACCTCGATCGGCTTTTCGGCGGACAGGCGGGCTTCCTCGGTATCCTCGACCACATACATGTCGATGCCCTTGACGAGCGCGTGTTCCAGCCGCTTCTTCACCGACCAGCCGCGCCATTCCTCGGCCGCCTTCTCGGCCGCCGCATCGGTGCCACGATATTTCTCCGCGATCGCGACCAGCCGTTCGCCGGCCTCCGGGTCGCGGTTCAGCAGCACGTCCTCGCAGGCGGTGCGCAGTTCCGGGTCGATCGAGTCATAGACGTCGAGCTGCCCGGCGTTGACGATCGCCATATCCAGACCGGCGGGAATGGCGTGGTAGAGGAACACCGAGTGCATCGCCCGGCGCACCGGCTCGTTGCCCCGGAAGGAGAAGGAGAAGTTGGAGAGGCCGCCGGAGATATGGACGTGCGGGCAGCGCGCCTTGATCTCCTTGCACGCCTCGATGAAGTCGACGCCGTAGTTGTTATGCTCCTCGATCCCCGTCGCGACCGCGAAGATGTTGGGATCGAAGATGATGTCCTCAGGCGGGAAGCCGATCTCCATCAGCAGCGTATAGGCGCGCTCGCAGATCTCGACCTTGCGGGCCTGCGTGTCGGCCTGCCCCACCTCGTCGAACGCCATGACGACCACCGCCGCGCCATAGGCCATGCACAGGCGCGCATGGTGCAGGAACGCGTCGACGCCTTCCTTCATGCTGATCGAATTGACGATCGGCTTGCCCGATACGCATTTCAGGCCCGCCTCGATCACGGACCATTTGGAGCTGTCGATCATCACCGGCACGCGGCTGATGTCCGGTTCGGCCGTCATCAGCTTGAGGAAGGTGGTCATCGCCGCCTCGGCGTCCAGCAGGCCCTCGTCCATGTTGACGTCGACGATCTGCGCGCCGTTCTCCACCTGCTCGCGGGCGATGTCGATGGCGGTGGCATAGTCGCCCGCCATGATCAGCTTCTTGAACTTGGCGGAGCCCGTGACGTTGGTGCGCTCGCCGATGTTGACGAAGTTGGCGGTGGTGTTGGTCATTCTGTCATTCCTAATCCTCCCCGGCACGGGGAGGGGGACCATGCGCAGCATGGTGGAGGGGGCCCTCCTCTGTCCAATCCGCTGGTGGAGAGCCCCCTCCACCACGCCGCGATGCGTCGCGGTTCCCCTCCCCGGCACGGGGAGGGGATTACGCCGCGATATGCATCGGTTCCAGGCCCGCGAGCCGGGTCACGACCGGCAATACCGGCACGACGCGCGGCTTGTGTCCGGCAAGCGCCTTGGCCACCGCGCCGATATGGGCGGGCGTCGTGCCGCAGCAGCCGCCGACCATGTTGACCAGCCCCTCGTCGACCCACTGGCGGATCAGGCTCGCCGTCGTCTCGGGCAACTCGTCATACTGGCCGAGCTCGTTGGGCAGGCCGGCATTGGGATAGGCGAGGATCAGCGTATCCGCATTCTTCGCCAGTTCGCTCAGATACGGCCGCAGCAGGTCGGCGCCGAACGCGCAATTGACGCCGATCGTCAGCGGCTTCAGGTGCCGCAGCGAATACCAGAAGGCGTTGATCGTGTGGCCCGACAGGTTGCGGCCCGACATGTCGGTGATCGTGAAGCTGAGCATCAGTGGCACCGGACGGCCCGCCGCCGCTTCCGCCTCACGCGCGGCCATGCCCGCCGCCTTGGCGTTCAGCGTGTCGAAGCAGGTTTCGACCAGCAGGAAGTCGACCCCGCCCTCGATCAGCGCGTCGCACTGCTCGCGATACTGTTCCTTCAGCGTGTCATAGTCGACTTCGCGGAACGCCGGGTCGTTGACGTCCGGCGAGATGGAGAGCGTCTTGTTCGTCGGCCCGATGGAGCCCGCGACGAACCGGCGCTGGCCGTCGCGCGCCGTGGCGGCATCGCACGCCCTGCGCGCCAGCGCGGCGGCGGCGACATTGATCTCGCGCACCAGATGCTCGCAACCATAGTCGGCCAGCGCGATCCGGGTCGAACTGAACGTGTTCGTCTCGATCATGTCGGCGCCCGCGTCGAGATAGGCGGTGTGGATACCCTCGACGATGTCCGGACGGGTCAGGCACAGAAGGTCGTTATTGCCCTTCTGGTCCTTCGCAAGGTCCAGATCGCCACGATAGTCGGCCTCGGTCAGGCCGTGCTTCTGGATCGACGTGCCGTAACCGCCGTCGAAGATCATGATCTTCCCTGCGGCAATCTGGCGGAACTGGTCTTCAGCGGAAATGGTCATCTTTTAAAACCCCGTTCGGGCTGAGCGAAGTCGAAGCCCCTGTCTGAGCGGAAGCGAAGTCACCTCGCTGCGTTCGGCGGTGCCCTTCGACAAGCTCGGGGCGAACGGATGAAAGCTGTTCACGCCACCAACTCCGCGCCGACCTTCGGCCGCAACCCCAGCAGGTGACAGATCGCATAGCTCAGTTCTGCACGGTTGAGCGTGTAGAAGTGAAACTCCCGCACGCCGCCCGCATAGAGCTTGCGGCAGAGCTCTGCAGTCAGCGTCGCGGCCACCAGCTGGCGCGCGCCGGGATGGTCGTCCAGCCCCTCGAACAGCCGCGCCATCCAGGACGGCACCTCGGTATTGCACATCGCCGCCATGCGCAGGGTGCTGGCGAAGTTGGAGACCGGCATGATGCCCGGCACGATCTCCGCCGTGATCCCTGCGGCCGCCGCCTTGTCGCGGAAGCGGAAAAAGGCCTCCGGCGTGAAGAAGAACTGGGTGATGGCGCGGGTCGCCCCGGCGTCGATCTTCCGCTTCAGATTGTCGAGGTCGCTCTGCGCGCTCTGCGCGTCGGGGTGCGTTTCGGGATAGGCGGCGACCGAAATCTCGAACGGGTGCAGGCGCGTCAGGCCCTCCACCAGCTCGGCCGCCCCCGCATAGCCGTCGGGATGCGGCACGAACTTCGTCCCGGCTTCCGGCGGATCACCGCGCAGGGCGACGATGTGGCGCACGCCCGCCTGCCAGTAGGCGTCGGCAACCTCGGCGATCTCCGCCTTGCTGGCGGCGACGCAGGTCAGGTGCGCTGCGGCGGCAAGGTCAGTTTCCTTGGCGATGCGGGCGACCGTGTTGTGCGTCCGCTCCCGCGTCGACCCGCCCGCGCCATAGGTGACGGACACGAAGCGGGGGCCGAGCGGGCTCAGCGTCTGGATGCTGTTCCACAGCGTCTCTTCCATCTTTTCCGTCTTGGGCGGGAAGAATTCGAAGCTCACCTGCGCATCGCCGGACAGGTCGGCGAACAGCGGCGCGTCAAGCGCCCGCCGTGCTTCCTCCAGCTGGGTGAGGGAAAATGTCATGCCGAAACCCGTCCTTCTGTTATGCGTCCACCCAACGGCACGACGCGCGACGCGCGCCTCCGCCCGAGCCAGATCTTCACTGTAAGCTCACCCCCGGCCAGCGTCTCCACGCTCTCCATCTCCAGTCCGGCGTTCGCGAACCACTGGCCGATCTGATCGTCGGAAAAGCCCAGTCGCGCATGCTGGTCGCGCACGCGCAACTCCTCCCGCTCGTGCGGCGCAAAGTCTGCGATCAGCAACCGGCCGCCGGTGTCGAGAACGCGGCCGACCTCCGCGATCACCGCTTCGGGCGCCTGCGCATAATGCAGCACCTGATGCAGGATGGCGGTGTCGACGCTCCCCTGCGCCAGCGGCAGGGCCAGGAAATCGCCGATCAGCAGCGCATATTTGTCGCCCGCATCGAGCGGCAGCTTCGCGCGGGCCAGACGCAGCATTTCCGGGCTGCGGTCGATCGCGGTCACGTGCCGCGCCTCCTTCCCGAACAGCTGGATCATCCGGCCGGTGCCCGTGCCGATGTCGAGCAGGCGGCCGGTTTCCTGCGGCCCCAGCGCGACACGCATCGCCGCCTCCACCTCTTCCTCGGCGATATGGAGCGAGCGGATCGCGTCCCATTCGGCCGCGTGGCGCGCGAAATAGTCGTCCGCTGCCCGGGCGCGGTCGTTGCGGACCGCCGCCAGCCGGGCCAGGTCCGCCGCCTGCCACAACGCTTCCCCGTCCGCGTCAGGCAGCTTGTCGAACAGCTCCAGCACCGGCACCACGTCCGGCGCGCGGCCGATGCGCAGGAAGACCCAGTTGCCTTCCTTCCGCTTCTCGACCAGCCCTGCCTCGACCAGTATGCGCACATGCCGGGATACGCGCGGCTGGCTCTGGCCGACCACCTGCGCGATCTCGCCGACGGCCAGCTCCATCGCGCGCAACAGGTACACGATGCGCAGGCGCGTCGGGTCCCCCAGGGCACGGAAGATGTCGAGTATCGGAGCCATTGCAGGGAGCATATAAAGTTTTCTTTATATGCGTCAATGGAGAAGGCGGCCGATATACCGGGCGAACGCGAAACCGGGCCATCGTATCAATGGTAATCAAAGCGTTACGATTCGGATTGCCTTGGACGATATCAGCCATTAGAAAAGGGGGTTGCAGGCTGAGGGGGTCGAGCTGTTCTCCAGAGCTGGCCTGCAAAGGTTTTTCTTTTCAGAGGGGTTTGCCCATGACCAAGTCTATTGCTCTTTCGCTCGTTCTCGCCGCTTCGCTCGGTCTGGCCGCCTGCTCGGGTGGCGCTGAGAACGCAGCCAATGCTGCCGCCAACGCCGCCGAAGACGCTTCGAACGCTGCGGACAATGCGATGGACGCCGCGACCAACGCCGCTGACAACGCTGCGAACGCTGCTTCGAACGCCGCGAACGCCGCTGCGAACGCGATGTAATCCTGGTCGAACCCAGCGATTTCTAGAGGGGGTCGCTCCGCAAGGAGCGGCCCCTTTCGTTTATGGACGGGATGGAGGACGCCGCATGACGAAACGCCGGACACACGGCCCAATGCTGTGGGCGGGCATCGCGCCCCTGTTGCCGCTGGCCGTCCTGCTCGCGGGCTGTGACGGCGGAAACCAGGGCGTAGGCGGCGTCAGCGCAGACGAGGCACGCGCCCTCAACGAGGCGGCGGAGATGCTCGACAACCGGGCCGTCCCGCCGGGCGACGACAATCTTCTCGCGCCGGACGAGATCACGCCGAACGCGGCCGCACTCTAGTCCCTCTCCGACGTCCGTAGGACGTGCGAAAGGACCGGCACCTCGCGGCACCGGCCCTTCCTTTCATCCCGTCGTCAGGCGTCCGTCGAACGGGCTGGCGGATCAGCAGCGGCTGTCACCGCGATCGATCGCCCGGCCGGCAAGCGCGCCGACGCCCGCGCCCAGAATGGCGCCCGTGGTGCTGTCGCCGCGACGGCCCGCCACCTCGTTGCCGAGCAGGCCGCCGGCGATCGCACCGATGATGGTGCCGCCCGTGCCGCTGTCACGACGGCAGCGATAGTCGCCCCGGTAATAGCGGTCGTTGCCGCGATAGTAGCGGTCGCCGTAATAGCCGCGGTTGTAACCGCCATTGTAGTAGCCGCCGCGATAGCCGCGATCATAGCCACGGTTGGAGTACCGGCCGCGATCGCCCCGGTCGTAATAGCGCCCGCCGTCATAGTGGCGGCCGTTATAGCCATGGTCACGGGCGGCCGCAGGCGTGCTGACGGCGGCGAAAGACGCAAGGCCCATAGCGAGCGCCGCGCCCAGGTTAACAAGAGACTTCTTCATCGCAATGCTCCTTGCGTAATCCCGTTGGACTGCCTCCACGTGGAGACCGGTCCTCGATTGTCGCCCTTCTAACCGAGTCGCTTTGAGTGAACGCTGAATGGGGTCGACAGCGGCCGTTCAGTTATCGCCGGTTCAGAAAAGGCGGTTACGAAGCCCGTGAAAACACCCTATCGGGCAAGACGATGCGCCGAATCCTGCTGATCCTCCTCATCTTCGTGCTGCTCCTGCAACAGCGCCATTCGCCCAAGGACGACCCGGTGGCGGCCGGCGCGCTGCTGGTGACGGCAACCCCGTTACCGCTCGACGGCAGCGATCCCGGCCGCACCCGGCTCGGGCCGCTGCGATGGCTGGGCGGCTGGGATCTGCGCAGCAGGCAGGACGGCTTCGGCAGCATATCCTCGATGATCGTGGCGGAGGACGGCGCGCTGCTGGCGCTTTCCGACGGCGCGACCCTCATGGGCTTCCGCGTCGGGGGCCCACGCGGTACGACCGCCGCGACCGGCGGGCAATTCATCGCCCCCCTTCCGATTCGCCCGCATGAGCGCAGCTGGCCCAACTGGAAGTGGGACTCGGAATCGATGGTCCACGACCCCGTCAGCGGCGCCTACTGGGTCGGGTTCGAGCTTCAGAACCGCATCTGCCGTTATTCGCCCGGCTTCGCGCGGGTGGAGGAATGCCGCAAACCGCCAGAGATGCAGGACTGGCCCGACACCGGCGGAGCAGAGGCGATGACCCGCCTGCCCGACGGCCGCTTCCTCGTCTTTTCGGAAAAAGGGGCCGGTCCCGGTCCGGCGATCGGCAACGACCTGCTGGTCTTCAGCGGCGATCCGGCGGAGGATGCGACGCCCCCCGCCCTGCGCATCACCTATCGCCCGCCACAGGGCTTCGTGCCGACCGACGCCGTCTATATCGGCCACAACCGGCTGATCGTCCTCAACCGGCGCGTCACCTTCTACGAAGGCTTCACCGCGATGCTGGCGCTGGTCGACATGCCGCCGCTGCGCCCCGGCGCGGTGCTGGTGGGCAAGCCGATCGCGCACCTCGCGCCGCCCGTTCTGGCCGACAATTTCGAGGCGCTGGCGATCGGGCGAGAGGGCAAGGACATGGTCCTGTGGGTCGCGTCGGACGACAATAACGAGTTCTTTCAGCGCACGCTGCTGCTGAAGTTCGCCCTGCCCCGGGACTGGTGGCAGGAACCGCCCAGGCATTGATCCTCACGGGCACTGATCCCCACAAGCACCGATCTCAAGCCGCGCCGACAAGAAAAAAGCGGCCGCGCGGGCCGCTTCCTTCGTCGCAGGCTGTGTACCTATATCCGCCGATCAGGCGGCGGCAGCCAGCTTCTTCTTGATGTCGCGCTTCAGGCGGCGGGCCTTCAGCGACAGCTGGTCGTCGCCGGCCTTCAGCAGCCAGTTGTCCAGGCCGCCGACATGCTCGACCGAGCGCAGGCCGTGCGTCGACACGCGCAGCTTAACGCCCTGCTCCAGAGCTTCGGAAATCAGCGTGACGTTCTGCAGGTTGGGTAGGAACACCCGCTTCGTCTTGTTGTTGGCGTGGGACACATTGTGACCCACCTGACGGGTCTTCCCGGTCAGCTCGCAGATGCGCGACATATCGATCAGCCTTGTACTTCTGAGTTATCTCGGAAAGCGGCGCCGATAGCGGCATTCCGCCGCCCCGTCAACCCGCCAGAGCCATTTCAGCAGGCTCGAACCGATGCGCGAACGCAACCATCTTCCCCCGCTGCGCGTTGCCTCTCCATCATTATTCGCAGGAGGACAAGATGGTACGGTTCTTCGGCGGCCTCCTGGTGGTCGCTCTTATCCTGGTCGCGACGGCCTTCGCCTTCGGCCTCGTACGGCTCGAACAGACGCGGGACGCCCGAACCCCGCAGATTTCCGTGCAAAGCGGCACGCTGCCCGCCTACAAGGCCGACGTCGCGCGGATCGAGGTCGGCACCCGCGAAGAAACGGTAAAAGTGCCCACGGTCGAGGTGAAGAAGCCCGAATAGCCGCCGTCCGGCCGGACCGGCACCGGCGACTCGGGGCGCATCGGTCCCGGTCCCCGCGATTCGCTTGTGGAGTGCGCCGCCCGGGCGCTACAGCCCGTGCATGTCCTCCGCCTTCCCCCTGCCAGACTTCATGCGCCGCGCGCTGGCCCTGGCCCGTGCGGCCGGGACGGCTGGCGAAGTGCCGGTAGGCGCGGTGGTCGTGCGCGACGGACGGATCGTCGGCGAGGGCGAGAATCGCAACCGGCGCGACAACGACCCGACCGCCCATGCGGAGATCGTCGCGATGCGGGCGGCCGCCGCCGCACTCGGCGATTTCCGGCTGACCGGCTGCGACCTGTGGGTGACGCTGGAACCCTGTGCGATGTGCGCGGGCGCCCTGTCCCACGCCCGAATCGCCCGTGTCTATTATGGCGCCTCCGATCCGAAGGGCGGCGCGATCGCCAACGGCCCTCGCCTCTATGCCCTGCCCGACTGCCTGCACCGTCCGGAGGTCTATGGCGGCCTGGGCGAGACGGAGGCGGCGGCCCTACTGCGCGGCTTCTTTGCTGACCGGCGCTAGATAGTCGATCCGATAGAGCTGGTAGGGCAGCGTCAGCGCCGTGTGCAGCGGCACCGGGCGCAGCCACGACGGCACGAAGCCGCGCATCAGCTGGGCATAGAAGCCGCGCGGGCTGCGCGACTGGTACACCGTTCCCTCCGGAAAGTTCGGGCAGATCAGCAGATAGGTCGCGTTGTGCCGCCGCGCGATCGGGCGGAAAGCCGACGGCGGCCCGTCGAAGGCATGGTGGATATCGAGGATCGCCCCGGCATTGCGATGATACGGCCCGGCCACGGCGCTGTGATGGGTGGTGGCCAGGATACGCGGTCCCATGTCGACCATCGTGAAGATCGTCGCGGCCGGAAGCTGGTCGAGCACCTCCAGCGCCGGCAGCGTGCGGCATCGGCCGTTCGCCTTGCGGATCGCCTCGCGCCGCTGCTTGATCATCGCATTACCGATGCGGACGCCTCCGCCCCCTGCTGCGCTGCCAGCCGCGCTGCCCGCTCCTGCGCCCGTCACCGGCGCGCCCACCAGCGACGCGAAGCTGCGGTTCAGGGTTGGATAGAGCGGATAGGCGAACAGCACCGCACCGGCGCAGACCGCAACGACGATGCCGGCCGCCCGGACCAGCGGCCTGCCGTTCCAGATCGCGGCCAGAGCGGCCCATGTCGCCGCAGCGGCGCCGGGTATCGCCAGCAGTTGCGCCGCCGGACCAGCCCGCAGCTGCCAGAACAGCAGGCCAAGGCCGATCAGGCACAGCGCCAGCACCGCCCCCCATGCCCACACCCGTGCGGGATCGCGCCGCGCGCCCCACATGCCCGCAAAGCCGGTCAGCATGCCGATAATGGGCATGGCGAGCAGCGGGATCGCGACGGCCCGCGTCTGCGCCGTGATCGGCTTGGCTTCCTTGATGTTCGCAAGCCAGAGCCGCTGCATCTCCGGCGACAGCTGATAGGCGCCGGTCAGGCACTGGGGCCAGACGCTCCATGCGAACGCAGCCACGCCGGCGCCAACGACCAGACCGGCGGCAAGGCGCAGCGGCCACCCGCCAAAGCGCCCCCCGGAAAGCGGCAGCATCGTCAGCAGCAGCATGCCGCCTGCCGCAACGCCCAGCGTCGAGACCCACACGGGCGAGAGCGCGTCGCACACCGGCGCGCGGTTCGCATAGCTGGCGAACAGGACGAACAGCAGCGCCACGCCGCCACCCAGGGTCAGGGCATAGGGCCGCATCCTGCGCGCCTCCGCGCCGTCGAACACCCAGCGCAGCGCGATCAGCCCCCCCGCCGCCGCGAGGTAGACCATCATCTCCATGCCGATCGTGATCGACAGCGCGCTGGCCACCCCGGCGATGATGCCGCCCCGCGCGCGGCGATGGTCGATGACGCCGGCGAGCATCGCCATCATGAACGCCAGTTGCCAGCCATGGTGGTCGATCCGCAGCGGCATGTACATGCTGAGGCCCATCTGCGCGGCCAGCGGCGCGAGCGCGGCGACGATCCAGGCGGGGGTGCCGGGGGACAGCCGCCGGGCGATGAAGGCAAGCGACAGCATCAGCAGCAAGAGCGGCAGCAGCGGCGCGAGCGCGCAGGCGATCCGGTCGGCCAGCGCGCCGTCGACGAACGCGCGGAAGAACAGCATCAGCCCGGCGATCGGCAGGTCGACGAGGCGCGACCAGTGGATGTTGGCGCCGCCCGGCGGATCGAGGCGATATTGCCGCAGGTCGTACCACCCCTGCCCGGCCAGCCAGTCCTTCACCTGTACGTAGCGGATATTGTCGTCGGTATCGCCGAGCGCGAACCAGTGGATCGCGGGCCAGCGCACGGCGAGGAAATAGACGACCAGGCCGACCCACATCGCGAACGTGGTCCAGCGCCAGTGCGCGTCCAGCCAGCCGAAGACGTCGCGCAGCCGGGCGGCGCCCCATGCGCGCCACCGTACGGCCCCGCTCTTCGCGCTTTCCATCGTCATGCGCGCCGACTAGGACTAGCCGCGGACAGGCGCAACGGGGGCCAATGAAAATCGTCGAACTGTTGCAGTCGGTCCCCACGGACACGCGCGCGCTCGCCGCCCAGATCGTTCGCTACGGCATCACCGGCGTCATCATCACGGCGATCCAGGCCGCCGTCTACTACATGCTGGCGACGCGTGCGCACGCGCATCCGCAGGTCGCCAATCTCGCGGGCTATCTGGTGGCCGTCGTCGCGGGCTATGCGCTGCACGGCCGCTATACGTTCAGGGGCCATGGCACGCGTAAACGGCCCGCGGCACGCGGCATTCGCTTCGTGCTGGTTTCGCTGCTCAGTCTGGCGCTCAACGCGCTGTGGGTGTGGCTGTGCGTGACGGCGATGCGCTGGCCGGCGTGGTCGCCGATACCGCTGATGTTCTTCGCGACGCCCGCTCTGGTGTTCGTGCTGAACCGCCAGTGGGTGTTCCGGTAACGGGCGCCCCCGCCCCGTCCCCGTTTCCATGTCCTGTCCCCGGCCGATCGCTCGATCCCTGTTCGCCGGAGAGCCGTCCGTCAGTGGACGAAGCGCGCGACGACGTCGCGATAGGACCGGCTGACCTTCACCTGCGCGCCGGATTCCAGCACCAGGAAGCATTCGCCGTTGGTATGCGGCTTCACCTGCCGCACCTGGCTGAGGTTCACGATGGTCGAGCGGTGGACGCGCTGGAAGTTGCGCGGATCGAGCCGTTTTTCCAGATCCTTCATCGTCTCGCGCAGGATCAGCGAATTGTCGGCGGTATAGATGCACATATAGTCGCCCGCCGCATCGATCCGTTCGATCGAATCGACGTCGACGCGGAAGATTTGGCCGCGATCCTTGATGTTGATCAGCTTCTCGAACCGGCTCGATGCGGGCGCATCGTCCTCGGTCACGAAATCGCTCATCGCCTGCGGCGCGACCTCGGCCAGCACCTCGCGCAGCCGTTCCGCCTCCTGCACATGCCGCTTCTGCGACAGGCGCTGGCGTACCCGGTCGAGCGCGTCGGCGAGGCGATCCTCCTCCACCGGCTTCATCAGATAGTCGACCGCCTGCGCCTCGAACGCGCGGATCGCGTGATCGGAATAGGCGGTGACGAAGATGAACAGCGGCGGCTCGATCTCCATCATGCCCTGGACGACGGAGAAACCGTCGAAGCCCGGCATCTGGATATCGAGGAACGCAAGGTCGGGCTTATGGGTCTTGATGGACCGGATCGCCTCCCGACCGTTGGTGCAGGTGTCGATGATCTCGACATCCTCGTGCGCTTCAAGGCGCAGCTTCAACCCCTGGATGGCAAGGCTCTCGTCATCCACGAGGATCGTCCTGATTGTCATGCAGCCACTTTCGTTGGTTCTTCCGTGATGAACGGCATCTCGATCGTGACCGAGAAACCGCCTCCCGGCGTGGAACGCGCATCGAACGAATGTCGTTCCCCGTAAGCCTGGAACAACCTGTCCTTGATGTTGGCGAGGCCCACGCCTGTCGACAGGTTCGGCCTGACATGCGCCTCGTTCAATCCCGGACCCGTGTCGGACACGACGATCCGGACGTTTTCACCGGCAGGTTGCGCCACAACCGTGATTTCTGCGCCCTCCTCCTTCGGCGTTACCGCATATTTGATCGCGTTCTCGACCAGCGGCTGGAGCAGCAGCGAGGGCAGGCGCGCCTGCGACACCGCCGGATCGATCGCGAAGGCCGGGCGCAGCCGGTCCTCGAACCGCATCTTCTCGATATCGAGATAGAGTTTCAGCGTCTCGACCTCCTGCTCCAGCGTCACGTGCGCGGTCGGCTCGTTGATCAGCGTATAGCGCAGGAACGACGACAGGCGCGACAGCATCGCGTTCGCCCGGTCGGTCTGTTTCAGCAGCACGAGGGTCGAGATGCTGTTCAGCGTATTGAACAGGAAATGCGGATTGAGCTGGTAGCGCAGCATCGCGAGTTGCGCCGAACTCGCCTGCGTTTCCAGCCGCAGCAGCCGGTCCGCCTGCTCCTCCACCGTCAGGTAGAAGTTGATCGCATAATAGAGCGCCGACCATGCGCCGAGCAGCGTGACGCTCAGATAGGCGGCGCCGAGGAACAGTTGCAGGCCGGCAGTCGCGCTGGTCCGGTTCTGGACCGAGAAGACCCAGCTGTCGATGAACGCGCACAGCCCCGCCGCGACCAGCACGACCAGGATCGACACGCCCCAGGTGACGATCGGCTTCTGCCGCAGCAGCAGGCGGAAGATCACTGCGATCAGCAGCGTCACGGAATAGCCGGTGACCGTCGAGATCAGCACCGGCACAAGGCTGGAAAGCGGCTGCCCGTTCGCGATCGTCGAGGACGCGCGAAGCAGGAAGGCGCCCAGCCATCCCAGTGTCTGCAGGTTCCAGAAGGCGCGGTTCTTGTCCGCGAAGAATGGCTTGGCCGGAAGAGGTGCTACGGACATTGCGCCGGGGAGCCTAGCGGCTTTCTGCGGACGATAGAAGAGCCAGCCTGACCGGAACGGCGATCAGGCACGCAGGACGGTCAGGCGACGGCCGCTTCCGGTTCCACGACGGACGCGACCTCGTCGGGGTAGATCCACACCAGATCGCACGGCCCCAGTTCCCGGCCGTCATGCGCATGGATGCGGATGGGCGCGATCGGCTGGCCGTCGCGCCGGTCGGCGAGCACCGGGACGGACGGCGTGCCGCATTCCCACTTCTCGCCCCACTGGCGCAGCGCGATCATGACCGGCATCAGCTCCTGCCCCTTCTCGGTCAGGCGATAGGCGATCTTGCGCCGGTCGCAGCTCATCGGCTCGCGCACCATGATGCCCTTCTCGACCAGCCGGGCCAGCCGGTTGGCCAGGATGTTGCGGGCGATGCCGAGGCCCGACTGGAATTCCTCGAAATGACGCACGCCTTTCAGCGCGGCGCGCAGGATCAGGAAAGACCATTTCTCGCCCATCGCCTCCAGTGCGCTGGGCAGGCCGCAGGTGGGTGCGCAAGGCAACTCGTTGTCCATGGCGAACGGAATACTCCAAAACCATCCCGGTTGCAAAATGCGATGCATAGGGCTGCCCCGATCCGGGCCGCCATTTCGCCGGGCGGTACGGCCGGAAAGATGGGATCGGCGCCCCATCGGGTCAATGCCCGGTCGCTGCCTGAACGGCGGCGTCGAATATCCGGGTCATTTACGTGCTTTTTTGTTGCAAGCGCGTCGAAATCGCCCACATGAGAATTCATCATGTTACGACAGTATGAGCTTGTGGAAAGGGTCAAGCGGTACGACCCCAGCGCCGACGAGGCGATGATCAACCGCGCCTATGTCTTCTCGGTACAGAAGCATGGCAGCCAGAAGCGCGCCAGCGGCGACCCCTATTTCAGCCACCCGGTCGAGGTGGCGGGCATCCTCACCGACCTCTATCTCGACGATCAGACCATCGTCACCGCGCTGCTGCACGACACGATAGAGGACACGCTCGTCACCTATGAGGAGATAGAGGGCGTTTTCGGCAAGGACATCGCCCGGCTGGTCGACGGCGTCACGAAGCTCAGCAAGATCGAGGCGCAGTCGGAAAACGAGCGCGCGGCGGAAAACCTGCGCAAGTTCCTGCTCGCCATGTCCGACGACATCCGCGTCCTGCTGGTGAAGCTCGCCGACCGCCTGCACAACATGCGCACGCTTCATTTCATCAAGAATGAGGACAAGCGCCGCCGCATCGCCCGCGAGACGATGGACATCTACGCGCCGCTGGCGGAGCGGATCGGCATGTACGACTTCATGCGGGAGATGCAGCTGCTCGCCTTCCGCGAACTGGAGCCGGAGGCGTATGACAGCATCACCCGGCGCCTCGACCAGCTGAAGGAAGGCGGCGGCGACAAAGTCGCGCGCATCGGGTCCAGCATCCAGATGCTGCTTGGACAGGCGGGGATGCGCGTCACCGTCTCCGGCCGGGAAAAGCACCCCTATTCGATCTGGCGCAAGATGCAGGAACGCCACATCAGCTTCGAGCAGTTGACAGACGTGATGGCGTTCCGCGTGATCACCGACACGACGGATGAGTGCTATCGCGCGCTGGGCGTCATCCACCAGAAGCACAAGATGGTGCCGGGCCGGTTCAAGGATTATATCTCGACACCCAAGCGGAACGGTTACCGCTCGCTCCACACCACCGTGATCCTCAGCGAGAATGCGCGGATCGAGGTGCAGATCCGCAGCCGCGACATGCACCGCGACAGCGAGTTCGGCCTTGCCGCCCACTGGGCCTACAAGCAGGACGGCGCGCAACCCGACGGACAGGCCGGCTGGCTGCGCGACCTGGTCGAGATTCTGGAGCAGAGCCAGGACCCGGACGAGCTGCTCGAACACACCCGCATGGCGATGTATCAGGATCGCATCTTCGCCTTCACGCCGAAGGGCGAACTGCACCAGCTTCCCAAGGGGTCGACGCCGGTCGACTTCGCCTATGCCGTGCACACCACGCTCGGCAACCAGACCGTGGGCGCGAAGGTGAACGGCCGGGTCATGCCGCTGCGCACCCAGCTGGAAAACGGCGATCAGGTCGAAATCCTCAAGTCCGACGGGCAGGAGCCACAGCCCGGCTGGCTGACCTTCGCGATCACCGGCAAGGCACGCGCCGCCATCCGCCGCTACATCCGCCACAAGCAGCGGGACGAGAGCATCGCGCTGGGCGAGAAGCTGTTCGAGGAAATCGCCAGCCGCCTGCCCGTGGAGCTTGGCGCCAAGGCGATGAAGGCAGGACTCAAGCGCCTGAAGCTGGAGGACCGCCCGGCCCTGATGATCGCGATCGCCACCCACCGCGTCACCGACGCCGAGGTGATGGAGGCCCTGATCCCCGGTTCGACCAGCGGCGAGGGCGCGGAGGAGGCGCATCCCCGCCAGCACAATCCGGTGTCGATCCGTGGCCTGACGCCGGGCATCGCCTATCGCCTCGGCGAATGCTGCCATCCGGTGCCGGGCGACCGCATCGTCGGCATCCGCCGCACCGGCGAACCGATCGAGGTCCACACGATCGACTGCTCCTCGCTGGAGGCCGGGCAGGATGCCGACTGGGTCGACCTTGCCTGGGACGACAAGGCGAAGGGCGGCACGGCGCGCCTCTCGATCATCGTCAAGAACGAACCCGGCTCGCTCGCCGCCGTCACCAACATCTTCGGCGCGACGAAGGCGAACATCCTCAACCTGCAGCTCGTCAACCGCGAGGGGCCGTTCCACACCGACATCATCGACATAGAGGTGCAGGACGCCGCCCACCTGAACCGCATCCTCTCCGCCCTGCGCGCACTGGAAACCGTCGTCCAGGCCGACCGCGTCTAGGGCTGGTGGAAACAGGCGGACGGCTTCACGCCGTCATCCCGGCGCAGACCGGGATGACGGGTATAGACGGCTGGATTCGGCCATCCTTCCCCGCCCGTTGAGGCACCTGCTCAGGCGATGATGTCGGGGACCAGCGAATCCTCGAGCATCGCGATCTCGTCGCGAAGGCGCAGCTTGCGTTTCTTCAGGCGCGCGAGCTGCATCTGGTCGCCGGCACCCGTCTGGGCCAGCGCGCCGATCGCCATGTCGAGGTCGCGATGCTCGACCCGCAGGGTTTCGAGGCGGCGCATGATGTCTTCCGTGGTCATCGCAGCAGGATATTCCGGATCGGCGTTGGCATCAGGGCGAAGGCAAGACCCGCTCCGGCCGTCACCGGCCATCGCAAGCCCGCAAGCGAATATCGCAAACCGCGATTCGACTAAAGACAGACTCAGAGAATCGTGATCTACTCAGTGATCCGGCACCCTCAATCAAGGAGAATGTCATGGAACAAAGCCATATTTCTGCCCTTCAGGCGAAACATGCTGGTCTAGACGCCCGGATCAAAGCCGAAACAAGCCGACCGATGCCCGATGTGGTTCTCCTCGCCACCCTGAAGAAGCAGAAGTTACGGCTGAAAGAGGCACTCTCACAGCATTAGAGCGCGCCCACCCACATACTGACGACCGCCGCTCAGCCGGTGAGCGGCATCCGGGGCTGGCCAGGGCGATAACGCCGGCCGGCCCTTTCGTTTGCGCCACCCGCACGAAGTGTCGTTCGCAAAGGATCGTGCCGATGACCATCGGATATCATGCGTCCGGGACGGGTGGGGAGCGGAATATCCTCCCCGGCACGGGGGGGGCCATTTGCGCAGCAAATGGTGGAGGGGGATAAACCCAACAGCGCAGCGCTACGAGGCCATCCCCCTTCGTCAGCACTTCGCGCTGCCACCTCCCCGTGCCGGGGAGGATGGTCCACTATCGGTCGTTCCCCGCCCCTCGGCCAACCCGGATCAACGCCTCAGTGCAGCGTCCCGACGACATGCTCAATGGAGAGCAGCACGATCATCCGTTCGATCTGGCGCCAGTGGCAGAAGCGCAGATAATTGCCCACGTCCCGGCTGCGATCGGCGAGCGCAGCCGCCTCATAGCCCGCATCGTCGCCGAAGCGCGCGATCAGGTCGGTCGCATCATCATAGCTCTTGCGATCCGACAGAAATGGCAATTCCATGTGCGTGCCCCCGTACCCGTTCCCCGCGCACGGTCCATCAATCGCCGTGCCAGAAACCGGCTGCCACGGCGCCGCGCGGCTCCCGCTGGTCAACAGGGCATTAGGCAAATGCCGATATGGGACAGGCGTGCCGGATCGGGAACCGAACCGTCCCGGAACGGAGCGGGCCATGACCGGATGGGCGGCGGGCGGGCAACGCTGGCGCGCGGCCGCAAAGCATGGCAAGGGGACGCCCATGACCAAGCCGAACGCCAAGCCGCCGACCGGCGCAGGCGCCATCATCGCCCTCCTGATCCTTGCCGGCACGATCGGCGGCGGCCTGCTGGGCCAGCCGAGCATCGGCCTGCTGGCGGGCGCGGCATGCGGCGCGCTCGCCGCGCTGCTCCTGTGGCTGCGCGAACGGGACCGCTGACCGCTTCGGCGACTTGCGGCCTGCCACGCCCGGGCATAAGACACCCGGCATGAAAAAGCACATTCTCGCCTTTGTCCTCATCCTGCTGCTGATCGCGGGGGGCGCCTTCTGGTACCTGTCGCGCGGCGACACCGCGCAACTGACCGACGCGCAGGGTATCGGGCGGGAACCGCTGTTCACCACGCCGCGCAGCGAACTGATCCCCACGATCAACATCGCCAAGCCCGTCGGATGGAAAGCGGGCGAGAAGCCCGTGCCTGCCAAGGGCCTCTTCGTCGATCGCTTCGCCGACGGCCTCGATCACCCGCGTTCCATGCTGCGCCTGCCGAACGGCGACCTGCTGGTCGCCCAGACGAACAGCCCGCCGCGCCCCAATGACGGCATCCGGAACAAGGTGATGAACTACCTTATGGGTCAGGCGGGCGCAGGCGCCCCGTCGCCCAACCGCATCATCCTGCTGCGCGATGCCGACGGCGACGGCAAGGCGGAGGTGAAGACGACCTTCCTCACCGGCCTCAACTCGCCCTACGGCATGGCGCTGGTCGGCGACACGCTCTACGTCGCCAACACCGACTCGCTGATGGCGTTCCCCTACAAGGCGGGGGAGACCAGCATCACCGACAAGGGACGCAAGATCCTGAAGCTCCCGGCGCAGGCGCCGAACATGCACTGGACCCGCAACCTGATCGCCAGTCCCGACGGCAAGCTGCTCTACGTCTCGGTCGGCTCGAACAGCAATATCGGCGAGAACGGCCTCGATACGGAGGACAACCGTGCCGCGATCCTGGAGGTCAATCCGGCGACCGGCGACTATCGCATCTATGCGGGCGGCCTGCGCAACCCGGTCGGCATGGCGTGGAACCCGAAGACCGGCGACCTGTGGGCCGTCGTCAACGAACGCGACATGCTCGGCTCCGACCTTGTCCCGGATTATCTGACCCGTGTCGAGTTCGGCGGCTTCTACGGCTGGCCGTGGAACTACTGGGGCGGGTATGAGGATCGCCGCGTCCAGCCGGAGCGGCCGGAGCTACGCGAATATACCCACCGGCCGGATTATGCGCTCGGCAACCATGTCGCCCCCCTCGGCCTCACCTTCACGCAGGGACAGGCGCTGGGGCCGCAGTTCAACGGCGGCGTGTTCGTCGGCCTGCACGGCAGCTGGAACCGCAAGCCGCTCGCCGGATACAAGGTGGTGTTCGTGAAGTTCGACGCGAACGACCGCGCCAGCGGCACGCCGGTCGACGTCCTTTCCGGCTTCCTCTCGTCCGACGGACAGGCCCGCGGCCGCCCGGTCGACGTTCAGGTGGGGCCAAAGGGCGACCTGTTCGTCAGCGACGATGTCGGCGGCGTCATCTGGCGCGTCCACAAATAACCCGCCGCCGGGTTGCGGCCATCGCGGCGGCCCTGCTCGCGCCGCCGCTGCTCTTCGCCCTTGCTGTCCTCGCCGGATCGCTGATCCCCGCGCACCGGGCGCCCGCGCCCGCCGCCGGGGACGGCATCACGATCCATGTCTACAGCAACGGCGTCCACACCGGCATCGTCCTGCCCGCCGTCAGCCCGCTCCATGACTGGCGCGGCCGGGTGCGCGCGACCGACCTCCCCGACCCCACCCGCGCCGGGCGCTGGCTGATCTTCGGCTGGGGTGAGCGGGACTTCTACCTGAACACGCCGCACTGGTCGGACGTGCGCGCCGGGACGGTGCTGCGCGCCGCGACCGGCAGCGACCGGGTGCTGATGCATGTCGATCATCTCGGGCGGCTGTGGAACGGGCCCGACCTGCGGCCCGTGCGCGTGACCCCGGCGCAGTATCGGGCGCTCGCCGCCGCCATCGCCGCCGATTTCGCGCCGGGCGCGGCGATCCGGGGCTATGGCGCCGACGACGTCTTCTACCCCGCCCGCGGCCACTACAGCCTGACGCATACCTGCAACGAATGGACCGGCGCGAAGCTGCGGAGCATCGGCGTGCGCGTCGGCATCTGGACGCCGGCGGCCTGGAGCGTCATGCGCTGGTTCTGAGGTTCTGGCGCCTCAGCCCTCGCCCCGCACGATCGCTGCCCATTCCGCCTCGTCGATCACCCGGATGCCGAGTTCGGCCGCCTTCTTCAGCTTGCTGCCCGCGCCCGGCCCGGCGACGATCAGGTCGGTCTTCGCGCTGACCGACCCCGCCGCCTTCGCGCCCATCGCCTCGGCCTGCGCCTTCGCCTCGTCGCGGCTCATTGTCTCCAGCTTGCCGGTGAAGACGATGGTCTGTCCCGACACGCTGCTCGCCCGCGTCTCGACCACATAATCGGGCGGAACGACTTCCGACAGCAGGTCGTCCCACACGTCCTGATTGTGCGGCTCGTGGAAGAAATCCGCGAGCGCGTGCCCCACCGCCGCGCCGACATTCTCAACGCCGATATGCTCGGCGATCGCCTTGTCCCGCTTCGCCTGCGTCTCCGCCGGGTCGGCGGCATCGCGCAGCGCGATGATCTCCCCGGCCAGGCCGCGCAGCGCGGGCAGCGTCGTGAACCGCTTCAGCAGGTCGCGCGCCGTCACCGCGCCGACATGGCGGATGCCGAGGCCAAACAGCAACCGAGCGGCGTCCGGCGCGCGCTTGGCCTCGATCGCGGCGAACAGGTTGTCGACCGACTTCTCCTTCCACCCCTCGCGCCCCAGCAGCGCATCGCGACGCGCGTTCAGCCGGAAGATATCTGCAGGCTCGGATATCCAGCCGAGATCGAGAAATTCCTGGATGCTCTTCTCGCCCAGCCCCTCGATATCGAGCGCGCCCCGGCTGACGAAATGCCGCAGCCGCTCGAACCGCTGCGCGCCGCAGATCAGGCCCCCGGTGCAGCGTATGTCGACCTCGCCCTCCTCGCGCACCGCCTCCGATCCGCAGACCGGGCAATGGTCGGGATAGATAAAGGGCGCGCGCGCCTCGTCCCGGGTCAGGTTGTCGACCACCTGCGGGATCACGTCACCCGCGCGCTGGACGACGATGCGGTCGCCCGGCCGCACGCCCAGCCGCGCGATCTCGTCGGCATTGTGCAGCGTCACGTTGGACACGACCACGCCGCCCACCGTCACCGGCACGAGGCGGCCGACGGGGGTCAGCTTGCCGGTGCGCCCGACCTGGATGTCGATGGCTTCAAGGGTCGTCTGCGCCCGCTCCGCCGGGAATTTATGCGCGATCGCCCAGCGCGGCGCCTTCGCGACGAAGCCCAGCCGCTGCTGCCAGTCGAGCCGGTCGACCTTGTAGACGACACCGTCGATATCGAACGGCAGATCGGCCCGCTTCGCCTCGATCATCCGGTAATGGCCGACCAGCGCCTCCAGCGTATCGACACAGGTCAGCAGGTCCGATACCGGCAGGCCCCAGCGGCCGATCGCCCGCATCACGCCCATCTGCGTGTCGGCCGGGAGCGCGCTGGTCTCGCCCCAGCCATGCGCCAGGAAACGCAGCGGGCGGCTGGCGGTGACGGCCGCATCCTTCTGGCGCAGCGAACCGGCGGCGGCGTTGCGCGGATTGGCGAACTGCCGCGCCTTTTCCGGGTCGCCGGCCTCGGCCAGCAGGCGGGCGTTGAGGGCGGTAAAATCCTCCTTCGCCATATAGACCTCGCCGCGCACCTCGAACACATCGGGCACGTCGTCGCCGGACAGCGTCTGCGCGATATCGCCTATGGTCCGCACGTTCGCGGTCACGTCCTCGCCCGTGGTGCCGTCGCCGCGCGTCGCCGCCTGCACCAGCACGCCCTTCTCGTAACGCAGCGAACAGGACAGGCCGTCGATCTTCGGCTCGGCGGTCAGTGCCAGTGCCGCGTCCTCGGGCAGCGCCAGATAGCGCCGCACGCGGGCGATGAACTCGGCGATGTCCTCGTCCGCAAAGCCGTTGTCGAGGCTCATCATGCGGACGGCGTGCGTGATCTTCTTCAGCGCCGACGTCGGCTCCGCCCCCACCTGGGCGTTCGGGGAATCGGCCCGCACCAGATGCGGGAAGGCCGCTTCCAGCGCATTGTTCTCGCGGATCAGCGCATCATAGTCCGCATCCGAAATCTCCGGCGCGTCCTTGTCGTGATAGAGGCGGTTGTGCCGCGCAATCTCCCGCGCGAGGCGCATCAGGCGGTTGGCGGCTTCTGCTTCGGAAAGGGCGGCGGGATCGGTCATGGAAATGCTTTAGCGCCACCAACGCGCGATCCGCTAGAGGTCATCCGTCCGTATGCAGGGGACACGGGCGGATAGCCGGAATGGCAGCTTGGGGTGGAAAGCGGTCGTAGAGTTGCGGGCGATGGTTAGCGTAATCCCTGATTGTCGAGGATGACTTCGGCTTGCATTCCGGCTTCGAAGTTGCCCGTCTTGGCGATGTGTTCCAGCAACGTCGTGATTGACGCGCAATCATGAGCCTCAAGGCAGTAGATCAGTGTACCGCGTCTGTTTTCCAAATCCGGTCGCTGGATAAGCCTCACCAAAACATCAAAAATCCGTCGGTCTGGATTGTCTGTAAGTTCCAACGCGAGCGAATGCCGCTCCGCGTGATCGCTGGTTTCCTCAATCCGCTTCAGTTTCTCGATTAGCTCTGTATCCGTCATGGCCTGCGACCGTAATCTGGAAACGGATCGTCCGCTACTGGTCGTAACCCATCTATTCCCTCACTCCCGCGACCGGCACGGTCTCGAAATGCTGGGGGAAGCCCGCGATGATCGGGCGCGCCTTCGCGATGGCGGCGCGTACGGCGGGCAGCTTCAGGGACGCGGCGTGACTTTCGCGGCTGTCCCAGACCTCGGTGATCCACAAGGCATCGGGATTGGCCGTATCCAGTGCGATGACGTAGGACAGGCACCCCGGCATCGCGCCGGTCGCTTCCGTCAGATAGCCGACCAGCTCATCCCGCTTGCCCGGCGTGGCGAGCATCTGGCCGATCAGGCCGAATTTGGGTGCGGACGCCTGCGCCGCAGCAGGCGTTGCCATCGCCCCCGCCGCCAGTCCCGCGACGGACAATCCCAACACGTCCCGACGATCATGCGTCATCCGCCTGCCTCCCAACATCCGTTCGTTTCGAGCGCAGTCGAGAAACGGGAACGCCGGCCCATCATCTCCCGGCCGCGCCGGACGGACTTACACCCGTTCCAGCAACCGCCCAGCCTGTGCCCGCGCCTCGGCGGTAATCTCCGCGCCCGACAGCATCCGGGCGATCTCCTCGCGCCGTTCGTCCTCGCCCAGCGCGTGCACGCCCGTGCGCGTCACCGTGCCCTGGCTCGATTTCGCGATCAGCATGTGGCCCGCGCCGCGCGCCGCCACCTGCGGGCTGTGGGTGACGACCAGCAACTGCGTACGCCCCGCCAGCCGCGCCAGCCGATCACCGATCGCGCTCGCCACCGCGCCGCCGACGCCCCGGTCGATCTCGTCGAAGATCATCGTGTCGGCACCGCCCTCTTCCGCCAGCGCGACCTTCAGCGCGAGGATGAAGCGCGACAGCTCGCCGCCCGACGCGATCTTCATAAGCGGCGCGAACGGCGCGCCGGGGTTGGTCGATATCTCGAACTCCACCCGGTCGGCGCCCTGCGCGCCCCAGCCCGATTCGCCCAGCGGCTCCACCACGGTCCTGAACCGCGCGGCGTCCAGCTTCAGCGGCGCGAGTTCCGCCGCCACCGCCGCATCCAGCCGCGCCGCCGCCGCGATCCGCTGCGCGCTCAGCGTCCCGGCCGCCGCGCGATAGGTCGCCGCCTTCGCCGCAAGGTCGGTCTCCAGCGCCGCCAGTCCCTCCTCGCCCGCGTCGATCCGCAACAGCTTCGCCTGCATCTGCGCGGTCAATTCGGCCAGGTCGTCCGGCTGCACCTGATGCTTGCGGGCGAGGCCGCGCAGGTCGAACAGCCGCGTCTCGATCGCATCCAGCCGCGCGGGGTCGTAGCTGAGCGCGTCGGCCGCCGCCGCCAGCCGGTCCTCGGCATCGCTCGCTTCGATCACTGCCCGGTCGAGCGCGCCCAGCGCCTCGGCCAGCAATGGATGCTCGGCCGCGATCCGGTCGAGGCGGCGCCCCGCCTGCCGCAGTTTCGCCAGTCCCCCTTCCGATCCGTCGAACAGTTCGGCGACCGCCGACAGGTCTTCGGCCAGCCGTGCGCCCTTCTGCATGTCGGCGCGCTCGCCCGCCAGCGCCGCCTCCTCCCCCGGCTCGGGCGCGAAGGCGGTCAGTTCGGCGACCGCATGGTCCAGATAGTCGCGGTCGCGCGCCGCCCCCTCCACCTCGGCACGTGCCTGCGCCAACGCCACGTCCGCCGCGCGCCATGCGCCATGCGCCGAGGCCACCGCAGCGATGTCGCATTTTCCGAACGCATCGAGCAGCGCCCGATGCCCGCGCGGGTTCAGCAGGCCGCGGTCGTCATGCTGGCCGTGAATTTCGACCAGCATCGCGCCGATCTCACGCAGCAGCGCCGCCGAACAGGGCTGATCGTTGACGAACGCGCGGCTGCCGCCGTCGGCCTTCACCGTGCGGCGGATGAGCAAAGGCTCGCCCGGCTCCATGGTGATGTCGTTGTCGGCCAGCGCGGCGCGAACGGCATGATCGGCGGGCGGCTCGGCGAAGGTCGCCGTGACGCTCGCCTGCGCCTCCCCTTGCCGCACGAGGCCGGTGTCGGCCCGTGCGCCGAGCGCAAGGCCCAGCGAATCGAGCAGGATCGACTTGCCCGCGCCGGTCTCGCCGGTCAGCACGCCCAGGCCCGGACCGAACTCCAGGTCCAGTGCCTCGATCAGCACCACGTTGCGGATGGACAGGCTGGTCAGCATATGGCCGTTATTCCCGCCCGGAAGGGAGAAGGAAAGCCCGCCTTACGCCTTGGGCGCATATTCCCGGATGAGCTTGTAGGAGCGCTCATACCATTTGGAGCCGGGATAGTTGGCGCCCAGCACCGCCGCCGCCTTCTTCGCTTCTTCCGGGATACCGAGCGAGAGATAGCTTTCGACCAGCCGCTCCAGCGCCTCGGGCGTGTGCGTCGTCGTCTGGTACTTGTCGATCACGGTGCGGAAACGCAGCGTCGCCGCCAGCCACTGGCCGCGCCGCTGGTGGAAACGGCCGATTTCCATCTCCTTGCCGGCAAGGTGATCGTTGACGAGGTCGACCTTCAGCCGCGCGTCGGCGGCATAGCGGCTCTGCGGATAGCGGCGGATCAGCTCACCCAGCGCGTCGAGCGCCTGCTGCGTGATCTTCTGGTCGCGGGTCACGTCGGCGATCTGCTCGTAATAGCACAGCGCGATCAGGTAATAGGCGTAGGGCGCGTCCTTGTTGCCCGGGTGGATCGACAGGAAGCGCTGCGCCGCCTGGATCGACTGGTTGTAGTCGCGATTCATATAGTAGCTGAACGCGGACATCAGCTGCGCGCGGCGCGCCCAGGGCGAATAGGGATGCTGGCGCTCCACCTCGTCGAAGAGCGCCGCGGCCAGCTTGTACTGCCCCCGGTCCAGCCGGTCCTTGCCCGAATTATAGAGCGTGCTGACGTCGCGCGCGACATAGAGCGTGTCGGCCTTGTTCTTGCTGGTCGAGCAACCCGCGAGGAGGGCAAGGGCGGCCGCCGCGCAGCCAAGGGAGACAAGCGGCTTCTTCGAAAGACTGTGCATGGATGGCGTCATAGCGGAGGCGGAACCCGTCGCCAAGCGCGATAAGATGCCCATTGCACGGATGCGGTCAGGTCGGAAATTCCAGCAAGGCACGCGCACCGCCGGGGGTGCGCGGTTCGAGCGAAAACACGCCGCCCAGTTGCTGCGCGAGGGCCGATGCGATGCGCAGGCCCAGGCTTTTCCCTTCTCCCGGTACATGCCCGGCCGGAATCCCGTGACCATCGTCGGCGATCTCCATGCGGAAACGCTGCGTATCGTCGCGGAGCAGGCGGATGGCCACCCGACCCCGCCTGCCTTCCGCGAATCCGTGCTCGATGGCATTGTTGATCGCCTCGGCAAGAATCAGCGCGACCGGCACCGCCGCGTCGGGCGGTATGGTAAGGTCCGCCTCGACGTCCATCGCGACCGTGATGTCGCGCCGCCCGCTCGCCTCCAATATGTCATCGGCCAGCGCCCCGACGAACGCTTCCACGCCCATCTGCTGGCCGCTCGGGTCATAGAGCGCCCGGCCGATCTTGCCGATCAGGGACAGGCGGCCCGACGCTTCGTCGAGGGCACGGCGCGCTGCCTCGTCGGTGACGTTGCGGCGCTGGAGCGCGATCAGCGCGGCCACGACCTGAAGGTTGTTGGACACGCGATGCTGCAATTCACGGAACAGCATCTCGCGCGTTTCGGCCAGCGCCCGGCTGCGCTCCCGCTCCGCCCCCAGATGATAGTTCGCCCGCTGCATCAGGTGGACGAGGCCAACCTCGGTCGCGCACACGAAGGCGTAGAAGCCCAGAGCCAGCACCGTCACACCGCTCAGGTGAAAGGTATGGAGCGGCGGGATGAACATGTACCAGGAAAACAGGCCGCCCAATATGCTGGCGAAGATGCCCGGACCGACACCGAACAGGAAGGATGTCAGGATGACCGCGGGAAAGAAGCTGACGAACGGATAGCCGGTGGGCAGCACCGCTTCGGCCGTCATGCGCACGGCCAGAGCGATGGTCGTGAAGGCACAGGCCACGACATAGGCCAGCATCGGATGCGAGAGCCGCAGCGGCAGCCGCTCGACGAACCGGTCATTCTTCCTTTGCATGTCCCCACCCGGCTCTGCGAGGCCGCAGCGTAGCAGATCGTTACGCCAACGCCACTAACCTGGATCAAGCACGAAAAAACGGCGAAAAATATCGACGACCGGTATGGATGCGAGGGTGATGGAGGGGGACGATCCGGGACATGCGCGGTGTGGGGGGATGCGCATGCCCCGGAAAGCCCTCAAGCAGAGAGTGCGACCCGCTGCAGGAACTGGTTCATCTGTGCCGCGCCGCGCGGCGTGATCTCGACGCGACGCGCGTCACTGCCCTCGCCGTCCTTCCAGCGCACAAGGCCCGCGCCCTCGAGCGCGCGGACGGCTTCGGCGCCCGCCTCGGCGGAAAGACGGTTGGCCGCGCACAGGCTGGCGAACGGTACGTCCAGCCCCTCGCCGTGCGCGATGTAGACCGTCAGCATCGCGTCCCAGCCGGGACTGCTGACGGCCAGCGTCTGGAAATGCGTCGCACGGTCCAGATTGCTCCGGTGCATGCGCAGCGCCAGCAAACGCCCGTCGAATGCGTCGGAACCATGCCCGGCCATGGGACCGGACGGGGAAACGGCAGCACGGGCCTGCGCGCCAGACGGCCGCCCGATGTCGTCCCGATTCATTCCAACACACTCCAATCAGACCCGGCAAACCGCGCGCAGCGCACAAAAAAGGGGACTTCGGACACGCACCGCAGGGCGCGCGTTCGCGAACTCCCCCTTGTCAGCTTGCCGGACCTTCAAGATCCGAATTTCGAAGGCCTCGAACGGCCCACCATTTGTTGCGCCTGCAACTAGGGACATGTCACGCAAATGACATGTCCCGCGATTGGGGGACACTTCGGACGAAGCCGCCATGGGCCGGGACGGGAAAAGTCAGGGCATCTCGACAAGGCCCCGGCCAATACCGGCCAGTGCCGCCGACACGCGGTCCGACACGTCCAGCTTGGCGTATATCCGGCGCAGATGGGTATCGACGGTGTTCGCGCTGACACCGATGATGTCGGCGATCACGGAATTGCTCTTGCCCCGCGCGACCCAGGCCAGCACCTCCAGCTCGCGCGGAGAAAGCGGCAGCGCATCGTCGTCGCTGACGATCTCGCAATAGCGCTGATGCGCATATTGGGCGACGATGCGGAACAGCCGCTCGACATCCCGGCCCGGCTCCTCGCCCTTGGGAAGGGCAATCTCCACGCAACCGTTGCGGCCATGGGGCCCAAAGACGGGGATCGCGATCCCGTCGCCGCCATGCACCTTTGCAAGGCCCGCCAGATATGCCTCCTGCGCGGGGGTCAGCGCACGCAGCGCACGGATGGCCGACCACCGGAACGGCGTTCCATGGACTGTGGCGTGAAGGCGGAAGGGATCATCGGTGTGCATGCCGTCCAGATACCGCTGCGTCCACTCCGCAGGATAACCCTGCATATGGATCGCCGCAGTGCCCGGACCGCCGATGGCCGGCATGTGGATGGTGGTCAGGCGCCTGATGCCATGCGCCTTGTAAAAGGCGGAGAACGCCTTCCACAAACCCGGAACATCCGCAGTGTCGGCCTGGGAGAAAAACTCCTCCATGCCACCTCCCTTGCCCGGGCTCGCACGACCCGTTGGCAAGGCGTAGATCATATCATGGGCGTCACTTGGGCGGTAGCTGGGGGCCAAATGAAAAAGGGGCCGGAAACCAGCCCCTTCTCCTTTCCGTAGCGTAATGACGTAAAGTCGTGCCCGGTTTTCCCGGCTCAGTCTTCCTGCGTGATGAAGCTCGGCAGGCCGGCGTCGCCGCCATCCTCGCCACCACCGGAACGCTCGCGGCGCGGACCGCGATCACGGCCGCCGCCACGACGGTTGCGGTCGCCACGGCCGCCGTCACGGTCGCCGTCGCGGCGCGGACGATCACCACGCTCGCCACGCGGTTCGCGCGGCGGACGGGTGTCCTCCAGCTCCTCGCCGGTTTCCTGATCGACGACGCGCATCGACAGGCGCACCTTGCCGCGCGGATCGATCTCCAGGACCTTGACCTTCACTTCCTGGCCCTCGGACACGACGTCGGTGGGCTTCTCGACGCGCTCGTTGCGCATCTCGGAAACGTGGACCAGACCGTCCTTGCCGCCCATGAAGTTCACGAACGCGCCGAAGTCGACGATGTTGACGACCTTGCCGTTGTAGATCTTGCCGACTTCCGCTTCCTCGACGATGCCGAGGATCCACTTCTTCGCGGCCTCGATCTGGTCGAGGTCGGACGAGCTGATCTTGATCAGGCCCTCGTCGTCGATGTCGACCTTGGCGCCGGTCTCCGCGACGATTTCGCGGATCACCTTGCCGCCGGTGCCGATGACTTCGCGGATCTTCGACTTGTCGATCTGCAACGTCTCGATGCGCGGCGCATGGGCCGACAGCTCGGTCCGGGTCGAGGACAGTGCCTTGCCCATCTCGCCCAGAATGTGCGCACGGCCTTCCTTGGCCTGACGCAGCGCGACCTCGAAGATTTCCTGCGTGATGCCGGCGACCTTGATGTCCATCTGCATCGTGGTGATGCCGGCCTCGGTGCCTGCGACCTTGAAGTCCATGTCGCCCAGATGATCCTCGTCACCCAGGATGTCGCTGATCACCGCGAAGTCCTTGCCTTCCAGGATCAGGCCCATGGCGATGCCGGAGACCGGACGCTTCAGCGGAACGCCCGCGTCCATCATCGAGAGCGAACCGCCGCAGACGGTCGCCATCGAGGAAGAACCGTTCGACTCGGTGATGTCGGACAGGACGCGGATCGTGTAGGGGAACTCGTCCTTCGTCGGCAGCACCGGGTGCAGCGCGCGCCATGCCAGCTTGCCATGGCCGACTTCACGACGGCCCGGCGCGCCGAAGCGACCGACTTCACCGACCGAATAGGGCGGGAAGTTGTAGTGCAGCATGAAGTTTTCATAGTGCAGGCCGGTGAGGCCGTCGATCATCTGCTCGGCGTCCTTGGTGCCCAGCGTGGTGGTGCAGATCGCCTGCGTCTCGCCACGGGTGAACAGGGCCGAACCGTGGGTGCGCGGCAGGAAGCCGACCATCGCCTCGATCGGACGGATCTGCGTGGTGGTGCGGCCGTCGATGCGCGCGCCGTCCTTCAGGATGGCGGTGCGGACGATCTCCGCTTCCAGCTTCTTGGTCAGCTTGATGCCGGCCATCACGGTCTGGGCGTCGAGACCGTCCTTCGCGAACATCTCCTTGGCCTTGTCGCGCGCGGCGTTCAGGGCGGTGGAGCGGGCCGACTTGTCGGTCAGCTTGTAGGCGGCGGCGATGTCCTTGCCGATCAGCTTCGTCAGCTTCTTCTTCAGGTCGCCCAGGTCGTCGCCCTTGGCGACTTCCCACGGATCCTTCGCGGCCTTCTCGGCCAGCTGGATGATCGCATCGACGATCTTGCGGCTGGCGTCGTGGGCGAACAGGACGGCGCCCAGCATCACGTCTTCCGACAGCTCCTTGGCTTCGGACTCGACCATCATCACCGCATCATGGGTGGCGGCGACGACCAGGTCCAGTTCGCCTTCCTTCACCTCGTCGAGGCTCGGGTTCAGCTGATACTCGCCGTCCTTGTAACCGACGCGCGCCGCGCCGATCGGGCCCATGAAGGGCACGCCGGAGATGGTGAGCGCGGCCGAGGCGGCGATCATCGCGACGATGTCCGGCTCGGACTCGCCGTCGAACGAGAGCACCTGCGCGATCACGTTGATCTCGTTGTAGAAGCCCTCCGGGAACAGCGGGCGGACCGGACGGTCGATCAGGCGGGAGACCAGCGTCTCCTTCTCGGTCGCGCCGCGCTCGCGCTTGAAGAAGCCGCCCGGGATACGGCCGGCGGCGGAGTACTTCTCCTGATAGTGGACGGTCAGCGGGAAGAAGTCCTGCCCTTCCTTCACCGACTTGGCGGCGGTCACGGCGCACAGCACCACGGTCTCGCCGTAGGTGGCGAGGACGGCGCCGTCGGCCTGGCGCGCAATGCGGCCGGTCTCGAGCGTGAGGGTCTTGCCGCCCAGCTCGATCGAAACTTTCTTTACATCAAACATGCTGTTTTCCTTACGCCCGCTGCGGCCCTATTGCCGGGCGGGGCCTGTGTGGGCCGGTGGCCCATGGGTGAGGAGCGAACTCCTCAAACCGTTCGCCCTGAGCGTGTCCGAAACACGTCGCTTCGCTCAGTGGTGGGCTCCGACAGCGCTCGGCCCGAACGGGGGTGGGGATGTCCCCTCATGCCGCCGTGCCGGATTGCCCGGCGCCATGTTTCAGAATCGGAAACGGCCCCGCGCGGGGGCCGTCCCTTCGATCGGCTTACTTGCGCAGGCCGAGCTTTGCGATGAGGTCGGTGTATCGCGCCCCATCCTTCTTCTTCAGATAGTCCAGCAGCGAACGGCGCTTGTTGACCAGCATCAGCAGGCCGCGACGGCTGTGGTTATCCTTGTGGTGGTCCTTGAAGTGCTCGGTCAGGTTCGAAATGCGCTCCGACAGGATCGCAACCTGCACTTCGGGGGAACCGGTGTCGCCCTCGACGCGGGCATGTTCCTTGATCAGCGCTTCCTTGCGCTCGGCAGTAATCGACATCGTCATCCTTTCTTGAACCTAGAGATTGAAGCCGCGTACCACCCGGATTTCCGGGCCGAGGGCCTGCACGAGCGCGATGGGCGTATCGCCCTGCATCGCCAGCATCAGGCCTGTATGCGGTTTCCCGGCGAGCACGCGCCCCTGACGGAGTGCCGACGCTTCATCGGGAGTGACGGGGAGAGCCGGGATGTCGTCCAGCCCCGCCGTCAACGGCAGCATAAGTCTGCCGATGGCGCGCTCGTTAGCAGCATCGCGCAATTTGTCCAGCGAAATCGCGGAATCCAGCGTGAACGGCCCGGCCTTCGTCCGCCGCAGCATCGTCACATGACCGACCGTGCCGAGCGCCAGCGCGATGTCCCGGGCCAGGGACCGGATATAGGTGCCCTTGGAGACATGGGCGGTCAGGGTAACGCTCTCCACTTCCTCCCCGATACGAGGAGGGGAACCAGTTGCAGGCTGGTGGAGGGTGCGGGCCTCCGGGTGCGGCCCATCGGGCGATCCCCCTCCACCATCGCCTTCGGCGACGGTCCCCCTCCCCGTATCGGGGAGGAACAGGTTGTGCACCGTGACGCTGCGCGTCTTCATCTCGACCGCCTCGCCGGCGCGGGCAAGGTCATAGGCGCGCTTGCCGTCGACCTTGATCGCCGAATAAGCAGGCGGCGCCTGCTCGATCGGGCCGGTGAACCGGGCCAGCACGGCCTCCACCTCGGCCAGCGTCGGCCGCACCGCGCTGCGCGCGATCTCGACGCCCTCCAGGTCGAGCGTGTCGGTCTGCACGCCGAAGCGACACGTGAAATCATAGATCTTGTCGCTGTCCAGCATCCGTCCGGCCAGCTTGGTCGCCTCGCCGATCGCGACGGGCAGCACGCCGGTCGCCAGCGGGTCGAGCGTGCCGCCATGGCCGATCTTCGTCTTGGGTTCCCCCGCCTCGCGCAGCGCGCGCTTGACCGCCGCGACTGCCTGCGTCGATCCCATGCCATGCGGCTTGTCGAGGATGATCCAGCCGTGCAGGCTCATGCCCCCTCCCCCGCGCCCGCCCCGACACCCGGCCATTCGCCGCGCAGGATGGAGAAGACCACGGTGTCACGCACATGCCCGGTCCAGGTCACGCGCTGGCGGCGCAACACCCCCTCCCGCACCGCGCCCAGCTTCTCGACCGCGCGCAGCGAGCGGCCGTTGCGCACATCGATGCGGAACTCCACCCGGTCGAACCCGCTGGTGAAGGCACGCGCCAGCAGCATCGGCTTGACCCGGCCGTTTACGCCCGATCCGCGTACGGCGGGCGTCATATAGGTGCCGCCCAGTTCCAGCACCCGGTTCGGGGCATCGACATTCAGGAAGCCCGACATGCCCGCGAACCGTCCCCCGTCCATGATCGCGAACGGATGGCGTCCGGGGCTGGCGATGATGGCCTCAAACTCCCGGTCGAAGTCCGCGCCCGCAATCCGCACCGGATAGATGTCCCAGACCGGATCGTCGATCGGACAGGCCGCGCGCAATCCCTCCCGATGCCGCTCCGCCAGTTGCTCCATATGGAGGTCTCCGGCGGCGATCGGCATCAGCAGGGCGTCAAGGTCGGGCGGGGGCCGGTGGTCGGTCGTCATGGCGGCGCTTTAGCGTCACGCCATCGTCCCGCCAAGCGCCAGCCGGCCAGTCCGCGCCAGCACGCTCACCCCTTGTGCACGGCCTTCGCGGGCGGGTCCGCGCGGGTCAGGCTCCGTACCGGGCAGTTCTGGTACCGGGTGCGGATGCTGCTCCAGCGGTCGAACGACCCGCCCGGATTGCTCTGGAAACCCAGTGCGTTGTGGAAGCGCAATCCCTGGCAGTTGCCCATCAGGTCGGCGCGATACCATCTGCCGCCGGTCGCCTGGATATAGACCGTGTTGTCGTCCGCCACGGTGAAATCGCGGATGCCGCCATGATCGGCGAACGGGATCGACGCCTGCGGCGGCAACGGGGTCTTTGCTGCTGCGGGCGCAGACAGGGCCGCAAGGGACGCCGCGATGCCGAGGGCGAGCGAGGGAAGAAACGTGCGCATGGCCATCTCCTTTGTCTTCGGGACCATGGCCATGGGTATAGCGCCACCGGCTTGAACGGACGCTGATCGCAACAGTAACAATATGTAATCTGCTGTCGCCGCCTGTCGCGGCGGCCCTATGCCCGGAGCGCCGACCGTTCCATGAAATGGCGGCGGCACAGCGCGATATAGCGGTCGTTGCCGCCGATCTCCGTCTGGTCGCCGTCGCGCACGGCCTGCCCGCCCGCATCGACGCGCAGGCTCATGATCGCCTTGCGCCCGCATTCGCAGATCGTCTTGATCTCGCTCAGCACGTCGGCAAGGCCGAGGAGCTGCGCGCTCCCCTCGAACAGCGCACCCCGGAAATCCGTGCGCAGGCCATAGGTCAGCACCGGAATGTCGAGCCGGTCGCACACCTGCGCGATCTGGAGCACCTGCGCTCGGGTCAGGAACTGCGCCTCGTCGACCAGCACGCAGGCAAGGGCACCCTCCGCATGGCAGGCGGCGACGGCGGACAGGATATCGGTGTCCGCGTCGAACGTTGACGCCGCCTCGTCCAGGCCGATGCGCGACGTGATCCGGCCGGGCGCGTACCGGTCGTCGACCGCCGCCGTCCACAACATCGTCCGCATCCCCCGCTCCCGATAGTTGAAGCTGGACTGGAGCAGCACCGTCGACTTCCCCGCATTCATCGACGAATAATAGAAATAGAGCTTGGCCATCAGGGCAGCGGCGGCGCCACGCGGTCGAGCCAGCGCAGCAGCGCGTCGGCCAGCGCGATGCGCCGGTCGGAAAAGCTGTGGTCGGTCGGCCAGACGCTGAGTTCGGCGGCCGTGCCCGCCGACTGCGCGTCCGCCGCAACCGTCCGCACCATCGGCGCAAGCCCCTTCTCCGCGCCGATCAGGACCAGCGGCCGCTGACCATAGGCGATGACGCGCCGCCGCAGGTCGAACCGCGCGGTGTCGCCGGTCATCTCCCCGGTCAGCATGTCATAGGTCGCGCCGTTGAGCGGCGGCAGGTCGCCTGCCACCTCCGCCTTCCACGCCGCCTCCCCTTCCGGCGTCGACAGCTCGGCCGCCGTCTGCGCGGGATCCCACGGGTCGATCAGGAACAGCCCGGCGATGCGTGGATCGTCCGCCGCCGCATCCGCCGCCATGAAACCGCCCATCGAATGACCGGCAACGGCGACATAAGCGGGATCGATCCGGTATTTGGCGACCGTTGCCGGATCGCGCAGGAAGGCGAGCGCGGCATGGGCATCCTGCGCCGCATGGGTGAAGGAGAAGATGCCCGGGCTCCCCCACGACCCGCGATAATGCAGGGTCAGCACGTTCCACCCGCCCCGCCGCGCCGCCTGCGCGAGATCGAGGTTCTGCTCGTTCCCCGGAAAGCCGTGGAGCAACAGCAAGGTGGGGTGCGGACCGCGCCCGGCGGCCGTGTACATGACCGCATTCATCGCCCCGTCGCCCGAGGGAATGACGAAAGCGCTGAGGCCGGGAGGGTTCGCCGCATCGGGCGCGCGATCGGCGATCACCGCCCGGTGAATCGCCGGCTCTTTCGCCTGTGCCTGCGGCACGAGCGTTGCCATCATCAATCCCATGAGCAGCATGATCCGCATCGACATCGTCCCTTGTCCTGTTCCCTCAGGCAGGAGACGTCGTTAGCGAAATCGCACCGTCCATGTCGACGCACATTTCGCGTGTCCGCGCCGACGTGCGACGCAGGCCACAGGGGCCAACCCTCAGTCGTCGTCCTTCAGGTCGCGGGCGACGTGCGGATCGTTCAGCAGCCGGTCGATGTGGCTGCCCTCGTCGAAGCTCTCGTCGGCGATGAACTTCAGCTTCGCTGCGTATTTCAGCTTCACCCGATGGGCAACCTCGCGCTGGAGGAAGGCCGTGTTGGTGCGCAGCGCCTTCAGCACCGCGTCCTCGTCCTTGCCCAGCAGCGGCTTCACGAAGACGGTCGCGTGGCGCAGGTCCGGCGACATGCGCACTTCCGTCACGCTGACCATATGGCTGGCCAGCGTGTCGTCATGCACGTCGCCGCGCATGAGGATATCGGACAGCACATGGCGCACCTGCTCGCCGACGCGCAGCAGACGGACGGATGGTTCCGACGGCTGATCCCTTTGCGACATCGCGTTTCCCTTCCCGTGTCCCCGCCTGCGCGGGGACACGGAACCTCCAGATTACAGCGTGCGCTGCCGTTCCTCGACCTCGAACAGCTCGAGCGTGTCGCCCGGCTTGATGTCGTTCGTGTCCTGAAGCACGGCGCCGCACTCGGTGCCCGCGCGGACTTCCGACACGTCGTCCTTGAACCGGCGCAGCGACGCGATGGTCGTGCGCGACACGATGACGTCGTCGCGCGTGAGGCGCGCGTTGAGCCCCTTGCGGATGATGCCGTCGAGGACGAGCAGACCGGCGGCCTTGTCCTTCTTGCCGGCCGGGAAGACCTGCAGGATTTCGGCGCGGCCGACGATGGTCTCGATGCGTTCCGGCGCCAGCTGGCCGGCCATCTCGCCCTTCACTTCCTCGATGAGGTCGTAAATGACGTCGTAGTAGCGCAGCGACACCTTGTCGCGCTCCGCCAGGACACGCGCCTTGGCATTGGGACGCACGTTGAAGCCGATCAGCGGCGCCCGCGATGCGGCCGCAAGGGTCACGTCGGACTCGGTGATCGCGCCCACGCCCGAATGCAGCACGCGGACCTTGATCTCGTCGGTCGAGATGCGGTTCAGCGAACTGACGATGGCCTCGACGGACCCCTGCACGTCACCCTTCACCACCACCGGATATTCGATGACCGTGGTGTTGAGGGCCGAGAACATATGCTCGAAGCTGGTCGGCGCGGCGGTCGTGCGCTTCTTGGTGGCCAGGTCGGCGCGATAGGCGGCGACCTCGCGGGCACGCGCCTCGTTCTCGACGACCGAAAGCTGGTCGCCGGCCAGCGGCACGCCGGACAGGCCCAGCACCTCGACCGGGGTCGAGGGCCCTGCTTCCTTGACGTTCTTGCCCTTGTCGTCGACCATCGCGCGGACCTTGCCGCTCTCCTGACCGACCACGAAGGTATCGCCGACCTTCAGCGTGCCACGGCGGACGAGAACGGTCGCGACCGGGCCACGGCCCTTGTCCAGCTTCGCCTCGATCACATTGCCCTCGGCCGCGCGATCCGGATTGGCCGACAGTTCCAGCAGTTCGGCCTGCAGCAGGATCTTCTCGATCAGTTCGTCGAGACCGGTCTTCTTGAGCGCGGACACCTGCACGTCCTGCACGTCGCCGCCCATGTCCTCGACCACGACCTCCTCGCTCAGCAGGCGCTCGCGGATACGCTGCGGGTTCGCCTCCGGCTTGTCGACCTTGTTGATCGCCACGATCATCGGCACGCCGGCCGCCTTGGTGTGGTTGATCGCCTCGATCGTCTGCGGCATCAGCCCGTCGTCGGCCGCCACCACCAGGATGACGATGTCGGTGACGTTGGCGCCGCGCGCCCGCATCTCCGTGAACGCCTCGTGGCCCGGGGTGTCGAGGAAGGTGATGATCTCACCGCCCTTGGTCTTCACCTGATAGGCGCCGATATGCTGGGTGATGCCTCCGGCCTCGCCGCGCACCACGTCGGTGCCGCGCAGCGCGTCCAGCAGGCTGGTCTTGCCGTGGTCGACATGGCCCATGATGGTGACGACCGGCGGACGCGACTTCAGCGTCTCGACCGCATCGGCCTCGCCCTCGATGCCCTGCTCGATGTCGGATTCCGACACGCGCTGGATGCGGTGGCCGAATTCCTCGACCAGCAGTTCGGCAGTATCCTGGTCGATCACGTCGTTGATCGTGACCGGCGTGCCCATCTTGAACAGCGCCTTCACCAGGTCCGCGCCCTTCTCGGCCATGCGGTTGGCGAGTTCGCCGATCGTGATCGTCTCGGGAACGACAACGTCACGGACCTGCTTTTCACGCGGCATCTGGCGGCCGCTCATATGCGAACGCCGTTCCTTCTCGCGGGCACGCTTCAGCGCGGCGAGGCTGCGGGCGCGGGCACTGTCGTCATCGGCCAGCGCGCGGTTGACGGTCAGCTTGCCGGACTGGCGGCGGTCGTCCGTGCCACGCTTTGCGCGGTCGGGCTTGGCCGGTTCCGGACGCTTGACGGGGGTGACCGGTGTGAAGCGCCGGGGCGGCGGCACGGCACCCGAACGGGTCTCTGTCGCCGCCTCCGCGGGCTTCTCCTCGACCGGAGCGGCGGGCGCCTGCTCCGCCTCCGGCTGCGCTTCCACGACGGGGGCTTCCGCCGTGATCACGGCCTCCGCCTCGGCCTTGCGGTTTTCCTCGGCGCGGCGCTTCTCTTCCTCACTCGCGGCCTGCCGCTCGGCGTCCTCGCGGCGGCGCGCTTCCTCCAGCGCGGCCATGCGGGCTTCCTCTGCTTCCCTCAGCAGCTTGGCTTGCATTTCCTGACGCGACAGCAGGCTCGGCTGCTGCGCGGGACGGGGCGGCGGTGCCACCGGGGCCGGGCGCGGAGCGGGTGCCGCCGCGGCGGGCGGCGGGGCAGCGACGGGCGCAGGCGCGGGCGCGGGTGCCGCTTCGGCCCCTGCCTCGCCCGGCTTGCCCAGGACGCGGCGCCGCTTCACCTCCACCACGACCGTGTTCTTGCGGCCGTGGCTGAAGCTCTGCTGCACCTGGCCAGCCTCGACCGTCCGCTTGATGCCCAGCGGCTTGCGGCCCAGAACCGGCTTGTCTTCCTTGCTGTCACTCATCGACTGAACTTAACCCTTCATTATGCACGCGGGCGCGCGGCGAACCCTGGCCGCGGCCGAGACCTTCATTCCTGATCGGCTGCGACACCCCCGCCGGCGCCGACTCCTTCCGCATGGGAAGCAGCAGCACGCGAAGGCGCCCCATTAGCGCATCCGAGATAGCTTTGCCAGCGGCCAAGGTCCGCCTGCAAACGATCGGCCGCCCGATGATCGGTGACGGCGATATGGACGACATTGTCGCGCCCCATCGCCCTAGATAGGGCGTCGCGCGCCACAGGCAAGACGATGCCCGCCAGATCGCTGCCTTCCGCCTCCTGACCGACGCGCAGCGCCTGATCGAGCTTGCGGCTGCCGTCGGGCCGCGCGTCGGCGGCGTGGAGCAGCAACGCCACCTCCCCGCGCCGCGCCGCGACATCGATCTTTTCCGATCCGGTGAGCAGCATCGAGGCACGCGCCTCCAGCCCCAGCCGGTCGAGCAGCGCCTGTTGCAGGGCCGCGTCGATCCGTTCGGGCAGGTCGGCCGGAATATCGATGCCGGATGTCTTGCCGCCGGGATCCTTACCCGAATCCTTGAACGCACGCGCCAGCGCCCCGCGCAGCTTGCCGCCCGCCAGCGCCTTCTCCAGTTCCGCGCGCGATACGCCGATCCACGCGCCCCGCCCCGGCGCCTTCGCGCGCACGTCCGGCGCGATCTGGCCGTCGGGGCCGAGCGCCAGACGGATCAGCACGGCGGGATCGGCACGATCCCCCGACAATATGCAGCGACGTTCGGTCACAGGCCCCCCCCCTCAGGGAGAGGAGCCCCGATCCCGTACCGGCCTTCGTTCAGTCCCGGCGTGTCATTGGGAGGTTTCCGCGGCATCGGCGTCCTCCCCGGCTTCAGGCCCAGCTTCAGGTGCAACCTCGACGGCCGCATCCTCGTCCGCGAACCAGTGGGCGCGCGCGGCCATGATGATCTCGTTGCCCTGCTCGTCGCTCAGGCCATATTCGGCCAGGATGCCGCCCTTGTCTTCCTGCGCGTCGCGGCGACGGCGCTGGTCGATGCGCTTCTTCTGCACCAGCTCGTCGGTGGCAAGGTCGGCGAGGTCGTCGAGCGTCTTGATGCCCGCCTTGCCCAGCGTGACCAGCATCGCCTCGGTCAGGTGCGGCATGTCGGCCAGGTCGTCCTCGACGCCCAGCGAACGGCGCTCCTCGCGGGCGGCCGCCTCGCGCCGGTCCAGCGCCTCGAGTGCGCGGCTCTGCAGCTCCTCGGCCAGCTCGTCGTCGAAGCCCTCGATCGCGGCAAGCTCGTCCAGGCCGACATAGGCGACCTCTTCCAGCTCGCCGAAGCCCTCGGCGACCAGCAGCTGCGACAGCGTCTCGTCGACGTCCAGCTCGTTCTGGAACATCTCGGACCGCTGCACGAATTCCTTCTGGCGCTTCTCGCTGGCGTCCGCCTCGGTCATGATATCGATGGCGGAGCCGGTCAGCTGGCTGGCGAGGCGGACGTTCTGGCCGCGGCGGCCAATCGCCAGCGACAGCTGGTCGTCGGGCACCACCACCTCGATCCGGCTCTCGTCCTCGTCGATGACGACGCGGCTGACGGTCGCGGGCTGAAGGGCGTTGACGACGAAGGTCGCCGTGTCCTCGGACCAGGGGATGATGTCGATCTTCTCGCCCTGCATCTCCTGCACGACGGCCTGCACGCGGCTGCCCTTCATGCCGACGCACGCGCCGACGGGGTCGATGCTGCCGTCACGGCTGATGACGCCAATCTTCGCGCGGCTGCCCGGGTCGCGGGCGGCGGCCTTGATCTCGATGATGCCGTCGTAGATTTCCGGCACTTCCTGCGCGAACAGCTTCTTCATGAACTCGGGATGCGCGCGGGACAGGAAAATCTGCGGCCCGCGGTTCTCGCGGCGGACATTGAGGATGATCGAGCGGATGCGGTCGCCGACGCGGACGACCTCGCGCGGGATCTGCTGGTCGCGGCGGATGACGCCCTCGGCTCGGCCCAGGTTGACGACGACGTGGCCGAACTCGACCGACTTGACGACGCCGGTGATGATCTCGCCGACGCGGTCCTTGAACTCCTCGTGCTGGCGCTCGCGCTCGGCATCGCGGACCTTCTGGAAGATCACCTGCTTGGCCGACTGGGCGTCGATGCGGCCCAGGTCGATCGGCGGCAGCGGGTCGACGATGAAGTCGCCGATCGCCGCGTCCTTCTGGAGCTTCGCGGCCTGCTTCAGGTCGACCTGCTTGAAATAGTCGTCGACGGCCTCGACCACCTCGACGACGCGCCACAGGCGCAGGTCGCCGGTTTCCGGGTCCAGCTTCGCACGGATGTCGTTCTCCGCGCCGTAGCGGGCACGCGCGGCGCGCTGGATCGCGTCCTCCATCGCCTCGATGACGATGGCCTTGTCGATCATCTTCTCGCTGGCGACGGAATTCGCGATCGCGAGCAGCTCGGCCTTGTTGGCGGAAATGGCGTTGGCCATCGTTGGAACCCTTATCCTTCCGTTTCGATCTCGTCCGCCCCCTCCGAGGAGAGCGGCATGGTAGCAGAAATGAGCGCGTCGGTCAGCACCAGCTTGGCCGTCAGCATCAGGTCGAAGGGGATGGCGACCGCCCCCGCCTTCGCGTCGGTGACGCGGATGGTCTCGCCGTCGAGGCCGTCGAGCATGCCCTTGAACGTCTTGCGTGCCTCGACCGGGGCGCTGGTGGTGATCCGCACCTCATGCCCCGCCCAGTCGGTAAAGTCGTGGAGGCGGGTCAGCGGCCGGTCGATGCCGGGCGAGCTCACCTCCAGGCGATAGGCCTCCTCGATCGGGTCGATCTCGTCCAGCACGTCGGACAGGCGGCGGGAAATCTTCGCGCAATCCTCGATCACCAGTTGCCGGGTGTCGCGGCGCTCAGCCATCACCTGCAACGTATAGTCCTCACCCGACCCGAAGAGTTTGATGCGCACGAGATCGAAGCCGAGGGCGTTCACCTCCGGTTCGATGATCTGCGTCAGTGCGGCGATATCCGCCATCTATACTCCACGGTCCGGCAAGGTCTTGCCAACAAGGTCCATACGTAACTTCGCTGCCGCCGGCCCCTTGCGGCGCCGACCCCGACATGTGTGACGATGTAAGGAAGCACGGGCGATATAGGCGCGATGCAATCCGCCTGCAACATTATTCGTTCCCGTATTATTCGGGCCCGTATTATTCGGGCCTGTGCATTGCTCCGGTATCGCTCCCGCCTGCGCAAGACGGGTTCCGGCCGCCCGGAAAAGACGATAGCCATGGCGGAAGCCCTGATATCATAGTCTTGTATCACAGTCCTGTGCATGGAGAGATCAAACGATGCCACGCCTGCCGCTCGCCGCCTCCCTGTCCATCGCCGCCCCCCTGTCGCTCGCGCTGCTCGCCTGCTCGGGCGGTGGCGCCAACGGTCAGGAAACGGCCACCGCCGCGCGCCCGTTCAAGGTGGCGACGGTCGCCGACTTCGATGCGCCGTGGGCCACCACCTTCCTGCCGGACGGGCGCATGCTGGTGACGGAAAAGGCGGGCGAGCTTCTGCTCTTCGATCCGAAGAACGGCACCAAGATTCCCGTGTCGGGCGTGCCGAAGGTCGACAGCGCCGGTCAGGGCGCCCTGATGGACGTGGTGCTGCACCCGGCGTTCAAGGACAACGGCATCGTCTACCTCAGCTGGTCGGAGGCTGGCGACGGCGGCAAAGGCGTCGCGCTGGGCAGCGGCCGGTTCGTACAGGCGAGCGACGGCAACGCGACGCTCCAGAATTTCCGCACGATCTTTCGCGGCGATCCGAAGGTGGACGGCAACGGCCATTATTCCGGCCGCATCGCCTTCTCGCCGGACGGCCGGTATCTGTTCTTCACCAACGGCGAACGGCAGAAATTCGATCCGGCGCAGGACCCCAAATCGACGCTGGGCAAGGTGCTGCGCCTCAATCTCGACGGAACGCCTGCCGCCGGCAATCCGCTCGCCGCGAAGGGCTTCCATCCCGCGATCTGGTCCTATGGCCACCGCAACCTGCTCGGCCTCGCCTTCGACGGCGACGGGCGGTTGTGGGAGCAGGAGATGGGGCCGCAGGGCGGCGACGAGGTCAACTTGATCAAGCCCGGCCTCAATTACGGCTGGCCCCGGGCGTCCAACGGCAGCCATTATGACGGGCGGGACATTCCCGATCACAAGCCGGGCGACGGCTATGAGGCGCCGAAGGTCTGGTGGAACCCGTCCATCTCCCCCGGCGGCCTCATCTGGTACAGCGGCGCCATGTTCCCGCAATGGAAAGGCTCGCTGTTCCTGGGCGGCCTGTCCAGCCAGTCGCTGATCCGCGTGTCACTCAACGGCGAGACCGCGGCGAAGGCGGACCAGTGGGACATGGGCGCACGCATCCGGGAGGTCGAGCAAGGCCCCGACGGCGCGCTCTGGCTGCTGGAGGACGGCGAAGGCAGCTCGCAGGGGCGCCTGCTGAAACTCACGCCCGCCTGATCCCTGGGGCGGCTTAGCCCCCTATTGCTCCGGAAAGAGCGGCGGCCGCTTTTCCAGCACCGCGCGCACGCCCTCGCTGTGGGCCGGATGCGCATGTGCCATCGCCTGCGCCATCGCCGCCATTTCCAGCGCCTGCGGATAGGTCGAGGTCTGCCCCTCGCGCAGCAGGGTCTTGGTAAGGCGCAGGGCATGGGACGGCATGGCGGCGATCCGCGCGGCCAGTGCCCGCGCCTCGTCCATCAGGGCGTCATGCGGCACGACGCGGCTGACCATGCCCCATGCCGCCGCCGTCTGCGCATCGATCATGTCGCCGGAATAGAGCAGTTCCGCCGCCCGGCTCATGCCGATGATGCGCGGCAGCAGCCAGCTTCCCCCGTCGCCGGGCACCAGCCCGATCTTCAGGAAGGTTACGCCGAACCGCGCGCGGTCGGACGCAATGCGGATATCGGCCATGCAGCTGATGTCGCAGCCAAGGCCCGCCGCCGGGCCGTTGACGGCGGCGATCAGGGGGATTTCCAGCCCGTGGAACGCACGGGCGATGCGGTGCACGTCGGACCGGTAATGGTCCCGCACCTTCATCGCCGGGGCCATGAACGGCCCGTCCGGGTCCTCCATCGCGTTGAGGTCGCCCCCGGCGGAGAATGCGCGCCCGGCGCCGGTCAGTATCGCGCAGCGGATGCCATGGTCGGCGTTCAGCCGGTCGCAGGCCGCCTCCGCCAGATCGCCGTCGCCCGCAAGGCCGAGCGCATTGAGCCGGTCCGGCCGGTTCAGCGTCAGCACGGCGACCGGGCCGTCCACCTCCACGGTGATCAGCGTCATATCCTGTTCCCCCTTGGCTTTATCGTATCACGCGCTCGGCAACCACGCGATGCGCGAGCGGCCGCCCGGCCTCCGCATCGGCGATGCTCTGCAACGTCGTCCCGGCGATGGCCGCCAGCGCCTCTTCCGTCAGGAACGCCTGATGCCCCGTCACCAGCACGTTGGGAAAGGTCAGCAGCCGCTGGAACACGTCGTCCTGCACGATCTCGTTCGACAGGTCGGTAAAGAACAGGTCCGCCTCCTGCTCGTAGACGTCGAGCGCGACGCCGCCGATCCGTCCAGACTTCAGCGCCTCGATCAGCGCGACCGTGTCGATCAGCGCACCCCGGCTGGTGTTGACGAGGATCAGCCCCTCGCGCGCTCCGGCCAGCGCCGCCGCGTCGATCAGGTGCCGGGTATCGGGCGTCAGCGGACAGTGCAGCGTCACGACATCGCTCTCGCGCAGCAGGGTCGCCCGGTCGACATAGCGCACGCCCAGCGCGACCAGTTCGGCGTCCTCCGCCACGTCGCTCGCCAGCACGTCGCAGCCGAAGCCCGCCCGGAACGTGCGGGCGACCAGCGCGCCGATCTTGCCCGTGCCGACGACACCGATCGTACGGCCGGCGAGGTTGCGGCCGACAAGGCCGTCGAGCGCGAAATTATTCTCCCGCGCCCGTGCCCAGCCGCGATGGATGCGCCGGTCGAGCGTCAGCAGCATGCCGACGGTGAACTCAGCCACCGCATGCGGCGAGTAGGCGGGCACGCGCACCACCGCGATGCCCAGCGCCTCCGCCGCCGTCAGGTCGACATTGTTGAACCCCGCGCAGCGCAGCGCCACAACGCCGACGCCCAGCTCCGCCAGCCGCGCCAGCACCGGCGCATCCGCGCGGTCGTTGACAAAGATGCACGCGGCGCCGCATCCGCTCGCCAGTTGCACCGTGTCGGGGTCGAGCCGCGGCTCCAGGAACAGCAGGTCGTGCCCGAACGCCGCGTTCGCGGCCGTCAGGAACTGGCGATCGTAGGATTTGGAACCGAATACCGCGATGCGCATCGGGCCATGTGGACCGGGGTCACCGGCCGGGTCAACCCGCCCGCCCTTCTTCCGCCCGCATCAGCGGCAGGCACGCCAGCCCAGCGCGCCCCGCTTCGCCTGATCGAGGTGGAAATGGTCGCGATGCGCGGCGTTGTAATCGGGCGAGAGCACGGTCGAGAACAGGTCGCAGGCGCCGTCGCGCACCGCGCGCAGGAACCGCGCGTCCTTCCCCTCCCCGCCTTTCCTCCAGTCGCCCGCGACGGTGATGCGCCGCCCGTCCGCCAGCACGAACCCGGCGACGTCGATCGCTTCGGCACGCGCATGCTCGCTGAACGCGCCCTTCGACCGGCCATACATCCGGCGACAGGAATAGCTGCCCAAATGGGTGATGCGCGTGACGGATGTGCCCAGTATCCGCTCTGCCGCGGGCTGCACCACCTGCCACTCCCACAGCTTCAGCGCGGCGACGACGGCGCAGGCGGGCGCGACCGTCGCGGGCGAGAGGGCAATGGCGCCGCGCTCGGGCTCCAGGCGCAGCGTCCCTGTATAGGCGCACTGCCCCGCGCCGCCCGGCGCCATCGGCGTGTAGCGCACCCCTGCCTGATCGAGCAGGGCGCGGCACTGCGCCGGGTTCTGCCGCAACCCCGCAAGCTTGCGCCCCGTGAACGCGCCGATCGGCCGGGACAGGTCGAGCGGCGTCCACGGCAAATCCTGCGGCCGCCCGCGCAGCAACGCATAGGCGACCAGCAGCGCGACGATCGCCATGCCGATCCAGACCAACCGCCGGCTCCACCGCAGCACGGCCGGAAGCATGCCCGGCCGGCGACGTCTTGAAAGGCGTGAGGGAGGGCGCGGCATCAGGGATATGTCATGGACGCAACGCACCCGCGCGCAAAGCGGAGAACGGCAGGACGACCGTTCAGTGCCGGAATGCGCTGTCCAGCGCCTCCGACGTCACCGGATAGCCCAGATGGCCGGGAATGCACAGGAACCGCCCGTCCGCCCGTTCCTCGATCCACGGCGTCACCGTCTCGACCGGCGTGGCGCGGGCGTGCGCGGCCAGCTCCGCGAAGCTGGCGAACTGCGCCAGCCGCTCCAGATTGCGGCGGGTGGGATAGATGATCCGCCCTTCGCCCCGGTCGCAGAAGGCGATCACCTCCAGCGCCCCGCTCCAGAACAGGCGGACATTCTCGGTCGCGTCGACGCTGGCCGCCTGCTCGTCATCGTCCATGCGGGTGATATAGAAGCGGGTGTCGAACGCCTTCGACACCTCGCCGCGCTTGGGGTGCCAGCGCGCGAAGGGGATCAGCGCGTCGCCGTCGATCGCCAGTCCCGCCTGCTCCATCAGGCGGGAGAAGCGCTCGCCTGCCGCCAGCGCCTGCCGGATTTCGCCGATGACGGCCCGATCCGGTGTCCGCGCCATGCCGATGGCAAGGCCGCTTTCCTCCAGCGTCTCGCGGATCGCGGCGATCCGCGCCGCCAGTTCCTCCACCATCGGGCCGGAGCCGAGCGCAGCGGCCTGATCCCGATCGTCGGGGTCGACCGCCCCGCCGGGGAACACCAGCGCGCCACCCGCGAATCGCATGTCGCGCGACCGCTCCATCACCAGCATCTCCGGCGGCGCCGATATCCGGTCGCGCAGAATCACCACGGTTGCTGCCGGCCGGGCGCCGGGTTCGGGGTCAATCCTTCCTGACATTACAACATATTAGGCATGAATGGGCGCTCCGGAAAACAGAAAGAAGGCCGTAAATGGCGGAATCCGGCCGTCGCGCGCGGCTTTCGCGTCGCCGTCCCGCGCTTGTCCGCCATGACATGTCCCGACATCCTGCGGCAACAATCTGCGGCAATCCGTTGCATGGGCGACGGGCTCCACCCGTCATCATGGGATAGGGACTAGAATGGATCGTCTGTTCAGGGGGATGTCGGCGCGCCTGCGCGACCTCCCGAGCAGCCTCGCCTTGTGGGCGACGAACCGCCCCGCGCTCGCCGGGCGGCTCGACGCCCATTATCACGCGACGCAGCGGCGGCACCAACCGCGCCTGCCCCGGCCGGAGGGTGTCGATGCGGACATCGTCGCGGGCCTGCGGCGCGACGGCGTGTACGTCACCACGCTCGACGCGCTCGGCATGGGGGAGTCCGCGCCGATGCTGCGCGCCGCGCGCCAGCTCGCCCGCGCCTATGCCGCGATCGCCCATCGGGAGGTGCAGGACGGCACCTATTTCAACACGGTGCCGCCCGGCGCGATGATGTACCGGCCCGAAATCTTCGCCTGGGGCCTTCAGGACCGTCTGCTCGACATCATCGAGGCGTATCTGACGGTGCCCGCCGCCTATGACGGCGCCCAGATCATCTACACCGTCGCCGACTCCCGCGAAGTCGCCACGCGCCTGTGGCATCGCGACCGGGAGGACCGGCGGATGGTGAAGGTGTCGGTCTACTGCAACGATGTCGGGCCGGGCGACGGCCCGTTCCAGATCGTCCGCCGCTTCAACGAGCATGCCCATGACGGCCCGTTCAGCTACCCGTCGCTCGACGACGCGGGTCTCGCCCGGCATCATGACGGCCGCGACGCGTGGGACGTCGTGTCGTGTGAGGGACGGGCCGGCACGGTGATCTTCGCCGACACCGCGCGCAATTTTCACCGCGGCGAACCGGCATCTGCCCGCGACCGCAAGGCGGTGTTCTTCAGCTATTTCTCGCGCACGCCGCGCCACCCGTTCTACTGCGAACGCTCGGGCCTCACCCGCGCCCAGCTCGGCACGATCGCCGCGCGGATGCCCGAACGCCAGCGGGATGCGATCCTGTGGCGGCAATCGCTGCCCGCGATCGCCCGCCTGATACCCCCCGCCCGCATCAGCATGCGCCGCGATCCGGCATCACACACAACCGCCGCACTTCTGTGGAACGAGCCCGTGATACATTCTCACTGTCCTGACTAGGGTCAGGACCTAATATGGAAGGCTTGGCGGTGGCCAGCGAATAATAGCGAAGGAGTTTGTGGTGCCGGGGACGGAATCCAATGGATGAAACAACATCATGGTTTCAATAACATGCTTGGAAAATTGCGCCGGCAAGATACCGTCAAAAATACCGTGCTCGACGCATACTGCAGCTTCACAGCACCTAACCTCACAATATCATAGAAAAATTTTGCAAGCAGTGTCCAGCCACAGCCACCAGCGTCCAAACATAGAGAAATCCTAGGGTTTTGTGCTCGGTTAGGTTCCCGTTTCATATGTGGACGGCTCCCTCTTGCAAGGGCTGAACGGAAAATTTGATCGGATCGCTTGCTTCCATATGTCCGGCCTTTCGGTGCGGTCGCACGTG
>QFQF01000031.1 GCA_003248935.1 Sphingobium sp.
TTCTGGCGCGACCGTAGAAGGCAGCAACAAGTAAGATCTCGCGCCGGCTATCTGGGCGAGCTTGGCGTAGGATTCCGCCCCCTCCCGCAAACGCCCCCGAGACGCGCTCGCGCGGCTCGATCGGAGCGCAGCGGAGATAGAGCGCGGCCCGCACGGGCGCGCTCGCGGGCACCGATTAGTAGCTTAGCCGCTTAGTCGCTTAATGTTATGCGAGGCGAATAGGATTATGAACGGAGCGAGAACAAGGGTCTTGTAAAGCGTCTCGTTACAGGGCACGGAGTCGACTCATCGCGTCGCTGCTCGGGGATGATATGAACGCCACGGCTGCAAGTCCGGCTCATCCTGGATCGTTCGTCAGGGATAAGGTCGTTGGGGCGCTTGGTCTATCGGTCACGGATGCCGCTCAAGCCCTCGGCGTCACGCGGCCCGCCTTGTCGGCGCTCCTTAATGGACGCGCGCATCTGTCGCCGGAAATGGCATTGCGGATAGAAAAGGCGTTCGGCGTATCGGTCGAAACGCTCATGCGGATGCAGAATCGGTTCGACATTGCTGAAATCAGAAAGCGGGCAGGGGACATTCACGTTCCCCGCTACCGCTCGGCCGCTGGGCGGTAAGGGGAAAGTCTATGGCGACCGCAACTACACCAAGCGCGCTAGTTCGATTGACAGGGGGGCAGGGCGACCTCTGGAACGAGTTCGCCGCGATCTTCCCGACGGAGCAAGCCCTGGCGTCGACCGCTATGGCCCTTGGCGCTGATGCGGTCGGGGCGCTTTCAATGCAGGAACGCGCGCTCGTGGGTGCGGCGAAAGCGCCCGCTCGTTCCACTCTCAATGCCCTTGTCGAGCTGATCCGTGACGGGCAGGACCCGCTCGGCGACGCCTTTTGCGCGCTGCGAACGCCGGCGATACGACGCGAAAACGGCGCGACCTACACTCCGGCCCCGATCGTCGAAACGATGGTCGACTGGGCGTCCGCCGGCACTCCGGCCCGCGTTGTCGACCCTGGCGTCGGTTCGGCGCGCTTCCTGATGCGCGCCGCGGTGGCGTTCCCAAAAGCCGAGCTGGTCGGGATCGACATTGACCCGCTCGCGGCGCTGGTCGCGCGCGCCAACCTGGCCGCGATCGGCGCGGCCCCGCGCGCGCGTATCGTGCTCGGCGACTTTCGGCGCTTCGGCGACACGACAACGGGACGGACACTCTACATCGGCAACCCGCCCTATGTGCGGCATCATCAGATACCGCCGAAGTGGAAGGATTGGCTGTTCACCGAAGCCGCTAGCATCGGCCTCCCGGCCAGCAAGCTCGCCGGCCTGCACGTCTATTTCTACCTGGCGACCGTGTTGAAGGCGAAGCCAAGGGACTATGGCGCTTTCATCACCGCGGCCGAGTGGCTGGACGTGAACTATGGCGCGCTCGTCCGCGGCCTGGTCCTCAACCAGCTCGGTGGGCAAAGCGTGACGGTGATCGAGCCGACCGCACAACCCTTTCCGGACGCCGCGACGACGGCCGCGATTACGACGTTCGAGATCGGCGCCAAGTCCAAGTCGGTATTCTTTCGCCGGGTCGACAGCCTCGGCGACCTCAACAGCCTCGGCAAAGGGCGCAAGGTCCATCGCGATCGTCTCGCCGTCGAATCGCGCTGGTCTTTCCTCACGCACGAAACGCCCAAAGCCCCGGAAGGCTATGTTGAGCTGGGGGAGCTGTGCCGGGTTCATCGCGGCACCGTCACCGGCGCGAACGAAGTGTGGATCGCCGGCGAGCATAGCGCCGGCCTGCCGGACTCGGTGCTGTTCCCGACTGTCACGCGCGCGCGCGACGTGCTGGATGCCGCGGGCATCCTCGCCGATCCGGGGAAGCTCCGCCGGGTCATCGACCTCCCGCCCGACCTCGATGAACTCGACACGGCCGAACGCAACGCGGTGAGGCGGTTCCTCAAGGTCGCGCGCCAGATGGGCGCGAACAAGGGTTACGTCGCCAGCCACCGCAAGGCGTGGTGGTCCGTGGGGCTGCGCCGCGCCGCGCCGATCATTTCAACCTACATGGCGCGCCGGCCGCCGGCCTTCGTGATGAACCAGGTCGATGCCCGGCATATCAACATCGCGCACGGGCTTTATCCTCGCGATGCCATGAGTGAGCGAGTGAAGCAGGCGCTGGTCGACTTCCTCCAAAGCAACATTTCTCAACGGTCCGGCCGCACCTATGCTGGTGGTTTGACGAAGTTCGAGCCGCGCGAGATGGAGCGTTTGATTGTGCCTGGCCCCGCAATTTTGGAGGCGGTCGCCTGATGATTGAGCCGCCGCATTGGACCTCGGAACAGCTCGAAGTCGACCGCGCCAAAGCCAGCGCCGCCTTTACTAAGGAACGCCTAGAGGAGCCGCTGGAGGATTATCTCGAAGCCTTTGACGTCTATCAGGGCTATGTCGAGGAGCTGCTGGAGGCGACGGTCGATTTGTCCGACCTGGACACGCCGGCCCTCGATGTGCTCGGCGATCCGCGCCTGCTTGAAGCGTTCCGCTACTTGGCAGCGCCGCCGATCTCGGCCGACGACTACAAGGTGTTGGCCGACGTTCGCTCTTTCTCACGATCCCAGCTCGACCGCTCGCCTGCTGCTGTTCAACGCCTGCTCGGCGTCGTGCGGCAGGTGCTCGACCGCCGCCGCTTCGCTTGGGTGGTGGAAGGGCGCGCGCCGACCGAAGCCGAACGGAGCGCGGCGGTGATGGCGTCGGCTGCGCTGATGGCGGCGAGCCGCACGCAAACCGGCCGTCGCACGAAGGGCAAGGATCAACAGGAAGGGGCGGTGAAGGCCGCGCTGCGTGAGCTGGGCTTCACCGAAGTAACTTCGCGCTCGATCCCGAACATTTCTCACGCTCCGGCTGCGGGCGAGTTCTGCGGTGAAAGCCGGTTGGGGACGCGGAAGGGGGACATCATCGTCCGCCTGTGGGACCAGCGCGTCATGCCAATCGAATGCAAGGTGTCCAACTCGTCGACCAACTCGGTCAAACGCCTCAACAACGATGCGGCGGTGAAGGCCGCGAGCTGGAAGGTCGATTTCGGCCTGCGGCAAGTCGTGCCGACCGCCATGCTGAGCGGGGTCTATAAGCTGCACAACCTGATCGACGCCCAAGATCGCGGCCTGACGATCTTCTGGGCGCACGATCTTCAAGCCATGACGGACTGGATCGCCGCCACGCGATAGGGGGGATGGGGGAGGGGGCTACTTACGCTTGGCGCTGTAGCCCTCCCACATTTCCTCAAACAGCTTCCGCAAGCTCACCTTCCGGCGCGCTGCCTCATCCTTCACGGCCGCCGCCATTTCTGGTGAGAGGCTGATGCCGACGATCTGCCGGTTGCGCTGCGGTTCAGGTGCTTTTGCCATGCACCTTTGTCGACAAGTCGACCGCGCGCGTCAAACGAGAAGCACGGCCGGGGATCTCCGCATGGCCAGGCCGAAGGCCAGGCCCCAAGGGTTGGGTGGGTGGGATAAAGGCGCGGCCGCCCTGGGCGGCCTCCATCTATGGCGTCACCTGACCGCGAAGCAGCAGCTTGGCGACAACGGCCGAAACCTGGTTCTCGTAGCCGCCTTCCGCCATGCGACCGAGCCGGCCCCGTAGCCACTGCTCGTCATACAAATCCCATCCTTGAGCATCGAAGTGCTCCCGCAATGCGCCGCGGTCGGCGTCGCTAGTGATCTTGCCGCACGCCAAGCCGAGCCGAACGGTCGGCTCCTCTCGACAAGCACCGCTGTCGACAAATTGGCGACACAAGCGACCGAGCACCACGCGGCGCAGCTCGGGTTCGTTGAATAGCTTGTAGCGGCTAGGGGTATCTGGCTTTGGGTTGACGAACCCGCCGATCGCGACGCCGCGACTGTCGAGATAACTCTTGCACTCGATAACGCGCAAAAGGTTATCCCGGCCGCCATACGCCACGATGTCCAGTTCCCACCGGGGAGAAGAGGGACGGCCGATCGCGCGCTTCTCCTCCTTGGTCAGCTCGACCTTCACGGACGTTCTGACCCAATATCCTTCGTGCCAAAGGATTTCGCTGACGAGCTGCTCGAAGGCGTCCACGCTAAGCACCCACTCGCGCACGATGCTCGCGCAACACGCGCTGCACGGTCGAGCGCGACACGCGAAACAGGCTGGCAAGCTGGGCGGGGGAGCCCTGGCCGGACTCGGCCTTGGCGATGATCTCGGCGCGCTGGGGGCCGGTAAGGCTCGGCCGGCGTCCAAGGTGCCGTCCCGCCTTGCGCGCGTGATCGAGCCCGTTCATGGTCCGCTCGCGGATCATGGCGCGCTCGAACTCGGCGAACGCCCCCAAGGTCTGCGTCATCAACCGGCCGGCGGGCGTGGTGGTGTCCACGGCTTCGGTCAGCGACCGGAACCCCGCGCCGGCGGCGGTGATCGCCTCCAGCGTGAACAGGAGATCACGGAGCGAGCGGGAAAGCCGGTCGAGCTTCCACACCACCAGCACGTCGCCGGGGTTCAACGCCCCGATCGCGCGCGCCAGCTCGGGCCGATCGGCCCGGCCACCCGACGCCTCCTCCTGGTAAATCGTCGCGCACCCCGCGTCGGTCAGCGCGCGGAGCTGCGGGTCGAGGTCCTGGGAGTCGCCGCGGGACACCCGCGCATAGCCGATTTCCATGCTCCCGTTCTGACACGGGATTCTGACACCTGCAAACCCTTGAAAAACAGCGGGTGGGCTGCCGGTGTCAAAACCGACCGGTTATGACACGTTGTCGGCTTAAGTGCGGTCGAGCGGATTGTTACCTGCGCCGTTACGATGCTGTCGATCGGAACAAGTCGACAATCGCCCGCGACGCGGCGGAACGTGCCACCACGACGTTCTCGCGGGCGGCGAGGCTGCCCCGCTCGGCATCGAGGAGTGACGTGAGATCGAGAGCTCCGGCGTCGTAGGTGCGCCGCGCCGTCGCCTCCGCTCGGGTGAGCGCGGCGGCGGCGGCGGCTTGGCGGTCCGCTTCCGCGGTACGGCGCGCGAGCGTCGCGCCGGCGGTCTCCACCTCCGCCCCGGCGCGTAACAACGAGAGACGGTAGTTAGCCAGCGCCTCGCGGCGCTGGCCCTTCGCCTGGGCTATGGCGGCATCCACCCGCCCGAAGTCGAATAGCGTCACCCCTAGTCCGCCTTGGCCCTGGGCGGCAGTGGCCGCGCCGGTGAACAATGCGGCGGGCGCGCTCGCCACGGTCGCGATCAGGCCGGCAAGAGACAGTTTGGGCCAGCGTTGGGCGCGGGCGATCGAGATGCCCGCGTCCGCCGCGGCCAAGCGCCGTTCGGCGGCAAGCACATCGGGCCGCCCGCTCAAGGTCACCTCGAGCCCCCCGAGCGCGGGGCCGGTGGGCAGGATAGGCCGCTCTGGCGACGGCAGAGCCGATAGGCTGCGCGCTGTTGCGGCGTCGCCGATCAGCACGCCCAAGCGCGCCACCTCGCCAGCGAACAGCGCCTCCAGGACCGGGATGGTCGCCTGTGCGCCCTCTGTCTCGCCGGTCAGGCGGTCCAGCTCCAGCGGTGCGACGACGCCGGCGTCGACCCGTAGCCGGATAGCCTGGCGCTGGCGCTCCAGGCTGGCCGCGCGCGCCTTCGCGATCGTAATACGCTGTTGCAGCTCGCGGATGTTGAGGCACGCGGCCGCAGTGTCCGCGGCGACCGCGACGCGCGCGGCCGCCACGTCGGCCTGTGCCGCCTCGACGCTTGCCCGCGCCGCCCGGCGCTTCGGTCCGGCCCCGAAGAGGTCGATCTCCCAAGAGGCAGTCGCACGAACGTCGTAACGCTCCACGTCCCGCTGGAATCCCGGAAAGCCGGCGAATGGCCTGATCTGCGGGTCCTCCAGGGACTGACGGATAGCCGCCGCGCTTGCGCCTACTCCGATCGCGGGCAGGAGTGAGGCGCGGGTCGCGCGCGCGCTCGCCGCCGCCTGATCCAGCCGGGCCGACGCGATCTCCACGTCCAGCCCGGCGTCGAGCGCACGCATGACAGCCTGGTCGATCAGCGGGTCGCCAAAGGCACGCCACCACGGGGAAGGAGCTGCTTCGGGTCGCTGGCTCACGTCCGGGACTTGTGCGGCGGATGGCTCCGCCACCAAGATCGCGGGAAGGAGTAAGAGCGGAATCAGGTTTCGCATCGGTGACGATTGCCGTATAACGTCACTTGCGGTCAAGGGTTGAACTCACCCTCCCAGCCCCGCAGATAGGACCTATGGCCGAAACCCAGTCTCTCGAAACGCTTGGCCCGGTTCGGGGTCTGCGCGGCGCACCCGAACATGACGTGCGCCGGCGCATCCTCGATGCTGCGGAGGCGCGCGTTCGCCATTACGGGTTCGACAAGACCACGGTTGCCGACATCGCCTCGGACCTCGGCATCTCGACCGCCTATATCTACAAGTTCTACGCCTCCAAGCTCGCCATCTGCGAGGCCACTGTGGCCGAAACGGTGGCGCGGATCGGGGCGGCGCTCGATGAGGTGTGCGAGGCCGATCAACCGGCCTCCGAACGGCTGCGCCGCCTCTATCAGACGATGCTAGACGGCTCGATCGCCCTCTACTTTCACGACCGCAAGCTACACAACATGATCCGAGCCGGCATGGACCAGCGGTGGCCTGCCATTGATCGGCATAAGGAGGCCATGCGGAACGCGGCGCGCCGCATCGTGGAGGCGGGTCGCGCCTCGGGCGAGTTCGAGACGCGCACCCCGCTCAGCGACGTGGTGGACGCGCTATGGATTTCGCTCGTTCCCTTCGCTCACCCGTCCGTCCTTGAGCACTTGCACGACAGCCACGATCTGAACCGGCACGCCCGTCATATGTCGGACCTCGCGCTGCGTGGGTTGGCGAAGGTCTGAACGCACCAGAGCGATAGTGACGTATTGACGAAATCGTCACACATAACTAGCCCCATGCTCGATCTTGAATCGAGCGGGGGTATGGATGCGCGCGTCGTCATGGCTGGTGTTGCTGGGATCGGGGTGTCTCGTTTCCTGTGGTGAGAAGGACGCTTCCAGGCCCGCTCCCCTCGTTGCGACCGTCACCGCCGCGCCGGCGGCTTCGGCCCGTGCGGACGCGCTCACTGGCGAGGTCCGCGCGCGCTACGACTCCACTCTTTCCTTCCGGGTCGGCGGTCAGATTATCGACCGTCCTGTTCGCCTCGGGCAGATGGTCCGTCGCGGGCAGGTGCTGGCCCAGCTGGACGCTTCCGATCTTGCGCTTGGCGCGACCGAAGCGGCCGCTCAAGCGAGCGCAGCGGAGCGGCAGGTCGCGGCCGCGCGCGCGGCTGCTGCGCGGGCCGCGTCCGACGAGAGGCGCTTGCGCCCCCTAGTCGGCGCTGGCGGCATCGCGCCGCAACAATATGACGCGGCGCGCGCGACAGCCGAGGCGTCGTCTGCCGATCTCGCCGCGGCCGAAGCGAGGCTAACCGCCACGCGCGCTGCCGCGCGCTCGGCCGGCAATCAGCGCCGCTACGCCAGCCTGGTGGCGGATGCTGACGGCGTGGTGGCCGAACTGCTCGCCGAACCCGGCCAGGTCGTCGCCGTCGGCCAACCCGTCGTCAGGGTCGCGCGAAGCGGCGGGCGCGATGCCGTCGTGGCGGTGCCGGAGGATCGGCGTGGGCAGTTGCCAGCGCGGGCGGTCGCGTCCGTTTACGGGGGCGGGCGTTATGACGCGACGTTGCGCGAACTGTCGGCCGCGGCGGACCCGCGGACTCGCACCTATGAGGCGCGCTACATGCTCGCCGGTGCGCCGGCGGCCTTGCCTGTCGGTTCTACCGTCACGCTGAACCTCGGCGGCGACGCGACCGCCGGCGTCGGACGGCTCGCGCTGCCGCTCGGAGCCCTTCTCGACCGTGGGCGTGGGTTCAGCGTCTGGACCGTGCGCCCCGACTCCACGGTCACGCTCCGCCGGGTGCGCGTCGCCTCGGTCGACGGCGAAACGGCGGTGATCCAGGGTGGCCTGCGCGCCGGCGAGCGCGTGGTCGCGCTCGGCGCGCACCTGCTCGCTGAAGGCCAAAAGGTCAGGGTCGGGGGGATGCCGCGGTGAAGGGGCCGAACCTCTCCGAGCTTGGCGTCCGCCAGCCTTCCGTCACCTTGTTCCTGATCATCGCAGCCGCGCTCGCGGGCGTTCTCGCCTTCCTCCAGCTCGGCCGCGCCGAAGATCCCACCTACACGGTGAAGACGATGGTGGTGACCGCCGCTTGGCCGGGAGCGACCGCGCGCGAGATGCAGGACCAGGTGGCCGATCGCCTGGAAAAGCGCCTCCAGGAACTGCGCTATCTCGACCGGGTGGAAACGACAGCGCGTCCTGGCGTCGCCATTCTCCAGATAACGCTAGCGGACAACACGCCCCCCTCGGCGATCCCCGACCAATGGTATCAGGTTCGCAAGAAGCTCGGCGATGAAGCGCCCTCGCTGCCTTCGGGGGTGCGCGGCCCCTTCTTCAACGACGAGTTCTCTGACGTCTATTTCGGTCTCTACGCCCTCCAGGCCGACGGACTGCCCGAACGCCGGCTCGTGTCGGTCGCCGAACGGCTGAAGGCTCGGCTGCTCGGTGTGCCGGGCGTCGCCAAGGTCAACATCATCGGCGAGCAGGCGCAGCGGATTTTCGTGGAGCTCGACCAAGCCCGTCTTCAAGCGCTTGGCGTGTCGGTCGACGACGTGACCGCGGCCGTTTCCAGGGCGAGCGCGGTTGCGTTTGCCGGTTCGGTCGAAACCACCGGCCCTTCGCTGCGGGTCCGGCTCGACGGCGCGTTCACCGATGTAGACGCGCTGCGTCGTTTGCCCGTCGCGGCGGGCGGACGCGTGCTGACGGTTGGCGACCTCGCCACCATCCGCCGCGGCTATGAAGACCCGCCCGCCTATCTCGTGCGCCATCAGGGCAAGCCTGCCCTCATGCTCGGCGTCGTGATGAAACCTCGCTGGAACGGGCTTGATCTCGGAAAGGCACTCGCGCGCGAGGTCGAAGCGGAGCAGTCGACGCTGCCGCTCGGTCTCGATCTCGTTCATGTGTCTGACCAGGCGGCCGTGATCGACCACGCTTACGGCGAGTTCATGGTGAAGTTCGCGGTCGCACTCGCCGTCGTCATGGTGGTGAGCCTGATCGCGCTGGGGTTTCGCGTCGGACTCGTTGTGGCCGCCTCCGTGCCGCTGACGCTCGGCGTGGTCTTCGTCATCATGGCGGTGACGGGCCGCGACTTCGACCGCATCACGCTAGGCGCGCTGATCCTCTCGCTGGGCCTCCTCGTCGACGACGCCATTATTGCGATCGAGATGATGGTGGTGAAGATGGAAGAAGGACTGGACCGCATGGCGGCCGCCACCTTCGCTTGGGGAGCGACGGCCGGACCGATGCTGTCGGGAACGCTGGTCACCATCACCGGCTTCATCCCGATCGGCTTCGCCGCCTCGTCCAGCGGCGAATACGCCGGCAACATCTTCTGGGTCGTCGGCTTCGCGCTCCTCGTCTCCTGGTTCGTCGCCGTTTATTTCACGCCCTATCTGGGCGTGAAGCTCCTGCCGGAGATCAAGCCCGTGCCTGGCGGACATGATGCGATCTATGACACGCCGCGCTATCGCCGGTTCCGTTCCTGGGTCGCTCGCGCCGTCGTCCACCGCAAGAAAGTGGTGGGCGCGACCGTCCTCATTTTCCTTGTCGCTGGTGGCGGCATGGCGCTCGTTGAAAAGCAGTTCTTCCCGACCTCCGATCGGCCGGAGCTTCTGATCGACGTCCAGATGCCGCTCGGCTCCAGCATCCGCGCGACGGAGGCAGCGACCGGGCGGGTCGAGCGCTATCTTCGCGGCCAGCCCGAAGCGTCGATCGTCGACAGCTACCTGGGCGCGGGCGCGCCGCGCTTCTTCCTTGCCCTCAACCCCGAACTTCCTGATCCCGCCTTCGCCAAGGTGGTCGTCCAAACCCCCGACGCGGCCGCGCGCGACCGGCTGCGGGATAAGCTGCGTCGGGCGGCTGACGCGGGACTGTTTCCGGAAGCCCGGGTCCGCACGTCCGGCCTCCTCTACGGCCCGCCGATCACCTATCCGGTGGTGTTCCGTGTCCACGGTCCCGACCTCGATCAGCTCCGCGCGCTGGCCGAGCGCGTCCGGCAGGTGATGGCGATGAGCCCCGAAGTACGCGACGCGCACCTCGAATATGGCGCGCGGGCGCCCGAGCTGCGCGTCCGCTTCGACCAGGCCCGCCTGGCGCTGATCGGGCTCTCGCCAGAGGTCGCCGCCCGGCAGGTCGGCGCGGCGCTCTCGGGTCAGCCGGTGGCTCAGGTGCGCGACGGAACGCGCACGGTCGATGTGGTGGTCCGCGCCTCCGGTCCCGATCGGCTCGACGCCGCGCGGCTCTCGTCGGCGACGCTGGTCACGGCTTCGGGCGAGCGCGTCCCGCTCGCTAATGTCGGCCGTCTCGTTGTCGAGCCGGGCGAGCCTGCGCTTCATCGGTGGAACCGCGAGCCGTTTATCGCCGTGCGCGCCGACACGCAGGACGGGGTTCAAGCTCCGGACGCGACGGGAGCCATTTCGCCCCGGCTCGACGCGATCCGGGCCGCACTGCCGCCCGGCTACACATTGCGGACCGGAGGCTCGGTCGAGGAAGCCGCCAAGGCGAACGCGGCGATCGGCGCGGTCGCGCCCGTCATGCTGGCCTTCACGCTCCTGTTCATCATGCTCCAGGTGCGTTCGTTCAAGCTCCTCGGGCTGACGGTCGCGACCGCGCCGCTCGGACTGATTGGGGCGGTTCTAGCGCTCCTTCTGTTCCGCCAGCCTTTCGGCTTCACCGCCATTTTGGGGCTGATCGGGCTCGCCGGCATCCTCATGCGCAACACGCTGATCCTGGTCGATCAGATCAACGCCGATCAGGCATCGGGGCTGTCCGACTATGAAGCGATCGTAGAGGCGACGGTCAGGCGCGCGCGGCCGGTGATCCTGACCGCGCTCGCGGCCGTGCTGGCGTTCGTTCCCCTGACCTTTTCGACCTTTTGGGGGCCGCTCGCTTTCGTGCTGATCGGCGGCGTCGCGGTGGGAACGGTGCTGACGCTCATCTTCGTTCCCGCCCTCTATGCGCTCTGGCTCAAGGTGAAGGTGCCTGACGAGCAAGACAGCCCGGGCGCGCGCCCCTTTTCGGCCACGCCGGCGACTGCCTGAGGATCGACCGCTCTTTATCGCAGAAGGAAGGCTCCATGTTCTCGGAAACCACGTTCACGCTGTTAGACGATCTGGCGCGCCACAACGACAAGGAATGGTTCGACGCGCACCGCGATGAGGTGAAGCGTCACCTTCAAGAGCCGTTCGAGGCGCTACTGGAGGAGGTTACGGCGCAACTGGCTGGCACGGAAATCCCGCTCAAGGGCGGCGGCCAAACCATGTTCCGCATGAACCGAGACGTGCGGTTCTCGAATGATAAGCGTCCCTACCACGAGCATGTCAGTGGCGTACTCACGCCTTCGGGGACCAAGGCCGAGGCCGCAGGCGTCCTCTACCTCAATCTCGATGCGCATGGCGGGTTCATGGCGGCGGGCCGGCACAAGCTGAACCCCAAGGACCTCGGCCCTTTGCGCGACCGCATCGTAGAGCGCCCCGAGCAATTCCGCGCCGTATTGGACGAGTTGGATCGGGCCGGGCTCTCGCTGTCTGAGGATCTCAAGCTCAAGTCGATGCCGCAAGGCTACGCCGATCACGCGGATGCCTGGTATGCCGACCACCTCAAGCTTCAGTCGTTCACCGTCCGGCTGGGCCTCGCCCCTGGCGACTGGACCAGCGGCAAGGTCGCCAACAAGGCGGCGAAGCTCGCGGGCGATACGGCCGGACTGCTTCGGTTCTGGTGACGGCAGCCTTTCCGACATACCGGTGAATTGAGCCAATGATCGAGACCGACCGCTTCGCGAAGGTCGAGGTCGCCAGCCGGGACGAGCTGCGCGACTGGCTCGCGGCCAACCACCGGCAAGAAGCGAGCGTTTGGCTCGTCACCTGGAAGCGGAGCGTTCCGGCCAAGTATCTGTCCCGTTGGGTCGTTCTTGACGAACTCCTATGCTTCGGCTGGATCGACGGCATCCGCCGCAAGCTCGACGCTGACCGGACGATGCAGCTCATCTCGCCGCGGCAGCAACAGGTCTGGACCAAAACCTACAAGGATCGTGTGGCCCGGCTAGAGCGCCAGGGCATGATGACCGACTCAGGTCGGAAGGCCGTCGCGCGCTCCAAACGGCTGGGCCTTTGGAACGCCAGCGCCGATATCGACGCCCTCCTCGTTCCCGACGATCTGCGAGCGGCGCTCGATGCGCGGCCTCTCGCGGGCGAATGGTTCGACGCTGCCGCGCCCTCCTATCGGCGTAACGTGCTGCGCTGGATCAAGGGGGCAGTCAGGCCCGAGACCCGCGCTACCCGGATTGGGGAGTTGGTGGAACGATCTGGTCGAGGGGAGAAAGTGCCGCAGATGTAAATATCACAAACTGAGATTTACGGACGAGGTGTTATCCTCACGGTGCATCGCACCGCCTCACCCGACTTAGCCGCAGCCTGCTGGCATCGCTCAAGCGCCGCCTGATTGCCTTGGCCGATCACCGCGCCCGCTACCATTGCGTTCCATCCGTTGCGGTTGCTCGCTCCCGCTAGACGGCGCGCGCCCTCCCACATCGACCCGCCAAGCGCCCGCGCCGCCATGCGCTCCGGCCATAGCCACTTATCGGGCGTCGCCCGCGCGATCGGTCCCGCAAGCAGCGCCCACAACACCAGGCCAAGCGCGACGCCGCCGATTGCGGACCATGCCAGCCAACGGTTCTGCTCGTCACCGCGCCGCGCCGACGCCACGACGCCGGCGAGCTGTGCCGTCGCCCGCTCCAGAGCCCCGCGCGCCTCGGCGATCGTGCGCTGGTCATCGGCCCTGGTCGTGCCGCCCGCCGTCGCGATCTGCCGCGCGATCCCCTCGGGAGTGATCTTGATGCCTGGCCGGTCGGCGAGCACGTCCATCCGCTCGGCGAGCTTATTGATCGCTTGGGCGATCCGCCCCAGCGTCTCGTCATAATCCTTGGGCGCGGACACCTCGGCGCGCTCGGCCGCAAGCCGCTCGATCGCGCGGCGTAGCAACGTCACCTCGGCGCGGACCTCCTCGAACGCCTCTGTGGCCGCGTCGCCCTGCTCGTCGTCCATGCTCAAAGGCTCATCCCCCGGTTACGCTCGCGGCCGATGCTAACCGACTGCGTCAGCTCCTGCCCGATTGTCCGCCCACGCTCCATTTTCAGCGCCAGCTCGGGCGCGCGCTTCGCCAGCGCGGATTCGAGTTGCGGGTCGCGATGCAACCCGCCCGCCAAAGTCTCCATGCGCCCGCGCAACCGCTCCGCGCCTTCCTTGTCGCCGCTGCGCTCTTTGGCCGTGCGGTCGCGCTGCATCGCCTGCCAGCTCTCCACAAACCTGTCGGCGCGAAGGTCGGGGTCGGCGCGAACCTTCGCCTCCTCGGCCATAGCCCTCGCCGCGCCGCCTGTGTTGCCCTCGGCCGCGTCATGAGCGAGCCGGGGATCACGCTGGAACGCGGAAGCAAGGTCACGCGCGGCATGGGGCCGCGTCCGGTCCAGCGCGTCGCCGGCCTGACGCAAGGCGCTCTCCTGATGTGGGAGCACCGGCAACCCCTTATCGCGCATCCGGCCTATATCGGCCGCGGCTCGGCCATAGCGTTCGATCGCATGGGCCTGTGAGGGCGCCAGCGGCCGATCGGCCGCGATGCGCTCCGGCGACGTAGTTTTTTCCGACGTCGGTTTCGGCCGGAACCCCGCGAACATGCCCCTGGCCTTGTCGCGGACCTTCTCCGCCACTTGACGCGCGAGTTCCGGGAACCGGATCTCGCGCCGATCGGCGAACGCACGGGCCTGGTCCTGCTCGGGCCGAGCATAGTCGCCGGCCATGTCCTTGCCCTGGTCGCGCGACAGGGCGCGGGCGAGCTGGCGCTGGTCTGCGAAGTCGTCACGCCCATAATGGAGCTGCGCGTCGTCGCGGTGCCGGCTCATACCGACATAGGCGCTGTGCCGGTCCATGCCGGGTGTGGCGAGGACATGGGCGCGATCGACCGTCACGCCCTGCGCCTTGTGGAAGGTAGCGGCGTAGCCGTGATCGACCGCGGCATAATCCTTCGCGTCGAACGCCACCCGCGCGCCGCTGTCGAGCCGAACCTTCATCCCCTCGGCCGATACCTGCTCGATCGTGCCGAGCGTGCCGTTCTTCACCCCTAGCGACCGCTCGTTCCGCAGGAACATCAAGCGGTCGCCGCGC